>CAWHUM010000015.1:0-328839 GCA_963832445.1 uncultured Alphaproteobacteria bacterium
CTATCCCAACGAGCAGCGCTACAAGGACGAGGTGGCAGCGGGCGACCGCTGGCAGCCGCCGGCGCTGATGGAGGAACTCAAGAAGAAGGCGCGCGCCGAGGAGCTGTGGAACCTGTTCCTGCCCGAGTCCAAGCGCGGCGCCGGGCTCACCAATCTCGAATACGCGCCGCTGTGCGAGATCATGGGCCGCGTGGCCTGGGCGCCGGAGGTGTTCAACTGCTCGGCGCCCGACACCGGCAACATGGAGACGATCGAGCGCTACGGCACGGAAGCGCAGAAGAAGGAATGGCTGGAGCCGTTGCTGGAAGGCAAGATCCGCTCCTGCTTCGCCATGACCGAGCCGCGCGTCGCCTCCTCGGACGCCACCAACATCGAAGCCCGCATCGAGCGGCGCGGCGACAGCTACATCATCAACGGCCGCAAGTGGTGGTCGTCGGGCGCGTCGGACCCGCGCTGCAAGCTGTTCATCTTCATGGGCAAGACCGATCCCGCCAATCCGGATCGGCACAAGCAGCAGTCGATGATCCTCGTGCCGCGCGACGCCAAGGGCGTGAAGATCCTGCGCTGGCTGCCGGTGTTCGGCTTCGACGACGCCCCGCACGGCCATGCCGAGGTGGAGTTCGAGAACGTCGAAGTGCCGGTCGCCAATATGCTGCTGGGCGAGGGACGCGGCTTCGAGATCGCGCAGGGCCGGCTGGGGCCGGGGCGCATCCACCACGCCATGCGCGCGATCGGCCAGGCCGAGGTGGCGCTGGAGAAGATGTGCAAGCGGGTGCGGGCGCGCGTCGCGTTCGGCAAGCCGCTCGCGGAGCAGACGGTGACGCTCGAGCGCATCGCGGAGTCGCGCATCCTGATCGACCAGGCGCGCCTGCTGGTGCTGAAGGCCGCCGACATGATGGACAAGGTCGGCAACAAGGCCGCCGCCGCCGAGATCGCCATGATCAAGGTCGCCGCGCCCAACATGCTGTGCCAGGTGCTCGACTATGCGATCCAGGCGCACGGCGGCGCCGGCGTGACGGAGGACTTCGGCCTCGCCGAGATGTACGCCCACGCGCGCTCCATGCGCATCTTCGACGGCCCCGACGAGGTGCATCGCAACCAGATCGGCCGGCTCGAGCTCAAGAAGCACCGCTGAGTCGCGGCAGACCTGCGCCGCAGCGCGCCGAGTGGAGGGCGAGATGGACACGCAAGCGGCGCCTGAAGGGTTCGCGCCGCACTTCAAGACGAGCCCGGTCACGGCGCCGTGGGAGCCGCTGTTCTCGCGCCGCGGCGAGCGGAACGTCGAGATCGGGCTGTGGCTGCGCGAGGCGCACTGCAACTCCCGCGGCTTCGTGCACGGGGGCGTCATCGCCGCGCTTGCCGACAACGCCATGGGGCTCTCGTGCGTCGCCTGCCACCCCGGGCGTGAAGGGCGCGCTGACGGTGAGCCTCACCGTCGACTACGTGGCGACCGCCAAGCTCGGGCAGTGGCTCAGGATAGAGCCGCGGGTGATCAAGGCCGGCGGCACCTTGGGGTTTGCCGACGCGCTGATCACCGCCGACGGCGAGACCATCGCGCGGGCGAACGCGACGTTTCGCATGTTCTCGTGAGCCGCGGGGCGGTGCGATCCTCGACCCGATCTTCACATTCGCTGAGGGTTTAGTCGGGAGCAAGCCGCGCGGGCTCCCCTCCCCCTTGCGGGGAGGGGGTCGGGGTGGGGGTGATGAATATGGGCCGCCCTTGCGTTTTCACCCCACCCCTAACCCCTCCCCATCAAGGGGAGGGGAATGGGTTGCGCGCGCTTCACGGTTAACGCTCTGTCAATTCCACCACCTAGCCGATCCGGATCTGGGTGGGTGTCAGGAAGCGGTAGGGCGGCACGGGAAGGTTGGTGAGAGCCGGCCCGCTGCGAACGCGCCCGGAGTGGTCGAACCGCGCCGCGTGGCACGGGCAGAACAAGCTGATGCCTTCACTTGCGTATTCCGCAACGGGTTCGGGTTTCAGCAGGCAGCCCAGGTGCGTGCAGACGCCGACGACGACGAGCCAGCTGTCATGCCCCTCCTGCGTGCGGTTCTCGTCGGTTGCGGGTGTCCTTGCGGGAAGCGTCTCGTTGCGCGCGTAGCGGTCGCGCAGCTCGCTGAGCGGCGTGCTGCGCGCAAGCCGAATCTCTTCGGGCGTGCGATGGCGAATGAAGATCGGCGAGCCCCGCCAGGCGACAAGGATCATCTGGCCGGGTGCGATCGGGCTCGAGTCCACATCCGTCACCGGAAGCGGCGGCGTGGCGCCGTTGGGGTTCATCTGGTCGATGAAGGGCCACAGCGACAGCGCGCCGCCGACGCCGACGAACGCGGCCGCCGTCTGCACGATGAAGTCTCTGCGGGCGGGAAGGGTGGTGGCAGCAGTTTCCGTCATGGCGTGTTCCAACGGCTGCAATCGGCTTTATGCTATCTCACGTTGGCACCGGCCCGAACGCACGCGTTGCCGCAGCCGGTGCACGTGTATCGGGTTGAGTTCCCATCCTGGACCACTAACTCATGTGGTACTGCAACCAGATACAAGCCGCGCCATGAACACGTTGCATCGGTATTGCGTCTTCGAGTCCGCGCATGGGTTCTGCGGAATCGCCTGGAACGAGGCGGGCATCACGCGATTCCAGCTGCCAGCCAAGAGCCCCGAGGCCGCCGAACGCATGATGCTGCGCCGGATACCGGATGCCGAAGCGGCCGATTCACCTCAGTCGATGAGCGAGGCGATCGCTGCTGTGCAGCGCTATTTCGAGGGAAAGGCTACGGACTTTTCGCAACTCGAGCTCGATCTCCGCGGACAGGAAGACTTCTTCAAGAGCGTCTACGCAGCGGCGCGGCGGATCAAGTGGGGGGAAACGACCACATACGGCGCTATTGCCAAAGAGGTCGGGGGCGGGCCAGAGGCGGCGCGCGACGTCGGTCAAGCAATGGCCCGCAATCCGATCCCGCTGATCATTCCGTGTCACAGGGTTTTGGCCGCCGGCGGCAAGATCGGCGGCTTTTCGGCTCCAGGGGGCGCGGCGTCAAAGAAGCGCATGCTCGAGTTGGAAGGCTTCCGGTTCGAGGCGGCAAAGGGCGGCCAAGCGTCATTCAAGTTCTGACTCCCGGCCGCCAAGGTATCGGGCGGCCGAGTGGCGCTGTTGGGGTTCATCTGATAGGGCGTCCGCGCAGGCGCGGCGAGGAAGCATGAGAGGCAAGGTCTGCACGTGATAGACCAAGTGAACGCGCTCATCGGCCATGAGCTCGCAGTGATGACGCTGCGAATTTTCGGAGCTCTGCTGATTGGCGGGTTGATAGGCCTGGAGCGCAGCTTTCACGGACGCCCGGCAGGGTTCCGCACGCATTCGCTGGTGTGCGTCGCGTCGGCGCTGCTGATGCTGGTGACCGTCTATCAGAATGAATGGATGACGCAGGTTGCCCTGGATGCCATCCGCACCGATCCGACCCGCATGGCGCAGGGCATCATGACGGGCATCGGCTTTCTCGGCGCCGGCGTGATCTTCAAGGAGGGGCTGACGGTTCGCGGCCTCACCACGGCGGCGTCCATTTGGGTGACGGCCTCGATCGGCATCCTCGTCGGCATAGGGTTCTGGGTTCCGGCCCTGTTGGGCACCGCTGCCACCCTTCTCGTACTCAGCGCTTTTCGCGCTTTCGAGAACTGGCTGCCGAGCGAGTTCTACGCGCATCATCACGTTCGCTTCAAACGTGACACCGTGATGCCCGAGGCCAAGCTGCGCGATCTGATTGGGGGGCACGGCTTCACGATCGCGAACCTCTCCACGCGGCTGGTGGGCGAGGGGAAGTTCTTCGAGTATCGCATGGTCATCCGCAGCCGCGACCCCGGAAAAGCCGCGCAGCTGTCGCAACATCTGCTCGCACTGGAGGAGGTGATCGAGTTTCGCATCTCCCCGACGGGGGACTAGCGCACTCGCAAGCAGCCGGCTGCGGAGGCCGACTTTCCACGGGCGATCCAGGGCCCACGCCCGATGAACCGTCGCGAACGGGCGAAGCGTGCCAAATTTGGAACACACAGCTAGCTGATCATTCAAGAGACGGTATTTTATCGACCACGAGTTCCCACCCGATCTGCGAGGCGTGCCGTTCCGGCCCCCGGCGACCACCTTGCCATAAGCGTTTGTCGCGACCCGAGAGTGCTCCGTTGCCAGCACGGAAACCAGGAGATGCGCCGTGCGGATGCAGCACCGTTCTCTACCTGCTCATCGCGGTACTGTGCGCGGCTGAAGTGCCCCGAGCGCTCGCGCAAACCTCCACGTTGCACCTGGGGTTGCCGATCGCCACCGACAGTCCCACCGGCCAGAACATCCGCGAGTTTGCGCGCCAAGTCGCGGCTCTAACGGGTGGTGCGATCAGGATCGAGATCCAAGGCGAGAATCAAAACTTCGACGAGCGAGGAGTGGTGTCTGCGGTCGGGTCTGGAACGATCGAGATGGGTGCAACCCCGCTCAGTCAGTTCGCCAGCGACGTTCCACTCGCAGAAGCCTTCCTGCAGCCCTTTCTGTTCAACTTCGATGCCCTCGTCCAAGCCGCAACCAGCCAGGAAAGCGAGATTCGAGCGCTGATCGACAGCGAGATCCTCAGTCGGACCGGCGCACGCGTCCTGTGGTGGCAGCCTTACGGCTCCAGTGTGCTCTTGGCGAGGAACATCATCGCCACCAATCCGGCAGCTATCGCTACTCGCATCATCGGCGCCCCCGACAAGCAGATGCGAGACCTGGTAAGGGTCTGCGGAGGCGCTCCCACTCCTGTTTCACCGGCTTCGCTCTTCACTGCGCTGCAGAACGGATCGGTCGAGGCAGCCGCAGCCGACATCATGAACGTCAGGGAGCGTGGCCTGTGGCGCGTCGCCAAGACAATTGTCGATCTGCGGTACGCTCCGAGTTTGTTCATGGTCGTGATCAACGACAACGCATGGCAAAGGCTCTCGCCCGAGCATCAGCAGATCTTCCTCGAGCTGGCGAAAGACGCGCAAGACGTCATGTGGGCGCGTTTTGTAACGATCAGGGCGCAGGCGTACGCGTTTGCCTTGCGGCAGGGAATGCGCGTCATCGAGCTGCCCGCAGAGGATGTCGCAGCGTGGCGCGCGTGCAGCGCCCCCCTGCTCGAGGAGTACATGGAGCGCTCCGGAGATGCCGGATCGACACTGTTCACGGCCTACGGCAAGCTTCGCACCGAGCCCTGCTGCCGCGACGCTCCCAGAATGGAAATGCCTTTCATTTCTCCGTGAAGCGGCGGCGGCAAGCTCCGCCGGTCGGGCGGACAGCCCTAGCGGGACTGCGCGTTCCAATAGCGCTCGAGGTTGGAGATCAGGCCGTCGCTCAAATGACAGTAGGCCTGTTCCCGCATGTAGGAGGCGAGATAGCGGCGGAAGAGGTCGAGCGGCTCCTGGCCGATGCGGAACTGGCGCCGGTTGCCGACGAAGCTGACGATGCCGGAGCTGGTGAGGCCGTCGATGACGTTCGCCAGCGCGGTGTCCATTTGCCCGGCAGGCACGATCTCGTCGCAGATCATGCGGCCCTCCGGGCTGTCGCAGTCGATGCGGCGGCCGTACATGATGGCCTGGCGGGCGATGCGGTCGCCGACGAAGCGCGGCAGGCGCAGGTTGGCCATGCCGGGGATGATGCCTTCCTTGCGGGCCGGCAGCGTCAGGTAGGCGCCGGATTCGGCCAGCACGTAGTCCATCACCAGCAGGTGCTGGCAGCCGCCGCCGATGGCGAAGGTTTCGACCACGGCGATCCAGGGCTTCTCGATGGTGGATGTTTCGAGCTCGTGGGTCGGGGCTTCGCGGTTGGCGAGGCCGCGCAGGATCTTGCTCTCGTAGCCCATCACGTGCAGCGGGTAGAACAGGAACGAGATCTTGCCCTGGTAGAGGCCGGTGAGGTTGAGGCCCGAGCAGCAGATGCGCCGGCCGGCATATTTCTTGTGCTCGACGACGCCGCCGCGCAGCACCGCGATCTCCGTGCCGCGATCGAGGTTGGCGAGGTCGACCGCGATCTCCATGGAGGGGATGGTCGAGTCGTCGAGCGCATTGAGGGTCCTCGGATAGCGCAGCTCGACGATTGTGGCCTTGCCCTGGCGACTCACGTGGGTGGTGCCGAGGTCGACCGAGCCGTCCTTCTGCAGCCGCGGCAGCAGCTCCAGCGACTCCGGGCGCGGCAGCAGCATGGCGTGGCAGAGGTGCAGGCCAAGCTCGGGTCGGGCCAGGACGCGGGAGAGCAAAATGCCCTGGTCGACCTCGATGCCGTCTTTCTCCTTGAGCGGCAGCTCGTGCTCGGCTTCCAGGGCTTCGGGGCCTGGCGTCAGGCCAGGAACGACCTTGCCGGCCTCCGACACGAGCTGCTCCACGCGCACGAACTTGGCTTTGCCCGCCGTCAGCCTGGCGTACAGCTCGTCGACATGCAGGCTCAGGAACCGCTCGCGCAAGCTCCGCTCCTTGCCCAGGATGAGCGCGGCGGCAGCGGCCTGATCCGGATTGCGAGCCGTCCGCGTCGGCAGCTGCCGGCGGAGCTTGCGGCCAAGCTCCCAGAAGCTCGAGCAGGCGCGGGCGTCGGAGACTGAAATCCTTGCGCAGCTCCGGCAGCGCCGCCAGCCAGGCGCTGGCGTCGCCGCGGGCCAGCCCGGATTTCTCAAGCAGGTGCTTGGCGTTGGGCGCGTTGTCGACTTCGGAGGTGGTAGCTGTCATCGGGTCTGCTCCCTGCGCAGAAATGGCGACCTCGGCCAGGTGCCCACTTTCTGCTCTTTGTATCCTGGAAACAGAGCAGCGCAATGGCGCCATGATCTGCATCAATCCTACCCCAGTGGCACGCGTCAGGGCCATGCGCGGCATCGCCGACAGAGTGGTTCTACGGCAGGCTCGAGATTGAACCTGGAGCTGGGAAGTTCTGACCCATGGGCATCGGCGTTGGATTTGGGTAGCATTGGGCCATTGCGGCAAAGCTGAAATTGCGGGGCGTGCCGCCGCGGGCGACTTTAGGGAATTCGCTATTTGCGCGGAGCGCCATGCTACTCGCCACGAAGATCACTCCCGTTTTGCGCTATCGGGACCCCGGCACGGCCGCGCGGTGGCTCTGCAGGGCTTTCGGCTTTTCCGAGCACGAGACGGTGCACGGCGCCAATGGCGACGTCACTTACGTCTTGCTGCAACTGGGCCCCAACTTCGTTCTGGTGCTGCCGGTTGCGGACCTGGGGCTCGACGAGCTTCTCGTCCAACCCCAGGCGGTTGGAGGGGCCAATACCCAGGTCTGCTATGTGACCGTGCGGGACGCCAAAGCCCATCGCGCGCAGGCCGAACGCGCAGGCGCCAAGATCGAGATCGAGCCGCAGGACGACGGCCTCGGCGGGCAGTTCTACACCTGCAGCGACCTGGAAGGTCACCTGTGGAGTTTCGGCACCCGCGCCTACGGTTTGGCGGACGCCGATAGGCAGCGGGGGGCTGACGATCCGGGCTTGGCGCAGGCCGACGCCACTGTGCGCTCCGGTCGCCGTTCCGGGGGACGCGTGCTGGCTCGCGGCCTGGCGCTTGCGGCAGCGATGGCGCTGACGGCGGCGGGCGGGTGGGTGGCCCATCGGACCTACGTCCGCGCCGACACGGCGTCGGCCGCGAGAGTGGACGGGGCATCGGAGCAGCTCGCACAGGAGCGCAAGCGGCTGGCTGCGGCCGAGGATGCTGCCAAGGACGCGGAAGAGAAGCTGGCCGAGCAGCGCTCGACTGCGGGTGAGATCCGTCGCGCTTTGCAGCAGGCGTTGGCAGAGCTGACAGCGGAACGTCAGCGCAAGGGCGAAGCGGCAGCGGCTCTGGCGGCCTCCAAAGGTGCGGCCACCGAGCTCGAAAAGCGCAAGCTCAGCGCGCAGACGGAACTTGCCGCCGCCCGCGAGAAGATCGCGCAGGAGGAGGCGCGGGCCAAGGCGGCCGCGGAGCGGGCTAGTGCGTTACAGGCGCAGATCGACAAGCTGCAGCAGGATCGTGCCGCAGAGCGGGAGGATTTGAACAAGGCAAAGGCTGCGCTGCAGGGCGCTCAGGCCCAGCTCAAAGCTTTGCGCGAGGCGAAGGCCGAGCCCAATGCGGAGCCAGCCAACCCGCCGCCCGCCGCCGCGGCGGCCACCGGCGAGAAGGACGCGGAGAACTCGCCTGCCTCCCAGCCGCCCGATGCGGCAAGGTCAGCACTGCCGAGTGGCGGTGGCCGGCAGCGTCAAGGTGCCCGAATTGCCCGACGCGAAAGCGGCGCAGCCCAAGGGAGCCTGCGCTTTGGCCGTGCAGGGCAGGTGGAAGTCGCCGGGCCCGTGGGCCGCGCGCCTGTGCCAAGGCGCGGAGACCTCGCAGGAGCCGGTCAGGTGCTACGAGGAGCTGATGCGCGGCAAGGTGAGCTGGGGCGGCGGCAAGGGGTGGACCGCGCCGCATGCCCTGAACTTGTGCTCGGGCAGCCGCAACGCCCGCCAAACCATCGATTGCTTTACGGGGAAGGTTGCGGCCGAGGAGCCCTGGCAGACGGCGATCCAGGAATGCCGGAGCAACTAGGTCAGCGCGTCGGCGCAGTCCGGAGGGCGAGTCGCGCAATCAAGCAGGAACGTAGGTCAGCCTGATCGCGTCCTCGCCGATCCGATCGCTGGCCACAAGGCGGAGCGGCGGCCGGGGGCCGGCGAAGAATGGCTTGCCACGACCGAGCACGACGGGACGGAAGTAAAGTCGATACTCATCGATAAGACCAAGGTCGGTCAGGCTTCGTGCCAGGTCTGGTCCGCCAACATCAATCTCCCCAACGAGCCGAGCCTTCAGGCCACGTATCACCGCCTCGATGTCATCCTCGACAAGTGTGGCGTTGGGGCCGACTGACTTCAGCGAGCGCGACACGACCCACTTCGGTTGGCTCCGCCACGCCGCCGCGAAGTCGCGTTCCTCCAGGCCCCACTCAGGATGGTCCTCGTCCCAATAGCGCATGACCTCGTACAAGCGGCGGCCGTACACACTGCCCGTCAGGCCGCGCACTTGCTCGATGAAGTGACGAAAGAGCGCGAGACCTGGCGCAAATTCCTGGTGGTCGACATAGCCGTCCAGGGACAGGTTCATTCCGAAGACGAGCTTCGCCATGCTGCAAAATCTCCACCCCAGGGCTCGCCGGACGCGGCATCACGCCTTGCATTCCACCGCGAGCCAAGCGCCGGTCGCCCGCAACATACTGCAAGACTTTGTATCGACAGCGCCACAAGGTCGAGAATATGTTCGCAAGGCCAAAAGACTGGCGGCGTATCTCAATGCGCTACGACCGTTGCGCCCACACATTCTTCAGCGCTATCTGCATCGCGGCAACCGTTATCTTTTGGCTCGGTCAATGAGTCCTGACCCTAGGTCCTGCAGTTGGGGTCTCGAACGCCTGCGCTCGTCAAGAGCCAGCGCTTCAGGTCGTTACTGCGCAGGCGGGTTGCGCAGCACCATGCAGGCGCCGCCGGCCGCTCGCAGCCTCTCACACAACGAGTCGGCACCCACCCGCGTCCTTTCCGAGATGCGGACGATATACTTGGTGGCCCCATGTCCGCCGCGGCGCGGGGCGCGCAGGATCAGCGGCAAGCGATCGCGCAGCACGCCATCAAACGCGCGCCGCAGCCGCTCGTAGGTGGCGAGTACCTTTCCCTCGGACCAGTTGGCGGTGAGCTGTACGCCCCAGGGTCCCCAGGCCGGGCTCGAAACCAACGCGGGACGGGCGCGCAGATTGGCTGTGAAGAGCTTGGCCAACTCCACACAGCCGATCCCCTTCGGGATGTCGGAAGTCTGCCACTGCGGCGGTTGCGGCGAAGCCCAAGCGTCGGCGCTGTGGCCGGTGAGGAGGCGAACGTAAACGCGCGTCTCGTCGGGCAGAGTGCGGCGGCCGGCCAGCCAGCCTTCCACGCGACCGGGACCGGCGTTGTAGGCCGCGCTGGCAAGGCCGAGATTGCCGCCGAACGTGATGCGCAGCTCGCGCAAATAGCTGGCCGACTCGCGCAAAGCGCCCAGCGGCTCGAAGGGGTCGATCAGCCCTCGCTCGGACGCGGTGCGCGGCATGAACTGGGCGATGCCCTGCGCTCCCTTCGGGCTGACCGCGTCAGGGTTGAAGCGACTTTCCAGCCAAATGAGACGCGAGAAGAATTCGACGGGCAGCTGATTGTCGGCCGCGGCCTTGGTCAGGGTGCCGCAGATGCCGTCGGCGGAGAGAGGCGGCTCGACCTTCGAGGCCTGACCGTTCGCATCGACACTGGTGTCACCTGCCGGCTCAGCGCGCGCCGGTAGCTCTTGCAGCAGATTGGCAATCGCCGCCGCACCAACGGCCACGAGGCGCAGCAGATCGCGCATCGTCATGCAAGCCCACCCATGCGAAGCGACGCGCCCCGCTGCCAGGCCGGCAAGTGTGATGGCAACTGGAAGGAGCCGGTGCTACCAGTCCACCGCCGCGAACGCCTTGCGAGAGCGCAACGCGGGTTACCGAGTAGCAGCGGCCGTCCGAAGGACTAGCAGCAAACCCTGAACGTCAAGGCCTGTCGACTGGCACCTTGGTGACGCCATGTCACCTCCTGATGCAGCGGCCACCGACGAGACGCATTCCAGCCGCGCACCGCCGAAAAGTGCGGACTGCGGTGTTGCGCACGCAAACTCCACGAACGCGCCGATAGCCCGCGCCGCAGCCAGCGCGGACGGTCACGACCATGTCGTCCGACTGCTGAAGGGACGGGGCCGGCATGGCATACACCGACGAACCGAGCGACAGGGCGAATGCAAGAACGATTGGTCTGACCATCGTTCGTCTCCATTTCTCACGATAAGGACTACTTTGCTCCTCCACTCTGAACGATGGAAACTTTGTGGCTATCCGGCTGTTGCCCTAGTTCACACCGGCAAAAACACTGAGTGGGGTCGCGCGCTGTCCGCAGACGTCGCAAATGCCAGCCGGGCCCGACGGCAGTAAGACCTGTGGTGGCATGCTTCCGCCTGCGGGCCCGACTTTCGAGGCGCCCTGGGCGGGAGGTGGAGCTGACGGGGCGACACGGGCTGGCAACCAAGCGCGCGACGGATCGTCGGCGGGTTAGCGTCCCGACCGCGGGCAATTGTCCCATGGGCCGGAGGCAATTGGCAGGTTGGCGGCGTCCGCGTTGTACCGTGGCAAGCGTGGCAAGCCCCAAGGGTGTCGGGGGGTTGAACTGTGCCATGGGCGATGACGCTTGAGCGGCCGGCTCGGGCATGCAGAACTCAGAGCCTTGGCGAATCCGGTGCGGCGATAGCTCGCCCGTGCTTACTGCACGGCGCGTCCGTCTGATGCGAGAACGACACCGATAAATGGGCCAGGAAGAGCTTTTTCGCCGTCTCGCGGTCGCGCTTGCCATTGGCTTGCTCGTTGGCCTCGAGCGCGGCTGGCAGACGCGGGAGGAGAGCGACCGTCAGCGGACCGCAGGGTTGCGCACGTTCGCGCTTGCCGGCCTGCTCGGCGGCATATGCGGGCTGATATCCATCGTCAGCGCTCCCATCGTGCTCGCCGCAGGCCTGATCGCCTTCACCGGTGCCCTCACCGCTTTCAGCTACCTGGAGGCCAAGGCCGAGAACAACTTGAGCGTGACCGGCGTGGTCGCGGGCATCCTCACCTTCGTGCTCGGCGCCTACGCCACGCTCGGCAACGAGATCGTCGCGGTGGCGGCGGCCGTGGCCATGGCGATCCTGCTGGCGCTGCGCGAGCGACTACACAGCTGGGTGCGCGAGCTCACCTGGCCCGAGCTGCGCAGCGCGCTGGTGCTGCTGGCCATGTCGTTCCTGCTGCTGCCGATCCTGCCGAACCGGACCGTCGATCCCTGGAACGTGCTCAACCCCGCCGAGATCTGGCTGCTCGCAATCCTGATCGCGGGGGTGTCCTTCGCCGGATACGTCGCCGTGCGCGTGCTCGGCGATCGCAAGGGTATCGCGGCCGCGGCCGTCACCGGCGGACTGGCCTCCTCGACCGCAACGACCCTCTCGTTTGCCCGCCTCGCCCGCGAGCACCCTGGCAGCACCGGTCTGTTGGCCGGCGGCATCCTGCTGGCCGGGGTGACCATGCTTGCGCGCATCGTCGTCTTGGCCGGCACGCTCAAGCCCGATCTGATCGCCACCGTGTTGTGGCCGGCTGCTGCAGGCGCAGCGGTGCTGTTGCTCGGCGCCGCGGTCCTGCTGAGGAAGAGCAGGCGCCCCGACACTCCCGAGCCGAGGCTCGATCTCAAGAGCCCGTTCGATCTGGGCACGGTGCTGCAGCTCGCCGCCCTCATCGCCGTCATCATGCTGGTCGCCAAGACTGTCGCCGGCTACGCCGGCCCCGCAGGCGTGTTCCTGCTCGCAGCCGTTTCCGGCATCGCCGATGTCGATGCCCTCACGCTCTCGATGGCGCGTCTTGCCGGCGACGAGGTCGGACTGAGAGATGCCGGCACCGCGATCCTGATCGCCGCCGGCGTCAATACTGTCGCGAAAGCGGTGATGACGGCCTTCGTCGGCGGTTCCCGGCTCGGGAGCTTTGTCGGTGCCGTGAGCGTGCTGGCAGTTGCCGCGCTCGCCATCGTATGGAAGCTGCAGTGATCGTCACGATAGTGGCAGGCTGCGCGGCCCGAGCGACAGGCTCGCGAGGCGCCAATTCGGAAACCATGAACGCAACATTGGGCCAGGGCGATTGGCAAGGGGGCGGCATCCGCGCTATGCCATGGCGAGCGTGAAAAACCCAGGTACGGCGGGAGAATCAACCATGACAGGAGCTATGACGCTGGAGCAGGTGGCCGAGGCCATGGTGGCGCCGGGCAAGGGCATTCTGGCCGCGGACGAAAGCACGGGAACCATCAAGAAGCGGTTCGACTCCATCAAGACCGAGAACACGGAATGCAACCGCCGCGACTATCGCGAGATGCTGTTCCGCTCAACCGAGGCCATGAAGAACCACATCTCCGGCGTGATCCTCTACGACGAGACCATCCGCCAGAAGGCCAAGGACGGCACGCCGCTCGCCAAGGTGATCGAGCAGACCGGCGCGCTGCCCGGCATCAAGGTGGACAAGGGCACCAAGCCGCTGCCGTTCAATCCCGGCGAGGTGATCACCGAAGGGCTCGATGGGCTGGCAGACCGCATCAAGGAATATGTGTCGCTCGGCGCCAAGTTCGCCAAGTGGCGTGGCGTGTACGACATCGGCCCGAGGATGCCGAGCTACACCTCGATCAACGCCAATGCGCAGGCGCTGGCGCGCTACGCCGCCCTGTGCGTGGAGGGCGGGCTGGTGCCGATCGTGGAGCCCGAGCTGCTGATGGACGGCGACCACGACATCGACGCTTGCGAGATGGTGACGGAGTTCATCCTCAAGGAGGTCTACCAGCAGCTCTATTACGCCAAGGTGCCGCTGGAGAAGACCATCCTGAAGCCCAACATGGTGATCGCCGGCAAGAAGTGCCCCAAGCAGGCGAGCCGGCAGGAGGTGGCCGAGCGCACCGTGAAGGTGCTGAAGCGCTGCGTGCCGCCGGCGGTGCCGGGCATCGCCTTTCTGTCGGGCGGGCAGTCGGACGAGGATGCCACCGCGCATCTCTCCTACATGAACCAGCTGGGCCCGCTGCCGTGGAAGCTGTCGTTCTCCTACGGCCGCGCGCTGCAGGCGGCTGCGCTGAAGGCCTGGGGCGGAAAGGCGGAGAACGTCGCCGCCGGCCAGCGCGCGTTCGCGCATCGCGCCAGGATGAACGGCGCGGCGGCGCTCGGCAAGTGGGACGAGAAGCTGGAGAAGGCGGCTTAGGGTCATCCCGGGCTTGTCCCGGGATCCATCTATCAGCTTGCTCGGGCGATCGTGGATGGACTGGATCCTGGCAACAAGTGCCGGGATGACACGGCCGCTGTCGCGGTTTCGCCCAAATGCGAACCGATAGGCTTGGACCGAGGACGCAGCGGATCGCAGCAAGGAGGTGCGCGTGGCCGACGCCGCGAAGGGGGCTGTCAGCTGTACGCCGTGGTGGAGGCCGGGGAGGCCGCGCCGGAGCGGCTCAAGGCTGCGCTCGACGCCGCGGATATTGCATCGGTGCTGATCGTGGCCGCGGCCGGGCGCGCGCTCGATGCGGCGGCCGGCAAGGCGCTGGTCGATCTGGCCAGGCGCCACGGCGCTGCCGCGCTGGTCGCGGGCGACGCCAGGCTCGCGCGCTCGCTCGGCGCCGATGGCGTGCACCTCGCCGGGGCGGCGGACCTGGCGGAGGCCTACAGGGAAGCGCGCGGCGTGCTGGGCGCTGACGGCGTCATCGGCGTCGACCCCGGCATCTCGCGCCACGACGCCATGACCTTGGCCGAGGCCGGTGCCGACTACGTGGCGTTCGGCGCGCCGCGCGCATCTCAAGGACCGCGACAAGGCGCGGGCGCGGCGCGACGAGCTTGTCGCCTGGTGGGCGGACATCTTCCAGGTGCCGTGCGTCGCCTTCGACGCAGAGTCGGTGGAAGAAGCGCAACGGCTGGCGGCGGCCGGCGCCGACTTCGTGGCGGTGACCTTGGGGCCGGCGCTGTCGCCGGCGGCGGCGCGCGATTCTGCGGCGGCGTTCGCAGCGGCCGTGCGCGAGCCTGCGACGGCGGGCTGAGGGGCGGTCATGGCAAGCAGCAAGCGACCCGGTCTGTCACCTGCGCTGGCGGCTGCAACGCTGCTCGTGGGCGCGGGCCTGGCCATGGCCGAGACCAGCTCGTGGACGAGCAGCGTCGACGGGCCGGCCGCACCCGTCGAGCGCAAGCCGGCGACGACCAAGCCCGGGGCCGTCAAGATCATCAAGACCGTGCCGCAGGCCGACGCGCCCGGGGCAGATGGCGCCGCCCGAGAAATCGAGCGCGCACGCCAAGCAGGCCGCCGCCCGGCGACGACGCCGCCTACGAGGCCTTCGACCAGGGGCGCTACGTCACCGCGCTGCAGCTCGCCGTGAAGGCGGCCGAGCGCGGCGAGCCGACCGCGCACACCCTCGTCGGCCGCATCTATGCCGACGGGCTCGGCACCGCCAAGAACGCGCCGCTCGCCGCGCAGTGGTACGCGCGCGGCGCCGAGCTGGGCGACCCCGAGGCCATGTTCGCCTACGGGCTGATGCTGGCCGAGGGCAAGGGCGTCGACAAGGATCGCACGGCGGCTGCGCGCTATCTCGAGGCGGCGGCGGCGAGGAAGCACGCGCTCGCCAACTACAACCTGGCGCTGATGTTCCTGTCGGGCGACGGCAAGCCCGAGAACCCGCACCGGGCGCTGGCGCACATGCGCTACGCGGCCGAGCAGGGCGTGGTGACGGCGCAGTACGACCTCGGCACCATGTACGCCACCGGCCAGGGCACCGACGCCAACGCCTTCGAGGCCGCGCGCTGGATCGGCAAGGCGGCGGCGGCGGGCCACGTGGAGGCCGAGATCGACTACGCGGTGATCCTGTTCCGCGGGCACGGGGTGCCGGTGGACGCCAAGAAGGGCGCGGAGTTCTTCCGCAAGGCGGCGGACAAGGGCGCGGCCACGGCGCAGAACCGGCTGGCGCGCTGCTATGCCCACGGCGCCGGCGTGGCCAAGGACCTGGTGGAGGCGGCGAAGTGGAACTTCATCGCCAAGGCCGGCGGCATCGAGGACCCGGCGCTGGAGAAGCTGCTGGCGCGGATGTCGCGCAACGACAAGGCCAAGGCGCAGGCGGCGGCCGAGCAGTGGCGCGATAGGGTGATGGCGGGGCTGGAGTAGGGGGGTGGACTACTCCGCCTGGTCCTACGTCAAGCCTGAAATTTCTTCAGTACGTTCTCGACCAAGTCCTCAATATACGCCTCAGCTGCCTTCGGCGTGGTCTTGACGCCCGATGGGTGGGCCGCACTGTTTCGCTCATGCAGCCGCCCTTCAAGTTTGTGGAACATCGACGCGGTGATGATCTTTGCCTCACGGCAGAACAGGAGGAACTTGGTCTCCGGCATCTCGGTGAAATCGTCTGGCTTTGACACGGCCTTGATCTTGACGCTTGTATCGGTGTTCCGCCCCAGCGCAGCGTTGAACGCTGCATGCCTCGATGCGTCGGCCAGAATGTGATCTTGCAAGTGGTGAACCACTAGATTCCAGCACATGATGACCGCGGCGCGGTTAGCCCGGGCATCAAAGCAATTGATGGTCTCGTGCAGAAAGTCGCGCTTGGGCCCTGCCGGAATCTGGGTCTCTAGCGCGTTCAAAGCGGCGCTTGTCTGCGCTGGCGCCTGCCCGTCGCCCAGCAGCTTGGCGATCTCCTCTCGGCGGGAATTCTCAAGACGGTAGCCACTGTCAAGCCTTATGAAGCGCCGCGGCTTCTGGAGGCCGTTCGAGAAGTGTGATGCCAACCAGCTCGGGGGCACCAAGTCGCAGGCCTCATAGCACACGCGCACGACCTTCACGGTCGCTGCCGGCTGCAGCAGCTCGACGGTGATGTAGTATGTGAAGAAATCCGGCAACTCGCTGGCCGCACCGATCAGCGGCTTGGCGCGATCATAGAATTGTCTCGCGGCAGAATTCATGAATGTCTAGCCTTTGATTTGTGCCCCTGCGTTTCGCGGCGCTATTCACGCAACGCCTGCTCCAGCTCGGCTAGTTTCTTCTGAGAGAGGTCGTACAAGTCCTTGTCCCTCTCAACCAATTCATCAGCGTCCAACATTCGGGTGATGTTTACAGACGTCTGGGTCGTGTAGTCGCTCTTCCACGCGCGGCGAGCCTCCCTTGCAGTGGACACCAGCTCC
The DNA here is from genome assembly GCA_963832445.1 of uncultured Alphaproteobacteria bacterium. GTDB lineage: Bacteria > Pseudomonadota > Alphaproteobacteria > Rhizobiales > Hyphomicrobiaceae > AWTP1-13. Next base: position 16,715 of record CAWHUM010000015.1, read on the forward strand.
TCACGGGAGAACCTCTCCTTGCCCTTGTACAAGGCAAGATACGCGGCCGCCGCAACCAGCAACGTCCGGCAGGAGTTGACCCCGAGCTTTCTGGCAACGCTGTCTACGGTGCCCTCTCGTGCGACAGGGGCTTCCTCGGGGCCCAGCGGCTTGGCTTCCTCCCCGCGAGGGCGGAACACTCGTTTTTCGTCAGTGCTTAGCCCAAGGCGAATGACCACCCAGTCGAGCACCCTGTGCTGCGCCTCTGGGCTTTTCAATGTCTCTAGCGCCTTGAGGACCTGAGACATGGCTGCGAGCTCCGGATCATCGCCCGTTGTCATTTTCGCCTCATTCCATCATCTGTGTTAAACACACTTAAGCATGAACAATACAATAAAGTCAATCAGGTCCAGACATACACCAAATAATCTAGTTATATCAATTGTGTATATGTGTAATGATGTATAAGTACACCTCTATCATGGCGTCCGTAGTCCGTAGTCTTGCGTCTCGTATGCGTAGCAATCGACCGCGGCCATGTGCTTCCTGTGGTTGACTCGCATAAGTCCGCCCGAGGAGCCACGCGGCCATGCGCAGACAAGGCGGCCGCCACCCTCAAGAAGCGCACGCTCACCAATCTCTACAACGAGCGTCCGGCCTGGCTCGATGCTGCCCACCGCGACCTCGATGCCGCCGTGGCCGCCGCCTACGGCTGGCCGGCGGACCTCGGCGACGAGCAGATCCTGGAGCGGCTGTTCGCGCTGAACCAGGCTCGCGCCGCGGCGCAGTGAGCAGCGCTACAAATTTCCGCACCCTCGAGGCCCGGTGACCTGGGTCCCCGCCTGGTCCCGTTCGTCCGCTTCGCGCCCGAACGGCGCGGGGATGACGCCTGTTGGGCGCGCGTCCCCTCAGCACCAGCGTTATTCCCGCGGAGGCGGGAATCCAAGTCGCGGTTCGCGATCCTGAGCTGGCCGATCTGCGCAGGAGCTGGATGGGTTGGTCCCGCTGGCCCGGTGACCTGGGTCCCCGCCTGGTCCCATTCGTGCGCTTCGCGCCCGAACGGCGCGGGGATGACGCCTGTTGGGCGCGCGTCCCCTCTCCACCAGCGTTATTCCCGCGGAGGCGGGAATCCAAGTCACGGTTCGCGATCCCGAGCTGGCGGATCTGAGGCGGGAGCTGGACGGCCTGGCACCCCGCTGAACGGTGACCTGGGTCCCCCGCCTGGTTCCGTGCGTCGCGCTTCGCGCCCGAACGGGCGCGGGGATGACGTTGGCGTGTGGGCTGCCCCTCACCCCGGCCCTCTCCCCGCTGGCGGGGAGAGGGGGACCGTCAGGCGGGGATAGCGGGGTGCGTTAACCATGGTGGGCGGGTGCCCACATTTGCCTATCCCCTAGGCAGGACTTGGGAATTTCGGTCCCGCTATCCCCGTGGGATTAATCCCATCGCCGGCTCGATCAATCCCCGTCGCCGCCAGGGCCTCCGGTTGCGCGATGCGAGGTCGTCGTGCGCGGAGCCGTGCGTGCTGTGTCGCTATCGCGCGAATGTCCGCGCGCTTCGCGCGATGTCCCGCGCGCTATCGCGACAGCGTCCCTGTTTTCTCCCGCGCATGCTCCCGCACGCATGCCCTGCCCATCGCGCTCGCAACCTCGTGCGCGGTGCTGCGCAATGCCCGCGCGAGGCGTGCTGCAGGGCTCGCGCGCTTGCCTGCTGCAGGGTCCGGTTGCGATCCCGGACCCGTGCGCGCGAAGCGCCGGTATCGTTCGCGGGTACTGCGTGCGAGGCCGCCGGTTGCCGCGCGCGCAGCGATCGCGGTTTCGCCAGCTGCCCGTGCGCTGCGCGAGCGAGGCCGTCACGCCCTGCCGCGCGGTGATGCGCTCGTTCATCCAGCGCGGCCGTGCGCGCGACGCCGCCGAAGCTGTAGAGGTGCACGCCCACGACGTTGCTGGCGCTCCCCGAGCGGAGGTGCTGCGCCAGCGCCATGAGCTGATCGCTGGGGTCCACGTGGGTGAAAAGCTTCACCGCGCGCATGCCCTCCGCTTGCAGTGCCCGCAGCGATGCCGACACGCCGCAGCGCTGGGCGAACTTCAACAGCGACATGGGACTGGTGGGTCCGGCGAGGCCGACGTAGATCGGCACGCCCGGCGCCCGGCGGGCGACATCGGCGCAGTACTCGACGATGCGGTTGGGCGCGAACGAGAACTGGGTGACGATCAGCGGCTCCAGGCCGTGGCCGGCGGGCAATCGCCAGCTTCTCGGCGAGCGCGGCGTTGAGGGTGTCCGTCGGGATGCGCGGGTGGCCCTCGGGATAGCCGGCGAGCGCCACCTGTCTCAGCCCGCTGTCGGCGAAGAAGTCCTCGCGCAGAAGGGCGGCCGCATCGGCGTAGGGGCCCACCGGCTCGGGCACGTCGCCGCCGAGCATCAGCACCTTGGTGATGCCGGCAAGCCGGCGCGCCTTGGCGAGGAAGGCCTCCGCTTCCGCCCGCGAGCCGACGCGGCGGGCGGCGATGTGGGGCACGGGATCGAGGTTGGCCTCGCGCAGAGCGATGAGGGCCTTCAGGGTGTGCTCCAGCTGCCGGTGCGGCAGATGATTGACGTAGACCGGCGTGCCGGCGGGCAGAAGCTCGGCGATGCGGCGGGCATCCTCGGGCGTATCGGCGCCCATCTCCAGCGAGCCGCAGGCCACCATCTCGGCGGCGATGCCGGCGACATCGGCAGGGGCGGCGGAGGCGTGCGGCGCGGCGCTGCCGGCGGGAACGGCGGACATGTTGGTTCAGCCTCGCTTTCTGGAGATGACGTAGGATTCGTCGAGGAACCACAATTGGCCGTGCGCCTGCAGCACCTCGCGCGTGGCGTCGAGATATCTGCGCGTGCCCACCACCTCGGCCAGGCGCTCATCGTCGATCTGGGCCACGTAGACGGCGGCGTTCCAGGCGGCAAACAGCGTGGAGGTGCCGATGGAGGCGGCGATTTCCGTGGGCAAGGTGTGCATGTCGTAGCGGAACACGGCGCGGCTGTCGGCGTAGGCGTTGAAGTTGTAGTGGCGGGCGTTGCGGCCGAGCTCCACGCGGGTGGCGCGCAGGATGTCGTGGCGCGAGGTCTGGAAGGGATCCTCCTCGGGCCACAGCTTGCGCACGATCTCCAGGCCCGGATCGCGCCCGCACGAGTGGATGCCGAGCAGCCGCCCGCCGGGCCGCAGCGCGCCGCGTCAGCGGCGCCACCACCTTGGCGGCCTTGAACTCCACCGGCACGCGGGCACGATAGGGCTGGGAGGCGATGACGAGGTCGTAGTCGGCGCGCGCCTGGCCCTGGCGCGGGATCACGTCGTCGAGCAGGAAGCGGAAATCGTCGCGGTAGATCACCAGCGCCACCGGGCGCTCGTAGACGGGATTGCCGGTCTTGGGCGAATGCCTGGCCTGCCAGTTCTTGGCGAGGAACGGCTCGAGCGCGGCGATCTGCTCGGAGAACTCGGCAGCCGTGGTGCCGGTCAGCGCCACCTCGTGCCACACCAGCGAGGTGGCGGCCGAGAGCGCCTTGGGCGTGAGCCAGGGGGCCTCGGTGTAGTACATGTTGGTGACGACCAGCACGGTCGCGGGGTGCTCGTGGAAGCGGTCGGCCATCTTGTCGAGGGAGAGGCGCACGTCCTCGAGGCTGATCTCCTTGCCGACGGCGTAGAACGGCAGCGTCGGGTAGCGGCGGTGCATCTCGCGCAGCACGCGGGTCAAGACGGTGCCGTCGCCCATGCCGGCGTCGAACACGCGCACCGCCGGCGGCGCGGGGTGCAGATGGCCGAGCTCCATGCCGACGCGGCGGGCGATCGTCTCCTTCTCCGAGCAGGTGTTGACGAACAGCAGATATTTCTGGCGGTTGTCGAAGAAGCGGAAATTGCGCGAGGGCGCGTCCTGGCCGGCTGGGCGGCGGAGGGGTGCGGCGGGCGCCGGCGCCACCCGCATCAGCGGCATCAGCTCGCGCGGGGCGATCGGGGCCTCCACCCCGCGGGTGGTCAAGAACTCGCTCACCCGCACCAGGGTCTCGGGCGTGATGCGGGCCCCATCGCTGAGGCGCGCCACGAATTTGCCGTCGTTGACGGCGCGCCGGCCAAAGGTCAATTCGGCCATGTTGGCGCGGCGGCAGAACTCGGAAATGCTGTCCAGCAGACCGACCGCTTCCTGCACGTGAGCGTCTCCCTAGAAGCGCGTTGAGCCCCGCGTTTGCCAAAAACTAGCGATCGCAGACGGTGGGACGGCAACCACAAACATCATGCGGTGATATATGGGACGAATCCCACATCTGACCTGCCCGTGATCCAAGGATCATCCTGTCGTCCGCTCTCGGGATCGCCCCTGTGGGCGCTCCAGCGATCACCCTGTGGGCACGGGCGGGCCCCTGTGGGGAGCCGTCGGCCCCCGCCTCCGGTCGATCAGGCCTGAACGAGACCCCAGATCGATCTCACTGCGCGCCCTCGCCCACCAGCACGAACGGCGCCCAATGCTCTGGGTGCGCCTCTTCCGGGCGGCCCATGGTGATCAGCGCGACAATCGAGCGGCGCAGGGCCTCGGCGCGGCCCAGCGCCGTACCGCCGCATCCGAGCTCACATACCAGTGCGACACCAGCAGCGCGCGGGCCTTGGCATAGAAGGCGCGCGCCAGCCCCGACAGCGCCTCGGCATCGCCCTTGTCACCCGCCGCCGTGTTGCAGGCGGAGAGCGCCACCCAGTCGGCATCCAGTTCCAGCTGCGCCACCTTCCGAGGCCGTCAGCAGCCCGTCGTCCTGCTCCAGCTCGGCGGGGCTTGCGCCGTCCCTCGGCGGGTTGAGCACCACGGCCGGCTCGGGCTTGGCCTTGAGGATCGCCTCGCTCTCGCCCGCCAGCAGCCCATGCACGCGCTCACCCTCAGTCCCGACGCAATTCAATTGACAACCCATCCGCACCGCTTGGATAAGCGCACGTGGGCTGTTGGGCTGCACGGGTTCAGCGCTGTTGCACGAGACGCCGGCGGCGCGGAATTTCGGGACGCCGCCATCTCCCCAACACGTTCTGCGGGTTCGCTGCAGCCCGGACCCGACATTTCGGGACGACGAAGATTGAGATGCACCAGACCGAACTCGCCATTTCGATCGGCTTGCATAAGGGGGAAAGAGCTTATGAAGAGGTTTTTCGAACTCGCGACGCTTGCGCTTGCTTCCGCCATCGGCTTGTGGTCCAGCCAGGCGCTGGCGCAGTCGCAATTCTACGACCAGTACGGCATATATCCTTTGACGCCCAAGGGCCCCGCCTACGGCCTCGGCGCCGTGATGATCGGCTTCTTCAATTCCTCCGGCAAGCAATTGCGTGTGCGCACTGAAGGCGGCGAGGGGCTGATCTGCAACGCCAGGATCGAGATCAAGCCCGACGAGATCAAGAACTGCGCCGCGGAACAGAGCTCGATCACCAACACTCAGCAGCGCGACGCCACGCTCGACCTGACGCTCGGCATCAAGAAGCTGCTCGATGTCACCGGCAACGCCAAGTACATCCGCAAGGTGTCCTTGAAAGTGTCGGGTGGCTGTCTGTTCCAGCTCTCCACGGTGCAGGCGCAGAAGCTGCTCGACTCCGATCTCGACTGCCTGCGCGCGGCCAGGACCGAGCGTGCGCGTCTCTCGAAAGTGCCCCTGAAAGATAAACTGGCCGAGCCGGGTGCGTACCTGCTGATGTGGCAGACCACGCGGGTGTTCCACGCCAATGTCAACTACGTGGTCGATTTCACGGCCGGTGCCGGCATCGGGGTGAAGACCGAGGCGGAGAAGGCGATCAAAGATGTCGCCGGCTCCATTAAGGCCAGCGTCTCGACCGCCGATAAGCTCGAACTGACAGGCACGGGGCTCTGGATCGGCCTGGCGCCGCGCTACTACGAGCAATGGTATCAGACCTCGGATCTGGAAAAGATCGTCGCTGCCAACGTGGAAAAGATCGCCAAGAGCAGGGGCGTGGTGCTGAGATCGGCGGCACCCAAGGCTCCCCAGAAGGAGGTTGATGCCGTCGAGAAGGCAGGCATCGAGGTTGATAAGAAGCTCGACGCCGCGCTCGCCAAGGCGCCGTCGAAGTAGCGACCCGTCATCCCGGAAGCCGAGGCTCTTGCCGAGGCTGTCCGGGACCTGCCGCAAACCAAGCGCGCAGATGCCGGCTGCCGGTCAGCTCAAGCGGTTCGCGGGCTCCTCGAGTCCGAACTCGCGCATCTTGCGGTAGAGCGTGGAGCGGCCGATGCCGAGGCGCTTGGCCACCTCCGTCATGTGTCCACGATAGCGCCCTAGCGCCAGGCGGATCATGTCGGCCTCCATCGACTCCAGCGAGCGGATCTCGCCCTGGTCGGTTACGGCCGGAATGCCGAGTTCGCCTTTGCCCGTCTCCACCGTCTGCGGCACCGTGTGCTCCGCCCCCAGCATGACCGGCCCCGTGATCACGGGCCGCTTCTGCAACGCGGGCGCCTCCGGAACTGCTGCGGTGAAGCCCTCGACCTGGGCCGCGATCTGCGGGAACTCGGTGACGGTCAGCTCGTTGCCGTCGCACAGCACGACGGCGCGGAACACGGCGTTCTCGAGCTGGCGCACGTTGCCTGGCCACTCGTAGCTCGTCAGCAGCTCCAGCGCCTCGGCGCTGATGGAGTTGACCCGGCGTCCCTCCTCGGCCGCAAAGCGGGCCAGGAAGTGCAGGGCAAGCTCGGGCACATCCTCGAGGCGCTCGCGCAGCGGCGGCACCCACACCGGAAACACGTTGAGGCGGTAGTAGAGGTCCTCGCGGAACTTACCGTCCTTGACCAGCTGGATCATGTCGCGGTTGGTGGCCGACACCAGGCGGAAGTCGACCTTGACCGGCTTCTTGGCGCCGACCGGATCGATCTCGCCCTCCTGCAGCGCGCGCAGCAGTTTGACCTGGGCGTGCAGCGGCAGCTCGCCGATCTCGTCCAGGAACAGCGTGCCGCCGTCGGCCTCCTGGAACTTGCCGGTGCGCTTCTCGACCGCGCCGGTGAACGAGCCCCTCTCGTGGCCGAACAGAATGCTCTCCACCAGGTTTTCGGGGATGGCGCCGCAGTTGACGACGATGAACGGCATCGCCTTGCGATCGCTTTCGCCGTGAATGGCGCGCGCGATCAGTTCCTTGCCGACGCCCAACTCGCCCTCGATCAGCACCGGTATGGTGGAAGCCGCCGCGCGCCGGCCGAGCGAGATGACCCGCCGCATGGCATCGCCGCGCAACACCAGATCGCCGAAGGTGAGAGTGCCGTCGGCCGTCTTCTTGATGCGCGAGATCTCTTCTTGCAGGGCTTCGATCTTGAGCGCGCTCTTGATGGAAACCTCGAGCCGCTCCGGCGAGGTGGGCTTCACCACGAAATCGACCGCGCCGGTGCGCATGGCGCCGATCGCAGCATCGATCGAGCCGTTGGCGGTCTGCACGATCACCGGCGGACTGGTGGGCAGCGCGGCAATGCGGCGCAGCACCTCCATGCCGTCCATGCCGGGCATGATGAGGTCGAGCAGCACCAGGGCGATTGCGCCCTTGTCGCACCCTTCGAGGATCTGTAGCGCCTGCTCGCCGCCCTGCGCAGTCTTGGTGTCGTAGCCCAGGCGCCGGATGGTCTCTTCCAGAATGCGTCGCTGGGTGGGATCGTCGTCGACGATCAGCACAAGTCTGGCCATGGGGACGGATACTCGACTCAACAGAAACTGTACTCAGCCGCGCTGGCGCCATCGATCCAGGATCGAACAAGCGGCCACACCCGGCTTACTGACCTGGAGAGACCTTGCCGCAATTGGGTAAATGCATCGTTTCACTCCGGCTTGAGTTGAAGCTTTTTTGCTCCGAGAGTGGGATGGCGGCCACGGGCCTCATTCCAGTCGCAGACGACGCCGCCTAAGGAGTGGCCGGACTCACAAGTAAGGGGCTAGGTTCACAGTCGGCCATTGGGAGGAGTGCGGGTGACAATGAATACTCAAAGCGGCAAGTTGCAAAGGCCGGAGATATCGAAGCGGTCGTCCGCTAGCACGACTGATCTCGGCGCCATGCCGGTGTGGAATCTCGCCGACCTATACCCCGGGCCCAAGTCGCCCGCGGTCGCCGCCGATCTCGAGAAGGCGGCTGCCGAGGCCAAGCGCATCGAGGATCGCTATCAGGGCAAGCTGGCGGCGCTGGCCTCCGACGGCAAAGCGCTGGCGGAAGCCATTGCGGCCTACGAAGCTCTGAGCGACACGCTGGGCAAGCTCGGCTCCTACGCCGGCCTCCTCTATGCCGCCGATACCGCCAATCCCGAATACGCCAAGTTCTACGGCGACATCCAGGAGAAGATCACCGCCATCACCACCGGGCTCATCTTCTTCGAGCTCGAGCTCAACCAGATCGACGATGCGGTTCTGGCGAGCGCGCTGAAAGTGCCGGCGCTCGCCCGCTACAAGCCCTGGCTCGACGATCTGCGCAAGGAGAAGCCCTACCAGCTCGAGGAGAAGCTCGAGCGGCTGTTCCACGAGAAGTCGATCACCTCGCGCGGGTCGTGGAACCGCCTCTTCAACGAGACCATGACGGCGCTCAAGTTCGAGGTGCAGGGCGAGCCGGAGCCGCTCGCGCTCGAGCCGGCGCTCAACCTGCTCATGCATCCCGACGGCAAGAGGCGCCAGGCCGCCGCCGAGGCGCTGGCCAAGGTCTTCAAGGGCAACGTCCGCCTCTTCACGCTCATCACCAACACGCTGGCCAAGGACAAAGAGATTTCCGACCGCTGGCGCGGCTTCAAGGACGTGGCCGACAGCCGCCATCTCGCCAACCGCGTGGAGCGCGAGGTGGTGGAAGCGCTGGTGGCGGCCGTGCGCGCCGCCTATCCCGCTACCTCGCACCGCTACTACGCCATGAAGGCCAAGTGGCTCGGCAAGGAGAAGCTCGCCTACTGGGACCGCAACGCCCCTCTACCCGACAGGCCGGAGCGGGTCGTGCCCTGGGCCGAGGCGGAGGCCATGGTGCTCAAAGCCTACGGCGCCTTCGCGCCACGCATGGCTCACGTCGCCAAGCGCTTCTTCGACGGCGCCTGGATCGACGCGCCGGTGCGCGAGGGCAAGTCGCCGGGTGCCTTCTCGCATCCCACGGTGCCGTCCGTGCACCCCTACATTCTCCTCAACTACCAGGGCAAATCGCGCGACGTGATGACGCTTGCGCACGAGCTGGGCCACGGTGTGCACCAGGTGCTGGCGGCCCCGCTGGGGCCGCTGCTGGCGCCCACGCCGCTGACCCTAGCTGAGACCGCGTCCGTGTTCGGCGAGATGCTGACCTTCAAGGCGCTGCTCGCCTCCACCGGCGATGCCAAGGAGCGCAAGGCGCTGCTTGCCCAGAAAGTGGAGGACATGATCAACACGGTCGTGCGCCAGATCGCCTTCTATACCTTCGAGCGGCGCGTGCACGAGGAGCGCAAGGGGGGCGAGCTCACCTCGGAGCGGCTCGGCGAAATCTGGCTCGAGGTACAAGGCGAGAGCCTGGGGCCGGCCATCGAGCTCAGCGAGGGCTACGAGGTCTACTGGTCCTACGTGCCGCACTTCATACATTCGCCCTTCTACGTCTACGCCTACGCCTTCGGCGACTGCCTGGTGAACTCGCTCTACGGGCTTTATCAGGATGCCCACCCGGGCTTCGTCGAGAAATATCTCGCCATGCTGGAGGCCGGTGGCTCCAAGCACCACTCCGAGCTGCTGGCCCCCTTCGGGCTCGACGCCTCCAAGCGCGCGTTCTGGGACAAGGGTCTCGAGGTGATCGAGGGCATGATCGACGAGCTCGCCCGCATGTAGCTGAAGCGCGGGCTTACGGGTCTGGCGCACCCTCCTAAAGTCGTAGGGTAAACGTCGTTCAGTACGATTCGCCTCTGTTCTGAAGCCCTGAGCGCGGCATGCGCGTTATCATGGCGCACAGGTGCGCAGCTATCCATTTTGACTGGGGAGGGCGGAAGTGTATAAGCCGCGCCCACTGGGCTTCTGGAAACGGCGCCGCGCACCTCCGAGATACTGCCGACATGGCACAATCGACTGTTGCGGCCCATAGCGCCGAGAACGGTGACGCACAGAAGCATTTCTGGGCGCTGGCGCTAGGCTCGATCGGCGTCGTCTACGGCGACATCGGCACCTCCCCTCTCTATGCGCTGAAAGAGGCTGTGAAAGCTTCGACGGAGCATGGTGCGGCGGGTGCCGATGCCGTGCTCGGCATCCTGTCGCTCATGACCTGGACGCTCGCTGCTCATCGTCACACTCAAGTACGTGCTCGTGCTGCTCAACGCCGACAACAAGGGCGAGGGTGGTACGTTCGCCCTGATGGCGCTCGGCCAATCGGTGGCGACGCGCAGCGCGCCCCTGCTTCTGGTGCTGGGCGTGGCGGGCGCTGCCTTCTTCTATGGCGACGCCGTGATCACGCCGGCGATCTCGGTGCTGTCGGCCGTAGAGGGCCTCAAGCTAGCCGCGCCTCAGATCAAGATGTTCGCGACAGATTTCGAGCTGGCCCCGCTGCTGGAGCGCGCCGTGCTGCCGATCACCGTTGCCATCCTGGTGGGGCTGTTCGCGGTGCAGTCGCGCGGCACCGCCAAGGTCGCGCAATACTTCGGCCCCGTCATGCTGCTTTGGTTCGCCGTTCTTGCGGTGGGCGGCCTCGTGCACCTGATCGACGACCCCCGCGTATTTCTGGCACTGAACCCGACCCTCGGCGTGCAGTTCATCCTCGATCACGGCATGGTCGGCCTCGTGGTCATGGGCCTCGTGTTCCTGGTCGCCACGGGAGCCGAGGCGCTCTACGCCGATCTTGGCCATTTCGGTCGCAAGCCCATCCAGATGGCGTGGCTGTGTATCGTGCTGCCGGCGCTCATGCTCAACTATTTCGGGCAAGGCGCCCTGTTGCTGGCGCACCCCGAGGCCATCGAGCACCCGTTCTACCGCCTCTATCCAAGCTGGGCCCTGCTCCCGATGATCGTGCTGGCGACGGTGGCGACCGTGATTGCCAGCCAGGCGGTGATCACCGGCGCTTTTTCCTTTACGCGCCAGGCCATCCAGTTGGGGCTGCTGCCGCGCCTGGAGATCCGCCACACGTCCGAGAGCGTCGCCGGGCAAATCTTCCTGCCGCGCGTCAACCAGGTCCTGTTCGTGGGTGTGCTGCTGGTGACCATCAGTTTCCGCAACTCGAGCGGCCTAGCCGCCGCTTACGGTCTGTCGGTAACCGCGACCATGGTGATCGATAGCCTCATGGCATTCTTCGTGGTCTGGCGGTTCTGGAAATGGGAAGTCTGGAAAGCCGCGGCGCTGATGGTGCCACTCCTTTTGATCGAGCAGGCCTTCCTGGCCGCCAATCTGCTCAAGATCCCCGAGGGCGGCTGGCTGCCGCTCACCATCGGCGGCACGGTTGTGCTGTTGATCCTGACCTGGGTGCGCGGCTCCAGGAGCCTGATGCGCGCCACGCGCAAGAGCGAGGCCGAGCTCGAATGGCTCGTGCGAAAGCTAGACGCCAAGCCGCCGCACCGCGTGCCCGGCACGGCTGTATTCCTGACCGGCGATCCCAACTCCGCACCCACGTCGTTGATGCACAACTTGAAGCACAATCGGGTGCTGCACGAGCGCAACATCATTCTGACAATCAAGACCGAGGACACGCCGCGCGTGCAGCGCCACGAGCGCATCGAAATCGAGCGCGTAGCCGACACGTTCATCCGCGTCATTGCCCACTACGGCTTCATGGAGACGCCGAGCGTGCCCAAGATCATCGAGCATTGCCGGCGCAAGGACCTCAACATCGATATTGCTGCCACATCTTTCTTCCTGTCGCGGCGCTCGCTCAAGACTTCCATGAAGTCGGAGATGCCGCGCTGGCAGGAGCGGTTGTTCATCTGGCTGGCGGGCCGGGCGGAGGATGCGACCGAGTATTTCCGCATCCCGAGCGACCGGGTGGTGGAGGTCGGCACGCAGGTCATGGTGTGAGGGCGGGCGTCCCATCACGCGGCCGTTACATCCGCTACGTCCAATTCTTCCTGTAGTCTGGCCCGGTTAGGGGTTCCGACGGGGGAACTGCTTCATAACGGCATGTCACACGGAGACACTGCATGCTGAATACAGGAATTTCCAAATGGTTGGTGGCCGCCGGCGCCGGGCTTGGCGCTGTTCGCGTTCACGCCCGACTCGAGCCTCGCCGTGCCGGACCAGCCGCCCTCAAACAAGCCTGAGCCCAAACCCAAACCGAAAGGCAAATCGAAGGCCAAGGGCAAGGCCAAGGACAAGAAGGACACCCGGCTCGACCAGGACCAGGTTTACAGCGTCGCCTACTGGCAGGCGAAGGGCGGGGAATACGCCGCCGCATTGGCAACCCTGCGCACCGCCGAGAATCAGGATGATCCCCGCATCCAGACCATGATCGGCTTCACCTTGCGCAAGCTCGGCCAGGTGGACGAGGCCATGGGCTACTACCAGCGCGTTCTCGCCGCCTATCCTGACCGCACCACGACGCGGCAGTATCTGGGCGAGGCGTTCCTGCAGATCGGCGACGTGGGCCGTGCCCGCGAGCAGCTGGCCGAGATCGGCAAGCGCTGCGGCGTTGCCTGCGAGGACTACCAGCTGCTGGCCGACGAGATCGCCAGGTTCGAGCGCGCGGCCGGCTGAGCTAATTCCCTCTCCCCATTCTTCTTCAGAATGGGGAGAGGGTTAGGGTGAGGGGCAGACGCTTGCTCCAACGTGGCAGGTGTTGCTGCCCCTCACCCCGGCCCTCTCCCCGTAAAGACGGGGAGAGGGGGAACGCCCCCTTGCTTCATGCGAGGGGCTGCCTTTTCGCTGGAAAGTGTGCGCAAGAACGCCACCAGGTCCGCCTTCTCCTGTGCCGTGAGTCGCAGCTGCCGGTTCATGTTCGGAGCAAGGGTGGCGCGGCGGACAAATCCACCGGAGTAGTGCGCAACAACCGCGAGCAAGGTCGGCAGCGAGCCGTCGTGCATGTAGGGCGCGGTGTGGGCGAGCTCGCGCAGGCTCGGCGTCTTGAAGGCCTTGCGGCCGGGTGTGCCGTCGGGCACCGCGCTGCGGCCTGGATCTCGGCTGCGCAGGCCGACATCGTGAAAGCGGTCGTCGGTGAAGCGCCAGCCGACGTGGCACAGCATGCAGCCCGCCTTGCCGGTGAAGAGGCGAAAGCCTCTCTGCTCCGCTGCTGTCAGGGCGCGCGCATCGCCCGCGATCCAGGCGTCGAAGCGCGTCGGCGCGGACACCAGCGAGCGAACGTAGCTCGCCAGCGCCTTGACGACCGTATCCTCCGTCACACCCTGCCCGTCGGGGAAGGCGGCGCGAAACTTGGCCACCAGGCCGGCATCGCCTTCGAGGCGCTGCAGGATGTCGGGCCAGCGCCCACCCATCTCGTCGGCGGCCTCGATCGGTCCCGCGCACCTGCACCTCCAGCGAAGGCGCGCGGCCGTCCCAGAAGAACTGCTTGGCCCAGGCCAGATTCCACAGCGCCGGCGTATTGCGCCGCAATGGCTCGCCTGTGAGCGCGCGCGCCTGCCGGCGCCCGTCGGTGAAGGAGCGCTCCGGGCGATGGCAGCTGGCGCACGAGTGCTTTCCGGTGCCTGACAGGCGCGGATCGGCGAACAGGGCCGCGCCGAGCGCAATCTTCTCCGGCGTCAGGGGATTGTCCGGCGGGGCAGGCGTCGCATCGGGCCGCTGGAACAGCTGGCGCCACGGCGCATCGGTACCGGGCGCCTGCGCCTCAGCCGGCTGCGCCAGCAGGGCCAGAAGTGCTGCGAGGCAGATGGCGAACAATCCGGCGAAGCAGGCAGGCATGCGCTGCGACCTGAGGCGTCGACCCGGCTCTGCCTAACACGCAGGTGCGTCCCCGGCCAGCCGCCGCCGCTCAGGCCTTCGCGGCCTGCACGGTGAGACGCGCCACCGGCCGCTCCTTGATCGGCCAGTTGAGCAGGGCCGCCAGCACGCCGAGCGCGATCGATATCCACCACATCGCATCGTACGAGCGCGTCATGTCGAACAGCCGGCCGGCCAGCCAGACGCCGAGGAACGAGCCGATCTGGTGCGACAGAAACACGAAGCCGAACAGCATCGACATCCACGTCGTGCCGAAGAAGGTGGCGACCAGGCCGCTCGTCAACGGAATGGTCGCGAGCCACAGCAGCCCGAGCAGGCCGCACAGGACGATCACCGTCACGGGCGTCATCGGCAGAAACAGGAAGCCCAGGAAAATCACGGCGCGGCCGAAGTAGACGAGGCTCAGCGCGCGGCGCTTTTCCAGGTACCGGCCCGATTGCCCGGCGATGAACGTGCCGACGATGTTGGCGATGCCGATCACCGCCAGCGCGAACGGCCCGACCCAGGACGGCAGGCCCTGGTCGATGGTGAAGGCGGGAAGGTGCACCACGATGAACGCCACGTGGAAGCCGCACACGAAGAAGCCTGCCGTCAGCAGCCAGAAGCTTGGATGGCTGAAGGCTTCCGCCAGCGCCTCCTTCAACGTCTGGCTGCGCACCGGGCCGGTCTGGGTTTCCGGCTTGCCGCCGAGCGGCCAGGCCAGCGGGATCAGCAGCGCGGTGATCGCCATCAGCCACACCAGGCTCGCCTGCCAGCCGACCAGCTCGATCAGGAAATGCATCACCGGGCAGCGCCACGAACCCGCCGATGCCAGCCGCCATGCCGATCGAGGCAATTGCGCTCAGCCGCTTCTCCGGCGGTGCCAGGCGACCGATCGTGCCGACCAGCGAGGTGACGCCGGTGCCGCTGACGCCGATGCCCATCAGCACGCCGCTGATCAGCAGATCCGTGGCGGTGGTCGCGGCGTACATGAAGTAGAGTCCGGCAATGGTGGCCAGCACGCAGATCACGATCACCCGGCCGGCGCCGAACTTGTCGATCAGTCCGCCCGAAAGGGGCGCGCCGATGCCCATCAGCAGCTGCGCCAGCGCCATGGCGAGACCGAACGGCTCGCGGCCGATGTCCAGCGCCCGGGTCACCGGCGGCAGATAGAGCCCCATCGACTGGGCGCGCCCCATCGACACGCCGACGATGGTGCCGACGATCACGATGAGCAGCCAGAGCGGCAACGCAGCCTTCGCGGTGGACGAGCTCATGCGCCATATCTCCTATTTGGCCAGATCATAGTTGGCGAGCCGCTCGAGAACCCGGTCGAGAACCTTGTTCAAGGTTGGCGCGCCCGCATCCTCCAGCGCCTTGTCGATCTCACGTTGCGCCCGGGCCCAGGCCGGCTTGGCCTGCCGATAGGCTTTGCGGCCGGCGGCGGTGAGGTGCAGGCAGCGCGAGCGCTGGTCGTCGGGATCGGCAAGGAGTTCGACCAGTCCCCGGCGCACCAGCGGGCCAACGTTACGCGTAAGCGTGGTCGGATCCATGACCAGCTTGGCAGCCAGCGCGCCGATACTGATGCCGTCGAATCCGGCCATGTAGCCGAGCAGGCTGAACTGCGTCACGGTGAGCCCCAGCGGCTCCAGGCTGCGGTCGTAGATCTGCGACACCCGCCGCGACGCCTTCCTGAGGCGCAGGCAAGTGCATCCGCTCGAGCCAGTTTTTTCCGTCCCGTCCTTCATCGCAGGCGATATACCTGCATATGCAGATAAATGCAACAGCATGGCCTGCTTGCTGAAATGCCGCACCTAGAGACAACGATCCGCTAGGCAACCCGGGGGAGCACTTTGGTCTTGAACAGCTCGATGGAGCGCATCAGCTTGGCGTGCGGCACCAGCGTGTTGTGGGTCCACGCGAACAGCCAGTTCACGGGCAGCTTCCTTCGCAGCGCTTCCAGGCTGCGCGTCACCGAGTCGACGGTGCCAACCAGCGCGTAGCCGTTGGCGATGGCCTCCTCTGTCGTCGGCGCCTCGCCCGTCTTGGGGTCCAGCATGCCGCGGCGGAAGCCGAACGGCACGAACCAGGCCTCGCCGGCGAACGTCGATGAGTTCACCCACAGCTGGCGCGCTTCCTCGTCGCTGTCGGCGATGATGATGTCGCGCAGCATCCCCATTCCGTCGCCCAGCGGCCGGCCCGACACCGTGGCATAGACCTCGAACAGGTTCTTCTCGATGGTTTCGTGCATGGGCGGCAGGATGGCGGTGACGCCGTTCTTCGCGCACCAGCGGATCGAATTCTCCGACGATGCGAACGGCTGGAAGATCGGCGGGTGCGGCTTCTGCAGCGGCTTCGGCACGACCCCGACCGCTTTGAGGATGCCGCCCTCCACCCCCTTGCCCCACTTGGCGGTGGTCTCCAGCGGCCAGGGTGTGTCGCCGGGCGGAATCTTCCAGAACTTGCCCTGGAAGGAGAGCATTTCCTCGGTCCAGCACTTCTTGATGATCTGGAAGCACTCCTCGAACGCCGCGCGATTGGCGGCATCGATCTCGTCGTGCTGATGCGGCAGCGCGCCGTGGATGCCGTGCATCTGCTGCGCCATGATGTCGACCCAACGGCGCTGGTAGCCGCGCGCGAAGCCGGCACATGCCCGCCCGCCGGTCATGTGGTCGAGCATGGCGATGTCTTCGGCGACGCGGATCGGATTGGAGGCAGGCAGCACGATGCCGAGTTGGCCCACGCGGATGCGTTTGGTCTGCATGGCGATATAGAGATCGAGCAGAACCGGATTGTTGGAGACCTCGAACCCCTCGATGTGGAAGTGGTGCTCGGTGAACGAGACCGAGTCGTAGCCGATGTCGTCGGCCAACCGGCACTGCTCCGACACCTCGCGCAGCATCTGCTGGTAGAGGTCGGCGCGTGTGCCCGCCATGCCCGCCTCGATGTCGGCCTTGGTGCCGAGCGAGGGCAGATAGAACAGAGAGACCTTCATCGCGCTTCCCCCGGGGGCTTTTCACGTGCCGTTGTATGCGACAGTGGCGCGTCGCCGGTTCGCCCGCAAGCTCGTTGGGTCATCGCTCCGCCCAACGCAACGCACTACGCACTCTCGAACAGGTCGCTGATGTCGTCCATGGCTGATGCGGAGATCACGACGTTGCGGGGGTCCATGATCACGGCCTGCCCCAGATAGGCCCAATACATGAAAGCGGCCCGAGACGAGGCGCGCCGGCTCTCCACGCCGGCGGCTGCCAACATCTTGGCGATGTAGGCGATCCGCCTGGCGTCGACGGCCGCGACGACCCTGGCAACGCCGGCATCCTCGGCGGCCCAGGCGCGTATGGCCCGGTCCAGTCGGCGCTTGCCGACAAAGGCCCGCCGCATGAGATGCTTCAGGCGGTCCGGCTCGCCTTTTGCGGCCTCCAGCTCCTCGATGACCTGCTCGGTCGTGCGCTCCTGCCAGCTGCTCAAGACCTGCGCGCGGAAATCGGCAATGTCGCGGAAATGCCAGTAGAAGCTGCCGCGCGATACGTCGAGCTTCGCGGCCATCGGGCCGACCTTCAACGCGTTGGCGCCCTCGGCGGCCAGAGTGCGCAGGCCCTGCTCGATCCAGTCGGACTTGGTGAGGCGGTCGTCCATGGCTCACACCATACACAAGTGTATTGACTCGGGCCAGCTTCTCCACTAGCTTCCATACAGAGGTGTATGGTCATGAACTGGCAGAACGCGGCGCTGGCAATGGCGGGGGTGATTGGCAGCACGGTCGCCGTGGTGCACGGCATCCTGACGCAGCGGCTGATGGTGCGGCCGTTCGAGGAGCTGGCGCTGGCCGACGGGCGGATCGCCGCGCCGATCCGGCGGCTGGTGCCGCTGCTCCTGCATATGAGCACTGTGGCGTGGTTCCTCGGCGGGCTGGCCCTGATCGTCGCCGCCAACTGGTTCGAGCGGGACCTGAGGCTTGCCACCGGCCTGTTCGTCGGCAGCCTCTACCTCTACGGCGCGGTGGGGAACCTGTGGGGCACGTGCGGCCGCCATCCCGGCTGGATGCTCATGGCCGCCGCGTTGGTGCTGATTGCTTACGGGCTCACTGGGCAGGGCGCCTAGTCCGGTTCGCGAGGCTCTGCTTGACGCAACCTACGCCCCGCGGCGGCGATACCAGTGGGCCATCACCTCCATGCCGAGGAACGACAGGAGCCCTGCAACGAAAAGTATGGCCTCGCCCGTGCCGTAGCCGTAGCGCTCGACCACGACTGCGAAAGCTGCAGGCGCGATGGCGGCGAGCAGCAGGTAGGGTGTCGCCAGGATGCCCAGCACCTCGCCGTAGCCCTTGGGGCCGAACAGCGCGAGCGGCACCGCGCCGCGCATGATGGTGACGAGCCCGTTTGACACCCCGAACAGCAGCGTGAAGGCGAGTGCGGCGGAAAAGTTTGCGCCGCCCAGCATGAGCACCGAGAAGGAAAGCGGGATGAACGCCACCGACACGCGGCCGACGTCGATCGGGTGCCACCGGCGCGCCAGCGTGAGGTCCCAGATGCGGCCGGCAACCTGGGCTGCGCCCTTGAGCGAGGCAATGAACACCGCCGTTGCCGCCGCCAGGCCGGTGGCTTCCAGGATCGGCACGAGGTGCACCGCCAGGGCGCCGAACACGACCGCGCTGGCAGCGACGATCAGGCTGAACAGCACCATGGCCATCGTGCGGGCAGAACCTTCGTAGAGGCGGCGTCGCGGCCGTCGGCGCGGGATCGGCGGCATGCGTCTGCTCGGCCTGCTCGGCGGTTTCCCGGCGCGCCAGTCCCAGCCAGTGCAGCGGCAGGCAGACGATCAGATTGACCGCCGCGAAGATGACGAGCGTGGTGCGCCAGCCGTAGGCGCCGTTCAGCGCGTGGCCAATGGGCCAGAACACGCTGGAGGCAAAGCCGCCGAACAATGTGAGGTAGGAGATGGCGCGCCGTCCGCGTGACGGCGTCACCTGCACCAGGGCGGCGAACGCCGCATCGTAGAGCGACATGCGCATGGCGAGCCCCAGGAAGGCCCAGGCGGCCAGGTAGGCATAAGGATCGGACACGGCCGACAGCGCCACCAGCCCGATCGCGGTCAGGATCGAGCCGATCGACATGACGAAGCGGCCGCCGCGTCGGTCGACCAGGCGGCCGATGAAGGCGGAGATCGCACTGGACACGAGCAGGCCCACGGTCAGCCCGCCGAACACCAGGCTCTGGCCCCAGCCGGTGTCCGCGGCGATCGGCTTGCCGAGCACCCCCAGCGCATAGAGCGTAGTGCCCCAGGCGATGATCTGGGTGATGCCGAGTGCCAGTATCGCAACGGTGGCGGGACGGCGCGCAGCCTCACCAATCCGCGTCGGCGCCCGCCGTGCGTGCCTCTCTTGCATTGCCTGCCGGCGCCCTTGCGATCCTTGTTGGACCTTTCGCCCACACTAGCGTGTGTTTTCCCCCGCCGCATCTTGTCCCCTGGACGCGGACCTCCCGCGCGCCGATATAAGGTGAAGGAGGGCCTCTCTTGAGCGACCGCAGGGACGAGGAAGAGAACCGGTTCTCGGCCAGGGCGGCGCGCTACGTCAAGGTTGGCACCAACGTCGGGGCCGTGGCCGCGCGGGTGGCCGGACAGCGGCTGCTGGGCTTTGGCGCCGACGATTCCGCCAATGCCGCAGCGCTGGCAGCGGCGCTCGGCGGCCTCAAGGGCCCCATCATGAAGGTGGCGCAGCTGCTCGCCACCATCCCCGAGGCGCTGCCGGCAGAGTATGCGGCCGAGCTGTCGCAGCTGCAGTCGCAGGCGCCGCCGATGGGACCGGCCTTCGTGCGCCGGCGCATGGCCGCCGAGCTAGGGCCCGGATGGGCCCAGCGCTTCGAGGCATTCGATATGCAACCCGCGGCCTCGGCGTCGCTCGGGCAGGTGCATCGCGCCAAGGCGCACGACGGCCAGGCGCTCGCAGCCAAGCTGCAGTACCCCGATATGCAGTCCGCCGTGGAGGCCGACCTCAACCAGCTCAGGATAGTGTTCGCGCTGCATGCGCGCATGAACCCGGCCATCGACACTGGCGAGATCATTCAGGAAGTGTCGGCGCGGCTGCGCGAAGAGCTCGACTACGAGCTGGAAGCCCGGCACACGAAGCTTTACGCCCTGATCTTCGAGCACGAGCCCAGGATCCGCGTGCCGGAGGTGCTGCCGCCGCTGTCGACCAAGCGGCTCCTCACCATGACCTGGCTCGAAGGTCGCCGGCTGCTCGACTACAAGGCCGCGCCGCTCGAGCACCGCAACGCCATCGCCCAGGCCATGTTCAAAGCCTGGTGGTATCCCTTTTCGCACTACGGTGTGATCCACGGCGACCCGCATCTCGGCAACTACACCATCTTCGAGCAGGCTGCGCCGAACGGCGCAGGAAGCAGCGGCGCGGCGGGGCTGGGTCAGCCTGCCGGCATCAACCTGCTCGACTACGGCTGCATCCGCACGTTTCCAACCCCCTTCGTGCAGGGCGTGATCGACCTCTACACCGGGCTCCTGCGCGACCAGCGCGAGCTGATGGTGCACGCCTACGAGACCTGGGGGTTCAAGGGCCTGTCCAACGACCTGATCGACACGCTCAACATCTGGGCGCGCTTCATCTACGGGCCGCTGCTCGACGACCGCGAGCGCGAGATCGCCGACGGCACCACGCCGGGCCAGTACGGCCGCCGCGAGGCCTTCACCGTGCACAAGCAGCTGAAGGAGAAGGGCCCGGTCAAGGTGCCGCGCGAGTTCGTGTTCATGGACCGCGCCGCGATCGGGCTCGGCGGCGTGTTCCTGCACCTGGGCGCCAGGCTCAACTGGCACAACATGTTCAACGAGACCATCGACGGCTTCGTTCTGGACGAGGTGGCCGAGCGGCAGAAGGCTGCTTTTGCGCTGGCGGGCGTGCCGCTGCCGATAGCCTGACCGGTCACGGCTTCATTTGTTGTCGCCGGCCTCAGGCGGCGCGCTCTTCAATGCTACCAGCATCGGATCGATGGGCTTGCCGTCCCGCCGCACCTCGTAGTGCAGGTGGGGCCCCGAGCTGAGACCGGTAGAGCCGACCTTGCCGATGGGCGCGCCGGACGCCACGCAGTCGCCCTGCTTGACCTCGATGCGCGAGAGCTGCCCATAGAGTGTCTGCCAGCCGGCGCCGTGGTCGATGAGGATGGCGTTGCCGTACTCGCCCCTGGGCCCCGCCTCGACAACGCGTCCTGCCCCAGCGGCAATTACCTGTGTTTCCATCGGAGCGGCCCAGTCGACGCCGGTGTGCAGGCGCGGCTGCATTAGCAGCGGGTGCAGTTGCATTCCGAAGCCCGAGGTAAGGCGCACGTCCTCGCCGATCACGGGCTTGCGCGTCTGCAAGGGCGATTTGCCGTCGTCGCCGGCGGCCATGTCGCATGCCGCGGCCGGCTCAACAAGCAGTGCCAGCGCCAACGCCGCCAGCGCAACGCTGGTGAGCCGCATGGGAATCCCTCCCTCTGCCAGCCCCGCGGCAGGGTTCAGCCCGTCACTGTAACCGTTACGCTCTGCGGTGCGCCCGAGCTGGCGCCGGTCTGGTCGGCCACGACGATATCGAAACCGGCGACTTTCGTATTTGAGCCGTCGTGCGTGAAGGCGATGCGTCCAGCTTCGAGGTCCGCCTGAGTGAACGTGTTGACCGCGCGTGTGGGCGCGCTCGCCAGCGCCACGAACCCGCTCCTCGCCTTGGTCACCGTGAATTTCAGGTTCTGGGCGGTATCGTCGGGATCGAGCGCTGTCAGGTCCCGCAACGTGATGGGCACCGAGCGGCCCTTGGCGACCTGCAGGTCGAGGTCGCCGCCGAGCGAGGGCGGCACGTTGCGCATTTCGGCCGTCAGGTTGCCGCCTATCTCCAAGGCGAGCTTGCCGTACTTGACGTTGCCGCTGACGTTGCCGGAGCTGCGGATGTCGATCAGGTTCTTGACGACGACGTCGCCCTGCAGCGTGCCGTGGATCTCGGCGCTGTCGGTGCGCAGCGTCCCGAACAGGCGTCCGGTCTTGTGCACAAGAACTGTGCGGGCGGAGACGTCTCCCTCGACGTAGCCGTGCACCTCGAGCTGGCGGCAATTGCGCATTTCTCGCACGCCGCGAATAACAGTGTCTTCGGTGACGATAAGTACACCCTGATTGCCGGCCACTGGCTCCCCCCGTTACGCGCTACGTGCCCTGGGATCGGCCTCACGTTGCGGGCGAATTGAGCCTAAATCGGGGCTTGTTGACAAGCTCAGGAGCGGGATCCGCGGCCAAGCAGCGCAACTTCCGGTTCACCCGCCCTCCGCCCGCACGCCAAAAAGGTATCCCGCCGTTAACTAGATCTTGAGCGGCTTTGTCCAACATGACGCGCGCGTTCGTTGGGGGGCTTGGCGCAATGCGGCTGCTGGTTCTGGCATTCGGACTTTGGTCCGCTGAAGGCTCGTTGGCCGATCCGAGCGGGGGCACCCTCACCGCCATCTTCGCGACCGCCCTTACCGTCGGGCTGGTTGGATTGGGCGTTGCCGGCATCGCCGCGCTGCTCAATTGGCGGAAAGACGTGCAACCCACCGCCCCAAAAGTGGACCCGCAGGCCGCCAAGCTGCGCAACATGGAGGTTCAGCTCGACCAGGAGCTCGCCATCATCCTCCGCTTCATGCGCACCTACGTCGACGCCAACGACAACTACTCCAAGTCGCTTGCGCAAGCGCACAAGCACCTGCCCTCGCTGGCCAAGCCCGAGCAGGTGCGCACGATGGTCAAGTTCCTGATCGCCGAGAACGAGAAGATACAGCGCGACGCCGCTGATCTCAGGAACAACCTCGAGCTTTCGCGGTCGCAAATCGAGAAGCTGCGCTGGAATCTGGCCGAGGCGCAGGAGCTCGGCATGCGCGATCCGCTAACTGCGCTCAACAACCGCCGCTGCTTCGATCTCAATCTCGCCAAGGAGATCGCCGACGCGCATGCGCAGAAGTCGGAGATGTGCCTGGTGATGGGCGACATCGACCATTTCAAGGCCATCAACGATACGTTCGGGCACCAGATCGGCGACGAGATCCTCAAGATGTTCGCCAAGCTGCTGACCAACAACGTCAAGGGCCGCGATACCGTGGCGCGGTTCGGCGGCGAGGAGTTCGCCATCATCCTGCCCGAGACGGGTCTGGAGGACGCGACCACCCTGACGGAAAACATCCGCAGCCAGCTAGAGGCGAAGGAGCTGGCCCTCAACAGCGGCGAGCCGATCGGCAAGATCACGGCCTCGTTCGGCGTGGCACAGCTCGCCGTGGGCGACAACGCCGAGGCGCTGGTGCAGCGCGCCGATGCCCGCCTCTATGAGGCCAAGTGCGCAGGCCGCAACCGGGTCGCCGTCGACCGCCCCCTGGCCGCCTGAAACTGAGGCAGGGCTGACGCTGGCAGTCTTTCGTGCGAGGTTGGGCGCTTCACAAACAAAGGGAGTGAAGCCCCATGCGAGCCATTGTCGCGTACCTCACCGCCAAGCCCGGAATGGAAGCCGAGTTCCAGAAACAGATGACGGCGCAGGCCCAGCGCTGCCTCGCCAACGAGCCCGGCTGCCTTCAGTTCGACGTGGCGCAGGACCCCAAGAACCCGACGCGCTTCGTGATGCTCGAGGTCTACAAGGACGACGCGGCCATCAAGGCGCACCAGGAGAGCCAGCACTTCAAGGACTTCCGCCCCGTAGTCAGCGAGTTGGTCGCCGACCGCAAGGTCGAGGTGCTCAACATGGTGTCGGACGGGAAGGCGAAGCGCTAGGGGAGGTGTCAGACCCTCCGGGTCTGACACCGGCCCACTACTCCACGTAGTCCGGCTCCCGGCGGTCGAGGATGCGCTTCAGCGCCTCGAAGTGGCGCTCGGCGGGGTTGAGGCCCTCGTAGTACTGGGCGCCGCCGATGTTGCTCTTGGTCTTCTCCACGACGGGATCGGGAAGCTGTTTCAGGCGCTGACCGGTCCACATGGCGTAGATCTGCACCTGCGCCGCGCGCTCGATGTAGTAGAGGCGGTCGTAGGCCTCGGCCACGGTCTCGCCGACTGTGGAGATGCCGTGGTTGGCCATGAACAGCACGGTCTTGTCGCCGATCACCTTGGCGAGGCGCTCGCCCTCCTCGGGCTCGAAGGCGGGGCCGGTGTAGGTGTCGTCATAGGCGATCTTGCCCATCATGCCGACCTCGGTCTGGCCGATCTCCTTGATGCGCGGATCTTCCAGTCGCGTGAGCGCGCTGGCGAACGGCATGTGAGTGTGGAAGACGGCCTTGGCCTGCGGCAACGCCTTGTGGATGGGCGCGTGGATGCAATAGCAGGAGCGCTCCACATCGCCGGCGCCGCGCTTCACTTTGCCGTCGTCGATGCCGACTTCCATGAACGAGCTGGCCTTGACCTCGGACCAGTGCATGCCGAACGGGATCTGGTAGTAGCGGTCGCTGCGGCCGGGCACGACCAGGGTCAGGTGGTTGAAGATGCCCTCGTTGAAGCCGTGCATGACGGCGGCGCGGTGGGCGGCGGCGAGATCGACCCGGGCCTGCCACTCCGCAGGGCTGCATTCGTCGCGCGTGACTGGCGAAACTTTGAGCTGCATGGCGTTCTCCTCGAGGGCCCAGGAAGCGAGGCAATGTTTTCGTTGGTCCATAGTCTAAAGGGCGCCGGGGCGCGGCGGAAGCGCAATGCCGGCTCGCAGCCATGCGAAAGTGCGTTGGGCCGATGCGGCCGCATGACCGGGTGGTTGCCGCCTATGCGCACATCCAACGTCACTTGGGCTTGGCGTAGGACTCCAGGTAGCCGCAGGAAGGGCAGCGATAGGCTGTGATCGGCAGCTGCGTCTTCGCCCACCGGACCAAGGGCATCCCGAGCCAACGCTTAGGCGGCCCTTCGTACCAGCGGGCAACACTCGCCTGATCGGCGAGGTAGCCCTCCTGCATCGGTTGCTTGCATTTGGGGCAGGCAATCGCTTTGTCGACCATGCTTGCGCTCCGTTAACGCGGCGCAGCAGCCCTTCCGCTTCCCTCTCCCCATTGAAGAAATGGGGAGAGGGAGAAGCTCACCCCTTGCGCTCGGGCAGCGCCAGCCGGATGTGCAACTCGCGCAACTGCTTCGGGCCAACCTCAGAGGGCGCGCCCATCAGCAAATCCTGGGCCTGCTGGTTCATGGGGAACATGATGACGTCGCGCAGGTTGGTCGCGCCCGCCAGCAGCATGACGATGCGGTCGATGCCGGGCGCGATGCCGCCGTGCGGCGGGGCGCCGTACTGCAGCGCCTTGAGCATGCCGCCGAACTTGGATTCCAGCACCGCCTTGTCGTAGCCGGCGATGGCGAAGGCCTTCTCCATCACCTCGGGCAGATGGTTCCTGATGGCGCCCGACGACAGCTCCACGCCGTTGCAGACGATGTCGTACTGGTAGGCCTTGATCTTGAGCAGGTCCTCGTTGCTCTTCGCCCCTTCCAGCGCGGCGAGCCCACCCTGCGGCATGGAGAACGGGTTGTGGGAGAAGTCTATTCTCTTCTCCTCCTCGTTCCACTCGTAAATGGGGAAGTCGACGATCCAGCAGAACTCGAAGCGGTTCTCGTCGATCAGCTTCAGTTCCCGCCCGATCATGGTGCGGGCCTCGCCGGCGAACTTGTAGAATTTGTCCGGGTTGCCGGCGGCGAAGAACACGGCGTCGCCGTCTTTCAATCCGAGTTGCTTGCGAATCGCACTCGCGCGCTCTTCGCCGACAAACTTTGCAACCGGACCGGCTCCTTCAGGCTCGCGCAATTCCCTCATTATTCGCAATTGATCAGCGGCTTCGCGCTGCAAGAAAGCTTGAAGCTCCGGTTTGTCCGCACCAAGGAAATGTTCCTTTGCGAACTCTTGAGGTGTCGGATAGCGCCAGAAGATGTAGCCGAGGCCCGGCTGGCCTTCGCGCTGGGCCCAGCCGTTCATGCGGTCGCAAAAAGCACGGCTGCCCCCACCGGGTGCGGGGATCGCCCACACCCGCGCTTTGGGGTCCTTCTCGATCATCCCCGCGAAGACTTTGAAGCCGGAGCCGCGGAAGTGCTCGGTCACGTCGCCCATGACGATGGGGTTGCGCAGGTCGGGCTTGTCGGAGCCGTACTTCTGGATGGCGTCGTCGTAGGCGATGCGCGGGAACTTCGGCGTCACCGGCCTGCCGCCCGAGAATTCCTCGAACAGCCCGCGCATCACCGGCTCCACCGCGGCGAACACGTCCTCCTGCTCGACGAAGCTCATCTCGAGGTCGAGCTGGTAGAACTCGCCGGGAGAACGATCGGCGCGCGCGTCCTCGTCGCGGAAGCAGGGCGCGATCTGGAAGTAGCGGTCGAAGCCCGCGATCATGATCAGCTGCTTGAACTGCTGCGGCGCCTGCGGCAGGGCGTAGAACTTGCCCGGATGCAGCCGCGAAGGCACGAGAAAGTCGCGCGCGCCCTCGGGGCTGGAGGCGGTCAGGATCGGCGTCTGGAACTCGAAGAAGCCCGCCTCCCGCATGCGCCGCCGGATCGAGCCGATGATCTCGTTCCTGAGCATGATGTTCCGGTGGAGCGCGTCCCGCCTGAGGTCCAGGAAACGATACTTGAGCCGCAGGTCCTCCGGGTACTCGGCGTCTCCGAACACTGGCACCGGCAGCTCCTTGGCTGCCGACAGCACCTCGATCTCGCCGGCGAAAACCTCCACCTCGCCCGTCGGCAGCTCGGGGTTGACCGTGCCTTCCGGCCGGTCGCGCACCCGACCGTCGACGCGGATCACCCATTCCGAGCGCACCTTCTCGGCGCTCTTGAAAGCGGGGCTGTCGGGGTCGGCGACCACCTGGGTCAGGCCATAGTGGTCGCGCAGGTCGATGAACAGCAGCCCGCCGTGGTCGCGCACGCGGTGCACCCACCCCGACAAGCGTACCGTCTTGCCAACGTCGGCCTTGCGCAGCGCCCCGCAGGTGTGGCTGCGATAGCGGTGCGCGACTGCGCCTTTCCGCGGCTCAACCATGGCGACCCCGCCTCATGTCGCAGATGTTTCGCATAGCGCGCGGAAAGACACACGCGCACGCCGCGTTGTCAAGAATTGCGGCTGCCGAGCGGGCTCAAGTGCCCTGAAACACCAGGCGGATGAAATCGCGGTAGAGCAGCACCTGGCGCGGCAAAGCGCGGGGATCGCTGGTGGCCTTGGAAAGGATGATCCCCCCGTCGACGACGCCCGAGAGCATGTCGGCGAGATCGTCGAGGTCGACACGGATGCGTGGGGGATAGCGTGCGGCGATGAGGTCGAGGCGTTCGCGGAAGCGCTTGCGCCAGCCGAGCACGGCCGAGGCGTTGAGCTCGCGCACCTGTTGGTCGAACAGCCGGTCCTGGTAGCAGTAGGAGGCGATGAGGCAGCCCGGATGCCCGGATGGCAGATCGCCCAGCATCTCGGCCAGCATCCTGAGACCCACCAGGAAGCCGTGCAGCGGGTCCTCGTTGAGCTCGTCGGCGCGGCGGAAGAGATCGTCGAACAGCGCGTTCTCGCGCTCGATGTAGCGCGCGAGCAGGACGCGGGCGAGCTCGGTCTTGTCCTTGAAGTGGTAGAAGAAGCCGCTCTTGGTGATGCCGGCCGCCGCGATCAGCTCCTCGATGGAGGTGGCGGCGAAGCCCTTTTCCAGCACGGCGGCCTCGGTCAGCGCGAGGAGCCTCTCGCGCGCGTCGCCTCGCTTCTTTGGGGCCTCAATCGTCATAGCCAACTGTACCGGGAGTAAAGTTGCGCGCCAAATCGGCCGCTTCCATATTGGTTGAGCGGTCCTGCGCCGGGCGTAAGTGACTGGAATTCATAGAGCAATTATTTTGTCGGCAACTGCACCACGCGACCTCTAGTTCCTCCCGCTGCAGCTCACTAAATCCGCCCGGTCAACAAGTTCGAAAAAAATGAGCTGGAGATGATCATGAGCAAATACAGAAATCGCCTGCCGCAACTGGATGGCCGGCTGTTCCTCACCGACGGCGGGCTGGAGACGACGCTGATCTTTCTCGATGGCGTCGAGCTGCCGCTGTTCGCGGCGTTCGACCTGCTGCACGACAACGCGGGCCGCGAGAGGCTCAAGCAGTATTACGTACCCTACATTGCCATCGCCAAAGAGCAGGGCGCGGGCTTCGTGCTGGAGAGCCCGACCTGGCGCGCAAGCCCTGACTGGGGCTCCAAGCTCGGCTACTCGGCCGAGGCGCTGGCCGCGGTCAATCGCGATGCCATCGAGCTGATGCACGAGCTGCGCGCCGAGCATGAGACGCCCCGCATGCCCATGGTGGTGAGCGGTTGCGTCGGTCCGCGCGGTGACGGCTACGATCCTGGTCTGGTGATGAGCGCCAACGAAGCGCAGGCCTACCACGCCCCGCAAATCGGCATCTACGCGGAGGCCGGAGCCGACATGGTCGCGGCCATCACCATGACCAACGCCAGCGAGGCGATCGGTGTTGCGCGTGCCGCCCGCGAAGCCGGCATGCCGGTGGCGATCTCGTTCACGGTGGAGACCGACGGCCGTCTGCCGACCGGCCAGCCCCTGCGGGAGGCGATCGCCGAGGTCGATGCCGCGACCGGCAACTGGCCCGCCTACTACATGCTCAACTGCGCGCACCCCACGCACTTCGAGAGCACTCTCTCCGAGGGCGGCGCCTGGCTCAAGCGCCTGCGCGGTATCCGCGCCAATGCGTCCAAGCGCAGCCATGCCGAGCTCAACGAGGCGCCCGACCTTGACGCCGGCGATCCCCAGGAGCTGGGCAGCCAGCATGGCGACCTGGTTCGCCGTTTCCCGCACTTCAACGTGCTGGGCGGCTGCTGTGGCACCGACCACCGCCATGTGGCAGCCATCGGCGCGGCCTGCAGGGCGCAGGCGGCATAAGCAGCAGCCATCAGCGGTTCCGCGGCGGGGGTACAGGTCTCCGCCGCGGCCAATCCCCCATTGACTTGTGGGAAATTACCCATTATCAATGGGGAATGGCGGCCACAAGCAAATCCTGCTGGGCGGAGATCGAGGCCTTTCTGGCCGAGACGGGCCTGACGCCCACCAAGTTCGGCGTCGCCGCCGTCAACGACGGCCACCTGGTGGCCAACCTGCGCAAGGGCAACAGCGTCACACTCAAGACAGCCGACAAGGTGCGCGCCCACATCGCTCAGGAGCGCGCGCGGCGGCAGGCGCTGCCCCTGACCCTCGTATCTAGCGAGGCGGCAGCAAGGCGGCGCATCGTGCTCATCATCGGTGGCGGCATCGCCGCCTACAAGTGCCTCGAGCTGATCCGCCGCCTGCGCGAGCGCGGCATCGCCGTGCGTCCGGTCATGACCAAGGCCGCGCAGGAGTTCATCACGCCTCTTTCCGTCGGCGCGCTCAGCAACGATCGCGTCTTCACCGAGCTGTTCGACCTCGACGACGAGCGCGAGATCGGCCATATCCGTCTCTCGCGTGAGGCCGATCTGATCGTGGTGGCGCCGGCCACTGCCGACCTGATCGCCAAGATGGCCGGCGGCCATGCCGACGATCTCGCCTCCTCGGTGCTGATGGCCACCGACAAGCCGGTGCTGATCGCGCCCGCCATGAACCCGCGCATGTGGCTCAACCCGGCTACCCGCCGCAACGCGGCGCTGCTGGAGGCCGACGGCATCCATTTCGTCGGGCCCGAGGTTGGCGAGATGGCCGAGCGCGGCGAGGCGGGGCCGGGGCGCATGTCCGAGGTGCCGCAACTGCTGGAAACCATCCAGGCGCTGCTGGCGCGCGCACCGCTTTCACCGCAGAAATCCCCCTCCCCCTTGTGGGGAGGGGCTAGGGGTGGGGGTGAGCCGCAGGGTGCCCCCCTTGCCGGGCGGCACGTGCTGGTGACCAGCGGCCCGACGCACGAGCCCATCGACCCCGTGCGCTACATCGCCAACCGTTCCTCCGGCAAGCAAGGTACGGCAATAGCCGCCGAGGCCGCATCGCTCGGTGCGCGCGTCACCCTCGTATCGGGGCCGACACACCTCGCGCCGCCCCCGGGCGTCGACGTGATCAAAGTGGAGACCGCGCTCGAGATGCTCGAGGCCGTGCGCTCGGCGCTGCCAGCCGACATCGCCATCTTCGCCGCCGCCGTGGCCGACTGGCGCGTAGCCTCGCGCGCGAGCGAGAAGATCAAGAAGGGCGGCAAGGGCGCGCCCGCCCTGGAGCTGACCGAGAACCCCGACATCTTGAAGACCATCGCACACTACGATCGATCCAAGCGCCCGCCGCTGGTCATCGGTTTTGCCGCCGAGACGGAGAACGTCATCGAGTTCGCCAAGAGCAAGCGCAAATCGAAGGGCGCCGACTGGATCGTCGCCAACGACGTCTCGCCCGAGACCGGCATCATGGGCGGCGATCGCAACGCCGTGCATCTGATCACCGCACAGGGCGTTGAGAGCTGGCCCGAGCTCGACAAGACCCAGGTTGCCCGTCGGCTGGTCGCGCGCGCCGCTGCGTGGCTCGCCGAAAACACCGCGGTGGTATGAAGCGCAAACCGCAAAGCCGCGCGCTCGGCGCCAAGGTTGTCCGGCTGCCGCACGGGGAAGGCCTGCCGCTGCCGGCCTATCAGTCGGACGGCGCGGCCGGCATGGATTTGCTGGCTGCAGTCGGCAAGACTTTATCGCTCAAGCCCCGCGCCCGCGCGCTCGTTCCCACCGGCCTCATCCTCGAGCTGCCACCAGGCTACGAGGCGCAGGTGCGCCCGCGCTCGGGCCTGGCGCTGCGCCACGGCGTCACCGTGTTGAACACTCCGGGCACCATCGACAGCGACTATCGCGGCGAGGTGCAGGTGCTGCTGGTCAATCACGGCGACAAGACTTTCACCGTCGCCCGCGGCGAGCGCATCGCCCAGCTCGTGGTGCAGCGGGTCGAGCGCATGGCGCTGATGGAAGCAGCCAAGGCTTCCACGACACGCCGCGGCGCCGGCGGCTTCGGCTCGACGGGCATTGCCACACGCGCGCAGTCGCGCACGCGCGCCACGCCAGCTAAGCGCCGCCGCTAGGTCGACGTTACATCTTCTTAATCATCACGCTGATTATAACGCCAGTCTCAGCGTCACCACCCTGCCGCATCGCGAACGCGCTTTCGCCGCCACTTCACCGAAGGGCCGTCAAGAAAATTGCTTAGCGTGATGATGTTGTCTGAGAATATTCAGGAAAGGGACGATCATGCGAATTTGGTCCATTGCGCCTTTGACGGCAGTTGCGTGCGCGGCCTTCGGTGCTGCAGGCTCCGCGTTAGCCGACACCGCAGAGCGAGTCTCCGGCCCGCACGTCCACGAGAACCTCGCCATCTATTTCGTCCATGGCACGAGCGCCGCGGGTCCGGTGCCGCTCACCCTGACGGAAGCGGTGGCGAAGGGCCGCGTCCAGGTGCTCGAGACGGGTCAGGTCAACGAGCTCAGAATCGATAACACCGGTGATGAGGAGGTCTTCATCCAAGCCGGCGACATGGTGAAGGGCGGCAGGCAGGATCGCGTGCTGATGGTGAGCCTCGTGCTGCCGCCAAGGTCCGGACTGGTGCCGATCGCGTCGTTCTGCGTCGAGCCCGGCCGCTGGTCGGCGCGCGGCAACGAGGATGCCACCAAGTTCTCCAGCGCAGGGGAAGCGATGCCTTCGCGCAAGACGCTGGCCATCATGGCGGCGCCCACCGTCAGCGGCGCCGGCGGTCCAAGACCGGCCGGCGGGCCGGCTCTGCAGGGTGGCAACGACACTGGCAGTCGGCAGCGGCTGGTGTGGGACGAGGTCGCCAAGATGCAGGCCGACCTCTCGGCGGGCGTCAACGCGCACGTTGCGGCGCCGCAATCGGCCTCGAGCCTGCAGCTCGCGCTCGAGCACGAGAAGCTGAACGAGGCCCGGCAAGCCTATGTGGCCGCGCTGGAGCCTTTCGGCCTGACTGACAGCGATGTCATCGGCTACGTTGCTGCAATCAACGGTAGGCCCGTCAGCGCCAACATCTATCCATCCAATGGGTTGTTTCAAAAGATGTGGAAAAAGCAGCTTACTGCCGCCGTCACCGAGGCCATCGGCGAGCCTGCTCCTTCTGTAGCGGCGGCTCCTCCGCCGGCCGGCGCCGCGCTGGAGTTCCTGAGAGCGGCCGAGCGGGGCTCGGCGCACGAGCAGGAGACGATATTGCGGATGCGCCAGGAGACGCGTGAGGGGGACGCGACCCTCTACAGCGAGACGCGGCGCGCCACCGGCGGATGGTTGCACAAGAATTACCTGGCCAAGTAGCTGTGCGGCTGGGCCGCCCTGGCCCTGGAATTGTCCTGGGGCCGAGCGGCCGGTGGCCGCGACGGCTTGACCACGGTTTTGGCAAACGGCGGTCGTCGCGAAGGCGACGAAAGTGTGGCATATTGAGCCGAGCCGTCGGGGGATGGCGGTGTCCATACTGGCATCTCCAGGCGGTCCGGGCGACATTGTCTCGTGTGGAGGACGGCATGCGACGCATTGTTGTAGGCATTTTGCTGGGGGTCGGCACGGTAGTTCTGGGGCTTCCGGGCGCGCTCGCGCAGAGCGGTGTCGTCAGTGGCCCGCCGCAGGTGCTCAAAGGCCCCAACATGGGTCCTAACGCAGGCCCCAACACGGGGCCCAACTATGGTTCTCCGCCGGTGGAGCCGGAGATGCGCGGCGGGGGCGGCGGCGTGTGGATCGCCGTTGCTGGCGGCTTCGACGGAAAAGGCAAGCACGTAGGTGTTGGCTTCTCCGGCCAGCGCTACTCGCGCATGGATGCCGAAAGCGCGGCGATCAGTGCGTGCAACGGGCGCGGACGCGGCATTCAGTGCCGCCAGGCCTTCGCCGTCCCGAACGGGTGCATCTATATCGTTCCGGGCGGCGGAGGTCGCGGTGTCACCTGGGGAAGGGGAGCAACGCCGGAAGTGGCGCTGCAAGAGTGTCGGCGCGATGGCTACTCCTGCGACCGCGCCAAGGTAATCGGCGGTTGCGTGCAGGGGTACTCCAATTGACGTGCCGCCTCAGCTGAGGGGCTAGGGAGGCGTGATCAGCGCCAGCCAGCAAGCAAATGAGGAACAACCGTGCTTAAGCGCCTTGCAGCATCGTGTGCTCTTGCCGTGCTCATTGGTTCAGGCGTGTATGCCCAGGATGGGCTGCCGCGGCAGGATAGGCCGTCGCCGGGCCAGGACGGGACGCTGTCGCGCCCCGAGGGCATGCCGCCGCCTCCCATGGAAGGCCCGCCGCCGCCGCCCGTCCAAATGTCGCCGCCGCCGCCCTCGTACCCGCCACCTCAGGCATCGTCTCCGCCTCCAAATGTCCCGATGGCGACCGCCAACCGGTGCGGCGCCGTGGCCTACACCGCCGATGGCGCCTTTGGCGCCGCCTACGGGATGGAGAACTGCACCGACGCCGAGCGTCTGGCCGTCGACGAGTGCAGACGGGAATCGACCGACAAGGCCGATTGCTCCCGCGGCGTGGTGATCAGGCGGGACTCTTGGTTCCACGTTCAGTTCTGCAGGCTGGGCAACGATTGGACGACCCACATCACCACCAAGCAGACGATGGCCGAGACGACGCGGGACGCGGCCGAGTGGGCGCGTACCTCCAAGTACGGCGGCGTGAACTGCCGCTTGGTCCCCAACGGTCTCTTGCACTCGGGTGGGCTGCACACCAAGATGTAGCTCGCGCTTCGACGGTGCGGAGCGAACGCTGCATGCCCCTGACGGCTGAAGAGATCGAGCGCTACAAGCGACACCTGGTGCTGCGCGAGGTGGGCGGCCAGGGGCAGCAGAAGATCAAGGCGGCCAGGGTGCTGGTCGTCGGCGCGGGCGGGCTCGGCTCGCCGGTGCTCATGTATTTGGCTGCGGCCGGCGTCGGCACAATCGGCATCATCGACGACGATCGCGTATCGCTCGACAACCTGCAGCGCCAGATCGTGCACGACACCCCGCGCGTCGGCCTCTCCAAGGTCGAGAGCGCGAAGGAGGCGCTGGCCCGGCTCAATCCGCATGTGCGGGTGGAGACCTTCGACAAGCGCATCGATGCCGGCAATGCCCTGGATATCATCGCCCGCTTCGACATCGTGGCCGACGGGTCCGACAACTTCGCCACGCGCTATCTCGTCAGCGATGCCTGCTACCTGGCAAGGAAGCCCCTGGTGTTTGCCGCCGTTGGCCCGTTCGATGGCTACCTCACTACGCTCAAGCCGCACGAGCGCGGCCCGGACGGCAAACCATACCCGAGCTACCGCTGCATCTTCCCTGAAGCGCCGCCGCCGGGCACCGTTGCCAACTGCGCCGAGGTGGGGGTGCTGGGTGCCGCCGTCGGCGTCATCGGCACCTTGCAGGCCACCGAGGTGCTGAAGGAGATCGTTGGCATCGGCGACAGCCTGGCAGGACGCCTGCTCCTCTACGACGCGCTGGCCGCCCGCTTCACCGAGATCAAGGTGGCCTGGGACCCGGCCAATCCGCTTTCCGGCACGTCGCCGACCATCGGCGACCTTTCTATCCATGCAAGAGCTGGGGACGGCGCGGTGTGCACCGCCTGACCGGCCCACCTGATCGACCATGGCGAGACCGATCCGCGGCATTCTGTTCGACAAGGACGGCACCATCATCGACTATTGGCGCACCTGGGTGCCGATCAACCGGCAGGTTGCGCTCTATGCCGCGCGCGGCGATCAGGGGCTGGCGGACAGCCTCCTGCGCCTCGGCGGCCACGACCCTGAGACGGATCGCGTCGTTCCGGGGACGCCGCTGGCGGCGGGCGACTACCACGACATCGCCGCTGCTTTCGCCGCCCATCCCGGCATCGAGGCAACGCCCGAGCTCACCGCCGGCATCGAGCGCATCTTCCGCAGCGGCGGTGCCCTGCATTCCGCGCTCCTTGCCGGCGCGCGGGAGACGATCGTCGAGCTCAAGGCGCGCGGCTTTCGCATCGGTCTTGCGACCAACGATTCGGCGGGTGGCCTTGCGGCGTCGCTGAAACGGCACGGCATCTTGGAGCTGTGCGACTTCGCGGCCGGGTGCGACTCGGGCTTCGGCACTAAGCCCGAGCCCGGCATGGTGCTCGCCTTTTGCGAGGCGGCGGGGCTCCTGCCCGCCGAGGCTGCCGTAGTGGGCGACGCCGTGCACGATCTCGCCATGGGGCGTGCGGCGGGGGCGGCGCTCAATATCGGGGTGTTGTCGGGCACCAGCGGCCGCGTCGACCTCGAAGGCTACGCCGACCTGATCCTCGACAGCATCAACGACATGCCGGCGCTGCCGCAGTTCGGCGGGCCGGCCTGAAACGGGCTCGCGCCCTCGCAGTCATCGGAAGCGCATACAGGCCGCGAGCCCGCTGTACGCAACCGCCAGTATTCGCAACCAAAAAAGTGCATTGAAGGGGCAGCCTCGCTGGACTGGGCACACGCTTGCGTCTAACGAGGTTCCGCAACTGCACCGAATCGGTCGCCTCCCGATGCAGCGCCAACTTTCAGCGCCCCGACCTGAGGATCAGGTGGCCGGCGCGTGCGCGCGCCCGCACTTTACGATCGATGCGGCCCAGGGGTTGATCGTCGAAGCCAACGCGCAGGCGTGGGAGGCCTGGGGGCTCGATGCGAAGACCGCATCGCTGCCATTGGCCGTCGACCGCGCCATGCCGGCCTTGCAGAGGCTGGCCGGCTTGGCAGCCAGCTGCCCGACTCGTCGGAAAGTCAGCGAGGAGCTGGCGTTCTGGACTGCGCGCGGTCTGCAGCGATGGCGCTGCCGCATCCGCCAGGCCGATGCGAAGCGGAAATGCTTTGCGATCGAGGTGGTCGGTGCAGCCGCTGATGGCGACGGTGCGGACT
The DNA here is from genome assembly GCA_963832445.1 of uncultured Alphaproteobacteria bacterium. Taxonomy (GTDB): domain Bacteria; phylum Pseudomonadota; class Alphaproteobacteria; order Rhizobiales; family Hyphomicrobiaceae; genus AWTP1-13. The sequence goes on from CAWHUM010000015.1 coordinate 52,261, forward strand.
CGCCGCACACAGCGTCGGGCAACGAGCGGCTGGCGCACGAGCTGCGCACGCCCTTGAGCGCGGTGATCTCCTACGCGGAGATCCTAAAGGACGAGCACTTCGGCCCCATGGCCAACGACCGCTATCGCGACTATGCGCGCAACATCTACGACAGTGCCCGCCATGCGCTTGGCGTGGTGGACGGCATGATGGGCAGCGGTGCGGGGCGCTGCGACACCTCTCAATTCGCGTTTCGCGATCTGGACCCCTGCGTGATCGTGGACGACTGCCTGGCGGTGGCGCGGCCCTTGGCGGCGGAGGCCGGGCTTGCGCTCGGCTCAGAGTTGGCGGCGCGGGTTCCCCGCATCGTGGCCGATGAAGTGAGCCTCAAGCAGATGCTCCTCAATCTGCTGACCAACGCCGTCAAGTTCACGCGGGCCGGCGACACGGTGACGGTAGGGGTCAGCTATGATCCGGGTGGACCCCTTTGCATCACCGTCACCGACACGGGCCCCGGCATGAGCCAGCCGCTGCTGGCGCTGCAGGGGGGCAAGGGCGGGCGGCGCGTTAGCGGCCTGCGCGACGCGGGCCGGGGTATCGGCCTGCCTCTGACGCGGGCGCTGGCGGAGGCAAATGGGGCCTCGCTCGTGATCGACAGCGCGCCCGGCCGCGGCACACGGGTCACCATCGCATTCGGCCGCGACCGGGTGGTGCCGGTCTGACGGCGGCGGCGAGTAGCGTCGCCCGCGATTTGGGACCCGGATTCTATACGACTTCCTGATAGAATACCGGCCGATGCCCCAAGTCGCCCCCAACCGCAATCGGGAGTACGCCGCGCCGTCATCGGCGACGCAATGGCTTTTGTCGCCCCGCGCTTGGCTGGCATGGGCGCGGACGTCGGGCAGCGCGCCGGCCTGGACGCTGGGCGTCGGCGTAGTGGCCGCGGTGATGGCCCTGCCGCTGGCCACGATCGTCTATCTGGCGTTCAGTCCGGCTGCGGGAGTGTGGCCGCACCTGATGCGCACCGTGCTGCCCGGCGCGCTGGCCGACACCCTGCTGGTGCTCGCCGGTGTCAGCGCACTCACCCTGGTCTTCGGCACGGGGACCGCCTGGCTCATCACCATGTACCGCTTCCCCGGACGGGCGCTGATCGACCGCCTGCTCGTGCTGCCGCTGGCAATACCGACCTACATCGCCGCCTACTGCTACGTTGAGCTGCTTGATTTTTCGGGGCCCCTGCAGAGCGCATTGCGGGCGGTATTCGGGTGGCACACGGTGAAAGACTACTGGTTTCCCGACGTGCGCAGCCTGAGCGGCGCGATCATTGTGCTCTCGGCCGTGCTCTACCCCTACGTCTACCTATCCGCGCGCGCCAGCTTCGTGCAGCAATCCATTTGCGTTCTGGAGGTTGCCCGCACCCTGGGCCAGACCCCAGCGGGGGCCTTCTGGCGCGTGGCCCTGCCTCTGGCGCGGCCGGCGCTGGCGGCCGGGCTGGCTCTGGCGCTGATGGAATGCATGAACGATCTGGGCGCCGTGCAGTATCTGGGTGTCCAGACCCTCACGGTCAGCATCTATGCAACCTGGCTGCAGCGCTCGAGCCTCGGCGGCGCGGCGCAGATCGCGCTGGTGGCACTGCTGTTCGTGCTGGCCCTCATGCTGGCGGAGCGATGGGGCCGCGGCCGCGGGCAGTATCACCACACCACGGGGCGCTACCGCTCCATTCCATTCTCTGACCTGGAGGGCTGGCGTGCATTTGCTGCGACGGGGTTCTGCGCGCTTCCGTTTGCGGCCGGGTTCGTGCTTCCGTTCAGCGTGCTTTCTGCTGCAGGCCGCCGCTCATGTCTCCGATGCCCTGGCCGCAGGCTTCTGGCGGGCGGTTGCGAACAGCATCGGCGTTGCCGTCGCGGCTGCGATCGTCACCGTGGCGCTCGGCCTGATGCTCGCCTACGCCCGCCGCGTCGCGCCAAACCTGTTCGTGCGCGGCGCCGTGCGGGCCGCAGGCCTCGGCTACGCGCTGCCTGGCACGGTGCTGGCGCTTGGCCTGCTCATTCCGCTCGCCGCGTTCGACAACGGCCTCGACGCGATGCTGCGGCGCTGGCTCGGGGTTTCCACTGGCCTGCTGCTTTCGGGCAGCCTGTTCGTGGTGATCCTGGCTTACGTGATCCGCTTCCTTGCCGTATCGCTATCGGCCCTCGAGGCTGGCTTTGCGCGGGTTTCGCCCAATCTCGATGCCGCGGCCCGCGCGCTGGGAGAGACGGCGTTTACCGCTTTGTGGCGGGTGCACATGCCGCTGCTGGTGCCCGTGCTCGGTGCCGCGGGCCTGCTGGTGTTCGTGGACGCGATGAAGGAGCTGCCCGCCACCTTGCTGTTGCGGCCCTTCAATTTCGAGACGCTCGCCACCCACGTCTATGCCTACGCGGCGCTGGAGCAATTCGAGAACGCGACGTTGGGCGCCCTTACCATCGTGCTCATCGGACTGCTGCCGGTGCTGTTGCTGCACCAGGCAGTGGCGGCGGGCAGGGCGGGCGAAGGCTTGGGCGCGCGGCTGCGCCTGCTGACCGGCGTGTTCGTCGATTCTGCGCCGGGTTTCTGCTCAGACCGAGGTGAACTTGAACCCCTCGCCCCAGCGCGCAATCCGCCCGATGGACGGCGAGGGGAAGTGCGCCATGCACATCAGGGTAGGGGTGTCGGCGAAGCGCCCGAACACCGTGCGCCGGGATTGCACCCCCTGCTTGGGATCGTAGTCCACGAAATGGACGACCTCGGGATAGCGCGCCTGAATCGGCGAGTGGATCATGTCGCCGGTGATGACCGCGTCCTGGCCTGGCTTGCCCACGTGCACCGAGAAATGATCGATGGTGTGGCCAGGGGTCGGAATCAGCTCAACAAGTTCGTTGAGTGTGTGATCGCTCCTGACGACCTCGTGCCGCTTGGCCATCACGATCGGCAGGACGGAATCGGTGATCCAGGGAAACTTCTCGGGCGCCTCCTTTTGCTTCTGCGACCAGAATTCGAGCTCGCGGTCGGCGAAGAGGTACTTGGCATTGGGGAAGGTCGGCACCCAGCGCCCATTCTCCAGCCGCGTGTTCCATCCCACGTGGTCGACGTGCAGGTGCGTGCACATGACGTAGTCGATGTCGCCGACGCCAAAGCCGGCGGCAGCAAGGTTCTTCTCGTAGCGGTCGCTCGCCAGCATGTTCCAGAACGGGCGCGCGGGGCGCGGCTTGTGATTGCCGACGCAGCTGTCGATCATGATGGTGTGGTGCGGCGTCTTGACGATGTAGCTCTGGATGCACAGCACGACCTTGCCGCCGGCGAAGTATGTCGGTTCCAGCCAAGAGCGGTTCTCGTCGATCATCTCCTTGGTCAAGGTCGGGAAGAAGTCTGACACCAGGAACAGTGGCGCCTCCTGCTCGACCACCCGATGGATGGTGACGTCGCCGACATTGATTTGCGTGGTCATTGCGCTCCCCAGGGTTGCTTGTCAGGCAGGCGATGTTAGTCCGTGCCGTGGCGCCTCGCAAAGAACCGATCTCAGCCGCCGGGCGCACCTTGCGTGTTGACGTAGAGCGCATAGACCGACTGGCTCGCCGCCATGAACAGGCGGTTGCGCTTCAAGCCGCCGAAGCAGACGTTGGCGCAACGCTCGGGCAGGGCGATGCGCCCGATCGGCTTGCCGTCAGGCGCGAACACCATCACGCCGTCGAGGTCGGGCGAGCCCATGCCCCAGCCGCACCACAGGTTGCCGTCGATGTCGCAGCGCATGCCGTCGGGCGTGCCGGGGCCGGCATCGAACAGCACGCGCTCGTTGGCGAGCTTGCGCCCGCCGTCGGTCACGTCGTAGGCCAGCATCTTGCGGTTCGGCACGCCGCGGCTCTCGACGATGTAGAGGATCTTCTCGTCGGGCGAGAAGCACAGGCCGTTGGGGCGCAGCACACCCTCGGCAACGATGGTGGCCTCGTGCGTGCCCGGCTCGAGGCGGTAGACGTTGGCGTCGATCTCCGGTTCCGCCAGGTAGCCCTCGTAGTTGCTGAGGATGCCGAACTGGGGATCGGTGAACCACACCGAGCCGTCCGACTTCACCACCACGTCGTTGGGCGAGTTGAGCTGCCGGCCGTTGAAGCGGTCGATCAGCGTCGTGATGGAGCCGTCGTACTCGACGCGATAGACGCGCCGCCCGCCGTGCTCGCAGCCGATGAGCCGGCCCTGGCGGTCGCGGGTGTGGCCGTTGGCGAAGTTGGACGGCTTGCGATAGACGCTCACCGCACCCGTCTCCTCCTCCCACTTGAGGATGCGGTTGTTGGGGATGTCGCTCCACAGCAGATAGCGCCCATCGCCGAAATACACGGGCCCCTCCGCCCAGCGGCAGCCGGTGTAGAGGCGCTCCACGCAGGAGAGCTTCAGCCAGTATTTCTCGAAGCTCGGATCGAGCGCGACGATGGCGGGGTCGGGATAGCGGGTGGCCTGCTGCCAACCGTTGGCGAAGGTGGGCACAGGGTGTGTGGCCTGGGACATGGCGAATGCTCCTGCAGCAAACCCGCATGTCATACCGGGGCTCGTCCCCGGTATCCAGCCATCTGCATGCGACGGAGCGTTAGGCACGATGGATCCCGGTGACAAGCACCGGGATGACATTCACCAGGCCTTGGGCTTGGCGCCAGAAACTCTTTTGCCGCGTAGCCGGCGCTCTTCGCGTTTGCGAGCGATGAACTCATCGAAATCGAAAGGTGTGGAGGCTCCACTCTGCTCCCCCAAGACAAGGGCGGCACGTAGTACCTCGATTTTCATTTCGCACATTGGCGTATCACCCGGGAAAGAACATCAACATGGTACACTTGCTCAACCATAGTGGGGAGCCGAATGTCACCACAGGATTCAAGAGACGAGGACTGGAAGCGGCTGTATCCGCTGCTGCGCAGCTTGCTGCTCCAAGCTGGGAGTGAATCTCCATCCGGAGAGGGAGACTTCTGGCTTGTCGATGATGACTGGGGCGGCCATTTGCACAAAGTCTGCGTGTTCCGCATCGACTTTGTCACCAGGAAGCTCGTCGATGACCTGCAGGTGCTTCTGAGTGGGGATTTTCCTGACTGGGGGGTGATGTTCCAACTTGAGATCAAGGGTGCACCCGAGGAAGTCCCTCCTGAGGGGCTGATCATATACGCGGATAGCCTGGAAGAGGCGTGGGATGCCGATAGGCTCTTTGCGATCTTCGGGAAGGAGTTTGTGTTCCGCCTTTCCAGCTGAACGTGCAATCCGCCGTCTGTTGCCTGTGCAAACACCGGCTTCGGATGCCGGCACGCCAAGGACCGCGTTTTGTAGCCGTTCACCGCCTGCGCCGGATATGATGGTGCCTTAACCGTCTCCGCGCCATAGAAGGCATCCAGGGACTGCATCTGCGCCGTCTCACTACTCGGGCCATGGCCACCACTGTCGGCAATATCCTGCGCCTTTCCCACGCCGGCATCGTGCTGGCGCAGCATGGCGTGCGCTTCGTGCCGGCCGGCACCAAGCCGCCCTTGGCGCTGCATCTGGCGCGGGCTGCGACCTTGCCGATCCGCATCCTCACCTGGCCGTTCCGCATCGGCCGGCCCAAGGCCAGCCGCGTCGCCGCCGCGCTGGCGAGCCTCGGCCCCAGCTACATCAAGCTCGGCCAGTTCCTCGCCACCCGCGCCGACCTGATCGGGCCGGAGCTGGCAAGCGACCTGCGCCACCTGCAGGACAAGCTGCCGCCCTTCTCCATGCCCGAGGCGCGCCGCGCCGTCGAGGAGGCGCTGGGCGGCAGGCTCGAGGATCACTTCGCCGAGTTCGGCCCGCCGGTAGCGGCGGCCTCCATCGCCCAGGTGCACAAGGCCGTCGTGATCGACAACGGCGTGCGCCGCGATGTGGCGGTGAAAATCCTGCGCCCCAACATCGAGAAGCAGTTCAAGCGCGATCTCGACAGCTACTTCTTCGCCGCCCGCCAGATCGAGCGCTTCGTTCCGCCGACGCGGCGGCTGCGCCCCGTCGCCGTGGTGGAGACCCTGGCGCACTCGGTCCAGATCGAGATGGACATGCGGCTCGAGGCCGCCGCCATCTCCGAGATGGCCGACAACATCGCCAAGGATCAGACGCCCGAGCTCGGCGGCTTCCGCGTGCCGACGGTCGACTGGCGCCGCACCGCGCGGCGCGTGCTGACCCTGGAATGGATCGACGGCATCCCGATCGCCAACCACGACGCGCTCAAGGCCGCCGGGCCACGATCTGAAGGCGCTCGGCCTCACCGCGCTGCGCGCCTTCCTGCGTCACGCCATGCGCGACGGCTTCTTCCACGCCGACATGCACCAGGGCAACCTGCTGGTCGACAAGCAGGGCCGCGTCGTCGCCGTCGACTTCGGCATCATGGGCCGGCTCGGCCCCAAGGAGCGCCGCTTCCTCGCCGAGATCCTGCACGGTCTCATCACCCGCGACTACCACCGCACCGCCGCCATCCACTTCGAGGCCGGCTACGTGCCGCCCAACCAGTCGGTGGAGCTGTTCGCCCAGGCCATGCGCGCCATCGGCGAGCCGATCCATGGCCGCACGGCGAGCGAAATCTCCATGGCCGACCTCTTGGGCCAGTTGTTCGCCTACACCGAAGTGTTCGACATGGAGACCCGGCCCGAGCTGCTGCTGCTGCAGAAGACCATGGTGGTGGTGGAGGGCGTGGCGCGCTCGCTCGATCCCGAGCTCAACATCTGGACTGCCGCCGAGCCCATCGCCAAGGAGTGGGTGGAATCGAACCTCGGCGTAGCTGGTCGCCTGCAGGGAAGCCGGCGAAGGCGCGGAGCTGTTCGGCAAGGTGGCAGCGCAAGTGCCGCGCCTGCTGGAGCGCGCCGAGAGCACCGCGTTGGCGCTGGCCGATATGGCCCGCGGCGGCATCCGCCTCGACGAGGAGACCGTGGAGCGCCTCGCCGCCGCGCAATCCCGCCACAACCGCTGGACCCGCTGGGCGCTGTGGGTCGGCGCGCTGGCGCTGGCGGCGTTGGCGCTGGTGCAGATCGCCCAATGGGGCTAGGCCGAGAAATCACAGGTCGCAGCTCTCTTCGGAGTTGCAACATCTCCGATGAACAGACGTTCACGGTGCCGCCCACTTTCAGCGCTGCGGAATCGGATACACTTGGCAAGTCTTCAACCATCCGGGAAACCCTATGAACAACGTAGCTCTCAAGACTTTGGGCATGGCTGCCGCGGCGGCAGCGCTTGCAGCATTCGCCTTCGGGGCGTCCGCACAAGAGAAGAAGGCTGCGCCAGCCAAACGTCCACTTGCGTGCAATGCGTTGAAGGTACAGGCCGACTGTGCCGCGCGGTCGGAGTGCAATTGGGTCGCCGAGAGCAAGGACGCCAACGGTAAGGTGAAACGCAGAGCGTATTGCCGGGCCAACCCCACTAAGACGAAGTGAGCGCCTACGCGTGGCGGCTGCGGCACCACCGCGGCCGTCGCGCTTGGCTGGGCCCTTCCCGCGTCGGGCCTCCACTGCATTGAGTTGGGGGTGCGTCGGAGAGACCAGCCTCGATACTGCGGTAACATTCAAAGCAGGGACAGCAGGCGACCCCGATGAGCTTCTCGTGACCATCCAGGTTTTCGCACCCGGAGGCTACCGCTTCATCCCGGCGGTGTTCCAGTACTCGGGTGGTGTGGCGGCGGAGTCCGGCTTCCACATCGAGCGCGTGGTCTTCAGCAATCCCGTGCCGTTGGCGAGGGGGTTCCAGCGTGCCGAAGCGATCATCAAGCGGCGCGGCCGCCCGCTGACGGCCTTTTGCGCTTGCGAGCTGCGCTCGCCGCTGCCTTTCTCCGACGAGGGCTTCCGCGAATTCAATGAGCACTACGTACGCACGTTGGCGCTATGGGGTATCTATGACGGTAACACCAACCCCGTCGCGCGCAGCAATGTGTGCCCGGAGTTGGAGCCGCCGGCGGAGCCCTGCTTCCACGCCTTCTCGTTCACCGTGCCTTCGGGGGCAAGTACCCCCACGTTCGTCGTTGCCGGCAGCGGCGAGGCGAGGGAGGGCGGCGCTACCTATCGCGAACGCACGGTCCGCTACGGCGAGACTGGCCCCGATGCGCTGAGGGAAAAGGCCTTGTTCGTGCTGGGCGAGATGGAGCGGCGGCTCGGCTTGCTCGGCCAAACCTGGAGCAGCACTACGGCCACCCAGGTCTACACCGTGCACGATCTTTACCCCTTCTTTGCCGAAGAAATCGTCCGCCGTGGCGCCGCGCGTGCAGGGCTGACCTGGCATCTGTGCCGGCCGCCGGTGCGCGGGCTGGAGTACGAGATGGACTGCCGGGGGGTGGCGGTTGAGCATTTCGTCGAATAGTCCGGGTTCTGGTTGACAGAACGCCCCACCCATTCCCACACTCCGGCGAAGAAAAGCACGCCAACGACGATTTTCAGCTCCAGGGAGGAGACACATGAAGCGCCTCATACCGGCCGGCGCGGCCGGGCTTGTTGCGGCCCTGATGCTCTGCGCGGCGCCCGCCACCGCCGACATCAAGATCGGCGTGATCTACGACCACACCGGCGCCTTCGCGGCCGGCGGCTCCAAGGCGGCCGCCATCGGCAACAAGATCGCCTTCGACATCATCAACGAGAAGGGTGGCGTCGGGGGTCACAAGATCATCGCCATCGAGGCTGATGCGCAGTCCAAGACCGACGTCGCCATCAACGAGGCCGAGCGGCTGTTGAACGACGCCAAGGTCGACCTGTTGATGGGCGTCTACTCCAGCGCGCATTGCGTGCCGATGGCGGCGCGGGTGGACGCGGCCAAGAAATTCATGTGGGCCAACGTGTGCGTGGCCTCCGCGGTCTTCAAGGACAAGAACCTGCAGTACGTCTTCCGTCCGCAAGTGCATTCCGATCAGTTCGGCGAGGCATCCTGCTCGTTCATTGCCGAGAACGCCAAGACCAAGCTGAAGAAAGAGGTCAAGGACATCAAGGTCGCCATCATCCATGAGGACGGGCCGTACGGCGTCGGCGTCGCCATGGGGAATGAGGCCAAGTGCAAAGAGCTCGGCATGCAGGTCGTGCACAAGGAGGGCTATGCCGCTACCTCGCCCGACCTCTCGGCGCTCGTCACCAAGCTGCGGCGGGCCCAGGCCGATGTCATTCTGCACACTGGCTACAACCCTGACATCACGCTGTTCCTGCGTCAGTCCAAGGAGGCCGGCCTCAAATGGGCGGCGCTGATCGGCCACGGCGCCGGCTACGGCCAGATCGACAAGCTGATCGACACCTTCAAGGACGACGTCAACTACGTCTACAACGTCGATCCCGTCGCGGCGCAGCTCCTGGACCCCAAGACGCTCAAGCCGGGTCTGGGCGATCTCACGGCAGAGATGGTGAAGCGCTACAAGGCGGAGACCAAGGCCAACGAGGTGCCGCCGCACGTGTCGATGGGCTTCAACCAGGCCTGGATCTTCCTCACCGACGTGCTGCCGCGCGCCATCAAGATGCACGGCGGCTTCGGTCCGGAGGCCTTGCGCAAGGCGGCGCTGGAAACCGATATCCCCGAGGGCGGCACGGTGCAGGGTTACGGTGTGAAGTTCAACCCTCCGGGTCACAAGATGGCGGGCCAGAACGAGCGCTCCTCGCCGGTGGTGATGCAGTACATCAAAGGCGAGACCAAGATCGTGTGGCCCGCCGCGATCAAGACCGTCGATCCGGTCCTACCGCTGCCAGCCGGCCACGCCTACGCGCGCTGATGTATGAATGCGATCGGGAGCGCCTGCTCCCGATCGCTCCCCGCCGATGCGCGCAGGTTTTCGTGCCCCTTCTCACAGTCTCCGGCCTGACCAAGACGTTCGACGGCTTCACGGCCGTTTCGAAGGTGTCGTTCGACGTCGAGGAGGGCGAGATCCTGGGGCTGATTGGCCCCAACGGCTCTGGCAAGAGCACCACCTTCAACTGCATCGCCGGCATGTACGCGCCGACCGCCGGCTCCATCAGGCTGAAGGGGGAAGAGCTTGCCGGGCTTACGGCCAACAAGGTTTGCCACAAGGGCATCGGCCGCACCTATCAGATCCCGCGCCCCTTTCGCAATCTCACGCTGCTCGAGAATGTCGCGCTCTCGGCCTGGTTCGGCCAGCACGGCAAGACCGATCGCGCGGCTTGCTGGCGCCAGGCCGAGGAGGCGCTGGCCCTCGTCGGCTTGCCGGTGGACTCCGCCGCCACCACCGACGGGCTCGGCGCCGCAGCCTTGAAGAAGCTCGAGCTTGCTCGCGCTCTTGCCACTCAGCCGGTCCTCCTCCTCGCAGACGAGAGCCTCAACGGCCTCGATCATTCCGAGATGGAGCAGGCCGCCGACATGCTGGAGCGCATCCGTAAGGAGAAGGGCATCACCATCGTGTGGGTCGAGCACATCATGGGTGTGCTGATGCGGGTGGTGGACCGCGTGGTGGTGCTCGACCACGGCGAGAAGATCTTCGACGGGACGCCCAAGGGTGCACAGTCGGACCGGCGGGTGGTGGAGGTCTACCTCGGCGCGGACGCGGGGGCCTGATGCTCGAGCTCAAGGCCATCGATGCGGGCTACGGTGGCTTCCAGGCGCTGTTCGGCGTGTCCATGCGCGTGAACGCCGGCGAGGCCGTTGCCGTCATTGGCGCTAACGGCGCCGGCAAAACGACCCTGCTGCGGGTGATCTCAGGCCTGCTCCGCCCGACTTCTGGCACGATGGTGATGGAGGAACATGACCTCGTCCGGATGCCGGCGCACAAGATCGTCGAGACCGGCATTGCGCATGTGCCGGAGAGTCGGCGGCTGTTTCCGCGCTTGAGCGTGCGCGACAACCTGCGCATGGGCGCCTTCATCCCGGGAGCGCGCGCAAAATTCTCCGAACGGCTCGACTACGTCTACACGCTGTTTCCACGCCTCAAGGAGCGCGAGAGCCAGCTCGCGGGCACTCTCTCGGGCGGCGAGCAGCAGATGTGTGCGATTGCCCGCGCGCTGATGAGCGGGCCGAAACTGGTGCTGCTCGATGAGCCGTCGATGGGGCTGGCGCCCGTGATCGTGGCGCAGGTGTTCGACCTGGTGCGCCGCATCCGCGGCGAGGGCTACACGGTGCTGATTGTCGAGCAGAACGTGCGCCAGGTGCTCAAGGTGGCCGACCGCGCGTATCTGCTCGAGGTCGGCCGCATCAAGATTGAGGGCACGGCGGCCGAGCTCGCCGCCAGCGACGACATCCGCAATGCGTACATGGGGCTCTAGGGCGATATGGATTGCCAGCTCGACATCTTCTTCCTGGAAGCCCTGATCAACGGCCTGCTGCTGGCGGGCCTGCTGGCGCTGCTGGCGCTGGGCCTCAATCTGATCTTCGGCGTCATCGATGTGGTGTGGATCTGCTACGCCGAGCTGGTGATGGTCGGCATGTACGGCATCAACTATGCCTACAAGGGGGGCGCCCCGTTCCTGCTCGCCGCGGTCATCGGCATCATCCTGGTCGCCATCGCCGGCGCGGTGCTGCACTTTCTCGTCATCCGGCCTGTGCTCGACACGCCCCCGATCAACCAGCTGCTGGTCACCGGCGGCGTGTTGTTCTTCCTGCAGGCCGCGGCGACGATGGCGTTCGGCATCGACTTCAAGAACCTCGGCATCCGGCTCGGCTCGTTCAACGTCGCCGACATGAGCTTCGCGTGGTCGCGCATCTGGGCCTTCCTGGTGGCGCTCGGCGGCGCGCTGGCGCTGTGGCTGTTCCTCAGGCGCACCTATCTCGGCACCGCCATCCGCGCCATCTCCCAGGACCGCCAGATCATGCCGCTGATGGGCGTCGACAGCCGCAAGCTCTATCTCGTCACGTCGGCCATCGGCGGCGGGCTTGCCGGCCTCGCCGCGGCGCTGATGGTGCTGCAGTACGACATCTATCCCCAGATCGGCCTGCAGTTCGGGCCGCTGATCTTCATGATCTGCGTGCTGGGGGGCCTGGGCAACATGATCGGCGGCTTCGTCGCCGCCTTCATCATCAGCCAGTTCATCGCCGTGGGCTCCAGCTGCTTCCACACCGAGTGGGGCTACGCGGTGGCGTTCCTGTTCTTCATGGTGGCGATCTTCATCCGGCCGCAGGGCCTGTTCGGGGGCAAGACATGACGATCCCCCGCCTGAAGCCGGCCGCCATCATCGGCCTGCGTCGCGGTCGCCGCGCTGCCGCTGGTCGTGCGCGTGTTCTTTCCCAACTCCGAGAAGTACTACCTGCACCTGCTGATCCAGATCCTGCTGTGGTCGTTCATCTACACCGGCTGGTCGCTGATGGGCCGCTTCGGCCTCACCTCGCTGGGGCACGGCGCCTTCACCGGCATCGGCGCCTACGTCACCGTTCTGTTGTGGAACTTCGCCGGCCTCACCCCCTGGATCGGCATCCCCATCGGCGTCCTGCTGGCGACCGTCGTCGGCGTGCTGGTCGGCTACCCCTGCTTCCGCTTCCGCATCACCGGCCACTACTTCGCCCTGCTGACCTTGGCGCTCACCGAGTTCGTGCGCCTGTGCATCGTCGGCTTGCGCGACTTCACGGGCGGCTCGCTCGGCACCCAGCCCACGCGCTATGCCGACGGCGTTTCGCTCTATGCCTTCCAGTTCGAGCCCGACCGCGTGCTCGCCTACTACATCGCCTTCGCCTTCTGGCTGCTCGGTCTCGTACGTGTGGCTGCGCGTCGATCGCAGCATGGACCGCTATGCGCTGGACGCCGCCAGCCAGGACGAGGATGCCGCGGCCTCCGTCGGCATCGACGTGACGCGGGAGAAGCTCAAGATCACGGCGCTGTCGTCGGCCATGTGCGCGCTCGGCGGCGCGGTGTTCGCGCAGTACCAGATGTACATCGGCCCGGACACCATCGCTGGCCTCGGGCTGTCGCTCAACATGGTGTTTGCGGTCATTGCCGGCGGCATGTGGGTGCTGCTGGGCCCGACCGTTGGGGCGGTCTTCACGCAGGTGCTGGCCGAGGGCCTGCGGGTCGTCATCCAGGGCTCGACCACAATGAAGAGCCTGTTCGGCAACTCGGCGCTGTCGCTCGATCAGCTGATGTACGGCCTGCTGCTGATCCTGTTCATCATCTACATGCCGAGCGGCATCTCTGGGCAGCCTCACCAATTGGTGGCGGGGCCGCGCCAAGTAGCTGGCCGGGTCGACCCGACTGCCGCCTTAGTTGGCGCCCAGCCTCCCGAACCCCCAAGTGCGCACGGGTGATGTCGTGCAGCGATCCGAGCGCGATTATCGGCTCCGCGGTCTTCTTTGTGCTGGTGCCTTGCGTGTTTGCCGGCCTCAGTTCCGTGGGCGGTCACGCGGTGGCGCTTTCACCCGGCATTCCTCGATCTGGAATGGTCGCGCCTCGTCGGCGCATTGCTGATCGTCGCCGGCATCCCGGGGCTGGTGGACTCTTTCGTGCGCTTCGCCGTCCAGGGGCTCGGCACGCCGGCACCGATTGCGCCGCCGCAGCATCTGGTGATCACGGGGCTCTACCGACGCGTGCGCAATCCAATGTACGTGTCGGCGATATCGGTCGTTCTAGGACAAGCCGTCTTGTTCGGTGATTGGCGGCTCCTCGCATACGGCGCGGCCTTCTGGCTTGCCTGCCACTTGTTCGTCCTGCTTTACGAGGAGCCGACGCTGACGCGAACATTCGGCGAGCAGTACAGGCGCTATCTGGCCAACGTACCGCGCTGGCTGCCGCGGCTTTCGCCATGGCAGGGCTCACCCAGCAGCTCAGGCGATTAGCCGTGCCATCTCGGCATCTGCTGCTTTCGTCGGGCGCGATCGGTGTCGTGTTCGGGGAACTCTGCGGCCGAATGGTGCAGAAGGGGCAAGGGCACTCGAGGTGCGGACTTCAAGTACCCCGGCCCGCCGCCGGTGAGCGAGTGCTTCAAGCTCGCGGTGCGCGGCACCCCTTCTGCGATTGCGAGTGTCGCCAGCCATCTCTTGGCACTTTGATGATGCCAGGTCGCACGCGGTGTGAGCTGCAACCCGGCTGTGTAGCAAGACCTGCTCGCCCGACTTGCAACTTCGCCGTTCGCGTCGGCCGTCGACAAGCGCTCAGTCGACGACGGATATGCGAGCAGAACCGCGCTCGGCATATCCGATGACGCGGGTGGCGGGATAACCGGCGTTCCTGATGGCGTGGGCTATCGCGTCGGCGCGCTGAGGCGCGCAGGCCACCAGCAGGCCGCCGGAGGTTTGCGGATCGCTCAGGAGGTGCCGCCTCCAATCCGGCGTGTCAGGCGGCAGGGTGACGTCCTTGCCATAGCTCGCCCAGTTGCGGTGCGAGGCGCCGGTGACGAACCCCTCCTGTGCGAGCTTCGTCGCCGCGTTCAGCAGCGGCACGTCGCCGGCGCGGATCGACATCGTCAAGCCCGAGCCGCGCGCCATCTCCATCGCGTGGCCGAGCAAACCGAAGCCCGTCACATCGGTGATGGCGTGCACGTCGGCGTCCTGCGCCAGCTCCGCGCCGACCTTGTTGAGCAGCGTGGTCGTGCCGATCATCTCGGAGTAGCCCTCAGGCGGCAGCGCGCCCTTCTTGATGGCGGCCGAGTAGATGCCGACGCCGATCGGCTTGGTCAGGATCAGCGCGTCGCCGGGGCGCACATCGGCGTTGCGGCGCACGTGCTCGGGGCGGCAGGTGCCGATCACGGCGAGGCCGTAGACCGGCTCGGGGCAATCGATGGAGTGGCCGCCGGCCACGGGGATGCCGGCCAGGGCGCACACCGAGGCGCCGCCCTTCAGGATCTCGCGCACCATTTCGGTCGGGATCTTGTCGACCGGCATGCCGAGGATCGCCAGCGCCATGATCGGCTTGCCGCCCATGGCATAGACATCCGAGATGGCGTTGGTGGCGGCGATACGCCCGAAGTCGAAGGGATCGTCCACCATCGGCATGAAGAAGTCGGTGGTGGCGATGATGCAGGTGCTCTCGTCGAGCTGCCACACGGCCGCGTCGTCGGCCGTCTCGGTGCCGACCAGGAGCTGCTTGAAAGGGGCCGCTGCCGGCTGGTCGGCGAGCAGCTGCTGCAGCACCGACGGTGCGAGCTTGCAGCCGCAGCCGCCGCCGTGGGCGAGGCTGGTGAGTTTCACTTTCGGTATGTTCATGGCCTCTTCTCCCCAGCCTTCGCGTTGAAACCGCAGCGCCTACGCCGATACCTCGCGCGAGGTGATAGTGTACGCGAACGTGTCGGGGTCGAGGCAGTCGAGCCGGCCGGCAGCCGTCTCGGCCTGGGGATACATGAGGAACTCGAGCCTTGGTCCCTTCGCACCCGGCAGATCGATGTCGTGCGCCACGTTGTAGGCCAGCCAGTTCATCTCCCACGATCCAAACAGCGCCCGGCGCGCATCCGCAACCTTCTGGTCGGCAAGCGCCAGATTGCCCGGAGGCTCCTCGAGCACGACCTTGCGCACATCGGCAGGGTCGACGGGCACCCAGCCGAAGCCCGCGAGAAAGACTTCGGCGCGGCAGTGCTGGGCCCTGGTGACGTTCTCGGTGCCGGCACCGAGGCTCCTGTATCCGAACTTGGACGGCGCTACGCGAAGACCGTATATGTCGCGAGCCGGAAGCCCCGCGGCACGCGCGAGCCCGACGAACAGAGCATTGAGATCGGCGCATTTGCCGCCAAGATTTCCGCTCCTCAGCATCGACGCGATGTCGCCGACGCCGCAGCCGCGGGTCTTGGGATCG
The DNA here is from genome assembly GCA_963832445.1 of uncultured Alphaproteobacteria bacterium. Classification (GTDB taxonomy): domain Bacteria; phylum Pseudomonadota; class Alphaproteobacteria; order Rhizobiales; family Hyphomicrobiaceae; genus AWTP1-13. The sequence continues at coordinate 67,904 of CAWHUM010000015.1, forward strand.
CGGTGCGTGTTGTCGACGATCCACTCGTAGATGCGCCGCGCTTTGTCGAGGTCGCTGCCTGCGCCCGCCGTGATCTTGTCGGAGGTGTCCTTGACGATCCCGGTGATGGGGATGAGGTCAGTCGCCGACGTGTAGAGCCGGCGCTCGTCGGACGAGAGAGCCGGCACGCTGCCCGGCTTGGAAAGGTCGACCGACCGGTCGCGGGTGGCAAACTTGCTGGTCACCTCCACGTTGGGCGAAGCATCGCCCTCGCCCCACACGACGTGAAGAAACTCTGCACCGTACTTCGCATCGCGCTTGAGCTCGGCAACGCCGGAGCTGACGGTCCAGGTGCTGCCTGCAGGTCGGAACCAGTCCGGTGCGTTGAAGGCCGGGAGCGGGACCCAGGCCTGCATGGCGCCAGCAGGTTTGGCAATTGCCAGTCGAGCCACGGTCTGGAAATTGCGCCAGGCTCCAGGCGTTGGAGCAAATGTGCCTTGCGCGGATGCCGCGCCCGGAAGCGCTGCCGCAGCAACCAGTGCGCCACCTGCCTTCAATACCTCGCGTCTGTTCATGCCCATTGCGTCCCTTCCTTTCGCTGCGCTTGTGGTTTCACTTGGAATGTTGCCCGTCGATCGCTTTCAGCGCGGACAGGATGTCGGGCCGCGACCAGTCGACGTCGCCCTCGACGAAGAGGCGCGTGGCCAGATTCCGATCGAGCACGAAGGTCGTCGGCAGGACGGCGACGCCCCACGCCCGGGTCACAGCCCGGTCAGCGTCGAGCACGACAGGAAAGCTGACAGGCGCCGTGTCGAGGAAACGGCGCACGCGCAAAGGCACCTCGGCCACATTGACGGCCAGCACAGACACGCGCTCGCCCAGCGGTCCTTCCGTCAGGTGTGAAAGGGAAGCCAGCTCCTCCCGGCACGGCTCGCACCAGGTGGCGAAGAAATGGACGAGGACGATCCTGCCGGCCTGCTGATGCAGGTTCAGCGTCGATCCGGAGATGTCAGGGAGGGTGAAGTGGGGCCTGGTGGCGCTTGGCGCGGCAAGCAATTGGCGGTGCGCCGAACTCTCGGCAGGCGGGCTCGCCGGCGCGCTACCGCCAAGCCACAACGCACATGCCAGGAAGACAATGACGAGCGGCCCAATCCGGCCAGCTAGCCTTGCACACCCCGGACAACTTGAGCCCCGAACCTCGGGAGCAGCGCAACTGCGCATCGAGGCTGCAAGACTTACCAATATTTACGAGGCAGTCAAACCGGCCATCGAGCAGGTCTTTCGTCCCTGAATCGGGGCCCTTTGCGGTCTCAGTCGGCGGCTGTGCAGACTGTCCGGTGTTGCAGTCGGCCGGCATCGGATCATTGGATTGGGTGCCGGCTGCGGCCGGCAACAGTGCACATGCGAAGGTAACAAGCAGTGCCGCGGCCAGCGTGGAAGGCGTGATCGTCTGGGTTCTGCACATCTGGCTCCTGCACATACTGATTGCCTATTTTTGCAGCGCAAAATTGACCTGGCATGCCAGTTGTACTACCGTCTCGATAGCTCTCTTGGGATTGGACTAAGTCAAATGAGAGCTTCCTGAGGAGGAACCCATCCCATGAACATCGAAGTCTCACGCCGGCACTTTATGAGGCTGGCTGGGGCCGGTGTGGCGGGGTCGGCTATTGCGGCGCTGGGGTTTGGCGAGGCGGAGGCATACGTTGCCGCCCACGTCAGGCCATTCAAGCTGGCATCGGCCACCGAGACCCGGAACACCTGTCCGTATTGCTCAGTTTCCTGCGGCGTCATCATGTACAGCCGTGGTGATCTCAAGAAGGGCGAGAAGGCCGAGATCTTCCACATCGAGGGCGACTCGGATCACCCGGTCAACCGGGGCACGCTGTGCCCGAAGGGCGCCGCGCTGCTCGACTTCGTGAAGTCGGAGACGCGTACCAAGTTTCCGCGCGTTCGCGAGGCGGGTTCCAAGGAGTGGAAGCAGATCTCCTGGGATGACGCGCTCAATCGCATCGTCCGCCACATGAAGGCCGATCGCGACGCCAACTTCGTGGCGACCAACCGCGACGGCGCCACGGTCAACCGCTGGACGACCACCGGCTTCCTTGCCGCGTCGGCCACCACCAACGAGACGGCGTTCGTGACCTACAAGGCGGTCCGAAGCGCCGGCATGCTGGTATTCGACAACCAGGCGCGTGTCTGACACGGCCCGACGGTGTCCAGTTTGGGCCCGACGTTTGGCCGTGGAGCGATGACAAACTCCTGGACCGATATCAAGAATACCGATCTCGTCGTCATCATGGGCGGCAACGCCGCCGAGGCGCATCCTTGCGGATTCAAGGGCGTGACCGAGGCCAAGGCGACCCGCGGTGCAAAGCTCATCGTTGTCGATCCGCGCTTCACGCGTTCTGCCGCTGTGGCAGACGTCTATGCGCCGATCAGGCAAGGCACCGACATCGCGTTCCTGCTCGGCGTGATCAACTACTGCATCCAGAACGACAAGGTGCAGTGGGAGTACACCAAGGCCTTCACCAACGCGCCCTACATCGTGAAGGAGGGCTACACCTATCAGGACGGCCTGTTCACCGGCTACGACGAGTCCCGTCGCGACTACAATCGCGACAGCTGGGAGTACGAGGTCGGCGAGGACGGCTTCGTCGTCGTTGACGATACTCTGCAGCATCCTCGGTGCGTCTGGAACCTGCTGAAGCAGCACGTCAGCATCTACACGCCCGAGATGGTCTCACGCATTTGCGGCACACCCCGGGACAAGTTCCTGAAGGTTGCCCAGATGATCGCCGAGACGTCGGCGCGCGACAAGTTCATGACGTCGATGTACGCGCTCGGCTGGACCCAGCACTCGAAGGGCTCGCAGAACATCCGCTGCATGGCGATGCTGCAGCTCATCCTGGGCAACATCGGCGTGCGCGGCGGCGGCATGAACGCCCTGCGCGGTCACTCCAACATCCAGGGGCTGACCGACCTCGGGCTCATGTCGAACCTGATCCCGGGCTACCTCACGTTGCCCACGGAACGCGAGGCGGACTTGGCCGCGTACATGTCGACGCGCGGCTTCAAGCCGCTGCGGCAGGGCCAGATGAGCTTCTGGCAGAACTACAAGAAGTTCTTCGTGAGCTTCCAGAAGGCGATGTGGGGCGAGGCCGCAACGGCTCAGAACGACTTCGCCTACAACTACCTGCCGAAGCTCGACGTGCCGGCCTATGACGTCCTGCGGGCCTGGGAGCTGATGCACCAGGGCCGTATGAACGGGTACTTCTGCCAAGGCTTCAACCCGCTGATGTCCTTCCCCAACCGGGCGAAGCTACTGGCGGCGATGGCCAAGCTGAAGTTCCTGGTCGTCATGGACCCGCTCGAGACCGAGACGGCGCGGTTCTGGGAGGACCACGGCGATCTCAATCCGGCCAAGCCCGAAGAGATCAAGACCGAGGTCTTCGAGCTTCCCACCACCTGCTTTGCCGAGGACGAGGGCTCACTCACCAACTCCTCGCGCTGGCTGCAGTGGCACTGGCCGGGCGGCAGCCCTCCTGGCGAGGCCAAGACCGACATCTGGATCATGGCCCAGGTCCATCTGCGGCTGAAGGAGCTGTACAGGAAGGAAGGCGGCGCGTTTGCCGACCCGATCCTCAACCTGCACTGGCCCTACAAGGACCCGCACGATCCGTCGCCGGCCGAGATCGCCAAGGAGGTCAACGGCTATGTGGTAGCGGACGTGCCCGATCCGGCCGATCCCAACAAGCTGGTGCTCCAGAAGGGCAAGCAGGTGCCGATCTTTGCGGCCCTGCGCGACGACGGCTCGACGGCGTGTGGCTGCTGGATCTACTCCGGCTGCTACAACGAGGCCGGCAACAACATGGCCCGCCGCAACACGGCCGATCCGGACAACACGGGCGCCTACCAGCAATGGGCGTTCTCGTGGCCGGCCAATCGCCGCATCCTCTACAATCGCGCCTCCGCGGACCTCCAGGGCAAGCCCTGGGATCCGAACCGGAAGCTGATCGAGTGGAACGGCCAGCGCTGGGCTGGGTACGACATCCCCGACATCGCGCCGACGGCCAACCCTGCCACTGTGCAGCCCTTCATCATGAACCCTGAAGGGACGGCACGGTTGTGGGTGCGCCGGCTGATGCGGGACGGTCCGTTCCCGGTGCACTACGAGCCGTTCGAGAGCCCTGTCGCCAATGTCATAGCGCCGAAGATCAGGGGCAACCCGGCGGCGCGGGTGTTCAAGGGCGACATGGAGGTGTTCGGCGACGCGAAGGAGTTCCCCTACGCGGCGGTGACCTACCGGCTGACCGAGCACTTCCACTTCTGGTCGAAGCACGTGCAGGTCAATGCGATGCTGCAGCCGGAGTTCTTCGTCGAGATCTCGGAAGAGCTGGCGAAGGAGAAGGGCATCCGCAAGGGCGGCTGGGTGCGCGTGTGGTCGAAGCGCGGGTTCGTCAAGGCCAAGGCGGTCGTCACCAAGCGCATCAAGCCGATGCAAGTGGACGGCCGCACGGTGCACATCGTCGGCATCCCGCTGCACTGGGGCTTCACCGGCGCGGCGAGGAAGGGCTTCGGCGTGCAACATGCTGACGCCCTACGTCGGCGACGCCAACATCGAGACGCCGGAATACAAGGCGTTCCTGGTGGACATCGAGCCCATCAGCGGACCGGTGGCATAGGGGAGGATGAGCCATGGCAACGTTTCAGCCATTCGACGTCATCCGCCGCTCGGCCACGGTGACGGCCACCCCCACCCCCAACCGGGGCGTGGAGGTGGTGAAGCTGATCGACACGTCGAAGTGCATCGGCTGCAAGGCCTGCCAGTCGGCGTGTCTGGAATGGAACGACATGCGTGAGCCGGTCGGGATCAACGAGGGGGTCTACGACAACCCCCACGACCTGACGCCCAACATGTTCACGCTGATGCGCTTCACGGAGTGGGACAACCCACAGTCGGGCAATCTCGAGTGGCTCATCCGCAAGGATGGGTGCATGCACTGCGAGGACCCGGGCTGCCTCAAGGCCTGCCCGGCGCCCGGCGCCATCGTGCAGTACGCCAACGGGATCGTGGATTTCGTCCACGAGAACTGCATCGGCTGCGGCTACTGCGTGAAGGGATGCCCGTTCAACATCCCGCGCATCTCCCAGGTCGACCACACGGCGTACAAGTGCACGCTGTGCTCCGACCGGGTGGCCGTAGGCCAGCAGCCGGCCTGCGCCAAGGCGTGCCCGACGCACTGCATCACGTTCGGCACCACCCAGGAGATGGTGAGCCTGGCCAGACAGCCGCATCGACGACCTCAAGACGCGCGGCTTCGACAAGGCGGGGCTTTACAATCCGCCGGGCGTGAGCGGTACGCACGTGATGTACGTGCTGCACCATGCCGACCAGCCGCACATCTATGCCGGCTTGCCGGACAACCCCAGGATCAGCCCGGTCGTCGAGCTGTGGAAAGGGGTAAGCAAGTACGCCGGTCTTGCCGTGATCGGCCTGACCGCGGCAGCCGGTATCGTCCACCACATCCTGCAAGGGCCGAACCGGGTGCCCGAGGAGGACGAGGAGAACGCCGATAAGCTCGCTGGAGGCAAGACGTGAGCGCGCAACACAAGGGCGGCGAGCACATCCGTGTTCGCCGCTATTCCGGAAGTGCCCGCATCAACCACTGGATCGTGGCGATCACGTTCGTGCTGCTGCTGCTCAGCGGGCTGTCGCTGTTCCACCCGAGCCTCTATCCGCTGACGGCGCTGTTCGGCGGCGGACAGACGGTGCGCTGGCTGCATCCCTGGATGGGGGTTGTGCTGGTGGTGGCGTTCCTCGGCCTCTTCATCCGCTTCTTCTGGCAGAACCTGCCGGAGTTCACGGACTTCGTCTGGCTGGCCCGCATAAGGACGTCCTGGCAGCGCGGGATGCACTACCTGCCTGAGATCGGCAAGTACAATGCCGGCCAGAAGTTCGTGTTCTGGTCGCAGTTCGTGCTGGTGGGCGTCCTGTTCGTCACCGGCGTCGGCTTGTGGGAAGCGGGCCTCGGCTGGTTCGAGACCCAGCTCGGCTTCAAGGCGACCATCGAGCAGAAGCGCTGGGCGGCGCTGATCCATGCGACCGCGGCCGTGCTGGCGATCGTCATCTGGATTATCCACGTCTACGCGGCGATCTGGGTGCGCGGCACGATCAGCGCTATGACCCGCGGCACGGTGAGCGGCGGCTGGGGCTGGCGCCACCATCGCAAGTGGCTGCGCAAGGAAGTGACAGAGGCGAGATCGAGCGGCCGAAGATGACGGCCGCGGAGTAGTCGGTCGGCAGTAGCGAGCCTGATCCTCGGTTCGAGGTGCTCATGTCGGAAGTCGGCGGCCCGAAGCTGGGCCTGATGAATATCGGGGAGGAGGCGAAGCCGCCATTCGCCGTCCTCCCCGACGCGTCTGTGCTGTTCCTCACGCGCTCCAGACGGCTTGCGGCGCTGGCGCCGAAGCACGAGCTCGAGCCCTATCTGACGTTTCTGGCAGCCCTAACGCAGGCCCAGCACGAGATCGTGCCGGAGCTGCCGCCCCCGCCCTGCCTCCGTTCGACCGCATCGGCCAGGCGCTGGAGCACGGCATGCCGCCCATCCCGCGTGCGCTGTTCGAGGTGGACGATGTGGCCATGGCCGCCATCGACCGGCTGCTTGCCCGGCTGGCCGATGCGCAAACGCCGGCGCAGACCGCGGCGGCGATTGCGGCCTTACGGGCGGTTTCGCCCGAGGAGCGCCGAAGACTGGCTGCGGACGCCCTCAAGGATGCCGAGCCGGATGATGTCGCCCAGCGCGTGCTGGTGGCGGCCGGGCTGCAGGTGCACTTTGCGCGGCTGGCCGGGCTGCTGGTTGCCGACGACTTGAAACCTGTTGCCGACGGCGCCTGTCCCGTCTGCGGCAGCCCGCCGATGACGAGTTCCGTCGTCGGCTGGCCCAAGGCGCACAACACGCGTTTCTGCACCTGCTCGCTGTGCGCCACCATGTGGAACGTGGTGCGCGTCAAATGCGTGCTGTGCAGCTCGACCGAGGGCATCTCCTACCGCGTGATCGAAGGCAAGGCCGATACGGTCAAGGCCGAGACCTGCGACAAGTGCCGCAGCTACGTGAAGATCCTCTATCAGGTGAACGACCACCTGCTCGAGCCGCTGGCCGACGACGTCGCGAGCCTCGGCCTCGACATGCTGGTCGCCGAGGAGGGCTGGAAGCGCGGCGGCCACAACCCGTTCCTGCTGGGGTACTGATGGAAAGCCATCCCGCATGAACGAGACGCGTCCTTTCGCGCAACCGAGACTGCCCTCCGTCGATCAGGTGCTGCGCACGTCCACGGGAGCCCTGGCCGTAGCCCGCTTCGGTCACGAAGCGACGGTTGGTGCGATCCGCAGCACCGTGGGCCCGCTGCGCGACGCTCTGCGCAAAGGCGCCGGCACGCCGCCGCCCGACGCTGCGGCAATCGCCGCCGGTGCTCTGCAGCTGCTGGAGCAGGCCGACAGGCCGAGCCTGCGGCGCGTGTTCAATCTCACCGGCACGGTGCTGCACACCAACCTGGGCCGCGCGGTGCTGCCGGACGCCGCCATCGCCGCCGCGATCGAGGCCATGCGCTCGGCCGTGGCGCTGGAGTTCGACATCGGCGGCGCGGCGCGCGGCGAGCGCGACGACCACGTGCGCGGCCTCATCCGCGAGCTGACCGGCGCGGAGGATGCCTGCGTCGTCAACAACAACGCCGCCGCCGTGCTGCTGGTGCTCAACACCTTCGGCGCCGGCAAGGAGGCGATCGTCTCGCGCGGCGAGCTGATCGAGATCGGCGGCGCGTTCCGCCTGCCCGACATCATGGCGCGCGCCGGCGCGCGCCTCGTCGAGGTCGGCACCACCAACCGCACGCATCTGAAGGACTACGAGCAGGCGCTCGGCGAGGCGACCGGCCTCATCCTCAAGGCGCACACCTCCAACTACCTGATCCAGGGCTTCACCAAGGCGGTGCCGGCACCCGAGCTCAGCGCGCTGGCGCGCGCCAGGGGCATCCCCTTCATCCACGACCTGGGCTCCGGCGCGCTGGTCGATTTCGCGCGCTACGGCCTGCGCCCCGAGCCGACGGTGCGGGAGTCGCTGGCAGAAGGCGCCGACCTCGTCACCTTCTCCGGCGACAAGCTGCTGGGCGGGCCGCAGGCCGGCATCGTCGCCGGCAAGCGCGATCTGGTGGCGCGCGTCGCCAAGAACCCCATGAAGCGCGCGGTGCGCCTCGACAAGGTGCGGCTGGCGGCGCTGGAAGCCACCTTGAAGCTCTACCGCGATCCGGACCGGCTGCCGCAGACGCTGCCGACCTTGCGCTATTTCGTGCGCACGCGCGCCGAGATTGCCGCCGTGGCCAAGCAGCCTCGTTGACGCGATCGGCACGGCGGTCGGCGAGGCGCTTCACCGTGTCGGTTGCCGACTGCGCGAGCCAGATCGGCTCGGGCGCGCTGCCGCTGGAGACGCTGCCGAGCGCCGGCCTCGCCATCGCGCCCGTCGGCCGCAAGGGCGCCGGCACCAGGCTCGAGGCGTTGGCCGCCGGCTTCCGCGCCCTGCCCGTCCCGGTCATCGGCCACATCAAGGATGGGGCGCTGATCTTCGATCTGCGCTGCCTCGACGACGAGGCGGGCTTCCTGGATCAGCTCGGGCAACTGCGGTTGCAGTCCGAGAGCGGGGAGGCGCAGGATGCGCTAGTGCCCCTCGAGCCGGCGCGGCCGCCGAATTGGACCGGGTCGCGGAGCGCATGACGCTCGCCACCGCGGCGGCGGCGCGCGGCGACTACGACGCAGCGCTCGCCATCTGGGTGGAGTACGCCCACGCCGGCGCAGCACGCGCACAGGCCGAGATCGGCCGCTGCTTCGTCAATGCCTGGGGCGTGGAGCGCGACACGGACCTCGCGCTCAAATGGCTGACGCCGGCGGCCAAGGCGGGCGACGCGCTGGCCCAGCGCGTGCTGGGCGACTTCTACTTCAACGGCGAGGACGGCACGCCCAACCGCGTCGATTGCGGAGGAATGGTATGCGCGCGCGGCCCAGCAGGGCGACGCCCACGCGCAGGACATGCTCTCCTGGCTGCTGACGGACGGCGACCACCGCAAGCCCGATCACAAGCAGGCCATGCGCTGGGCGCTGGAAGCGGCAGCGCAGGGCGTGGCCGCCTCCATGACCCGCATCGGCCTCCTCCACAACAACGCGCTGGGCGTGGAGCGCGACGTGGCTGCCGCCGCTCATTGGTGGCGCAAGGCGGCGCTGCTGGGCGACGCCGACGGGCAGGCCATGCTCGGGCGCGGCGCACCATCTGGGCGCCGGCGTGGCGCGCGATCGCGTCGCCGCGCTCGCCTGGCTGATGCGGGCGCGGGCAGCGGCGCAGCCCGTTCGCCGACCGCTTCTACTCCGGCGTGCGCGACAGCTGCACGGCCGCTGAGATCGGCGAGGCCGAGCGCCGCGCGGTGCAGCCCCTCGAGCTGGAGGAGGCGGGGCCATGATCGTCGGTACCGCCGGCCATATCGATCACGGCAAGACGTCGCTGGTGCGCAGGCTCACCGGGGTCGACACCGACCGGCTCAAGGAGGAGAAGGCGCGCGGCATCTCCATCGATCTGGGCTTCGCCTACTGGCCGCGGCCCGACGGCGAGACCATCGGCTTCGTCGATGTGCCGGGCCACGAGGGCCTGGTGCACAACATGCTGGCCGGCGCCACCGGCATCGACTTCGTGATCCTGGTGGTTGCCGCCGACGACGGCGTCATGCCGCAGACGCGCGAGCATCTGGCCATCATGGACCTGCTGGGGCTGCGGCATGGGGTGGTGGCGCTCAACAAGTGCGATCTGGCGGACGAGACCCAGCGCGCCACCGCGGCCGCGGGCATCGAGGCCGTTCTGGCCGGCACCGGCCTGGAGGGTGCACCCATCGTTCCGGTGTCGGCCGTGACCGGCGAGGGCCTCGCCGAGCTGACTGCGCATCTCGATGCCGCCGCCGCACGCGTGACGGCGCGCCCCAAGGCCGGGCTGTTCCGCCTCGCCGTCGACCGCTGCTTCACGCTGCCGGGCCTCGGCACCGCCGTCACCGGCACCGTGCTGTCGGGCGTCGGTGGGGGTCGACGACAGGGTGATCGTCAGCCCGTCCGGCCTGGAAGCGCGCGTGCGCTCGATCAATGCGCAGAACAGCCCGGTCGAGCGCGGCGAGGCCGGCCAGCGCTGCGCGCTGGTGCTGAGCGGGCCCGGGGATCAGCAAGGAGGCGGTGCGCCGCGGCGACGTGGTGCTCGACCCGGCGCTGCACGCGCCCACCGCCAGGATCGACGCCAGCCTGCGCGTGCTGGCGTTCGGAGCCCAAGCCGATCGGCCAATGGTTCCCGGTCAAGGTGCACCATGCAGCTGCCGAGGTGCCGGGCCGCATCGTCGTGCTGCGCGATACAGCCGATCGCGCCGGGCGAGACGGAGTACGTGCAGCTCGTGCTGGAGCGGCCGCTCGCGGCCGCGGTCGGCGACCGCTTCATCGTGCGCGATACCTCCTCCAGCCGCACGGTCGGCGGCGGCACCCTGATCGATTTGCGCGCACCGGAGCGTCGGCGGCGCACGCCCGAGCGACGCGCCGAGATCGATGCCCTGGCGCGCAGCGACCCTGCCGATGCGCTGGTGAGCGCCTTGTCCGGCAAGGTTGGATGGCTCGACTTCGACGCCTTCTGTCGCGACCGGGCGCTCGGACCGAGGGCAGCCAATGACTTGAAATCGAAGCTGGCTCTCATCGTTCTGCAGGTCGGAGGCAGGCACTTCGCTGCTCTTCCCGCCACTTGGCAACGGCTGCGGACCTACGTTGGCGGCACGCTCGACGCATTCCATGCCGAGCGGCCGGATCTGCCGGGCATCGGCCTCGAGCAGCTGCGCAATGGCCAGAAGCCGGCCTTGCCGGCGCCGCTCTTCCTGGCCGCGCTGCGAGGACTTGCGGAAGCGGGCGAAGTGGCGATCGACCGCACGTGGGTGCGCCGCCCCGGGCACGAGGTCAAGTTCTCCGCCGAGGAGGAGCGCATCTGGGAACTGATCCGCCCGCGCCTCGCTGGCGAGCCATATCGGCCACCGCGCGTGCGCGACATCGCCAAGGCCATGGGCATCGACGAAACCTTCGTGCGCCGGCTCATGCGCATGGCGGCCCGTCGCGGCGACGTGGAGGAGATCGCGCCCGACCACTTCTTCCTGCGCCACGTCGTGCAGAAAATGGCCGAGATCGCCATCGACGTCGCCGCCCGCGCGCCGGAAGGCAAATTCAGCGCCGCCGACTTCCGCGACCGGCTCGACAATGGCCGCAAGGTGGCGATCCAGATCCTGGAGTTTTTCGACCGGCACGGGTTTACCATTCGCCGCCAAGATCTGCGCCGCATCAATCCCGCACGCATCGAGTTCTTCGCGCCCAGGTCGGCGCAAACAGACAACGGAGGAGTCCCGCTCCCGGTGGGGCGACCGGACTTCAAATCCGGGTGGGGCCGTCAGACGGTCTCAGGTGGGTTCGACTCCCATCCTCCTCCGCCACCCGCTCACGAGGTATCGCAATGACGCCAACCGCAACAGCCCTGATGGCGGCTTTCGAGGCATCGGCCAAGGCCGCACAAGTCGCCGAGGAGGACCTGCGCAAGGCGATGACGGAGCAGGTCAAGCGCCTCGAGCGGCAACGCGCGTTCGCCTTCCGCCGCACGCGCCTGGTGCGCCTCCTGGCAGGTCACGCCGGCACGCCCGAGAGCAAGCCAGAGGAGGTCTGGCAGGCCCAGCGGCGGGCCGTGCGCGACGAACTCGGCTGGACCGGCGCCAGCGAGGCCCACGAGGCGATCCTGGCAAGGCTGCAACCAGTGGCGGCGGCCGTGCACAACCATCTGTGCGGCAAGGAGAATAGCGCGCCAGCCGAGGTGATGGCCGAGCTCGAAGCGTTCGAAGCCTGGTTCGAGGGCGCACACGGCAAGTCGTTCTATGCGCTGTTCGACCAGTATTTCCCCGAGGTGCCCGTTGTCGACTTCTGAGCGCACCGACTTCGACGATTGGCTGGCCGACATGGTGCGCCAGCACGGCGAGTTCACTGCGCTCGTCATCCTGACCGAGATCGGCGAGAGGAGCGTGGCGCCGTTGTGCTCCACCTACGTGCACGTGATCGGCGGCGAGGTGGACTGGGAGGAGATCAAGATCATGTTCGCGGGCTCGGGCCGCGATTGGCAGGGCGCGGCCTTCTTTCCTACCAAGGCGCGCAACGGCGGCCCTATCGACAACCCCACCGCGCGCCTGCGCCTCGCCGAGCTGGAAGCCAAGGTCACCGCCGATCGCATGGTGCTCAACGACGGCCACTTTTTCGATACGCTGGGCCGCCGCATCAAGATCGAGCCGATCGCCGACGCATGACGCCGAACGCCAAGCCGCCCTGCGCATTCTCGATACCGGGCTCCGGCCGGCGCGCTGGAACGTGGCGATGACTGCCGCGCTCGCAGAGATGCATGCGCAGGGCGAGGCTGCCGATACCGTGCGCTTCCACCGCTATCCCGCCTGCGTCCTGCTGGGTGCCGGCCAGGACGTGGAGAGCGCGGCCGATGAGGGCTACTGCCGGCGCGCCGGCGTCGAGATCGCCCGCCGTGTCACCGGCGGCGGCGCGGTCTACATGAGCCCCGGCATGCTGGCATGGGACGTGGTGGTCCATCGCGGTGCCGGCGCGGGCGACCTGGAAGATATCACGCGCAACGTCTGCGCGGGCGTGGCGGCGGGGCTGTCGCGTCTCGGCGTGCAGGCCAGCTTCCGCGCGCCCAACGACATCGCGATCGGTGGGCGCAAGGTCTCGGGCTCCAGCGGCTACACCGTGGGCCGCAGCGCCGTGCTGCAGGGCACGGTGCTGATCGCTGACGACGTCCCGGCGATGGCTCGCGCGCTGCGCCTGCACGAGACTACGTTGCGCGAGCGCGTGACGTGTCTCGCAAGCCGAGATCGGCACGGCGCCCGCCCTGCCGGCGATCATGGAGAGCATCGCTATCGGCCTCGCGGAGGTCGCTGAGGCGTGAGCCGGTGCCTGCGCAGGCTCACAGCGACGAGCTCACCCTGTGCGAGGCCCTGTTGCGCGACGAGATCGGCACGGACCGCTATGTGGCCGGCCGCAACGCCGTTCCAGCCTGAGGGGTCGGACATGCCACACAAGCTATTGATCGTGCTGGTGAATACCGATCCGCGCAACCCCGAGGAGCTGGGCGCGCCGTTCTATCACGCGGCTGTCGCGGCAGCCATGGACTACGAGGTCGATGTGATCTGCGCCGCCACTGCCGGCAAGCTGATGCGCAAGGGCGTGGCCGAGGCGATCCGCATCAAGCCGGGCCACGCCAAGACCGTCTACGACTGGATCCGCGATGCGCACGGCAACGGCGCCCGCTTCTGGGCCTGCCCCGCCAATCTCGACCTGTTCGACATGACGGAGGCCGACCTGATACCCGAGTGCAAGGGACTGATGGGCGCGGCCGCGATGCTGCAGAATATCATGTCGGACGACTATCGCGTGCTCACCTACTGAGGCCTGCCGATGGCTCTTGTCGATGGCAAGGACTATCCCGAGCATCTCTACTACGATCTCGACAACCAGATCTGGTACGAGCCGCTCGAGGATGGAACGATCCGCGCCGGCTTCACGCCGATATCGATCGCGCTCGCCGGGGACGTGCTGGTGTTCACGCCCAAGCGCGTCGGCAAGGACTTCGAAGCGCAGCGATCGTTCGCAACGATAGAGTGCGGCAAGTGGGTCGGCGCGGCGCGGGCGGCGTTCGACGGCGTGGTGGTGGCGTCCAACGAAGAGCTGGTGCGCAAGCCCAAGCTTCTCAACCAGGACGCCTTCGGCGCGGGCTGGATGCTGATCGTGCGCGCCGCCGATGCCGGCTGGCGGGACCGGCTGGTAACCGGCGCGGCTGTGGCTCCTGCGTTTGCCGCATGGATCGCCGCCGAGGCCTACAAGGATCGCACCGAGTAGCGGCAGTTGCTTCGGCGAGCACGCCGTGCACAGGTTGGCGCGACCATGTCCAAGCAGATCCTCATCACCGGCGCCACCAACGGCATCGGCCTCGCCGCGGCCGAGGTGCTAACCGCGCGCGGCTGGAACGTCGGCATCGTCGGCCGCGACGAGGCCCGCACACGAGCGGTGGCCGCGCGCCTGAAAACATCCGGCAAGGGTGGCGCGGTGGAGACTTTCATCGCCGACCTCTCCTCGCAGGCGGCCGTGCGCAAGCTGGCGGCGGAAGTCCTGGACCGCTTCCCGAAGCTCGATGTGCTGGCGAACAACGCCGGGGCCATGTTCTCGCGTCTGCAACTGAGCGTGGACGGCATCGAGTTGACCTGGGCGCTCAACCACCTCGCGCCGTTTCTCCTCACCTCCTTGCTGTTGGAAAGGCTCAAGAACAGCGCTCCGGCGCGCGTCATCACCACCGCCTCCGGCGCCCATAATGGAGCTCGCATTCCCTTCGACGACCTCGATGCCGAGCACAGCTATCGCGCCTTCGGCCGCTACGGCGAGACGAAGCTCGCCAACGTCCTGTTCACGTCGGAGCTGGCGCGGCGGCTCGGAGGGCAGCGGCGTCACGGCGGCGAGCTTTCATCCGGGCCTGGTGGCGAGCAACTTCAATCGCAACAACGGAATGCTGGCGCAACTCGGCATGGTCTTGCTCCGGCCGGTGTCCCGCAGCGTCGAGGCCGGAGCGGAGACGCTGGTGTGGCTTGCTACCGCAGGAGAACGTTGTCAGCGGCGGCTACTACTACGACATGCAGTTGCGGCTGCCGAGCCACGGAGGCGCGAGATGCGGAGGCGGCACGGCGCTTGTGGGAAGTGAGCGAAGCCCAATGCGGCAATCTTGCGGTGGGCGGAGTTTAGTGACAGGCTCGTGCGAGCAGGCCGGCGTAGAGGCGGCATGGCAATCGAGATCGAGCGCAAGTTCCTCGTTAAGAGCGAGGACTGGAAGTCGCTTGTCGTAGCGCGCAAGCGCCTGCGCCAGGCCTATCTCGCACGTCCGGGCAAGACCTCGATACGCGTGCGCATCGTTGACGACACGTCGGCGTCGCTCACGATCAAGAGCCAGAGCGCCCGTACGAGCCGTCTGGAGTTCGAGTATCCGATCCCGGTAAACGACGGGCTGTTCCTTCTCGACATGCGCGAAGGGCATCTGCTGAGCAAGGTCCGGCACCTTGTGCGGCACGATGGCTCGATGTGGGAGGTCGATGTCTTCGAGGGCGAGAACGCGGGTCTCGTCATCGCCGAGATCGAGCTGGATCACGAGCAGCAGACCTTCACGCGGCCGCCGTGGCTCGGTCCGGAGGTCACGCACGATGGGCGCTATTCCAACTCCCGCCTGGCGCAGCGGCCCTTCCAGGGCTTTGCCAACGAGGGCCTGCACGACGGCGTGCATTGATCTGCCGCGCAGTGAGCGGCCAGAGCGGTCAGTGCGCGACGGCCACCTCGCCCGACAGCGTCTCCAGGAACGCCACCAGGTCGGCCTGTTCCTCGGGCGTTAGCCGCAGCGGCCGCACGAGACGCTGACCGGGCATTCCGTGAAGGCGCTCCTCGCTCACCTCGGAGTAGTGCCGCACCACGTCGGCGAGCGCGGCGAGGCTGCCGTCGTGCATGTAGGGCGAGGTGCGCGCGACGTTGCGCAGCGAGGGTACGCGGAACTCGCCCCAGTTGCGGTGCAGCTGCTCGACGTGGCGGGTAGCGATGCCGGGCGCCCTCTCAGGATCGTCGTTGTAGGGGCCGAGCAGCGTGAAGGGGTTCGACTGCAAGGCGGCGATGCCGCCGAACCGTCCCTGGTCCACGCGGCCCTTCTCGGCGAAATAGGGGATGCCCACGTCCTCGAACTCGCCGCTGGTGAAGTTGGGGCCGAGGTGGCAGGCGTTGCAGGTGCCCTTACCGACGAAGATTTGCAGGCCGCGTTGCGCGGCTAAGGGATAGCGAGCCATGGCGGCACCATCGCCGCGCTCCAGCGCGTCGCGGAAGTCGTCGAAGGGCGTGCGGCCCGTGACGATTGTTTCCTGGAAGGCGGCAAGCGCCTTGGCGACGTTTACCAGCACCAGCTCGGCGACATTGCCCATAGCTGCGGAGCCGAACACCTGCGCATAGGCTGCGGCGAGCGCAGCGTCTGCAGTCACCCGCGTGCGCAGTTCCGCAGGCGAGAGGCCGAGCTCCTTGGCGTCCAGGATCGGGCGAATGCTTTGCGCCCACAGGCTGTCGGCGGCGCCAGCCCAGCCGAACCAGCGGTTGAGGCGCAGGTTGGCGAGAGCGATGGCGTTGCGGTCGACCACGGCGCGGCCGATGCTGCGTGGGCGGCCGTCGGCGAAGGCCTTGGCGGGTTCGTGGCAGGTGGCGCAGGAGCGCTGCCCATCGATGGACAGGCCCTTGTCGAAGAACAGTTTCCGGCCCAGCGCGATTGCTTGCGGCTTGCCCGATACGCGGTTGCTGGGGTCGGGCGGCATGGGCTGAGGCCAGGGCCCGTCCGCCAGGATTGCCGTGCGCTCCGCGTCGGTAAACGCAAGGGATTGAGCAGTTGCGGGAAGAACGCTCGCAATGATCAACGCGCAGGCGAGAGCGATGAGCGAAGCGTGCCGCAGCCTGGTCACGGCGCGAGCTTGACGTCGTGCGTCAGGCGAGTGCGCTTGTTGCCCTGCACGAGGTCGATAGTGACGCGCCAAGTACCGGCCATGTGCAGCATTAGCCCGGTGAACTTGTAGTGGCCGGGAGCCGTCTGCGCTGCCGATGGGCGGTAGTTCATGCCGTGGCCGTGCGCGGGCATGGTGGCGTCGAGGCGGATCTCGCGCACCGGCTCGGAGTTGGGGGCGCGGCAGGCAACCACCTCGGCGGCGAAGAAGTGACCGACTTTCAGCTCGGCAGGTTCCCAGCGATAGGCAACCTCGGCATCGGCCGAGGCAAGGCGCTGGAAGCCCTGCTCGGGCGTTGGGCAGGCGAATGCCAGCGAGCTGAGCGCGACCGTGGCCAGAATGGCGGTAACCAGCGCTATGGCGCCTCCGCTCATTGCCCCACCTTCTGCCCCATCGCCCACGCGGTGAGGCGCTCGGCGTTGCGGAAGGCGACGTTGTCGGCGATGTCGGCAGGGAGGCCCGCGATCCACTTGCGCGAGAAGTTCGCGTGCTCCACCACGTAGTACCAGCGCTCGGGTGAGGGCGTGTCGGTGCCCACCATGAAGCGGTCGGGGAAATCGACGATCAGCTGCCGCCAGGCATCGTCGAGCCGGCCGCCCGGCGCGTAGTCGTTGCGGAAGGCGAGGTCGGCCCACAGCATCTTGTGCTTGGCGAGCATGGCGCGGACGTTGTCGGGCTGATCGAAGCCCGAGTGCGCCCACAGCACGCGCGCGCCCGGGTCCTGCTTGAAGATACGCTCCACCGCGTCGGCGTCGGAATGGGCGTGCAGGAAGATCTTGCGCTCCTTGGCCAGCTCCACCAGCCGGCGCATCACGGGCAGGTCTGCGTCGGCGCCGAACACGTGGAACTCGCCGATGCCGGCGTAGGTGTTGGCCTTGAGCCGCGCTTCCACGTGCGGGATGATCGAGGGGTCGCGCACCCAGGAGCCGATCTCGCCGCGGCGGCGGTAGGGTCGCAGCACCGGCACGATCAGGTCGGGGGCGGCCTTGTAGAGCATCTGCGTGCCGTCGTCGCTCGAGCTCGAGACCATCGCCTTTTTGACGCCGGCCTGCGCAGCACGGCCACCGCCTCTGGTGGCGGCAGGACATCCCAGGTGTCGTGGCTGTAGTGGATGTGCGCATCGACGATGGGGCGGTTCGGATCGGCGGTCGCAGCGCCAGGAGCCGAGCCAGCACAGCAGAGCTGCCAGTAGAAGTTTGCGCATGTCAGCACCCCAGAGCCAAGTGAGGCCACATGCTACGGCATGCGCCAGGCTGCGGCAAAGCGCGGCCACCCCTCGGTCTTGCGGGGCGGATTTGCCCCCAGCCGACGCCCGAGAATTGCCGGGCAGAATCAATGCCACACGCTAACCAGCGCCGCTATTCCTGGTTGATAATTCTCCTGTGACGCCCTGCCATGGCATGCAACTGTTGGCAGCTGCGCCGGTGGGAACTAAACATTCCGGCGCATGCTCGGGTCGATGCCGCTGGCCCAAGAACGCGAAAGGCCTGTGCCGCCCTTGTCGACTGAGCCAGAGATTGCCCTGTCGGTGCCCTCCGCCGACGAGATCAAGACCACGACCTGCTACATGTGCGCGTGCCGCTGCGGCATCCGCGTGCACCTGAAGGATGGGCGTGTCCGCTACATCGACGGCAACCGCGACCACCCCGTCAACAAGGGCGTGCTGTGCGGCAAGGGCTCGGCCGGCATCATGCAGCACTACTCGCCGGCCAGGCTGCGGGCGCCGCTGCTGCGCGTCGGCCCGCGCGGCTCGGGCGAGTTCAAGGAGATCGGCTGGGACGAGGCGCTGGCACTCGCCACGCAGTGGCTCGGCGAGGTGCGCCAGCGCGATCCGAGGAAGCTCGCGTTCTTCACCGGCCGCGACCAGAGCCAGGCGCTGACCGGCTGGTGGGCGATGCAGTTCGGCACGCCCAACTATGCCGCGCACGGCGGCTTCTGCTCGGTCAACATGGCGGCGGCGGGGCTCTACACCTTCGGCGGCTCGTTCTGGGAGTTCGGCGAGACCGACTGGGACCACACCCGCTATTTCATGCTGTTCGGCGTCGCCGAGGATCACGCGTCGAACCCGATCAAGATCGCGCTCGGCAAGCTGAAGAAGCGCGGCGTGAAGGTGGTGTCGGTGAACCCCGTGCGCACCGGCTACAACGCGATTGCCGACGAATGGATCGGCATCAGGCCCGGCACCGACGGCCTGTTCGCCGGCGCGCTGGTGCACGAGCTGCTGACGACCGAGCAGATCGATGTCGAGTACCTGGTGCGCTACACCAACGCGCCCTGGCTGGTGATCCGCGATCCCGGCAAGGCGGACGACGGGCTGTTCGCGCGCGACGCCGCCGGCAATCCGCTGGTGCACGACAAGGCTACAGGCGCGCTCAAGAGCGGGCTCGAGGCAGGCGCTGAAGCCGGCGCTGTCGGGCACGTTCAAGCTTGCCGACGGGCGCGAGGCGGTGCCGGTGTTCCAGCTGCTGGCCGAGCGCTTCCTGTCGCAGGACTATTCGCCCGAGCGCGCCGAGAAGGAGACGGGCGTGCCGGCCGCCACCATCCGGCGCATCGCCGCCGAGCTGGCGCATGCAGCGTTCAAGGAGGAAGTGGTCCTCGACATCCCCTGGACCGACTGGAAGGGCCAGCGGCACGAGAAGATGATCGGCCGGCCGGTCGGCATGCATGCCATGCGCGGCATCTCGGCCCACAGCAACGGCTTCCACTCCTGCCGCATCCTGCACGTGCTGCAGATCCTGCTCGGCTCGATCGATTGCCCCGGCGGCTTCCGCTACAAGACGCCGTATCCCAAGCTGGCGCCGCCGTTCCTCAAGCCGCGCGGCAAGCCGGGCGACGTGCGGCCGATGCAGCCGCTGCCGGGCCCGCCGCTGGGCTTCCCCACCGGGCCGGACGACCTGCTGGTCGATGCCGCCGGCACGCCGCAGCGCATCGACAAGGCCTTCAGCTGGGATGCGCCGCTCTCGGCGCACGGGCTGATGCACATGGTGATCGCCAACGCCGCCAAGGGCGATCCCTACCCGATCGACGTGCTGTTCATGTACATGGCCAACATGGGCTGGAACTCGGCCATGAACCTGCCGGCGACCTTGGCGCACCTGACCGAGAAGGACCCGGCGACCGGCGAATACAGGATCCGCGAAGGTGATCTACTCCGACGCCTACGCCTCCGAGACGGTGGCCTACGCCGACCTGGTGCTGCCGGACACGACCTATCTCGAGCGCTGGGACTGCATCTCGCTGCTCGACCGGCCGATCTCCGAGCCCGACGGCGCCGGGCGATGCCATCCGCCATCCGGTCGTGAAGCCCGACCGCGACGTGCGGCCGTTCCAGGACGTGCTGCTCGATCTCGGCGCGCGGCTCGGCCTGCCCGGCATGGTGACGAGCGACGGCGCGCCGAAGTTTCCCGGCGGCTATCCCGACTACATCGTCAACCACGAGCGGCGGCCGGGCATCGGCCCGCTGGCGGGATTTCGCGGGCCGAACGGCGACGAGTACGGCGCGCGGCGCGCCCAACCCGCGCCAGCTCGACGCCTACATGGCGCAGGGGTGCTTCCATCTGCACCACCTGCCGGCCGCACATGCGCTACTTCAAGCACGCCAACCGCGACTACCTCGACTGGGCGGTGGACAAGGGCTTCCGGCTCGACGACCACGCCGGTGATCTTCCAGCTCTACAGCGAGCCGATGCAGAAGTTCCGGCTCGCCGCGCAGGGGCACGGCGCGGTGCAGCCGCCGGAAGGGCACCGCCAGCGCATCGCCACCTACTTCGATCCGCTGCCGATCTGGTACGCGCCGTTCGAGGAGCGCGCCACGGACCGCGCGAGCTTCCCGCTGCACGCGATCACGCAGCGGCCGATGGCGATGTACCACTCGTGGGGCTCGCAGAACGCCTGGCTGCGGCAGATCCACGGCGCCAACCGGCTGTACATGAACCGCGCGCCGCGCGGCCGAGCTCGGCATCGCCGACGACGACTGGGTGTGGATCATCGAGCCGCATCGGCCGCGTGAAGGCGCAGGTGAAGCTGATGGACGGCGTCAACCCCGACACGGTGTGGACCTGGAACGCCATCGGCAAGCGGGCGGGCGCCTGGAACCTGGCGCCGGACGCGCCGGAGGCGACGCGCGGCTTCCTGCTCAACCACCTGATCTCCGAGCTGCTGCCCGAGCAGCGCGGGCGGCTATCGCTACTCCAACACCGATCCCGGTCACCGGGCAGGCCGCCTGGTACGACCTGCGCGTGCGGGTCGAGAAAGCGCCGCCGACGAGGACGACGAAGCCAGGCCACGCTCGGCCGCGCTGTCCGCAGCCCGATGCGCCGGACGTGCCCGCAGCGGCGCGGTTCGCGGAGCGGCATGACCGCGCTGCCCGAGACGCCCGACGAAGAAGCTCGGCCTCGTCATCGACCTCGACACCTGCGTCGGCTGCCAGGCCTGCGCGACGAGCTGCAAGGAATGGAACACCGGCGGCTATTCCGCGCCGCTGACCGACCAGCGAGCCCTACGGCGCCGATCCGCACGGCGTCTGGTTCAACCGCGTGCACAGCCTACGAGGTCGGGCGAGGGCGGCGGCGAGCCGCACCGTGCATTTCCCGCGCTCGTGCCTGCACTGCGAGACGCCGGCCTGCGTCACGGTCTGCCCGACCGGCGCCTCCTACAAGCGCGCCGAGGACGGCATCGTGCTGGTCGAACCCGGACATCTGCATCGGCTGCAAGCTGTGCTCCTGGGCCTGCCCCTACGGCGCGCGCGAGTACGACGACGACGCACGGCGTGATGAAGAAATGCACGCTGTGCGTCGACCGCATCTACAACGAGACGCTCGGCCGGAGGACCGCGTGCCGGCCTGCGTGCGCGCCTGCCCGACCGGCGCGCGGCATTTCGGCGACCTCGGCGATCCCGACAGCGCGGTCTCGCAGCTGGTCGCCGAGCGCGGCGGCTTCGACCTGATGCCGGAGCTCGGCTACAAGCCGGTCAACAAGTACCTGCCGCCGCGGCAGCGTCGCGATGCGCGCGGCGGAGGCCGGCGGGCTCGCCGCCGGCGCCGGCGCCGGCGCCGCGGCCTGCGGCAGGCGCCGCGGCCGAGCGCCTGTTCGCCTGGGTCGACCGGATGCTGTCCGCTGATCGACGCACCATGCACCCCGCCTCTCCGTCATCTTCTTCACCACCGCCTCCGGCGCCGGCTACGGCCTGCTGGCGCTGGCTGGCGCTGGCCGGCGCTGCTGGCGGCGTGGTCGCCGCGCGAGCGCTGGCTCGGCCTCGCAGGCTTCGGGCTGGCGCTGGCGCTGATCACCGCGGGGCTGCTCTCCTCGACTGCGCATCTCGGGCAGGCCGGAGCGCGCCTGGCGCGCGTTCTCGCAGTGGCGCACGTCCTGGCTGTCGCGCGAGGGCGTGCTGGCGGTGCTCACCTACGTGCCGGCCGGGCTGCTCGCCTCGGCTGGGTGCTGGTCGGACGCGCAGGCGGCTCGCGCTGCGGCGCGCTGCTGACGGCGCTCGTGCGCGGTCGTCGACGCTGTTCGCCACCGGCATGATCTACGCCTCGCTGCGCACGATCCGGCAGTGGCACCAGCCGCTGACGGCGCCGATCTACCTCGCGCTCGGCCTGCCAGCGGCGCGGTGCTGCTCGACCTGCTGCTGGCGCTCTTCGGCGATCGACCGCGCTGGCCGGCGCTGCTGGCGCTCGCGTGCCTGCTGGTGGCGGCGGCGCTGAAGCTGGCGCTACTGGCGCGCATCGACGGCGGAGCCGCGCGCAGCACACCGTCGAGACGGCGACCGGGCTCGGCTGCCTCGGCACAGGTGCGCCCGCTCGAGCCGCCGCATACCGAGCCCAACTACGTCATGCGCGAGATGGGCTACCGCATCGCGCGCAAGCATGCCGAGAAGCTGCGCCAGCTGGTGCTGCTGCTGGCGTTCGCTGTGCCGATCGCCGGCCGCTGCTGACGCTGGTGCCGACGCGGCGGCGGCGATCGGCGGGGCGCTGCTGGCGGCGCTGTCGATGGCGCTCGGCCTGGTCGTCGAGCGCTGGCTGTTCTTCGCCGAGGCCGAGCACGTGTCGATGCTCTACTACGGGCCGACGCGGCGTGAGTGTTTCCTCTCGCCGCTTGCGGGGAGTGGGCAGGGTGAGGGGCGGCCACAAACGGTGCGATGAATTCTGGGCTGCCCCTCACCCCGGCCCTCTCCCCACTGAAGTGTGAGGAGAGGGAGCACGCACCCAAGCCGTTCCCTCGTGCTTCGGCGCGGCCACCTCGGGGTGCAGCATCTCCGCCAGCATCTCGGCGCTGTCGGCGAGGCGGGGGCCGGGGCGGTTGAAGTAGGCATTGCCGTCGGCGAAGTAGACGCGGCCGTTGCGCACGGCGGCGAGGCTGGCCCAGCCGGGCTTGGCTTCCAGCAGCGGCAGCTCCTGCAGGCAGCGCTCGAGGCCATAGCCGCAGGGCGCCACGACGATCACCTCGGGGTCGGCGGCAACCAGCTCCTCCCACTGCATCCAGTCGGAATGCTTGCCGGCATGCCGAACAGGTTGTGGCCGCCGGCGACCTCGATCAGCTCCGGCATCCAGTTGCCGCCGGCCATCAGCGGCTCCACCCACTCGATGAAGGCCACGCGCGGCCGCGCGCCGGCCGGCCACCTGCGCGCGCGACCGCGTCGAGGCGGCGCTGCATGTCGCGCGACCAGCGCCTCGCCGGCCTCGAGCGCGTCGAGGGCGACGCGCCACGCGGCGGATGTCGGCGTAGACGTCGGCGATGGAGTTGGGCTTCAGCGAGACGATCTTCGACCGGCCGCCCGGTCCAGGTGCAGGTCGCGGCCTCCACGTCGGTCAGGCTGACCGCGCACACCTCGCAGTGGTCCTGGGTGACGATCACGTCGGGCGCCAGCGCCTTCAGCGCCTCGCCGTCGACCCGATAGACCGAGAGGCCGTCGCGCACGATGGCGCGCACGCGCGCGTCGATCTCGGCGCTGGTGCCCTCGACCTTGAACTTCGCTGCGTCAGCGCCGGCAGGGCGGCCACGTCGGGCGGGAAGTCGCATTCGTGGCTGCGGCCGACCAGCCAGTCGCGGCGCCCCAGCGCGCACACGATCTCCGTGGCGCTGGCGATCAGGCTGACAATGCGCAGCGGCCCTCCGCGGCATGGCTTGCCTCGCTAACGCCGGCCGCGGGGGTAAGGTCGCAGAAGACGAAGCCGTCGCGGGTGACGATCTCGCCGAGCGCGAGCCGGGATGGGCGGAGGAACATCGGGCCGCGCGCAGGCGAAGGTGTGGAACTCGCCGTTCTCGCCGCAGGGATCGACGCCGGCGGCAGTTCGGCCAGCAACGCGGCATCGAAAGCGCGGCCGGCGAAGCGCTCGGGCAGCTTGCGCGGATCGACGCAGGCGACGTCGGCCTCGAGGCCCGCCGCGATCATGTCGCGCGCGAGCCGGCAGTGGCGGATGCCCCATAGCGGGAACAGCGGCGCAATACCGGTGCCGGCGAGCTCTGGCCTCGCGATAGCGGCGAATGTCCTCCAGGAACAGGTCGCCGAAGGCCATGGCCTCGACGCCCTGCCGCGCCTGCCGGGCCACGAACTCGCCCATGATGCGCTCGTAGTCCTCGTTCGGGCAGGGATGGGGGATCGGCAGCACGAACAGCGGCAGGCCGGCGGCGTCCGCCTGGGCCTCGAGCAGGCTACGGCGCACGCCGTGCATGGCGACGCGGTCGAACGCCGCGTTGATGGTGGTCACCAGCGCCGACCACGTCCACGCCGGGCTGCCGCCGCAGCACATGCAGCGTCCAGGCCGAAGTCCTTGCCCGTGCTCCAGCTCAGGAGCGTTTTCATGGGGCCGCACGGGCTCCTTTTGTCTGCCAGAGCGGTCAGAGAGCACACCACGGCATGCACGTGCAAGGGAAGCGCGTTCGTCAGCCCATGATTGCTGCCTGCGAGCGCGGCGCGCCAGCCGAATAGGCAGCCGACGGAGGCGTGAACCCGTCGAACCAGCCCCCGTCAGTGCCGATGTGCACGCGATACTCGTCAATCCAACCAACAACGCCATGCGTGTCGTCGCCGTATCTAGCGCCGATGCGCCAACCAATCCCATTGAACCTGTCGCGAATGGCGGTCGCGTCGATGTCGCCGTCCGTATAGAAACCATCCCCGCTCGCGTGCTGCACGCCATCGAGGAAGATGCGGATCACGTCCGAGGAGCACACGATGGCTATGTGGTACCACACACCCGTGGTCATCGCCGTTGCGCCCTTGACGAAATGCTGGGAGCTGGGTCGGTCGAAAAAGTACAGCTTCCCATCCGACCAGATGCCGACGTCTTGGCTGCGGCTGCCGTTCGGATAGCCGCCGCCGATCTCCCCGGCGTTGCCGAAATTCCAACACGACCCAGCCACGGACGGGAGCGAAGACAGCCTCACCCACCAGTCGAAGACGAAATCATCAGGCAGCTTCCACAGATGCGAGTTGGGCATCTCGACTGCGTCGTTGCCATCGAGGAGAAGCGCCGCGCCGCCGAACTTGAATTGCGCCGTGTCGATCTGCGCATCGCCCACTGCCGCGCAGGCATGAACGTAGCTCGAGGAGTTCGACGATGGAGGTTGAGCCATCCGTGCCGTCCAGGTTCAGCAGCAGCCGCTGCTCCACCAACGAGACGCCGGTGTCCACATCGAAGATCGGGTCGACCCAGAAGTTGCGCCCGCTCTCGCCGGTACGCGGCACCACGGTGGCCGCCTGGTTGAACTCCCAAACGCCATTGCCGCCAAAGCCGGTGAGCGCATCGCCTTCCGTATGGCTGTAGGCGTACAGGTTGCCGGTGGTCACGCCGGCCGAGAAATAGGATTCGTGTACCCATAGGAATTGTCGCCCGGCGCCTGGTGCCAATAGATGCACAGAACGGTGTTGGCCTGCACCCACACCGGAGCGTCGAAATCGAAGCGCTGCCAGTTCGGCGTGCCACCCCCGAGCGTCATCACCTTGCTGGCGATGAGGGTGTCGTTAGCCCCGCTGAACAGCGGAGCAGTGGACTGGTACAGCTTCAACGTGCACGTGGTTCCTGGATTGCGCGGTATCCAGACATAGGCGCCTTTGATGTAGCCGCTCACGAGCGGCTTGAAGAGAAGCCCGTTGCTCCAGTTGAGACCATTGATCTCGGTATTGTCTTGAGTTGCCGGCGTGGGATTGGTGGGCCATAGCCGTTCTTCTGCCATCAATCGGCTCCGTCAAACTGCAGTAGAGGAGTTGATGAAGGCGTCGATGCCGGGCATAGCTCAGCTCTTCGTCACCTTGAGCGCCACTGTGCAGCGCTGGATCGCGGTGGCGCTGTCGACATTGAAGCGCAGGGTGTCGCCGGCAGCGATGGCGGTGGTCCAGCCGGTCAGGATGGCATCCTGCGATTTGGAGGCGCTGGAGATGGTGGGCTTGGCTGATGCTGTGATGCTGTCGGCACCTGTCGGCGGGTAGTTGGCGTAGCTGTCCTTCCAGATGTCGACGACGATGGAGCCCGACTGGTCGGCGAGCAGCGTGACCTGGTTGATGGTGCAGGCGAAGGGAATTTCGAGGTCGCCCTTGATGCCGGTGGCGATGGCGGCGCCGCCGCCGTCGATGACGAAGGTGAGCGTGGCGAGCTGGGGGGTGGCGGGGAGCGACACGCGGCCGGTGCTGCGATCGACGACGATGGCCTCGTTCCAGGCCGAACCGTCGGCGCTGACCTTGAAGTGGAAATTGTCGTCGCCCGTGGTGCCCATCTCGGCGCGGCCGGAGAAGCCGGTCTGGAACAGTAGGCTCGCCGTATCGCCCGCCGCGTTCTTGTTGATCTTGTGCTGGTGGCCAGCGCCGGCGTGGTTGAAGAGCGAGGCGGCCGCTGCCAGCGCGAACCTGGTGGTCGTGTCGGCCGATGCGTTGATCGCCGAACAGGGCGGCCTTCGGGTGTGCCGTGTCCCTTGCCGGCGAGCGTGAGGTCGATGTTGGTGTCGCCGCCCTCGGCGGCGATCTGCGGCGCGCTGCCGGTGGCGGCATTGGTGACGCCGACCTGATTGACTGCGCTCGCCGTCTTGTGGAAGACGATCTGCTCGTTGCCGGCGTCGTCGGTGATGCCGGTGCCGCTGTCGAAGCCGATGCTGTGGCCGTTGGCGTCGAGGTCGCCGCCGAGCTGCGGGCGTGGCGTCCTCCACGACGTTGGCGAGGCCGCCGCCGCCGCCGGCGAATTCGGCCCAGGCCGCTGCCGCTCCAGACGTAGAGCTTGTCCTCGTCGGCGACCCAGGCGAGCCAGCCCTCGCGCGGCGCGTAGAACGCCCAGGCGCCGTCCTGGTAGGCCGCGATCTTGCCGGCCTGGCCGGCCCAGGCGCCGGTGGGGCTCGCCGCCACGATGTAGCGGTCGCCGTCGGCGGGCGAGCCCGGAGGGGCGGCGAGGTCCTTGTCGAGCACCATCAGCTGCACGAGGGCGTCGAGCGCGCGCATGGCCTCGTTGTGGGTGACGTGCTTCTGGGCCTGGCGCGGCCGCGATGTAGGGGAGGTTGAGATTGCTGGTTGCGTCCATCGTGCGAGTGCTCGTGCGGCGTCAATTCGATTGACCGCAGTTGAACACGGGTGCAGGGGGGCGGGGAAAGGAGCGCGCATTTTTCTTTGGCGAGCAGCGGGCGGGGAGAGGCCCGCGGACCAAAAAAAGGAGCCGCCTGAAAGGCGGCTCAATAGTTAACAGGGAGGCGTCAAACAGAGTGGACAGGGCCACTCGGATCCAGATGGCTGGATTGCGTCATTGTGCCTCGGATTGGATAACGAACGGTAAAGGCTGCGCCAAAGCGGCGTCGAGGGAGGCAGCTGAGTTGCGCTTGCACAGGCTTGCTGCCCGCATGACCGCTGCCTCAACGGTCGAGAAATCACCGATCACGACAGGCTGCACGGCCGTAGGTCGCGTCGAGCCAGTCGCGCTGGTAGAACGGCGCCATCGGGTTGCCGGCCGGAGGGTCGAGCACGACGTAGTGCGCCACCTTGCCCTTCATCACCCTCAGCAGCGAGGCTTGCGTGCCGCCGAACGGCGCGCGTTTGATAGTGCACGGAGGGTCCGGCTGCTTGGAGGTGTTGGAGGCTACGGACTTCTTCTTTCTCTCGATCGGTTGCTCGGTCGGGGTCGGCCGCATCAACCTCGATAACGCCGCTGGCGACGACCAAAACGGTGGCAGCAACATGCCAAAAGCGGAATGAGTTTGGGGTTCATGGGCGCCTGACTGTAGCGTCGCGGTCAGCGCTTGAAAACTGCAGCCGCCGCCGCCTCGTGCGCCTTCTTGGCCTGCAGCTCCTGGCGCACGCGCTCGATCTCGGCGGTCAGGGCGGCGATGCGTGCCTCGAGCTCGGCGATTGAGAGGGTTTCCAGGCTTTCGCCCAGCACAACGGTCGGTGCCGGCTTCGGCTTCAGGTCGTCCCAGTCCATGGCCCGCTACGCTCCCGCCGGTTGCTGCCAGCCCGCAAGGTGGCACGTATTGCCCCTTGTCTCAACCTGCGCCCTCGGGCATGTGAGGCAAGCCCACCCGCACAGCCGTCTACAGGAGCGACCATGTCGAGCACGCCCCAGACCATGACCGCGGTCGCCATCAGCACTCCCGGCGGGCCGGACGTGCTGAAGCCGACGAGCGTGCCGACGCCCAAGCCGGGGCCCGGGCAGGTTCTGGTCAAGGTGGCGGCAGCGGGCGTCAACCGGCCCGACGTGGCGCAGCGCATGGGCGTCTATCCGCCGCCGCCCGGCCATTCGCCGCTGCCGGGGCTCGAGATTGCCGGCACGGTCGCAGAGGTCGGCGCGGGCGTGCACGCGCTGGAAGGTGGGCGACAGCGTGTGCGCGCTGGTCAACGGCGGCGGCTATGCCCAGTACTGCATCGCGGAGGAAACCGCTGGCGCTGCCCGTTCCCGGCGGGCTCGACATGGTGCAAGGCGGCCGCCGTGCCGGAGACGTTCTTCACGGTGTGGAACAACGTGTTCGAGCGCGGCGGGCTGAAGTCCGGCGAGTGGTTCCTGGTGCACGGCGGCACCAGCGGCATCGGCACAACGGCGATCCAGCTCGCCAAGGCGTTCGGCGCGCGCGTGCTCGCGACTGCCGGCTCGGCCGACAAGTGCAAGGCCTGCCTCGACCTCGGCGCCGACCGGGCGATCAACTACAAGACGGAGGACTTCGTGGCGGCGGCCAAGGAGGCGACCGGCGGCAAGGGCGTCGACGTGATCCTCGACATGGTGGGCGGCGACTACATCGGCAGAACATCATTGCCGCGGCCGAGGACGGCCGCATCGTGCAGATCGCCACGCTCGGCGGCGCCGACGTCAAGATCAACATCGCGCGGCTGATGATGAAGCGCGTGACGCTGACGGGCTCGACGCTGCGGCCGCGCACGCGCGAGGTGAAGGCGGGCTTCGCCCGCGCGCTGGAGAGCAAGGTGTGGCCGCTGTTCGCGGCGGGCAAGGTCAAGGTGGTGATGGATTCGACCTTCCCGCTCGCCCAGGCGGCGGACGCGCATCGGCGGCTGGAGACGAGCCAGCACGTCGGCAAGATCGTGCTGACGGTGTAGGTGCGCATGCAAGGCTGCCGCCGAGCGATCCCGTTGAATCCGATTCGGCCGATGCGATCGAGGCACAGCATCGGGTGAAGGCGGAGATGGAGAGATCCCATGCCGAGGGCGGCACCGTCGTTCCCAGCGTTCGACGAATGGCAGAGGATGAGCGAGGGGGAGCAGGATGCGCTGCTCGACGCCTTGGAATCGAAGGAGCGTCGCGGAAGGCTCGCCATGCGGCTGCTTGTCGGCTTGGTCGGCACAGCCGCGATTCGGTGATCGGCGGGGCGCTGCTCGCGCTCTGGTGAGTTCCGCGATGTCGGGTTACGCGCGGATGATCGTCTCGGCGCCATCTCGGCGGTGGTGGCCGCGCTAACCCGACCTACCTACTGCGGCTGGGCGACCTACCAGACCAGCGCCGGCAGAGCCGCGACTGGCGCGAATGGGGTGGCGGCGAACAGTTTCTCCAGCACGGCCGCGTCGAGGCCGTCGGGCGCGAAAATCGGGCTGGCGATGAACACCGAGCGCAGGCCTGCGCCGTGCGCGCCCTTGAGATCGGTCTCGACGCCGTCGCCGATGCAGAGGATTTTCTCCCTGGCGACTGGACGCCCCTTGAGCCGCGCAATCTCGTTGAGCGTGCGCTGGTAGATGGGGGCGTGCGGCTTGCCGGCGTAGATCGCTTTTCCGCCTCTGGCTTCGTAGTCGGCGGCGAGTGCGCCGGCGCAGTAGATGAGCTTGTCGCCGCGCTCCACGACGATGTCGGGATTGGCGCAGATCATGGGCAGACCGCGGGCCGCGAGCGAGGTGAGCAGCTCGGCGTAATCGGCGGGGGTTTCCTTGGTGTCGTCGTAGA
Organism: uncultured Alphaproteobacteria bacterium; assembly: GCA_963832445.1. Lineage (GTDB taxonomy): Bacteria > Pseudomonadota > Alphaproteobacteria > Rhizobiales > Hyphomicrobiaceae > AWTP1-13. Next base: position 97,894 of record CAWHUM010000015.1, read on the forward strand.
GGCCCGAACAGACCACCGCATCAGCTTCCTCGGGGGGAGAGACGGACATCGAAGCCGTCGAACAGGCCCTTGTCGCGCTCGGGGCCGATGTGGAGAATCCGCCTGCCCCGCCATCCTGTGATCAAGTCGCGCGTGGCATCGCCCGAGGTGACGCCACCGTCGTAGCCCTGTGGGTCGACACCGAGCGAAGTCATATGCGGCACGACGGCGCTGAAGGGCCGCGGCGCATTGGACAGCAGCACGACGGTGCCGCCGGCGGCGCGAAACCTGATGCAGGCTTGAACCGCGGAGGGATGGGCGCGCGCACCGTTGTGCATCACGCCCCAGATGTCGACAATCCACGCCTCGCTGGTGGAGACGAGCGCGGAAATCGAGGAGAGGATGGGGATGGCCGAAGACATGATCGGTCATCCCCTAGTGTGATGATCGAGAAGTCCGCTACATCGCGCTAGGCAAGGTTCGGATGCGGACTTCTCGATCTAAATCACACTAGGCCATGTTTTTCAGTGTCCTTCAGATCGCGAAATTCGTTCCGAGCAAGCCGCACAACGAGACGAATTTCGCGATCAGGACACTAGCGGGCAGCGGAGCGGCAATCAAGCTGCCGCAGAGCCGCGGTCGGAGACCATCTCGGGCTTCACCAGCTTCGGCCCGCCGAACAGGGTGCCGTGGCCGAGCAGCACGCCGAAGCCCAGGATGCGGGCAAGCAGCCAGTCGTCCTCGATGCGGCCGACGATGAGGGTGAGGCCGAACTCCGCCAGGTAGCGGCAGATGTCGGAGGCCGGGATACGCCCGGCAGACGTCGGCAGCCCTTCGAGGAACAGCGGCGCGTCGAGCTTGACGAACTCGAAGCCCATCGCCTTCAGCGCCCCGAAGTCCATGTCGAGGTCGGTGACGTCCTCGAGCGCGAAGCCGAAGCCGCTGGCGGCCATGGTGCCCACCGCCTCGGCATGCACGGGCGTGAAGGTGCGCACGTCGCTTTGCGTGAACGACAGCACGAGGCTGATGCGTCCGTCGGAGCCGGGTTGCAGCGCGGCGGAATCGAGAAAGTCGGCATCGGTCAGCGATTCGCCGGCCAGCGCGGTCAGCACCGACCCTTGCCGGCCGCGCTCGCCAAGCCGCCGTGCGACGCGGGCAGCACGCAGCATGCGGGCGGCATCGAGGCGGGGCATCAGGCCCGAACCCCTGGCAATGCGCGAGAACTCGCTCTGCTCGACGCCGGCGCCGTCGGCCATGCGCAGTCTGATGCTCACCTCGTAGTGGCGCGGACGGCTCTCGGACAGCGCGTGGATCGGCTGCAGCAGCACCTCGATGCGCTCCGCCGCGATGGCCTCGGCGATGCGCGCGAGCTTGGGATCGAGCAGCGGCGGCGTGGCGGTCTTGGCCGGCGCGCGCGCGTCGGCCCTCGGCCGCGGGAGCGCCGAGCCCGCCGGCCAGTCTCGCACCCGCGCTCTGGGGCGCATCGGCGGTAGCGCTGCGCATGCTGCGCGCGGTCGTTTCCAGGGCCGCGGCCGAGCGCCCGACCATGGCCTCCGCTGCGCTCTCGAACGCCGGCGCCGCCTCCGGCTGCGCCTCGCCGTCGCGGGCGGGTGGCGGCCGCCGTTGAGCTCGTCGGCGAGCTTCTTGATGAGGTCCTGGATGAGCTCGACGTTCACCTCCGGGTGAGCGCCGGGCGCGGCCTCGGGTGGCGGCGCCGCGGGTGGATCGCCCAGCAGGCGCCCCTCCGAGGCCGGCTCGTCCTCGAAGTAGGGCGAACGCGACGGCCGGAAGGTGAAGGGATCGTGCGCGGCGGGGCCCTGGCCCGGCTCGGAGCCCGCGCCCGGCGGTAACGCAGGCATGGGCAGCGGCTCCGGCCACTGTCCCGGCTCCGAGCGGTGCAGGTCCTCGGGCGGCATCGGCAGCCCGGGGTCCGCGTCGGCGGACGGATCCGCCAGCATGGCCTCGAACTGGTCGCCCGCGGCTTCGCTGTGCCAATGCTCGCCGCCGTCGTCGTGGTGCCCCCTGTCGTCCGCGGCCCCGGTGAACGACCGGCGCATGATCATGTGGAACAGGAGGAGGCTGCAGTAGATGCCCAGCGCGGAGAGCAGGGCCGGGGAAAGCTCTAGCCCCAGCTGCGCAATGAGCCAGGCGCCGGAGGCAAGCGAGAGCAGGGTTGCGGACAGAATGACGAACACGTCGCCAAAACGCGCGTGCAGGGGCTGGGACTTGGCAAACTGTCGTGTCATTGGGGACCCATTGGTGCTCGGTTACGAATCATGGCTTCAGCTTTCCCGCCGGGGGGCTGCACCGGCAACCGGCGTGTGCGGGCTATCACCAGTTTTCACCCCCCGCTACACGTCGATTGCGACGCCACGTCAATCTTCTGCGGGGTGGTCGCGTTGCGAGTTTGGAGTCCGGCGGTGCTCTATGGCCACCGTCCCTGACGGCGCCGCGAATCATCTCGACCGTAACCGTCTTCGGTCTCACGGCCGGATCAGCGATGAGGACATCAACGAAGCGGCCTGTGTCGCTATCGCGCCAAGCGTAGCCTGGCCTCCCCACACGCATTCCGCGAGTGGCAACCTCGTAGGGCGCAATAGGCATTAGCCGTATTGCGCCGATTTGAGGGTAGAACGGTGCAATGCGCTGCCGCTTATTGCACCCTACGCTTCAAGCCACCGCCTTCAGCACCTTGGCGAGGCGATCGCGCATCTCGCCGATGTCGGCCTCGGTGGAGATCAGCGGCGGGGCCACCACCAGGGTGTCCATGGCCACGCGCACGTAGATGTCGAGGTCGTGGTACATGCGCTCGGTGGCCTCGTAGCCGCGCAAGCCCGGCTTGCCCGGGATGGGGGCGAGGTCGATGCCGCAGAGCAGACCCACCGTGCGAATGTCCTCCACGTTCGGCTCACCCTTGAGGCTCATCATGGTGTCGGCGAAGGCGGGCTCCAGCTTCTTGGCGCGCTCGAACAGGCCCTCGTCCTTGTAGATGTCGAGGGTGGCGAGGCCCGCTGCCGCGGCCAGCGGATGGCCCGAGTAGGTGTAGCCGTGGAACAGCTCCACCATGTGCTCGGGACCGGTCATGAAGGCGTCGTAGATTTTCTTGGATGCCATCACGCCGGCCATCGGCACCGCGGCGTTGGTGATGCCCTTGGCGAAAGTGATCATGTCGGGCGTCACGTCGTAGCGCTCCGAGGCGAAGCAGTGCCCGAGGCGGCCGAAGCCGGTGATCACCTCGTCGAAGATCAAGCAGGATGCCGTGCTGGGCCGTGATCTGGCGCAGCTTCTCGAGGTAGCCCTTGGGCGGCGGCAGGATGCCGGTGGAGCCCGCCACCGGCTCGACGATGACGGCGGCTATTGTCGAGGCATCGTGCAGATTGATCAGCCGGGTCAGCTCGTCGGCCAGGTGCGCGCCCCACTCCGGCTCGCCCTTGGTGAAGGCTTGCTTGCTGCGGTCGTAGGTGCTTTGGAGGTGATCGACGCCGGTCAGCATGTTGCCGAATTGCTTGCGGTTGGCGACCATGCCGCCGACCGAGATGCCGCCGAAGCCGATGCCGTGATAGCCGCGCTCGCGGCCGATGAAACGGGTGCGCGCGCCTTCGCCGCTGGCCTTGTGGTAGCCGAGTGCGATTTTCAGTGCCGTATCGACGGCCTCCGAGCCCTGAATTGGAGAAGAAGGCGTAGTCGAGATCGCCCGGCGCCAGCAGCGCGAGCCTGGAGGCCAGCTCGAACACCTTGGGGTGGCCGTACTGGAAGGCCGGCGCGTAGTCGAGCTTCGCCGCCATCTCCTGGATCGCCTTGACGATCGGCTCGCGGCAGTGGCCGGCGTTGACGCAGAAGAGACCTGAGGTGGCGTCGATCACCTTGGTGCCGTCGGGCTTGAAATAGTGCAGGCCCTTGGCGCCGGCGAACAGGCGCGGGCGCTTCTTGAAGGCGCGGTTGGCGGTGAAGGGAATCCAATAGGGCTCGAGCTCATTGGGCTTCACGTCGAGCGGTGCCATGGCAGTCTCCAAGGCGAGGTTGCGTGCTTTAGGGCGCTTCTAGCAGGGCCGGCCCCGGTCTCCAAGCGCAGCCCGCACATGACAGATCGTTGACCGACAACTGGTCTTTTCCGTTGCAGCGCGAGAGGCTATGACTGGTCCGTATTTCCAGAACGGCAAGCGAGTTGGGGCATGACCGATATTTTCTTGAGCTACAAGCGCGAGGATCGTGAGAAGGTGCGCCCGATCGTGGAGGCCCTGCAGGCCAAGGGCTGGACGATTTGGTGGGACACCCGCATCGGCGCCGGCGAATCCTGGGACCAGGTGATCGAGGCCCAGCTCAAGGCCGCCAAATGCGTGGTGGTGGTGTGGACCAAGCGCTCGGTCGAGTCCGACTGGGTGAGGGCCGAAGCCCACGACGCCCGCGAGCGCAAGTGCCTGATCCCGATTACCATCGAAGGGGTCGTCCCGCCCTCGATCTTCAAGATGATGCAGGCGACGGACCTGACGCACTGGACGGGGGACCTCGACGACCCGAACTTCGCCCACGTCTGCGAAGGCATTGCGCGGGTGGCCGGCGCGGAACGGCCGGCCGGGCCCGCTCCCGTACACCAACCGCCGCCGAAAACGACCGCTCCACCCCCGAGCTTCCCGACCCCGCCGGTTGCACGGCCGGGCGGCCGGCCCGGCAGTGTCGGCCTCTGGGTGGGCATTGGCATCGGCGCCTGCGTCGTGGCGGTCGCCGCGGCGGCTGCATATTTCATGCTGGGACGCGACCGGGGCGGGACCGTGGTGGCTGCAGGGCCGCCTGCGGTGGCGGCGCCTTCCGCATCCGTGGTGCAGCCTGTACCGGAGGGGTCGCCTCAGAGAGTTCCGACGCCGGCCGCACTCAGTGCGCCCGACCTCGCCAAGACCGATTGCCACGCCACACGCTCGGCTCGGGTGGCTATCGCCGCTTGCAGCGACATCATTGCAAAGCATCCAAAGCTGGCCGCCGCCTACGTCGTGCGCGGCAACGGCTACGTGGAAACCAAGCAGTACGACCGCGCACTGATCGACTACAGCAAGGCCATCGAGATCGAGCCGAGGTTTGCTGCGGCGTTCTTGGGCCGCGGCAATGCGTACTACGACCAGCTGAGCTTCGATCGTGCGATCGAGGACTACTCGCGCGCCATCGAGATCGATCCCAGGGACGCCTTGGCCTACAACGGCCGCGGCAACGCATATGTGGACACCAAGGATTTCGGCCGCGCCATTGCCGACTACAACCGGGCGTTGGAACTCGATCCGCGCAACGCGTTCGTCTACAACGGCCGCGGCAACGCCTATAGCGACACCAAGGACTACGATCGGGCGATCTCCGACTACTCCAGGGCGATAGATATCAGGCCCAACTTCGCCTGGGCCTACGCCAATCGGGGCTTCTCCAACCTGCGCCGCAAGGAGCACGACCGGGCACTAGCCGACTACAACCGGGCGATAGAGCTGGAGCCGCGCTTCTCGGTCGCGTACAACGGCCGCGCCAACGTCTACTCTGATCGCAAGGACTACGGGCGGGCCATCCCGGACTATACCCGGGCAATCGAGATCAGCCCGCGCTACGCCTGGGCCTACGTCGGCCGCGGCAACGCCTATCTCGAGAGCAAGGACCCGGACCGGGCCGTCGCCGACTACAACAAGGCGCTCGAGATCGATTCCCGGTTTGCCGCCGCATATTACGGCCGCGGCAATGCCTACTTCGACAGGACGACCTATGACCTGGCGATCACGGAGTACACCAGGGCCATCGAGATCGACCCGCGTCTGATCGATGCCTACCACAATCGCGGCGTGTCGCATGAGAGGCGCAACTTCTCGGGCGACCGGGACCGGGCTATTTCCGACTATCGCATGGCGCTGCAGGTCGATCCGATGTTCGAGCCTTCGCGCAAGGCTTTGAGAAATCTGGGCATGATGCCCTGATGGCCGGCGCGCGCTTTCGAGGGTGCCTTGGTACTGCCACAGCAATGCCGGGTTGACGTGCGGATTTAGGCACAACGCTACCCGAATCGACCTCGCATTTAGGGCTTGTTAGCCGAATTGGCGCGAGAAGCGGTGGAGCGAGCCGCACCCGAGCCGAAGTGGCTGCGTCCAGGAGGAAGCCCCATGTTGATGAGCGTCATAGAGGGAACCCCGACGGTCCCCGCCTACCCCGAGCTTGCCGGAAAGCGCGTACTGGTCACCGGGCTCACAAGCACCTGCGGCGTCGACATCGTGCGTGCCTTCGCCGAGCACAAGGCCCGGCTGGTGTTGCAGTCTGCCGAGGATAGCGCGGCCATGCAGACGGTGGCCGAGATTGCCGCCCCGGAAGCCCTCGAAGTTATGGCCTACGGAGCCGTTGCCAGCGAGACGGACGACATCGTGCGGTTCGCCAAGACTGCCATGCAGGCCTACGGCGGGCTCGACGTGGTGGTCAACCTGGTGGCGTTGGACATGCAAGGTCTCGACCCTGGGGAGGGTGTGGCGGGCGTGGAGCGGCAGGTCGCCAGGCAGCTTGCGCTGCCGTTCCTCATCTCGCAGATCGCAGCCAACCGCATGTGCCTGACGCTGACCGACGGGCTCATCCTCAATGTCGCCGTTTTGGGCGAGGGGAAACGCGCACGGGGGGCTTTCGCGGGCGTGGCCAAAGCCGCGCTGACCGCCATGACCCGTACGCAGGCCGAGGAATGGGCGGGGCGCGCGATCCGCTTCAACGCCATCGCCCCGGCGGCGCTCGACCATGGCGAGCAGGGCCTCTCAGGCGAGCCCGACATCGCCGTCATGGCGCTGCATCTGGCTTCCTCGCGCAGCAAGAACCTGTCGGGATGCGTGTTCGAGGCAGAGATGCGCTGAGGCCGGCTTGGCTTGGCCCCAGTTCAGGGCCAAGCCAGAGACAGCTCAGAGCAATAGGCATATCGCGCTACGGCGTTTCTACGATTTCGACCCAGTTGGCGCCGTTGCCGACCGGATAGCGGCTGATCTCAGTGAGCCGGCCGTTGCTCGGGTTGATCTTGTAAACCGCCAGGCGATCGGACTTCTCGCCCGAGGCAACCAAATAGGTTCCGCTCGGATCGATCTTGATGCCGCGCGGCTGCTTCTCGGTGGAGAAATTGGTCACATACTTCAGCTTTCCCGTCCCCGGCGCGACGGAGAACAGTGCAATCTTGCTCAACGTGCGCTCCGTGGAATACAGGAATTTGCCGTTGGGGGTGAGCTGAATATCGGCGGCCCAGATCTTCGGTTTGTCGTCGGCCTTGGGCGCAGCGGGCGGGGGTGTTGTGCCTGTCGGCACCTGCGCGACACCAGGTACAAGACCAGCCTCCGGCGGCACTGAGCCCACGCTGTCCACCTCCCTCAGGGTGCCCTTCTTCTGATCGATGGCGAACTGCGCAATATTCCCCGTCAGCTCATTGAGAACATAGAGGTGCCTGTTGTCGCGCGTGAACACGAGGTGCCGCGGACCGTCGCCGGGGCGTGCCATCACCGCTGCGGGTTCGTTGGCCGTCAGCTTGCCGGTCTTGGCATCGAACCGGAACTGCAGGACCTGATTGGCACCAAGAGTGGGCACGTAAACGAACTTGTTCGTGTGGTCGGCCAAGATGGCATGCGCATTCCTGCCGGTTGCAATGACCTGGATCGCCGTTGCTTCCACCAACCCGCCCTTACTGATGGGGCTCACCGCAATCTTGTCGCCACCGTAAGAGGCGGTGAACAGGAAACGCCCGGTGCGATCCACCGAGACGTAGGGCATGCTGTCGGGAAGAGGTGCCGTGGCTTTCTGCGTCAGGGCACCCGTCTCAAGATTGATCGCGTACGTTATGACCTGGAAGGGGGCCGATCGTATGGCGGCGTACAGAAGCTTCTTGTTCGGGCTCACCGCCATCGGCATCACCAGCTTGCCAGCTTCGGCCTTGCCGATCGGCGTCAACGCGCCGCTTCGCTTGTCCATCGCGTAGGCGTCGATGTTTCCGTCCTGGGCATTCGAGACATAGACGAATGTCTTGGCGAGAGCGGGCACCGCGCCGGCCGCGCACAGGACCAAGGCCGCCAGGCTCAAGTCCCTCAGCGCATTCAAGGACAGCTGCATGGGCATTCCTCCTGTGTGGTCGTTGGATATTTTTGTGTTGGTTGCGCTTGCCGCGTCGGGCCGTCCGCATGCTGCACCATGATGACCCGAGACGCAAAGAATGGCGCAAGCAGCAGGCAGCTGAGGGAAAGGGAGTGTTCCGCGGAGCAATCTGATAGATGGATCCCGGTGACGAGCACCGGGATGACAATGATGCGGCCTGGGATCAGGCGGGAAACTGCGCGCTCGGCGTCGAGCGGGAGATCTCCACCTCCTCGGGCGTCATGTCGGCCGGCACGTTGGCGAACAGCGGCGTGGAGAGATAGCGCTCGCCGGTGTCGGGCAGCATGGCCAGGATGGTGGAGCCCTTGGGCGCCTCCTTGGCGATGCGCAACGCACCCGCAAACGTCGCACCCGAGGTGATGCCGACGAAGATGCCTTCCTTGGTGGCGAGCTCGCTGCTCATCTTGATCGCCTCGGGCCCGGGGATCGGGATCAGCTTGTTGATCACCTTCATGGCCACCGCGTCTTCGGTGATCTTGGGGATGAAATCCGGCGTCCAGCCCTGCATGGGATGCGGCTTGAAGGCCGGATGCCCGGCGGCCGGCGAGCCGTCGGGGTTGCGGGCCTGCGCGGTGCCGCTGGCGATCAGTTGGGCGTCCTCCGGCTCGCAGACGATGATCTTGGTGTCGGGCATCTCCTTGGCCAGCACGCGGGCCACGCCCTTGAGCGTGCCGCCGGTGCCGTAGCCCGTCACCCAGTAGTCGAGCTTCTCGCCCTTGAAGTCGTCGACGATCTCGCGCGCGGTGGTCTTCGAGTGGTAGTCGGGGTTGGCCTCGTTCTCGAATTGGCGGGTGAGGAACCAGCCGTGCGTCTTGGCGAGCTCGATGGCTTTGGTCACCATGCCCATGCCGCGCTGCGCCTGCGGGGTCAGCACCACCTTGGCGCCGAGGAAGCGCATGAGCCGGCGCCGCTCGACGCTGAACTGCTCGGCCATGGTCACGACCAGCGGGTAGCCCTTGGCGGCGCACACCATGGCGAGCCCGATGCCGGTGTTGCCGCTGGTGGCCTCGATCACGGTCTGGCCGGGCTTCAGCTCACCCGCCTTCTCCGCCGCCTCGATGACGCCCAGGGCGAGACGATCCTTGACCGAGCCCAGCGGGTTGAAGGCCTCGACCTTGACGTAGAGGTTGATGCCCGGCGGTGAGAGCCGATTGATCTTCACCACCGGCGTCTTGCCGACCGTCTCGAGGATGCTTGCGTATTTACCCATGATCACTCCTGTGGGCTCAACCTGCCCGCCCGCCCTGGCCCGTGGGGCGAGGTGATAGCACGGGCGTACGGACGCAGTCAGCAGCCGTAGCACCGTAGGTTGGGTTAGGCCGAAGGCCGTAACCCAACATTTGCGGGCACTAACGCTGTTGGGTTACGCGCTTCGCGCAAATCCAACCTACGCCGGCTGGCCGCTCGGCTGAGATTGGCCCGGTGGCGGCCGGCTGCCGCCCTCGTTGAGCACCATCAGCAGCGGCGTGAGACCTTCGGTGTCCTCAAGGGGGAACACCTCGATGTCGCGTCTTGCCTTCTCGCTCCAGCCGGCGATTTCCAGCATGCGCTCGGCCTTGGAGAACAGGCCGTGGTTGCGCAGGGGATGCTCGGGGTCGCCCTGGCGCGCTGGCTCGCCGGCCCAATGCTGCTTGGCCCAGGATTTGCGCACGTCGGTCAGATCGGTGACGCTGGCTTCCGCCTCGTCCCGCTTGAGCCGCTCCAGCTCGCTGCTGGTCCCTAGCGGAGGCCATCCGCGGCCGCGTTTGGGCCAGCGCACGAGCCCCAGATCGCTCAAGACGCCGGCAAGCTGGTTCATCGCCAAAGCCCGCGTCGATTTCCTCCTTGTTGGCCGGATCGGCGGCATAGAGGTTAGGGATCACGAAGTAGGACGCGTCGCGGTGGTGGATGAAATGCCCGTGCACCCAGTCGCGCGACACCCCGGCGCGGGCGATCGCCGTATTGATGGCATCGTTGATCTGCCGGGACAGCGCGCCGGAGGGCCGTATCGAGGGCGGCTCGCGCGGCGGATTGACGATGGCGAGCGCCAGGAGCCCGAGGTCGATGCCGATGGTGGCAAGCAGCGCAATCAGGTCGCGACCTGTGATCGGCTCGCCGGTGTCCGTGCGACCTGCCGCGACGTTGCCGCCTGAGAACACATAGCGTACCAGACTGGAGCCGTAGGCGCCGATGTTGCGCCACAGGTTCCTGACCGCATTGGCAACGCCTGCGGGGCCCTCGTTGAACACCGCTTCCCTGAGCCTCAGCTCGGCCGGTTGCTCGGCCTGCGATGCCGCTTGCCGCAGGCGGTCGGCCAAGGTCGGGTCATAGCACGAGAAGCCCTGCGCCCCTGGCTGAACTGCGACTGCGTTGGCGAGCGCGCGCATCTCGGCCGCGGTCGACTTGCCGAGCTGATTGCTGCGCGCGGCGATGTTGCGGGCGCGGCCGCGGATGTCGGAGGCCCTGGCCTCGAAGTTTCGCTGGCGCTCCTCGACAGTGGCGCCGCCGAGACCCTCGGCGGCCTTCTTGAGCTGCTCCACATCGGCCTGCACCGGTTCGAGCCAGGAGCGCGTCATGCCATCGCGTAGCGTGGCGATGGAATCGCGCACGCTGCGGCGCGCATTGTAGAGCGGACCGCGGCCGGCACCCGAAGGCTGGCCGCAGCTGCCCCCGCTCGTCTCCTCGCGCGACATCTGACCGTCCGACCAGGTCACCACGCTGTCGAGCTGGGCTTTGACCGCATCGAGCCTGGCAGCAATCACGGCGCTGGCATCGCGCGCGTCCTCCTGCAGGCCGGCAAGGCCGGTGCGCGTCGCCTCCTCGCCCGCGATCAGGCTCCACCAAAAGCCGTAGCCGAAGCCGATCGACCAGATGGCGAGGAACACGTAGAGCGGGAACGTGATCAGGCGCTCGCGCAGGTGGCGTCCCGCGCCGAAGGTTTCGCGCAGCATCAGCCACATCAGGAACGTGAGGGCCACCACCACCGCGATCACGAGCAGGTCGGTCGAGAACGACATGCCGCCGGGCAGCAGCTGGCCCTGGCTGGTCGGCGTCGAGGACACGCCAATGATGAAGTCGCGCATACCATGCCAGGTGGCGTATCCGGCGATGATCAGCAGCATGAACGAGGCGACGCCGATGAGCGTGTTGCGCCCCAGGATGTAGTCGACGACCCTGCCCACAAGCGAAGGCGCGCGCGTCTCGGCCATTGCCCAACTCCCCAACCGTGGCCCGCTCGTCCAGGGGCAATAGCCCATATTGGCCGCAATGTCCCGATGCCGGGCGTGTGGTTGCGACGCCTGAGCAGGCAGTGTTGCTTCGGTGCGCCGCTCAATTGTGCAGTTGCGGGAGAGTGGTGCGCGCCTGCTCGATCAGCGCTGCGAGCGCGGCAAGCTTGGTCTTGTCCGCAGCGCCTTTCGCGTCGGAGATGGCGATCGAGCGGTGGGCGATATCGAGGTAGGTCGACAGCAGCGTCGGCGCGTGCGTCTTCAGAGCTTCGATGTGGCGGGCGACCGTGCCGACGTCGGCGCGTGCGATCGGCCCGGCGAGGCCGCGCACGGGCCCGTTGGCCTCGATCGCCGCCACCGTGCCCTTGGTCAGCGGCAGCAGCGCGCGAAACGCCGCCTCGCGGTCGACGCCGAAGGCCGCCCACAAGTCGAGCGCGTCGTTGATCAGTCCGACCAGGAAAGAGGCGGCGAAGCTGCCCGAGGCGTGATAGAGCGCGCGTGCTCCGGGCGGCAGGCGGATCGGCGAGCAGCCGAGCGCAAGCGCCATCTCGTTCAGCTGGGAGAGCAGCGGCTCCCCGGCCTCGATGGCGACGGTGCAGCCCGGCAGGGTCGCGATTGCCGCTTCAGTGTTGGTGAAAGTCTGCAGCGGATGAAAGCCGCCGGTCGCCGCGCCGGCTGCCGCGGCCGGCGCCAGTGCCGACACTTCGGTAGCAGCGCTGCAGTGGACAACGCTGTGCCTCGGCAACCAGCGCACGGAAGCGGCCGCCGAGGGGATGGCGTCGTCCGGCACGGTGATCATGACGAGGTCAGCCACATCCGCCAGTTGCTGCGCGTCGTCGAATGCCCTGGCATGCGGAACAGCAGACGCGAAACGCGCGGCGGAAGCCTGGGAACGGCTGGCCGCGCCCACCACATTGAAGCCGGCGCGCGCCAGGCTCACCGCCAAGGGCACGGCGAGCTGGCCCGCGCCGATGAAGCCGATGCGCATGGCCTTTGAGGAAGCGGCGCCCATTCCCTGCCGCGCGCTACTCCCGCACGTCGGTGCGGTAGGTCTTCGATACCACCTTCCAGCCGTCGTTCAGCTTGAGCAAGGTCAGATAGTCGGTGAAGTAGCGCGGGTGGATTGAGCATTCGACCTTCACGAACGCGGTCTCGGGCCCCGAGAAATCGACCGAGACGATGCGGTCCGTGCGTTTCAGGCCCTTGGCCTTGGGCGAGGCGCGGCCCTTGACGAACTCGAACCACTTCTCGCGCGGCAGGTCCGCCACGCCGCCGTCGCTCACGGAATAGAGATGGCTCACCTCGTGGAAGGCCTGGGCCAGCTTGCCCGTATCGCCCTCGTAGAGCCCATCGAGGTAGGTCCACACCACTTTCTCGACCGCTTCGATCTCGCCGGCCATGCCGCTTTCCTCCAGGTTTTGTTTCTGCGATCACTTATAGCATCGCGAACGCCCCAGTCATCGTCGGCGTGGAGAAGTGCGAATTCCCAAGGAACGAACCATGGCGGTGGAGGCGACATCGAGCGCGAGCCAGGCCGAGGCGGCGCGCCGCCGCCATGTCCGCGGCATCGCCATGCTGATGGTGGTGGTGCTGGCCTGGGGCACCAGCTGGCCCGTCAACAAGGCGCTGCTGGCCTACGTGCCGCCGATCTGGTCGGTGGCGCTGCGCAGCGTCGTCTCCGCTCTTGCCCTGTTCGTGATCTCCCTCTCGTTCACCGGCCTGGTTGCGCCGAAGAAGGGCGACGTGCCGGTGCTCATCAGCATGGTGCTGCTGCACATGGTGGGGTTTGCCGTGCTGGCGACCCTGGCGTTGCAGTTCGTGTCGGCCGGGCAATCGACAGTTCTCGCCTACACCAGCGTACTGTGGGCACCCGTGCTTGCATGCCTGTTGCTGGGCGAGAGGCTGTCGCTCACCCGGGCCTTCGGCCTCGGGCTTGGCGTCCTGGGCCTCATCGTCATCTTCAACCCGCTGGCCTTCGACTGGAGTGACGGTCGAGCCATCGCCGGCAACGCTGCTCTACTGGCAGCCGCATTCCTTTGGGGCCTCAGCATCGTGCACAACCGTGCGCATACGTGGCGCTCCACGCCGTTTCAGCTCGCGCCATGGCAGGCGCTGCTGGCGGCTGCGATTCTGGTGGCGATTGCGACGTTGGTCGAAGGCGTGCCGGCGATCGACTGGAACGCCCATTCGGTGCTGCTGCTGCTGTTTGCGGGCATCCCGGGCACCGCGCTTGCCTACTGGGCAGCCGCGGTCAGCTCCTCCGACCTGCCGGCGTCCACCACCTCGCTCGGCCTGCTCGGCGTGCCTGCCGTCAGCGTCATCGTGGCCCTGCTGCTGTTGGGCGAGCAGCCGACGCTGGCTCTGGTCATCGCGCTCGCGCTCATTCTGGCTGGCGTGGCCATTGGCATGCTTGGGTCGCAAGCGCAGGCGCCGCCTCGTTGAGTGCAAGCTGCGGCACTCAGCGCGGTGTGGCGCGCGCAGGCGAAAGCGCACCGAGGGCGATGCCGGCGATCACCAGCGCGGCGCCAGCGAGCTTCCAGCCGCCGATCGCCTCGCCCAGATAGAGCGCCGACATGGCAAGTGCTGCGAGCGGGATCGCCGCCGTCGCCAGCCCCGCCAGCCACGTCTCCACATAGGGGAGGCCGCGGTACCACAGCCATAGGCAGATGACGCTGGCGGCGAGCGAATACCAGGTTCCGAGCAGCCAAATGCCGAGCCCTATCGAGCGCGGATCGAATCCCGGCAGCTCGGCCAGCGCCAGCGGGATCGACAGGACGAGCCCCACGAGATTGGCGCCGAGTGCCAGCCGCAAGGGCCGGTAGGGCGGCGCCAGGCGCTTGCCGAGCAGCACGAAGCTTGCCTCGCACAGCACCGCGCCGCCGACCAGCAGGTTGCCGGCGAGCGACGACGGCGCCGAGGCTGCGCCCGAGGCCTGCACTAGCACCAGCCCGGCGACCGCCAGCGTCACGGCCAGCGCCTGCGGCCGCGACAGCCGGTCGCCCGCCAGCGCCACGCCGAGCACTGCCACCACCGCGGGCAGCGTCGCAGTAATGATGCCGGCATCGGCGGCGCTGGTGCGCTTCAAGCCTTCGAACATCAGCACCGTGAAACCGACCATGCCGAGGAGCGACATGAGGCCGAGGTCGCGCCATTGGGCGCCGTTCATCTCGCCAAGCTTGGGGCCGGGCTCCGCCGCGGCGAGTGGCGCCAGGGCCGCGCAGGCGACGATGAAGCGGAACAGCACGAACACGTAGATCGGCACCGCGGCCACGATCTCCTTGCCGAACGCCACGTTGGCACCGGTCAGCGTCATCGCGGCGATCAGCGACAGGGCGGCGGCGAGGCGGGGGATGGGTGACATGCCGCTGTCATGCCTTTGCCCCAACTGGCTGGCAAGGACGTGTCGCAGAGGCATGCCAGCAAGGGGGTGTGACATGACCGATGTTCCGACCGCAGCTCTGCAGTTCGGCGTTCCCGCTGCCGCGGCAGTGCTGATCTACGCCATTTTGTGGTTTGCGACCCGCGGCCTGTCGCGCGGGGCGCGCATTACCGTGCGCCTCGCGGCGCTGCTGATCCTCGTGCCAGCCACGCTCTACGTTTCGCTGGGCGGCATGCCGTTGCAGCGCGAAATGGCCGGTGCGCCGCCGCCAGCGCCCGCTCAGGGGCAGAGGGCTGCGGAGCGCAAGGATGATGCGCCCAAGCTCCCCGAGGACCGCGCGCAGCCGCAGCCAGCGCCGAAGACGGCCGAGGCGCCGCCCCCGGTCACTGCGGCGCCTCCACCACCGCCAGCTCAGCCCGGCCCCGTTACCCCGCGGGGCACGGAGATGGCACCCAAGGCCGAGAAACAGGCGGATGAGGAGAATGCCAGGCGTGGCGGCCCGCCGCCCGGCGCGCCCGCCGCTCCCGAGGGCGAATGGGACGTCGTGCCGGTGTTCTATGGCACCGACCGCGCGCGCAAGGACGAGGTTAAGCGCATCGTCTACGGCTCGGATCGCGCCCACCGGCTGGAGCTCGGCCGCGCGCTCGTCACCGTGCCCAAGTCGCACCAGGTGCCGAAAATCGAGCGCCCGTTTGCGATTCGGGTGCCCTACTTGCAGATCACCATCTACGAGCAGGCGGAGGACCCCAAGCAGCACTTCACCATCCGCGAGCTGAAAGCGCTGTCGCAGGACGAGTTCCTGGCGCTGGTGCGCGAGCGGGTGGGCGGCAGCCGCGCGTTCAAGGACCAGGCCGTGGTGTTCGTGCACGGCTACAACACGGGCTTCGACTATGCCCTCTATCGCACCGCGCAGATGGCCTACGACCTCAAGTTCGACGGCGCGGCCTTCCTGTACAGCTGGCCCTCGGGCGGCGATGTCGCGGGCTACGGCTACGACCGCGAGAGCGCTACCCAGGCCGAGCCGCACCTGAAGAAGTTCCTCGAGCTGGTGCTGAAGGAGACGGGCGCCAAGAGCGTCAGCGTCATCGCCCACAGCATGGGCAACCTGCCGCTGCTCAGCGTCCTGCGCGAGCTTGGCCCCACCCTGCCGCCCGATGTGCGCCTCAACGAGATCATCATGGCGGCTCCGGACGTCGATCGCGACGTGTTCGCCTATCTCGCCGCCAATATCAGGCAGTACGGGCGCGGGGTGACGCTCTACTGCTCGGCCAACGACCGGGCCATGGCCGCCTCGCGCCGGGTGGCGGGAGGCGTGCCGCGCGCCGGCGACGTGCCGGCCGAGGGGCCCATCGTGATTGCCGGCATCGACACCATCGACGTGACGCAGACGAGCACCGACATGCTGGCGCTCAACCACTCCTCTTACGCGGAAAAGGGTGCGTTGCTCAACGACATCGGCCTGCTGCTGCGGACCGGCGAGCGGCCGCCCGAGCTGCGCATCCCGATCCTGCAGAAGGTGGCGACGCCAGCGGGTCCCTTCTGGCGCTATCCGCTGCCTTGACGTAGGTGTCGCTCTCTACGGCGGCGCGGCGATCGAAGCTGAGTTCTCAGGAAAGCCACACGCGCGGACTATCCGACAGCCCAATTGCGGCAGGCAGTGTTTCGTTTGAGAGGATTGATCCCGTGCTGACACCCGAGCTTATCAAGCAGATTGCTCCCCGCGCCCGCGACGACTACGTCAAGAGCCTCACCAGCGACGCGGGGTGGCTGACGCTCGCGCGCTACGACGTCACCGACAAGCTCGAGCGACTCGCAGGGTTTCTCGCCAACTGCATGCACGAGACCGGCGGCCTCGCGCACCTGCGCGAGTCGCTCTACTACCCGACCCCGCAGCGGCTGCGCCAGGTGTGGCCGAGCCGCTTCGGCAGGAAGAGCGACGAGGAGCTTCTACCGCTGTGCAGGAACGAGAAGGCGCTGGCCGCAGTCGTCTACAACGGCCGTATGAGCAATCGACCCGGCACCGACGACGGCTACAACTTCCGCGGCGCCGGCTATCTGCAGACCACGGGGCGCGACAACTTCACCAGGTACGGCAAGCTCGTCGGCATCGACTTTTCCACCGACCCGCCGCCCAGCACCGACGATACGGACGCGCTTCTGGTCATGGCGGCAGCCCAGTGGGCGGCCGGACGCTGCAACGAGATGTGCGAAAGCGGAAATTTCTCCGGCGCCTGCGCCATGATCAACGTGGGCAATGCGTCGCTCATCTCCAAGGTCGTAGGCATGGACGATCGCGAGAAGTGGTTCCGGCGCATCATGAACACGTTCGCCAAGTACGAGAACGTCTTGGAGTCGCCCGTGCCGCAGGCGCCGCCGGCCGACGCGGGTGCCGCGCCAATGGGTACGACCCGCGGCTTCGGCACGCGCCCGCAGCTGCGCCCCAGGGCCATCCAGCCGCAGCAGGAGGGCCACTGGTACGACGCCTTCACGCGCTGGTTCAAGCGCGCGGACGACGACACGCCGGAGGCGATCCTGCATCCCGACCGCGTCGGACAGGGCAACCCGAACTTCCGCCATCTCGCGGACGGCGACTGATTGCACGCCGGGTGGCCTGAACCTCGGCGGTTGGTGGCCGCATCGCTTTGCCGGGATCGCGGCGGGAATGATGGACTTGGGTCGGCGCCCGTAGTCCTCACCCGACGCGGCCGTTGCGAACGAGTTCTATCGCGCTGTCAGCGGCAGTCCGAGCAGTGCCCAGTAGGGCATGACGAGCATCACCACCACCAGGGTCAGCACGAGCATACAAAGGCCCATACTCACTACGTCCGCGCGACTGAAGTATCCGGCCTCGTAGGCCATGAGGTTGGCGGCGGTCTGGACCGGATACAGGATGACCGCGTCCACCACGATCGTCAGGGCCAAGCCGGTCACGATCGGGTTGAGGCCCGCAGCATCGGCCACCGTTGCGTTGACCGGCAGCAGCAGCGCGATGCAGGCGGCGAGATTCGTGACGGCCAGGTGTATCAGCACGGCCGCGACGATCAGCGTGGCAACCAGCAGGAGCGGAGCGGCCGCCAATCCGGACAGGCCGCCGAGCAAGAGCTGGCCGAGCCACGTCGCCGCTCCCGACGACGTCATCACCTTTGCGAGGGACAGCGACGCGCCGACGGTCAGGACGAGGCCCCACGATAGGCGGGCCTCGAACGTCTTCCACGAGATCGCACCGATACCTGGCAACAGCAGGGCGGCGGCGCCGAGCAGGGCGGGGATCGCCGGCGACAGATGGTGGATGGAATCCGTGAGCCACAGGCCGGCGGTGAGCGCCAGGACGGCGAGCGTTCTCTTTTCGGCTGGCAAAAAGGGATGCGGCGCTGCCTGCGGCTCGACGCCGCCACTAGCACCTTCGAACCTCCCAACCTGCAGCCAGAGCAGGAGGGCGCCGCCCGACAGCAATGCATAGTAGGGCACAGCCATGAGCGAGAACCATCCAAGCCACGAGAATCCGCCGATGAGGGTGGCCGCCGTGATCGAAGTGATGCCACCTGTCAGGAACGCCGAGGAAGCGAGCGGATTGAGGACCCCCAGCGCCAGCATGGTGGCCCGCCCGACCCGACTCGATTGATCGAGGCCCATGCCGCCGAGCGCATCGCGGTAGGCGGGTATGAGGACGGCATTGCGCGTGATGGCCGAAGGGATCAGCAGCGCCAGGACCGGAAAGCCGGCGATCATCTGAAAATAGAGGCGCGCGGGACTGCCCTTTGCGCTGCGGGAGAGCAGGCGCGCAGCGCGCACGGCAAGCCCGCTCGATTCGACGGCGGTGCCAATGGCGACTGCGCCGATCAGGAAGAAGACGACCTCGCCCGCAAAGCCGCTTGCCGCATCTGCAAATCCCAGCCCGGGGCACAGCGCGAGCAAGGCAGCAACCAGCAGGGCGGTGAGGCCCAGAGGTATGGCCTCGGAAACCCACAGGATGGTGCCGGCGCACGCCGCACCCAGCACCGACTGGCCGAGCGGCGACAATCCGGCAAGCGGCGGCGTGAGCCGGGCCAGGGCGAAAACCGTGAGAGCCGCGGCCACCCACAGCAGCCCAGCATCGGCATTTTTTGCACCTGACATGAATGCCCCTCACATAAGATTTGCCAACAAAGGGGCACGAACTGGGACATTGACAAGCGATGCGTCGTGCTGATCATGTGAGTAAATATCACATCAGATCGACAGGCAATGCGACGGCTTCCGCCTCTCAAGACCCTTCCTGCATTCGAGCTCTCGGCCGCACGCGGAAGCATCACTGGCGCGGCGGAGGAGCTCTGCGTCACCCACGGTGCGGTCAGCCGTCAGCTGCAGGCGCTCGAGCACTACCTGGGCGTTCCCCTGTTCCGGCGCCTCAACCGGCGCATCGAGCTCACCGCGGCCGGTGCGGAGTTCCTGCCGTCGGTTCGCCAGGCACTGCAGTTGCTCGAGACGTCGGCCGCGCGGGTGGCGGCGCGGACGAGACTAGGGCCGCTTACAGTGTCGTGCCTCGCGACGTTCATGATGCGCTGGCTTATTCCGAAGCTATACGCGTTCAACGCCGCGCATCCCGGCATCGAGGTGCGCCTGACTGCATCCCACGCGCCGGTCTCCTTCGCAGCCGACGGCGTCGACGTGGCGATCCGCCTCGGCAAACGGCCTTGGCCACGAGGTGTTGTCGCGCACCCGTTTCTCCCGGACCGCATGGGGCCCGTTCTCGCTCCCGCATTTCTTGCCCGCCACCGCATCAGGCGGCCGGCCGATCTGAAACGTGTGGCGCTGCTGCACGCCGAGACGCGGCCGCGCGCGTGGGCCGACTGGATGCGCCTCACCGGCACGCAAGGCCTCGATCCCGCAAAGGGCCCGCGCTTGGAGCACACCTACTTCCTGCTGGAGGCGGCGGGGAGCGGCCTAGGCGCCGCCATCGGCTCCTATCCGCTCGTACAGCAGGACCTCGACAAGGGCCGACTCGTGGCACCATTCGGCTTTGTGGAGAGCGAGAATTCCTATTGCGTATTGCACGCCAAGAACGCGCCGAGTTTGACCAAAGCCACGGTCTTCGCAGCCTGGATCATGGCCCAAGCGCGCTCCCACAAGCAGTAGGTGCCCGACACAGTTAGGTGCGATTGTTGCAGGGCCGCTACGCGCGACGCGGTGTTGTTGGGCGGCCGGGAAGCAGGTAGGCCTCTTGCCCGCATGCAACAGCTCGCCCTCCTGATTCTCGCCAACCCGCTGTCCGACTGGTACCGGCGGCTGTCGCCGGTGGCGCAGGGCTGTCTGCTGATGGTGCTCGGCACGTTGCTGTTCGCCGCCATGCACACCGCCATCCGCTATGCCACCCAGCACTTGTCTGGCTTCGAGGTCGCCTTCTTTCGCAACCTGTTCGGTCTGATGGTGATCGCCCCGCTGCTCATGCGCTACGGGCCGGGCCTGTTTCATACGCAGAAGCTCGGCCTGCACCTGCTGCGCGCCGTCATCAATGCGGTGTCGATGGTGTGCTTCTTCATCGGCCTGTCGATGACCCCGATAGCGCGGGCGACCGCGCTCGCCTTCACCGCACCGCTGTTCACGGCGCTGTTCAGCGCGCTGTTCCTGGGCGAGGTGTTCCGCTGGCGCCGCTGGACGGCGATTTTTGTCGGCTTTGTCGGCGCGCTCGTCATCCTGCGGCCCGGTCTGCAAGTGGTCGACACCGGCGCGCTGCTGGTGCTCTTCTCGTCGCTGCTGTGGAGCGTCGCCATGATCGACATCAAGGTGCTGGGCCGCACCGAGTTCGAGCCGCACGATTGCCGCCTACGTCACCGTGCTGCTGACGCCGCTGACTTTGGTGCCGGCGCTGCTCGTGTGGGAGATGCCTTCGCCCGGCATGTGGGGCTGGCTGATCTTCATCGGCGTGATCGGCACCATCGGCCAGTTCGCCATCACGGAAGCCATCAAGCTCGCCGACATGACAGTGCTGATGCCGTTCGATTTCCTCAAGCTGGTGTGGGCGGCGTTTCTCGGCATGGCCTTCTTCGCCGAGGTGCCCGATGCGCTGACCTGGATCGGCGCGGCGATCGTGTTCTCGAGCTCGTTCTATATCGTGTGGCGCGAGGCCAAGCTGCGTCGGCGCAAGGAGGGTTAGGCCTCTCCCCATGAAGAATTGGGAGAGGGAGCTAAAACTCCTCCAGGAGCCGCCCGAAGCCGGCGATGCGGTCAGTGATGCCGTTGGCGCGTAGCGCGTGCCAGTAGGTCGCCGTATTGATGGCGATCACCGGCTTGCCGAGCCACAGCTCGGCCGCGGCGGCGAGCCGCGTCATCGACAGGTTGGTGCCGACCTGCACCAGCGCATCCACATCGTCCCCGTCGAGTTTCAGCAGCGCGTCGCGGCACTGCGCTGGCGTCACCTGAGCGATGGCCGTCCAGGAAGCGCATTGCAGCGCGATGTTGCGTACGACGAAAAATCCCATGTCCTCGAAGTAGCCCTGCACCGCTTCGTTCATCACCGGCCAATAGGGCGACAGAATCGAGATGCGCTTGACGCCGCCATGGGCCTTGAGCGCCGCGGTGGTGGAGTGACTGCCGACGCTGATGCCGACGCCCGTCGCCTCTTGCATCTTGCGCACGAAGGCATCGGCACCCTTGGCGCCGCCGAAGAAGGTGATGGCCGACATGCCCATCACCAGGTAATCCGGCGCGCAGGTCATTACGCTCTTCACCGCGTCCATGACGTTGTCGCTGATGACGGCGATGCCCGCGCGGAACGTCTCGTTGCTCAGCTGCGCGTTGGGCGTGAAGATGCGGCTGTAGTGGTTGGTGACGCCGACGGGGCGCATGTCGTCGTAGTCGGGCTGCACCACGGTGTTTGTCGAAGGGGCAATCGCGCCGAACGTGCGCCGCCATCCCAGAACATCAGCCATTGCTCGCCTCCTGGTCTTGTCCGTGCATGATAGGCTGGTTGCACCACAGCTGGATGCGAATTTAACGCATGTTCTGGCTGCTAGACGCGAGAAATACATGCCGGCCCTGGTCGTCGAGCGGCAGCGGCTCGACCGACAGGGCGGCGCTCACGCGCAGGTCGGCATAGAGGTGCGGAAACAGCGCGCCGCCGCGCGACGGCTCCCACTTGAGCGCGGGGCCCAGGGCTTGCGCATCGATGGCGATGAGCACCAAATCGCTCTGCCCCGAGAAATGCTTCGCGGCGGTCGCCGCGAGCTGCCCCACAGTGGAGAAGTGGATGAAGCCGTCGCGCAGGTCGGCCGGCGAGCCGCGGTAGATCCCGGCCCGCACCGCGGCGTCCCATTCCGTTGCCCGGCAGATCTTGTAGACAATGCTCATCGCGCGCTCGACGCCAGGCCCTTCAAGCTTGATCGGCCAGCGCCAGAGCCTTGCCGGGTCTGACGCCGTCCTCACCTACTCGCCAAAGTATTTGAGGGCGATCTGAATGCCCTCGTCGTACATCTTCTGGTATTCGCCCACCGTTTGCTCTCCACGCTTCGTGCTGCGATGAAAGAATTGGATCACGTTGGCTATCGGCGTAGGCGGTACCCGGTTGTCGAGCGCTTCGATCCGCGTCGTCGATCCGACGTCGACGAGCCCCTCGAGATCGTAATCGACAATGTAGTAGTAGAGAGCGCCAATGTGTACGCCACGCGAAGGCTCGCTGCGGACGCGCAGCATCTCGGCGCGGTTGCCTTCGGGTGGGATGTGCTCATAGCACCAGCGGCGCTCTTGCACCCTGATGCAACCGGTTGTCGCGCCGCCGGCGCGCTCGAGCCACACGCGCTCGGTCTTGGCTCGGTTTCGCGCCAGGCTTTCTGGGAATGGCATTTTCACCGACGTCACCAGGTTGATGGCTTTGCGAACATCTTCCCGCTCGGCAGCGTGGATGGGAGAATTGGCGACGCCGAACAGCAGACCGGCGAGGATCAGAGCCTGGGATTTCTGGAGCATGGGCAATGCCTTTCTTTCAAAGCCGCGTTGTGCCCTGTCGCCGGAGCCCCTGTTCCGCTCAACGGCAGAGCCCAAGATCAAGGCATTGCCCCCTACCGGGGTTCCCGTTGCCAAAAGCGATTGTTCAACATTTCCGGGACCAGGTGCGCGCGTGCATCAGATAACACTGCGCACCAAATGCAAATGTGCGCGATCTGATCATTTGCGGGATGCGGCGTGCTCAGTCTGAATGCCGCTCAGAAACCAAACCTTGTTGCTGTCTCATGGAACAAGAAAGCGCGCCTGACAGCACAAGGTCCGGCGCGCCGTGCACCACTTAACTATCGCTATTCGCCGAGATGCTTGAGCGCAATTTGGACGCCTTCGTCGAAAAGCTTCTGATAGTCGCCGCGGAATTGGTCGCCGCGGCTTGTACTGCGGTGAAAGAACTGTGCCACGACGCCAACCGGCGCATGCGGCTGGCCCTCGATCTTGGTCGTGCTGCCCACATCGGCGAGGCCGTCGAGATCGTAATCGACAACATAGTGAAAGGTCTGGTTTGGAACTATCCCGGCTATGGGTTCGCTGCGGATGCGCAGCATCTCGGCGCGAGCACCGGTCGGAGCAATGTGCTCGAAGCACCATTTCTGTTTGTCATCGAGGCGCAAGCAGGCAACAGTCGCCCCGTTCGTGTCCAGGTGGACCCATTCCGTTCGCGACAGGTTGCTGCGCAGTTTCTCCGGGAACGGCATCTTAACAGCCGTTATCAAATTGATGACCGTTCGTACCTGCTCACGCTCGGCGGCCTCTGCTGGAGCAAATGCAAGTCCGCCCAACACCAGGCTCGCGAGGACGGCGCCACTGAAGTACCGGGACATGTGAAATCCTTTCCTGATGAGCTAAAGCCCGCCCAGTACAATCGCTACGGCACCGCCTAGGTTCGATCGGGGTCTGGAGCCTGGCGTCCGCTGTGTCATTCGAGCAACCAGCCCTTTTGATGGATGCCTGATTACCTGATCTCGGCAATGCGGCGCCCTTTGATGCTTCATTGACAAGTCACGGGCGGCAGCTAAGGCTTTGCCATGCGGTTGGGTGAGGCATGAAGGCTCGCCAGCTTATCCACAGCGCCGTTTTCGGCCCCGACGCCATCAAGGCCATCGGACGAGCCTTCGACGAGGCTTGGCAAGAGCTTGCTCCGACGGTGAGCCAGCGGGGCAGTGCCATAGAAGCGGCAAGGCTGCGTTTGGCCACCATCATCCTAGGCCTGGCCAAACAAGACACTCGCAATTCCGGACCGCTCAAGGACGAAGCTGTCAGGCGGTTTCGGCTCAAGCCTTAACGAGGCGAGCGCGGTCCGCGTGGGCTGTCGACCCGCTGGAGCCCAACCCAGGCCCAGACCCTACCCGGCCCATTCGGTTCGCGTCCCGGTCATTTGGCAATGCTCTGAATGAGCTAAAGCATTGCCAACACGAGAGCATTTTTTGGGGGCGGCGGAACTGACAGAGCCATCAAAGGTTGTGTGAGTGCGGGGTTGTGTCTTTTCACATAGCGAGACGCTCTCGCGAGGGCTAGTGGGCGGCTGAGGCCGCCCCGAGGGGGTAACGTGAATGAAGACGACGGCTCGCAAGACAATACGCTTCCCAAGAAGCTCCAAGCGCAGAACGCCACGCTGCAAGCCCTGATTGAAGTGATAGATCAGCTGGTCGCGGCCTCGCGCGCGCTGTTGGTTCGGTTGCAGGGCGGCGCGAACGAGGAACCTCCGCCGCCCGAAGCCAAGCCGTAGCGGAAGCTGAGCAAAGAGCCAGACTTGGTATGGGCACGACCCAGGCCAGCACTTCCTCCTCGCGCGGCTCGTCGGGCGCCGCCAGTACTGCCACCTGTGCCATGGCATCGTGCGCCTGCAGCACGGCCTCGATCTCGGCGGCGGCGATGTTCTCGCCCGCGCGCGTAGCGTCTTCGCATTCCGCCGCCCGGCAGACCTTGTAGATCGTGGTCATCGGCTGCGCCTTCGGCCTTGGATACGCGCAGCCCGTAGCATTGGCCCGCGCATGTTGCTAGGCTGCCGCAGGCACAGAGCGCGACCAGATCGAGCCTGAAGGAGGTTGACCGATGCCCTATGCTTTGACGCAGCTCGCCGCCGACATCCGCGAGACCCTCAAAGCGTCGCCCGGCCGCACCGGAAAAGAGGCCATTCGGGTGTTCGTGTCAAAGGCGCTGAACGATCCCGCCTTCATCGCCACCCATCTGAAGGAGCGCGCGGCGGGCGCCAATCCACGCGAGGTGCTCTACGAGGACCCGGATCTCGGTTTTTGCATCTGCGGCCACGTGTACGGCGGCCAGGCCAACGGCGCGCCCCACGACCACGGGCCGAGCTGGGCCATCTACGGCCAGGCCACCGGCGTCACCGAGATGACGGATTGGAAGATCGTGCGCAAGGGGCAGGGCAGCGAGCCCACGCTGGTCGAGCCGACGAAGACCTATGCGATGCACCCCGGCGATGCGCACCTCTACGATGTCGGCGACGTGCATTCCCCCAAGCGCGAGGCGCCGGTGAAGCTCATCCGCATCGAGGGGCAGAATCTCGATCGGGTGCAGCGCTCCAACATCAAGGCCGCCTGATCAAGCGGTGCCACCTCAAGGTGCCCCGGCGATCCCGAACGATTGGCGCTCGGCCTCGTCGAGCTGGTCGACCAGGCCGATCTCCCAAGTCAGATACTGGCGCGCGGCCGCCTCGTCGCCTTCGTGGCGCTTGGCCGTGAAGAACAGGAAGTCGATGCAGTCTGCGTCCGCGGGGTTGCCAGGCGAGGAGGCCATCGGCAGCCCTTGCGCGCGCGCTGCCGCGTGGCCGCCGGACAGCAGGCGAACGTCAGGGCAGCCCGCATCCGCCAGGTCGAGTGCCGCGAGCGCGGCGATCTCGGGCTGGTCGGCGACCAGCACCGTCGTCTTGGAGCGATCGGCGATCGCCGTGGCGATGCGCGGCCGGATCGACCACACGGCCCCGTCGATGTGCTCCTTGCGGTAGCTCATGCTCGGGCGCAGATCGATGACCGCGGCGCTGCCGTCGCGCAGTCTTTGCTCCAGCTCCGCGGCGGTGATGGGCGCCGGCTGCGCCCACTTGGCGGCTTTGCCGGTCGGCGCGCGAAGGCCCGCCGCCGCTGAGATGCCGCCCTCGAGCACGTAGGCCGCGTGGCCCAGCTGGCGCAGCCATTGCGCCGTCATCGGCGCCCGCACCCCGTCGTCATCGAGGAGCACGACGCGGGCGCCGCGCGTGCCGATCCACTGGTCGGTCGCCTGCACGAGCTGGCCACCCGGCGCATGCACGGCGGCCGGCGCCGAGCCCCTGGCGAATTCCTCGGGCGTCCTGACGTCGAGCAGGTAAGTCGTGCGCTCAGGGTCGGCCAGCCAGTTCTCGACTTGCGTGGCATCGACGAAGCCGACGCCCCGCGCCTCGGCAAGCGCGCGTGCGCGCGTCTTCAGTGGCCCGAGATTGCGTTGCGTGCCTTCGCCAAATCGCCGCTTGGCGCCGTTCTCGAGTTTCAGTCCGGCCAGGAACCAGCCTTGCGTTCCGTTCTCCAGCGCCACGATCGGATTGGGCACGCCGAAGTCGATCAGCGTCTGCGCGCCGATGATCGAGCGCGTGCGTCCGGCGCAATTGACGACGATCTTGGTTCGCGGATTGGGCACCAGCTCGCCGATGCGCAGTGCCAGCTCGCCGTTGGGGCAGCAGATGCCGCCCGGAATGCTCATCTTCTGGAATTCGGCGGTCGTGCGGCCATCCACGATCACCATGTCTTCGCCGGCCTCGCGCATCGCCTGCAGCTGCTGCGCCGTGACGCGCGGCGTGTGGCGGGCGAGCTCGACCAGCTCACCGAAGGCCTTGCTCGGCACGTTGACGCCGGCATAGAGCGTGTAGCCCGCGGCTTGCCACGCCCCGATGCCGCCCGCCAGCACATGCACGTTGCCATAGCCGAGGGCTGCGGCACGGGCGGCCGCGTGGCCGGCAACGCCGTCGCCCTCGTCGCACAGCACCAATCGCGTGCTGGGCCTTGGTACCAGGGCCGGCAGGCCAAGCTCGAAGCGGCTGTAGGGCAGCGGCACCGCGAAGAACAGGTGCGCCTCGCCGTAGCGCCCATGCTCGCGCACGTCCAGCAGGGCAATCTCGCCCCCGCCGGACAACCATGCTTTGAGAGTCTTCGCATCGATGCGGGTTGGCATGGTTTGCACCTCAGCTCCTTCGCTTCTTGTCGCGCAGATCGACCGGCGAGTCGCGATAGATGCCGGCACGCACCGCCGCATCCCATTCAGCTCCGGCAGTTCTTGTACACACTCGTCATTACTCGCTCGGCTGTTGGGCTGAACTTGCATCGCATGCGCCCGTTGCCGAAGTTATAACGGAAATGTTGTGATCGGTCGGAGTCTTGCTGAATCGGACCCACTGGGTGAGTAGCAGACGCGTCCAGGCCAAACCAATTGCGTGGTGTCACTGCCTGGCCTCAGAACGCAGCCATCTGACGAAGGCATCGACCTCGGGCTTGGGCGAAGAAGCCGGCGAGCGTACTAGGTAGCAACTGCGCGACTCGGCCACCGAGCTGGAAAACGGCGCTACGAGCAGCTTGTCCCGCATCAGAATCCGCCACCAGGGTGTCGATTCCGAGAGCTACTCCTTGCCCTTGAAGAGCGGCTTGGATCGTCTGCTCGTACTGATTGAAATGCAGCGAGCCCTTCGGGCGAAGGTTCGAGACATTGGCGGCCGCGAGCCAGGCGTCCCAGTCCACGTATGCCCTGCGCTCGGCCGATATGCTGGCGTGAAGGAGGATGTGGTTCTCCAGGTCCCTCGGTGTCCGCAGGGGCGCACGCGCATCTTGCGGGAGCGTCGGCGCACAGACAGGCAGTGTCGTGTGCGTGAACAGCCTGATGGCGCCCGTCGGCGCGACCGAAGGCACGCAGAACCTGACGGCCAGATCCAGACGGCATTGCTCGAGGTTGACGACCTCCGCCGATGCCGAGATGCGCACGTCGATGCCGGGGTGCAGGATCGCGAAGCGCTTCAGGCGGGGGATGAGCCATAGCGAGGCAAAGCCTGAACTCGTGGCAACCGAGACCTGTGCAGGGGCGGCGCGGACATGCAAGCGGTGGGCGGCGCGGTCGAGTTGGTCGACCAGCTCATGCACGGTCTGATAGAGCCGGTGGCCTTCCGCGGTGAGCACAAGACATCGTGAGCGACGCTCGAACAGGACGTGGCCCAGGTGGGCCTCGAGCGCTTTGACCTGCTTGCTGACTGCCGATTGGGACAGCGCCAACTCCTCCGCCGCTCGCGTGAAGCTGAGATGGCGAGCGGCGGCCTCGAAACCGGTCAGCAGGCCCAGTGGCGGCAGTCTGCACTTTCGAACGGGCATTCCAGTTTCTCGTGCGTCGCCTGAAAAGGATTCCTTTGTGCAAGGCGCAGGAGCACCGTAGGTCTTCGGCGGAATGTCTTTGAAAGATCCGTCGCCAACGCCGCCAATGGACCCATCCTACGCCATACTCGCACCGGTCGCGCTTGCGGCGGGGTTCATCCGCGGCTTTGCAGGTTTTGGCGGGCCGCTGGTGATGCTGCCGATCCTCAATCAGTTTCTTGTGCCGGCCGCTTCCATGTGGGTCATGATGTGGGTCGACCTTCTGGTAAATGTGCGCTTGCTCCCCGAAGCGCGAGAGCATGCATCCCGGTCCGTGCTGGTACCCCTCACGCTCGGCACCTTAGCGACGATGCCGATCGGCGTGAAGCTCATGGCTGACAGCGATCCTGCAATCATGAAGCGCGTGATCGGCGCGGCGATCTTGGTGGCGGCACTTCTGCTGCTCTTGGGCTGGCGATACGCCGGGAGACCGCGAGGCGTTATGTGGATCGCAGCGGGAATGCTGTCAGGTCTCGTTATGGGGGCGACATCGCTTGCGGTCACGGTTGCCTTGTTCCTTTCGGCCGACCGGCAAAGTGCGGCTCAAGCCCGCGCCAACTTCATTGTTTGGGTGTTTGTCGCCACCATCGCGCTTCTCGTCTTGCTCGTGGCCCAGGGCGCCCTGCGCCCGGGCTATGTGCGAACGATCGGCGTTCTCGCACCCCTCTATCTACTAGGTACGATCGCCGGAGCGCAATTGCAGGGCCGGGCGCCGGAGCCCTTGGTCCGGCGCCTTGTCCTGCTCTTGGCCGCAATCATTGGAGGCGCAGGAGCTGTCCTTTGAGAGGCGACGCTCCCGATTTTCCGCTGCCCTTTGTCGAAGGCGGACACGCGGAGAAGGTGCGGCAGGGAAGGCGGAGCTCGGCACGCCCGCCCCATTCGAGAGCAACGTCGAGCCGTTCGTTCTCGGGGGGCGCGGGCCTAGCCCCGCCGCTTCTGCGCGCGCAGGTCGATGATGCCGGGGCGGCGGCGGGGGTCTTCGCCGGGGGCGAAGATCTGGGTCTTCTGCACCTTCTGCGTGCCCGTGGTGGGTAGCTTCTCCAGGAACAGTACCCAGCCCGGCGCCTTGAAGTAGGCGAGCTTGGCGTTGCACTGCTCGAACAGAGCTTGCGCCAGCGCCACGTCCGGCTTGGTTTCCGGCATCGGCACGATACAGGCCAGCACCTCCTCCTCGCGCAGCTCGTCGGGAGCGGCCAGCACGGCGACCTGCGCCACGGCGTCGTGCGCCTGCAGCACCGCCTCGATCTCGGCGGCGGCGATGTTCTCGCCCGCGCGGCGGATGATGTGCTTCTTGCGGTCGACGAAGAACAGCATGCCCGAGGCGTCCTGGCGCACCACATCGCCGGTGTGGAACCAGCCGCCGCGCCAGGCTTCCTCCGTCGCCTTCTCGTTCTTGAGGTAGCCCGAGAAGAAGCCGTGCCGCGGCTGCTCCGCCGAGTGGCGCACGACGAGCTCGCCTGGTGTGCCCGCGGCCACGTCGCGGTCCTGATCGTCCACCACGCGCGCCTCGAAGCCCGCGAACGGTCGCCCGAACGCGCGCGTGCCGACCATGCGCGGCTCGCGGCTGTCGCCCATGATGCGGCCGGTCTCGGTCATGCCCCACACCTCGATCATGGGGAAGCCGAAGCGCTCCTCGAAAACCCTATGCAGCTGCGGCTCGATGCCGGCGCCGATGCCGAAGCGCACCTTGTGGTTGCGGTCGGCGGGGCCGGGCGGCTGGTTCAGCAGCATGGGGGCGACGATGCCGAGGTAATGGATGATGGTGGCGCCGTAGGCCGACACCTCGTGCCACCAGCGCGTGGGCGAGAAGCGCTCGGGTAGGATCAGCGTGTTGGCGGTCTGGATCGCCGCCGTGGACATGATGTTGAGGTGGTTGATGTGGAAGAGCGGCAGCGGATTGTAGAACCGCTCTTGGGCTCGCCGGATGTCGATCAGCCCGCCGCGGCTGCGGTAGGTCTCGCCTGCGTTGAGCGTGTAGAAGTTCGACAGCAGGCAGCCCTTGGGCCGGCCGGTGGTGCCCGAGGTGTAGAGCAGAGAGCACTCGGTCTCGAGGCCGGGCGGACCGGAGCGCGGCGCGGGACCCGATGGCGGCGGCAGCCCGGCCGGCATGGCATGCGCATCCACCACTGGGAGCGGCTTGGCGCGCGCGCCGGCAGCTTTGGTGACGTCGGCGAGGCGATGCGGCAGCACCACGGCCAGCTCCACCTCGCTGTGGTCGAGGAGGTAGGCGACCTCGTCGTGGCGGTAGTCCGGGTTGATCGGCACGATGCCACAGCCGATCGCGTTGAGCGCCAGATAATGGAAGAAGAACTCGGGCCGATTCTCGAGCAGGATCGAGACGCGATGCCCGTGGCCATAGCCCGAGCGCGCGTAGAGCTCGCGCAGCCGCTCCACCTCGGCAAGCGCGGCGCCGTAGCTCACCTCGAAGCCATCGGGCGACCAGTCGCGGTCGGCGCGCGCCGGCACGATGAGGAAGGGGTGATCGGGGTGCGCTTCAGCCGTTGCGGCGAAGGTCTCGAAAACCGTATTGGGCATTGGGCGCCAGATCCTCCCCCGTGTGCAGCCTTTTTTGCCTGACGCTAGCCCATGCCTGGGCGCGGCGCGAGGGTCGATCCCTTATGCGCCGCTTATGCCCTTTATGCGCCGCTTATGAACTAGCCACGCCGGCCGTCTCGAATCTTTATGCATTCTTGGGCATCTCAATGACATCGGTCTCACAAGGAGGATCGTGTCATGTCGTCCCTGAGCCTGCGCGCCGGCCTCGACTTCCCAAGTCGGCTGCCGACGGCAACCGCGCCCTACTTCCTGCTCGGCCTCAACGCGGCCGGCCTGTGGGTCATTCGCGAGACCGGCGGCCGGGTGGCCGGCCTGTTCGCAACGCGCAAGGCGGCCATCAAGTATGCGCGCCAAGAGACCCCGGGCGGCAACTTCACCATCCTGCATCAACCCCAGGGGCTGGAGCTGGGCGACAGCAGCACCACCAAGGCGGCCTAGCCATGCGCCTCGACATCTACGGTGAATTCGTGGTGGGCGTGGTGCGGCCCAACGGCGGCCTCTGCAAGGGCCGGCCGATCGCCTACATCGAGGAGCGGGACCGCTGCTGCCCGGCCGACCTCCTCATCCCCGACGAGCTCGACGGACGCGCGCTGGAAGATTTCGTCGCCAGCAGGTTCTCGGCCTTCGCCCGGCCGGGATGCGAGATCCGCCGCATCGACGATGAGGGCGCTCCGCCCGCTCGGCGGCACGTTGGGTAAGCACATGCCGGATCGCGACGACATCGACCGGGGCGGTCACTATCCCATCCCATTCCCGGTCGGCAGCTGGCTGGTGCCGGGGTTCTGGCTGGTGGTGCTGATCCTCGTCTTGCTGCTCATGCTGGCGGGCTGACCGGGGGGCGCCCGCCGCTCCCTCCCCCCGCGCTGCGCCGGCTTCGCGACGCATTCGGTCAGCGCGGGGGAGAGGGCCAGGCTTGGCGGCGGCAGTCTGCCTCAGTCCTCGCGGCGGAAGCGAGCGGCGCCGGCGTTGATGATGGGTCGCGTGACGGCCTCGGGCAGCAGCTTGAGGGCCAGGCGCCGCACCTTGTTGCGCAGGCCCGTGACCAGGATCACCTGGCCCCTTTCATTGGCGGCGAGCGCTTGGGCGACCACCTCGGGCGGGTGGGCGCCGAAGCGGCGCGGTGACTTGGCCAGCAGGTCCGTCATGCCGCTCGCGGCGTGGAATTCGGTGTGGGTGAAGCCCGGGCAGAAGGCCGTCACCTTGATGCCGCGGGCGCGCACCTCGCAGTCGAGCGACTGCGAGAACTTGAGGACGAAGCTCTTGGACGCGGGATAGAGCGTGTGCCCGGCGATGCCCGGCGCGAAGCCCGCCACCGACCCCACGTTGATGATGCGGCCCCAGCCTTGCGCCAACATGTGCGGCAGGGCCGCGTGCGTGAAGCTGCACACGGCATAGACCAGCGTCATGATCATGTCGCTCTCGCGCTGCCAACTGGCCTTGGCGAAGGTGAGGGGAATCGTGAAGCCGGCGTTGTTGACGAGAATGTCGACCCCGCGGCCGCGCGCGGCGAGCGCGTCCCAGACTTGGGCGTGGGCGTTGGGCTGCGCCAGGTCGACCCGGATAGGATAGGCCTCGATGCCGTGCTGGGCGGTCAGCTCCCGCGCCAGCGCCTCGAGCCGCTCCAGCCGGCGGGCCACCAGCACCACGTCATTGCCAGCGGCGGCGAGCTGGCGCGCGAACTCGGCGCCGATCCCGGCCGAGGCGCCTGTGACGAGGGCGAGCCTGCGTCGTGTGCTGCTCATCGGTTCCTAGGACGCCCCTGCTTTCATGCCGGAACTTCGCGAAGCGAAGCGTCCGGTACCAAGAACCGCAAAACGCGACGGAAGACTGGCACCCTGGGTACCGGGTCTCGGGCTACCGCCCTTGCCCGGCATGACAATACAGGGCTCATAAGCGCAGAAGGCGCCGGGCGTTGCCGGACAGCAGCTTGGCCTTGTCCTCATCGCTGAGCGGCACGGTGTCGATCCACTTGACTGCCGGCGTGTTGGCGACGAACGGCCAGTCGACCGAGAACAGGATGCGGTCGATGCCCATCTCCATCACCGAGCACAGCAACGCCGGGTTGGAGAAGAAGCCGCTGGTGGTGATGTAGAAGTGGCCGCAGAAGACGTCGCGGAAGCTGAGCGACTTCTGGCCGGGCCGCGCCAGCGCGCTGTCGATGCGCCACACCATGAAGGGCAGCCCTTCGCCGAGATGTCCGAGGATGATCTTGAGATTGGGATAGCGGTCGAAGATGCCGCTGAGCACCAGCCGGACGGCCTGAGTGGCGGTCTCCACCGTGAAGCCCCAGGCGGCGCGCAGGATCATCGGATAGTCGGCCACGTAGTCCTTGTAGTAGGCGTCGACCACGCCGGCGTGCGGCACCGAGGGGTGCAGGTAGATCGGCACATCGAGGCGCGCCGCGCGCTCGAAGATCGGCCAGAAGCGCTTGTCGTCGAGGAATAGGCCGTTGGCGAGGCCGTGGATCATGCCGCCCTTGAAGCCGAGCTTGACGGTGCGCTCCAGCTCGTCGGCGGCCGCCGCCGGATCGCTGGTGGGCAGCGCCGCAAAGGCGGCGAAGCGCTTGGGGTGGACGGTGACGGCAGCATGCAGGCGGTCGTTGACCTGGCGGGTCAGCGCGACCGCGCCGTCGCCGGTGAGCTTCTGGGTGGCGGGCGCGCCGTGCGAGATCACCTGGATGTCGATGCCGGCCTCGTCCATCTCCTTGAGGCGCAGCTCGCCCATGTCGTAGAGGCGCCGAGCAAGCTCGGGGTCCTTGGTCGAGTCTGGCCCGGTGTAGTTCTCGGCCAGGGCCTTGTCCCAGTAGTGCTCCTCGAGCGTGATGACCTGGCACTTCGGCTTCTGCAGCATGTGACGCTCCCTTGCCCCGGCTCGGCCCGGCTTTTCTTAGCAGGCCGCAGGCGACCTGCCCACGGGGGCCGCTCATTGATCGCCGGTCGGCGATGCTGCAGTATGCTGCGGAAAATCGCCTGATCGCGAGCTCGGGAGGAAACAATGAAAGCACCGCGCATCAGCTACGTGGACCCCTCCAGCATTGCCGATGCCGCCATGCTGGCCGAGCTCGACCGCTGCCGCCGCGAGGGCACGCCGCGTCCCGAGAGCCAGGCGGTGCGCGCGCACGTGCCAGCGGTGTTCTGGTCGTTCGCCAACGCCTGGCGCGACACCTTCAAGAACGGCGTCGCCGACCATGCGATCAAGGAGCTGTGCCGCATCTACGTGTCGCGTTCCGTCAAGTGCGAGTACTGCGGCAACCAGCGCTCGATGAAGGCCGCCGGCCAGGGGATCGTCGAGGACGATTACCTGGACCTCCTCAACTTCGAGAAGTCGACCCGCTACAGCGACAAGCAGAAAGCGGCGCTCGCCTGGGCCGAAGCGATCACCTGGGACCTGCCCGCCGACGACGCGCTGTGGGCCCGGCTGCACGCGCATTTCAGCGAGCCGGAGCTGGTGGAGATCGGCTTCTTCATCGCACTGACCATGGGCCAGCAGCGCTGGCTCAGGACGCTCGACATCGAGCACCACCAGGTGCTGGCCGGGACGGACGCATCGATGGCGCCGGGCTTCGAGACCGCCGAGGCTCTGCAGCGCTCCAAGCAGGATGCGGCCTACTGGGCGGGGCAAGACGCCAGGCCGGCGAGAGACGCCGCGGAGTGATCGGGGCGGTAATCCAGCGTTGTTCTTGGCCCCGACACGGCGCTCCCCTCCCCACTATTGCGGACATCATCGGTGGCGCAAGCTGCAGGCGCTCGGTGACCCTCCCCCAGATTGGGGATGCGCCAGCGCAATTCCGGCACTCATCGCGGCCCGTTGAGGGTGGCTCAGCCTAAGCTGCCGCAATTGAACCAACCTGTGCTGGCTTGTGATCCCCGGGCACTGAAAATTCGAGGGAAGATCACATGCGCTTGGTTCGGAGCGGCGGGCTCGCCGTACTATGCCTATTCATGGGCCTGTTCTTGGGGATCGACAACCATACCGTACACGCATCGCCGTTGGTGGACCTCCAGCGGGACGGAAAACTGATGATCGCCGGCCGCGCACTTCGCTGCGGTGCTGCGCGCAACGTGCTCGATCCGGCGCTGCCTAATCTTGGTTTGGCGGCTCCGGGTGTCGTCGTGTTCAACCCGCGCCTGCTCAATCGTCAGTCGAACACGGTGCGGCTCTTCGTTTTCCACCACGAATGCGGGCATCACCATGTCGGCGGCAACGAGATGGCCGCCGATTGCTGGGCCGTCAAGCAAGGTGTACGGCAAGGCTGGCTCGGCCGGCAGGGGCTCGAGCAAATTTGCCGCTCGTTTGGCAATCTTCCCGCAACACCGACGCATCCAGCCAGCGCCGCGCGCTGTGCCAGCCTGCAACAGTGCTTCGCAGGCGCCACTGCATCGGCCAAGCGTCAGAACTCGGCGCTGCCGGGGCAGATGCCTGCGCCGAAGCAGATGTTGTTCCGACAGTAGGACGCTAGTCGCCCTACCATCGCCTTCAATACCGCGCTGTCGGCCGGTTCGCCTCGGCCACAACGCTACGGCCGCGCCTTGGCGCTATGGCGGACAGAAGCTTTGGCCGCGTCAGTTTATGCCGTCGCGCGCCCGCTTATTCCACCAAGCCTCCGTCCCGAAGAGGTAGGGATTGCTCGGGGGCGTCGCGACAAATCCGTAGCCGTAGCCCTGATATCCATAGACGGCCGCAGGTGGCGCGTAACCGTAGGCCCCAGGTGGCGCGTAGCCGTAGGCCGCAGGTGGCGCGTAGCCGTAGGCACCACGGGGTGCGTAGCCGTAGGCTCGGCGGGGTGCATAGCCGTAGGCTCGGCGGGGTGCGTAGCCGTAGGCCGCAGGCGGTGCGTAGCCGTAGGCCGCAGGCGGTGCGTAGCCGTAGGCCGCAGGTGGCGCGTAGCCGTAGGCCGCAGGCGGTGCGTAGCCATAGGCCGCAGGAGGTACATAGCCGTAGCCGGACGGGGGCGCGTAGTTCAAGTCGGCCGGCGGCCCAAAGCCGGAGGAGGGAGGCGGCGCATAGCCATAGGCAGGGGGCGGCGGAGCATAGTATCCCCCATCCATATAGCCTTGAGCAGCTGCGGACGCAGCGGCAAATGGGGCCACCGCAAGGACTAGAGCGAGTTTGGATCCAATCGACTTCAGCATCTGCCTGCTCCTCTCGTTCTTCGAGACGAGCCCTAACCAGCAGCCTGCGCAGGCATTCGCGATATCAGGTCTTCTGTCGATTGTTCGGGCGGCAAACCCTAAAGCTGAGGATCTTCCTGCAGGAGCTTAGCGCCCGTGCACTGAATTTACGAACTACAACCTGGCGTAGAGCCTATGGCGCCAGCCGCCTGAGCGTATCCTCCAGGGTCAGCTTCAGCCCCGGCTTGCGCGCTTGGGCCCTGGTAAACGCGGCATTGGCCTCCTCGGTCTTGCCCTGCGCAAGCAGGATCTGGCCGAGCGTATCGGCGCTCTCGGCGGGACTGAAGCGCGCGATCGACACCGCCTGCTGGGCATCCTTGACGGCGAGGTCCAGCCGGCCTGCCTTGAAGTGGGCCCAGGCGCGCCCGTTGTAGTAGTTGTCGTCGTTGGGATCGAGCTTGAGCGCCGAGGTGAAGTCATCGACGGCTTTGTCAAACTCGCCCCTGAGGATCCAGGCGATGCCGCGGAAGCGGAACCCTTCGTCCCATGTCGGCCTCAGCTCGAGCGCTTTGCTGAAATCCTCCACGGCGCTATCCGGGGCGCCGCGAACGAGATGGAGGCGGCCGCGGCCGAGGAGGTGGTTGGAATCGCGCGGATCTATCTCGACGGCTTTGCTGTAGTCGGCGAGCGCTTCGTCGTACTTGCCGAGCGCTTTGTAGGAGCCGCCGCGGTAGCCATACACCTCGTCCCACTTCGGCGAGAGCTTGAGCGCTTCCGTGTAATCGGCGATGGCAAGCTCGTAGGACTTCTTGAATTCGTACGCCGTACCCCGCTGCATGTAGCCTTCGCGGTCCTTGGGAGCAAGTTCGACCACCTTGCTGTAGGTATCCGCGGCCCGATCGTAGTCTTTGTCATTGAATGCGATCTGGCCGGCAGCCTTGTAAGTCTGCGCGGCGGCCGTGGTCAGTTGCGCCGCCACCTTGGCGTTGATCGGTTGGGCCGCAGCCGCCAGCTCCCGATAGAGCGCGGCGCGGCGCGGTGTGGGCATCGGCCGCCCCTCTTTTCTGAGCTGTGCGAGGTCGGCGAAGTGAGCGACGAGCTCTTTCAGTCTTTCATTGGATAGAACGGTTTGCTGCGTCTTTGCGTCGAGCGCCCCATCGAGCTCGACTATGGCTTTGGCGTAGGCGCCCTCCGCCAAGCGCTGGACCGCGCCGAGGAAGTGCAGATAGGCGCCGCGAGAAGCGGCGGCGTCGGCCTCATTTGCCCGCCGCACCGGCTCGTAGTGGGCACGCACGGTCCACGTCAGCAGGCTTTCGGCCACGGGTTTACCGATCTTGTCCGCCAGCACAGCTTCACCCTTGCCCAGGCTGGCGGCCAGATCCGCCTTGTCCAGCGCGGCCTGCATATCCTTCACCGTATAGGTCTTGATCC
Source organism: uncultured Alphaproteobacteria bacterium (assembly GCA_963832445.1). Lineage (GTDB taxonomy): Bacteria > Pseudomonadota > Alphaproteobacteria > Rhizobiales > Hyphomicrobiaceae > AWTP1-13. The sequence goes on from CAWHUM010000015.1 coordinate 135,038, forward strand.
CGTCGGCGCCGCCATCTTGCGCGCGCGGGCCTTGCAGCTCATGCAAACGGGTCTCGACTCTTGCGAATATCTCCGACAGTTGGGGCCAATTCACACGCTCGGCAAGCTTGGTTCGGCGCAAGTTGACCGCCTGCTCGATGCTTTCGACCAGAGGCTGGTCCGCGAACACTTGCTTGGGCTGCAGGCGCTCGCGCTGGGCCAGCAGGAGCCGGCTGGCGATGCCGTAGTTTTCGAGCGCGCCGGCTACGTCCTTGGGGTCTCGCTCCTGCTCGCCGCCCAGCAGGACGAAGGCCATCGGGTCGCCGCGCGCGCTGAGCGCGCGCAACTGCTGGGCGATGTCGGCGGGATAAGGCTCGGCGCTCGGGCACTGCAGCTCTACTTCGGCGAAGAAGGGGGCAATGAGGCGGCGGCTCTGCAGCGCATGCACGAAGAGCTTGCGCATCGCCGCTACGCGGTCTGGCGTACAGTTGATCGGGCGGACTCGTACCTCCGCCAGACCTCTATCGTTCTTGCCAATCTCGCGTGCAAAGAGCGCGAGACCCAGCGGGTTGCCTGCGGCAGCATCGACCAGGGCAAACGCCGCGCCACGCCCCGGCTCCTCCCGCTCCAGCGTGCGGTATGCATGCTCCGAGACGGCGAGCGCCCTTTGATACGAACTGGCGTGGTACTTATGCAGCAGCGTGCATTCGTGGACGTAGTTGGGGTCCTTCTCGTCGCTGCATGCGGGATGCGGACGATCCTCCGAAAAGACCTGGCGCGACGTGAACCACTTCGTCGCAAACGACGGCAGGAACCATTTGGTCTCGGGCGGCAGGAACCAGTTGTCGACAACATCGTCGTCGACGCGAGCTATGAAGCGCGGCGTCAGGGCCTCCGCCACATGGGGCATCTTGTCCATGCCGACGAGGGCAGAGACAGCCGGCAGAACGGTGTGATCCTCCGCAACGACAGCGAACAGGCCGCCGTTGGCGAGCGGCACCATCGTGCCTATCGATCTGCCCGGAGCGTAGCGGTCGAGCAGCCGACCGTCTTGTGTGAACCGCTTGATCGTGCTGCCGTCACGGATGTTCAGCACCTTATCGTCGTGCGACCAGACCATGCTTTGCGGTGAGGTCAGCTTGACCCTCGTCACGATGGTGCGCGGCTTCTTGCCCCTTCCATCCAAGTCCCAGATGTCGATCTGGCCTTCCTCGTACGCGACGAAAACGCTGCTGCCCTGATTGATGAAGCCGAAGTCCGTTACCCGGCTTGCGACAAGGGCGATTTCGCTCAGCCAGTCTCTCGATTGCGCCTTGCCGCGATTGGGAATGTCGCTGCGATTGGGATTGTCGATGCGCAGGAGGTTGCCGTCACGGCGAACCAGTCCCGCGGCGGCGCCTCCCGCTTTGGTCTCCTGCCATTGGCGCGGGGCGTGCTCAGCGATGAAGGCTTCGTTTGAGCCGCGGCTGACGAGGACGCGTAGTGCGACCGGCGGCCCCGTGTCCCTGCTGTCGAGCTTGTCAGAGAATAGACCGGAGAGGACGAAATCGGCGGTCAGCAACGGATCGGCGGCATTGCCCGTCTTGACGCGTGCAGGCGTGCTCAGTCGCCCAGTCTTGAGATTGAATGCCGCAACATGGGCAGCCGACTGCACGCGCGCCTCGCGAGTGGCCTCTTTGCCGATCTCGGCGAACTCCGGCGCCACCATGAGCACGAGAACCTGGTCATTCGCTGTATCAAGCGCATGCGCGACGTAGCGAACAAACGGCACTCCTCGGTTCTGCTCCTTGTCTCTCGCTTGTTCCGCACTCTGTTCCTGCTTGTCGCGAATCTTTCTGAAGGCCTCGACCGCGGCGTCGCGCAGGCTCAACTTTCTCGCGGCATCGAACGTGCCGGGCTGCAGGAGATAGAGCAGGCCGCCGCTGGTTATGTCGCCGAGCGTGGAGCGGTTCGCGCCGACGAGCCCGGATCCGCTTGCGCCAAGCCAGTTGATCGATTGGCAGCCCGGTATGCATTTGTACTCGGGGAGATCGGCGACGGCTTCGGCGCGCCGCTTCAACACGTCCGAGCCTGTTCCGCGCTGGGGGGCGAACACGACGCTCTTGGTCGGGAAATTGAAGTCGATGATCTGCTTCTCGTAGTCCCGGTAGTAAAGGGTGTTGAACTGACGTTTGCCCTGTTGGACGTTGAGCTCCATCGAGGCAACCGTCCATGCCGGCGTGATGCGGTCCGGCGCGTACTGGGCAAAGAACTTGCCGCTATCGTCGGGATCGATGGTCGTCAGCGCCGGCATGTCCCAGCGGTCCGTGCGATTCAGCTCCAAAGCGTCGCCCTTGACGCTCACCTCGTACATCACAAGCTGAGTTTCGGAGTAGGCGAACAATTGATCCTTGCCGAGGCGAATGAAGGGGGCAACCGGTTCCACGCCGGCTGTCGGGTCCGATGTCGCTCTCCAGTTCTCCATCGGTTGTGTTGCGCGTAGGGGCCGCCATTGGTTGCCAGGCTCGAGCCGCGCTGCCTCTACGTTGCCGTCGGGCTCGACCCATACGCACAAATCGTCGTAGCAGCTGATCGCGAACTCGTTCTTGCGGTCCTTGACGCGAGCGTCGCGGCGCAGCTGTGCCGTGGGTCCCTGCAACCCGCCCTTGGGATTGAAGCGCCACCCGTGAAGGGTGCCGTGCTTGTCGACGCCAACCAGCAGGGGTTGGGTGCTGCCTCTGGTGAAGGTAATGGCCCGAATGTCGTCGACGCTGTAGACCGAGAAGTAGTTTGGCGCCGGAGAATCGCCACGCAGGGCAAACAGCTCGGCATCGCCGCGCTCCGACAACAGGGCGGCGTGGGTTGAATCCGGGCTGGTGATGAGCGTTCGCACTACGCTGCCGTAGCGCGGCTGAGTGGCCAGCAGTCTTCCGCTCTCCGCGTCCGCAATGTTGAGGGGTTTGCCCTGGCCGTCACTGGTCCAAACGATGTACTTGCCATCGGGTGTGAACGCGGCCTTGGCCGACTTGGGCGTGACCCCCTTCGAAGTCTTCTAGGGCAACTTCCGCATTGTGCTTCAGCAACTCCGTGACGATGTTCGTGAAATCCAGACGCAGCTCGGGGGTGAGCTGTTTGTCGTAGTCTTTGACGATGCGGTGGGCAGCGAGCGCCAGCGATCGCGCCTCGTCGGCGTTGTCCGCGGCCAGCTTCTCGCGGGCCTTGGTGAGCAATAGCCTGAATTGCCCTTCGTAGGCTTGGCCTTGCCAGGTCTGCAGCTGATATCGCTGCCACATGAAGAAGGTGGCGATGCCACCCAGCAGCAGCAGCGCGGCCACCGATGCATTGAGAGAAAACCTGAGCCGCCGTGCCCGCGCCTTCTCGCGCTCGGCCTTCGCCCTGATCTCCTTCAGCTTCTCATCGGCCTCGGTGCGATGCCTGCTGTCGGGATACTGGGCGATGAAGCTCTCGAGCAGCTGCTCACTGTTGCTGGTGCTGGTGAGCGCCCAGTACTCCTGCTCGCGCTGCTTGGAGTTGTCCTTCTGCTGCCTGTCCAGCTCCTCGCGCGAGAGAACCCGATGCTCGATGTTGCGGTTGCTCTGTTTGAAGGCGAAGTGATCGACCATGAGCGAGGATTGGTCCCATGGCAGCTGACGCCCATCGGTCTTCTCGTTGACCTCCTTGCGCACGACCCGCATCATCTGCCCGATGTCTTCATCCTCGGCGCTGATGTGCTGGAGCAGCGAAGCGGCAAACGGGCTGTGCTGCCCCGCCGCGCCGTCGCTTGCGGTTGCTCCGGGCTGCGTGGAGAAGGCGATGAAGGTGCCGGCAGGGGCGCCGAGGTTGGCAAAGCCCCTGCGCAGCGAACGGGAAAGCGAGCGGCCCTGGAAGGGGTTGTCGCGGCAGCAGTCGAGAATGATGATCCCGACCTTGCCCAATTCCTCCAGGGGATCGAGGAGCGTGCTGAGCGAGACCGAGCTCTGGCGAAGCTCGGTCAGGGTGGCGGGATTGCAATCGATGGGGAGCACGTAGTTCTCGCCATCGATCTGCACGCCGTGGCCGGCGTAGAAGATGAGGCCCACGTGGCAAGCGGTGAGATCGTCCTTGAACTTGACGATGGCCTGCACCATCGCGTGCTCATTGGCATCGCGCAGCAGCGTGACGCTGAAATCGAGCGACTTGAGGCTTTCGGCGATGGCGTCGGCATCGCGTGTTGGATTGCCGAGCATCGAGGCCCCGGCGTATTGGCCGTTGCCGATCACCAGCGCGATGCGCTTGGAGCCGGCTGCGATGTGGCGCACCTGTTGGGGCGAGGCGACGGGCGCACTCTTGAGGATGCCGAACTCGAGGCGGGCATCCATGTCGGGGGAGTAGATGCCGTCGGCGAAGCTGAACTTCTTGCGTTGCAGGCTGGTGAGCGCCTTGGTCTCCTGGGCGCCGAAGACTCCGGTCGGCTTCAAGGAGAGCTTGCGCTGCAGGCTCGACACCAGCTCGCCGCGCGAGCCGTGCCGCAGCCGTGTCAGGCGCTCGAGCACCACGCTCGAGTTGCCGGCGGCCCCCGACCGGCGCAGCTTTGAGGCGATCGAGGCCTCGACGCCCGTCACCAGGATGTAGTCGAAGCGCTTGCCATTGTCGCCGCGGCTTCCCAGCCCCGCCGCATTGCGGAACTGCGCCCACTCGCCGGTGTGGCCCGCATCGAACCCGCCGCGGACGGTCTGGCACCCGCGCGAGCGGAACGCTCTGAGGTTGAACGAGGGGTGGAGGTTGTCGTGCGGAATCGACGAGTCAAATATGTCGCTCGTGTCATAGCGCACGTCATAGACCGTGCGCAGAACAGCCACGCGCTCCTGCTGTTCCTTGTCGTGGCCGGTGCCCAGCCGGAGGCACCCGGGGATCTGGTGCTTGCCGTGCGGGCCGACAAAGTAGGGATAGCAGCCGCTCGGCAGCAGGTTGGTCCTGGGATCGCCGCGGCCGCGCTGGAAATAGTCGTGCACGTAGCCGTACCACGGCACGGTGGAGCCGATGAAGCCCGAGAGCTGCTTGGTGTTGGTGTCGTAGACGCCGATGACGCAGCGGAACTCGCGATGATCCGGGCGGGTGAGGCGCAGCCGCAGGCTTGCACCGCTGGCGCTGCCGCCGCCGACCAGCATCGCCCCGCGCAGGCCGAACAGGATGCGATCTTCCTCGCGCGTCGGCTCGAACCGGTTCTCCCGGATGATCAGCTCCAGATCGGCTCCGGTGAACTCGAACTCTTCCTCGGCAAAGGCCGCATCGAGATGCCGGTAGTCGGGATTGTGCTTGTCCTCAGCCCAGCTGACATCGTCCGGGGCAAAGGCCTGGGCGCCGCGTGGCGGGGTCGTTAGCTCCTGGCATTCCTCTTCCGCCTCGTACCACCAGTCCAACTCGAAATCGTCGCCCGCACTCGAAACTGACGCCATGTCGTTCCCCGTAATACTTCCCAGCGATGTTCAATCAGCGTCGAACGTTCCCGCCTCAGGGCCGCAATCATCCGTCAGGCCCCGGGGCTGGCAATCACGTTGGTTGTGTCTGTCGGGCGCGGCAAGCGTCGCGTCGGCCGTGCAAAAGGCGCCGTTGCCGACAGGGGCACCGCATTATTCACGGCGCCGCCCAGCGTGCGCTGACCGCTACCAGATCAATCCTCGAGTAGAACGCACCATAGAAGACCAAAAGCCTAGCGGGACTTCTGGGAAACAGCGTGGCAGCCCGCGAAATTCCCTGGAGTGTTGCTGAAACAGCAAGATAGCAGGGCCTCCCCATGCGCACGGTGCTGCCGAGCACAGGGGGAAATTCCTCTTGAACGTCGCCCCCGGCGCATGACAATTGCGTGATCTCACGTCGAGCCGTGGACCCAGCCGGACCCTTTCGCCGCCTTATGGCCTGCGCTACCTCCAGCACGAACTTTGGCTGCACCACACAAGGCCCTGGCCGATGAAGCCCGTAGCGTTCGACTATGTGCGGCCGGCCAGCGTCGAGGAGGCCTGCGCGCTACTCGCTGCCGACGAGGATGCCCGCGTGCTCGCGGGCGGGCAGTCGCTGATCCCGATGCTGGCAATGCGTCTGGCAAGGCCGAGCCGGCTCGTCGACATCGCCCGCATCCCGCAACTGTCGGGCATTAGAGAAGGTGATGGCGTCGTGGCAATCGGGGCTACCACGCGCCAGGTCGTGGCCGAGCGCGATCCAGTCCTGGCCCGCAAGGTTCCACTGCTGGCCAAGGCGCTGCCGTGGGTCGGCCACCCTCCGACGCGGCGGCGGGGAACGATCGGCGGCTCCATCGTGCACGGCGACCCGGCGGCCGAGATCGCGCTGGTGGCGGTGACCTTGGAAGCGACGCTGGCTTTTCAGTCCGCGACCGAGACGGGCGAGATCGCGGCGGCGGAGTTCTACCTGGGCCCGATGATCACCGCGCTGCCGGACGGGGCCATCCTGACGGCCGTGCGCTTTGCGGTGTGGAGCGAGGGCCGTATCGGCACCGGCTTCCACGAGGTGTCGGCGCGCAGGAGCGACTTCGCCCTTGTTTCGGGCGCCGCCCAGGTGGCGCTCGATGCCGACGGCCGATGCACCAGGCTCGCGCTTGGTGTCGGCGGGGCCGGAGATGTGCCGGTGCGTCTGGACGGCGTCGCGGAGGCGCTGGTCGGAACGCGCCTGGAAGACGAGCCGGTGCGCGAGACAGTGGAAGCCGCTACCGTCGATCTGGAGACGGTCGGCGACCTGCATGCCTCGGCGGCCTACCGGCGGCGGGTAGCGGCCGCGCTCGCCCGGCGCGCCATTGCGGACGCCCGCGACGAGGCGGCGGGAGGGCGGCATGCGGGTTGAGCTCGAAATCAATGGCGGACCGGTGACGGTGGATGTGGAGCCGCGCCGCACATTGCTCGACTGCCTGCGCGAGAATGTCGGGCTGACGGGCACCAACGCCGGCTGCGAGCACGGCGTGTGCGGGGCCTGCACCATCCTCCTCGACGGTGAGCCGGTGCGCTCCTGCCTGATGCTGGCGGTGCAGGGTGACGGCCACGCCATTACGACCATCGAGGGCCTCTCCCCAGGCCCAGGCGAGCTCAGCGTGCTGCAAGACGCGTTCTGCGAGACGCACGGGCTGCAGTGCGGCTATTGCACGCCGGCGATGATCCTGGCGGGGCACGCGCTGCTGGCGCGGAAGCTTGACCCCTCACGGGCCGAGATCGTCGAGGCCATCTCGGGCAACATCTGCCGCTGCACCGGCTACGGCCAGATCGTGGAGGCGATCCAACTCGCCGCCGAGCGGCTGCGGGCGGCCAATGTCAAGCCTGGCGGGGGGTAGAGTTCAAAGATGGCTGCCGCGCAAAGCTTCAAGTACGTCTCCCGCAAGCGCCGGGTGCGCGAGGACCGCCGCTTTGTCGCCGGCCGTGCCAATTTCGTCGCCGGGGTGACGCCGCCCGGCACGCTGCACGCCGCCGTGCTGACCTCGCCCTACCCGTGCGCCCGCATTGCCGCCATCGATGCGACGGCGGCCTTGGCGATGCCGGGGGTGCACCTGGTGGTCGGCGGCGAGGAGCTCAGCGCTGCCACCGATCCACTGCTGATCGGCGTCGATGCCCCGCTGGTGAAGCGCTATCCCCTCGCTGTTGGGCGCGCGCGCTACGCAGGCGAATGGGTGGCGGTCGCGGTTGCAGAAAACCGGGCCCTCGCCGAGGACGCGCGCGAGAAATCCGCGTCGACTACGAGCCGCTGCCCTTCATCCTCGACGGGGAGGCCGCTTACGATCCCGGCAGCACCCCCGTGCATCCCGATCACGGCTCCAACGTGCTCCTCGACCGGCATTTCGTGTGGGGCGACGTTGATGGCGCCTTTGCCGCCAGCGAACATAAGCTTGGCTATCGCGTGCGATGGGGCCGCAGCGCTACCGTGCCGATAGAGACGTTCGGCGTGGTGGCAAGCTTCGATCCCTGGCAGCAGATGCTCGACGTATGGGCATCGATACAGATGCCGAAGTTTGCCGACCAGATCGCGCGCGCCCTGCAGATGCAACTCAACGGCGTGCGTGTGCATCAGGATGTGGACGTCGGCGGCAGCTACGGCGTCAAGCGCGGCATCAAGCATGCAGTTCTCGCCGGATACCTGTCGCGGCGCCTGGCGCGTCCCGTGAAGCTGATCGAGGACAGGCTCGAGAACATGCGCGGGGGCGATATGCACGGCCCCGAGCGCACCTTCGACGTCGAGCTGGCGTTCGATGCGCAAGGTTTGGTTAACGCCATGCGCATGCGCGCGCTCGACAACGTGGGCGCCTACGCGGGCCGCTCGCCCTTGCAACTGGGCAAGCCCGTTGGCGCAATCGTGGGGCCCTATCGCATCGGCGCGGTTGCCTATCATGCGATAGCGGTCACGACAAACAAGACGCCGCAGGAGGCCGTGCGCGGCTTCGGCCAGTCGCCAACCAATTACGCAATCGAGACCGGCATCGACCGCGTCGCGGAAACACTGGGGCGCGACCGCTTGGAACTGCGGCGCCGCAACTTCATCTCGACCGAGGAATTCCCCTATCTGATACCGAGCGGCACCACTTACGACAGCGGGGATTACCACGCCGTCGTGCGCAAAACAGTTGATCACGTCGGTTGGCAAACGCTTGTCGCCGAGCGGGATCGCCTGCGCGCAAACGGGCTGCTCGCCGGCATCGGCATTGCGAGCTGCCTGGAGCCCTCGGGCGGCAACGCCTCCTTCGAGCCGCTGCTCAACGCCAAGAACACCACCACGACATGGATGGAATCCTGCCGCATCATGATCGATGCCCTGGGCACCATCACGCTCACGATCCACACCACCTCCTCGGGCCAGGGCCACGAGACCTTGGCCGCCACGGTGGCCGGCGAGGTGCTCGACATCGACCCCGACAAGATCCGGATCGTGCGCCCGACCTCGCTGGAAAGCCTGCCCAGCAACAGCCCCGTCGGCAGCCGCATGGCCATCATGCTGGGCGGCGCCGTGCACGCCGCCGCCGGCAAGCTCCGCGACAAGCTCGTCGCCATCGCCGCGCACCGGCTCGGCGTGCCGGCCGCCGCGCTCACCTACCGCGACGGCGGCGTCGAGCACACCGCCTCCGGCCGCGCCATCGAATGGCTCGACCTTGCAACAATAGCCCACCGCCACTTCCACCTGCTGCCGCCCGGCATGGCGCCCGGCCTCGCCGTCGATGAAATCCTGCAGGTGCCGACGGGCGGCGAGCTGCCCACGCCGGACGGCCGTGTGCAGATGTATCCCTGCTTCTCCTTCGAGTTCCACGTGGTGCTCGTCGCCATCGACCCGGAGACGGGCAAGCCGGAGATCCGCCGCTACTGTGTCGGCCACGACTGCGGCACCGTCATCAACCCCGACATCGTGCGCGGCATGACGCTCGGCGGCATCGCGCACGGCATCGGCGCCGCCTTCATGGAGGAGTTCGCCTTCGACGGCGAGGGCCAGCTCGTCACCCAGAGCTTCATGGATTACCTGCTGCCCTCCGCGCATGAGGTGCCGGAGGTGGAGATCGTGCACCACGTCACGCCCTCGCCCAACACCGCGCTCGGACAGAAGGGCTCGGGCGAGTCGGGCTATCTGGGCTCGCCGGCCGCGCTGTCGGGCGCCGTCAACGACGCGGTGCGCCATCTGGGGCTGCGCTTCGAGGCGCTGCCGATGCGCATCTCGGCCATCGGCGACGCCATCGCCGAAGCGCTAGCGCGCCAGGGGAATTGAGCGAAGCTGCGGGATTGATGGGGGCGAGCTCAGGCACGTCATTCCCACGAGCGCGCAGCGCGTCAGCGGGAATGAGTTGGTGCTTGATCAAGTCTCGATGATAATAGGCACGTTTATGCTTGTCGCGACCGGCGTGTAGATATCAGTCTCCGGCGTTGCAATGGTGGCAACGAGTGCGTACTTGGAGCTCCGTTCGTACCCATTCAGATTGGGGCGCTTGTTCCACCAGCCATAGGTCGGAAAGACTGCCATCGTGCCGCGCGCCGCAAGATCAGCGGCCGGACCATGCCACATATTGGAATGTATTGATCCGAGTGTCGTGAACGACTGGTTGCCCTTGAAGGTCCAGCGGCCGGTCTCCTTGAGGTTGTCCTTTTCGTAGGTCTCGTCACGCATCGCTTTGTTGATGCGGGTCTGGAACTGTTGCAGGGTTTCGAGAGCGCGTTTGACGGCAAACCGGAGCCCATGTGACTGGTAGCCATACTTCCTCGTCCAGCCGCGATCGCCGGGATTGGGCTCTACAAAATACGACAGCGTTATACGCAAAGTGACGTCAGTCTCGCCGAGCGCCGAAAGCGCGTCGGAAGGCCACGGCAAATTGTGGAGCTTGAGCTCACGAGGCTTTACGTTGTCCCCGTCCTTGTGGAAGGGCGTTATCGACCCTTGCGCAATCAAGGTCAGGGAGTTGTCGGCGCTAGACAACAGCTGCCGGACGTTCGGCACACCATAGCCGAAGCATCTCAGCAGGGCATCATAGTCGATCTCATCCTTGCCGTTCCGGAACCGCTTCTCCATCGCCGGAGTCCATGATGCAGAATGCACCATCAGTGCGCGCACGGCCTCGGGCGTGAGTGTCGGATACTTCGCCCACAGCATGGCGGCTAGACGCGCGGCGAGCGCGGCCGCTGCACTGGTGTCGCCGAAGGCGACGAGCGGCTTGTTCAGCGCGAAGTCATGCGGTGTGCTCAAGAGCTGGAGCGCATCGTCGATGTAGTCCGGCTCGGCATGGTCCTTGTGCCGGGCCATGTTTCCCGCCTCGAGCACAATGTCGGGTTTGATTGGCCACTTGGTGCCCTTCCACGTCATCGACGTACAGCTTGCCGGCGCGAGATCCCCGGCAGGCGCGATGGCCTCCCATCCCGGATACCTCTTCTGATCGATCTGCGCCTTCTCCGTGTAGCCGCCGACGGTCAGGGCGTTCCAGGCCTGCGCCGGATCATGTACGCCGTCCGTCAGGTTGAAGTCGGGGTAGTTGCCGCGGGCGGCCTCCGCCGTGTTGCCGGCCGAGATGATCATCAGGCGGCGCTGGCCATCAGTGCGACCTGAAGTCAACTCATCGACGGCGGCCGACCATGATGACGGGCGGCCGCGATCTCGGTCATCAGTTGCCGTGACGGCCATGCAGAACACGCGGTGGGCGGGCTTGACCTCGACGCGATAGGCGCTTTCGCGCGTGACTGCGCCATACAGCTCCCTCTTGTTCGGATCGGCATCGTTGATGATCTTGACCAACTCTAAGCGGTGCGTGAGCTGCACCTTGTGATTTCCGGCAAGTGCCTCCGCAAGGTCGCCGTAGGTGGCAAGACCGGCCATCGGCGTGCCATGTCCTTTGCGATCATCGACATTCCATTGCGGCTTGTAGCTGTGGAGATCGCCATCTGCTGCCACCGGCGCGATCAGCGGATGACCGCGATTGAGACCGCTGTCTAGCAGGCAAAGATGGGGGCTTCCCTCGGGAGCCGCGACTACGCGGCCGACGAGATCGTCCATCCATTTCTTCTGCTCGATGGCCGTCATCGCGGTGAAGAAATCCGCGGTGGTCTTGGCAAGGCGCAGCTCGGCGAGGGCTCCAAGGATGTCGATGGAGCGCGCAAGGTCCGTGCCCTTGCCGTGCACGAGCACGATTGTGCGATCGACGAATGTGATGACGTCTTCGCCAACCGTCAGATCGAACTTGGCGGCGTGTTCGCGCAGGCGCGCGAGGTGATCCGCCTTCCCGCTTCGGCGCAACCAAACCTCCCATGTGATCGCCTGATTGGGATCGGGATAGAGTTCGGGCTGATCGGTCCAGAGGGCTTCGAGGGCAGCAATGCGTATGTCAGAGATGCTGGCAACCAGATCCTCGTTCTTGGGTCGGGTTTCGCCCGTCTCCTTGTTGGGTATGCCGTCCTCGTCACGGTAGTCGGTGATGCGCTTGAGGAAAAAGGCGAGTTTCCCGTCGGGTACGAAGACCGTTGCCTGCACGAGGTTGTTAGGGCGCTTGCGGACAGCGCACAGCTCAATGCCGCTCGGTCCGAATTCCAAACTCTCAAACTTCAGGTCGAAACCCGGCTCGCTTTCGAACTGCAGGTAGATACCGTAACCGGCGTCGACACCAAGAGCGTTGGCCTCGTCGGCACGCTGCTTGCCGACCGGATCGATCGCTTCGAGCTTGTCCAGCAGCTGCTTTGCGTGCTGGGCACGATTACGCTGCTGGAGCGAGAGGCTCGCGCCCCTGCCGGGTCTCGGGCTCGTGAAGGGTTGGCTGATTGCGGCGTTCGGATCGAAGAGGTGGGGATGAAGCCGCGGTGGAGCGGCGGCCATCAATCACCCTTACCGTTCTCAGACAATGCGAAGCAGCGCTCGCGGATAGCGGCCATTACGTCGGCATGCGTGACGCAAACCCTCTCGCTGATCACGGCATCCTTGATGGCGTCCTCGCAAGCCCTGGTGATATCGGCGAAGCTCAGGCCAAGAGCGGCTCTGGCAGCTTCGGCCCACCTGATCTTCTTCGGACTGAAGCCCGAGAGCTTCGATCTGAGCAGTAGCTTGATGCGTTCCAGATCAGGCAGGTCGAACTTGATGATGTCGTCGAACCTACGGAATAGGGCTCGATCCAGTAGGCTAATGTTGTTGGTGGCGGCCACAATGAGGCTGTCCGACTGATCCTGCTCGACCATCATAAGGAAGCTGCTGACAACTCGGCGGATTTCGCCGACATCGTTGCCTAGTCCGCGCTCCGACCCGATGCTGTCGAATTCGTCAAAGAGGTAGAACTCCACGTGTCTGCCCCAGTGAGTCGAAAATCAGGCGCAGCTTAGCGGCAGTCTCACCCATGAACTTGGTGATGATGCCGTCGAGATGAACGACAAAGAGGGGCAATCCGAGTTCACCCGCAAGCGCGGAAGCGGTCAGTGTCTTGCCAGTGCCCGGCTTGCCTACCAGCAGGAGCTTGCGCCTCGGCGCGAGGCCATGGCTGCGAATCGGACGGACCGATTTGTGTTCGCGGATGACACGCGAGAGCTTGGTGGAGATGGTCTTGCTGAGCACCATGTCAGCGAGGTTGGTCTTGGGATAGGAGACCGCGAGGATATCCGCGAGTTCGCCGCGCGGGCGGGCCAAGGGAATGGGAGACTTGGCCGCGAAGGAGGTGCGAGCCTTAGCCTTGTCAATCAGCGAGCGCAGCTCTTCGGCCGCCTTACCGTGACCGAGGCGGGCCTCTCCGGCTGCAATCTGCATGGCAATCGAATAGAACTGGGCCTCATCTCCCTCGGCATGGGAGACCAGCAAGGCCTTGATCTGGTCGTTGCTCGGCATCACGCGGTCCGTCCATCTTTTGAAATACTACCTCGGATTCTCGGCTAAATCACGAACAAGAGGGGCACGCTATCGAGTTGCTTGGAAGCACAGTCGCCAGTGTATCCACAACGAATACCAGATAGGCCGTCGGCCCCATGCGCATCTCCGCCGTCGGCGAGGCAGTCTGCGCGGCAGCGGAGTTCAACAGGGCCAGCTTGCCTGTCCCGGTCAGGTGCAAATCATTCCGCAAGGGAGGAGCTCGTTGCAGCTCTTCAAGTGCTAACGTGCCCCATGAGCAGCCCGCCCATCACCCTCCTTCCCCGCCGCCAGGCGCTCATGGGCACGCTGCTCGCGTGCAAGAGCAGACACTCCTTGCCGCGGCGTCGGCGACAACTGATGCTCGGACGAGCACGTTTGCTTCTGGCCGACCTCCAGTCATTCTTGCCGCGTCGCGATCGGCTGAGTTTGACCCGTAGCCGTCCTGGGCGACGTGTTCACGTCCAGACGCAGTGTTGCCGCCGGGGGCTGGATGCGATGACCGCCAAGCTAGGCTTTGGCGCGAACGAGATCGGCAACCTTCTCGCCGATCATGGTCGCCGGTGCATGGGTGTGCCCGCCGATGATGGTTGGCATGATGGAGGCGTCGGCAACCCTCAGGCCCGCTACTCCACGCACGCGAAGCTGGTCGTCGACAACGCCCATCGCGTCGCTGCCCATCTTGCAGGTCCCGACCGGGTGATAGAGCGTCTCGACTTTCTCACGGATAAAAGTGGTCAGCTCCTCGCGCGTTTGCTTTTCCGCGCCGGGCCAGACCTCGTCGCCGCGGTAGGGTTCGAACGCCGGCGTCGCGGCCAGCCTGCGGGCGTAATGCACGCCCGCCAGCAGGGTTGCGACATCGCTCTCCGTGGACAGGTAGTTGGGCCGTATCGACGGATGGGTCCGCGCGTCACCACTTCTGAGCGTGATCGAGCCACGGCTCTCAGGACGCAGCAGAATAGTCCCCACGGTGAACCCATGGCCTGGTGGGTTCGCCTGCCCCATGCTCCATGAAAAAGGTTGGCGTGAAGATGAGCTCGATATCGGGAGCTGCCAGGCCCTCGCGGGTCCTGATGAAGCCCAAGGCCTCGCCGACGTTGGAAGTGAGCGGTCCGCGCCCCAGGATCAGGTAGCGCGCGAGGTTGCCGAGGCTCTCCGCGTTCGCCAGCGTGACGGGCAGCTTGCACTGCAACGTCACGCCTGATGCGACATGGTCCTGCAAATTCTGCCCGACCCCAGGCAGATCGGTGACAATGGAAATGCCGTGCCGCGCCAATGCGCTGCCGGGGCCGATGCCCGACAGCATCAGGATCTGCGGGGAACCGATTGCTCCGGCGCACAGGATGATCTCCCTGGCAGCTTCCACTACCGTGATACTCCCGCCGCGCTCGTAGGTGACCCCTGCTGCCCTCTTACCAACGAAGATGATCTTGTGGACCAGGCAGTTGGTCTCGACGGTCAGATTCGGGCGCTTCATCGCGGGCTTCAGGAATGCATCCGCAGCACTCCAGCGCCGCCCGGCGCGCTGCGTTACATGGGTCAACCCAATCCCGTCCTGGGTCGGGCCATTGATGTCGTTGACCCGGTTGAGGCCCAAATGCTGGCCGGCAGCGATGAACGCCTCGGTGAGAGGATTGGGGGAGCGTTGGCTCGAGACGTGGAGCGGACCACTGGCACCGTGGAACGCGGGAACACCACCGTCACCGTCGAAGGCCTCGCTCTTTTTGAAGTACGGCAGCACGTCGTCAAAGCCCCAGCCCGCATTGCCCAGCTGGCGCCACTGGTCGTAGTCGCTCGGGTGGCCGCGCACGTACATCATGGCGTTCATCGACGAGGAGCCACCGAGAACTTTGCCGCGCGGCCAGTAGCGGGCGCGACTGCCCGTTTGCGGCTCGGGCTCGGTCAGGTAGTTCCAGTCGAGGTCGCTATGGAACAGCTTGGAGAAGGCGGCAGGGATGCGGATTTCCTTCTTCCCGTCGGCTCCGCCTGCCTCGAGCAAGAGGACACGATTGCGCAAGTCCTCAGTCAGGCGCGCTGCCAGAACGCACCCCGCTGAGCCCGCGCCGACAACGATGAAGTCGTGCATGACGAATCGCCCTCTGCACCCGACATTGAAAGCATTCTGGCTAAGCGTGTGTGGATGGCCTCATTTGCAACCTATGCGGGCCCACGGTGGCGCCGCCTTGCCCGACGCGAGAGAACAGCATCCAGTATTTCAGCCAGCGTCGGAAAGGTATTATCGGGGGACCCCGGGGAGGTGTACAAGATGTGGAGGAAGGATCCAGAGGGTTGCGCGTGACGCAGGCCGCAACACGCGAACCGGCTGGCTGCCGGGCGGCCCCCTCCGCTGCCTATGAAGACGTCGGCATCAGGTGCGTGCCGAGGCGTGGGGGTCTCTTTACAGGACTGTGATGGTGGCTGGTCCTTGAGCGAGCGCACATGAGAACGTGGGAATACAAGAAGATCGCTCTCAATGAGGGGTCGCGTAGGGGTGATGACATCGACCTGCTGAGTGATGCAGGGGAGCAAGGATGGGAGCTGGTTGCAGTGCTTCCACATGGCGTTGCCTACTTGAAGCGCGAGGTAGTTCAGAGGGCCGTCGAAAGCGTGGGGCAGTCGGAAGAGAACGCTAAGGACGTGGTTACGGCGCAAATGGCAACCACGGCTTCGCGCACAGAATCAGTGACGCATGTCAAGCCGAGGTACCGCGATGCGGTCACGGGGGAGACGTGGTCGGGGCGCGGACGGATGGCTAGCTGGCTGAAGCGCAAGGTCGACGCGGGTGAGGATATCGAGAAGTATCTGGTCTAGGCAGTCATCAAACGAACAAGAGACATGCTGGATGCTGCGACGTCGACCGGCACTTCAAGTCAGCTGTTGGCTCTTGGCGGACGAGCGCCGATCATCTGCTTTCGGCGGCACTACAGACTTTGATCGACGCAAGTGAGTGGTGTAGCCACCAGGACAGTCCGCTTCGTCTGTCGACGCGACATTCGTTGCGCGCAACCAATTCGGCGTGCCAAGTGCAAGGCTGGGATCAATCGCTAGTCCTGGTCAGGTGCAGGTCAGGCCGCGGGGCAGGAACTCCCATGAGAAGCCCGCCCCTCACGCTCCTCCCCCGCCGCCAGGCGCTGATCGGCATGCTGGCGGCCTCATGCGCCGCCGGTCTGGCGACCGGCACCCGCGCGCTCGCGCAGGAGCCGGAGGCGTCCCAGGGGGCGGCCAAGCCAGACGCCAAGAGCGCCGGCGCAAAACCCTGGGAGACGCTGCCGCCGACGCCACAATGGCCGCAGCCCGACCGCAGCGGCCTCGTGCCGGCGAACGGCGCCAGGCTGTTCTACGCGCAGTTCGGCAAAGGCCCGAACGTGCTGCTGCTGCACGGCGGCATGGGCAGCTCCAACTATTGGGGGCATCTCATCGATGCGCTCTCGCCCCACTACGCCGTGACCGCGCTCGACACGCGCGGGCACGGCCGCAGCCCGTTCGTCCCCGGCGCATTCAGCTACAAGACCCTCGCCGACGATGCTGCCGCCGCGCTTGCTGCGCTGGGCGTGCAGTCCGCGGCCGCCGTCGGCTGGAGCGACGGGGCGATCACGGCGCTGCAGATGGCGTTGAGTCATCCGGCGCAGGTGACGCGCGCGTTCGTATTCGGCGGCAACATCACGCTCGCCGGCTACAAGCCGAACGGCAGCAACTCGCACGTGTTCGCCGCCTACAGCCGCCGTTGCCGCGCCGAGTACCAGGAGCTGTCTCTCAACCCTGAGAAATGGCCTGCCCTGCTGCGCGCGCTCGGGCCCATGTGGCGCGCCGAGCCCGGCATCAGCAGGCCTCAGCTCGCGGCATTGAAGATCCCGGTGACGATCTCGGACGGGCAGTACGACGAGATCATCAAGCGCGAGCACACCGAGATGATGGCCAAGAGCATTCCCGGCGCGAGGCTCCAGATCCTGCCCGAGGTCAGCCACTTCGCCATGCTGCAGAAGCCGGACGCGTTCAACCGCGCGGTGATCGAGTTCCTTTCTGCTTGACCTCCGCCAAGCTGGCAGCTCCTGGCACCCGCTCCCCGTTCCGCTCCGCGCGTGGGCACGTCAAGGAACAAGGCCACATTGACCGTGCCGAAATCGCGGGGCGCTGTGACATGCGTCACGTTGCAAACTGTTCGAGTGCCCTGCCGGGTGTGATGATCTAGAAATACGCATCACCGCGCTCGATCAGGACACCAGCAAGTGATTGTCGACAGCCACGCGCATCTCGTCCCGCCCTCGTTGCTGGCCGCCATCCGCAGCGAAGCGGCGCGCTTCCCTTCCGTGCGCGCCATCGAGCAGGACGGCTCGCTCGCCTTCTCGTTCGCCGGCGCCAAGCCGACGCGTCCCGTGTCCAAGCCGCTCTCCGACATCGCCGGCCGAGTCGCCTGGATGGTGAAGAATGGCATCGACGCGCAGGTGGTGGGCGGCTGGGTCGACATGTTCGGCTACGAGCTGCCCGTCGCCGAGGGCACGGCGTGGGCGCAGCTCACCAACACCCACCTCGCCGCCACCGCCAAGGTCGAGCCGCGCTTCGTGCCGCTCGCCACCGTGCCGCTGCAGGACGGCGCCGCGGCCGCCGAGGTGCTGCGCGCCGCCGTTGCCGCCGGCTTCCCCGGCGTCATGATCGGCACGCTCCCCCGCGGGGTCGGCAGCGTGCTCGATGCGCCCGATCTCGCCCCGTTCTGGCAGGCGGCGCACGACACCGGCGCCGTCGTGCACATCCACCCCTCCTTCGATGCCGGCGACCCGCGCGTCAGCGACTACGGCCTCGCCAACGCCGTCGGCCGCATCACCGACGCGCTGGTGGCGGTGAGCCGCCTGATCGCAGCCGGCCACATCGCCCGCTACGCCAACGCCAAAGTCGTGGTGCCGATGGGCGCGGCCGGCCTGCCGTTCCTGCTGGGCCGGCTTGCGCGCAACCACGCCATCACGCCGGGCCTCGGCGATCCCGTCGCGGCGCTCGCCCACATCTACACCGACACCATCCTGCACGATCCGCGCGTCTTGCGCTTCGTCGTCGACATGATGGGCGCCGACCGCATCATGCTGGGCTCCGACATGCCCTTCCCGATCGGCGACACCGAGCCCGCCAAGATCGTGGCGGCCGCCGGCCTCTCCCAGGCCGACGCCGCCAGCATCACCGGCGGCCTCGCCCGCACGCTGTTCAAGGTTTGATGCGGCGGAGGCTTACAGCGCGCATGGCAATCCTCTAAGAAAAGCCCGGAGGAAGTGGAGCCATGCAATTCCATCTCAACGGGTTCAGAACCGGCAACCCGGAAGTCTCGGAACCTTCCGAGCAATCCAAGGCATCTTCCAACTCTGGGTCGCTTCCCCACGAAGTCGATGTCCTGATCGTCGGTTGCGGGCCGGCCGGCCTGACCCTCGCCGCGCAGCTGGCGGCCTTCCCGGGCATCGCAACCCGCATCGTCGATCAGAAGCCGGGTCCCCTGCTGCTCGGCCAGGCTGACGGTGTCGCCTGCCGGACGATGGAGATGTTCGAGGCCTTCGGCTTCAGGGAGCGCGTCGAGAGAGAGGCCTATTGGGTCAACGAGACGACGTTCTGGAAGCCGGACGACATCCACCGGGAAAGAATTGTCCGCAGCGGCAGGATCCAGGATGTCGAAGACGGGCTCTCGGAGTTCCCGCACGTCATCCTGAACCAAGCGCGCGTGCACGAATTCTACCTGCAGCTCATGCGCAACTCGCCGGGCCGGCTGGAGCCGGACTACTCTCGCCGCCTGCTCG
Source organism: uncultured Alphaproteobacteria bacterium (assembly GCA_963832445.1). Lineage (GTDB taxonomy): Bacteria > Pseudomonadota > Alphaproteobacteria > Rhizobiales > Hyphomicrobiaceae > AWTP1-13. Next base: position 154,081 of record CAWHUM010000015.1, read on the forward strand.
GTCTCGAGATCGACGCCGAGGCGTCCTCCGGCGGTAGCGCTGCGGCCTACCCCGTTACAGTCAGGCTCGAGCGGATCGATCCCGAGCACAACGGACAGATAGAAACGATAAAGGCCCGGTACGCGGTCGGTTGCGATGGCGCGCGCAGCATCGTTCGCCAGTCGCTCGGATTGGCGCTGCGTGGGGATTCGGCCAATCATGCCTGGGGTGTGATGGATGTGCTGGCCGTCACGGACTTCCCCGATATCCGCCTGAAGTCCTTGATACAGTCCGCCAACGAAGGAAACATCGTTCTCATCCCGCGCGAAGGCGGCTATCTGGTCCGCATATATGTCGAGCTCGACAAGCTCAATGCAAACGAGCGGGTCTCGAGCCGGAACATCACCTCCGACCATTTGATCGCGGCTGCGCAGCGGATCCTGCATCCCTATGCGCTCGAGGTGAAGGAGGTCGCATGGTGGTCGGTCTACGAGATCGGCCAGCGGCTGTGCGACAAGTTCGACGACGTGCCCGAGGCAAATGTCGCGACACGCTTGCCCCACGTGTTCATAGCCGGCGATGCCTGCCACACCCACAGCCCGAAAGCAGGGCAGGGCATGAACGTTTCCATGCAGGACGCGTTCAATCTGGGCTGGAAGCTGGCGTCCGTCCTCCAGGGGCGATGCACGCCGCGAATTCTGCATACCTACTCGGCCGAGCGCCAGGCGGTCGCCAAGGAGCTGATCGACTTCGATCGCGAGTGGGCCCAGATGCTCAGCGCGCCGGTAAGTTCATCGGCCGACCCGGAAAGCGAAGGCGTCGACCCGGCGGGGGTCCAGGAGTATTTCGTCAAGCATGGACATTACACGGCGGGAACCGCGACCAAGTACAAGCCGTCGGTCATTTCTGCCGAACCTGCCCATCAGCATTTGGCCAGGGGCCTGGTGATCGGCGAGCGTTTGCATTCGGCACCCGTCATCCGTCTGGCAGATGCCAAAGCGCTTCCCCTGGGCCACACGGTCAAGGCGGACGGCCGCTGGCGACTGTTCGCCTTTTGCGGACCGGAACACCCGGCTGCACCGTCCTCTCCCATAAGAGCGCTGTGCGGGTTCCTCGCCGAGTCCCCCGCGTCTCCGGTTCGCAGATACACTCCGGCGGGGGATGATATCAACTCATGCATCGACTTCCGGGCCGTGTTCCAGCAGGGCCACCGCGAGCTTGGCCTGCAGGCCATGCCCGCATTCCTCTTGCCCCGGAAGGGCCGTTACGGGCTTCGCGACTACGAGAAGATGTTCTGCCCCGACCTTAAAAGCGGCAACGACATTTTCGACATGCGTGGCATCGATCGGAGCAAGGGCTGCATGATCGTCGTGCGACCCGACCAGTTTGTCGCGCATGTTCTCCCGCTCGGTGCCTTTACGGAGCTTTCGGCCTTCTTCGACGGCTTCATGCTGCAACAGGATTGAACGCACCGGGTCTGCTTCGCCCATGTCACCAACCAGATGGCGAGGGTAGAGCGCGACTTCGAGAAGGGCGACGCTGACGGCACTGTCGATGCTCTGGCCGTGATACGCGCTGCAGCGCGCGCCTGGAACGGCCGGCGCAATGAGTGAATAGCCTCGGCCTGCTGCACCGGTTGGCGCTGCCCCGGGGGAACGCTTTGCCTTGGGCGGCCGGCACTGCTAGTCTAATCACACGGGGATATGGCAGGCTCCCCGGTGCCAAAGACGCACGTCTGCGTCCAAGGTCTGCCCCAACCGGCGCTTGATCGAAGCGCCGCAGGGGCTTGGCACCATGAAACATCCGACCCAGCAAGGCGTTGCGAACGGCACCACGGAGCCCGGGCGAACTACGCCGGCCAGTCCGATAGGCCAGGTGTACGCGGCGCGGGCGCTGCGCGACTTCGGCGACGGGTTCGTCGCCGTGCTGCTGCCCGTCTATCTGACACAGATCGGGCTCGGCGCCTTCGAGGTCGGCGTCGTCGCGACGCTGGCGCTGCTCGGCTCGGCGCTCATGACGCTCGGCATCGGTTTCCTCGGCGCCAAAGCCGACCAGCGCCGGCTGCTGCTGGGGGCCAGCATCTTGATGGTCGCCACCGGCCTCGCTTTTGCCAGCGCCGAGACCTATGCCGTGCTGCTGCTGGTGGCCTTGGTCGGCACCATCAATCCATCGTCGGGCAGCGTCAGCATCTTCGTTCCGCTGGAACATGCGCTGCTGTCGCGCTCGGTCGCCGATGCAGACCGCACCAGGATGTTTGCGCGCTACAGTCTGATCGGCTCGCTCGCTGCTGCTGCCGGCTCGCTTGCCTCGGCCAGTCCCGATCTTCTTGCCGGCCTCGGGCTGTCGAGCATCGGCGCGCTCAAGGTCATGTTTGTCGTCTATGCCGTGCTCGGTGCGGCCGGCGGCCTCCTCTATGCGCGCATCCCACGCGATCGCACGCCGGTCGGCGAGCGGCCGTCGGTGGCGCTGGGCGCATCGCGCGGCATCGTCTACAAGATGGCTGCACTCTTCAGCATCGATGCCTTCGCCGGCGGTTTCGCGGTGCAGTCGCTGATTGCGCTGTGGCTGTTCAGCAAGTTCGACCTGTCGCTCGTGGCAGCCGGCCTGTTCTTCTTCTGGTCGGGAGTGCTCGCGGCCTTCTCGTTTCCCGTCGCGGCCTGGCTGTCGCGCCGCATCGGCCTGGTGAACACCATGGTGTTCACGCACATCCCCTCCAACCTCTGCCTGATCCTTGCGGCTGTCGCACCGAGCCTGGAAGTCGCACTGGCCCTGCTGCTTGTGCGTGCCGCTCTCTCGCAGATGGATGTGCCGACCCGCTCGTCGTACGTGATGGCGGTCGTGACGCCGCCCGAGCGTCCGGCGGCAGCCAGTGTCACGTCGGTCCCGCGCAGCCTGGCGGCGGCGGCAAGCCCGGCACTGGCCGGCGCCCTGTTCGCAAGTGGCCTGCAAGCCTGGCCGCTGGTGATCTGCGGTGTCCTGAAGATCCTCTACGACATCGCGCTGCTGTGGACCTTCCGGCACGTCAAGCCGCCCGAGGAGCGGTAGCAGGCACCACGCCGCATCGCGGCAGTGGATCGTTGCGTCCTTCCGCAAGAGCCTATAAGCGCAACGTGAGCGGGCTTGGTTGAAGCGTTGGCCGGCTCGGCAATTCCAGCTGAGGTTGCAACACACGTGAAGCTCGACATCGGCGGCAAGGAAGTGATCGCGGCGCCGCTGGAGCGGGTGTGGGCGAGCCTCAACGACCCAGAGTTCCTCGCCCGCTGCATCCCCGGCTGCCGCGAGATGCGCGAGGAGGCGCCGGACAAATACGCCGTGCGGCTCGAGCTCAAGGTCGCCTCGGTCGGCGGCTCGTTCGGCGGCGCCATCGCGCTCTCCGACAAGCAGGCCCCGGAGCAGTGCCGCATCGCCATCTCGGGTAGCGGCACCTTGGGTCACGGCACGGGGGAGGCGCATTTCACGCTGGCGCCGGCCGAAGGCGGCACCTTGCTCGCCTACGAGGGTGCCGGCGAGATCGGCGGCCTGGTCGCCGGCGTCGGCCAGCGGGTGCTGCGCGGAGTGTCCAAGCACCTGATCGGGAAATTCTTCAAGTCCGTGCGCAGCGAGCTGGAAGCGGTGTCAGACCCTTCGGGTCCGACACCATAGCTCCAACGCCGGTGCTTCTGGCCCCGCGCGCTGGGGCGACAGCGTATCGGACCCGAGGGTCTGACACCTTCATATCCCGCTGAAATTGCGCTAAGGCAGAACCACGGCGCCAGGTGAGACGCGCCGCCTCAGGGAGGAAAGCGCATGTCTCGGTTCAACTGCAGTCGCGGGTTCGTTGTGGGTTTGGCGTGCGTGCTCGCCGCCGCGTTCGGCACGCCAACCGCTGAGGCCCAGCAGCGCGACAAGGTCACCATCGTCATCTTCGGGCCGCCGTCGCTCGGTGCCTTCCTGCCGCCGCTGATCAAGGGGCGGAAGTTCGACGAGGCCAACAACCTCGACATCACCTTCGAGGAGCGCCCGCCCGACGCCTACGTCGCCCAGTTCAACTCCGGCGAGTTCAAGGTCGGCGGCAGCGCCTCGCTGATGACCATCGGCCTGGCCGACGTGCGCGGCGTCAAGGTCAGCTACCTCTTCAACCTGTTCGACTTCTGGGGCGCCGTCGTCACCAGCAAACCCGAGGTCAAGACGCTGAAGGACCTGGAGGGGCGCCAGCTCGCCGCCGCGCGCGCCACCACCAACTACATCATGTTCGAGTGGCTGGCGAAGCGGCAGGGTGTCGACACCTCCAAGATCCAGGTGGTCAATACCGCCACGCCCGGGCTCATCGGCTTCGCGCTGGCCGACCGCGCCGACGCCGTGCAGCTCTGGGAGCCGGCCTACACCATCCTCATCTCCAAGAAGCCCGAGATTCGCACGCTCGACGACGGCACGCAGAAGACCTGGAAGGCCTTCTCCGGCGGCGGCTCGCGCATCCCCTATCTCGGCGTCGCCGCGCATCAGGACTGGATCGCGCAGAACAAGGCGGTGATCCCGCGCCTCTACAAGGCCTACGCGCAGGCGGCCCAGTGGCTCACCGCCAACCCCGAGGAGGCGGCCAAGCTGATCACGCCGAAGTCGACCCCGGCCGATCAGGAGGCGCTCGCCAAGTCGATCCGCGCCAACGACCGGCTGGGCTTGAGCCTCGCCTCCGCCGCCGAGGTGCGCAAGGAGATCGAGGCCGTCTACCGCGCCGGGATCGACTCCGCCTTCCTGCCGCAGATGCCCTCGGCCGCATCCATCTACGACGGGCCGCTGAAATGACGGACGCGCAGACGCACAAGCGCGTGCTGCAGTTCGTAGTCGGGACGCTAGGGCTGGCGATCGTCTGGCAGATCGCCTCCCTGTTCTTCCCCGACTACCTGTTTCCCTCCATCCCGCAGATCGTGCGGCGCTTCGTCGAGATCGCCACCACCTGGACCACGCAGGTCGACGTGTTGACGACGGCGGCCCGCATCCTTGCCGGTCTGGTGGGCGCCTTCATCTGCGGAGTGATCCTGGCGCTGATCCTCAACAAGTCGGGCAGCGCGGAAGCCTACCTGACGCCGGTGCTGACCCTGCTGCAGGGCATCCCGGCGCTGTCCTGGGTGGTGATCGCGGTGATCTGGTTTCACGGCACCGAGTTCCGCATCTTCTTCATCATGCTGGTGACGACCTTGCCGGCCTTCACCTTCCAGATCCTCGATGCGGTGCGCTCGATGTCGAAGGATCTGTTCGAGATGACGGTCGCCTTCCGGCCCACCCGCTGGACCTTGTTCCGCGTGCTGGTGCTGCCGACCGTGGTGCCGGGCATCCTGACCGCCTGGAAGGTGAACCTCGGCAATGCCTCGCGCGTGGTGGTGGTGGCGGAACTGGTCGGCGCCACCGGCGGGGTCGGCTACGAGCTCTTGCGCCAGCAGCAGCTGTTCGACATGGCGGGCGCCATCGCCTGGACCTTGCAGCTCGTCGTATTCGTGCTGGTGTTCCAGGGCCTGATCACGGCGATCGAGGCCTGGGCGCTGCGCTGGCGGCCGCGGTCGGAGCGGGCGATCTGATGGCGGCGCCCGGCAGCATCGCCATCACTTTCGAGAACGTGACCAAGACGTTCGACCGCCCCGACGGCTCGGGCCGCTTCACCGCGGTCGACCGCATCTCCTTCGCCATCAACCGCGGCGAGATCGTCGCCGTGCTCGGCAAGACCGGCTGCGGCAAGTCCACCATCTTCAACCTGATCGCCGGCCTCGCCGAGCCAACCTCCGGCCGCATCACGGTCGAAGGGCTCGACCCGTTCAGCGAGTTCGCCGCGCTCCGCGGCAAGATCGGCATCGTCTTCCAGGGCGACCGGCTGATGCCCTGGCGCACGGCAATCGACAACGTGCTGCTCGGGCTCGACATCCTGGGCGCCGACCGCAAGCGCTCCGAGGCGATCGCGCGCGAGTGGCTGGCCAAGCTCGGCCTGACGGGCCACGAGAACGACTACCCGCACGCGCTGTCCGGCGGCATGCGCCAGCGCGTCTCCATCGCCCGGGCGCTGGCCGTGGACCCCGTGCTGATCCTGTGCGACGAGCCCTTCTCCGCGCTCGACGAGATGACGGCGCAGCGGCTGCGCGCGGAGTTCCTGCGGCTGGTGCGCGAGAGCTCCAAGACGGCGCTGTTCATCACCCACTCCATCGACGAGGCACTGGAGGTCGGCGACCGCATCATGGTGCTGCACCGCCCCGCCCGCATCGCCTTCGAGGCAGAGGTGGGCCAGGTCACGCCCGAGCGGCGCCAAGAGCTGCGCGGCCGCATCCTCGATGTGCTGGCGAGCGAAGGCGAGGCGAGGACCGCCACCGCCTGAGGTTGTGCGCGCCAGGCGAATCGGTTGGCAAGCCGCGCGTCAGGCTCGCCCCAGCTTGTCTCGCCTCCCAGAATCAGGATTGCTGGCGCGCGGATTGGAGCGCGTGCGCCTGCGGTCACGTCAGCGCCCAGCGACAGGAGAGAATTTCCATGATCTTCAACAAGAAGCCGGAGGATGCCGGCAGCCAGCTGACGTCGGCGCGCTCCTTTGCCGGTGCGGCGCAAGCCGACCAGGGCCCGCTGCTGCAGCGCCGGGCGGGCCAGGCACCCTCGCGCGCCATCATCGACGCCTGCCTCAACATCGACGGCAATCTGACGACCGAGGGCGAGGTGCAGGTCGACGGCCGCATCAACGGCAACATCCGCTGCGCGCATCTCACGGTGGGCCGGGAAGCGACCATCATCGGCGACATCACCGCCGAGGAGGTGGTGGTGCGCGGCAAGGTCACCGGCATCATCCGCGGCAACCGCGTCATCCTGCAGGACGGCGCGCAGGTGGAGAGCGAGATCTTCCAGAGCAAGCTCACCATCGAGGAAGGCGCCAACTTCAAGGGCATGATCCGCGATCAGACCGAGCCGCACGTCGCCGCGCTGCAGAACATGGCGGCGGAGATGAAGGCCAAGGCCGACGGCGCCAAGGACGAGGCCCCGGCGAAGAAGGCGCTGGCGGGCTAGTGTCATCCCGGGCCTCGTGCCCGGGATCCATCTTTCCGCTCGCTCCGGCAGTCGCTGCTCGCTGGATCCCGGTGACAAGCACCGGGATGACCACGCGGGTTCAGGCCTTAGAACAGCACGCTGCGGATCAGCAGCGCCACGGCGCCCACGGCCAGCACGCCCGCCAGCCACAGCGCGACGAACCACAGCAGGCGTTGCCTGAGCCCAGGTTGAGGCCGAGGCTCGGGCCGCGCGGCCATCAGTGATAGCCCGCTTTGGGGTCGACCTTGCCGCGGAACACCCAGTAGGCGAGCGCCGTGTAGCCCAGGATCAGCGGGATCAGCACCACGGCGCCGACCAGCAGGAAGCGCAGGCTGTTGTCCGGCGCGGCAGCCTGCCAGATCGTGATCGAGGGCGGCACGATGTACGGGTAGAAGCTGATGCCGAGCCCCACGTAGGAGAGCACGAACAGCGCAATCGAGGCGAAGAACGGTATCGCCTCGCGCTCCGTGTGCAGCCCCCAGAACAAGGCCAGCGCGGCCAGCCCCACGAATATCGGCACCGGCGCCGAGTAGATGATGGCAGGCCAGGCGAACCAGCGCTGCATGAAGACGGGGTCGAGGAACGGCGTGATCAGGCTGACGAGGCCGATCAGGGCCAGCGTTGCCAAGCCGGTCATCCAAGCAAAGCCGCGCGCGCGGTACTGAAGCTCTCCCGTCGTCTTCAGCACGAGCCAGGTCGAGCCCAGCAGCGCGTAGCCCACGGCAAGCGCGAGACCGGTGAGAATGCTGAACCAGGTGAGCCAGTCCCACCAGCCGCCGGCATAGGCGCGGTTGGCAACGGGGATGCCCTGCACGAGGGCGCCGAGCGCGATGCCCTGCGCCAGGGCCGCTACGGTGGAGCCGCCTGCGAACGCCCAGTCCCAGGGGGTCTTGGCCCGCTCCGTGCGCCAGCGGAACTCGAAGGCGACGCCGCGGAAGACGAGGCCGAGCAGCATCAGGATAATCGGCACGTACAGCGCCGGCATCACCACCGCGTAGGCCAGGGGAAACGCCGCCATCAGCCCGCCGCCGCCGAGGATCAGCCAGGTCTCGTTGCCGTCCCAGACGGGTGCCACCGAGTTCATGGCCACGTCGCGCTCGTCGTCGTCGGCCAGGAACGGGAACAGGATGCCGATGCCGAGGTCGAAGCCGTCGAACAGCACGTAGGCCAGCACCGCGAAGGCGATCAGCGCTGCCCAGATGAAGGCAAGGTCGATCATGATCTATCGTATCACTCGCGGCCACGTATGTTGAGCCCGCTCGCGCCGCACCCGCGAGCACGGGCCAGCCGCCGTCAGATCGGCCAAACCCACGGCACCATGACGATGGCGATTGCGTAGATGAGTATCGTCAGCGGGGCGCCGACCTTGAAAAAGTCGGAGAACTGATACTTGCCGGGGCCGTACACCATGAGGCAGGAGGGCTCTAGTGGCGTGAGATAGGAGCAGCTGGCGGCTACAGCCACCATCATGCCGAAGGCGCGCGGGTCGACGCCGAGCTGCAGGCCGGTCTGCATGGCAATCGGCAACACCACCAGGGCCGCGGCCTGGTTCGACATGGGCTGGGTGAGCGCCACGGTGAGGATGAAGAAGCAGCTGAGCAGGGCATAGCGGCTATCGGCGCCCACGACGGCGATCAGCTGCTGGGCCAGGTACCTGCCCGCGCCGCTCGCCTCCATGGCGGCGCCCAGCGACAAGAGCGAGCCGATGAGGATCAGTACCTTCCACTCGACCTGCCGGTAAGCTACCTCGGGCGAGATGCAGCGCAGGGCCAGCATCAGAAAGGCGCCGCCCAGCATGGCCACCGGCAGCGACGCCACCTTGAGGGTGGCGGCCGCGATCGCTGCTGCGAAAATGGCGGCGGCGATCGGCGCGCGTGCGCGATTGAGCCGGCTCTGCTCGACGCCGCCGAAGATGTTGAACAGGTTGCCGCGCTCCAGCGCCTTCACGTCCTCGGGCGTGCCCTGCAGCAGCAGCACGTCGCCCATGCGCAGCCGCGCGGAGCTGATGGTCCTCGGCACCCGGCCCGCCCGGTGGATGGCCAGCACCTGCAATCCGTAGCGCTCCTTGAAGCCCAGGCTGCGAAGGCTGTAGCCGATCAGCGGCGAGCGCGGCAGCAGCACGCCTTCGACGATGGTAGGCTTCTCCTTCTCATCCTGGTCCTCGTCGGCCAGGTGCACATCGGCCTTGAAGTCGAGGCCCTCGATGTCCTTGATCTTCAAGAGATCGGCGCGAAGTCCTTCGATCAGCAACTCGTCGCCCGCCTGCAGCTTGGTGTCCAAGAGCCCGTTCTCGCCGAGCATCGTTTCGCCGTCGCGCGTCAGCTTGGCCACGGACAATCCGGCGCCGTCCACGATCTTGGCGTCTTTCAGCGCCTTGCCGACCAGCGGCCCCTCCCCGTCGACCACCACATCGGCCTGATACTTGCGCTCGCCGATCTTCTCCTCCGGCGTCTGGCTTTCGCGCCGGGGCAGCAGGCGCACGCCGATCAGCCACACGTAAAGGATGCCGGCGATGGCGATGGGAATGCCCACCGGCGCCAGTTCGAACATGCCCATGGGCGGCTGCTGGTAGCGGGTCAGGAGATCGCTTACGACCAGGTTGGTCGACGTGCTGATGAGCGTGACCGAGCTTGTCAGGATCGACGCGAAGGCGAGCGGCAGCAGGAATCGCGACGGGCTTTCGCCGATTTTGCTGGCATAGCCGATCACCAGCGGCACGAAGAACGCCGTCGCCGCCGTGTTGCTCATGAAAGCGGAGACGATGGCGACCGAGGCCATGATCACGGGTAGAAAGATCGCCGGGTTGCGCCCCGCCAAATCGAACACGTAGCGGCCGGCAAGCTCGACCACGCCTGTCTGGATCAGGCCGGCCGTCATTATCAGCAGGCCCAGGATCATGATCACGGTGTCGCTGGCAAAGCCGGCGAAGGCCTTGTCGGCGGGCAGCAGCCCCGTGGCGATGATGGCGAGCATCACGCCAAGCGCCACAACGTCGGCGGGGACGCGGTCCCAAGCGAACAGCAGGACGGCGCCGCCAAGAATAGCCAGGCAGATCGCGATGTCCGGTGTCATGGCCTTCCCCTAGCTGCAGGAACGGCGCCAATGCACATCCAGTTCCGAGCGGCGAAGCGTTCGCGCCAGCGACGCAGCGCGCACGCACGTACAACTGACGCTTCTCGAGCAGCGGACGAAATCGACACGCGGCCCGGCTTCGGTCTGGCGCCCACGTCGTGGGGCGGGTCCGGGCTCTATCCGCTAAGCACTCATTTACCAAACGGGGTAAATTAAGTGCAAATTTGGCGCACATTAAGGGCTGCCCGCCATCATGCGCACACGGATTGGAGGGAGCCAAAATGCACAGATATGCTGTGGCAATGGGGCTGGGCGCCTTCGCCCTGGGCTTCATTTCAGGTTACGCCGTGGACACGCGCAAGTCGCAGGCCGCCGCCACCAAAGCGACCGTCGTTGCAGCCGTCGACCTGACGCGTGCGGCGAAGGTTTTGCGGATCGAGCCGGGCGACACCAATGGTGCGCTTGCTGCCGATTACTCCTGGCAGCGCTGGCCGTCGGTCACGGACTTCTAGACCTCGACTCTCCCGGCTTCTGTCGACGCGGCGCACGCGCGCCGTGAGGGCGAGCCCTCTTTCATCCGCGCCACTCTCGACTGCATGGCGGTCGCTCGGCAGCACCGAGCCGGCGCCGCTCAGCCCCGCGGCGCTCAGCCTGCGCGGCGGCGCTCGGCGGCTTGCCGCGTCCACAGTTCCCACGGGCGATGCACCTGACCTTCGGTCGAGGCTGCGCAGGCGGCAGCCTCCTCCGCGGTGAGGGCCACGATCGGGCCATGCCGCATGGCCTCGGATTGATAGCGCGCGTTGAGCTCGGCATAGACGGCGCGATACACGACTAGCGGCAGGGACGGGGCCGTCACCGTCGAGCCGTGTCCGCGCATGACGACAATGTTGCTGCTGGCGAGCGACTTGGCCAAGGCGCGACCGAGCTCCGGCGAACGGATCAGCAGATCGGTGGCGGGGCCGCCGGCGTCGCGGATCTCGAACAGCGGCGCTTCCACACCGATGAAGCCGGCCATGTGCGATACCGCGCGCAGGCGATGCTGCGCGGAGATGGATAACGGCACGATCGAATGCGAATGGCTGTGCACAATGGCCATGACATCGGGGCGCGCGGCGTAGATCTCGCTGTGAATGAACCGCTCGAGATAGGGTCGCGGGCCCTTCGCATCCACCGGCGAGCCATCGAGATGGAATTCGAGGATGTCGCCCGCCGTCACGCTGCCGGGCGCCATGTTGCGGGCCAGCAGAAAGCGGTCGGCGTGTTTGTCGTGCCGCACGCTGACATGGCCGAAGGCATCGACCACCCCGTGGTCGTAGAGGATGTGATTGGCCGCGACGAGGTCGATGATCAGGGCGGGATCGGCGGTCATCGAGCGCTCTCAATTCTCCGGCGGCGTGATGCCGGCGACTTTGGCGATCTCGGCACTGCGCGTCGATTTCGGCGGCGAGGAAGCTCGCGAAAGCGGCGGCTGTCTCGGTCACAGGCTCGGCGCCCAGCGCACTCAGCCTCTCGACCAGTTGGGGGTGCTTGGAGGCTGCCTGCACGGCGGCATTGAGCTGGGTCACGAGGTCGGGCGGCATGCCCTTGGGGCCCCACAGGGCGTACCACAGCATGAAGTTGAGTCCCGGGAATCCCGCCTCGGCGGCCGTCGGCACCGCCGGCAGTTGCGGGGCGCGCTGCTCGGACATCACCGCGAAGGCGCGCAAGGACCCAGCCTGCACCTGCTGCAAGGCGCTGCCGAGCGGGGCGACCATCAGCGTGGTCTGGCCGCCGATGACGTCGGTGAGGGCGGGCGCCGTGCCGCGGTAGGTGACGATGACCGCCTTGACGCCGATGCGATTGTTGAAACCCACGCTGGCGAGGTGGCCCATCGCGCCGAGCCCGGAGTTGGAGTAGGTGTGCTTGTCGGGGGCGGCCTTCATCTCGGCGGCAAGCGCCTTGAGGTCGGCGGGGGTCTTGGCGGGGTGGCCGACGAACAGCATGGGCGAGGTGGCCAGCCGCGAGATGGGCGAGAAGTCCGCCACCGGGTCGTAGGGCACCTGGCGCATGACGTGCCTTGCCATGAGATGGATGTCGGCATTGGTCAAAAGTGTGGTGCCGTCGGGTGCGGCACGCGCCACCTCGGCGGCGCCCAGCGTGTTGTTGGCGCCGGCGCGGTTTTCCACCACCCACGTCTGGCCGAGCGTGTCCTTGAGGCGATCGGCGTAGAGCCGGCCGATGACATCGATGTTGCCGCCGGCCGCCGCTGGAACGACCAGGCGGACATTGCGGCCCTGCTGAGCGGTTGCCGCGTACGGTAGCGATGCCAATCCAAGTCCACCCAGTCCGAGCAGGGTCTTGCGGCGTGTGAGCATGGCGATCCCCCCAAGGTGTTCGGCTTCGAGCTGTTTCGCTCATAACGCTAAACGCCGGGGGCGTTGTCAATAACGGCGCCGGACGCGCAGTGCCGCTGCCAGCTTTCAGTGGCGCTTCGAGTGGCCGGCGTGAACCGTCATCGCCCCAGCGCCGGCGCGGGCGTGATGCCGGCGGCGCGCGTCGGCACGCCCGTCTCGATGTCGGGCTCCGACAGGTCGGGCGGCCTGCCCATCATGCGCAGCAGGTAGAACGTGCCGGCGCCGAACACCAGGAAGTAGACGACTATGAAGGCCACCAGCGATGCGCCCACGGCGGCTGCATCGATGGGCGAGGCGGAACTCGGCGGTGCGCAGCAGCCCGTAGACCGTGTAGGGCTGGCGCCCGGATTCGGTGGTGATCCAGCCGGCCAGCACAGCCACGAAGCCCGAAGGGCCCATCAGTACAGCGGCACGCAGCAGCATCTCGCTCTCGAATAGGCGGCGCCGCCAGCGCAGCCACAGGCTCCAGAGCCCGAGCGCAATCATCAGCGTGCCGATCCCGACCATGATGCGGAAGGTCCAGAAGATCAGGGTGGAATTCGGCCGCTCGTTGCGCGGCCAGGCTTTGAGACCCTTGACCGTGCCATTCCAGTCGTGGGTGAGGATGAGACTGCCGAGCTTGGGGATCTCGATTGCAAAGCGCGTCGTCTCGGCCGCCATGTCGGGCCACCCGAACAGGATCAGCGGTTGGTCCGGCCCCGACTCCCAGTGCCCCTCTATGGCGGCGATCTTGACCGGCTGGTACTTCAGCGTGTTGAGGCCGTGCTGGTCGCCGGCCACCGCCTGGATCGGCGCAACGATGGCGGCCATCCACATGGCCATGGAGAACATCACGCGCGCGCCCTCGTTGGCGCGGTCGGAGAGGAGATGGAAGGCGCCGACCGCGCCGACCACGAACGCTGTCGTCAGGTAGGCTGCGAGCACCATGTGCACCAGCCGGTAGGGGAACGACGGGTTGAAGATGACGGCCCACCAATCCGTAGCTACGAATTGTCCGGCGGCGTTGACGGCGTAACCCGCCGGCGTGTGCATCCAGCTGTTGGCGGCCAGAATCCAGAAGGCCGACATCAAGGTGCCGGCGGCGACCATCAGCGTGGCGAAGAAGTGCAGCTTCTTGCCGACCCGCTCCATGCCGAACAGCATGACGCCGAGGAAGCCCGCCTCCAGGAAGAAGGCGGTGAGCACCTCGTAGCCCATCAGGGGTCCGAGGATGGGGCCGGCCTTGTCGGAAAACACGCTCCAGTTGGTGCCGAACTGGTAGCTCATGACGATGCCCGACACGACGCCCATGCCGAACGTCACGGCGAAGATCTTCTTCCAGTAGTTGAAGAGGGCGAGGAAGACGTTGCGGCCGGTATAGAGCCACAGGCCTTCGAGCACCGCGAGATAGCTGGCGAGCCCGATGGTGAAGGCCGGAAAAAAGATGTGGAACGAGACGGTGAAGGCGAACTGCAGCCGGGCGAGGCTGAGGGCGTCGAGTTCCATCGCGTGCTCGGCTCCCGTGTTGGCCTATGCGTCGGCCCATAGGGGTGCGTCGGCCCATGCGGGCCCTCGGCCGGTCGGCACGAAGACGGCACAAACGGCCGGCCATCGATACCTATGTGGACCTATCAGCGGCGGCCTTCAAGGCGAAGGCGCAACGCGCCGCGCCTCTATCGACACGCCTGCGCGTGAGCGACGCCGCGCCTCGCCGGACTAGCCCTCGCGTTTCCGAAAGGCGGCCTCTCCGGCGTCCGACACCTCGACCCACTTCGCGTCTGGCGCGGCGTCGGGGACGTAAGTGTCGTGCCAGTTCCACCACTTGTACGGTCGGCTCTGGGGGTAGCCCTCCGGCGAGTCCTCCCACTCCTCCTGACGCCCAAGCGCAGTGACGTCGAGGTAGCTCCAGGTGGTGCCCATCGCCTCGTCGCCGCGACTGTTGATGAAGTAGGTGCGGAACACGCGCTCGCCGTCGCGGATGAACGCGTTGGTGCCGTGCCACTCGTCCACGCCGAAGTCGGCGTCGAAGCTTGTCGGTGATGGTGTACCAGGGCATCTTCCAGCCCATCCGTGCCTTGAGGCGCTCGATGTCCGGCAGCGGCGCGCGCGATGCGAATGCAAGCGTGGTGTCGCGGGCGTTCAGATGGGCGAGGTGGGCCACCTGGTCGGCCACCATGGAGCAGCCAACGCAGGCATGCTCCGGCCAGCCGTGCACACCTGGCTCGAAGAAGGCGCGGTACACGATCAGCTGACGGCGGCCCTCGAACAGGTCGAGCAGGCTCGCTTTGCCCTCGGGCCCGTCGAACATGTATGCCTTTTCCACGGCCTGCCACGGCATCCGCCGGCGCTCGGCCGCCAGCGCGTCGCGGGCGCGGGTCAGCGCCTTCTCCTTCACCAGCAGCTGCTGGCGCGCAGCTTCCCACTCCTGCGGCGATACGATCGGGGGTGTCTTCATTGCGATGTCCTCCTTCGGATCAGGTCCAAAGCTCATCCGCTAGCCCGAGTCTCCAGCCCTCTTGCTGCGGAGTCAGCTTGGGGGTCAGGGGCAAAGAACGGGCCCGATGTCAGGCCGGCAGCCGCTGCTCGTATTCCTTCTGCAGGCGACTCCAGTTGTCCCAGAATGGCCCCGGCTCCTTGCCCGTCGCGCGGGCGACCAGAACGTCGAGGTGGTTGTGCCAGCCGGGCCCGACCTTCAGCAGAGTTGCACGGTCGGGCAGGCGGCGATGGATCAGGGTGAGCAGCACCCGGTCGCCTCTCGGCTCCAGCTCGAAGGACACGTCGCCGCTGCCCTGCCAGGTGAAGGCGAGCTTGCGGGGCGGATCGAGCTCGGTGATGCGGCTCTGCATGCGATGTTCCGCGGCGAAGCCGGGCGGCCGCTGGCCGGGCGGGTTGGTCAGCTCGTCGTTGCGCCAGACGAGCTCGAACGGCGCGCCGACTTTCTCCTCCATCTGGCCCGCCGCCAGCCATTGGCGCCGCAGCTCGCTTTCCGTGAGATACGCCCAGACGCGCTCGATCGGTCCGGGCAGAAGGCGCTGAATCTTCAGCGTGGCAGGGTCGATCAGCACGCCGTAAGCGTCGGGGGGCGAGGGTTTGGTCATTTCTTGCTTCCTTTTCTTGTGGTGGGGGACTTGCGCGCGTCGTCTTGGCGGAGGAGCCGTTCGAGCTCATCCAGACGCCCGGTCCAGAAGCGCTCGTAGAAGCCGAGCCACTGGTGGGCGGTGGCGAGCGGTCCGGGGGCGAGGCGGCACAGATGGGTGCGGCCGCGCACCTCGCGATGGATCAGCCCGGCGTTCTCCAGCGCCTTGATGTGCTTGGAAGCGGCGGCAAGCGACATGGCGAAGGGTTCGGCAAGCTCGCTCACCGTGCGTTCGCCGCCCGCGAGCTCGCGCAGCATCCGCCGGCGCGTGGCGTCACCGAGGGCGTGAAAGACGGAATCGAGCTGAGGCGTGTCTAATTCAACCATGTGGTTGAATATAGGCGCTCACTTTCGGATCGTCAACCACTTGGTTGAATGATCGGTTGACGGTCCCGCTGTTGTGGGCCGGGTTCGGGGGGCATCTTGCCCCGGTACGCCTCGGCACGGCGATACGGTCGAGGTGTGCCAGCTGCGGACGAGCAAAATGAAACTGCAACCTTGAGATAGTTTGGGCATCCATCGATTTGTGCCATGGTTTCGTGCATGTCTGTCGCCGCAAGGAGCCGTTCGGCACCCGGTGCGGGCGGGGAATTTTGCGCAGGGCTGCCGCGGCTTCTGACGCTGAGGAAGGCCGGCCATGACGGTCCGCTCGCCTGCCGACACGTACGCCATCGATGGCTTGCGCAGATGGCAAAGGTGCCACTGTCTGGCGGCTGCGACCGGCTTGCTGGCCACGGTCATCTTGTGGCCGCTGTCGGCGCCGGCCGCGCAAGAGCGCTTGCTGCGGTTCCACCATTTCCTGCCGGAGAAGTCTCCACAGCACCGAGACATCTTCCTGCCGTGGGCAAACAAGATCGCTCAGGCATCGAACGGCCGGCTCCGCATTGCTGTCACCGGCGCCATGCAACTCGGCGGCAAGCCGGCGGAGCTGATTTCACAGGTCGAGCAGCATCGGGTCGACATCGTGTGGACCCTTCCCGGCTACACGCCGGGAAAGTTCCCCCGGCTCGAGGTGTTCGAGCTGCCATGGATCGCCTCGTCCCGGGCCAGCGCGACCAGCCAGGCGCTGTACGAGTTCTATGAGAAGTACGCGCGCGAGGACTTGGCGAACGTGCACGTGCTCGCCGTCTGGTGCCATCCCAGCGGCGTCATCCTGAACCGGGACGAGTCTATGCTGAGACCAGCGGACGCGGCCGGCCGTGTCCTGCGCGTTCCCTCCGTGGTGATCGGGGAGGCGTTCCGCAGCGTGGGCGCTGAGCCGAGACTGATCCCGGCCCCGCAGGTCCTCGAGCAATTGCGCGGAGGCGCCATTGCCGGTGCGCTGTTCCCCTACGAGGTCATTCCGACATTGAAACTGACCGACGCGATCAGCCACGTCACCGAGTTTGCCGGCCATCGCGGTCTTTATACGGCAGTCTTCCTGTTGGCGATGAGCAAGAAGACGTACGCGAGCCTCGACGAGGAACTGCGCAAGGTGATCGACGCTCATTCCGGCGCCTCGCTCTCCGCTGAATTCGGACGGACATGGGACGATATCGAGCAGATCGGACGCGAGGACTTCGCTGCCGCGGGCGGCGTGGTCACCTTCGTCAAGAACGAAGACTACGATGCATGGGTCGAGGCCACCCAGTCGATCAACGAAGCCTGGACGGCCAAGGTGGCTCGCTTCGGCATCGACGGCGCCAAGCTGATTGCTGCCGCCAAGGCGCTGATCGCAAAGTATACCGAGCGTGCACGTCACAACTAGCGGGGACCAGGGGGCCTCCCGCCTGACGGGCTCGGCAGGTCTTGGCGAGCCTCGCGTTCCCCGATATCGAGACGACGGACAAGAACACGCTTTGGTTTTGCTGCGCAGCCCGGCAGTATCGGCGTGCCGAGTGTGCATCACCGAGCCACGAGGGACCTATGAAATTCGGTGTGTTCTCCGAGCTGCAGCTGTCCAGGCCCTGGGAGCTCGACGAAGCAGGATCTGAGCGATGACAAAGGCCGCCGGGAGCGCGCCGTCCTTTCGCGCCGAGGTGATCGGCAGCCTATTGCGGCCGCACACGCTCAAAGACGCTGGGAGGGCGCTCGGCGAGGGCCGCCTGCCGGCCCAGGCCTTCGAAGCCCAGCTTGAGGCCGAGATCGGCCGGGTGATTGCCAGGCAGGAGGATATCGGCCTCGAGATCGTGACCGATGGCGAGTTCGGGCGCTCGTCCTGGTTCGGCTTCTTCCTCGAAGGGCTCGACGGATTCCGCCTGGCGCCCTCGCATTTCAAGTTCAAGGACGCGGAGGGGCACGCCTTCGAGTGGCCGACCTGCGTGGCGGAGAGGCGCATTGCGCGCCGGGCCCCGATCGCACTGCGTGAGTTCGAGCGGGCGAGCAGGCACGCGCGACGCGCCACGGTCAAGGCCACCCTGCCGGCGCCCAGCGCGTTCCATTTCTTTCGCTTGGGCCAGGCGGTCGATGCCGCCGCCTACCCCCATGCGTCCGCCTACTTCGACGATCTGGTCATGGTCTATCGCGCGGAGGTTGCCGAGCTGGCGCAGGCCGGATGCCGCTACCTGCAACTGGACGAGGTGCCCTTGGCAATGCTCTGCGACCCGGACGTGCGCAGCCAGGCCGCGGCCGAGGGCGGCGAACCGGCTGTCCTGCTCGAAACCTATCTTGGCCTTGTCGCGCGCCTTCTGGCCGACCGGCCCGCCGCCATGACCACAGGGATGCACCTGTGCCGCGGCAATTTCCGTGGCCGCTGGATGGCCTCGGGCGGCTACGAGCCGGTTGCGGAGAGGCTCTTCAACGACACGCCGGTAGATACCTTCCTCCTCGAATACGATACCGAGCGCGCCGGCGATTTCTCGCCGTTGCGTTTCGTGCCCAAGGGCAAGCGCGTTGTGCTGGGTTTGGTGTCGTCGAAAACGCCCCAGCTCGAGGATCAGGATCGCTTGCTGAGGCGCATCGAGGAGGCCGCCCGCCACTGCCCGCTCGAGCGGCTGGCGCTCTCGGCGCAATGCGGCTTTGCCAGCGTTGCCGGCGGCAATCTCCTGACCGAGGACCAGCAATGGGCCAAGCTGGAGTTGATTGTCGACACGGCGCGGCGGGTGTGGGGATAGTTTGGCCACAAATCCTTTCCGCTCCTGGCGCACCGGCCGGGACGGGCCAGCTTTCGGAGTATCGCTACTAAGCCATGGCATTGCGCGACTTGCTGCACTAACATCGATCGAGCCGCCGGCCGGCGCCGGTCAACGACAAGAGTGACGGTGCCGGCACTATCCGTGCGCGGCGGCACCCTGGGGAGGGGCAGCGCCATGCGGGCCGATCGGTCCTATAGGCATTGTGGCGACGGTTTCGCGCCGGCGGCAGCCGCGTGTGAGGCGGCCGCATGAACCTTACCCAGACCGCAGCCCAGATCACTGGCGCGGCCGTGCAGATGTCAATCGAGGGCGCATTCAAGCGCTTCGGCGGCGTGGTGGCAGTCGACGGCATATCGCTGGATATCCTCAAGAGCCGCATCCTCTCCATCATCGGCCCCAACGGCGCCGGCAAGACCTCGCTGCTCAACATGATCTCGGGCTTCTATCGGCCCGATGCGGGGCGCATCACCCTGGATGGCCGCAATATCACCGGCTTGCGGCCGAGCGCGATCGCGGCCCTGGGTGTGGCCCGCACCTTCCAGAACATCGCGCTTTTCAGCGGCCTTTCCGTGCTCGACAATTTGATGCTGGGGCGGCACGTGCGCATGCGGGCGGGCGTGCTCGGCAGCGTCATCTACTGGGGCCTGGCGCAGCGGGAGGAAATCCGCCACCGGGCCGCCTGCGAGGAGATCATCGAGTTTCTCAAGCTGCAGGACCTCAGGAAGCAGCCGACGGCAGCCCTTCCCTACGGCCTGCGCAAACGTGTCGAGCTTGGGCGCGCGCTGGCGCAGGAGCCCAGCATCCTTCTACTCGATGAGCCCATGGGCGGCATGAACCAGGACGAGAAGGAGGACATGGCGCGCTACATCCTGGACGTCAACCAGGAGCGCGGCGTCACCATCGTGCTGATCGAGCACGACATGGGCGTGGTAATGGATATCTCCGACCACGTAGTGGTGCTCGATCGCGGGCAGAAGATCGCGTCCGGAGCGCCAGCGGAAGTCCAAAGCAACCCGGCCGTGATCGCGGCCTATCTTGGCGCCAGCAAAGGGGCCCGGCCATGACGCTCAGCGGGGATGCCGACACCAACACGCTGCCCAAGCTGCTGCGGCTGAACGCGAAGACGTCGGGCCGCCTACCCGGCATGCGCGAGAAGGACCGAGGTATCTGGCAGACCTACAGCTGGCGCGCGTGCCAGGAGCACGTGCGCAGTTTTGCGCAGGGTTTGGCCGCGCAAGGCTTCAAGCGCGGCGACAAGCTCTCCGTGCTCGGCGACAACCGCGCGCGCCTGTACTGGGCGCAGCTCGCCGCGCAGGCGCTGGGCGGCATTTCCGTGCCCCTCTACCAGGACTCGATCGCCAGCGAGCTTGCCTATGTGCTGCAACACGCCGAGGTGTCGGTGGTCGTGGCCGAGGACCAGGAGCAGGTCGACAAGGTGCTGTCGCTCCAGTCCGAGCTGCCGAACCTGCGCCTCGTTGTTTACGAGGATTCGCGCGGCATGAGCGGCTATGCGCATTCCATCCTCAAGTCGTTCGCGGAATTGGAGGCGATGGGCTCCACCTTCGGTAAGGAGCAACCCGACTACTTCGAGCGCGAGGTGGATCGGGGCCAAGGCTCCGATATCGCCGCCATCGTCTACACGTCGGGAACCACCGGCCGATCCAAGGGCGTGCTGCTGAGCCACGCCAACATGATCGTCACCGCCGAGACCTTCGCCGCCGTCGAGCCGCTCGGCCGCGGCGACAATTGGCTGTGCTACCTGCCGATGGGCTGGGTCGGCGACATGACCTACTCGCTCGGCACCAGCATGGTGTCGCGCGCCACCTGCAATTGTCCCGAAAGCCCCGAGACGGTGCAGCGCGATCTGCGCGAGCTCGGGCCCAGCATGTTCCTGGCGCCGCCGCGCATCTGGGAGAGCATGCTGACGGGGCTGCAGGTCAAGGCCGCTGACGCCTCCTGGGTCAAGCGGCACGTGTTCGAATATTTCCGCGCGCTGGCCGAGCGCTGCGAGCTGCTCAAGACCGACGGCAAGCCGATCCCGGCGATGACCAGGCTCGGCTACCGGATCGGCGAGGTCTTCGTCTACGGCCCCGTGCGCGACCAGCTGGGCCTGCGCAATGCCCGCACCTGCCTGACCGGCGGCGCGCCGCTGGGCGCCGACGCCTTCCGCTTCTTCCGCTCGTTCGGCATCAACCTGAAACAGGTCTACGGCGCGACCGAATGCTGCGGCCTCGTTTCCCTGCAGGGCGACAAAGAGGCCGATCCCAACACGGTGGGGCGCACCGTGCCCGGCACCGAGGTGCGCATCGGCGAGCGCGGTGAGGTGCATGTGAAGGGGCCCGGCGTGTTCGTCGGCTACTACAAGCAGGAGGAGGCGACGCGCGAGACTATGACGGCGGATGGCTGGCTCAAGACGGGAGATGCGGGTCTGATCGATCCGCACGGTCAGCTCGCCATCATCGATCGCGCCAAGGACGTGGGCAAGCTCGCCGACGGCACGCCGTTCGCGCCGCAATTCATCGAGAACAAGCTGAAATTCAGCCCCTACATCCGCGAGGCGGTGGCGTTCGGCGACGGGCGTCCGTTTGTGGCAGCCATGGTGGCGATCGACATGAGCACCGTTGGCAAGTGGGCCGAAGCGCACAGCCTTGCCTACACGAGCTTCATGGACCTTGCGGCCAAGCCGGATGTGGCGCGGCTCATCATCGAGGAGGTGGGCAAGATCAACGCCACCCTTCCGGGAACCACCAAGGTGGCGCGCATCGTGCTGTTGAACAAGGAGCTCGATGCCGACGACGCCGAGATGACGCGCACGCGCAAGGTGCGGCGCGCTTTCGTGGCCGAGAAATACGCGCCCGTCATTGCAGCGTTCTACGACGGCGCCAGGGAGGCTCGGCTCGTCATGGACATCACCTTCGAGGACGGGCGCAAGGCCTCGCTGACGTCGACGCTCACCGTGCACGACGTCGGACCGGCTGCGCGCAGCGACAAGCGCATGGCCGCGTAGCCAGGAGCCGATCATGTGGGAAGAGCTGCAGTTCGCCTTTGCTCTGACGGTGAGCGGCCTGTCGATCGGGCTCATGTACTCGCTGATCGCCCTTGGTTTCGTGCTTGTCTACAAGGCCACCGACGCCATCAACTTCGCGCAGGGCGAGTTCGTGATGTTGGCTGGCTTCATCGCGGCCATCGCGCTGGCGGCGAAGCTGCCTGTTATCGTCGCCATCGGTGCTGCGGTGGCCATCATGGTGGCGTTCAGCTTCGCGCTCGAGCGCATCGTGCTGAGGCCGCTGCTCGGCCGGCCGATCATCGCCGTAATCATGGCCACCATAGGCCTCGGCGCCATGTTGCGCGGATTGCCGCCGATCACTGTCGGTGGTGAGACGCGGGCCGTGTCGCTCAACATCGGCGACGCACCGATCGGCATCGGCGCGGCCTCGCTGCCTCCCATCCAGATCCTGGGCGTGGTCGTTACGCTGGTGTTCCTCGGCCTCTTCACCTGGTTCTTCTTGAAAAGCCGCATGGGTGTCGCCATGCGCGCCGTGGCCGACAATCAGCGGGTGGCGATGGCCATGGGGATCAATGTGGAGCGCTATTTCGCGCTGGCCTGGGCCATGGCCGGCACGGTGTCGGCGCTGGGCGGGGTGATCTGGGGCAGCATGCTGGGCGTCGACGTGCACTTGGCCCTGGTTGGCCTCAAGGTGTTCCCGGTAGTGATCCTGGGCGGCCTCGACTCGGTGCTGGGCGCAGTGATCGGCGGGCTTATCGTCGGGGTGGTGGAAAGCCTGGCCGCCGGCTACCTCGATCCCTTCGTTGGCGGCGGCACCAAGGATTTCGCGCCCTACGTGCTGATGATCATCGCGCTGATGTTCAAACCCTACGGCATGTTCGGCACACACAGGATCGAGCGGGTTTAGGAACGGCGCCAGCCATGCTGCATCGCGAGTCAGGGGTGTTCAAGACCAGCTATGCCGCGGACATGGCGCTTTATCCGCTGCCGATCGCACGCTGGACCGTGGCGGCCATCCTCTTCCTGTTCGCGGTGGTGCTGCCGCTGTCGCTGCACGAGTACTACCTGTCCATCATCAACCTGTCGCTGATCGCCATCGTTGGCGCACTGGGCCTCAACATCCTGGTCGGCTACACGGGGCAGATCTCGGTGGGGCACGCTGCCTTCATGTCGGTCGGCGCCTACACGGCAGCCAATCTGGCGGTGAAGCTGGGCCTGCCGTTCTGGGTCACGCTGCCGGCGGGCGGTCTGATGGCGGCGCTGATCGGTGCCATCGTCGGCATCCCCAGCCTGCGCATCAAGGGCTTGTACCTTGCTATTGCCACGCTGGCGGGACAGCTCATCATCGAATGGATCATCAACCACACGCCGGCCATCTCCGGCGGCGCGCAGGCCTCCATCCAAGTGCCGCGGCCAGCTTTGTGGGGATACGAGTTCAGAACGCAGGGGCAGCTCTACTTCTTCCTGCTCTTCTTTGCAGCGCTGGCCATCCTGGCAACGCTCAATCTCGTGCGCAGCCGCATCGGCCGCGCCTTCGTCGCCATCCGCGACCAGGACATCGCCGCCGAGATCATCGGCATCAACATCTACCGCTACAAGCTGCTGTCGTTCGCCATCTCGTCGTTCTACGCCGGTGTCTGCGGGGTGCTCTACACCTACTATCTGGGCATCGCCAATTACGAGCAATTCCAGATCGGCGTGTCGATCGACTATCTCGCCATGATCATCATCGGCGGCCTGGGGTCGGTGCTTGGTTCCGTGCTGGGGGCCGTGTTCGTTACCATGCTGCCGATCGTCATCAGGCTGCTGATGGAGCCCCTGGCAGGCCTGTTCTTCAGCTCGGGCGAGCTCTCCAGCATCGTCGCCAGCACCCGCCTGGTTCTTTTCGGCGGGCTGATCATCTTCTTTCTGGTGGTCGAGCCGGAAGGCCTGAACCGGCTGTGGCGCAACATCCGCAACTACTTCCGGGTTTGGCCATTTTCATATTGACTAAGGGAAGAAACCAACAAGGAGGAAACGACAATGTGGACTAGCATGAAATGGCTGCGCATCGCAGCGGCGGCCGGCGCGGTCGCGATGGCGACCGGCGCCGCAATCGCCCAGGAGAAGGAGCTGGTGTTCGGCCTACAGTGCGACCGCACGGGGGCGACGCAGACCGTCGGCGTTTTCCTGTGCCCGGGCTACCACGACTACATCAGTCTCGTGAACAGCAAGGGCGGCGTCGAGGGCTACAAGATCCGCGTGCTCGAGATCGACCACGAGTACAAGGTGCCGCCCGCAATGGAAGCGCACGAACGCTTCAAGAAGGAAGGGGCGGTGCTGGAGAGCCTCTACGGCACCCCGCAGACGGCCGCGCTGACCAAGAAGCTGGAGGAGGACAAGATCCTCGGCACCTCGCCCGGTTTCGGCACCGCCGCGGCCGCCGACGGCAAGCGCTTCCCCTACGTGTTCCCGCTGGCCGCCAGCTACTGGTCGCAGGCCGCCGGCGCCATCGACTTCGCCAAGAAGCAGCTGGGCGGAAGCCTGAAGGACAAGAAGATCGCTTACCTGTATTTCGACAACCCCGCAGGCAAGGAGCCGCTGGAGGTGCTGGCCGACCTCGCGAAGCTGGAGGGCTTCGAAATGCGCACGTTCGCGGTGCCGTCGCCTGGGGTCGAGATGGGCGCCCAGGTCATCGACATCACCGGCCGCTTCAAGCCGGACTACGTCGTGACGCACCTGTTCGGCCGCTCCCCGTCGGTCTCGATCAAGGAGCTCAAGGGCAAGGGATATCCGCTGAGCAAGGTCGTCGCGATGGTCTGGGGCGCCTCAGAAGCCGACATCAAAGCCGCCGGAGGATTCGAGGCGGCCGAGGGCTACCATACTATGCAGTTCGCCGGCGTAGGGACGGACTTCCAGGTGATCAAAGACATCAACGCCATGTACAAGGCGCAGGGCAAGGAGGCCCCGCCACAGCAGGAGACCAGCGTCTTCTATAACCGGGGCGTGATGATTGCGGCGATGCACGTCGAGGCGACTCGCAATGCCATCAAGGCCAAGGGCGGCGCGAGACCAACCACCGTCGACGTCAAGAACGGCATGGAAGCCATCAAGGGCTTTACCCTCGGTGGCATGGTGCCGCCGATGGCGGTGACGCCGGAGGATCACGAAGGAGGAGGCTGGGTGCAAGTGTGGTCGGTCAAGGGCGGCAAGCTTGTCAAGACCACCGACTGGTTCCAAGCCTACCGCGACGTGATCAGAAAGCATCTCGCCGCGGTCAACTAGCATCCTCCGCCCTCTGCAGACGGAAGAGAGAGAGTGAGCCGGCGGGCGGCGTCATGCCGCCCGCACCCTTTGAGGCCAGCAGGACCTTGCGCCCATGCTGTCGTTGAACAATATCGAGGTCGTCTACGACAGCGTCATCCTGGTGCTGAAGGGCGTGTCGCTCGAAGTCAAGGCGAGTTCGGTCACCACGCTGCTCGGGGCCAACGGTGCCGGCAAGACCACCACGCTCAAGGCAGTGTCCGGCGTGCTGCGTACCGAGCGCGGCGAGGTTACCAAGGGCAGCATCACCTTCGACGGCAAGCGCATTGACGGCATGCGCGCCTTCGACGTGACGCGGCTCGGCATCTCGCAGGTGTTCGAGGGGCGGCAAGTGTTCGAGCACCTGACGACGGAGGAGAACCTGATTGCCGGGGCGCACACCCAGCGCAGCGCGAGCAAGGTGAGCAGCGGCATCGAGCGGGTGTATGCCTATTTCCCGATTCTGAAGAACCGGCGTGACCAGCTTGCAGGCTATCTCTCCGGTGGCGAGCAGCAGATGTTGGTCATTGGCCGCGCTCTGATGTCGGGCCCCAAGGTCATGCTGCTCGATGAGCCGTCGCTCGGTCTTGCTCCCATGCTGGTGGAGGAGATCTTCGCCATCGTGCGCCGGTTGGTGCGCGAGGAGCAGCTCTCCGTGCTGCTGGTCGAGCAGAACGCCACTATGGCGCTGGAGGTCGCCGACCACGGCTATGTCATGGAGAATGGGCGCATCGTGCTCGAGGGCGACGTGACGGCCCTGCGCGAGAACTCCGACATTCGCGAGTTCTATCTCGGGCTCAACGAAGTAGGCTCACGCAAATCCTATCGCGACGTGAAGCACTACAAGCGCCGCAAGCGGTGGCTTTCTTGAGACCTAGTGCAATGCGCGCCGTCCACAGCATCGGAAGCGGCAAGTCATAGCCGGAGCAATGCGCTTCTGTTCCTGCGCCAATACTGACGTCTTGGTGGTGCCTTAGATCGAGATCGTTCTCGATGGGAGCACTTCGGCTTCCACAGACGCGTGGATCTCGCGCCGAACCATAGATGCAGAGCAGGATTCACGCTTCAGCTACGTCCGCACTGGATCGAGGTGGCTCAATCCGAAGCGATCCTCTCCAGGCCCCCATTGCTGTGCCCGCCTTTTTTGCGTATGGGCCTAGCCGCTTCGGCCGCGATGCCGGATCGGCTCACGCCTTGGCGCCGGAGGTCGGATAGACGGACAGGCCGTCGCCCTCCAGCGGCTCGAGACCCGGATCGTCTGGGGCATGCGGGGGAACGAACACCTTGGCCTCCACCGGCTTGCGGGCGTCCGGCGGCGGCGCAGGCTTGGGCTTCGGCGCCGCACGCGGCTTGGCGGCCGCGGGGGGCGAGGGCTGGCGCTGCGGGCGGGGGGTATCCTCGGCAGGCTCGGCAACGCTGACCGCCGTGAGCGGAATGGCCTCGTCGGGGGCAGGAGCAGGCCTGGCCGGCAGCACCTTGGGCGGTGGCTGCGGCACCGGCTCGTGCACCTCGATGGTGGTGGGCGTGGCAGTCGCAGCGGGCTGCCTGTGGGCAGCCGCCGTCACGCGTTGTTCGGCGCCGAGAGCGATGAGCGCTTCCACCTTCGCGGCAAGAGAGGCCGTCGCCGCGCTGCTCGCTTCCACCCGCTGGCGCCACTGGAAGGCGTCGAGCGCGCCCGTGACCGGCGACACCGGCGCCCAGTGATCGGACACGGCGCCGTCCGCGACCCAGGCCGGATCGCGTGCCGCCGTCACCGCGCGCGCCAGCCACTCGCGCACGCGGCCGGCGTCGCTGTTCTCCTCGCCCTCGATGCGTGCCATCAGCGTGCACACGCGCGGGGTGAGGCGATCCTCGATCAGCGGCGCCAGCGCTGCGCGCGCCTCGTCCCACTCGCGCGCATCGATGGCGCCGATGGCGAGCGCGATCTGCGCCTCGGGATGGTTGGGCGTCAGCCGAGCCAGGTGACGCGCACGCGCGAGCCGGTCGCGCGGGCTGTCGCCGGGGCGGGCATAGGCATAAGCCGCGGCGAGGTCGGGGTGCGGGGCGATGCGCCAGGTCTTGAGCAGCACGCGTGACGCCCGTGGCGTGTAGCCGCGTGCAGCGAGGATGCGCCCGGCGACGGCGGCGGCGGGCACCAGGTCGGGCGCCAGCTTGTGCGCTTCCTGCGCTAGGGGCAGCGCCTTGTCGGCGGCGCCGTCCTCGGCGGCCTGGGCCAACGCGGTGAGCAGCACGGCGCGCCGGCGATTGGCGGGCTGGGCCTCGATGAGGCGTTGGCGGCGCGCAATCTCCAGCGTGTCCAGCGCCGCCTGCCAGTCCAACGCGCGGCAGTTGAGATCGAACAGGGCCTCCACCGCCCACCCGAGCTTGGCGTTCTTCTGCAGCGCCCGCTCGGCGAACTGGCGGGCCGCCTCGTGCTCGCCTTCGCGCTCGGCCTCCAGGAACAACCCGCGCAATCCCAGCTGCTCCGTATCGGGGGACGCCAGCATCGCCTCGAAGATGCGCCGGGCGGTGGCGCGGTCGCCGCCGATCTGGGCGGCCTGCGCACGCAATAGATGCGTCAACGGCTCGTGCGGCAGCGCCTTGCGGGCCTGCGAGGCAAAGCGCATGGCAAGCGACCGGTCGCCGGCGCCGACGGCGATGATGCCGCTGGTCAGCGCATCGAGCCCGCGCTGCTGCCGGCGGCGGTGCAAATAGCGGCCCATGGCGGCGGGCGAGCGCCACGCCTGCCGCAGCAGCGACCAGGCGATCAGCGCGGCGGCCAACGTGAAAGCCAGAATGATGAGGGCGCGGAACACGCTGGTCTCGGCCACATAGCCCTGCCACTCGACGGTGATGGCGCCCGGGCGGTCGGCGAGCCAGTGCAGGCCTGCGACAACCGCCAGGACGGCCAGAAGAAACAGGACGAGGCGGATCATCGCTTGAGCTCCGTCGCAGGCTCGGGCGCGCGGGCAGCGAGCGTGGCCTTCAGCGCCGTCTCGATTTCGGCCACCGCCTGGTCGACCGCATAGCGCGCCTGCACCTTGCGCAGCCAGTCCTCGGCTGCCAGCGCCGACTTCGGCGGCAGCTTGGCGCCTTGCGCCAGCACCTCGCCGAGCCGGCCTTCCTTGAGTGCGGCCTCCATGCGGCCGACCACGGCCTCCGCGCTCACGTCGTCGCTGGGCTGGCCCGTCTTGCGCACGCGCACGATCGACTTTGCGCCGGCGAGCAACCGCTCCCACACGGAAGCGTCGGTGGGCTCGGCTTCCGCATCGATGGCCGCGTTGGCGACGCGGCGGAAGTCGCGCGTCAGCGCCGGCAGCGTCGGCACGCCCTCCAGGCTGTAGCGTTCCAGCGGCGCCAGATTAAGCGTATTGCCTGCAACCTTGCGCACGCTGTCGAGCTCCGGCGCGTAGCGATCGCCGCGATCCATCGCGCGCTTCAGGTTGGCGATCTCCAAGGTCAACAGCACGCGTTGCGCATTGGTGTTGCGTTCGCCCTCGCCCTTGAGGAACTGCTGCAGGTCCTGCTCGAAAGCTGCGAGCTTGGCGAGCACAGGGGTCAGCTCGGCGGACTTGGCGGCACCCTTCAGCCGCGTGTCGACATCGCTTTTCAGTGCGTCGAAGCGCTGCGCGAGCCGCGTCGCCTCCGTCTTCACGACTGCCAACTCCTGATCGGCGCGCGAGGAGGCCGACTTGGCCGCCTCCAGCGCTTCTCCTGCGAGCTTCTCGATATCGGTGAGCTTGGCGGTGATGGCCACGGCCTGCGCGCCGCGCGCGGCGGGATCGCCGGCGGAGGCCTGCGCCAACGCCGCCTCCATCTTGCCCAGCCGCTCGACGAGCTCCGGCGATCCGCCGCGGGCGTCGAGTGCCTTGATCTCGGCGGCAAGCTTCGCCTGCGCGGCGCCGAGCGCAGACATGGCGCGGGCCTGGTCCTCGAGGCTCTTGAGCCGATTGTCCGTGGCGGCGAGCTTGGTCGCCACGTCGCCCGCCGGCGTGGCCGGCCGCTGGCGCGCGGCCTGCTCGAGCGCCGCGAGCCGCTTGGCGAGTTCGGCCGACCCTGGCTCATCTGCACCGCCATTTGGCGGGAACAGCCCCAACAATGCGGCAGCGATCAGCGTCAGCACGGCGCCCGCCACGCCCGCTGCGATATGTGAGAGGAAGCTGTTGCTACCTGCAGCCCGGCGCGAAAGTTCCCCCGCCGCCGCGAGTCGGCCCGCGAAAGTGGAGCGCGCAGCGTCCGGCTTGGCGGCCTGCGGCGGCGGCAGGGCCGAGGTGGCGCCCGCTGCCGCTTTGGGCTTGTCGCCGCCGATCTCGGTTGCCTGCACATCGATGGTGGCGTGCGGACGCCGGTCGCTGGGCCACACCGGGCCCTTGCCAGGGTCGTCCTTCTTGTTGTCGGTCATGCGCTAGGTCCCGAGCACAAGGTGGCGGCGCGCCTTGCAAGCTCGCTGCTTCGCCTTAACGAAATCCACCAATACCTTGGCCGCTTTGGCTGCCCACCCCTCGCTAGCCCTCCGATTGTGCAGCGGCCTCCTCGATAAGGGCAAGCAATTCTTCCAGTCGCGGAGCCTCTGCAATCTCGGTACGGACGCTGCCCAGCGGCTCCAGACGCCGCGCTACCGCCTGCGACAGGCAGAAATGCGGCAGCGGGCGGATGGTCGCAACCAGACCGTGCTTACGCACAAGGTTGACATAGACGGCAGCCGTGCGCGGCGACATCAGGATGACACCCTCGATTTCGCCCGTGGCGAGCTGCTCGACGGTCTCTTCGGAAAACGCGCGTGCTGCCAGCATGCGATAGACAACCGGCTGCACCACGCGGAAGCCGTGTGCCTCCAACTCGGCCTTGAGGTTCACTGCCAGCGCGTCGCCTGCAAGATGCACGACCAGGCCGCTCGCCGGATCGAGCGCCGAGACGATATGCCCGACCAGCTCGGCGCCCGTGCCGGCGCCCGTCACCACCGTCTCGAAGCCGAGCGCGCGGCCCTCGGCGGCGGTCGCCCTGCCGACGGCGAACAGCGGCATCGCCCGGGCCTCGGCAAGCGCCGGGCTTGCCTTCAGCGCGCGCAGCGCGTTGCGGCTGGTGGCGATCAGCGCCTGGGCGCCGTCGAGCTCGATCGGGTCGGTGCGCTTCGAACGAGACGCTGAGCAGCGGCTCCACCGTGGACTCCAGGCCCAGCTCTTCCAGCACGCCGGCGAGCTTGAGGGCATCGGGCTCAGGCCTGGTGACGAGCAGGCGCATGAATTCGCACAGCTTTCGCTCGCACGCGAGGCGCCGCCGTCAAAGGGGCGCCTCGCAGCATCCTCGATCGAGCTAAGCAGGTTTCCCGGCGCCCGCCAACGCTTCGGTGTCGGATTTCCCGGATGTGCCGTGCGCCACAATGCTCTGGCGCTGGCCGTGCTAGGGTCCACTTCCATACTGCGAGGACTAAGCCTCGCTTGCGTATTGCGTCAGTTGGGGGGTGCCGATGAAACGTCTCGTCCTTTTGTTCGACGGTACTTGGAACACGCTCACCAAGCCCGAGGAGGCTACCAACGTGGTGCGCGTGGGCCAGGCGGTAAAGCCCATCGCGTCCGACGGCGTGCCGCAGATCGTCTACTACAACTCCGGGGTTGGCAGCGGGGGAAAGGTGGATCAGATCCTGGGCGGCGTGTTCGGCGCCGGCGTGAGGAGCAACGTCCAGCGCGGCCTCACTTTCCTCTCGTTCAACTACGATAGCGGCGAGCCCGAGGTCAAAACTGATCCGTGGGGCACGCCGGACGAGATCTACATCTTCGGCTTCTCCCGCGGCGCCTATACCGCTCGCGCGCTTGCCGGCGTCATCGGCGCCATCGGCGGCATTCCTAGGGTTTCCAACTTCGGCGAGGTCGAGCAGCTTTGGTCGCACTACAGGAAGAGCGAGGAGGGCCGGAAGAGGCACAAGCGCAGGTTCAACGTCGACGACAAGGTCTACCCCACGCCCCCGGGCGGAAAGCTCATCAAGTGCGTGGCGGTGTGGGATACGGTCGGCTCTTACGGCATCCCGACGGGCTTGGGCCTCGGCGGCCTGGCGCGCTGGATCACTTCGTGGACCCGCAACTTCAGCGACAATCGTATCGGCCGCCGCATCGAGTACGGCTTCCATGCCATGGCCATCGATGAGCGCCGGCGTGCGTTCACAGCCACCGCGTGGGAGCCGCGCATACGACGGCCGGACGCTCCGCCGCCCGAGGTGCCGGACCCTGTGGTGGAGCAGGTCTGGTTTGCCGGCGCGCACGCCAACGTCGGCGGCGGCTACACGCAGACCGGCCTGTCGGATCATGCGCTGCTGTGGATCATGGGCCGCGTGCAAGACAGGACGGGGCTTCAGTTCCAGGAAAGCTACATTCGGGACAATTTCTTTCCGTGCGCCGCGTGCTCGGCCTTCCGCTCGTACAAGGGCTGGTGGGTCAGCAGCCTGTGGCCGGCCATCCGGTCGATCCCAAAGCGCCTCGCCGCCACCAGCGGGGTCGCCGCCACCAGGGGGATCATTGCCGAACCGGGCCAGGCTCCCATTATCGACGGCCGCTTGCATTGGAGCGTCAAGGAGCGCCTGGGCAAGCTCGCGTTGGTCGACCAGAACCGCTACGAGGAATACCGACCCAAGAACGTCGACCCCAAAACGACCGATTCCGAGTACACCGTTTGCGAGGGGAAGGAGTACGAATTCGTTCACCTTGTTCGCCACAGCACTGACAACAAGCGAAAGAACAATTGCGCGCTGCATTGTGAGCTGGGCGAGATCGAACGGGAATGGTTCGGCGGGCGCCGCCGCGCGCGGCGCATGCGCAACCTGCGCGAGAAGTGGCAGGGCCTGATTGCCGCGTCGAAACCGGATGCCATGTGAGGCGGCGCGTTGGCGGTGCAGTAGGTTACGCAACAGTCCCCTTGAGGGCCCACGCCCTCGCATTGAGTGCGATCGAGCCATCCGCACGGCGAGGGAGACTGTCGCGCAGCTTCTCCTCGAGACGCTGCCGCGCCGCGGGCTCGAGACTGACGCAATAGCCCGGCGCCGGCCCGGCACCGAGGGTGAACGGGAGCCAATAGTCGTCGAAGTCACGGAATACAGTCGCCACCGAGATCGGCACGCATTCGACGCGCGTTAGGCCAGCGCTCTTGGCGATGTCCGTCAGTCCATCCCTGGTGCAGAAAGGAAAGCGCTTGTCCTCGGTCAGGTCGCGCGCTGCCGGATCGAGCGCGGCGGCTGCGACCCAGAAAGCGTGCATGAATTCCACGCCGCCGCCGGCATAGTCCCAGACGCAGAACGCAACGGTGCCGCCTGGCCGGGCGACACGCTGCATTTCTGCCAGCGCCTTCGGCCGGTCCGGCACGAAGTTCAGCACCAGCGCCGACACCACGATGTCGCGGCTGTGCGACGCGAGCGCCAGCTGCTGCGCGTCTCCCGTGCGGAACTCGGCCCGCGGATCGGGCACGCTTGCCCGCGCCGCCTCGACGAAACCCTGGGACGGGTCGATGGCAATCAAGCTTTGCGGATTGCAGCGCGCAACTATTGCGGCGGACAGCGCACCCGTCCCGCAGCCAACCTCCAGCCAATCGAGCTTTTCAGCGGCACCGAGCCAGTCGAGAAACTGAGGCGCGAGCTTGCGGCTCCACCGCCCCATGTAGGCTTCGTAGCGATCGCCGGCCTGCCAGGCGTCGTGTCGGGAGGCTTCCGTCATCGAACATCCTCACTGCTTGCGCCCAAGCTTCAAAGCGACAGGCGGAAGTCCGGCCCCGCCTTGGCCAGCAGCTCGTCCGCTGCATCCTCGGCCAGCTGCAAGGCCTGCGCGGGCTGGCCCTCCCGGCGCGTGGCGTAGGCTTCGCGCCCGTCGGGCGTCAGGATCATGCCGCGGAAGACGAAGCGCCCGCCATCGAGTTCGCCGAGCGCCGCTATCGGCATCCGGCAGGAGCCTTCGAGCCGCGCCAGGAATGCGCGCTCTGCAGTCACGGCAAGCGCTGTCGGCTCGTGGTTGAGGGGAGCCAGCAGCTCGGCCAGCTCCAAGTCGCCGGCGCGCGTCTCGATGCCGATGGCGCCCTGCGCCACCGCGGGCAGCATCTCCTCGACCGGCACCGGTGCCGTTGCGCGGTCGGCGAGCCCGAGCCGCTTCAGACCCGCCATCGCCAGCACGGTGGCGTCGGCGATGCCGTCGGCGATCTTGCGCAGGCGCGTCTCGACGTTGCCGCGCATGGGAACGACGGCGAGATCGGGCCGCAGATGCTTGACCTGGGCCTGGCGTCTGAGCGAGGAGGTAGCCACCACGCGCCCAGCCGGCAGCTCGGCCAGCGAGTGCGCCTTGGCGCTGATGAAGGCATCGCGCACGTCTTCGCGCGGCAGAAAGCAGTTCACCGTCAGCCCCGCCGGCAGCTCGGTCGGCATGTCCTTCATCGAGTGCACGGCGATATCCACCGCGCCGGCGAGCAGCGCTTCCTCGATCTCCTTGGTGAAGAGCCCCTTGCCGCCGGCCTCCGATAGCGGCCGATCCTGGATGCGGTCGCCCGTGGTCTTGATGGGGCAAACCTGGCAGGCGAGCGCGCCTGACCCATGCGCCGCAACGAGCCGCCGCTCCACCTCGCGCGCCTGCGCCAGCGCCAAGGGAGAGCCGCGCGTGCCGATGCGGATCGTGCGAGCTTGCAAGGGGTGTTCTCCCGGTGCTAGGCGGACGTGCAGCGCAGCGCCGCCGTAGGCCTCAAATCGGCGTTCGCGACTAGTGTCCTGATCGCGAAATTCGTCGCCGTGTGCGGCAAAACTCTGAACGAATTTCGCGATCTGAAGGACACTAGCAGAATCATGATGCTAGTGTGATTCAGATCGAGAAATCCGCTCCCTCACCTAGTGCAGCGCGATGGTGCGGATTTCTCGATCATCACACTGGCCTTAGCATCGATGGCAACCTCAACCAACATCGGCGCCGCGGGGCGACCCACCCTCGTGCTGGGCATCGAGACGAGCTGCGACGAGACCGCGGCTGCGGTCGTGCGGCGCGACGGCGAGGTCCGCGGCCAGGTGCTGTCCGATGTCGTGCGTGCGCAGTGGGAGCAGCACCGCCAGTACGGCGGCGTGGTGCCGGAGATCGCCGCCCGCGCCCATGTCGAGTGCCTCGACGGCATCATCGCGCAAGCCATGCGCGAGGCGGGCGCGCAGTGGGCCGATCTCGACGCCATTGCCGTCACGGCCGGTCCCGGGCTGATCGGCGGGCTGCTGGTCGGCGTCGCCACCGCCAAGGCCCTGGCCCTGGTGCATGGGCTCGACCTGGTCGCGGTCAATCACCTGGAGGCGCACGCCCTGACCGTGGGCCTGACCGAAGGCCTGCGCCCGCCCTACCTGCTGCTGCTGGTGTCCGGCGGGCATACCCAGCTCGTGGTCGTGCACGACGTCGGCCGCTATACGCGGCTCGGCACCACCATCGACGACGCCCTGGGCGAGGCCTTCGACAAGACCGCCAAGCTCCTAGGGCTAGGCTTTCCCGGCGGCCCGGCGGTGGAGCAGGCGGCACGGAGTGGCCGCCCCGGCCGCTTCCCGCTGCCGCGCCCGATGCATGGGCGCAGCGAGCCGCATTTCTCCTTCGCCGGCTTGAAGACCGCCGTGCGCCACCACGTGCAGGCCCTGGCACCGCTCTCGGCTGGCGACGTCGCCGACCTGTGCGCCGACTTCGAGCTGGCCGTGGCCGAGAGCGTCGCGGATCGCGTGGCGCGGGCCATGCAGATCGCGGCGGACGAGTACCCCACCTTGCGCCTGCGGCATCTGGTGGTGGCGGGTGGAGTCGCGGCCAACATCACCTTGCGCAACTCCCTGGCGCGCGTCGCGGCGAAGGCCGGCTATGCCCTGAGCGTTCCTCCGCCTGCGCTGTGCACCGACAACGCGGCGATGGTCGCCTGGGCGGGTGCGGAGCGCCTGGCGCGCGGCCTGACCGACGGGCTCGACTTCACGGCGCGCGCACGCTGGCCGCTCGACCCCGACGCAACCCCCGCGCTGGGCTCCGGCAAGCAGGGCGCCAAGGCCTGAGGCCGGGTCGGGTTGCGGCGCTCAGCCCCCGTGGTAGACAACAGGCTCCCAACACCCCGGGGGCGAGCCTGGTGAGCTTCAGCAGCGTCGGCATCATAGGCGGAGGCGCGTGGGGCACGGCGCTGGCCCAGACCATGCGCATGGCCGGCCGCGATGCTCTCCTGTGGGCGCGCGAGCCCGAGGTGGTGGACGGCATCAATTCGAGCCATGTCAATGCCCTGTTCCTTCCCGGCGTCTCGCTCGATCCTGCCCTGAAGGCCACCACCGACCTTGCCAGCCTCGCCGCGCTCGACGCGCTGCTGATGGTGGCGCCGGCCCAGCACGTGCGCGCCGTCTCCGCCCTGCTTGCCCCGCACGTCGCGCCGGCCAAGCCGCTGGTCCTGTGCGCCAAGGGCCTCGAGCAGGCCTCGGGCAAGCTGCTGGGCGAGGTCGTTGCCGAGGTGCTGCCGCAGGCCGCGCTCGCCGTGCTGTCGGGGCCGAGCTTCGCCGCCGACGTGGTGCGTGGTCTTCCCGCGGCGCTGACGCTCGCCTGCGCCGACGACAGACCTCGGCAGCCGGTCTGGTCGACACGCTGGCCTACCGGCAATTCCGCCTCTACCGCTCCAGCGACGTCATCGGCGTGCAGCTCGGCGGCGCGGTGAAGAACGTGCTGGCGATCGCCGCCGGCATCGTCGAGGGCAAGGGGCTCGGCGCCAGCGCGCACGCGGCCCTCGTCACCCGCGGTTTTGCCGAGCTGCGCCGCTTCGGCGAGGCGCTCGGCGCCAAGGCGGAGACGCTGATGGGCCTCTCCGGCCTCGGCGATCTGCTGCTCACCTGCGGCAGCCCGCAGTCGCGCAACATGTCGCTCGGCCGCGCGCTGGGACAGGGGCAGACCCTGCAATCCATCCTCGGCGCCCGCCGCTCGGTGGCGGAGGGCGTGTACACGGCGGCCGCCGTCACCAAGGTTGCGGCCGAGCGCGGCATCGACATGCCGATCTCTCTTGCGGTGCACGCCATCGTCAGCGGCAAGGCGACGGTCGATCAGGCCATCGAGGCGCTGCTGTCGCGGCCACTGCGCACCGAGGCGTGAGCCGCGCTCTCGTTCCGCAGCGGGGTGTGACAGAAATTCGGGACGGACGTGACGCCGGAAAATATTGTCCCGTCGGCTGACGGATTCTGCCGGCATTCTCGCGGCGCACGGCTGTCGCCTGCAGCATCACCAATGCCACATTGCCAAGCTACTACGGGCGCGATCGCACCGGCCGCCCTTGCTTGCTCCGCCTGATCTCGGCGACTAGGGTGGGCCAAGGGGGTGAAAGAATTTGATGGGGGATCATATGGCTAGCGGTTCTGCTGCTGAAGTTGACCCGACGATCGCCTCGCTTGCGATCGACCGCTCTCCCGGCACGATCACCGAATTCCCGCTGTCGCGCGGCTTGGCGACACAGCCCCATGAGGAGGAGAACGACTACCACCCCGAGATCTTCGAGGCGCCAGAGGCTGCCACGCGCGCGATCGGCGGCGGCGTGGCCTGGGCTGCCAGCGACCGCGCGAGCGCCTGCTACAGCCATCTCCTGGTCGATGGCGGCGACAATCTTTCAATCGACAAGACCTTCGACGTCGCCAAGGCGGAGTTCGAGCTGCTGATCGCCGCCAACCGCTATCGGCCGCAGGGCAAGAACGACGTCATCGCCTTCGGTTTGCGCGGCTGCAAGCTGCGTGGCGCGGAGAGCATCGAGGACACCGACCGCATCCCGCTCGAGGATGCGCGCCCCGACCACAAGACCTTCCGCTGCGTGATCGGCTTCTATTTCCGTGGCACCGGCCGCTTCTCGGCGTTCACCGGCTCGACCGTGCCCTGGCATGCCTACATGGCATCCGGCGTCAAGAACAACATGCTGCCGACCGGCTGCTACATCTACAAGAAGGGCACGCATGCCCCCAAGAACCAGTCGCACTGGGTCACGCCCGCCCTGCGCCTGAGCGACGCCGACGGCGCCCACAGCGGACCTGCCACCGTCCTGCGCACCACACGAGATCAGGTGTTCGACCTCACCGATTCGTGGGACCATTGCGCGCCGAGCGACAACATCCACTGCGCCTACTCCGACAACGCCTTCTCCTCGCTCGGATGCCAGACCGTCAAGGGTGGCATGTCCGAGGGCTTGTGGGTTCTGTTCCAGGCGACGATCAAGTCGCTGCCCGAGAACGCGCGGGTCGACTATCTGCTTTTCACCGGCGCCGAATGCGCGATCGCCGCCGCCGCCGTGCGGGCAGGCGTGTCCACGCACGACCAGGAAGTGCAGATGCGGCTCGGCCGGTTGCGCGTCGGCTCTGAAGGCGAGGAGGTCAAGCGCCTGCAGGCCAAGCTCGGGGTGACCGAGACCGGCTATTTCGGCTCCGGCACCAAGAAGAAGCTCACCGAGTATCAGGCCGCCCACGGCATCCCCGTCAACGGTATCTTCTCGCCCGCCATCGACGCAGCCCAGGGCTTCGGCGTGTTCGCCGCCGCAGCGCCCGCCGATCCTGCGCGATCGCCAGCAACCAGTGAGGCGCCTGTGACCCCACCGAATGAAGGTTCTGCACCTGAGTCGCCCCCGCTGGAGCTTGCGCCCGAGCCGCAACCCGCGCCCGCACCCGAGGCGACAGCAGCGCCAGCCCCCACTCCTCAGCCCGAGCCAGCCCCCGCTCCGGCAGCCCAGCCTGCGCCTGAACCACGGCCGGCCCCAGCGCCGGAACCGCAGCCAGCGCCTGTTGCGCAGCCTGCCCCGGCTCCACAGCCTGCGCCCGCACCGGCTCAGCCGTCGGGCCCAGCGCCGGCGGTGCTTCTGACCGTCGAGACGTTCAAGCAGTTCGCGCCCAACGCCAAGCCCGAGTTCGTGCAAGCGCTCTGCGACAGGGGCAACGAGGTGCTTACCCGCTTCGGCATCAACGCCAACAAGCTGCGCTTCTGCCATTTCATGGCGCAACTCGCCCACGAGTTCGGGAGGCTTCCGGAGCACGGTGGAAAACCTCAACTACCGGGCCGAGCAAATGACCAAGGTGTTCGGTATTCCCGCCAGCGAGGCCCAGCGACTGGTGGGCAAGCCCGAGGCGTTCGCCGAGCGCATCTATGGTCTCGGCAGCCCGCGCAGGGCGCAGATGCTGGGCAACACCCAGGCGGGCGACGGCTATCGCTATCGCGGCCGCGGCTTCATTCAGCTCACCGGGCGCTACAACTACACCGACATCGGCAAGCGGGTCGGGCTTGACCTGGAAGGCAACCCCGATCTGGCTGCGGACCCGGTCAACGCGCTCATAAGCGCTGCGGGATATTGGGACCGTGGCAAGCTCAATGAGTTCGCCGACCAGAACAATATCTCGGCCGTCACCAAGCGCATCAACACCGCGCTGCTGGGACTGGATGATCGCACGAACAATTTTGCCAAGGCCCAGCGCATCTGGGGCAAGGACCCGGCGACGCGCGGCATCGGCGGGTCGCTCGGTCCCTCGATGATGGGCGGCAGGCCGAAGCTGCAGTACGGCGACCTCGGCCCCGACGTTCTGGAGGCGAAGCGGCTTCTGGCCGACGCCGGCTACAGCGACTTCGTCATGGACGAGGACTTCAGCCGCGCGATGCACATGGCCGTCGTGAACTTCAAGATGGACCACGGCCTGCCCGGCGACGGCATCATCGATGCGGAAACCTGGGATGCGCTGGAGCAGCAGAAGTCGTCTTCCAGCCGCGGGGTCAAACCCGGCGAGGCCTTGCGGGACGAGGAGGAGCGATCGCGCCGGCGCGGCCACACGATCGAGGGACTGGGCCGGCTGCTGTTCGTCGCGGCGGCCGCGGTCGTCGGAGCAAGGATTGTCCTCGATCGTGGCATCGTGGTGCCGGCATCACCCTGGGAGTGGACCGCGTTCGGCTTTGCGGCCGCGGTGGCCATCATCGCGATCGCGCTGATGACGATCGGAGGCGCGATGGTGCGCGAGGGCAGGACCAGGCCGGTGGCCCCTGGCCCGCAGGATGACGCCGTGCTCCGTCCCTCGTCGGAGGACGCGCAGATCGGCCTGTCTTGGAGCACTAGGAGCCTCGCACCTCTGGAATTCAATCTGGTGAAAGGCAAGCGGTATCGGGGCAAGATCACGCTGACGGGCTTCGAGACGTGGGCCAGCAATTCCATGGTGGCAGACAAGTTCAGCGAGCTTGGCTTTACCGACGTCGACATCAGCGGCAGCGGCAGCACCCGCTTTGGACTGGGCACATGGGACAAGCCCGATCAGACCGTGCCGATGCCCTCGCAGGTCTCCGACGTCGTCGAAGTGGCTTGAGCCGGCCACCAGTCGAGGGTGTCATCTGGGCTTCGGCTGAAGCCCTCAGCTCACAATTGGAGGAACCGCCATGGCCAAGTCCGGTGTCACCTACGTCAATCCGCCAAGCGCCCCGCCGGTGCAGGGCATGTACAGCCACGTGGCGCGCATGGCGCCGGGCGAGCTCGCGTTCATCGCCGGCCAGGTGGCGGTCGACGCCAAGGGCAACCCCGTAGGTGCCGGCGATCTCGCTCTCCAGGTGGAGCAGGTGTTCGCCAATCTCGGCGCCATCCTCAAGGACCTCGGCGCCGACTTCGAGTGCGTGGTGCAGTTCACCACCTACCTGACGAGCGCGGACAGCATCCCGACCTGGATGTCGGCCCGCTCGGCCCTGTTCCCGAAGCTGTTCCCCGGCGGCAAATACCCGCCCAACACGCTGCTCGTCATCGACCGCCTGGTGCGGCCGGAGCTCCTGCTCGAGGTCGAGGCGATCGCGCGGGTGCCTGGATGACAACGGGCATGCGCTGAGGGTAGGATGGTATCGCTATCCGCTGGCAACTCAATGGATGGAGCTCGTCGAGTGAATGTCAGGGTGAAGCCTGAGACCGAAGCTTGGCTCAAAGCAGAAGTCGCCAAGGGCCACTTCGGTTCTGTGCGAGGAAGCGGTTGAGGCGCTTGTGCTGGCGCACCAGACGGCTGTTATCGATGTAGCAGCCGACGACCACGCTTGGGCCAAACCCTTGATCGACGAGGCGCTGGCCGCACTGGATCGCGGAGAGGGGAGTCCCCTCGATGACGTCGTTGGCCGTTTGAAGGACCGCATTGCGGCGCGCCGGTGATATGGCGCGGATCATCGTCTCGCAGCAAGCAGAGCAAGACCTTGCTCAGATTGTCGACGAGATCAGCGATAGGGCTGGCCCAGCCACAGCCGACAGACTGTTCGATAGAATTATCGCGATCATCGACAAGCTATCTGTAGTTCCCAGGGCGGCCGGCCGATTGATACCTGGCCTCGGACGTGACATCCGTTGTCATCCCATCGGCGCATACAATGTTTACCTGCGCTACGACGAAGCGGCAGACACTCTGTTTGTGGTGCGTGTCATCCACGGGCGGCGCAACATTACCGCTGCACTGTTCGAGAAATGAAACTCGGCACCACTAAGGAGGAGCTGAGCGGCCGTCGTGCATAGCTCACACGACTGCCGAACTTTCAACTTCAGCTCAGTTCCCGAATCCGGAACGGCAGCCCGCCCTTGGGGGTCAGCGTCACGGTGGCGTTGATGCCGGGCGGCTCGGTGCCGACGTACTCGGGCCGGAAGCGCCGCAGCAGCATCGACAGCGCCAGCGTGTTCTCCACCTGGCTCATGGCGCCGCCGATGCACGAGCGCTTGCCCCCGCCGAACGGCAGATAGGTGTAGGGGATGCGCTTCTTGGCGGCATCGCCGAGCCAGCGCTCCGGCACGAACGCCTCCGGGTCCTCCCAGAACTTCGGGCTGTGGTGGGCGCCGTAGGCGAACAGCGCCACCTTGTCGCCCGGCCGGATCTCCTTGCCGTCGATCACGTCGGGCTTGGCCGCCTGGCGCAGCAGCATCCAGATCGGCGGGTAGAGCCGCATGGTCTCCTGGATCACGGCGCGAGTGTAGGCGAGCGCCGAATAGTCTGCCGCCGTCGGCTCGCGGTCGCCGTAGGTGGCCTCGCCTTCGCGGCGGATGCGCTCGGCGGCCTCGGGGTGTTTGGCCGTCTCGTAGAGGGCCCAGGCGAGCGTCAGCGCGGTAGTCTCGGTGCCGGCCCACAGGTACTGCTTGAGCTCGTCGACGGCCTGCTGCTGGTCGAACTCAGGGATGCTGGGGTCGGCCACCGCCGCCTCGATCATCCTCAAGAGCGTGCGCTCACGCTGCTCGCGCGGGTCGGCGGCGAACACCTCGGGCGGCACGCCGGCCCACACGTCCATGGCCTTGGCCGCGTCCTCCTCCGTGATCTCGAACTCCTCGCCGGCCACCTTCTTGAGGCGGATCGACTTGTGGTTCATCACGTCGGTGTAGGTCTTCACGCACTTGAACACGAAGTGCGGGTTGAAGGGCATCTCCCGGTCGAACAGCGCCTTGCAGATCATGTCGGCGGCGAGCGTCCAGGTCTGCTCCACCATCTCCACGGTATCGCCGCTCTTGGCGAGCTTGGCCCAGATGTCCATCTTGGTGCGGATGGCGGCCAGGAAATATGGGATGTACTCGGCGAAAATGTCCGGGTGGAACGCCGGCTGCTGCGGCATGCGGATCTTCTGCCACAGCGCCCCGTCATGGGTGATCATCGACTTGCCGAAGATCGGCTTCAGACCGTCGAAATACTTGATGTAGTCGTCGGCCTTGGTGACCAGCACGCGTTTGAAGTGCTCCGGCGCGGTGAGCAGCACGATGCGCTGGGTCCCCATGTTGACGGGGATGACGCCGCCGTAACGGTCCGCCATTAGCATCAGGATCGTCAGCGGATTGCTTGGCCCCTTGAGCAGGGGCGTCAGCGTGAACCAGACCGAGGATTCCTCGCCCAGCTGATGGATATGGGATTGAGCGGCATTCATCTCGTCGCGCTCCGGAGGCGATGTGCCCGCGCCAGAATTGCCAACGTCTCCCCGCGGCGCAGGCGTCGCCCGCACGCGCGCTCCTCCTCCCATGGTCCCTCAATTTTCAAGGGTTATGTGGGGTCGTAGCACCGGCCCGGAAAGGCTGTCCAGCTGTGAGCCTGCGGCGAAAGTGCTTTTCGGGGCACGGTGTGGCCGCCGTTAACCAAACGCTACGGTTGCGGGGAAAACAGCGCAGATCCTGGGCTGCCAGCACCCTCGACCCGCACCCGTCCATCCTCGATTCTGGCCCGCCCGGCAGCGACCAACGCCAGCGCCTGTGGATAGAGCTTGTGCTCTGCCCGCAGAATCCGCTCCGCGAGCGACTCAGGGCTGTCGCCATCGATAACCGGCACCGCCGCCTGGGCCACTATGGGTCCGCTGTCCATCTCCTCCGTCACGAAGTGCACCGTGCAGCCGGAGACCTTCACGCCCGCATCCAGCGCCTGCTTGTGCGGGTCGAGGCCCTTGAACAGAGGCAGCAGCGAGGGGTGGATGTTGAGCTGCCGCCCCTGCCACTTTGCCACGAAGCCCGCCGACTGGATGCGCATGAACCCGGCAAGCGCCACCAGCTC
This sequence comes from uncultured Alphaproteobacteria bacterium, assembly GCA_963832445.1. Classification (GTDB taxonomy): domain Bacteria; phylum Pseudomonadota; class Alphaproteobacteria; order Rhizobiales; family Hyphomicrobiaceae; genus AWTP1-13. Next base: position 196,535 of record CAWHUM010000015.1, read on the forward strand.
GATGCCCGCCTCGGTCAGCGCTTGGTGCACGGCCTCGTCGAACGCCTCGCGCGAGGCAAAAGCCTTGTGGTCGATGGCCTGGGCGGGGAGGCCCTGCGCCTTGGCCCACGCGAGGCCCGGCGCATCGGGCCTGCTGGAGATGACGGCGGCAATCTCGGCCGGATAGTCCGCCGCGCGCGCCGCCTCCACCAGCGCCATCATGTTGGAGCCGCGCCCCGAGATCAGGATGCCGACGCGCTTTTTCATGCGCCGCTCGTACTTCGCCTCTCCCCGCTTGCGGGGAGAGGGTTAGGGTGAGGGGCAGCCACAAGTTCTGCGGTCGGAGTATGCCTCTGCCCCTCACCCCAGCCCTCTCCCCACGCTGAAGGCGCGTGTGGAGAGCTCGGCGATGCGTGGGGAGAGGGAGACTCACGGCCTGAACCCCAGACTTCCCGAATAGCGCACGGCTTCCGCCTCGCCCTTGCCCTTGGCCTGCGATTTGACGCCACGGCCCTGCTCGGTCTCGCCGATGCGGACCGGCGCCTCCCCTGCCGCTGCGAGCGCGCGCATCGCCGCTTCCGCGCCGTCGCGCGCCACCACAAGCACCAGCCCCAAGCCGCAGTTGAAGGTGCGCAGCATCTCGGCCGCATCGAGCTTGCTTGCCGCCATGAGCCAGCCGAACACCGCGGGCGCCCGCCATGAGCCGAGATCGATGTGCGCGGCGATGCCGTCGGGCAGCACGCGCGGCATGTTCTCGGAAAGGCCGCCCCCCGTGATGTGCGCCAGCGCCTTCACGGCGCCCGTCTCGCGCACGGCCTTGAGCACGGGCTTCACATAGATGCGCGTCGGCTCCAGCAGCGCCTCGGCCAGCGTGCGCGCGCTGTCGAACGGCGCCGGCGCATCCCACGCCAATCTCTCGCTCGGCGACCAGCCGGCGCACCAGCGAATAGCCGTTGGAATGCACGCCCGACGATGGCAGCCCGATCAGCACGTCGCCCGCGCCGATGTCGCTGCGCGGCAGCACCTCGCCGCGCTCCACCGCGCCCACGGCAAAGCCGGCGAGATCGTAGTCGTGGCCCGCGTACATGCCAGGCATCTCGGCGGTCTCCCCGCCGATCAGCGCGCAGCCGGCCTGGCGGCAGCCCTCGGCGATGCCCGCCACCACCGACCGGGCCACCTCCACGTCGAGCTTCCCGGTGGCGAAATAATCGAGGAAGAACAGCGGCTCGGCCCCCTGCGCCAGCAGGTCGTTGACGCACATGGCGACGAGGTCGATGCCGATCGTGCCGTGCCTCCCCGTCTCGATGGCGATCTTGAGCTTGGTGCCCACGCCATCGTTGGACGCGACCAGGATCGGGTCCTTGAAGCCGGCCCGCTTCAGGTCGAACAGCGCGCCGAAGCCGCCGAGATCGGCATCCGCGCCGGGCCGCCGCGTTGCCTTGGCGAGCGGCTTGATGGCCTCCACCAGCGCGTTGCCGGCATCGATATCGACGCCGCTCTGGCGGTAGGAGATGGGCCCCCGGTGCTCCGATTTGCTCTCAGGCATGGGTTCTCTCAAGAGGTCGCGTCCAGCGGCGGGTCTACCCCATTTTGGCCGCATTGCGCTCCAGGAGTGTCGGGGCATAGCAGACCGTAGCGCGAATCGGTAGGGCTCGGCAGCTCGACGGCTGCCGATTGTGGGAAACGAAGCGGGCATGCAGCTGCGGCCAGGATTTGGGGTTTTGTGCAGCCGTACCGGCTATCGCTGCCGAGGTTGGCCCTTGCCCTGGCGGGCCTGCGTCGTTTCGCTCCCCGCGCTGGCGGCCGAGAAGGTCTATACGGTTGCCAACTATCCCATCGAGGCCACCGCCGAGAATGCCGTCAAGGCCAAGGAGAAGGCGCTGGCCGATGGCCAGCAGGCGGCCTTCCGCTCGCTGCTGAAGCGCCTGATCCCCGTGACCCTCTATCCGCGCGCCAGGAACCTGGCCTCCGTCAGGGGCGCGGATCTGATCGAAGGCGTCAGGGTGCGCAACGAGCGCAACTCCGCGACCGAATACATTGCGAGCTTCGACTTCTCCTTCCAGTCCAAGGGCGTCCGCGACCTGCTGCGGCGCGAAGGTATCCCATTCGTCGACGATCAGGCGCCCCTCCTCACCGTCATACCTCTGTGGCGCTCTGCCGCGACGCCAGCCGCCGCGCGAGGAGGCCGCCTGGACCCGCGTTTGGAAGGGGCTCGATCTCGACAACGCGCTCACCCCCGTCAAGCTGCAGCCGCTGCGCAATCAGGTCCGTCCCGAGACGATCAACGCGCTGGCTAACGGTGATGGCAGCGCCCTGCGTGCGCTGGCTGCGGAATACAACACCGAGTTCGTGCTGGTGGCGCTTGCCGAGCCCGATCAGACGGCAGGACGCCTTGCCGTGACCCTGGCCGGGCGCGATGCCGTCGGCGGCATCACCTTGAAGCGGCCTTATCGCATCGATCCCCGCGACCCAGGCTACGCGACGGAGCTGGCGGCCGTGGTGGCGCTGCGCACGCTGGAGGGCCGCTGGAAAGCCATCAAGGCGCGCGGCAGTGTCACGTCCTCGACGACGACGGCGACACCGGGGGACACGGACCTGCTGATCTCGGTCGAGTTTCGCGGCATGAGCGAATGGCAGGAGATCAGCCGCAAGCTCTCCGCCATCCCGGGTGTGGAAGAGCTGGAGGTGGCGGGGCTTTCGGCGCGGGGCGCGCGGGTGACGCTGCGCTTCCTCGAAGGCGGCGAGCGGCTTGCCGATGAGCTGGCCGGCCAGGGCCTTTTCTTGCGCAACTCGGGCGGGAACTGGGTTTTGTCGCTGCGTTAAGGTCTCGACTGCGGTCTCCGGCACCGGCTAGACTTTGCCGATCACGTCGCGCTTCAACCGGTTGCCCCCAGAAGCCGCAGCCGCGCGAACAACCTTCCATCCATCAGCCCGATCGATGTTGTACGCGAACATACCGAATTTCATCACGCTCGCGCGCGTGCTTTCCGTGCCCGTGATCTTCTGGCTTCTGATCAACGACCACAGCCGGATCGCGTTCTTCGTCTTCGTGTGCGCCGGCGTCAGCGACGCCATCGACGGCTATCTCGCCAAGCGCTTCAATTGGACCACGGAGCTTGGCGCCTATCTCGACCCGCTGGCCGACAAGCTGCTGATCGTCAGCATCTACATTGCCCTCGGCGTGAGCCGGGAGATCCCGATGTGGCTGGTGATCGCGGTCGTGAGCCGCGACATCCTGATCCTGCTCGCCGTGCTTTTGTCTTGGCTGCTCGATCACCCGGTCCGCATCAAGCCGCTCGCCGTCAGCAAGCTCAACACCGTGGCTCAGATCGTGCTTGCCGCCACCGTGCTAGCCGATGAGGGCTTCGGCCTCGGCCTCGACACGACGCGGTTCGTCCTGGTGTTGATTACGGGGTCCCTCACCATCCTTTCGCTCGTCGCCTACCTCAAGGCTTGGCTTCTGCACATGACGGGCTATGAATCGCCCGACTCGCCAGCTTGAATGTGCGCGGCGCAGGCGAGGGGTCTGATGTTTATGCGCATCGAAAAGCTGTACTGGTTCCGCCTGAGGGCTCTCGCGGTCCTCGCAAAGACTGCGGGCTGGATTGGCAAGGAGGCGCCGTGAGCGGGGAGCATGAGCAGCTCATTTTCGATCTGCCGCATCGCCCGGCGCTGGGCGCTGAGGATTTCTTCATCAGCCAATCCAATCGCGCCGCGGCCGACGTCATCGATCGATGGCCGGATTGGCCGCAAGCCTCGATCTTGGTTGTGGGACCTGCGAGGTCCGGCAAGACGCATCTTGCCAACGTCTGGCGGCTGAAGTCGGGAGCCGCGCGGCTAGAGGCCTCCGCCGTTTGCGAGGCCGACGTGGCGCGGACAGCATCCGCCAACGCCCTGCTGGTAGAGGATCTGCATGCCGGCGTCGGGGACGAGCGCGTGCTGTTTCACCTTCTCAACCTGGTTCGCGAGCACAAGCTGGCGATGCTCATCACTTCGCGGGTGCCGGCCGGCGAGCTGGAGGTACAACTCCCCGATCTGCGATCGCGGCTCCGCGCGCTGCCGTTCGTGATGATCGCGTCGCCCGACCAGGCGCTGCTGAGGGCGGTCCTGGTCAAGCATTTCATCGACCGCCAACTGGCCGTGGAACCCCACACCATCGAATACATTGCACTACGGATGGAACAATCCATGGAGGCTGCTGCAACCATTGTCGCCGAAATCGACAAGGCGGCCATGGCTTTGCACCGCAAGGTGACACGTGCCCTTGCCGCCGAAATACTGGCTCGGCACAATGCAGCTAGCTCCTGACCTGCGCGGCTACGCAGCCTTCATGTTAGTGTTGTACACTTGTGCCCTCGTTCGGCTGGTTGTCAGCATGTGGCACAATTGCCACTTGAGCTGCGACCGGCAATCAATAGGTCGTCCATGAGCCGCGCCAAGTCAAAAGTTAAGGAACGGCAGCGAGCGGTCCAGCTCGCGCCCCAATCTGCGCCCGTGCCGGTGGCCCCTCCCGTCTCCGCGCCGGCGCCGATGGCTCCTCCCGCCGGCCCTGCGCGCTATTTCAACCGCGAGCTCTCCTGGCTGCAGTTCAATCGCCGCGTACTTGGCGAGGCGCTCAATCTCCGCCATCCCCTGCTGGAGAGACTGCGGTTCCTGTCGATCTCCGCCTCCAACCTCGACGAGTTCTACATGGTCCGCGTGGCGGGCTTGCACGGCCAGGTGGTCGCCGGCGTCGTGCAGACGAGCCAGGACGGCCTCACTCCCGCCCAGCAGCTCGCAGAGATCAACCGCTTCGTCGCAAGCCTGGTAAGCGAGCAGCAGGCCTGCTGGCAGGCGCTAGCCCAGGAGCTGGCCGCGGCCGGCATCGTCATCGCAGAGCCGAGTGTTCTTGCTCCCTTCGAGCGTGATTGGCTCGAGCAGCAGTTCCTGCGCCAGCATCTGCCGATCCTGACGCCGATCGCGGTCGATCCCGCCCATCCCTTCCCCTTCATCCAGAACGGTTCCCTCACGCTCGGCGTCGAGCTGCGGCGCGAGCGCGACGGCGCCACCATGCACGCCCTGCTGCCGATCCCCAATCAGCTCGCCCGCTTCATCCGGCTGCCCCCCGACGAGGCGCTGAAAGAGGGTGCGCCGATCCGCTTCATTCGTATCGAATTCGTCATCGGCATGTTCATCAAGCGCCTGTTCCCGGGCCACATCGCCAGAAGCCAGGGCGCGTTCCGGGTGCTGCGCGACAGCGACATCGAGGTGCAGGAGGAAGCCGAGGACCTCGTTTCGTTGTATGAGACGGCCCTGCGCCGCCGCCGCCGCGGCGACGTCATCAGGCTCGAAGTCGATGCGCAGATGCCCGCCCGGCTGCAACGCTTCGTCGTGCAGGAGCTGGACGTTCGCGACGAGGACGTGTTCATGCGCGAGGGCATGCTGGGGCTTGCCGCCACCTCCCAGCTCATCGTTCCGGAGCGTCCCGACCTCGTCTTCAAGCCACTCAACATCCGCTTTCCCGAGCGCATCCGCGAGTTCAACGGCGACTGCTTCGCCGCTATCCGCAAGAAGGACATCGTCGTTCATCACCCCTACGAGTCCTTCGACGTGGTGGTGCAGCTGCTGCGCCAGGCGATCGCCGATCCCAACGTCTTGGCGATCAAGTGGACGCTCTACCGCACGTCCAAGGATAGCCCGATCGTCGCCCTGCTCAAGGAGGCGGCCGACCTCGGCAAGACGGTAACAGCGGTCGTTGAGCTGAAGGCCCGGTTCGACGAGGAGGCCAACATCCGCTGGGCACGTGACTTGGAAAGCGTGGGCGTGCACGTGGTGTACGGCTTCATCGAGCTCAAGACGCATGCCAAGCTCGGGCTGATCGTGCGCCGGGAGGGTGCGGACCTTGCCACCTACTGCCACGTCGGCACCGGCAACTATCATCCGGTGACGGCCAAGATCTACAGCGACCTCTCCTTCTTCACGGCCGATCCGGTCATCGGCCGCGACGTTACGCGCATCTTCAACTTCGTCACCGGCTATGCGGAGCCCGCCGAGATCGAGGTCATGGCGGCGAGCCCGAACGGCATCCGCGCGCGGATGCTTTCGCACATCGGCGAGGAGATCAAGCACGCCCAGGCGGGTCGCCTCGCCGCCATCTGGTTGAAGCTCAACTCGCTCGTCGACAAGCAGATCATCGACGCGCTGTATGAAGCAAGCCAGGCCGGCGTGGAGATCGACATCGTGGCGCGCGGCGTGTGCTGCCTGCGGCCCGGCATACCGGGGCTTTCCGAGCGCATCCGCGTCAAGAGCGTGATCGGCCGCTTCCTGGAGCATTCGCGCATTTATTGCTTCGGCGCGGGGCATGGGCTTCCGGCCAGCAAGGCATTGGTATACATCAGCTCCGCTGACATGATGCCGCGCAACCTCGACCGCCGCGTCGAGGTCATGGTGCCCATCACCAACCCGACCGTGCACGAGCAGATCATGGGCCAGATCATGGTGGCCAATATCAAGGACAACCAGCAAAGCTGGCGGGTGCTGGCCGACGGCTCTTCGGAGCGCATCTCACCTGCCGAGGGCGAGGAGCCGTTCAATGCGCACGAGTACTTCATGACCAACCCAAGCTTGTCCGGGCGCGGGCAATCGCTGAAGGAGAACTTCCCGCGCCGGTTCGGCCTCCCGGAGGGAGAGTCTGCGGAGACATCAAGCTCGTGATGCGAGATTACGTACTGCTCGAGGTCAAGCGCGACCTTGAGCCGGTGGGGGTCATCGATATCGGCTCCAACTCGGTCCGCCTCGTGGTCTATGAAGGCGCAGTGCGGAGCCTCACCCCCATCTTCAACGAGAAGGTGCTGTGCGGCCTGGGGCGCGAGATCGCCTCGCGCGGCCGCATGGACGAGGTGAGCGTCAAGCGCGCACTCGAAGCGCTGACCCGCTTCCGCACGATCCTCACGATCCTCAACGTAAAATACGTGCGCGCCATCGCCACCGCCGCGTGCCGGGAGGCCGCCAACGGGCCGGAGTTCATCGTGCAGGCCGAGCGGACGCTTGGCACCAAGATTCAGCTGCTCTCGGGCCAGCAGGAGGCGCAACTCGCCGCAAGTGGCATCCTGATGGGCTTCCGCTCGCCCGATGGCTTTGCCGCCGACCTCGGCGGCGGCAGTCTGGAGATCATCGACGTCGCCGGCGAGGCCCTGCGCCAGGCCGCCACCCTTCCGCTCGGAGGGCTGCGGCTGCTGGATGCCTCCGGCGGACGCATCGACAACGCCATCGACATCGTCGACGAGCACATCGCGGGCGTTCCATGGCGCGGCAAGGGCCGCGGCCGCCCGTTCTACGCGGTGGGCGGCACTTGGCGTTCGATTGCCAGGCTGCACATGACCGAGAACGCCTATCCGCTGCACGTCATGCACGGCTATGCCATGTCCACGAAGGAGGCGATCGACTTCTGCGGGGACATCCGCAAGGCCAAGAAGCTCTCCGCTATGCGAGGCGCCTCCGACATCCCCCGCCCGCGCCGCGAGGTGCTGCCGTTCGGCGCCCTGGTGCTCGAGCGGCTGCTGCAGGAGCTGCAGCCGAGCGAGGTTCAGTTCTCGGTGTTCGGCATACGCGAAGGCCTGGTCTACGGCCTGCTGTCGGAGACCGAGCGCCGCAAGGACCCGCTGCTTTCGTTCTGCGCCGACTATGCGCGCATGCGCTCGCGCTCGCCGGAGCACGCAGCCGAGCTTTGCACCTGGACGGACGCGCTGTTCGAGCCGCCGGGTCCGACCGAGACGGAAGAGGAGAGGCGCTTGCGCTATGCGGCCTGCCTTCTCTCGGACATCAGCTGGCGCGCGCATCCCGACTATCGCGGCGAGCAGAGCCTCATTCTGATCGCGCAGTCGGCGCTCGGCGGCATCGACCATGCCGGGCGCGGGTTCCTGGCCCTTGCCATCTACTTCCGCCATGTGGGTGCAGGCCGGGAGATCGACGATGAGCAGGCCGAAATGCCGTCGGGCCGCCTCAAGGAGATCGTGCCCAAGAAGCTCTATCGACGGGCCCGCATCATCGGCGCAGCCATCCGGGCCGCGCACATGCTGTCGATCGGCCGGCCTGGCATCATCGACGAGACTCCGGTCGCCTACGACAAGAGCAAGCTGGTACTGACGCTGCCCAAGGCCCATGCGGCGCTGGATGGGGAGCGTGTGCGCCGCCGGTTTGGCGTGCTGGCTCAGCTCCTCGACAAGGAGCTGGAGATGCGCATCGGCTGATGCCGCCGTTGGCGCAGGAGCGCCACGATCTTACGTTTACCTGTATAGTGTATTCCTGTGCTTGGGCCGGGATGGGCGCTGACGAATGGCCGATGATCCCTATGTGGTTCTGGGTGTGCCGCGCAACGCGAGCGAAGATGACGTTCGCCGTGCCTATCGCAAGCTTGCCAAGGAGCTGCATCCCGACCTGAACCCTAAAGACCCCAAGTCGGCGGAGGAGCGCTTCAAGAAGGTATCGGCCGCCTACGAGATCATCGGCGACCAGGAGAAGCGCAAGCAGTACGACCGCGGCGAGATCGATGCATCGGGCGAGGCCAGGCGCGGCTTCCATCGCACCTACGCCGACGGTGGGCCGTTCGCGGGCCGGCCCGGCGGCGCGCGCCCGGGGGAGGACTTCAGCTTCGGCGACATCTTTTCCGATCTCTTCGGCTCGATGCGCGGCCGCGGCGAGGCCGGTAGTCCTTTCGGGGTGCGCGGCCGGGACGTGCGCTACAGCCTCGATGTCGATTTCCTCGAGGCCGCCGCGGGCGCCAAGAAGCGGGTGACGCTGCCCGATGGCGGGGTTCTCGACATTTCCGTTCCCGAGGGTGTATCCGACGGACAGGTGCTGCGGCTCAAAGGCAAGGGCTCGCCGGGGCTGCGCGGGGCGGAGCCGGGCGATGCGCTGATCGAGATCAGGGTGAGGCCGCACCCGCACTTCCGGCGGGTCGACGACGACATCGTTCTCGATGTGCCGATCACCGTCGACGAAGCGGTGCTCGGCGCCAAGATCGAGGTGCCGACCATCACGGGCCGCGTACAGCTCACGCTGCCGAAGGCCACCAGCTCGGGCCGCATCTTCCGCCTCAAGGGCAAGGGTGTGCGCAACAGCACCACGGGGCACACAGGCGATCAGCTGGTCAGCGTCCGCATCGTCTTGCCTGAGGCGATCGACGACAAGCTCGCCTACTTCCTGTCCGAGTGGCGGCAGACCCACCCCTACAACCCGGGCCGCCCCTGAGCCTTCCGCACATCACGCCGGCTTGAACGCGGCCACTTCAATCCTGGTCACGCCAGTGTGACGGCATCTTCCGCAGCGCATTCTCTGCACCCAGATCCTGTTGGTAAGCGGCTGAGCACAATGCACGGGTGTTGCGCGAGCAGCACAAGCGTTGTCCTAAGCAAGCGGGATTACCTGCGCTTAACGAGCGCCGGGTTACATCCCAGTCAACCTTTGGTGCGAACTCGGGCGACGGCTATGCGCATGATTATAGTAGCGGGCTTGCTGATGATCGCGCTGCTCGCCGCGGTACTGAGCTCTGTGGGCGGCAACCCCGTGCTTTCGGTGTACGTGACCAACCCGGACAACGACGACGGCAAACCGCCGCCGCGCGAGATATCGAGGCAAGCGCTGCCGGGCTCCTTTGGACGCAGCTAGAGCGGGATCGCTTCAGATCGAAACGCGTCGGTCCAATGGCGACATGACCGCTGTGGTCGCGATCGCCGGCCTTGTGGCCTACGGTTGGCTTTCTGGCGGAAGCGTCGCGACGATGGCGTCGATTGCCTGCTGAAGCGCTGTCAGCCGTGCCGGCTCGATGGGAGCGGCAAACCACTCGTCGAATACTTCGCGGGCACGGGCAGGGTTACTTCGTCACGGGGCAATCACCGCCGCTCCGCCACCAAGAATCTTGGCTCCATTGATAATATCACGGGTAGTCGCCCCATCCACGGCCACACCGGAGACTGTTGACGTAATGGCGCGCAGATAGGTCAGGAATTTGATCACCTCGATAAAGTCGGCGTTGGCGACGTAGATGATATCCTTGTGCCGGACCGGGAAGCGTTGAGTTACGAAGAAGCCCGACGGATCCCTGTAATTGGCCCGGTAAACCGTTGGAATAAGCTTCTGCCCAGGCGGGAACCGCATTAGATTAACCTTCATAGCGATAAGGATGTCGCGATCCTCCAACCGATAGAGAAACACTTGGCGAGCATCTGCTCGGAGATCCAGTAGCCCGCCCGCCTTTGCGATCGCCTCGTTGAGCGACAGCTTCTCTTGCTCGAAGGCAAACTGTTGAGTTGTTCCGGAGCCTGCGAGGCCGGCCACTCCCAGCGCGCCCACAGCAACAAACTTCTGCTGCTCGCGGTACACGTAGACCATATCGCCTGGATTGACGTAGATGTTCTCGACCGGATTGTTCACCAGGTTCGGGAAGTAGATCGTCGCGCGCTTGCCGCCGCGCTGAAGCGTGACGAACAGCTCGTGGCCAGGGAACCTCAGACCAGCGGCCTTGGATATCATGTCCAGGACGCGGTCGCCATTGAACCTGACCTTGAACTTGTTCGCCCCGTTCAGCACGTCTCCGACGACTGCCACTTCCGTAGCATTCTGTTCGACAAGACTGACGATCACCTGCGGCTCGATAGCGCGGTTCTGCAGCTTGGCTTCGATGTCCTTCTGGATGGCGGTCAGCGACCGTCCGGCCGCCTGCACGTCGCCTGCGAAGGGGACGGTGATCAGCCCGGAGCGGTCTACGAGCTGGGAGGGAAATGTAACAAAATTGCCGGGGCGCACACCAGCCTCAGCCGGGATGAATAGGCCGCCCGCCGAAGATTCAAAAACAGTGACCTGAACGACATCGCCCACTCCGACGCGAATTGCGGGCGGCGGACCGGGGCGGGTGCCGAATGTCTTGAAGAACGAGCCAGGGCCAATGTTGACCGCGTGCTCCAGGACATTTGCGTTGATGTCGACCAGCGCATAGTCGAGCACGACGCTGTGCCTGTCGGCCGTGAGCGAAGCCGTGGCACCGAGCTCGATGGAGCGCTGGTTTGGGCCGTCCACAGGCAGCTGGGTGCACCCTGCCGCTGCAGCACTCACCAAGAGCGCCAGTATTCTACACCCAAGCTTCATAAGATTCTCACCCGCGTCCCTCAAGGGCGACGTCGCGCCAAGCCCCCCAAGCCCCAGGACTGAGAAACCAGAGCCCGTGCTCTCTAACCCTTCCACAGCCTTTCCAGAACTTATCGACTCGTTGCAGCATCGCAGTTTGACTAGCCCCACTGCCAGCCTAATCCACCGCCAAAGGATGGTTAGGGGAGCGGTGTAGCGGCCACGCAACATCTTGAAGTTGTCATAGTGGCGCTCTCGCGCCGCCTGACGCTAGCTCTACGGTTTTGCCGCTAAAGCGGCAGGGCTGCTACGAGTTTCCCCTTCTACGCCGCCCCACTGATATGGCCGCCAGCGCCCAAAACAGTGCAGGCAAGAACAGCCGAGCGGGAATCTGCACGGAAAAATCAACCAGCGAGTGTAGCGTCAGAGTTACAACAATGCAGAGGCAGGCCAACGGCACGAAGCGCAAGCGGCGCTGTTCGCGCATGCCCCGGACAAAAGTGCAGCCGATAGTGCGGGAAGACGTCCTGGAACGTTCCAAGACCCGTTCGACGCGTCCACCAGACCCTCTAGGCCAATCGGCGCAGGAAGCGCCCCCTGCAGAAGCTCAGTAGGAGGACTCCTCCAGACAGCACAAGTGCGGTCAGGCCGAGAGCTGCAAGCGGCGAAGTCTTCCGGCGCAAGGCAAGGTATGCAAACGCTCCGATCAAACAGGCGGCCCCAGCCAGTGAGGACAAGATGCCAGCACGGGATTGGCTGAGCATGAGCGCGATGAAGAACACGAGGCCGCCACAAGATATACGCCGCGAGCGAAGCCCAGCGCAGGCGGTTGCTGCCGCTCGGGTCTCGGCGAGCATAGAGCAGGCACACCTTTTACCCTGTGCAAATGCTCGCGCTTGCCAGCCGCTGCATGTGCGGTACTTCCGCCACTGGGTCCAAACAGGCACCTTACTGACCAGCCAGGAAACATCGTTTACGGCTACGCAAGGGGCCAAGTCCAAGACCGGCGGCGATCAATGATCAATCGGCATCAACCACATGAAAAATCACGCAGGCCCGGAGCCTACCCGCCGGCACCCCACGGACGGACGATCTACGTCATTGCGGACATTCACGGCCGCCTCGACCTGCTGAAGAACGTCCACCGCAGCATCGATGCCGACAAGCGCAATGCGGCGGGCACTACGCAAACGGTGGAAATATATCTCGGCGACTATATAGATCGCGGCCCACAATCGGCGGAAGTGTTGTCCGCTCTAGTTAGCAGGGCCAAGAGCACGTACGCCGTTTTTCTTCGGGGAAACCACGAGCAACTGTTGTTGGACTTCCTGGAAGGGGAGGACCTGCTCAATCAGTGGAAGGTGATAGGCGGCGTGCCGACGCTCCTTTCGTATGGCCTTCCGGCCAAGCTCCTTGCCGGCGACGCTCCAGAGGAGCGCGTGCGCGGGGCCTTGGCGCAGCGCTTTCCGCCGGAGCATTTCGCCTTTGTCGCCGACACCGGGTCCTACTGTGCGGTGGAATACTACCTAATGGTCCACGCCGGCATCAGGCCTGGCGTCAGGCTCGAAGACCAACAGGAAACCGACCTATTTGGCATCCGCAACGACTTCCTGGACTATGAGGGCGACCTCGGGTCCGTCGTTGTGCACGGCCATACGCCAGTCATGGAACCCGATTTTCGGCCCAACCGCATCAACATCGATACTGGTGCCTTTGCCACCAACCGGCTGACCTGTCTCAGGATCGGCGAAGATGGTCCCACCGTGCTCAACCCGGTGGACCCTCCGTGAGCGGGCAGCAGGGTCGGCTGGCCGGCCTTCTTCAGCCTCTTGTCGTTGTGTACGCCCGATAGCGGTATCCGATCGCGCTGGCGATCAGGCCTGCCCCGCGGCAAAGCGTGTAAGTGCTCCACATCAGCGACCCCGGCTCGCGCCAGGGCAGCGTCAGCAAGGCGCCGAGGAGGCGCAATCCGCCGCGGCCGACGCGGACGAGGCCCCTCGCCACACTTATGAGCCTCCCCTTGGCACTGGCAGGATCGGCGCTACCCAGATGCGCCTCGACCTCTCCCGTGCGGAGCCACCGTAGCCAAGCGATCTTGAGGCCCTGCCGTGCAGCTGCTTGAGGAAGATCGTGTCCTCCCCGCCGGTATCATTGTAGCGCGGGTTGAAGCTGAGGCCGGTCGACCTGAGAACCGTAGCGTCGAAAATGGAATTGCCGGTAAGCATGGAATTTTACAGTCGTGCCGGTCGTGCTCTCGGGCTGACGCTGCGATCGGCAGGACAGACAGCGGAGCGTTGCCATTTGGGCACAGTCTCCCAATCGACGAACCAATCGCCCATCGAAGCGTTTGCAGCCTAAGGAAACTAGGGTCAACACTGATATCGGAACGTGGCAACCGGTGCTACCGCGATGCAGATGGTGCGTGCGTGGATATTTGGGCTGCTTGCCATTGGCCTCTACGGTCTGTGGGCGCAGGAGGCTGCTGCCCAGCCATTCGGCCTCAACCCCGGCAGGGACTGCCAGACCATTCGCACGTGCAACTATGCCCGCGGGGGCATCTATCGCGGCTGCCTGTCGTCCTACAGCTGCCGCGTATGCCGCTTCATGGCCTCGCCGTGCCGTCTGGATGCTGGCCGCCGGGTCTGCCAGGAGCTGCGCTGCACCTGGGGCTGAAGCCTCTGGCGCATTCGTACCGCCGCTCGGATGGTCGGTGCCCTAAGCACGGATGACTCGGTCACAAATTCCCAGCATTTGGGGTCGATAAGCTTCATCTTTGCCTTGCTGAGGAGGCAGTGATGAGCAATTCGGCTCCGCACGTTCCTGGCTTCCACATTGGTCTCGCCATGGCTGGCGCTGTGTCCGCCGGCGCGTACACCGCGGGGGTACTCGATTTTCTGATCGAGGCGCTGGACGAATGGCAGAAGGCGAAGGATAGGGGTGAGGACGTACCCCAGCACGAGGTGTTCATCTCGACCATCTCGGGCACGTCGGCCGGCGGCATTACGGCGGCGCTCGGGCTTGCCTCTATCGCCGGGGGCGTACGATCAATCGAAGAGCCCTCGGTCAACCCGCAGCAGCCCTTGCGGATCAAGCGCGTGCTGCCTGAGCTTTACGACGTCTGGGTGAAGAAGACCAAGCTGTTCGCCAGCCGGGGAGAGAGCACGCAAGCGAATGGGCACCAGTCGCTGCTGGACATCGGCGACCTCAAGCCGCGCGTATTGCCACCCTCCTTGCTCAACAGCGAGATGCTAACACGTACGGCCCGCGCAACGCTGAGCGCCATCCAGCCGCAAGGCGGACCCTACCCATACTTCACCGACACCGTTCACCTGTTCTTGACGCACACCAATCTCGACGGCATCCCCTACCCCATCGAGTTCGAGGGAGACGTCTATTGGATGAACCTGCACGAGGACAGGGGCCACTTTGCCGTCAAGGGTCTCGGGCGGAGACCGTTTCCCGAGGAGTGCAAATGGCTTGCCCAGTGGCAGGACCAGGGCGACGAGATCAACCTCGCGCATTTGGGCAACCTCCACGGCGCGAAGGTCGATCAGCCTTTGCCGGACCCATCGTTCGAAGCGCTCGTGCAGTGCGCCCTCACGACCAGCGCCTTCCCGCTTGGGCTAAAGGCGCGCGAGATCTCCGCAGAATCGGCCCGGCTGCAGAGCAGGGCCCTTCCTTTCGACGCAGGCAAGTTTCCGGAAGCGCTGCAGCAAGCTCGGGCCGGCAGGCCAGTTGCAGGAAGATCTCATTTCGTCTGTGTTGATGGCGGCGCACTCAACAATGAGCCGTTCGAGTTGGTGCGTTGGAGCATTCGCGATGTGGGCGAGAAGCAAAATGCTCGCGACCCCAAGAGAGCTAACCGCGCGGTCATTTTGATAGCGCCGTTCCCCCCGCATGCGGTGTCGGATCTCGAGACACTTGCCAAGGCGCGTGCGGAAAGCGACCTTGGGATTCCATCGGTGCTATCGGCTTTAGTGCCGGCGCTGATCAATCAAGCAAGGTTCAAAACGTCCGATCTGATCGCTGCCAGTGATCCGGATGTCTACAGCCGCTTCCTTGTGGCGCCAAAGCGCCAGAAGCCTCCGCCGACCTCCGAGGATAAGAAGCATGTGCCGCCCGATCTCGCGTGCGCCCTGCTCTATGCCTTCGGCGGCTTCCTCGAGGAGCAGTTCCGCGAGCACGATTTTCAGCTGGGTCGGCGCAATTGTCAGAGGTTCCTGCGGGAGCACTTCAAGCTCGACCCCGAGAACCCCATCTTTGCGACCCAAAGCACGCGCAGCATTGGACGCATGGGCTCCGCGATCATTCCTCTTGTCGGGACCGCCAGCGCCGAGGTCGCGGCACCTATTTGGCCAAAGTTCTCCGAGGAGAAGCTGGACGAGCTGCGGGCGGCCATAGAGCGCAGGCTCAAGCCGGTGTTCTCCAACACCATTGTCGCCTTTCCCATGCTGCGGAGCACGCCTGTCTTGCGGTTCTTTGCCCGGCTTTCGTGGTGGTGGCAGCGGCGCACGATCGTCGACAAGATCATGGACGTGATCACGCAGGCGCTCAAAGACAACGATCAGTTCCAACCATGCGCAAAACGGAGTTTCTGGACGAGGTTCTCGCGCCGGCAGTCGCCGTCGTCCGCTCCCCAGCCGGTGCAAGGCAAGGCTTGATCGGCCGCAGCCGACTGCGGTGCGAGCTTGCGCGCGCAAGGATGGCGAATTATTGCTCGCTGCCCTCAATCTGGGTAACGCAAGGGTGAGAAGGAGCGCGCATGCGGTTTGGCTATGCCATCACCTACGTTCCCGACGTCGAGGCGACAATAGCCTTCTGGGAGCAGGCCTTCGGCCTCAAGCGCCGGATGGTGGTCGAAGGCGGCGAGTACGGCGAGTTGGAAACGGGGGCTACTCGCCTGGCCTTCGCAGCGGAGTCCATGGCAGGCCGCCATGGTTTCACGATCCGGCCCAATCGGCCGCGCGATGAGCCGGCCGGCTTCGAGGTGGCCCTCGTGACCGAGGATGTGCAGGCGGCCTTCGACAAGGCCGTTGCCGCAGGCGCGGTGCCGACGAGCAAGCCTGCTCAGAAGCCTTGGGGCCAGATCGTCGCCTACGTGCGCGATCCCAATGGCGTGCTCGTCGAGATCTGCTCACCCCTCCCCGATTAGGAGCATTGGCAACGGGAGGGAACCGAGCTCATGGCGCAAAAGCCGGTTCAGCCGTGCGCCAGCCCCATCGCCTCTGCGATGAGCCGATAGCTGTTGCGCCGCACCGCCTCGTCGTAGGCCCAGGTCACGACCGCCATCTCCTGCACGTCGAGCCGCGTGGCCAGCTCGCGTGATGCGCTCGGCCACCTGCACGCCTGTGCCGACGAACGTGACCTTACGCATCTCGGCAATGCGCGCCGCCTCGGCCTCGCTGTAGGCATGCGCGGCTGCCACCGCCGGCGGCTCCAGCGGCGCGAAGATGCCCCGGTCGCGCAAGAGGCGAACCTGCGCGCGCGATGAGAAATGAAACTGCGCCTCCTCCTCGGTCTCGGCCGCCAGCGCCCATACGCAGAGCGCGGTGTGCGGCTCGGGGTGACGCGGGCTCGGCTTGTAGAGTTCGCGGTAGAGGCGCAGCGCCTCGGGTCCGCCCTTGCCGTCGGTGAAGAACCAGGCGAACGCATAGGGCAGCCCGAAATGCGCAGCGACCTGCGCGCCGTAGTCGGAGCTGCCCAGCATCCACACCTCGGGCGACGTTTCCGACAGGGGATAGGCCTTCACGGACCTGAATGGATGGCCCTCCGGCAGCGGCGAGCCCGACACCCAGGCCATCAGGTCGCGCACGTCATTGGGGAACACGGCGGGGCGCTCGTTGGCCAGCGGGTTCAGCGCGAACGCGGTGCGCCCGTCCGAGCCCGGCGCGCGCCCGAGCCCTAAGTCGATGCGCCCCGGCGCGATGGCTTCCAGCACCAGGAACTGCTCCGCCACCTTGAGCGGCGAATAGTGCGGCAGCATCACGCCCGCGCTGCCGACGCGGATACGCTTCGTGACGCTGGCTATTGCCCCGATCAGGATCTCCGGCGCCGTGCCGGCGATGGTGCCGTGGTTGTGGTGCTCCGACACCCAGAAGCGGTGGTAGCCGAGCCCCTCGCAATACTGCGCGAGCGCGATGGTGTCGCGGATCGACTGGCCGTGCGGGCGGTCCACCACGGCCACCGACTGATCGAGAACGGAAAGGCGCAGCGTCGTATCTCCTCAGGTCATGCCTTGCGGCCGCAGCATAGCAGCGTCGGCGGCAGTGCCTGGCGCGGCATGACGACAAAGATGGTGTTCGCAAGGGCGCTCGACTATGGTTTGCCGCGCCACGGCAGTAATGCAAAGCAGGGATGAAACATGCTCAAGTTCTATTTCAACGGCTCGCCCAATCCCACCAAGATCGCCCTGTTCCTGGAGGAGGCCGGACTCCCCTACGAGGCCATTCCGGTCGACACCCGCAAGGGCCAGCAGTTCTCGCCCGCCTACCTCGCCATCAATCCCAACGGCAAGGTGCCGGCCATCGTCGACGGCGATATCCCCGTGTTCGACAGCAACGCCATCCTGCTCTACCTCGCCGAGAAGACCGGCAAGTTCCTGCCCCCCAACACGCCGGCCGCACCGCGCCGAGCTGCTGTCCTGGCTGATGTTCGTCGCCACCGGCGTCGGGCCGTTCTCCGGGCAGGCGGTGCACTTCAAGACTCACGCGCCGGAGAAGGTGCCCTACGCCAACAACCGCTACCAGTTCGAGGCCGAGCGCCACTACGGCATCCTCGGAGCAGCGCCTCGCCAAGCGCCGCTACATGGTCGGCGACGCCTACACGATCGTCGACATGGACGTGTGGGGCTGGGCGCGCCTGGTGCCCATGATCATGGGCGAAGCCGCCTGGGCCAAGTTCCCCAACGTCAAGCGCCTGGTCGACGAGATCAGCGCCAGGCCCGCGGCGGCCCGCGCCGTCGCCCTGAAGGACAAGCACACCTTCAAGGCCGAGATGGACGACGAGGCCCGCGGCCACATGTTCAAGCACCTGGGGCGCAAGGTGGCGTAACGGCGCCGGCGTGGCGCCACGTCGCTCAACGTGAAGCTGCTCCCCGAGCGACCTCGTGCGCCTGAGCGCGGCGCCTTGCTGCATGCGTCAGGGCGTGGAGGCCGCCTGCACCTTGCCTTCGGGGACGCCGAGCCGCTTCATGGTCTCGCGAACTTGCGCACGCTGCTTCGCGATGTTCGGATGCGGCGCCGCACCGGGCCTCGCCCAGTCGGCTAGCGTGGCGTCCGGCCTCTTCCTCCGAAATTCATCCATCTTCTTGCGGGCTTCCTCTTCGTCGCCCGCGTGCGCATACGCAACGGCCATGAGCCGTAACGTATTGTCGTATTGGCGGTTGGCCTCATGCGACCTGGCGCAGCCACTTCAGCGCCTCCCCGGGCTGGTCCATGTAGAGCGCAGCCAGCCCCGCCCAGGAGCACCAGATGTAGCGGGCGAAGTCGTCCGGGTTTATGTCAAGCGCCTTCTGGACATGCTCGGCCGTTTTCTCGGGCTGGCCAACATCGATCATCGTCAGGCCCAGCTCGGCATGGGCATTGGCGAAATTCGGGTTGTGGTTCAACGCCTCCGTGAAGGCCTCGATCGCCTGCTGGTAGTCCCCGCGCGCCCGCAGCACCCCCCCGCGCGTGAGAAAGCGCACCAGCGGATTTGGGCTCCAGCTTGATGGCCTTGTTGACGGCCTCCTCGGCCTTCGCAAGCCGGTCAGCGCGTTCGCTTTGCGGGGCCCAACCGTTCGAGAACATGGTCCGCGGTGGCCCTGGCAAAGTTACCAAGCGCCAGGAAATTCTCCCCATCCAGGGCGATCGCCTTCTCGAACAGCGCGATTGCTTCGCCATTGGTCGTTGCGCTGCGCTCATCGTTCATGAGCGAGCGGCCAAGGATCACGAAGTGGCCTGCCTCCACCCTCGCCGGCAGCGGCCGACGCGCCTCCGCGCGCAATATTTCGGCAGCCAGCGTTCGCCCGATCCGCGCGGCCGTGCGGTACTGGGCCCCGCGCTCTCCTGACCGGTACTCGAACGCCCCGAGCCAGACCTGCCAGCCGCTCTCCCCTTCGATGACCTCAATGTTGATGTGCATGACTTCGCCTTCCCGCCGGGCGGTGGTGCGCACGACGTAGCGCGCCCCGGTCTCCCGGCCGATCGCCTTGGGAGCGCGCTCGGCATCCTTGACGGCGGTTGCCGGCCGGATGTTGGGCTTGAACCCGCGCGGGGCCCGCCAGATTCCCGTGGCGATCTCACCTGCCAGATTGGCGAGCGCCTTGTCGCTCTCATCGCCCAGCGGCGGGACCGGCAAGAGGACAATGGAAGGCTCCGCCATCATCGTCAGGACAGCGGGTCGCGCCCAGCTCCAGATGAGCCAGCCGGTGCCGGCGAGCAAGACCACCAGCAGGCAGGCCGCCATAGCGAGACGTTGCCAATTGACCTCAGCGACAGCTTCAGGGCGGTCTGCTGGGGCCTGGCCCTGGGCCGGCACCACCTCGCCCGGCACCACCTCCATAACCTGCGCCGCAAACATATAGCCTTTCCGGGGAAAGGTCTTGATCAGGCGATGGTCGCCGTCGCTGAGCGCCCGCCGGATGTCCGCGATGCACTGGACGAGCGAGTCCTCGTTCGCGGGCTTGCGGTCCCAGACCGCATCGATCAGTTCGTCCTTGGAGACGACCTGGCCGGCGTTCCGGGCCAGGTAGTCGAGCACATCGAAGGATTGCGACCTGAGGTCGACCGGCACACCGTCCCGCAGCACCGCGCGGCGCGGTTGATCGAGGATGAACGCGCCGAATCGTAGAACCCCCATACTCGAGCCCCCAACCTGCCGATGGGCGCAAGTTCTATCTTTTCGTCGCCAGTTCAGCAAATTTCGTCGCCGCTTCAGGACTCGGCGACGCCCTGTCTGCCAAGGATTGCCGCTCGCCGGGACCGGTGCGGGTCGCGCGTCTCTGTCCTGCCGGGCTCGCCTCGGCAAGGACAGAGATTGCGGGACGATCAAGCTTCTCCGCTGGTCTACGGCGCGGGGCATGCGCCGCCGGTCAGGGGGCGCAGGCAACGATCGACATGCTGCAATCTGTTTCTTTGGAGGAACCGTATGGTCAGGACACTTGCGCTTTGTGGTCTCGCGCTGGCGCTGCTCGGTACGCTCACCATAGAGGTGGCGGCTCAAGCCTCGTGCAGTGGCTGGTACCCGATATGCCAGCAGCGCTGCGTTGCACAGAAGATAAGCTGCGGCCACTGCGACGACCTATTGGCGACCTGCAAAAGCACTGGCTGCTGGAAGGAGGGAAAGAACTACGGCGGTAAGCAGCACTGCAACCTGAAGAAGTCCTAAAGACCCAGACGCGCTGGCGCTGCGCGGCTCGCTTGCCATCGAGGTGGCTGCTCATTCATCGTGCAGCGCCGAGAGATCGCTTTGCCCTCTGCGGGGGTGGTGGCGGCGTGCTGGCAGCGAGCGAATGGAGCGTGCTGGCGCACCAGCTGCTGGGAGCATCTTCCGAAGTATGGCGGCCGGATCTGTAACCTCAGGAAGTCCTGACCTGCCGCCTCACCACCCCTTGAATGGCGTCTCCGGCACCGGCGTCTTCGGCGGCTTGCCCTCGACGAAGGCCATCAGGTTGTCCACCACCAGCTGGCCCATGGCGTTGCGCGTGTGCATGGAGGCCGAGCCGACGTGCGGGAATAGGGTGAGGTTGTCGAGCGCAAGCAGTGACCTTGGCCGGGAGCGCCGACCCACCAAGACACATTCGAGGACACACAAACGAGGGCGCCGACACAATGGCGCCCTCGTGTCGTTCGGTCCGGTCAAGTCGCGCGAGAGGCGGCCTGCACTTTGGCTGGCGTGAACGGTACGGAGCGCAAGCGCACGCCGGTGGCGTCGAACACCGCGTTCGAGATCGCCGAGGGCACCACGGCCGCCGCCGGCTCCCCGGCGCCCCACGGCGGCGTGGCCGGCCGATCGATCAGCTCGATCACGATCTCGGGAATGTCCGGGAAGGTGAGGATCGGATAGGTGACCCAGTCGCGGCTTGTCACCGTCGAGCGATCGAACTTCAGCTCCTCGATCAGGGTGCGGCTCACGGTCTGGATGACGTTGCCTTCGAGCTGGTTCTTCAACCCATCCGGATTGATGATCTGCCCGCAGTCGTGCACCATGTAGAATCGCGGCACACGGATCACACCCGTCTTGCGGTTCACCTCGACCTCCGCGACCACGCCCACATAGGTGCGGACCAGCTCGTACTTGGTGTAGCTCACGCCCCGGCCCCGGACCACGTCGCCGGCCGCGGCCCCTCGCTGCGGGGACGGCCGCTTGTCCCACTTGGCGAGCGTAACCAGCCGGTTGAGCACCTCGATGCCGCGCGTGTCGGCGGGATCGATGTGCTTGAGACGGAACTCGATAGGATCGACGCCGAGCGTTGCCGCAAGCTCGTCGACGAAGCACTCGTTGGCGTAGGTGTTCTGCATGCGCCCCGGCGTGCGGATCCAGGAAGGCCGGAACGGCGTCGTCTCTAGTCGCCGACACACCGTCTTGACGTTGGGAAATTTGTAGGTGATCGCCGAGAGTTGGAAGATATTCCCGGGAAACGAGGTCGGCCCGTGCGGCAGCCCCGCCAGCTCGGCGGCGACCAGCGTGACGTTGAGGCCTTCGCCCGCCTGGGGAATGAAGAACTCCGACTCCCACGCGGTGACATTGCCCGCTGCATCGATGCTGGCGCGCAAGTCGGCGAGCGTCGGCGGTCCCTTCGGCTCCCAGCCGTGCTCGTCCGCTCGCGACCACTGCACTCGTACCGGCCGACCCACGGCCTTGGCCAGGAGGGCGGCGTCGGCGGCCGCATCCTCGTGACCGTTGCGACCGTAGCAGCCTGCGCCCTCGAGATAGATGCAGCGTACGTTTTCGACCTGCAGCGCGAACATCTGCGCCAACTGCTTGCGCAGATCGTGGGTCGCCTGCGAGGCCGACCACGACGTCAGCTTGCCGTCCTTGAACTCGGCGACCGCGCAGGACGGCCCGATCGAGCCGTGCAGGTGGATAGTGAAGTCGTACGTGGCGCTGACCTTCTTGACGCCCTCCTTCGCCATCGCTTCGGTCGTGTTGCCGACATTGCTGGTCACGTCGTCCTTGACGACCTTGGTTGCGCGCACGTGCTCGTAGAGCCTGGCCTGGTCCGGCAGGCCTTCCCATTTCGACCAGGTGGCCTTGATCGTCTCTGCGGCCTTGATCGCCGCCCATTCGGTTCGCGCCACGATGCCGAGGAAATTCCTCTCTCGCACCACCTTGACGATGCCGGCAATGCCCTTGATCGAGCTTTCATCGACGCTCTCGAGGCTGGCTTGCATTGCCGGCGGGCGCACGACGCGTCCGTGCAGCATGCCGGGGACGCGGAAATCCTGCATGTAGGTGAACCGGCCCATGACCTTGTCGGGAATGTCCACCCGTGGCACCGGCTTGCCAACGATCTTGTAGTCCTTCGGGTCCTTGTGGCGCGGCGGCTTCTGGTGGTCGACCTTGAGGGCAAAGGATTTGCCGCCGATCAACTGCGCATACGTCACGTTTTTGCTTCCGCCGCTGATGACGCCGTCGACGATCCTCAGCTCGGCCTTAGCGACGCCGAGACGCTTCTCTGCCTCCTCGAGCAGCGCATTCCTGGCGAGGGCCGCCGCGTTGCGGATCTGCATCCCGCCGATCTGGATGGTGATGCTGGCCCAGGTCTTGCCCTGGTCCGGCGTGAGCGCCGTGTCGCCTTGAACGAGGTCGACCCTGCCCAGCGGCAGTTCCAGCTCCTCGGCAACCATCTGCCTGAGCGCGGTGGTGACGCCGGTGCCAAGATCGACCTTGCCGGAGTAGACGGTGCACCTGCCTCTGGCGTCGATGGCGAGGAAGGAATCGACCTCCGTCAGCGCCACCGGTTTTGCCGGAGCCGCAGTCTGTGCAACAGCCTCACCGATCTGCGGAGCGAGCGAGAAGCTGACGACGAGCGCGCCGCCGCCCTTGAGCATGTCGCGGCGGGAAAGTTTCAGATGCTGGTTCATGGTTGCCTCCCTCAGGCCGTGCCGGCCGCGCGCTTGACCGCTCTCACAATGCGGGCATGCGTACCGCAGCGGCAGAGGTTGTTGGCGAGCGCCTGCTTGATCTGCGCTTCGGTCGGCCTCCTGTTCCTGGCGAGGAATGCGGCGGATTCCATGATCATGCCGTTGATGCAGTAGCCGCACTGTGCGGCCTGCTCGGCGATGAAGGCGCGCTGCACCGGATGTGGGTTCTGCCGCGTGCCGAGCCCTTCCAGGGTCACCACCCTTTGGCCGGACCTGAGCGACGACAGCGGGGTGACGCAGGAGCGCACGGCATTGCCGTCGATATGCACGGTGCAGGCGCCGCATTGGGCGAGCCCGCAGCCGAAGCGCGGTCCCTTGAGCGCAAGGTTGTCGCGCAGCGCATAGAGCAGCGGCATGGCCGGGTCGTCGATCGTGATCGATACCTGCCGGCCATTCACATTAAGAGACTTGGTGGCCATCTGTATTCCTCCCTGAAGAATTGTTTTTTTGGTGCACCGTAGACCGGTGACGCTATCGCACTTCACTTTCGGGCGCGATTTTCGACAAGGCGGCAAGCGCGCCCGAGGCCAGCAAGCAAGGCGATGGCAACCCGCACCATCGCAGCATTCCTCACCAAGCCTCGTTGGACTATAGCACTAGAATTGTGGTGCGAACTGCGCGCTCAGCCCCCAATACACCTCCCAATGAGCTTTACAGCCACGTACAAGGAATACATGGTCGGAAGCGCACCACGGGAACCACCTCAGCTTTTGCCCGTGCGCGAGAAGCGGTTCGCGATGTTTGGAGCTGGCACGTTGCCCCGTGCGCGGGGCTGACCGTCGAGTCGTCCGCTCCCCGGGTAGATTGACCGTGGCGGCCGTCGGCAAACAGGGGCTCGGGTGATCGCCTCTGAGCCCGCGCTTGGGTGGCGCGCGGGTGTCACCACCCTTTGAACGGCGTCTCCGGCACCGGCGTCTTCGGCGGCTTGCCTTCCGCGAACGCCACCAGGTTATCGACAACCAACTGGCCCATGGCGTTGCGCGTGTGCATGGAGGCTGAGCCCACGTGCGGGAATAGGGTGAGGTTGTCGAGCGCCAAGAGCGCCGGGTTGATGTTGGGCTCCCCGACATAGACGTCGAGACCGGCTGCCAGGATGGTGCCCTTCTTCAGGGCGTCGATCAGGGCCGCCTCGTCCACCACCGAGCCGCGCGACATGTTGATGAGGATGCCGCGCGTGCCGAGCGCGCCCAGCACCGCTGCGTTGATCATGTTCTGCGTGCCGCCACCGCCTGGCGTCACCACGATCAGCGTGTCGACATCGCGCGCCATCGCCACCAGGTCCGGGTAGTGGCGGTAAGGCACGCCAGATTGCGGCTTGCGGCCGTAGTAGCTGACCGGCACGCCGAAGGCCTCCAGCCGCCGCGCGATCGCCCTGCCGATGCGGCCGAGCCCGGCGATGCCGACCGAGCGGTCGCGCAGCGAGGCCGGGGTGAGGCGGTAGTCGCCCTCCTTGGGCCAGCGGCCGTCGCGCAGCCATTTCTCCGCCCTGTAGAATTCGCGCACCGTGCTGAGCAGCAGGCCGATGGCGGTGTCTGCCACCTCCTCGGTCAGCACGTCCGGCGTGTTGGTGACGATGATGCCCCGCTTGGCAGCAGTCGCCACGTCCACCGTGTCGTAGCCGACGCCGAAGTTGCCCACGATCTTGAGGTTGGGGAAATGTCCCATCAGCGCCGCGTCGGTTTTCACGCCGGTGTGGCTGCCGGTGCAGATGGCGCGGATATCGGGCGCGATCCGTTTCAGCAGCGCCTCGCGATCGGCAGCCTGCTGTAGCCGGTGCACCGTGAAGGCCGCATCGCAGCCGTTCTCGATGAGCGGCATCATCGGTCCGGTCATCAGCAGGGCAGGCTTGGACATCGCTGGCTCCGCCTTTCGTTGCGCGCAAATGCTCGCAGCATGCTGGCATACCACCGGCAGGATTGCCCTGCGGCGTGTTTTCGTTCAACCACCTCGTTCATGGGCGCGGATCTTTACGACGTCGCTATCGTCGGCGGCGGCCACAACGGCCTGACCTGCGCTGCCTATCTCGCGGGCGCCGGGCTGCGAGTGGTTGTCCTCGAGAAGAATGCGATCGTCGGCGGCGCGGCGGTGACGGAGGAGTTCCACCCGGGCTTTCGCAACTCGGTTGCCTCCTACACCGTCAGCCTGCTCAACCCTACGGTCATCCGCGATCTCGACCTGCACGCGCATGGGCTCACCATCGTCGAGCGCACGGCCGCCAACTTCTGGCCTGTGGACGAGCGCCGCTGTTTGCTCATGCCTTACGGCACGGCCAATCGTCAGCGCGCGGTGGCGCAGTTCTCGCAAAAGGACGCTGAGCGCCTTCCAGCCTACGACGCGGCGCTGGAGCGTGCGGCCTCGTTCCTGCGCGACCTTGCGCTGCGGGCGCCGCCGAATGCCGGCGGCGGCATCCTCGAGCTGATCAAAGGCGCAGGCCTCGGCCGCCGCCTCGCCGGCCTCTCGCTCGAGGACAAGCGCCTGTTGCTCGACCTCTTCACCAAGAGCGCCGCGGATTTCCTGGCCCAATGGTTCGAGAGCGAGGTGGTCAAGGGCGCGCTCGCCTTCGACGGCATCGTCGGGGCCTACGCCAGCCCGTTCGCCCCGGGCACCGCCTACCTGCTGCTGCACTACGCCTTCGGCGAGGTGAACGGCAAGCCGGGCGTGTGGGGTCACGCCATCGGCGGCATGGGCGCCATCACTCGGGCCATGGCGCGCGCCGCCGAGGCCCGTGGCGCCGTCGTCCGCACGAACGCACCGGTCGCATCGCTGGTCGTCGCGGACGGCAGGACGGCCGGCGTGCTCTTGCAGTCTGGCGAGCGCGTATCGGCGCGAGCCGTTGCCGCCAACGTTGCGCCCAAGCTGCTGTTCCGCGATCTGGTGCCGGACGGCAGCGTCGATCCCGAACTCAAACGCCGTTTCGTCGGGCTCAAGTCCGGCTCAGGCGTGTTCCGCATGAATGTGGCGCTCGCCGAGCTGCCCGACTTCACCTGCCGCCCAGGCAAGACCCGGCAGGACCACCACGGCTCCGGCATCGTAATCGGGCCAACCATCGACTATCTGGAGCGCGCCTATCTCGATGCGCGCATGCACGGTTGGTCGAAGCAGCCTGTCGTCGAGATGCTGATCCCCTCCACGCTCGATCCAACGCTGGCGCCTGTGGGCAAACACGTCGCCAGCCTGTTCGTGCAGTATGTCGCGCCGCAGCTACCCGGCGGGCGCAGCTGGGACGATGCAAAAGACGAGTTCGCCGATCTCGTCGTCGACACCGTCAATGCCCGCGCGCCCAACTTCAAGGCCAGCGTCATCGCCCGCCAGGCCCTCTCGCCGCTGGACCTGGAGCGCCGCTTCGGCCTGGTCGATGGCGATATCTTCCATGGGCAACTCACCCTCGATCAGCTGTTCAGCGCCCGGCCAGTGCTGGGGTACGCCGCCTATCGCATGCCCGTCCCGGGCCTTTATCTGTGCGGTTCCGGCGCCCATCCCGGCGGCGGCGTGACGGGCCTCCCGGGTCGCAATGCGGCACTTGGAATCATTCGAGATTTCAAGACACATAGATGGCCTGGAATGCGCTGATCCCTCGATTTCCAGGCACGAACGCCCTATATTGATTTGGCCCGCCATGGCGTGGGCCTACAACTTGAGACACTGCATGAGCACTCCACGACCCAAGCCGCAGGTGATGAAGCTCACCGAGCGCGCGGCCGAGCGCATCAAGGCCATCCTGACTGAAAAGGGGGCCGACAAAGGCGACGGCAGCGCTGGCTTGCGCATCGGCATCAAGAAGGGCGGCTGCGCCGGCATGGAGTACACCATGGAGTGGGCGGCCGAGCAGAAGCCGTTCGACGAGGTGGTGGAGCAGCACGGCGCCAGGGTGCTGATCGACCCTAAGGCGGTGATGTACCTGCTCGGCACCGAGATGGACTACAAGACCGAGAAGCTGTCCTCGCAGTTCGTGTTCACCAACCCGAACCAGACGGGCGCCTGCGGTTGCGGCGAGTTCGGTCAACCTGGCGCCGGCCGCCAAAGAGAAGCTCGAGAGCATGCGGACGTAGGTATTTTCTCCGGGCCGGATAGGCTCTCATATGGACCGCGCTGCCGTCATCGAAGCCCTGAGGAGCCACGAGGTCGAGCTTAGGAAGCTCGGTATCGTTCGGATTGTCGTTGTTCGGGTCGACCGCGCGGGGCGAGGCTTCGAAGCGCTCGGATGTCGACATTGCGGTCGAGATGACGCCGGGACCGCGGGGATTTGCGCGCCTCGAGCGCTTGGATGCCGTCAAAGACAGGCTCGCCGAGATTCTGGGTACGCCTGTGGACGTCATTGAAGAGCCATCCAACCGGCCGAGGATACAGCAAGAGATCGATAGGGACCGGGTGCTTGCCTTCTAAGCGGGCGGGACGACGTTTCCAGGACATTCTGGACAACATCGAGTCCATCGAGCGTTACACGCGCGGCATGAACGAGAGGAAGTTCGTGGCGAACGACCTCGTTGCAGACGCCGTGGAGCGCTGCCTCAGCCGCATCAGCGAGGCCGCGAGGAAACTCGGCAAGACTGCAGAGACGCTCGTGCCCGACGAGCCGTGGCCGAAGATTCGCGGCCTCGGCAATCTGCTGCGGCACGACTACGACATCGTGCTGCGAGCTCGATCCTGTGGGAGATCGTCAGCGACAATCTTCCGTCACTGCGACGGGCTTGTCGCAAGGCACTCTCGGACCTCGACAAGAGGTAGAGTGCGGCCAGCTCACCACCGCTTGGCCGCCGCGTCGTCGCTGTCGCGGGAATCGACCCAGCGCTCTTCGCCCTCGCGCGTCAGCTCCTTCTTCCAGAACGGTGCGCGGGTCTTGAGGTAGTCCATCAGGAACGCCGCGGCCTCGAAGGCGGCCTGCCGGTGCGCCGACGCCGTCACCACCAGCACGATGTTGTCGCCGGGTTTCAAGCTGCCGACGCGGTGCACGATCAGGCTCGCCTGCAGCGGCCAGCGCTGCCCCGCTTCCGCTTCGACCCGCGCCAGCTCCGCTTCGGTCATCCCTGGATAGTGTTCGAGCGTCATGCCCGCGACGCCGGAGCCGTCGTTCTCGGCGCGCACCACGCCGGTGAACGTAACGACGGCACCGATGTCGGTGCGGCCGGCGGTGAGGCGCGCCACCTCGGCGCCGATTTCGAAATCCTCGCGCTGTACGCGCACGCTCACCGTTCAGCCTCCGGTCACCGGCGGGAAGAAGGCGATCTCGCGTGCGCCGGCGATGCTGGCGGTCGGCTGCACGTGCGCCTTGTCCACGGCTGCGCGGACCACGCCGGGCCGCGCGAACGCTTGCGCGTATTCCGGGCCGCGCTCGGTGAGCCATGCCACGAGGTCGGCAACCGTTTGCACGCCCGCGGGCAGATCGACCACCTCCTCGGATTTGCCGGTCTTCTCGCGCACCCAGGCGAAATAGAGGATCTTCACCGACATGGCAGTTCTGCGCCGTTCACATTTTTCAGCGCTCGATCGCCGTGCGCACCGCGGCCTTCAGGTAGTCGTAGCCCGTCCACAGCGTCAGCAGCGCGGCCATCCAGAGCATCACCAGGCCGGTCCAGGTTACGCCCGGCACGAGCTTGTCGCCAGCCGGCCCGGCCAGCAGCACGCCTAGCGCGATCATCTGCACCGTGGTCTTCCACTTGGCGAGCTGGGTGACGTGCACCCGCACGTTGAGCTCGGCCAGAAACTCGCGCAGACCCGAGACGAGGATCTCGCGGCACAGGATGATGACGGCCGCCGCCACGTGGATGCGGTCGATGGTGTTGTCGTGCGTCAGCATCAGCAGCGTCGCACCGACCAGCAACTTGTCGGCGATCGGGTCCAGCACCCGCCCCAGCATCGATTGCTGCCGCCACACACGCGCCAGGAACCCATCCAGCCAATCGGTGATGCAGGCGCTTACGTACACCGCCAGCGCCCACCAGCGGCCGGCATCGCCGGGGATCAGGAACAGGCAGAGGACCACCGCTGGCACCGCAAGAATACGCAGATACGTCAATATATTGGGGAGGCTTGCAGCACTCACGGCGCCCTGGGAGGTGGCGGCTTCCATGGACCGGACATGAGCATTTGGGGCTTCAGGCGTCAATGGCCGAGGCCTCTTTTGGGCGATCACGAAAGTGGGCACGCGCCCATCAGCCCGACCGCTCATGGAAGAAATCGTAGATCGTCTGTGCCATGTGCGCGCTGATGCCGTCCACAGCCTTGAGATCGTCCACGCCTGCCCGAGAAACGGCCTTGGCCGAGCCGAAATGCTTGAGCAGCGCGCGCCTGCGTCCGGGCCCTATGCCCGGAATTTCATCAAGCGGATTGGCGCCGATGGCCTTGCTGCGCCGCGCGCGATGCGTGCCGATGGCGAAGCGGTGTGCCTCGTCGCGCAGCCGCTGCACGAAATAGAGCACGGGATCGCGCGGCTCCAGCATCATCGGCCGGTCGCGGCCGGGGATGTGGAAATGCTCGCGGCCGGCGTCGCGGTCCGGCCCCTTGGCCACGCCGATCAGCGCCACGTCGCGAATGCCGAGCTCCTCCAGCACCTGGCGCGCCACTCCGAGCTGGCCCAGGCCGCCATCGATCAGCACGAGGTCCGGCCGATTGGGAAACTCCTCTGCAGCCGGATCGATGTCATCGTCCTCTGCTGCTGCCGTTTGGTCGACCGCGGTTGAAGCTGCCTCGATCTCGCCCGGCTCGGAGGCATCCGCGCGCAGCACGCCGAAGGCGAGCGCACTGCCGCCGCGGCGGTCGATCGGCGGCGGCTGCGGTGCCTCGATGCGCGAGCCGCTCTGAGCCTCCGGCGCAGGGGTCGCTTCGCTCGCAGTCTTGGGCGCCTCGGCCTCGTCCAGCACCAGTCGCTTGAAGCGCCGCGTCAGCACCTCGCGCATCATGGCGTAGTCGTCGCCCGGCGTGAGGTCGGCGGCCTTGATGTTGAACTTGCGGTACTGGTTCTTCACCAGACCTTCGGCGCCGGCGACGATCATGGCGCCCACCGCGTCCGTGCCCTGAATGTGGCTGTTGTCGAATACCTCCACGCGCCGCGGCGTTCGCGGCAAACCGAAGCGCTCTTGCAGTCCCTTGAGCAGGGTCAGCTGCGATGAGCTCTCGGCGAGCTTGCGCCCCAGCGCCTCGCGCGCGTTCTGCAGGGCGTGCTCGACCACGCCGGTCTTGCTTCCGCGCTGCGGCACGCGCACCTCGACGCGCCGCTCGGCCTTGGTGGAAAGCGCGTCCGCCAGCAGTTCCCGGCTCGGGATCTCGTGCGACAGCAGGATCAGGCGCGGCACCGGCTTGTCGTCGTAGAACTGGGCAATGAAGCTCTCCAGCACCTCCTCGACGGCGAAACTGCGATCGGCCCTGGGAAAGTAGGCGCGGTTGCCCCAGTTTTGGCCCGAGCGGAAGAAGAAGACCTGGACGCACGTCTGTCCGCCGTCCTGGTAGGCGGCGAACACGTCGGCCTCCTCGATGCCCTCCAGGTTGATGGCCTGGTCGGCGGTGACGTGGGCAAGGGCCCAGAGGCGGTTGCGGTACCTGGCCGCCTGCTCGTAGTCGAGGCGCTCGGCCGCTTCCTGCATCAGGCGCTGATACATCTCGCGCACGTTCTGGCTCTCGCCGCGCAGGAAGCGCACGGCCTCCTCCACCAGCGCGCCGTAGTCTTCCAGGCTGATCTCGCCGGTGCACGGCGCCGAGCATCGCTTGATCTGGAAGAGCAGGCAGGGACGGGTACGGCTCTCGAAGACGAAGTCCGAGCACGACCTGAGCAGGAAAGCGCGCTCCAGCATGTTGATGGTGCGATTGACCGCACCGGCGGAGGCGAACGGCCCGAAGTATTCGCCCTTGCGGTTGCGCGCTCCGCGATGTTTGAGGATCTGGGGCGCCCTGTGATCGCGTGCCAGCAGGATGAAGGGGAACGACTTGTCGTCCCTCAACAGTACGTTGTAGCGCGGCCGGAAACGCTTGATCAGGTTGGCTTCCAGCAGCAGCGCCTCGGCCTCCGTGCGCACGCTCACGAACTCCATGGCGGCCGTGTTCGCAATCATGCGCGTGATGCGGTTGGTGTGGTTGCCGGCGCGCGCGTAGTTGGTGACGCGGGCCTTCAGGTTGCGGGCCTTGCCCACGTAGATCACGTCGCCGGCGCCATCCATCATCCGATAGACGCCCGGCGAGCTCGGCAATGTCTTCAGATAGCCTGCGATTACGGCGGGTCCGGTGGGGCTATCCCCGCGCGCTGGCGCGCGCCCGGCGGGCACCTCGCGAGTGTCTTTCAGCGGCATGGCACTCAATTAGTCTTCGGTCGTGTGCCGGTCCAGAGGGCAAGCCGATGGCCGGTGTGAGTAAGCAATCTGCTGAATGTCCGGCCTTCTGTTATTTCTTTGGCAATAAGAGTTACGTGGTTGTTCCCAGTAGTCCTACGTTTCGGTCACTTCAATTAGCGATATATTTATGAACAAAGCAAATCTTGCTTTGCATTTATTCTATTAACTCGCCCTTGAGCATCTATTGTTACTGATTTTGGATGTAGATGCCGGGGGTTCACGTGTCCCGAGTACCAGCCTTAGCACTTGCCTCGGTCGACTGGCGGGTGGCCCTGTTTGCCGCCCTGATTGCTGCTGCGGCTGGCCTCACTGCGCTGCAAACCCTGGCGTACGCGCGCGATTGCACCGGCAACAAGCGCCTGGGCTGGCTGCTGCTGACTGGCGCGAGCGCGGCGGCAGGCATTTGGGCAACGCACTTCCTGACCATCCGCGCCTATCAGTGGCCGGTGCAAGTCAGCTACGACCCAACAGTGGTTGGCGCTGCATTTCTCGTTGCAATCACGGCCGCCACCTGCGGCTTCGCCATCGCCTCAACCGGTGATCGCATGCACGCCGTCGCTGGCGGTGCGGTTGTAGGCATGGGGCTGGTGCTGACCCATGTGGCAGGCATGAACGCGCTTTCTCTGCCGGCCGCGATGCATCGTACGCCGCTGCTGGCGGTGCCCGTCCACGTTCTGGCGGTTGCGCTGTGCTCCACTGCGCTCGCTGCCCACCGCGAGTTGAGCGGCCGCCGCGCGCTCTGGGCTGCCACCGGACTACTCACCTTCGCCACTTGCGCTCTGCACTTCGTTGCGGTCGGCGGCCTCACCGTTACCCCCGATCCCTCCATGCCCGTTTCGGCCTTCAGCATCGATGGCTCGACGCTCAGCATTCTGGTTGCCTGCGTGACGGCCTTCATCATGCTGGCCGGCCGTACGGCTACCCTTATGGCTGCCCTGTCCTCACGCGACGTGGAGATCGACCTGCGCCAGCGGCATCAGGCGCTGCAGCAGCGTGAGGCCGAGCTGAGCCGCCAGAATGTGCTGTTCGACGTCGCCCTTTCGAGCTTGCCGCACGGGCTGTGCATCGTGGACGCCGACCGGCGTCTCGTCGTCTGCAACAAACGCTACGCCGACATGTACGGCATCCCAGGCGAGCTGACGAAGCCCGGCACGCCTATGAGCACCATCGTCGACCACCGGATCGCCGCCGGCATATACGCGCACCCCGACGCCCAAGCCTATCGTGACGAGCTGCTGGGACCGGTAACGAAGGCAACGGTCAAGACACACCATCTGAGCGGCGGGCGCTACGTCCTGGTGTCGCGGCGGCCGATGCCCGAGGGCGGCTGGATCGCGGTGCACGAGGACATCACCGAGCGCAGGCGCCTGCAGGAGACCGAGCGCGAGGCCAAGGAGACGCTGGCGGCCATCTTCGACGCCGTGCCTGAGGCCATTGTCTGCGTCGCCGCGGACCGGCGCGTGATGCTGTGGAGCCGGGGCGCCGAGCTGATCTTCGGCTACACCGCCGAAGAGACCGTCGGCCAGCCGTTCAAGCTGGTGCCCCCCGACGGCAAGGCGGAGTTCGACGAGGTGTTCGAGCGCGCGCTGGCGGGCGAGACGCTGCGCGATGTGCGCGCCGTGCGCTGGCGCAAGGACGGATCGCTGGTGGACATCAGCTTCTCCTCCGCTGCCTTGCGCGATCGGGACGGAACGGTGCGCGGCATCGTCTACGCCCTCGACGACCTCACCGAGTGGGAGCAGCTGGCGGCCCGCCTCGAGGCGCAGAACGAGCTTCTCAAGCAGCGCGAGGAGAAGCTCAAGACGCAGAACGAGCAGCTCGACACGGCATTGGCCCGCATGGTGCAGGGCCTCGCCATGTTCGACGCCGAGGAGCGTCTCATTCTGGCCAACGCCCGGTATGCGGAGCTGTTCGGGCTGTCAACGGAACAGGTGAAGCCCGGCACGACGCTCGGCGAGATCGTTGCGCTGCGCTGCGCCAACGGCTTCTACCCCGGTATGAGCGTCGACGAGGTGCTGCGGGGAATGCGTGAGCGGAATGGAGGCAAGGCGCCGACACATCTGGTTCGCAAGTCAGCCGATGGCCGTGTGCTTTCCGTCTCGGTGCAGCCCAGAGCCGACGGGGGCTGGGTGACAACGCTGCACGACATCTCCGAGCAGGAGAGCCTGAAGGGGCGCCTGCAAGAGCAGAACGAGCAGCTGGACGCGGCCCTGAACAACATGTCGCAAGGCCTCGCCATGTTCGACGCCGAGCAACGCCTCGTCGTGAGCAATCGGCGCTTCGCCGAGATGTACGGCCTCGCCCCCGTCCAGACAGTCCCCGGCATCACCGTACGGCAGATCATCGAGGCCCAGTTCGCAAGTGGTCTGTACGAGGCGGCCGCTGACGTCGATCAGATGGTCGCCCAGTTCGGCCGCCAACCCGTGGAGACGCACAGACTGGCCGACGGGCGGGTGATCAACGTCACCTACCAGCGCACCGCGAACGGCGGATACGTCGTCACGCACAAGGAGGCCGGTGCGCGAGAAAGGCTCAATGCCCAGCTCGAGCAACAGCATCGCCTGTTGAAGGAGCACGAGAAAACGCTGCAGGCACGCAACAACCAGCTCGACGCGACCATCAACAACATGCCGCAAGGGCTCGCCATGTTCGATGCCGAGCAGCGGCTCATCGTTTGCAACAAGCTCTATGCCGAGATGTACGGCCTCACCCCGGAGCAGGTTAAGCCTGGCACGACGGTGCGCGAGATTTTCGACTACCGCATGGCCAACGGCTTCTACCACGTCAAGGACACCGAACAGTTCGTCGACAGCTGGGCCAGCAGCTTCGGTAAGCGCTCATCGCGCATTCAGGAGCTGGCAGATGGGCGCATCGTCAGCGTCTCGCGCTCTCAGACCGCGGACGGCGGCCGCGTGGTCACGCACGAGGACATTACCGAGCGCCAGAAGCTCAACGCCCAGTTGGGGCACCAGCACCAGCTTCTGAAGGCGCAGGAGGAAAGGTTGCGAGCGCAGAATGTGCAGCTCGATGCGGCGCTCAACAACATGGTGCAGGGCCTTGCCATGTTCGATGCGGAGCATCGCGTCGTCATCGCCAACAATCGCTACGCCGAGCTTTACAACTTGACCCCCGACGACGTGAAGCCCGGCACCCTCCTGCGGGACATCGTGGCGCGGCGGATTGCGTTGGGGCAGCTGCCGGGCAGGTCCGCCGACGAGATCCTGCAGTCGATGATCAACCGTGTAAGCGGCAAGGCCAGCCAATACACGACGCGTCTGCACGACGGCCGATACATCGTGGTGTCGGCGAAGCCGCATGGCCGACGGCTACACCGTCACCACCCATCAGGACATCACCGAGCAGCGCCGCTCCGAGGCCAAGATCGTGCACATGGCGCTGCACGATGCGTTGACCGGGTTGCCCAATCGCGTCCTGTTCAACGAGCGGCTGGAGCACGCCCTGGCGCGGGCCAAGCGTGGCGAGGTCGTCGCCGTCCATCTGCTCGACCTCGACCACTTCAAGCACGTCAACGACACCCTGGGCCATCCTGCCGGCGACAAGCTGCTGAAGGCCGTCACGGCGCGTCTGCGCACGCTGGTGCGCGAGACGGATATCGTCGCCCGCATGGGCGGCGACGAGTTCGCCATTGTGCAGGGAGCGATAGAGCACCCGGCGGACGCCGGCGTGCTGGCGCGCCGCGTCATCGACGTCGTGAGCCAGCCCTACGAGATCGACGGCCACCAAGTCATCATCGGCGCCAGCGTCGGCATCGCCGTGGGGCTGACGGACGGAGACTCCACCGACCAGCTGATGCGTAACGCCGATCTGGCGCTCTACCGCGCCAAGGGCGACGGCCGCGGCGTGTTCTGCTTCTTCGAGCCCGGCATGGACGCGCAAATCCAAGAGCGGCGCGCCATGGAGTACGACTTGCGCAGGGCGCTAGTGGCGGGCCAGTTCGAGCTCCACTACCAGCCCGTGGTCAATCTGCAGTCCAACAAGGTGAGCGGCATCGAGG
The DNA here is from genome assembly GCA_963832445.1 of uncultured Alphaproteobacteria bacterium. Classification (GTDB taxonomy): domain Bacteria; phylum Pseudomonadota; class Alphaproteobacteria; order Rhizobiales; family Hyphomicrobiaceae; genus AWTP1-13. The sequence goes on from CAWHUM010000015.1 coordinate 232,072, forward strand.
CGCTGATCCGCTGGCGGCATCCCGAGCGCGGGCTCATATCGCCGGGCGCAGTTCATCCCGCTGGCGGAGGAGATCGGCTTCATCGTGCCGCTCGGCGATTGGGTGATCCGGCAGGCCTGCGCCACCGCTGCGCGCTGGCCCGACGACGTCAAGGTCGCCGTGAACCTGTCGCCGGTGCAGTTCCGCAACGCGAGCCTTCTGCAAACGGTCGTCAATGCGTTGGCCGCCTCCGGCCTGCCGCCGCGGCGGCTGGAGCTGGAGATCACGGAAAGCACTCTGCTGCAGGACAGCGAGTCCACGCTCGCCATGCTTTATCAGCTGCGCGAGCTGGGCGTGCGGCATCGCCATGGACGACTTCGGCACCGGCTATTCGAGCTTGAGCTATCTGCAGAGCTTCCCGTTCGACCGCATCAAGATCGACCGCTCCTTCGTCAAGGACATCGGCGAGGGCGTTGGCTCGCTCAATATCGTGCGGGCGGTGGCGGCGCTGGCCAAGGGCCTCGGCATGGAAACGACCGCGGAAGGCGTCGAGACACAGCTGCAGCGGGACAAAGTGACTTCCGAGGGTTGCACCGAAATGCAGGGCTTCCTGTTCAGCAAGCCGCTGCCTGCCCACGAGATCGAGCGGCAGTTCTTCCCGCACGTGCTGGCCAAGCCGAGCGAGCCGGATGCACCCGATGCGCCAAAGGTGGAGCCCGGCGCTGCGGAGGGGCCTAGCGCTGCCCGCGCAGCCTCTCGATAAGCTCGGGCGTGGGGTAGGAGTTGGCGGGAAGCCCGTACTTCATCTGCGCCGCTTTCACGCTGGCGCGCGTCGCCGCACCGATCTTGCCGTCGATTTCACCCACTCCCCAGCCGCGTTGCGCAAGCAGGTGCTGCAGCTCCTTGACCTGCTCCATGCTGAGATCGGGCACCTGCTCACTGCCCCGGGACATGGCTGGCGCGCCCGCTAGGCGCGTCGCCAGGTACGCGGCGGTCACGCAGTAGTTCAGGGACTGGTTCCACTTCAGATAGGCCTGAAAGTTCTGGTAGCCGAGGAACGCCGGGCCGTGGCGCCCCATCGGCAGCAGCAGTGACGCCGGTGTGGCGTCGGCGGCGAGCGGCCTGCCGTCGGCCTGCTTCACCCCCCAGCTCGCCCATTTCGAGCGTGGATGTTGAATTGCAAGATCGGCTTGGTCCCAAGGCAGGCTGGCCGGCACCCGCACCTCCTGCAGCCAGGGCTGGTCGCGCTGCCAGCCCAGCGCCACGAGGAAATTGGCCGAGGAGGCGATCACGTCGGGCACGCTGGTCAGCAGATTGCGCCGCCCGTCGCCGTCGAAGTCCACCGCGTACTTGAAGTAGTGCGACGGCAGGAACTGCGTTTGGCCGAGCTCGCCGGCCCACGCGCCGACCATCTCCGTGGGGGCGAGGTCGCCGCGATCGACGATGCGCAGCGCCTCCATCAGCTCGGCGCGAAACATGTCGGGGCGGCGGCAGTCGTAGGCGAGGGTGGCGAGCGCCCGCAGAACCGGATAATTGCCGATCATGGCGCCATAGTCGCTCTCGAGCGCCCAGAACGCGGTGATCACGGGTCCGGGCACGCCGTATTGCTTCTCGACTTGCGCGAACAATTCGCGGTGCTGCTTGAGCCGCGCGATGCCGGCCTGGATGCGGTTCTGCGAGATGAGCTTGCCGGCAAAGGCCACGAAGCTTTGCGCGAAGAAGCCTTGCTTGCGGTCGCGTGAGATGACGCTGGGATCGAGCGTCACGCCGCCGAGCGCGCTCGATACCGTGCTGCGCGAGATGCCGCTGGCGATCGCCTCCTTGCGAAAGCCCTCGAGCCAGGCCTCGTAGTTGCCCGTGTTGCGGCAGTTGGGTGGATTTGGGGGAGGGTAGGGCGAATGTGCGGGGGCTTGCGCAACGGCGCCATTGGTCGAGGCAACCAAGGCAGCGATGGCGCCAGTCCAAAATGCTTTGCGAAGCCGCATGCGAGCTGTCCGGGTCAGGGTGGGGGCGCCCAGTCTGCTCGACTGGCGCAGCCGGTCAAGCCAGCAGCGGCACCTGTGGCGATGAGCGTGTCGAAGGACGGCTTCAACAACCTGTGCCGGCAGGTTCGTCAGCCTTCGGGGCAGAGCTCGAAAGCCTTGTCGAGGGCGAGGGCCTGATTGGTGTACACCCCGGCGATCTTTCCGTTCTTGGCGTAGGCCGAGATGAACGCCTCGGCTTCGCGCGTCTCCGACCCGTCGTTCACATCCAGCACCGTGAAATTGACGACCTGGTCGATAACGGAGCGGATGATCATGGCCTTCTGCCCGCCATAGCTGGCCGTCCACACGCGGCAGCGCTGGTTGGCAGCCGGCGGCGTGGCCGTTTCGGGAATGATCTTGGCCTTGGCGGCAGGCGCCGCGAGCGCCGTCTTGGTCTCGGTCGGCGGCGCCTTGGCCTTGGCAGCGGGCGGTGTCTTTGCTGCCGGGGGTGGCGAGACGGCCGGCGGCGGCGCAGCGACGTGCGGGGCAGTGGTGGCCGGTGGAGGCGGGACCTTTGCCGCCTCGGGGATCATCGGCGTGAGGCTGCCGGTGGAGACCTTGGCTGCGGCCGGCGGTTCCGGGGTCTGGGCCGGGGGCTCCGACACGGGCGTGTTCAGCACCTTGAAGGGAGCGATCGGCGGGGCAGCTGCCGCCGGGGCGAGGGCGCCGAGCGCGAAGCGTTTGGCACTTGCATCGTTCTTGGCCTGCTCGATGGCCTGCTGCGCCAGCTCCTGGCCGGAGGGGCGCTTCTGCTCGACGTCTGCGACCTTGGGCGTTGCGGGCGGTGCGGCGACGGCGGCCTGCGCCGGAAGGGTCTTGCCCGACTGTTGGCGTGCCTCCTGAACAAGGCTGGGTCGCGGATCGGGCTGACCGCAAATCTCGGCTTGGAAGCGGTCGGCGACCTGCTCGAGCAGGCTGGCGTAGGTTTTGGTTTGCGCCCACCTGGCGGACATATCGGTATACGTGATCGGTCGCGTAAAGGTCTGCTGCCAGGAGGTGAGCACGCCCCAGTCCCTGACGTTGCGCGTGCGCTCCGCAACCGGGTTGGCGACCGGGCGACCGGCATAGAGCAGCAAATGCTCGAGATGGGCCCGCACGCCGGTTGCGATATCCGGGAAGCTCTCGCCGCGCTGGCCTCTGCCGGTGGCACCGAGACCTGCGAAATTGTTCTGCGCAGGTTTGACGTCGCCGGCGCGGTGTCCGCGCCAATAGCTCAAGGCGCCGGTCTCGACGATCATCTGATAGAAGGCAAAATCCCATCGCAGGCCAAGCATTTCGCCTTGGCGCATGTACTCGGTGGCGATGGCGTCATAGCGCGGGTCGAGCTGCGGATTGCGCGTCTTGAGATAGGCCATCAGGCGGCCGGGAGTGACGCATTGGGGCACCATGTTCTTGGGCCCGGACAGGATGTCTGGAAGGTTTGCCGAGGCAGAGGTGGCCGTGACGATCGCGCCGAATAGCACGGCGAAAAGATGTAGCGCCCCTACCCTACGAAGCATGGAGTACCCACCCGGTCTTTCGTATGCTCAGTGCACGCGCCGAGCACGTTTGTTGATAAGCCCTTCATCATTAAAGGGCCGTTAGCGTCCCGCCGGCGGGTGGCAGCTGCAATCGAAGTCCCCCTGCCCGCCTTCCCTTTGGCGGATAGTCCCTTGCTGGCTGCCCCCATTGCCCATGGCTATCCCGCGTTACGGGATCGAGCCAGCGGCAAACCGCCAGTTACAGAATGTTCACCGTGCTTTGCGGCACGAGTTGGGGCGATCCGTGGCGCCCGTGTGGCAAAGTACCAGGTTGGGGGTGCAACGCCACTACGATGATGGCTGCCGGTGCCGCTCGATCTCGATGCCGACCGAGCCGCAGGACTCCATGACGTCCGGCTTTGCTATGCACACGCGAACCGAAACTACGCGGCTATCGGTGAGGCAATGGTCGGCGATGCGCTCTGCCAGCGTCTCGAGCAGGTTGACGTGCTCGCTCTGCACCAGCCGGGCGATGCCATCTACAACCACGCCGTAGTCGAGCACGTCGGCCAGCCGATCCGACACCCCATCATAGTTGTCGTGCACGAAGAGGTCCGCCGAGATGATGACGCGCTGCTCGTAGCGTTTCTCGCGCTCGAGCACGCCGACACTGACAACGATCTCGAGATCGCGCACGAAGACGCGCCGGTGTCCGCGCCTGCGCTCGGAAGCGGCGCGCTTTGGCAGGATATTCTCGTTCTTGCTCATGCGATTGTGCTCGAGCGGGCTTCAGCCGCGCGGGGCGCGCCGCACATCGGGGGTCTCCCAGGCCAAATGCTGACCCCCGTCGAGGGCGATCATCTGTCCCGTCATCGCCGGGGCGTCAAGGATGAAGCGGACGGCGCTGGCGATCTCCTCCGGCGTCGTGCCGCGCCGCAGGATCGTGGCCTCGCACTGTAGGCGAAATTCCTCGTCCGTCTGGTGCTCGCTTTTCAAGACTGGGCCGGGGCCGATGGCGTTCACGCGAACGCGCGGCGCCAGGGCTTGCGCCAGGGTGCGGGTTGCGCTCCACAGGGCGGCCTTGGAGGCGGCGTAGGAGAAGAAATGCGGTGTAGGCTTCCACACCCGTTGGTCGATCATATTGATCACATTGCCGACGGCGCCAGCGGGCAGCGAAGCAGCGAATGCCTTGGCCAGGAATACCGGTGCCTTGAGATTTACCGCGAGCTGCGCATCCCAGACCCGCGGGTCTAGTGTTACTAGATCGTCGTAGACGAACATCGAGGCGTTGTTGACCAGGCACGTCGGGGCGCCGAGCCGGGCTGCGCACTGGTCCACCAGGCGTTCCACGGCGGCGTTGTCGGTAAGGTCGGCCCTCAGAACAGCGGCGCTTCCGCCCTTCCCCTCTATCTCGCGGGCAAGACGCTCTGCCTCAACTGCGGAATTGCGGCAATGCAGGCCCACCCGCCAGCCGCGGCCGGCCAGATCGAGCGCCAGCACCCGCCCGATACGCCTCGCGGCACCGGTGACGAGGGCGGTCGGGACTGGCATGGCAGTTTTCCTATGGGGCGCGGTGCAGGAGCCTAGCAGAAGGTGTGCGGCCCAAGCATAACGGTATCCCATTCGTAACGGATCGTTCGGATTTGCCCATATTCTCGGCAAGTGCAGCCAAAGAAGCCGCTCGGGAAATGGGCAAATCCACCCAATAAGTTGTCCACAAGAGCACGGTGTTGCTTCGCTGGCACGCCCCTTCCTCTACAACTTACGACTTATCGGATTCCAATTGCGACTCCTGGGCGACATGCACAATAGGTATGAGAGACGAATCAGTAGGGAAGCCACCATGAAACTGCGGATTGTACAGATTGCCGGCCTGACCGCTGCGGCGGTTCTGGGGACGGCCTTGCTCGCCGCGCCGGCACTCGCGGACGGGATGAACAAGAAGCGCGCCCTGGCTGAGCCGGCTCCGGCTCCTCGCGCGTGCAGCCTTTCGGCCAATATTGGGCTCACCACCGATTACATCTTCCGCGGCTATTCGCAGACCGCTGAGGGCGCCGCCGTTCAAGGTGGCTTCGATGCGACCTGCGGCCTCTTCTACGCTGGCGTGTGGGCCTCCAATCTTGATTGGGGCAATAATGGCGGGCCCGGCTTCTCCAACAACGCCGCTAGTATGGAGATGGATTCTGTATGTCGGCATCAAGCCGAAGACCGGCCGGATCACCTGGGACCTCGGCGTGATCTACTACACCTATCCCAATGGGTCGACGCCGGCTGTTTCAGGGCTGCCGGCCGGCAACGATCCCAACTACGTCGAAGTCAAGGTTGGCGGCAGTGCTGAAGTTTGGAAAGACGGTACCTTCGGCGTCACAGTATTCTACTCGCCTGAGTATCAATACGAAACGGGCGCGACCTGGACCGTGGAAGGTAACTTCAGCCAAGCGCTTCCCAAGTTCGGCATGTTCACGCCGACCTTCAGCGCCTTGCTGGGCTTCCAGTCGAACGAAGGCACCGCCGCTTATCGTGGGGCATTCGGCAACGGCGACGATCAATACACCTACTGGAATGCGGGTTTGACGTTCGCCTTCCTCGAGAAGTGGTCCATCGATGTCCGCTACTGGGATACGAACCTCGGGGACAACGCTGGCGGAAGTTCGTGGTGCACCGGCGCCCTTTTCCAGTGCGACTCGCGTGTCGTAGGCACCCTCAAGTTCACCTTCTGACTTCGACCTACTTATCGTCTGGTGATCGGGCCCTCTTCGGGCCCGATTTGCCTTTTTGGGCTTGCGCTTGTTCAGGGTGGGCAGGCCAGTAGCCTAGGCCGGGCGGTCCATTTGGGTCGGCGACATGGTGTGGCAGTCGACGGGTGTGGTTTGTCCGCTGGCACGATTGATCGGAGCTTGTGTGCAGCCGCTGCGTTCGCCTGCCGGGCGATAGATTGCAGGAGCGGTCGGTGTTTGAATTGGGGCGCGGGCGGCGTCATGGCCCAGCAGCGCTTCGAAGTTGCCAAGCTGCCAGATGCCGAACAATGCCGCTCCGCCCGCGAGCATTGAGCCGCAGACGCCGAGCGCGTTGCTTGCCTTCCGCGAGAAGGAGCGGCGACCGGCCGCCCGGTGCATCGTCGCGCGGCCACCATGTCGCGTGACGTGTCCCGGAACGGCCGGTCGCCGGTTTCCGTGCAGCATCGATTGCCCCGCCATCGCTGCGCTTGGTTAGTTGTGCGGCGAGTCGTGAGGGTGGCTGGCAGCATGCGGGCCGACAAGCGGGGAGGCCGCGTTTCCAAGTGGAAGCGCGCGGGTTATGCACGCTTTCCACAGGCTGCAGGCCGTCCGAGGTCTACTTGGGAAGCGGGACGATCTCGCGCGGCGGACCGGAGGGAGCGTCCGGCTCGTTGCTGACCGCGCTGGCGCGCACGGGCGGCACGTACATGCGATCGGCCGAGCACAGCCGGCGCTGGTTCTCGTTGTGCCCGCACGAGCGGAAATTGCCTTCCCGGGTGAAGCAGATGCGCACCTCCTTGAGGCGATGGCCCGACCCGCCGCACTGAACCACGATCATGTCCGGCCGCAGGTCGGGGTTGGCCTTGAGGAAATCGGCAACAAGCTCTCCCGGCCCAACGAACAGCCTGTCGTCGGTCAGGCGAACGAACCGCGGCGGGATCTGCACCTTTTCGTAGAGCTGCCGGGCGAGGCCGAAGTAGGCGTCGACGCCGAGGCCCGAGCAGGTGCCATGCTTGCGGTACTCATGAAAAATGAGCTTTTTGCTCGGCATGATGTCGAGCATGCGGTTGGCGACGGACCCCGGCACCCAGCCGCTGTCGGCGCTGCGGCAGTCCTGCGGCCAGCCGCGATTGTACTGTGGCCACAGCCCGTGCAGCACGAAGGCATAGGGCCGGCCGCCGCGCGTGTCGCATTGCTGGTCGTAGCCGGTGCTGGTGCGCTCGGCGCAGTAGGTCGGGCTCCAGGACAGCGCCAGCACGTAGTAGTCGAACGACCCCGCCCGGCTGCGGTTGTCGCGGTTGTAACCGCGGTCGTCGTCGTCGTAGCGGTCCCGATAGGAGTTGCGTTGGGCAAGCACGGCGGAAGCCGTGATCGCGACAACCGCAAGCAGCGCGACGAAGGCGGCAATCCTGGTTTTCATGCGTAAAATCCTCAATGAAAATGACCTTAGGGGCCGATCCTAGACTGCTAGCTTGTCCATTATCCTGGCCCAGCTGCGCGCGCCCTTGCGGAAGGACGAGAGGTTGTACTTCTCGTTGGGCGAGTGGATGCGGTCGTCGCTGAGCCCGAAGCCGACCAGCAGGCTGTCCATGCCGAGCGCGTCCTTGAAGGACGTGACGATGGGAATGGAGCCGCCGACGCCGACCAGCGCCGCGCCGCGTCCCCACTCCTCCTCGAGGGCTTGCGCCGCGCGCACGATGAATGGCGCCTTGGGATCGAAGGCGATGGCCGCCGAGCCGCCGCGGCTCTTGAACTCCGCCCGGCAATCCTTGGGCAGCTTCTCCTTCACGAACTGCTCCACGACCTTGAGGACCTTGGCGGGGTTCTGCCCGGGCACCAGCCGGCAGGTGATTTTCACGGAGGCCTGCGAGGGGATGACGGTCTTGGTGCCAACCCCCTGGTAGCCGCCGGTGATGCCGTTGAACTCCAGGGTGGGGCGCGCCCACAGCTGCTCGAGCGCGCTGTAGGCCTTTTCGCCCGCGGCCTGGCTCAAGCCCACGCTGCCGAGATACTTCTCGCCGGAAAAGCCGAGGCCCGCCCACTGTTTGAGCTGCTTGGCCGACGGCTTCTTGATGCCATCGTAGAAGCCCGGCACGCGCACGCGGCCGTTGGCGTCGTGCATCTGCGCCATGACCCCCGCCAGCGCCCGGATGGGGTTCATGGCGGGGCCGCCGAAATTGCCCGAGTGCAGATCGCGGTCAGGGCCGGTGATGTAGAGCTCGGTGGCGGCAAGCCCGCGCAGCTGCGTGGAGATGGCGGGTGTGTCCTTGTCCCATTGGCCGGTGTCGCAGACCAGCGCCAGGTCGCGCGTCACCTCCTTGCCGTGCTTGGCGAGGAAGCCCGGCAGCGACGGCGAGCCGCACTCCTCCTCGCCCTCGATGAGCACGCTGATGGCGATCGGGCATTGGCCGGCGACCTTCTTCCAGGCCCTGACCGCCTCCAGGAAGGTCATCAGCTGGCCTTTGTTGTCCTCGGCCCCGCGCGCGACGATCACCTTGCCGTTGGCCTTCTCGGTGGCGATGCGCGGCTCGAACGGCGGCGTCTTCCACAGCTCCAGGGGGTCCGGCGGCTGCACGTCGTAGTGGCCGTAGAACAGCACGTGCGGGCCGCCGTTCAGAGGCTTTGCCCTGTCGTGCGCGACCACCATGGGATGGCCGGTGGTCGGCACCACCTTGGCGTCGAATTCCAGCCCCTCGAGCGTGCGGGCGCACCATTCGGCAGCCTTCAGGCACTGCGGCTTGAATTCCGGGTCGGTCGACACGCTGGGGATGCGGATCAGCTCGAACAGGCGCTCGAGGGCTTCAGTGTGCGTCTCGTCCAGCGACTTCAAGACCTTCGGTAAATACGCGCTCATCGGACACCTCTGGAGCCTGCCCTTTTGGGGGGGCGCGCGCAGGATAGCGGCGCTCCTCGCCCTTGTGTCAATCGAACGCCCCCGCATGCGTCGTTTTCGCATCGCGTCGTGTGAGGGAATTCGGGAACTGCTAACGTCATGCAGGTTTTTCAGTAGCACCAGTCTTTTCCATGGCGCCCGCACCTGATAATGGGCGCTGTCCGCGCCAGGCGCCCAGGGCGACGCCATCGCGGTCACTGCCGGAGCCATCGACATGCACAACCTCAGCTATCGGCCGACGCAAGTCTCGAAGCAGCGCGTGTACATGTTCGGTGCCGGCAGAAGCGACGGCGCCGCGGACATGAAGGATCTGCTGGGGGGCAAGGGCGCCAATCTGGCGGAAATGGCGAGCCTGGGCCTGCCGGTGCCGCCGGGGTTCACCATCACCACCGAGGTGTGCACCGCCTTCTATGCCAACGGCCGCGCGCTGCCCGAGGGCCTCAAGACGGAGGCCGAGGCTGCACTGGCCGAGGTCGGCACGGCAGTCGGCGCCAAGTTCGGCGATCTCCAATCGCCGCTGCTCGTGTCGGTACGCTCGGGCGCGCGTGCATCCATGCCCGGCATGATGGACACCATCCTCAATCTGGGCCTCAACGACGCGACCGTGAAAGGTCTCGCGGTCAAATCGGGCGACGCGCGCTTTGCCTACGACAGCTATCGCCGCTTCATCCAGATGTATGCCGACGTGGTGCTCGGCGTCGACCACGGCGTGTTCGAGGACATCCTCGACAACCACAAGAACCTCAACGGCCACTCGCTCGATACCGATCTCAAGGCGGGCGACTGGCAGGACGTGATCGGCGAATACCTGGAGGCCGTCGCGCGCGAGACCGGCAAGCCGTTCCCGCAAAATACCGCCGAGCAGCTATGGGGCGCCATCAGCGCCGTGTTCGGCTCCTGGCACAACGAGCGCGCCAAGACCTACCGCCGGCTGCACGCCATCCCCGACTCGTGGGGCACGGCCGTCAACGTGCAGGCCATGGTGTTCGGCAATCTCGGGCAGAGCTCCGCCACCGGCGTCGCCTTCACGCGCAATCCCTCCACCGGTGCACGCGAGATCTACGGCGAGTTCCTGGTCAACGCCCAGGGCGAGGACGTCGTCGCCGGCATCCGCACGCCCCAGCCCCTTACCGAAGCCGCCCGCAAGGAGGCCGGCGAGACGCTGCCCTCGCTCGAGACGCTGATGCCGCAGACCTTTGCCCAGCTCACCGAGGTGTTCGCCGATCTGGAGCGGCGCTACCGCGACATGCAGGACATCGAGTTCACCATCCAGGAAGGCAAGCTCTGGATGCTGCAGACGCGCTCGGGCAAGCGCACCACCAAGGCTGCGCTCAAGATCGCCGCCGACCTGGTGGCCGAAGGCCTGATCGGCGAGGAGGAAGCCGTGCTGCGCGTCGATGCGGCGGCCCTCGATCAGCTCCTGCATCCAACGATTGCGCCCGATGCTGAAAAGCATGTGATCGCGATGGGACTGCCGGCATCGCCCGGTGCCGCATCCGGCGAGATCGTATTCGATGCCGACGAGGCCGAGGCGCTCAAGGGCCAGGGCCGGGAAGTCATCCTGGTGCGCATGGAGACGAGCCCGGAGGACATCCACGGCATGCATGCAGCGGCCGGCATTCTCACCGCGCGCGGCGGCATGACCAGCCACGCCGCGGTGGTGGCGCGGGGCATGGGGCGGCCGTGCGTGTGCGGCGCCGGGACGCTGCGCATCGACTACAAGGCCGGCACGGTGACGGCTGGCCGCGAGACCCTCAAGAAGGGCGATGTCATCACCATCGACGGCGGCAAGGGCGAGGTGCTCAAGGGCCGGGTCAAGATGCGCCAGCCGGAGCTGTCGGGCGATTTTGCCGTCATCATGGGCTGGGCCGACAAGGTGCGGAAGCTCGGCGTGCGCGCCAATGCCGACACTCCGCGCGAGGCAAAGCAGGCGCGCGAGTTCGGCGCCGAGGGCATCGGCCTGTGCCGCACCGAGCACATGTTCTTCGAGGCGAGCCGCATTCTCGCCATGCGCGAGATGATCTGCGCCGACGACGAGGCCGGCCGCCGCAAGGCGCTCGCCAAGATGCTGCCGATGCAGCGGGCCGACTTCGAGGCGCTGTTCGAGATCATGGCCGGATTGCCAGTCACTATCCGGCTGCTCGACCCGCCGCTGCACGAGTTCCTGCCCCACGAGGAGAAGGAGGCCACCGCCGTCGCCAGGGAGCTCGGCGTGCCGCTCGCCAAGCTGCAGGGGCGCGTTTCGGAGCTGCACGAGTTCAACCCCATGCTCGGCTTCCGCGGCTGCCGGCTCGCCATCCGCTATCCCGAGATCACCGAGATGCAGGCGCGCGCCATCTTCGAGGCGGCCGTCAATGCGGGGCGCAAGACCGGCAAGCCTGTGATGCCCGAGGTGATGATCCCGCTCGTTGCTTACCGTGCCGAGTTCGACATCCTGCGCGAGGTGATCGTCAAGACCGCCGAAGCCGTTGCGCGCGAGACGGGCGCCAAGCTCGACTACCAGATCGGCACCATGATCGAGCTGCCGCGCGCTGCCCTGAAGGCCGACGAGATCGCGCAGGGCGAGACCGGCGCACAGTTCTTCTCGTTCGGCACCAACGATCTGACGCAGACGTGCCTGGGGCTCTCCCGCGACGATGCCGGGCCGATCCTTGCCAACTACGCCGAGCGGGCGATCTTCGAGACCGACCCGTTCGTGTCGATCGACCGCGACGGTGTCGGCGAGCTGGTGCGCATCGGCACCGAGCGCGGACGCAAGGTGCGGTCCGACCTCAAGGTCGGCATCTGCGGCGAGCACGGCGGCGACCCGGATTCGATCGCCTTCTGCCACGAAACTGGGCTCGACTACGTCTCCTGCTCAGCCTTCCGCGTGCCCGTCGCGCGGCTTGCCGCGGCGCAGGCGGCAATTCGGGCGAAGCGGGGCTCGGCGCGCGAGACGGCGCATACGGCGTGACGTTCACGGCCGGCGCGGTCCGGGACGCGACCGGGCATGGACCGGCAACCGTCGGTTGCAAAAGACACGAACGCTTTTTTTACGCCTCGTGCGCGCAGGTGCGCGCCCACGCGAAAAGGGCTTGTGTTTCAACGCTCGAGTTCGTCGACCCTCCCAATACCACACGAATTTTGCGCATTAAGCAGTGTGCAACGTTTTTCGCTTAACGCTAGATGCCATGGCAGGCTAGAGCGCGCGTACACCGGCTCCAAGGGAGTTAGGCCGCGTTTGCCACACCGGTACGAGCGTCGTCGCTTACTCCTACCGACGATTCTGCCAATGACCAGCATCAACACTAACGTCGCAGCGATGACCGCGCTGCTGACGCTGACACGAACCAGCAAGGCCTTGATGGAGACGCAAAACAGCATCTCCACCGGCTACCGCGTTGCCGACGCCTCCGACAACGGAGCGTATTGGTCGATCGCCACTACCATGCGGTCGGACAACGCGGCCCTGTCCACCGTGCAGGACGCCCTCAGCCTCAGTGCCATCAACGATGTGGCCTACACCGGCACCAACTCCGCCATCAAGGTGGTGGATCAGATCAAGAGCAAGCTGGTGGCCGCCCGCCAGCCCGGCATCGACCGCAACAAGATCCAGAACGAAATCACGGAGCTGCAGTCGCAGCTGCGCGGTATCGCCGATTCGGCCACGTTCTCGGGCGAGAACTGGCTGGCGGTGAACTCCGGTGCGGCCACCTACAATTCAACCAAGACCATCGTGTCGTCGTTCTCCCGCATCGCAGGCGCCGTCAGCATTGGCACCATCGCCATCAACATCGACGCCACCAAGCTGTTCGATGCCAACGACCAGTCGGGCATCCTGGACACGCAAAGCACGACCACCAACGGCGGTGTGACCTATTCGGTTGCAGGCTCGACCGACGCGCTCGACATCTCGGCCCTGACCGACAGCGACAACGACCTGGCGGACCTGGAAGAGATCATCGGCGTCGTCGACGGCACCATCTCGTCCATGACGGATTCGGCGACCACGCTCGGCGCGGCCATCGCCCGCATCGGCATCCAGAAGGAGTTCATTCAGGGCCTGATGGACGCCATCAGCCGCGGCGTCGGCCAGCTGGTCGATGCCGACATGAACGAGAAGTCGACCCTGCTCCAGGCCTTGCAGGTGAAGGAGCAGCTGGGCGTCCAGGCGCTGAGCATCGCCAACTCCTCGAGCCAGAGCATCCTCGATCTCTTCCGCTAATACACCGGCGAACCCGGCATTGACCTTCTCGCCTTCGCCGACCGGCAGGGCAAGATCGGCCACGGAGCGCCGCAGGGGCAGGGGCTGAGCGTCTCCGAGTGGGCGATCTAGACGCGGCCGGGCTTCAGCCGGACACCAGGCGCCGCACGCTCGTAGATCACGTCGCGCCGGAAGCGGAAGAGCTGGGCCGGCCGGCCACCCGTGCGCAGTCGGAGTGCGCCGGTGGGCTCCACCAGGCCGCACCCCTCGATCAGCCGCCGGAAGTTCTGCTTGTGCAGGTGGGGCCCGAGGATGGCCTCCACCGTCTTCTGCAGCTCGAACAGCGTGAACTCCTGCGGCATCAGCTCGAACACGACCGGGCGGCATTTGATCGCGCGCCTGAGCTCACCGATGGCGCGTGCCAGCACGCGCGACTGATCCCCCAGCAACGGATGCACGAGCCTGGCGATGCGGTGGCTCGCGCCGATCCCGTCGTGCTGGCCGCAGCCGACTATGCCCGCCTCGCTGAGCAGCTCGTAGCGCTCGAGCACCTTCTCCTCGTCCCAGCCGGTCCCGGCATTGCCGAAGGCGATGCGCAGGCGCTGCCTGCGGTGTGGCATCCATGATGCCCCGTACGAGGGGTGGGATTCGTCCGCCCACGCCTCGAGGCTGGCCTCGATTTCGGCCAGGCACTCGGGCCTGCCCTGGCGCCAGTCCTCCCAGGGCAGCAGCGCGTACCAGCTGCGCCAGGTCGCGCGCGTGCGATCGCTGCACTGGCGCGGTCCGACCAGGGCGAGATAGCTGATGCTGACGATGTGGGCCGGTCCGGGGGCGACATCTACTGCCTGCGCGCCGGTCCGCCCGCCGAGCGCGCACAGCTGGTCCAGGAAGCCCACTTCGACGCCCGTCTGCGCATGCACACACGAGCGCACGCCGCTCTCGAGGGCCTCATGTCTGTTGGGCAGGAAAGGCCCGCACGGGAGGACCTCGTCGCCGCCCCGCGCGGCCGGGACTACCGCCACAACCGGCTCGCCGGCCCGCACGGCAAGCACCGCGCAGTCGAGGGCGAGGGCAACAGGTGCCCCAGCCGCAAATGCCCACGGCCCAGCGGGCCGTGCTGCTTCCGTCTTCAGCGCGCCCCCCTTCTGACGCACCGTCGCTGCCATGCGATCCTCTGAAGCTCCTCGGAAATCAACATTTTAGGCGCTAACCCCGGATCATGGCATTTTTCGGCACGCGGGCGGCGCGGAAAAATAGGCCGCGGCCTGCGGGGGCCAGCTGGGTCATGCACTCACAGGCGGTCCGCCCCGGAGGGCCGACCTTACCGGTCGATCTAATCCAAGAGCGGACGCCCCTGACGCGTCGGTCCGGCGCAATCGGTGCGGGCCTGCTCTTGGCGTTGCAGCGGCTGATGGGCGTCGTATTGGTGTTCGCAAGTGGACCGGTGATCGATCGCTTCGAGTCACGTCGGCTGCTTCTGCCCAGTGGTCTTGCAGTTGCGGCAGGACACCAGGCGTCGCGGAGCTCGGAAAGATCGGTCGGCAGCGAGAACGGCCGCGCCTTGCCGGCGATGACGCCGCGGCCGATCGACTCCACGGCTTCGACCATGCGGCCCCTGCGATTGAACCGGCGTTCCTCCTGCCAGAACGGCGTTGCAGACGCTATCGCGGTGCGCCCCAATGCGCGCTACCCTGCGGGCTAAAGGGTGGCTGGTTCATGTCATCCGCACGCCCGGGAGGAAAACGATGAGACGTTCGCTGCTGGTCTGTGCTGTGGCCTTGCTGTGGCCGGCGCTCGCGGTTGCTGAAGCCGACACGATCAAGATCCCGCGGGGCGCGGGCGGCGTCGGCTTCCTGCCCCTGCTGGTGATGGAGCAGAAAGGGCTGATCGAGCAAAAGGCGCGCGACGCCGGGCTCGCCAATGTGGGGGTCGAATGGCTCAAGCTGGGCGGCCCCGCCCTCGTCAACGATCTCCTGCTGTCGGGCGCCGCCGACATCGTCGTTGCCGGACCACCGGCCTTCCTCACCCTTTGGGACCGCAGCAGGGACAACCTGAAAGTGAAGGGCGTGGCGGCGATGACGTCTATCCCCATGTACCTCAACACGCGCTCGCCGCACCTGAAATCGATCCGCGACTTCGGCCCCACCGACAAGATCGCCGTCACCGCGGTCAAGGTGTCGATCCCGGCCATCATCCTGCAGATAGCGGCGATCAAAGAGTTCGGCCGCGCCGACTATGCCGCCTTCGACAAATACACGGTGTCGCTCACGCATCCCGATGCGTTGAGTGCGCTCATGTCGGGCGCCGGCGAGATCAACGCCCACTTCACCTCGCCGCCCTTCCATCAGCGCGAGCGCAAGTCGCCCAACATCCGCACCATCCTGACTTCCAACGATGTGATGGGCGGCCCGAGCACGTTCACCATGCTCTACACCACCAGCAAGTTCCACGATGCCAACCCGAAGCTGTATGCCGCCTTTCTGAAGGCGTTCGAAGAAGCCATCCGCCTCGTCAACACCGACAAGCGCGCCGCTGCCCAGACCTTCCTCGACATGGAGAAGCAAGGCATGAGCCTCGAGGAGGTTTTGGAAGTCCTCAACGATCCCGATATCCGCTACACGACATCGCCCGAGAACGTCATGAAGTACGCAGACTTCATGGCCGGCGTCGGCAGCATAAAGACCCGCCCCGCGACGTGGCAGGAGATGTTCTTCCCGGCCATCCACGGTGTGCCCGGCGGTTGAGGGCCGTACGGGCCGTGCTGCGGCTGACGTTTATGGGCACATGACCTAGGCGTGGCGCAGGTCGGAAAGATCCGCCGGCAGCGAGAACGGCCGCGCCTCGCCGGCGATGACGCCGCGGCCGATCGACTCCACGGCTTCGACCATGCGGCCCCTGCGACCCAAGGCGGCGTCGGCGAGGCGGACCATGAGGCGGTTGGGATAGGCGGTGGGCGAGGCCTCGCGCAGGCGCTGCGCGATCAGCACCTCGGGGGCGTCCGGGTTCAGCGCGGTGAGCGAGATCAGCGCGGCAGCGGTCGAGCGGCTGATGCCGGCCCAGCAGTGGATGACCATGGGTCCCTGTCCGCCCCAGGCCAGCGCGAATTCGAGGAGCCTGTCGATGTGCTCGGCATCGGGGGCGACATGGCCTGGTATGTGCTGGGTGATGTCATCGACGTGCAGGCGCACGTGCAACTCGGGCTTGATCAGCGCCGGCGTCTCGACCACGAACTCGTCCTGCAGGCAGGTGACGAGGTGGGAGGCGTTGCAGCCCGCCACCACATCCGGCACTGCGCTGAGCGGGCAGACATGGATGCTGCCGGCCATGCGGGCAGTGTTGTCCAAAGCGGGCATCCGAGTGATCTTGGTCATGGTTCTCCAGCCGCGAATTCTATCCTCCATGTAGGGCGCCACGCGTGCCAGAAAGAAGACAACGCGCTAGTTGCCCACAAGCGCGTTGAAGCGCGCCAGGAATGCGGCCTGCGCAGCGGCAGCGGATTGCGAGGACAGCCCCTGCAACATTTTCTCCAGGGCTGGCGGAAGGCCCGCGGGCTTGCCGAAGAAACGGTCGGCCTCTTCCAGGGCGAAGCCCGCCAGCACGGTTGCCTCGTAGTAGGCGGCGATGCGGTCGGCCTCTTTGATGCGGGCCGTCACCGCTTCGGGCAGCGCCGGCGGCAGTCCGAAGCGGCGGTGAATGGCCTCGAGCAGCTTGACCTCGAAGGCCTTGTAGTCGAGGCCGACGGCTGCCTTGAAGGGGCTGATGAGATCGCCGATCACGTACTCGGGGGCATCGTGCAGCAGGGCGGCGAGACGCCAGCTCGCTCCCAGGCCGGCTCCAACGCAGCGGTGATCTCCTCCACCACCAGCGCGTGCTGCGCGACCGAGAAGGCGTGGTCGCCGAGCGTCTGGCCGTTCCAGCGCGCGACGCGGGCGAGGCCGTGGGCGATGTCGGAGATCTCGATGTCGGCGGGCGAGGGATCGAGCAGGTCGAGGCGCCGGCCCGACAGCATGCGCTGCCAGGCGCGTGCCGCCGGCATCGGCTTGGCTTCAGTGTCGGACGGCTTCTCGGTCATCGCGCTGGAGAGCTTGAAGGCCCGCTGCAGCTCGGCGCAGGGCGCGTGGCGGAAGCAACTCGTCACGTGGTCGTTGACCATGCCGGCCGACTGCATGAAGGCGTAGACGGTGGTCGGCCCGACGAAGCGGAAGCCTTCGGCCTTCAGCGCCTTGGAGATGGCCTTCGACGCGGGCGATTGGGGCGGGACCGTCTTGAAGGTGCGATGCGTGTTGATCTGCGGGCGGCCGTCGAGGAAGCCCCAGATGAAGGCCGCGAGGCTGGTGCGCTGCTGCAGCTCGAGCAGCGCGCGCGCGTTGTCGATGGTTGCCTCCACCTTGAGGCGATTGCGCACGATGCCTTCATCCGCCATCAGGCGGGCGATGTCCTTGGCGCCGTAGCGGGCGATGCGCTTGGCATCGAAGCGGTGGAAAGCCTTGCGGAAGTTCTCGCGCTTCCTGAGGATCGTGATCCACGACAGCCCGGATTGGAAGCCTTCGAGGACGAGCTTCTCGAACATGGCGCGGTCGTCGGTCATCGGCACGCCCCACTCCTCGTCGTGGTAGCGCATATAGAGCGGATCGCTGCCGGCCCAGCGGCAGCGCGTGGTTTCGGTGGCAGTCATGTTGCGTCCGTGAGCGCGGCGGCCTTGAGGTAATCGGGAAGGCGCAAGCGAACGGGACTGCCGGCGGCGGTCAGGGCTTCGCCCTTGGTGGCTGCTTCCTCCGCGCGGTCGAGGCGCACGAGGGCCAGCGCGCGGTTGCCCGCAACCGAGCCGATGGTGCCGATCTTCGACGCTCCCGCCGCAATTTCGAGCCCCGGCTCGAGCGGTGCGTCGCCCTCGACGATGACGATGCGCCGCCGCGCGGTGGCGCGATGCTGCATGCGGCTCACCACCTCCTGGCCGACGAAGCAGCCCTTGGTGAAGGATACGCCGTTCAGCGCATCGAGGTTGGCATCGTGCGGGAAGGTGTCGCCGAGCGCATAGTCCTTGCCGCCTTCGGGGACGCCCAAGGCGATGCGATGGGCGTGGTAGTCGCGTTCTGCGGCGTTGATGGCGAACTGAGCTGGAGTCTCGGCCGCCGAGCCGGGCCCGAGCAGGATGCGCGCGCCCAGCGCGGGAAGCCGTGGATCTGCCAGCCCCGTTCCGCCCGCGTCACCCCATGCGGCGAGGACGCGATACTTGGCGCTGTCATCGGAGATGTCGACGCGCGAGCGCAGGCGATACATCTCCAGCCGCTTGGCGAGCTGAGGTGCATGGGCGGCTGCGGTGTCGAGGAGGTAGGCGCCGCCCTGCAGCGAGATGACGAAATCAAACAGGATCTTGCCCTGCGGCGTCAGCAGCGCCGCAAACAAGGCGCGCGCGGGGGTGAGCAGCGCAACGTCGCTAGTGACGAGGCCCTGCAATAGCTTCTCCGCGTCGCCGCCGGCAACGCGAACGACGCCGCGGTCGGCGAGCAGGGCTGTTTTGCCAGGTGTCATGGACGCGATCGGGGCTGTAGCGAAGCGCTATTCTGCTATATCTCGCCGTCAACAGTTAAGGGCGCGAGCCCGGCGAGGCAAGCAGGCGGACATGACTGCTGACAGCTTCGATCTGATCGTCAAGGGCGCAACGGTCGTCAATCACGACGGCCGGGCCGAGCGCGACATCGGCATTCGCGGCGGACGCATCGCTGCGATCGGCAGCCTGGCGCAGGCGAAGGCAGCCGAGGTGATCGACGCCAAGGGCCTCACCGTGCTGCCGGGCGTGATCGACACACAGGTGCATTTCCGCGAGCCGGGCCTGGAGCACAAGGAGGACCTGGAATCGGGCAGCCGCGCCGCGGTGATGGGCGGGGTGACGGCCGTGTTCGAGATGCCCAACACCAAGCCGCTGACGACCTCGCGCCGCGGCGCTGGCCGACAAGGTGGCGCCGCGCGCGCGGCCGTATGTTCTGCGACTTCGCCTTCTACGTGGGCGGCACGCGCGAGAACATCGAGGACATCCCGGCGCTGGAGCGGCTGGAGAGCTGCCGCCGGCATCAAGGTGTTCATGGGCTCCTCCACCGGCGATCTGCTGGTCGACGACGAGCCCTCGCTCGATCGCATCATCGCCAAGCATCTCGCGCCGCGCCGCCTTCCATGCCGAGGACGAGGCGCGGCTGAAGGCGCGTATGCATCTGCGCAAGGCCGGCGATCCCTCCTCCCATCCCGTCTGGCGCGACGAAGCAGGCCGCGCTGATCGCTACACGAGCGGCTGGTGCGGCTCGCCGAGAAGCACGGCAAGCGGGTGCACGTGCTGCACGTGTCGACGGCGGAGGAGATGGCGTTTCTCGCCGAGCACAAGGACTGGGCGAGCGTGGAGGTGACGCCGCATCATCTGACGCTGGTGGCGCCCGACTGCTACGCGCGGCTCGGCACCTTCGCGCAGATGAACCCGCCGGTGCGCGACGAGCGGCACCGCAAGGCGATCTGGGCGGCGCTCGCGAGCGGCATCGTCGACGTGCTGGGCTCGGACCACGCGCCGCATACGCGCGAGGAGAAGGAGCACGCCTACCCCGACAGCCACTCAGGGATGACCGGCGTGCAGACGCTGGTGCCGATCATGCTCGACCACGTCAATGCCGGGCGGCTGACGCTGGAGCGCTTCGTCGATCTGACGAGCCACGGCCCCAACCGGCTGTTCGGCATTCGCGGCAAGGGCCGCATCGCCGTTGGCTATGACGCGGACCTGACCATCGTCGACCTCAAACGCCGCGCAACCATCACCAATGGCTGGATCCAGTCGCGCTGCGGCTGGACGCCCTACGACGGCATCAGCGTTATGGGCTGGCCGGTGGGCACGGTTCTGCGCGGCCGGCGCGTGATGTGGGAGGGCGAGATTGCCGGGCCGGCCGAGGGCCAGCCCGTGCGCTTTCTCTAGGTTGCGGCGCTTTCAGTAGACCGCAGACGTCCAGGGCCTGCCGCTCTTGTCCCTGGCATCCACGCACTTACCGTGGTGCCAGTACTTGTACTCGCCGCACTCGCCGGCGTGACGATGAACCGTCACCGCGCGTGCCGTGCCGGCCGCGGCCATCCCCACTGCCAGCACTGCCATCAACACGCCAATTGCTGCCGGCGCCAGCCGCCTCAGTCCGTGCGTGATTTCCTCCATTCGACTTGAATTGTTGCGGCGAACACGAAGGAAGCAGGCTCAGCGCGTCGCTGAGGATTGCGCGGGTCCCATGCAGAAAATAGTGCGACCCATGAGGGATGGTGCTGCCGGTGGATGCAGGCCTAACCCAAGGCACACGGAGGGAGTTTTCGTGGCTTCGAGCCGCAGCTATGTTGCTCGTGAAGTGCGGCATCGGCAAAGTGGTCATAAGTTTGTGGAGGCTCTGGCTGAGTAGGAAGTCTGCCAAGCGTGGGAGAACGCTCATGACAACGCTAAGAGCAGTGAAGGTCGCCCCCAAGGGAATGGGTCTCAACGATTTCGTGGCACATCAGGAAGGTTACTTCGCTGCCGAAGGGCTGGATGTCGAGTTCGACTGGAAGACGTTCCGCGGCACGCAGTCGAGTTGGAAAGGTCTTGAATATTTCCAACGCCCGCAGGACCGGCCCTATACCCAATCGCAGGAGGACGTAATCCAGGGCGCCTGCGCGTGGGGAACGGTGTGCAACGCGAGCGCCGGCATGGGGCGCATCGTGCGCGAGGGTTACGGTATTTCGCCCTGGGCGATCTTCGTTCGACCCGATTCATCCATCAAGCGACCGGAGGATCTCGCGGGTGTACCGGTCGCCGTCGGCTTGCGCGCCGGCAGTCATTTCAACGTGCCCTATCGCCTCGAGAGATATCTGCCGCTCGAACAGATCAAGATTGTGAACACGGGTGGCTTTGGCGCACGACTTCAGGCGCTACTCAACAGGGAAGTGGAGGCTGCTAGTCTGCTTCCACCACAGATCGCGATGGCCGAGCAGTTGGGGCTTCGCAAGATTATCGAGGACGAGTTCCACACGATCTGGTGGGTCCCGGCGAACGCCGAGCCTGCGGTGGTGAGCGGTTACCTGAACGCGCTAGCCCGTGCCGAGGCTGCGCTCGCGGTGCGGAGCTGCCAAAGTATCTCAGGCTTTGGGAACTTGCCGTCCCAGCCGAGTTTCAAGATCGTGCATGGGACTATGCGAGGTTCGGTCGCGGCGAACGTTTCGTACATCAGCCAATTCCGCAGACCGAGTTCACGGAGATCATGGCTCAGGTAAAGCGTTGGGGTCTCGATCAATACCTGAAGGAATATGAGATCGAGAGATTGATTCACGCACCGGCTGCGTGAGAGCCATCGCGCCGCGCGCGCCGTCGTAGGCGCGTGCGCAACTCGGAAGGGAGAGGGCGGCGCCTCACGAGGCTCGGCCGTAGCGGTTGCGTTCGCCAGCCGGCGCGACCTGCTCGCCAACGATCCGCTCGAGCTCCGGCGGCAGCCTCCGCACAACGGTTACGATGGTGCCGACCTCAACGCGGCTCGCCAAATCCACGACGTGGCCATTGAGCATGCGGAAGCAACCCGAAGAAGCCGCCCGCCCGATCGAGCGTGCGTCGTTGGTGCCGTGGATGCGGTAGAGCGAGTTGCCGAGATAGAGGGCCTTGGCTCCGAGCGGGTTGCGGATGCCGCCGCTCATCTTCTCGGGCAGGCTCGGGTCGCGCTCGCGCATCTCCTCGGGCGGGTGCCAGTCGGGCCAATCGGCGATGCGGCTGATCTTCTCGCTGCCGTTCCAGTTGAAGCCCTCGCGCCCGACGGAGACGGGATAGCGGAGCGCCTCGGAAGACGATTGGACGAAGAAGAGCTGGCGACCCTTGTGGTCTATGACAATGCTGCCGACGGGAAAGTCGCTCGGGAAGGCGACCTTCTGTGGTGCGGTGCGGGCGATCGAGGGGCGCTCGCCGCCGGACTGGAAGCGTGGGCTCATGCGGCGCCGGGGCCAGTCGTCGTCATCGTCCCATCCTCCGAACGGGCCGAAGAAGCTGCCCGGCGGCGGCCCTTGGCGGTAGGGCGAACGGCCGTAGTAGGGCGACCACCCCCACTGTGCCAACGCGACGTCGGCCGAAAAGGCAAACGCAAGCATCACCAGTCCCACACGCAACATCGCCTGTTCCTTCTTCATCTTCCCCGATCCGGTCCTTCTGCAGCGGCTCTGCCCCAGCTCCTCACATGCGGGCATAAACCCATTCTTTCAATGCCTTGAACGTTGCGGTTGATCTTTCGGTTCATGTCTTCTTGCACGAATTAGTCATCCTTGCGGAAGGAATGCCAGGAGCCGTCGGCGCCGATCGTCACACGCCAATGCGCATACTTGGCTTTGTCCTTCATTCCTTTGGCCACGGCCGACGGCACCAGCCGCAGCAACTCGACCTCCTGGGCGGGGGCGAGCTTGTCGAGCGGCACCTCGGCGAAGTACGGCCAGATGTAGACGCGGTTGTTCTCCAGGTCGCGACCAAGCGGCAGGACGACGTATCCGGCTTCCAGGATCAAGGAGAGCGCCGCGAGGACCTCCAGGCCCTTACCGTCTCCCGAGGCCCGTTTCCAAGCAGCCACAGGGTCGCTGCGGGAGAGGGCGCCGAGGTCCGGCCGCAGGTCGCTCATCTCGTAGACCTGGCGTAGCTCCTCGATGTCCCCGGAAAGCGCGGCGGCAAGGATGGCCTCGCGCATCTCGCGCACGGGCTCGGGCAGCTGGTCGGTGCCGTAGTGGATCTTGGGCGGGGGCTGAGGTGGCTGTTTCGTCGGCACGCCGGCCTTGGGCGGTGTTTGTGACAAGGCCGGAGCAGGCGGCCCGAAGCAATAGACAAGCAGTGGCAGCGCCAGTAGGAATGGCGCCACACGCAACGCTGTTGGTCCGTCTCGACGCATCAGGAGATTCATTTTGCTGCCGAGCCGTTCGCCTGTTGGCGGCGCGCCCGTGTGCGACAGCCCCCTCCGACCATGCCCCGCCGTCATGGCGGCGGCCAAGCGCTCGATGCGCAGGCCTGCCACGGTATAGCCCGGCCGTGCTCTACATCCGCAACCTCTTTCTGATCGTTCCCGTCGGCATGGTCATGGGATTGCTCCTGGCCCTGCCGCTGGGTCCCGTCAATCTGCTCGGATTGCAGCGAGCCGTCGAGCGGGGTTTCTTCGGAGGTATGGCGGCGGGGCTCGGTATCATGCTGGGGGACGGGCTGATCGCGCTCGGTGCCGCGATGGGCGTCAATGCGCTGACCGGTGCAATCCGCGACTATCGCACGGCGATCCAGATCGTGGGCGGCGTGGCGCTGTTGGGCGCGGGCGTGAAAATGTACTTCACGCCGATCGTGCTGTCGGCGGACATCCCTGCCGAGAAGGCCTCGCTATGGGACTACGTAGGGGAAATCCCGCAGATGTTCTTTCTCACCATCACCAATCCCGCTGCCGTGCTGGGTCTGGTGGCCATCTTCGGCGGGGTGAGCACGTTCGTGGAGATCGAGACCCACATCGATGCCCTGGTGATGGTGGCCTCGATCATGGGCGGCAGCTTCCTCTACTGGTTCGTCGTGTCCGAGTGGATCGGCAGGGTCCGCCACCGGTTGGACCAGGTGCGCCTCGGACAGATCAACCGCATCGCCGGGTTGGTGCTGATGGTGTTCGGCGGCGTGCTGATCGGCGAGATCGTCGGCAAGCGCCTGCGCCTGTGGTGAGCATGGTTGCGCGTGTGCGTGCAGTGTGGCGGCGCAGCGGAGCGTAGTTGCGTCTACGCGCGAAACGTGGTTGCGGCTGCGTGCGGCGCTCGGTTGTGCCTGCGCGCGGAGCTCGGTTGCGGCTGCGTGCAGAACTCGGTTGCGCCTGCGTGCGGAGCTCGGTTGCGCCCTTGCGGCGAAGCGCGGTTGTGCCTCGCGTGCGGAGCCCGGTTGCGCCTGCGCGCGGAGCCAGCTACTGGCGCGAGCGGTAGAGCGTGAACTCGCCCTTCTCCACCCGCTGCACCAGTCCGTTGACGAGCGACATGACCGGCTCTTCGCCGAACGCGGCGACCAGGTCGGTGAGCGCGGTATAGATCGCGGCGTAGGCCAAGAGCTCAGGCGCGATGCCGCTCTCGGTGCCCTCCTCCCAGGCTTCCAGGATGCAATCGAGAGCCTTCAGGCTCTCATCGCTGCTTTCCCGCTGTCCGAACGCGAGCATGCCCCTGTCCCTTCAAGGCGCCGAGCCAGCCCCCCGGCTGGTCCCGGCGTCGATTTTCACCCGCATCCGCAGTGGGTAGCACGGCCGGGGCGGAACGGTGTCCCCTACAACGGTTAACGATTAATCCGCGGGCGGTGACCCGGGCCCACGAGCCGGTCTAGGGCGCCGTCTTGACCAGGTTGGCGGCGATCTCGGCCCCCTCGGCCAGGAAGCGGTTGATGGCGGTCTGCGCCGATGCCGAGCAGGTATTGTAGGTGCGGCTATAGCTGCGATAGCCGTTGTTGAAGCTGCGGGTGAGGCGGGCGCGCCGCAAGGCTGAGGAGCCTTCCGTGTCCATCAGCTCCTTCATGCGGTCGCGCCAGAGTTGCCCCTCGTTGGCGCCGCACAGCTCGCGCAGGTAGTGAACAGCGCCCAGAATTTCGCCGAGGCGCATCAGCTTGTCGTCGTAGGGGCGCGTATCGGTCACCGTGCCCTGGGCAGCCGCGCCCGAGGCCATGGCGGCTGCGATGAGCGCCAAGAGGCAGAGGCGGGCGCAATAGGGCGCGGCGATGGTCATGTCGTGGCACTCTCGCGCGAGGTGGCCAGCCTGAGCAACAGCCCCCGTTTAGAGCCGGCGCATCCAGGGGGCAAGGGCCGCCTTGCAAAGGCTGCAACCGAGCGGTCGAGGTTCAGACGATGGCATTGAGCCGCTCCCAGGCGCGCCCAATGAGCTCGGCCGCCCGATCTGTCGTAGGCAGTTCGCCGACGGAGCGAAGCGGGACGAAGCGGGCCGCAGCGGCGTCGCTGCCGGCCTTGGGCTCGCCGCCAAGCCAGCGGCCGAAGAACACGACCAGCAGATAATGCGCCTCGAGGCTGCCTTGCTTGTCGCGGCGCACCACCTCGTGGATGTCCAGGAGACCGGCCAGCTCCGCCTCGACCCCGGCCTCCTCGCGCACCTCCCTGAGCGCCGCCGCACGCGCCGCCTCGCCTGGCTCGATGTGCCCGCCGGGCAGCGACCACAGCCCCTTGAGCGTCCCCTTGCCGCGCTCGACCATCAGCACCTGTTCCCCACGGAAAATAGCGGCACTGGCGCCGCAGCGCGGCCAGGGCGGGTCTAACGGCGGGTTGGATATGCAGAGGTTTGTCATCAGGAGCGGGCTGGCCCCGGTTGGGGCAGGGGCGGAAGTTGGTTAAGATTGGCGACATCGATACCTCGCGCTTTGCAACATGGATGTCTATTGTTTATGCGAGAGAAACTTGCCTCCTTGGGGTTTTCGGGCGAGGGCGAGCCGTTGCGCCGGCGTGGTGCAACGCGGGAGTGGTATCGAGGGAGCGAGCCAATGTCCTACAAGGGCAACGACCTGGACCTCAGGGGCGCGTCCGTATCTTCCTTGCGCGACGGCGGCAGCAATGAGGATGCCGGCATGCTGGGCACCTGGCCGCCGCATCCGGACATGGTGCGCGACATGAGTGGCGACATGGGCCGCGATGGGCCGATTCCCGTGGATCAGGTGGTCATGGCCGTTTGCAACGCGGCCTACGATGCTGCCGCCTTCCACGGGGCGCGCGATGTCGGTGCCCAGCATCTGGTGTACGCGCTGACCCGCGTCGACGCCGCCCGCGAGGTGCTGGAGATGCACGGCGTGCGCACCACCGAGCTCAGGCGCGACACCGCTGCGGCGATTGCCGAGGCGGCGCCGGGTGCGGGGCCCGCAAGGGCGCCGCGCAGCTCCATGGAGCTCGAGAGCATCCTCCGCCGCGCCGCAAGCCGTGCCGGCCAGGACAGCGTGCCGGCTTCCGTGCACGATGTGCTGCGCGTCCTGCTGACCAATGGCCGGGAGTTGCCCGCCACCGCGCTTCTGCTGCGGTCGGCCAACGATCCCGAGCAGCTCGAGCAATGGGCCGCCGAGCCCGTGCCGGCAATGCTCGGCCTGCAGGCGGGCTACGGCGCCGTGCCGCGGCAGCCTGTCGCCATGCAGGAGCTGATCGGGCGGCTCGACGCCATGGAGCAGAGGATGCGGGCACTGGTCGCCGAGGTGGCGGCCGATCGCAAAGCCCTGCTCGATCTCGTCGCCGAGATGCAACATGAGATGCGCGGCCGGCGCGCCGAAGGCGAGGGCCAGCCTGCCACCGCGATCACGGCGATGTCCGAGAAGCTCGAGGAGACCAATCGCGCGGTGGCGCGGCTCGCCGAGCGGTTCGAGGCTATCCGCGTGTTCACCCCGGACGAGAATGGCGACCTCGGCGGCCGCCTCGGCGCGCTCGAGGGCAAGCTCGCCGAGCAGCCCTCGGCCATCGCCAACGCGGTCGGCATCATGCTGGCAGAGCGGCAGCCGGGCGCCGACGCTGCCTCTCAGCCCGCTCCGGACACCGGCAACCCGCTGGCTGATCGGCTGGCGGCGGTCGAAGATCTGCTGCGCGGCCAGACCGAGCGCATGCACGAGGCAGCCAAGCTGCAGGAGCGCGACCTCGGCGAGATTTTCGAGGCGCTGGTCAAGCTCGGAACCAATCAGCAGACGCTCGCCAGCAACCTGGAGGCGTGGCGGCTCGACAGCAGCGGCGACATCTCCATCGTCAGCAACCGCCTGGAAAGGCTGGAGCGGGCAGTGGTGCCGCCGCCGGCCCCGCCGAGACCGCAACAGCAACCCGCTCCGGAGCGAGGCGTCGCGGCGGAGAGCGGCAAGCGGTGGGGGCGCATGTTGCCGGCCACCTGGCGGGAGGATGCCGCGGCACTCAGGGATTTGCTCCGCCGCCCCGCCAAGAGCTGAGGCATTGCGAAGCAGCCGCCGCGGCGTTTTTTGCGTTGCCAGAAGCCGAGGCCCCAGTCCGCAAGCTAAGGCCGAGACTATCCGGGATCTTTCCCGCGCCGCGAGGGATCGATCCACTTCTCGATCTGCTGGGTGGTCCCTTCCGCGTAGCCGAGGCTGTCGTAGAAGCCGAGCACACGCTCGTTGCCCTTGCGCACCAGCAGGTTCGCCTTCCACACCCCGCGCTCGAGCAGCCAGGCCTCCGCCGCCGCCACCATCTGCCGGCCGTAACCGCGTCCCTGTTCTGACGGTGCGACGCTGACGTAGTACATGGTGCCGCGATGGCCGTCGTGGCCGACCATGGCGCTGGCGACGATGCGGTCCTCTGCGAGGCCCACCAGCACGTCCGAGTTGGGCTTGCCCCGCGCGAAGGCGAGATCGCGCGCGGGGTCGTTCCACGGCCGCGTCAGCCCGCAGGCGTGCCACAGCGCGATTGTCGCCTCCTCCTCGCCGTCGGCGATCGGGCGGATGGTGAGTTGGGTGGCGGACATTCCGGTGTCATACCGGGGCTTGTCCCCGGTATCCAGCCATCAGTCGACGCAGAGGCAAGTTGATAGACGGGCTCCCGGGCGCAAGGCCCGGAATGACACTCACAGCACCTTCCCCGGATTGAGGATGCCCTGGGTCGAAGGCGACCCTGATGCGCAATGCCCCAGCCGTTGACACGACAGGCCAAGTCGAAGGCTCACTAGCTCAGATTACCAAATGCCCTAAGATCGATGTCTGGAAGGCCAGCCCCAGCGCCTGGAGGTAACTTAATCACCTTCTCTTTCAGGAGAATCGTCAATGCAAGCACGGTCCACTTCTTGCGGCGGGTCAGGACTATCGTTCGGTGCATCACCAATGTCTACGGTCTTCTGCCGCCCGAAAAGACAGAAATTCCCGAGAACGATACGCGGCACGACGCGGAGATAAATATACAAGCGCATCTATTTAACGTTTTTGGCGCCGTTGATAATCTCGCTTGGGTATGGGTAAAGGAGAAGAACATAACGCGGGAAAACGGAAAGGAACTTCGCTATAAGGACATTGGGCTAGGAACAAAGAACGACGAAGTCAGAGGGTCTCTTTCGGCCGACTTCAATAAGCGCCTTGAGGAGTTTAAGGATTGGTTTGAAGGCGTCGAGAACTACCGCCACGCACTGGCGCATAGGATTCCACTTTACATTCCACCCTATAACATTCTGGAAGCCAACGTGCACGCCTATAACAAGCTTGGGCAGCAGATGAGTGAGGCGTTCCAGAAGCTCGACTTCGACGAATACTACCACCTAGAAGAGCAGCAAAAGGCGCTCGCAAATTTCAAGCCTTGGATCAAGCATTCGTTCATTGAGAAATCTCGGACAGGTTGGTTCCATGCTCAGATGCTTGCGGATTTTAACACCATTCATGATCTGGGCATGATGATGCATAAAGAATTGAATAGCTCGCAGATGGAGAAGGAGAAGGCGGTTGCTGTTCTTTAGTCGACGAAAAGCTTCCCCGGATTGAGGATGCCCTTGGGATCGAAGCTCGCCTTGATGCGCCGCATCAGGTCGAGCGCCACCGGGTCCTTCACGCGGGCCAGTTCGTCGCGCTTCATTTGCGCCGATGCCGTGCTCGGCCGAGATCGAGCCGCCGAGTTCCAGCACGATGGCGTGTACGGCGCCCGAAATCTCCTTCCACTGCTCCAGGAAGCGCGCCCCTGGGCCAGCCGGCCGGCTGGCTGATGTTGTAGTGCACGTTGCCGTCGCCGAAGTGGCTCGAGCGGCACCGGCCGCGCCTCCTTGTTGATGGCGGCCACCGCGGCGTCGGCGCGGGCGATGAACTCGGGGATCTTCTGCGTCGGCACGGAGACGTCGGTCTTGATGCTGTCGCCCTCGGGCTTCTGCGACTCCGAATAGGATTCGCGCAGGCGCCAGAAGTCCTTCTGCTGGCCGAGCGAGCTGGCGATGGTGGCGTCGATGAGCAGCTCGCGCTCGGTGGCGGTCTCCAGCAGGCCCGTCAGCAAGCGCTCGGCGGTACCGTCGGGCTTCAGCCCGGAGATCTCCAGCAACGCGTACCAGGGGTGGCGCGCGGCGAAGGGATCGCGCGTGCCGGCCGCGTGCTTCAGCACCATGTCGAGCGCGATGCCCGACATCACCTCGAAGGCGGTGAGGCTCGCCCCGGCAGTCTCCTGCGCCAGGCTGAACAGCGGCAGCGCGGCGTCGACTGAATTGAGCGCGACGAAGGCCGTCGCCGTCTCCACCGGCTTGGGGAACAGCTTCAGCACGGCTGCCGTGATGACGCCCAGCGTGCCCTCCGAGCCGATGAACAGGTCCTTGAGGTCGTAGCCGGTATTGTCCTTCTTCAGCGCGGAGAGGCCGTTCCACACGCGGCCGTCGGCCAGCACCACCTCCAGCCCCAGCACCAGCTGGCGCGCGTTGCCGTAGGCCAGCACGCCGACGCCGCCGGCGTTGGTGCCGAGGTTGCCGCCGATGCGGCAGCTGCCCTCCGACGGCAGGCTCAGCGGGAAGAGCCGGTTCACCTCCTCGGCGGCGGCGTGCACCTCGGCCAGCGTCAGGCCGGCCTCCACCGTCATGGTGAAGCCCGCCGCGTCGACTGCGCGCACGCTGCCGCATGCGGGCCACCGACAGCACTATTTCGCCGTTCATCGGCGTCTGTCCGCCAACCAGGCCCGTGTTGCCGGCCTGCGGCACCACCGGGATGGCGTGCTCGTGCGCCAGGGTGAGAATTCTGCTCACCTCCTCGGTCGAGCCCGGACGCAGCACGAGAGACGAGCGGCCCTGGTACATGTCGCGCATCTCGCGCAGGTAAGGGAGCTGCTGGTCCGGGTCGGTGAGCGCATGGCTCGGCCCGACGATCTCGGCGAAGCGGGCGACGAGGTCGGGGCTGAGGGTCGTCTGCAGTTTCTGGGTCATTCTCTTCTCGCTGCGCGACGCAGCCTGTCATTGATGGCCTCGCCCAGACCTTCATCCGGGATCGGCATCACCGCGATGGCCGCGGCGCCCGAGGCGTCGAGCGTTCGCAGCGCCGCGAACAGGTTTGCCGCCGCTTCCACAAGATTGCCGGATGGGCTGAGGTTGATCATGGGACCTGCATGATCGGGCACATTGCGCCCCGAACGCCAGCAGCGCCTCGCCGCGCCGAACCTCATGCGCCTCGAGTCTCAGCGGTCGCGGCCGGCGCATAGTGCCGCGCCAGCATGCCGGGCGAAGCCGGCTTGTTCTCGTCACCCGAGGCGACAGCCACCGGCCGCCCCAACACGCGGGCGATGTCCTCGCGCGAGACCGCGCCCAGCCGCAGCACGATGGGCTCCTCGCCTGTCGCATCGACCACGGTCGACTCCAGGCCGACCGGCGTCGCCCCGCCGTCGAGGATCATAGCCACGCGGTCGCCGAGATCTGCCTCCACATGCGCTGCCGTCGTGGGGCTCACATGGCCCGAGCGGTTGGCGCTCGGCGCCGCGATGGGCAGGTTCGCCGCCCGCAGCAGAGCCTGGGCCACCGGGTGCGCCGGCACGCGCACGGCGATCGTGTCGAGCCCCGCCGTCGCCAGCTCGGCGATGATGCGGGCTGGGCGCTTCGCCAGCACCAAGGTCAGCGGCCCCGGCCAGAACGCAGCCGCCAGCCGCTCCGCCATCGGCGTCAGGTGCCCGATCGCCCCTGCCGCCGCGGTTTCGGCCACGTGCACGATCAGCGGATTGAAGCTCGGACGCCCCTTGGCGGCATAGAGCGCGGCGACGGCGAGCCCGTTGGTCGCATCGGCGCCCAGCCCGTACACCGTCTCCGTCGGAAACGCCACCAGCCGGCCCTCGCGCAGTGCAGTTGCCGCTTCAGCAATCGCCTCGGGTGTGGGTTGGCGTACTGTCACGAACTCTTCGCCCGCTTCTTCTTCCGCCACGGCGCATCGCGCTGCCAGTCGCCGGCCATGATGGAGCCCACCGGCTCGATGGTGTCGACCACCTCGGCCAGCCCGAACTCGGCGATCTGCTTGCGCACCACGGCCGCGCTCTTGTAGGCGCCGGGCAGCTCCGACACGTCGGGGTTGCCGCAGAAGAAGCGCGCGTCGATGCCGGCGGTCTGCTCGGCCACCATCTGCTCCTCGGTCTTGCTGGCGTGCTGGCGCATGTAGGCCGAGCGGCTGAAGTTGCGCCCCGCCCCGTGCGGCGCGAAGCCCAGCCCGTGCTCCGCATCGAGCCCGCGCGTGATCAGGATCGGGTGCCGCCATGTTGAGCGGGATCAGCGTCAGCCCGTTGCTGTCGTCGGCGAAGCCGGCCCACGCCGGGTGGCGCCCTTGGCGTGGTAGAACAGCCCGTCGCTCTTGCGGAACACGAAGTTGTGCTCGTTCCAGAAGCGGTCCTCGGGCTTGAGCCCGAGCGCCTCCACGATCAGGTCGTGGATGGCGAAGTGGTTGGCCTTGGTCCAGGCGCGGATCGTCTGCAGCGCGTCCCAGTAGGCCCGGCCTTCGCTCGTCTCGGCGGGGATCCACGCGTTGTGCCTCGGCGTCTCGGGCGAGAGGACGCGTCGGACTTCTCCGCCGTCTCCATGCCGGCCTTGTAGAGCATGGCGCCGGGCTTTCTCGAGCCGTGGTGCGTCACGAGCGCGATGGCGCCGCTGGAGGCGACGCGCCCGACGTAGAAGAAATGGTTGCCGTCGCCCTGCGTGGCGAAGTGCTCGATCGCCGCGCTGGCATGAGCGGCTTGAGAAAGCTGTTCGCCTCGAACGCCTGCCAGGACCTCCGCGGGCGGACGCAGCTGGGCGCCGCGCGGCCGACCGCCGCCGCCGAAATGGCTGAGCTTCATGCCGGCATCGAGCACGGCGGACGGATCGATGCCCTCGCCGAGCACGGTCACCGCCATCGAGCAGCAGATGTCGGCCGAATGCATGCCGGGATGGATCGCATCCTTGGCCGCCACCACGCCGCCGACGGGGATCGTGCCAGGCGCTGCGCCCGAGGGGCAGGCGTCCGGCATCACGGCGCCGGCCACCAAGGTCGGCACCCGCATCAGGTCGGCCATGTGCTTCTCGACGCTGGCGATGTTGTCGGCGTCCCCCGCCTCCTCGGCGCGGATGTTGAGCTGGTAGGCAACGCCACCGCGGCTCGCGCAGCGGCACGGCCGGCGGCAACGGCGGCGGCGCAAATCCATCTACGATCGCGCGCATGGCCGCCTCGTCGGCGCCCGACGCGCGCGCCTTCTCCGCCGCGGCAATCGCGTCGGCGAACCAGGGGCCCGGCTGATAGCCCCAGGCGATCAGCGTCTTGCCGGTAATCATTGCAGTTCCTCTGGCGGTCGGGCGGCGGAAGCCATGCCAAACTCGCGCTTCCGACCGCGCGGCTTTCGGCCTAAGCTGCCCTAAACGTCAAGGGCGGAACCTCACAAGCAAACATCCAACTGCGAGGGCTTCATGACCTACCAGGCTCCAGTAGACGACATCATGCGCACGCTCAAGTCTGCGGCGGGTCTCGACGAGCTGATCAAGGCCGGCGTGCTGGAGGGTGTGGACGAGGACACCATCCGCGCCGTCATCGAGGAGGCCGGCAAGTTCGCCTCAGAGGTGCTCGAGCCCTTGAGCGCCGTGGGCGACCGCACCGGCTCCAAGCTCGTGGACGGCAAGGTCGTCACCCCGCCCGGCTGGAAGGAGGCCTACCAGCAGTTCGCTTCAGGCGGCTGGGGCGCGCTGGCGGCGCCCGAGGAATGGGGCGGGCAGAACCTGCCGGCGGTCGTCTCCACCGCTGCCGGGGAGATCTGGAACGCGGCCAACCTGGCCTTTGGCCTGTGCCCGCTGCTCACCTTCGGCGCCATCGATGCCATCGAGGCGCAGGGCAGCGAGGAGCTGAAACGCATCTACCTGCCCAAGATGGTGACCGGCGAGTGGACCGGCACCATGAACCTCACCGAGCCGCACGCCGGCTCCGACCTGGGCCACCTCAAGACGCGCGCCGAGCCGCAGGGCGACGGCACCTACCGCATCTTCGGCACCAAGATCTTCATCACCTACGGCGACCACGAGATGACCGACAACATCATCCATCTCGTGCTGGCCCGCCTGCCCGACGCGCCGCCCGGCACGCGCGGCATCTCGCTGTTCCTGGTGCCCAAGTACCTGGTCAACAAGGACGGCTCGATCGGCAAGCGCAACGACGTGGTCTGCGCCGGCCTCGAGCACAAGCTCGGCATCCATGCGAGCCCCACCGGCCGTAATGAAGTACGGCGAGAAGGACGGCGCCATCGGCTATCTGGTCGGCGAGGAGAACCGCGGCCTCAACGTCATGTTCATCATGATGAACGCGGCGCGCCTCGCGGTCGGCACGCAGGGCGTCTCCGTGGCCGAGCGGGCTACCCAGCGCGCGCTCGCCTACGCCAAGGAGCGCAAGCAGGGCCGCTCCGCCTCGACCAGGGGCACCGACATGGCGCCCATCATCGAGCACGCCGACATCCGCCGCAGCCTGCTCACCATGAAGGCGCTGACCCAGGCGGCGCGCGCCATCTGCCTCGTCACCGCCAAGGAGACCGACGTCGCGCGCCGCGCCAAGGACCCGGCCGAGCGCGCCGCCGCCGCACATCGCGTCGCCCTGCTCACCCCGATCGCCAAGGCCTTCTCCACCGACATCGGCTGCGAGGTGGCCTCCATCGGCGTGCAGGTGCACGGCGGCATGGGCTTCATCGAGGAGACCGGCGCCGCCCAGATCTACCGCGACGCGCGCATCCTGCCGATCTACGAGGGCACCAACGGCATCCAGGCCCTCGACCTCGTCACGCGCAAGCTGCCGCTGGAAGGCGGCAAGGTGGTCGCGGCCTACATCGGCGAGCTGCAGAAGACCGTGGAGGAGGTGCGCGCCTCCAACCGGCCCGAGTTCGGCCGCATGGGCGAGCGGCTCGGCGAGACGGTGGCCGCGCTGGCCGAGGCCTCGCGCTGGATGGGCGCGAGCCTGCAGAAGAACCCGGAGGCCGCCATGGCCGGCGCCACGCCCTATCTGCGGCTGTTCGGCCTGGCCTCGGGCGGCATCTATCTCGCCCGCGGGGCGCTGGCTGCGGCACGCAACGGCGGCCACGGTCGCAGCCGATCGCCATTGCCCGCTTCTTCGCCGAGAACATCGCCACTGCGGCGACCGGGCCTCAAGGACACCGTGATCGGCGGTGCCGACTCCACGCTGCTGGCACCGGAGCTGCTGTCGGCTTGAGGGGCGATGAACGAGTACGCGAGGCGCACGAGGGTTCGATGGCCGCCAATGTCATAGCGACCCTGCACAACGATGACGCCCGATCGCTGCGTGAAGATCGTCAAGCGGCCCGACGGCAGTTTCGGTTTCCAGCGAATTCCGCAGAGATCCGGAGGACGCTGGCGGCTGGACCCTCGTCAGCGACAATCCCCAAGCCACCCCGACCGAGGCGCAGGCGCTGGCTGCCGCCCGCGCGGGAGTGGGCTGGCTGCGTGATATGCCGGCGCCGGCAAGAGCCGCTGCTCGAATCCCGCGGGGGACAAGCCAAGCGGTCACGTGCGGTCGTGAGCCTGCACAACGATGCCGTCGACCGCTGCGTCGACATCATCGCCAACGACGACGGCACCTTCGGCTTCAAGGAGTTTCGCCGCGACCCCGAGGATCGCGGCGGCTGGACGCTCGTCAGCTACAACCCACGCGCGGTCTTCGCGACGCAGGATGCAGGCCATCGCCGCGGCGCGGGCCGGAGTGGCCTGGCTGCGCGATCAGGATGTCTCCCTCTCCCCGCTTGCGGGGAGAGGGTCGGGGTGAGGGGTAGCAACACACGCCGACGTCGGAGCAAGCCCCTGCCCCTCACCCTAGCCCTCTCCCCATAAGAATGGGGAGAGGGAACAGTCAGGAGAGAACGCGATGACCCAGGAAATCCAGATCAAAGTCGAGGACGGCGTGCAGGTGATGCGCTTCACCCGCGCCGACAAGAAGAACGCCTTCACCGGCCCGATGTACAACGCCATGTCGGAGGCGCTCGACGCCGCCGAGACGAACGACGCCATCGCCTGCCACGTCTTCATCGGCTCGGGCGGCGTGTTCTCGGCCGGCAACGACATCAACGATTTCCTGCGCCGCGCCCAGGCCACCGCGTCGGGCGACGGCAAGGGCATCCCGGCACCCTCGCTCGACTTCATCAAGCGCCTGCCGAAGGTGACGAAGCCCATGATCGCCGCCGTCGATGGCCTCGCCATCGGCATCGGCACCACCATGCTGCTGCACTGCGACCTGGTCTACGCCACGCCCGCGGCCAGCCTGCGCACGCCATTCCTCGACCTGGGCCTGATCCAGGAGGCGGGCTCCACCGTCACCGCGCCGGCGCGCATGGGCTATCCGCGCGCCTTCGAGCTGATCTGCCTCGGCGAGCCGTTCAGCGCCGAGCGCGCGCTGCAAGCGGGGCTCATCAACGCCATCGTTCCGGCCGGACCAGCTCGAAGCCACCGCCATGAAGGCCGCCAAGCGCCTTGCCGCCAAGCCGCGCCAAGCTCTCATGACCTCGCGCCGGCTGCTGCGCAAGGGCCACGAGGCGATCAGCGCCATGATCGAGGAGGAGGCCAAGGCCTATCAGACCCTGATGAGCTCGCCCGAGGCCCGCGAGGCCTTCACCGCTTTCCTGGAGAAGCGCCCGCCCGACTTCGCCAAAGCCCGGCGCGGAGGCTAGGCAAGCCGCGGACGCCAATGCGTTTGCGAGCAATGCTGGAGTAACGCCCGATGCTGAGCGCCCAGGAGAACGATCTCATCACCCGCATCGGGCCGGGGACGCCCTGCGGCAACCTCATGCGGCGCTACTGGCAGCCGGCAGCACTGGTCGACGAGCTGGAAGGCCCGCGCCCCGTGAAGCCGGTGCGGCTGCTGGGCGAGAACCTGGTGCTGTTCCGCGACGAGCAAGGCCGCTACGGCCTGCTCGACCGGCATTGCCCGCACCGCGGCGCCGACCTCGCCTTCGGCCGGCGCGAGAACGGCGGCTTGCGCTGCTCGTTCCACGGCTGGCTGTTCGACGTGACGGGCCAGTGCCTGGAGACGCCGGCCGAGCCGGTCAACAGCCCGCTCTGCCGCAACATCAAGCAGCCGGCCTATCCCGTCGTGGAGAAGAGCGGCGTGCTGTGGGCCTACATGGGCCCCGGCGAGGCGCCCGCGTTCCCGGCCTTCGACTGCTTCGTGGCGCCCGACGCCTACACCTTCGCCTTCAAGGGCCTGTGGGAGTGCAACTGGCTGCAGGCGCTGGAGGTCGGCATCGACCCCGCGCACGCCTCCTACCTGCACCAGTTCTTCGAGGACGAGGACCGCTCCAAGTCCTACGGCAAGCAGTTCCGCGACACGTCGATGGATTCCGACATCCCCATGACGCAGGTGATGCGCGAGCACGGCCGGCCGGTGATCGAGGTGGAGCAGACCGATTGGGGTCTCAAGATCCTCACCACCCGCGACCTCGGCAACAGCAAGACGCACGTGCGTCGTCACCAACCAGATCTTCCCGCACGCCATCTCCATTCCGCTTTCCCAGGAGATGATGCTCACCCAGTGGCACGTGCCGGTCGATGACGAGAACTGCTACTGGTACACGGTCTTCACGAGCTTCGGGCAGCCCGGTCGACAAGGCCGCGATGCGGGCCCAGCGGCTGCAGGTGTACGAGCTGCCCGAGTACCGCTCCAAGAAGAACCGCAGCAACGACTACGGCTTCGACCCGCACGAGCAGGAGCACAAGACCTACACGGGCATGGGCGAGGACATCAACGTCCACGACCAGTGGGCGGTCGAGAGCCAGGGGCGCATCCAGGACCGCACCAAGGAGCACCTTGGGCTCATCCGACAAGGCGATCTCGGCCTATCGCCGCCTGCTCAAGAAATCGATCGACCAGGTGAAGAAGGGCGAGCGGCCCGTGCTGGCGGTAGGTGCCGAGGAAGCCAGGCACATCCGCGGCCCCCTCACCATCGACGGCATTTCCGCCAACGCTGCACTCCAGACCTATGCCGCCGACACCGACCGCCGCCGCCGCCAAGGCGCGCCCTGGCCGGCGATGGCGGCGGAGTAGGGCCGTCCGCCACATGACCTTCGTCGAGCGCTACGCCCCCTGGTCGGCCGAGCAGAAGGACGCTGCCGAGCGTGCGCTCCGGCTCGTCGACGAGCAGGGCCTCGAGGTGGTCCGCATCTCGTTTCCCGACCAGCACGGGCTCCTGCGCGGCAAAACCTTGATGGCCGGCGAAACGGCCAACGCGCTCCGCAACGGCTGCTCCATCACCAGCTCGCTGTTCGCCAAGGACACCGCCAACCGCACGGTGTTTCCCGTGTGGACCGCCGGCGGCGGCTTCGGGCTCGACGCCTTCGAGGG
Source organism: uncultured Alphaproteobacteria bacterium (assembly GCA_963832445.1). Lineage (GTDB taxonomy): Bacteria > Pseudomonadota > Alphaproteobacteria > Rhizobiales > Hyphomicrobiaceae > AWTP1-13. The sequence goes on from CAWHUM010000015.1 coordinate 269,599, forward strand.
CGCCGGCGACGTGATCATGGTGCCCGACCCCACAACCTTCCGCGTCCTGCCGTGGGCGCGCAAGACCGGCTGGCTGCTGGCCGACGTCTATCTCCCCGATGGCCGGCCGGTGCCGTTTGCCACCCGCCACATCTACCGCACGGCGCTCTCCAGCCTCGCCGCCGCGGGCTACGACTACGTTGCCGGCCTCGAGGTCGAGTTCCACGTCTTCAGGCTGGAGAGCGACCGCATGGCGCCCGAGGCGTCCGGCCAGCCGGGCACCCCGCCGCCGGTCTCGATCCTGACCCAGGGCTACCAGTATCTCTCCGAGCTGCGCTTCGATCAGCTGGAGCCCGCAGTCGAGATCATCCGCCGCGAGATCGTCGCCCTCGGCCTGCCCCTTGCGCTCGGTGGAGTGCGAGTTCGGCCCCAGCCAGTGCGAGTTCACCTTCCAGGCGCTGACCGGGCTGGAGCCCGCCGACACCATGGTGCTGTTCCGCAGCGCCGTGAAGCAGATCTGCCGCCGTCACGGTTTGCACGCGACCTTCATGTGCCGGCCGAAGATCCCCAACGTCATGTCGTCGGGCTGGCACCTGCACCAGTCGCTGGTCGACCGCAAGAGCGGCGCCAACGCCTTCATGCCGGCGCGCCAGGGCGAGCTGTTGTCGGACACCGGGCGGAATTTCCTCGGCCGGCCTGCTGGCACACGCGCGCGCCAGCGCCGTCTTCACCACGCCGACGCTGAACGGCTACAAGCGCTTCCGCTCGCACTCGCTTGCGCCGGACCGCGCTGTCTGGGGCCATGACAACCGCGGCGTGATGGTGCGCGTGCTCGGCGGCGTCGGCGATACCGCCACGCGGCTCGAGAACCGCGTCGGCGAGCCCGCCGCCAACCCTTACCTCTACATGGCCTCGCAGGTGCTGGCCGGCCTCGATGGCATGCAGCGCCATCTCGATCCCGGCCCCTCCGCCGACGCACCCTACGACACCAAGGCCGATTTCCTGCCCAAGAGCCTGGCCGAGGCGATCGCCGCGCTCCGCGGCGACGCGTTCTTCCGCGAGAAGCTCGGCTCCGCCTTCGTCGACTACCTCATCAAAATCAAGGACGCCGAGATCGCCCGCTTCCAGGCCGAGGTGACCGACTGGGAGCAGCGCGAATACTTCGAGATGTTCTGATCCGTCTCCGAAGCCGTTCTCCCAATCTCCCGCCAACCGAAGGCCTCGCGATTTCCGGCTGACCTTCGCCGGCCTGCCGGGTATGGTCCGTTCCATGCCGATGCCCGATCCGCCTCATCCGGATGCCGCGTCGCGCTCCGGCCTCGCCGCCCTCCTGCGGACGCTCTTGCTTGCCCTGATCCTGCTGCTGCCGGTGGCGGTGATGATGGGCGCCTTCGACCGGCTTGGCGTGCCAGGCACCAGGCCCGGCGGCGATCCGGCGCGGTCCATGTCGGGCGCGCTGGAGAATGCCGCTCGCCACGTGCGGTCCCTGCCGCCGCGGCCAGATGCGCTGGCAATTGCCGCGGAGGCCACGCCGGAGGGGCATTGGCGCTTCGTCAGCAGGACGGGCGAAGTACTCACTGCCGGCACGGCAGAGGAGATGAAGCGCGCGATCCCGCTGCTGCATCCCGAGGCCAAGGCCAACGTCCGCCTGGCGCTCTACGTGACGGAGGACACCGTCTTCCGCCAGGCTGCGGCGCTGAAAGCCCTGCCCGCCAACGCCGAGTTGTTCGTCGTGGTGGGGCCGGAGAGCTATCGCCTCGTGCGGCGCGCCGAGGATGCTCCTGATCGCTTCTTGGCCGAGGTGCGCCCGCATGTGGTGGTGGAGATGGCCGACCGGCGGCTCTTCGCCGAGGCCGTTTGGCAGCTGGAGCGTCCGCTGACCAAGGCCGGCGTGCGCGTGCTGGCGCTGGAGCCCGGCGGCCCCTCTTCCCTGTCGGCAGGCCCGCGCATCGATCCAGCCAGCCGGCGCCCGCTCATCGACGTCATCGACCCCGGCAGCCTGGCCGCCGCCATGGATTCCGTGAGCGGCCAGACCCTGCTCGTTGTAGGCCGCATCGACCGCGATCAGCTCTACGTCAGGCCGTCCGGCGGCGGCGAGCGCAGCCTGCTGCTCAAGGACCTGTTCCGGGCCGCGGAGGCGGCCGACGTCAGCCTGATCCTGCTGCATGCTGCGGCGACCCCGCGCCAGCCTGGCGGGCGCAATTGGTTGTGGCAAAGGGTGGAGGTGGCGGGGCTGGAGGAGGCGCTGCAGCGCTCGCGGCTCGCGGATTTTCTCAATGGCCTCGGCGCCCCGAACCGGCGCATGGCGGCCATCGCCTTGCCGGTCGGCGGCCGCACGCTGCTCGACCTGATACCGGCCGGCGATCTTGCCGCCGCGCAGCCCGCGCGCGGTGTCACCGATTTCTTCTCCGGCATCGTTGCGGACCTTACGGGCCGTGTGGTGGCTGCCGGCGTGAAGGCGAACCTGCGCAGCGCCGAGCGGCAGCAGGAGTTCGACCTGCGTCTGCTGCCTGGCATTCCTTCCGCCCTTCAGTTCGGCTATCTGGCGCTGATGTTCGTCGGCCTGCTCGGCGTGCCGCTGTCGCGCGCCTGGTGGTCTCGCATCTGGCCGCCGGAGGTGGCCGCCGAGTATGCCGGCCGCACCGGCTATTGGGCGGCGCGGGCGGTACGCTCGCTTGCCTATGCGCTGATATTCCTCCCGCTGACGGCGGTGGTCGCCGCGCCCGCCAATCTCGCCGCCCAGATTTGGGAAGGCATCACCGCGCCGGCTCGCTGGTGGCGCCGGATGTTCGGCTCTCGCGCTGCACGAGCGCCGGCAGCTGCAGGAGCGAAGCAAGCGCTAAGCGGCGATGCTCGGCTGCCGACTACGCCGACCAGCAGCGACCGCGAGTGGCCGGTGCTTGAGGCCCCGCGCCTCGGCCGCCGCCTGCCGCACCGCTGATTTGCGTGACGCTGTCCGAAGGCCAGCATCAAGCGCCTGCGACCGGCAACCCTTGGCAGTGATTGGCCTTAGGGACTGGCCTTGGCGCGGCGGCCCGCGCGCACGAGTTGGCGCAAGGAGAGCGCGTGGAGGAGGATCGAGCTCGGCACGGCGAAGGCTGGGATCATAACGGTCGGGTATGTGCCGAGCTGTGCGTTCGGCCGGTCGGGAACGATGAGCTGCAGCGGCCCCGGCGTGCTCAGGATGCCGATGCCGACGGCAATTGCGAAGTCGACGAGGCCGAGCACGTTCCAGGCCATAGCGGTCCGCCGTGCGCCCTGCGCGCCAACATGCAGCAGGTAGGCGACAGGTAGCGCCAGCAGGCCGACGAGCACGTCTCCCCCGCCGGCCGGCAGGGCGAAAGTGCCCGATATGTCGCCCCTGCTCCAGGCGACGAGAAAGATACCCCCGAACACGCGATAGGCCTGAAGACCGACAAGCCACGCGGCGGGGGCGGCATCGAGTAGCGCCCCGACGCGCTTTGAGCGCACGAGGAATGGAAGGCCGACCAGGAGCGGCAGGAAGATCGAGATCGGTAGCGCCGGGCTGGATGCACCCGGGCGCGGGCGGAACGCCCCCTCGACGGCCAGCCACCAAACCGTGGCCAGCCAAGCGGTGAAAGGGATGGCCATGGCCAGCCAAACCCGGACGCGCGTGCCGGTTTCGAAGCCGGTGCGCGTCAGCGCCAGCCAGAGCCCGAACAGCATGGCGGTATGGATGACCGCGCGGACTACGGCCGAGGGAATGCCGGTGGCCTGCAGGTCGGCAAACGCGAAGTTGAGGCCCAGCCACGCCGCCGTAAAGGCGACGGCGAGCATGAACAGGCCGATCACGCCGGTTGCAACAGATGGATGCGATTGCGGCAAGGTCGTGCTCATCTCGCGAACTCCAACAATGTTAAGGTCCATTACATGTATTTACTCCAAATTATGGAGTCACTACACGAAATCGAGAAAAGCGTTAAGCTGGCCGGCCGGCGCTCGTCGGGAGACGACGCAAGGGCGCTCGAGAAGGACGGCAATGTCTACAAGCTACAATCTGAAATGCCCCGTTGCGCGCACGCTTGATATCATCGGCGAGCGCTGGACGGTTCTGATCCTGCGCGACCTGTTCGTGGACGGACCCCGCAAGTTCCAGGACTTCGAGCAATCGCTGCGGGGCATCAGCGCAACGACGCTGTCGGCGCGCCTCAAGAAGCTCGAGGAGCATGGCATTCTCGCGCGCAGGTTCTATGCAGAGCATCCGCCCCGTGCGGAATACGTGCTGACCGACAAGGGCCGCACCCTCGGTCCGCTGCTCAAGATGATGCTGGATTGGGGCACCAAGCACACGCGCTGACCGGCGTCGGTGGTCTTGCCGCCGCCACGGACCCTTGCGGCACAGCGAAATCAGGAACGGGCTATTCACGGGCATGGACGGGACGAAGGAATCGCCCCGCGCGTCCTTAACCGCGAGCTCAAGGCTTTGGCCGATATCGGCGTCATCGCGGGCAAGGACTACGGCGTCGTTCCCCCGAAGGTGGATTACCGCCTCACAAACCCGGGACGGAGTTTCATTCCGGTCATCGAGGTGATCCAGCAATGGGGCATCCGCCACCTGAAGGGAAGTGCCGCCCGCCCGGCGTGACGGTACCCCCTTGAGGTTGAGCCGGCGCCTGCAGCTCTATACTGTGAGGCGTCGCCGACGCCGGCATTGCTCACAGGGGATCGACATGCCAACGCGCGCCAACGAGCGGGTCGCCTGGTTCAACGGAAAGTTCGTTCCCGAGAGCGAGGTGCGCATACCGTTTCGCGATTCGAGCTGGGTCTACGGCGACGGCGGCTTCGACATGACCCGCAGCTTCGGCCATCGCCTGTTCAAGGTGAAGGAGCACGTCGACCGCCTCTACCGTTCGCTCAAGTACCTGCGCATCGATCCGGGCTTCGGGCCGGAACAAATGTGCGCGCTGACGGAGGAGCTGTTCGAGCGCAACCGCCATCTCCTGGGCCCCGACGACGACTATTGGGTCGGACAACGCATCAGCCGCGGCGTCAAGAAGGCGCCGGGCGACAACCTCGACTATCACGGCCCCAACGTCGTGCTGGAATGCTCGCCCTTGCCGCTCAAGCAGCGCGCCAAGCTGTTCAAGGAGGGAATCCGCGTGGTGACTCCCTCGCACCGGCGCGTGCCGCCGGACTCGCTCACCCCGCGCGCCAAGACGCACAACTACCTCAACCTGATCGTCGCCAATCAGGAGGTGCAGAGCATCGACCCCGAGGCCTGGGCGGTGCTGCTCGACGTCAACGGCAATCTTTGCGAGGGCATGGGCTCCAACATCTTCACCGTGCGCGACGGCGAGATCCTCACCCCGCGCGAGAAGTACGTGCTGCCGGGCGTGAGCCGCCAGACCGTGATCGATCTCGCGCGCCAGGAGGGTTTGGCCGTCCGCGAGGCCGACATCGACCTCTACGACGCCTACAATGCTGAGGAGATCTTCCTGACCTCCACGTCGCTGTGCATCTGCCCTGTGACGAAGGTGAACGGGGTCGAGATCGGCCCCAAGGACCAAGTCTGGGGCCCGCTGACTACCCGGCTGACCAAGGCGTATCGGCGTTTCGTGGACCACGATTTCGTCGGCCAGTACCTCAAGCACTACGTCGCGGGTATGCAAGCCCGCGCATTCTGAAAGGGAGACGCATGGCAACGCTCAAGGGCAAGACACTCTTCATCAGCGGCGCCAGCCGCGGCATCGGCTTGGCGATCGCGCTCAGGGCCGCGCGCGACGGCGCCAACGTCGCCATTGCCGCCAAGACGGCCGAGCCGCATCCCAAGCTCGAGGGCACCATCTACACCGCCGCCAAGGAGATCGAGGCAGCCGGCGGCAAGGCGCTACCCCTCGTCTGCGACATCCGCTTGGAGGAGCAGGTGGCCGCGGCGGTGGAGCAGACGGTCAAGCAGTTCGGCGGCATCGACATCTGCGTCAACAACGCTACCGCCATCTCGCTCACGCCCAGCACGCAGACCGACATGAAGCGCTACGACCTGATGCACGGCATCAACGCGCGCGGCACGTTCCTCGTCTCCAAGACCTGCATCCCCCACCTCAAGAAGGCCTCCAACCCGCATATCCTGATGCTCTCCCCGCCGCTCGACATGGCGCCCAAGTGGTTCGCCCCGCACGTCGCCTACTCGATGGCCAAGTTCAACATGAGCATCATCGCGCTTGGTCTCTCGGGCGAGCTGAAGGGTGATGGCATCGCCGCCAACACGCTGTGGCCGCGCACCACCATCGCCACCGCGGCGGTGAAGAACCTGCTCGGCGGCGACGAGCTGATGCGCCGCAGCCGCACGCCGGAGATCATGGGCGATGCCGCGCACCTGATCCTCACCCAAGACGCCAAGACCTTCACGGGGCGCTTCTGCATCGACGACACCTTGCTCTACGAGCACGGGGTGAAGGACTTTGAGAAGTATCGCGTCGACAAGAGCGTCGAGCTGGCACCCGATTTCTTCGTGCCGGACTCGTTTCCTCCGCCGCCCGGCGTCACCGTCGCCGGCCGCATGCGCTGAGCCTCTCCCTCTCCCCGCTCGCGGGGAGAGGGTCGGGGTGAGGGGTAGCAACCAACGCCGCAGCAAGCTTCTGCCCCTCACCTAACCCTCTCCCCATGAAGAATGGGGAGAGGGAACAGCAGCCGGCACGAGGACGTGAGATGAACCCCACCATCGAGATCACCGGCATCCGCATCCGCCGCGCGCTGGTTCCCGTCAGACGCGTGCTCAACACCCGCGTCGGCCGCTTCACCAAGGGGCCGTTCCTGCTGATCGACCTCGAGCTGAAAGGCGGCGGCTACGGCCGCGCGATGTGCTTCACCTTTCTCCCCATCGGCCTGGAGGTCGTGCCGATCCTGCTCGAGGACCTGGTCAGCTCGGTTAGGGGCCGCAAGATCACGCTTCGCCGAAGCCCCGGCCGTCCACGACGCCTGCCAGAAGCGCCTGACGCACCTGGGCCACGAGGGCGCGGCGCAGATGGCTCTCTCCATGTTCGACATGGTGCTGCACGACGCGCTGGCGCGCGAGGCCGGCGTCCCGCTGTGGCGGCTGCTCGGCGGCAACAACGCGCCGCTTCCCACCTATCACAGCTGCGGCCTCGGTATCGCCGAGCCTGCCGATGTTGCCCGCGAGGCCAAGGAGATGCTCGTCGAGCACGGTGGATTTAACCACGTAAAGCTGCGCATGGGTCGCCCGCATGCCGCCGGCGAGGTCGCCGCCTACAAGGCCGTGCGCGATGCCGTCGGCCCTGACATCGCCATCTCCTGCGATTTCAACCAGGGTCTGCCGTCGGCCACTGCGCTGGAGACCTGCCGCGCCATCGACGGCCTCGGCCTCGCCTGGATCGAGGAGCCCGTCGCCTACGACGACTACGACACGCAGGCCCGCCTCGCCACCAAGCTCGCCACGCCCATCCAGATCGGCGAAAACTGGTGGAGCTGGCGCGTCGGCAAGGCGGCGATCGAGATGGGCGCCTGCGACTACATCATGCCGGACCTGTTGCGCATCGGCGGCGTCACCGGCTGGATGCGGCTTGCCCGCGTGGCGGAGGCGCGCGCGGTGCCGTTCTCCTCCCACCTCTCGCCCGACTACTCCGCCCACGTGCTGGCCGCCACGCCGACGAAGCACTGGCTGGAGTTCATGGACTGGGGCCAGGATCTGATCCGCGATCCCGCTGCTGCCCGTGAAAGGCTTCACCACCCCGCCCGACACGCCGCGGCACCGGGCTCGAATGGAACGAGGCGGCCATCGCCCCGCATCTCATCGACGCCTGATCCTTATCCCCGCCTCTCCGGCCTGTGCGAGAAATGCGCCTTGCCGTGGGCCGGCTCTCGTTTCGCAGGAGATGAGCGCAAGGCCGGCGGCCGGCGCCCGGGAGGGCGTCCGCGCTCTTTGACATCGTAGAGAAACCGCACCGCCGGCGGCTTCGGCTGCAACGGCGCCCGTTCGCCTACTCCACCTCCACCGTCAGTCGCATGGAGGGGTGGATGCCGCAGAAGGCCTGATAGGTGCCGGCCGCCGGAAAGCGGATCGTCACGCTTTCCTTGGGCTCCTGGGCCCCCGAATTGAAATCGAGCCGCGGGTCGTAGATGCGCACGTTGTGGGTGCGGGTGTCGTCGTTGAGCACGGTCAGCGTCTGCCCCGCCTTGAGGCGCACGTGCGCCGGCCGGAATTGCTTGTCGGCCTGGCTGATCACGGTGGTGTCCTTGGGGCGCGGAGGCGGCTCCGGCTGGCCGGAGCCCACCCACGCTTCCGTCGACGGCTGGGGTGGGTTGTCGCTCGACAGCGACTGCAGGAAGGCGACGAGGTCGGTTCGCTCCTTGTCGGTCAGCTTGAAGTTCTGCGGCAGGTCCTTGCTGCGGGTCGGACGCCGCACGCCGCCCCTCTCGTAGTGGCGCACGACGTCCTCCAAGGTGGCGAGCGAGCCGTCGTGCATGTAGGGCGCGGTCCAGGCCAGCTCGCGCAAGGTCGGCGTCTTGAAGGCATGATCCGCCGCGGCAAGGCCGATCTCCTTGCCGCGCCCCTTGTCCCCACCCGGCAATCCGATGTCGTAGAAGTTGTGATCGGTGAAGGCGAAGCCGCTGTGGCAGCCGACGCAGCGACCCTTGCCGGCGAAGATGCGAAAGCCATTGATCTCGGATGGCGTCAGTGCATCGGCCTTGCCGGCGACCCATTGATCGAAGCGCGTCGGCGGCGAGATCAGCGTGCGCTCGAAGGCCGCCAGCGCCTTGGCGATGTTGGCAGCCGACACTGCCGCGTCCCCGGGAAAGGCCGCGTCGAACGCGCGCCGGTAGCTGTCATCCGTGCGCCAGGCGCAAGGCCGCACTTTCCAGGCTGCTGCCCATCTCGTCGGGATGCACCACGGGAAAGCGCACCTGCGCTTCCAGAGCTCGCGGCGCGCCCGTCCCAGAACAGCAGCGGCGCGAAGGCCACGTTCCACAGCGTCGGCGTGTGGCGCTCGAGCGGCTTGCCTGTGATGCCCTTGCCCTTGACCTCGCCGTCGGTGAACGAGAGCGTGGCATCGTGGCAGGAGGCGCAGGCGACGGTGCCGGTCGCCGAGAGCTGCTTGTCCGCGAACAGGCGCCTGCCCAGCGCGATTCTTGCGGGCGTCGGCAGATTGTCGGCCGGCTGCGGCACGAACGTCGGCCGCGCGAACTTGGCCTTCAGTGCGGCGAACGGATCGGAGCCTTGTGCGCGCGCCGTCTCCGCCGCGGGCCACAGGGCCACCGCCGCCAAGCCGCCGAAGCCCGCCAGCACACTGGTCGCAAAGGCGATAAATGTAGGTTGGGTCAACCGGCGAAAGCGGGGGCAGACCCAACACCGCGTGCGGCATGTGGGGCGTGTTGGGTCATCGCTATCGCTCGACCCAACCTACCGGTTCGCCTGGGGTGTCCGTCACGGTCCTCTCGCACCCCTTCAAAGGTTCAGTACCTCGACATGTGCAGCTCGATGTCCGAGATGATGGCCGAGATCTGCCCCACTTCGAGGATTGGCGCCGGCGGCGGCATGGGGGCCGGCCAGGCGGCTTTCAGCTTGGCGAGGTCTGCACGCACTTTGCCGAGCGACTCGGCATCGATCTTGGCAAGCTCTGCCGCCGCACCTTCGATCATGCGCTCGGCCTGCCAGACGAAACCGCGGCTGTCCTGATATTCGACCGGCTTCACGAACTTGCCGTCCTCGATGGAGGTCTCGTATTCCGACTGCGCCACCCGCAGCACCTCCACCGCCGTGCGCACCGTGAAATTGCGCACCGGCGTCATGTACTTCTTGCCCACGGCGAGCGCCGCATCGAGCCGCTGGTCGACCGCCTTCAAGGCTTGCTGATAGGCACCCTTGCGTTTGGCCTTCACGGTCTGGGCCAACGCCTGCAGCTCGCGGCGGAACGGCTGGATGTTGTGCAGCTTGATGTACTTCTCGATCAGCGCGTAGAGCTCCTCCGTGGGATGCAGGAAATGCGGCAGTGCCTCGTCCCACAGGTCGAGCTCGATCAGCTGGTGCCCGACCAGCAGATGCCCGCGCATCAGCTCGATGTCACGGTAGAAGCGGATGCGCGTATCCTTGGGGCCGCCGTCGGTCAGGTAGGCTTCGCCGCCTTCGCCCGAATTGGGCGTGGCATTCTGCGCCGGCGCCGCGGGCCCATGACCCTTGTGGCCGCTGTCCTGCGCGCTCGGGGTGCCCGTCATGGAGGCGCCGACGAGGCTCACCGCCCCGATGCCCACCCAGAGCTTGCGGGTCAGCTTGGCCATCGATGATACTCCTCCCAAGATGTGTTGCCGCTGAAGTATACTCCAGCTTTCAGGAATTGCCCGCACCCGGGAGTGCCATGATCGTCGCCGTCGCCGATGTCCTGTCCGCTGCCGACGTCGAGGTCGTTCGCACGGGGCTGGCAAACGCCACCTTCGTCGACGGCAAGACCACGGCGGGCTGGTCGGCGAAGCTCGTCAAGTCCAACCTGCAGGCCCGCCCCGACGCCGAGGTCGAGCATCTGCGCGAACTGGTGGAAGCACGTCTCCTCCAGCATGCCGTGTTCGCGCTCGCCACCCGGCCCAAGGCCATTATCGGCCCCTTGTTCTCACGCTACCAGCCCGGCCACGTCTACGGCACCCACGTCGACGATGCCCTGATAGCGGGCCAGCGCACCGACGTATCGTTCACGCTGTTCCTCTCCGACCCGGCAACCTACGACGGCGGCGAGCTCGTCATCGACACGCCCTCCGGCCAGGAGGCCTTCAGGCTGGCGGCCGGCAGCGCCGTCACGTATCCCGCCACCACGCTGCATCGCGTCGCCCCCGTCGTGCGCGGCGAGCGGCTGGCGGCCGCCGGCTGGGTGCGCAGCTACCTGCGCGATCCCGCCCAGCGCGAGCTGCTGTTCGACCTCGAAACCGCCCGCCGGCGCCTGTTCGAGCGCGAGGGCAAGACCGAGGAAGCCGATCTCTTGGCCAAGTGCGCTGCCAACCTGATGCGCCTGTGGTGCGACGACTGAGCGCCAGGCTGGAACAGTTGGTCAGTCCGCGCCGGCTGCCGTACTCTCGATACCTCTGCAGCCAGCCCCCAAGGACGCCCCATGAGCGAAGATGCCGTCACCTACCTGTCTCGGGATCGCATTGCGACCGTAACCATCAATCGCGCCGAGCGGATGAACCGGCTGGATGACGCCATCGTCGAGGGCTTGCATCAGGCCTGGCGACGCTTCATGGCCTCCGACGAGGATCGTGTGGCGGTCCTGACGGGTGCGGGGGACAAGGCATTCAGCGCCGGCGCCGATCTCAAGGCGGTGCCCACCACGCTCTATCGCGGCATCCCCGGCGTCGGCGTGCCGGTCGACAAGCCGGTCGTCGGCGCGGTGGCAGGCTGGGTGGTCGGCGGCGGCATGGTGCTCACCACCATGTGCGACATCCTGGTTGCCGCCGAGAACGCACGCTTTTCTTATCCGGAGGTCAAGGTCGGTTTCACGGGCGGCATCATCAGCGCGCTGGCCACCCGCATCCCGCACAAGATCGCCATGGAACTGCTGCTTGTCGGCGAGGCGATCGACGCGCAGCGCGCCTACGAGGTCGGATACGTCAACAAGGTGGTGCCGGTGGCGGACCTGATGCCCACGGCGCTGGACTACGCCCGCCGTATTGCCGCGACGGCCCCGCTGCCCTCGCGTGCGCTGAAGCGCTTCGTCGCCGAGACGCTGCCGAAAGGACCCACCGAATTGGCCGGCATGGCACGCGCCCAGATCGATACGATCTTCGACAGCGAGGATTGGACCGAGGGGCGTGCAGCGTTCGCCGAGAAGCGGCCGCCGGCGTACCGCGGACGGTGACCACCCTGCCGGCGAGCCCGGTGCCGGCGTCGCGTGTCAGTCCTCCTCGCCCACCTCGTCCGCCGGGTCGGACTGCAGCTGCCCGTAGTTCTGCACGCCTATTTTGTCGAGCAGGTCGAGCTGGGTCTCGAGGAAGTCGATGTGGCCCTCCTCGTCCTTCAGCAGCTCCTCGAACAGCTGCATGGACACGAGGTCCTCGTTGCGGCGGCAGATCTCGCGGGCGCGCGTATAGGTGTCGCGGGCGATGTGCTCGCCCTTGAGATCGCACTCCAGCACCTCCTTGATGTTCTGGCCGATCATCAGAGGTGCCACATGCTGCAGGTTGGGCAGGCCCTCCAGGAACAGGATGCGATCCACCAGCTTGTCCGCGTGGTGCATCTCCTCGATCAATTCCTTGCGCTCCTTCTTGCCGAGCCGGGTGTAGCCCCAGTTGTCCAGCATGCGGTAGTGCAGCCAGTACTGGTTGATGGCGCCAAGCTCGAGCTTGAGGGCCTCGTTCAGGATGTCGATGACCTCTTTCTTGCCTTTCATGCCGCTGCTCCCGTGCCTGGCTCGGTTCCGACTGGGTCCGGTGCGCGCCGCCGCAAGCTGGCCCAGCATTGGCCGCGCGCTCCGCGTCCTACGACACTTGCGCCCGGCGAGCCAGAGCGTTGGAGAACGCTCTGTGCAATGGCCGCCGATCGGCCTGGTCGCATCGAAGACGGCGATCTGCTAGGATTTTGCGAGACGATCCCTGGGTAGGGCGATGTCCAAGCTCCTTGATCCACTGATTCTCGACCTGCTGGAGTGGGTTGCGAAGGCGCCGCGGCCCTACGCCGACGTCATGGAGGCCTGGCGCACGTCCTGCCCCCGCCTCACGGTCTGGGAAGACGCCGTCGACAACGGCTTCCTTGTGCGCGAGCGGGTGGCTGGCCAGAACGTGCAGGTGGCGATCACGCCGCAAGGACTGCGCTTCCTTGCCGACAATGGGCGAATGCCGGCAGCGGCCAGCGAAGCGGCGGCCCCCTAATCTGCAGGCGTGGGAGGCGAAACGCCTATTCGGCGGCCACCAGAATTGGTGCAACGGCTGAAGCCGGCTCCGTGCGCTGCGGACGGAGCGGCGCCCGCTGGATCAGCTGCATGGCCGGCGTTTCGCTGGCGCCCTTGAGCAGGCGGCCTTGTGCGCACGCGCAGGCGTACGGGCACACGACGCCCTTCTCCGCCAGCTCGTCGATCTTCTGGTAGATGGTGCTCACCGCCAGCGGCGAGCATCCGCAACATACCATCCGCTTCTCGAGGTGGCGGTAGACGACGCCGGGCGTCGGCAGCGGCGCGCCGGGCTGGCTCATGATCTCGACCAGCGCTTTTTCGATGTCGGCGTCCGAGATGGCGGCGCAGGAGCAGACGATCATGGAGTTACGTCTCGCCCTTCACTGCCGCATCGCCGTGGCCGCGGGCATCCCCGCCAGCAGCGGCAAGCTATAGGCGTGGCTGGCCGACAGCATTTGATCGGCATCGCGCATGGTCTCGGCGAAGCTCTCCGCCCCGTTCACCACCTCGTCGATCATCGAGCAGCCGAGCAGCGCAAACGCGCATGCCCGCATGGCAGGGCAGGCTTGATGCTGGCAGGCCGCAATCATGGCGATCGCCACGCACTCGTCGCGGCAGAAGCTGGCGCAGTCGCCGGCCGATGTCTCGAGCGGTCGGTGGGTATGGCTATGGATGGCGCGAACCCAGCAGGAGAGCTCGGTTACCGCGCTTTTGGCGGCGGTCGCACCCATGGCGCTCGAATAGGTGCACCAGACCTTCTCCCAGCTGGAGATGTCGCCGGTGCGATATCCGTCCAGCCAGTAGCGGAACCCCAATCCCACGAGCCGCTCCGGGCCCGCAAACCCCGGTGCCGCAGCAACGTCCCGTCTTGTGCTGCTGCCAGGTAAGTGGCCGACCCGCTTCATGGGCGGCCTCCGGCTTCGGGTCTCGGGGTGAGGGCGGCATTGTCTGCCGCACGCGCGCTCCCTGACAGGGCCGCTCGGATCATCGTGTACTCTCCAATTGATGGGGTTCAAGGCCCCACATCGGAATCCTGCGGGCGCTTTATTGAGGCGCCACGTCAACATTTCTGCGCGCCGAGCGGAACTGTCAAGTGCGCGGCCTCACATTAGAATTCGTCTTAGAATGCATCGAAACGGACGGTCGAGCGCATGCCAGCTTCGGGCATGTCTTGCGTCAGGTGTTGCCTAACACCATGCGGCGCGCACGCGCGCCGGCAAACGATGCCTTGCGGGCCCCGCCGCTCTTGCCCTTGCGCTCGGATGCTGCCTGCAGGGGCGATGGATGGCTCTTGGCCATGTCGGCGATGGTGTGCTGGTCGAGCACCTCGATGAAGGCCTCGAGCGCATCGTCCAGGATGCGATTGACGCCGTGGCCGCGTCCGCGCTTCGCCGCCGGCGCGCCTTCCTCGATCTCCACATGGGTGACCTCGGTGGCCCGCACCACATCGCCGATGCGGATCGCCTCGGCCGGCCGCGCCAGCCGCACTCCGCCATGGCGGCCGCGCACCGCCTCCGCCAACCCGGCTTTGGTGAGCAGGTTGACGATCTTGAACACGTTCTGCTGCGTGATGCCCAGGCGCTCCGACAGGGTCGCGACCTTGGTGAGATCGCCGCTCGCGCGCGCACAGTCGATCAGAATGCGGATGGCGTGGCTCGTCGACTTGGTCAGGCGCATCGGTCTGGTCACTCCTTGTGTGGCGCCTAATTGAGCACAGCTCGTTGTTTTCCTCAAATCCCAACGGGGTAGAGTGGCGCAGCAGGGCTCCGGATGCGCTCAACGGGCCGCCTCCGACAGCTGCGCGGGCGTGAAAGCTGCGGGCGGCAGGACGAACGAGCGGCCCGCGCCGGGGGTCTGATTGGTGAGCACCCTGCAGCCGTAGGCGCGCGACAAGAGGTCGTCCGTCATGACGGAGGCAGCATCACCCGTAGCCATCACCCGTGCCCGCTCCATCAAGACCAGGTCGTCGGCCAGCGTGGCGGCCAAATTGAGGTCGTGGAACACCGCCACGACCGCCATTCCAAGCTGCGCCTGCGCGCGAATGGCGGCCAGAACCAGTGACTGGTGCGCGAGGTCGAGGCTGGCGGTCGGCTCGTCCAGCAGGAAGCACCGGGTCTCGCCGGGTCGTGCCGCCGCGAAACTGAGCTGACTGAGGGCGCGGGCGATGTGCACCCGCTGGCGCTCTCCGCCCGAGAGGTGCACGTAGAGCCGGCCGGCAAGCCCGCGCAGGCCGACTGCATCGAGGGCTGCCAGCGCGGCCGCCCTCGCCTGCAGGGGCGCCGTGTCGAAGCCTGGCACGCTGACGCCCAGCAGGGCGACTTCGAGCACCGTGAAGGGAAAAGCAAGCAGGCTCGATTGCGGCACCACCGCGCGCCGCTGCGCCAGCTGGGCTGCGGAAAAAGAGCCGAGCTCCTGTTGATCCAGTCGCACGCTGCCGCGGGTCGGCTTCAACTCGCCGCCCAGGATACGCAACAGGGTCGACTTGCCCGCGCCGTTGGGCCCGATCAGAACCGTCACGCGGCCCGGCCGCACGTCCATATCGACACCCGCGACCAGCGTGTGCCCGTTGATGGTGTACGTGAGGTCGCGCGTCTGGAGCATGGATCAGCCCGCCGCCATCCCGCGCTTGACCACCAAGTGCAGGAAGATCGGGGCGCCGATGATCGCCATCACCACGCCCAGGGGCAGCTCTGCGGGCCGCACCAGCATGCGGGCGAAGATGTCGGCCACCAGCACCAGCGTGGCGCCGATCAGCGCGCTTGCTGGCAGCACGACGCGATGGTCCGGACCCGCCAGCAGCCGGACGACGTGGGGCACGATGATACCGATGAAGCTGACGATGCCGGAGACCGCAACCGCAGCGCCGACTGCCGCAGAGGTGACGAGCACGATCACCCGCTTCGTCTTCTCCACGTCGATGCCGAGATGAAAGGCCTCGGCCTCCCCGAGCAACAGGCCGTTGAGGCCACGGATCAGCCCCGGCAGGAAAGCGAACGTGATCACTGCGAACGGGAGCACGGCTAACACCTTGGGCCAGCTGGCGCCCGAGAGGCTGCCCAGCAACCACAGTGTAAGGTCGCGCAGCTCGCGGTCGTCGCTCATGAAGGCAATGAGCCCCATCAGCGCAGAGTTGAGCGCGGCCAGCGCGATGCCCGCAAGTAGCAGGCTACCGACGGCAAGCTGGCCGCGGCGGCTGATGAGACCGACCAGGACGGCGGTCGTAGCTATGCCGCCGGCGAAAGCCGCAACCGGCAGCGCGTAGGCCCCGAAGGCCCTGATCCAGGGCGCCGCCAGGCCGTTGCCGAGCGCGATAGTCGCAACCGCGGCCAGCGCCGCACCCGAGGACACCCCGATCAGGCCGGGGTCTGCCAGCGGGTTGCGGAACATGCCCTGCATCATAGCGCCCGCCACCGCCAGCGAGCCGCCCACGAACATGCCGAGCAGAAGCCGCGGCAGCCGGATGTCGAAGAGAACCAGCTGCTCGCGGGCCACCTCGCTCTCGGCGCGGCCGGCGATCATTGCCCAAGCGACCCGCGGCAGCGAGGCGAGCGTGATGCCCGTAGGGCCGATCGAAAGGGCCAGGAACGCAGCCACTACGAGAGCCACCGCCGCGATTGCAATCAGTTGCTGTGAGCCGGTCGCGCGCGCTTCGGCCGTGCTCTCGGTCGCATGTAGCGCTGCGGTCATCGAGCGGTGGCTCCAGCTTTGCCGGCGAGCTCGGGATAGAACTCTGCCATCAGATCACGCGCGGCTGCCGGGGCCCGCGGTCCGAAGCCCAGCAAATAGAGACCGTCCATCATGACGATGCGCTTGGCGGCTCCGGCAGGGGTCGACTGGATGCCCTTCATGGCAAACAGCTGGGAGAGGTCGTGGGCATCGTTGTCGCTGGAGCGTCGCATGGCGACGATCACGTCAGGAGCTAGCTCCACGATCGCCTCGTCGGGCAGCGGGCGGAAGCCGTTCACCGCCGTTGCCACGTTGGTCGCACCGGCGAGCTTGAGGATCGCGTCTGCGCTCGTGTTCTGGCCACCCACCATCACCCTCCCGTTCTGCACTCCCAGCACGAACAGCGCGCGCAGCGGCCGCTGGACCTTGGCCCTCGCCTCGTCCAGCGCCTTGAAATCGGCCATCACCTTTGCAGCAAGCTTTTCGCCCTCGGCCTCTGCACCGACCGCCTTGGCGATCAGCCGGATCTTGCCGACGATACCTTCCGCCGAGCTCTGATCGGCCACCTCGATGTAGGGCACGCTGGTGGTCTTCAGCGTCTTGACGACTTCCGGCGGGCCGGCGCGCTCGGAGGCCAGCACCAGCGGTCGCGGCTACCGAGATGACGCCCTCGCTCGAGAGTGCGCGCATGTAGCCGACGCTCTTCTTCTCCTTGAGCGCCTCGGGCGGAAATTGGCTCGTGGTGTCGACGCCGACGACGCGGGCACCGGCGCCGAGCGCATAGACGATCTCCGTCACATCGCCGCCGATCGACAGGATGCGCGAGGCGTCGCTGACGTGGCACGTTGCGCCCGCCGGCATCGACGACCGTGACCTGCAGCCGCCGCCGGCACCGCCAGCAGAACGGCCGTGAGCGCAAGCGCGTGAGCCGTCAGCGCGCTGCCTCTGGGAGCGTGCATGTGCGTACCTTTCACTTGGTGAGGATCAGCTTGCCGTTGGCGGTGATCCGCAAACGGTACTCTTGCCCGTTGTGCTCCAGGATGACTTCGCGCTCGCCGGCGAGCAGCTCGCTCACCTTGAGGCGGCGCAGCTTGGTGGCCGCCTCGACAGGCGGCGTTCTCGGAGGCTCGAGTGGTTGGTCGCTTACCGCCATCGGGCACGGATCTTTCGCTCAGGTGTTGCTCAAAAGCTGCGCCGGGTTTGCCGGTTGCGACGCGTCTCCCGCACATTGTTGACTGAATAGGTCAACAAATACTAGCTTTGCAAGCCCTCGTCGAAAGCGGGGGCAAGCTTCGAGCGCCGTAGTGCGCGCGAGGCATAGCAAGCCCGCCAATAGGCGCCACGCGCGCTCGTCAGCCAGCTAGCCGATTCAACGAAGTCGTGGTTGGGGACGGGGGTTGCGTATGCGTAGGCGTTGGCTGCGTAGGTTTGCGTGGTGCGTATCGGTTCTGTTGTCTACCGGCGGAGTTGCGGCAGCGCAGGGAATTCCGCTGGAAGGCATCGTGGTGACATCGACCAAGACACCCGAGAGCGCGATCGATGCGCTCAGCGGCTCGAGCGTGATCACCAAGCAGCAGCTGGAGGAGTTCCAGGCGGACCGGCCCTCCCAGTTCCTGCGCACGATTCCGGGCGTGACGACGGCAGAGTCGGCGCGCGATACGGCGCAGTCCGTCAACATCCGCGGCCTGCAGGATTTCGGGCGCGTCAACGTGCTGATCGACGGTGCGCGGCAGAATTTTCAGCGCAGCGGCCACATCGCCAATGGCGTGTACTACATCGAGCCTGAGATGCTGAAGGGCGTCGACATCACGCGCGGGCCCACGTCGGTCATCTATGGCTCGGGCGCGATCGGCGGCGTCGCCGCCTTCACCGTGCTCGATGCCGACGACATCCTGCGCGGCAACGAGTGGGCGGCCTTGCGCAGCCGCATTCGCTACGCCTCGAACGGCGACGGCACGCTCGTCAGCGAGACCGGCGCCATGAAGCTCGGAAACTTCGATATTCTGGGCCAGGTCAATTGGCGCAACATCGGCAACTACGAGGATGGCGCGGGCGTCAAGGTCCTGGATTCAGGCAGAGGACAACGAGTTCGGCGCTGGTGAAGGGCCGCTGGCGCCCGGCACCCGGCCACCAGTTCACCGGCACCATCATCGACTTCAACTCCGAATTCGTCGACCGGCCGACTGCCACCAGCTCGACACGGCGCGACTCGGACGTGCACAACCAGCAATTCATCCTTGGCTACACGTTTGCGCGGCCCGACACGCCGCTCGCCGATTTCAGCGCCAAGATCTATCAGAACAACACCACGCTGCATCAGAGGGTTCTGGCCTCCGGGCTGGAGCCCGTCGGTTCCAAGCGCGGCTTCGATGTCGAGACGCAAGGCTTCGACGTCAGCAACACCTCCCGCTTCAACTTCGGCAACATGAAGTGGGCGCTGACGTACGGCGGCGACGCCTTCCACGACACCGTCTTCACGTTCGACAATGCGCCGCTGGGCAATAGCGACGAGCTCACACCTGGCGGAAAGCGCACCGTGGCCGGCGCGTTCGTGCAGAGCCAGCTGACCGTCTTCAGCACGCTCGAAATCATCACTGCGTTGCGCTACGACACCTACGAGTTGGAGTCGTCGGGCATTTCCTCCGATGGCAACCGCCTGTCTCCGAAGGTCACGGTCGGCTATCAGCTGTTCAAGGGCGTCACCGTCTTCGGCACCTACGCCGAAGGCTACCGCGCGCCGGCGATCACCGAGACGCTGATCCACGGCACGCATCCGCCGCCGTCGCCGTTCGTTCTGCTGCCCAACCCCGGCCTGCGCCCGGAGACTGCCCACAATTGGGAAGGCGGCGTGAACCTGAAGTTCGACAACGTGCTGCAGAAGGACGATGCGTTCCGCGGCAGGGTCGTCGCGTTCACCAACACGGTGGATGATTACATCGACATCGTGCAGTTGAAGACGCCGGCCCCAAACGGCTCGGCCCAGTACCAGAACATCGCCAATGCGAAGATCGAGGGCCTCGAGGTCGAGGCCTTCTACGACGCGCGGACCTGGTTCATGGGCCTGGGCTATCACCAGCTGCGCGGTATCAACGAGGCCACTGGCCAAGGCTTGCTCTCGATCCCGGCCGACCAGGTCACGCTGACCTTGGGTGTGCGGGCGTTGGAGCACAGGCTTGTCGCTGGAGCGCGCATGCGCTTCGTCGACGAGCAAAAGCGCTTGCCGCCACCGCCGCCCGGTCCGCCGCCGGCGATTTTACCGTCCAACGGCTATACGGTGGTGGATCTGTTTGCCCAATACGACATCAACCCATGGACCGCGGTGAACTTCAACATCGACAACATGTTCGACAGGAACTATCGCCAGTTCCTCGATCAGTCGAACAGCCCGGGCCTCTCGGCCAGGGTTGGACTCACCATGCGGTTCGGCGTTGGGCCAGGGAGCTGCGCCATAGGATCGAGACGCGGCGTCGGCAGACGCACCGTTGGATCTGCTTGGACGCTGTGCAGCAGCGGGTGACTGGAAATCACCCGCTGCTATTACTGTTCTCGCTGCCCAGGACGAAGCAGGGCGCGGGGGCTTGGACAACGACGAAGGAGATGCGAAATGTTTATCGCCATGAACCGCTTCAAGGTCCTCAAGGACTGCACGCAGGATTTCGAGAACGTCTGGTTCAGCCGCGAGAGCTACCTGCACGAGCTGCCGGGCTTCATGTCCTTCCACCTGCTGAGGGGCCCTGAGCGGGAGGACCACATCCTCTATTCGTCGCATACGATGTGGCGCAGCCATGCCGATTTCGAGAACTGGACCAAGTCGGAGGCTTTCCGCAAGGCGCACGCGCGCGCCGGCAACCAGAAGCCGACCACGCTCGGTCATCCCGAGTTCGAGGGGTTCCACGTTCTCCAGGAAGTCACCGCCGACGGCGCAGTGCGACGCGTGGCAGCGGAATGAGCGGGGGTCCCATGAGCGCGCACCGTCGCCGAGCGCCCACCCTTGGCGGAGCGGCTGCGCCAGAACCCCGACGGGGTTCTCGAGCAGATCGCCCGCGACTACTCCGTCAGCACATTCGAAGTGCTGCGGGCACTGCCGGAGGAGCACCGGACCATCCTGCCCGGCTCCAAGTTCGAGGACATCCTCAAGGCCGTCACCGAATGGGGCGAGGTGCTGTTCATCGTGCACACCGCCGACATTGTGCTGGAGTGCGCCGGCAAAATCCCGCCGGGCACATTCGGGCGAGGCTATTTCAATCTGCACGGCGACAGCCCCATCGGTGGCCACATCAAGGCCGAGAACTGCAGCCACATAGCGTTCGTCAGTCGGCCCTTCATGGGGCGCCCATCACGCTCGCTGCAGTTCTTCAACGCGGCTGGTGAGGCCATGTTCAAGATCTTCGTCCGGCGTGACAAGGAGCGCAATCTGCTCCCCGAGCAGGTCGAACGCTTCGATGCCTTGCGGGCAAGGATGCTCGGCGGCGGTTGAGGCGCCAGGCGCGGCAATAGTGCAGGGGCGGCCAGGCCAAGTGCAGCGGCTTGTCGAAGGCGCGAGCGAAAGCGAACCACGCGAACCGGACGGTACCGCCGTTTCCGAGGCGCTCGCCGCGTTCGGCGCCCTGAAGCCGGTCAGGCCTGGCGCTGTGGTGCCCGCCAAACGACCGGAAGAACCGACGTCGACCGCCAACGCGCTAATATTGCCGCCGATCTCCCCGGCCCAGCGCCGCCGGCGTGTCGCCATCAAGGTGGCAGCGGCGTTGTCCCTCGCGCTGCATGCGGGCTCGCTTTATGCCTTCCTTGCTTGGCACGGCAACACCGACACGGGCGCGCTCGACCGGCCCAGCGACGCCATCAGCGTCGAGATCGTCGAGAGCCGCACGCTTGAAGCGACGCAGCCTCAGCAGGCATCCGAGCCGGCACCGTCTCCTGAAGCGACCGCGCCCGTCGAAGGCAAGACCGAAGCTTTCGATGCTCAGCCTGTGCAGCCCGAGCCAACGAAGGCCCCGAAGATCGAGATCGTTGTGCCGCAGCCGCCCATCATCATTCCCGATGCGACGGAGGAGGTGGCGCGCACGGTCAAGCAGGAGACGCCGGCGAAGTCCGAAGCGCCGCCTGTTCCGGAGCTGGGCCCAACCGAGGTCATCCCGCCGCCCCCTAAAGGCGGGCTCGCGGAGGACGACGCGCCGGCAAAGCACAAGCAACCAAAGCAGGAGGAGAAAAAGGCGGCCAATCCCGCGCCGCAGGGCGGCGTCACGTCGAAGTCGAGTGCCGGCAAGGGCAAGGGCGGCGAGCGCGTGTCGGCAAGCAGCGGGGCCATGGTGAGCTATGCAGCGGAAGTGCGTGCGCGTGTTGCCGGCAACAAGCCGCCGGGCGGCGGGTTGCGGGGTACTGCCGTGGTGCAGTTCGGGCTTACCCCCTCAGGGGGGCTCGCCTACGCAGGTCTTGCCCGCTCGTCGGGCGACAGCCAACTCGATCAGCTGGCGGTTGCCGCGGTGCGCAGCGCTGCGCCATTTCCCACACCTCCGTCCGGAGCCACGTCGGCGCAGCTGCGGTTCGCGATCCCGTTTCACTTCCAGTAGAGAAGCGGCGTTTGGCGACACGGCTGAGGCAAGCGATCCCGGGCCGCCGCATGGGTCTGTCCCTCAGCGGGCGCGACATTCCCTAAAATTGGACGGACCTACTTAAAGGGATCGCAAGCCGGGGCGGCCATAGTTGTGGCAACAGGAGCAGTTGCATGCGCGCCAAACCCACCGTTCTGGACGATGCCCTCGTCGCGCTGTTCATGAGCGCGGTAGTCCTCGGACACATGATGTATTTCATGGCCGAAGGCTTGCCCTCGTTCCTGTGGCGCATCTGAACGCTCGACGGTGTCGTGGGCTGCAATTGGTGCCGTAGCAACTGGACACTCGGTGCTGGCTGCTCTTGGGATCGAGGTGCCGGCTGCCTCTGACTGTCTTGCCGTCGATGGCATGTGCCGTGCGCGGTCGTTGCCCAGAGCGAACCTGCCGAGCGTAGTTGCCAGGGCGTCGGCATCAAGCGACTTGAAAACATCGTGATACGTCGCGTGCCAAGGCGCCTTGTCGTCATCGATCCCGAGCAGGCGCAGCGCCTTCGGCTTCAAGCGACGGCCCCAGCGGAAGATCGTCTCAGATCGTTGGCGCCGCCCAGCATCGCCCCGATCGAGATGCCGAGCAGCGACTGCAGCTTGTACTGCTGGCCTGCAAACCGCGCCTGTGCGGCACCTCGCCGAGCGCGCCTCACAATGTCCTCATCATGGATAGAATCCGATTTGCCGCCCTTGTCAGCCCGGCAACAATGCCCTTAAGCCTCTGTAGATTGCATCTCGGCGCACGTGAAGCTGCTTCTTGAATTTGGGCGTGTCGGTGAGCCTCAACTTCAGGGCCCCCGCGACAGCTGCACGTGATTCTCAAGAAAGAGGCACTCTTGGAAATCGCCGCTGGCCCTTTTGTTTGAAACAATCCACCGGAAGCTCATTGTTCGCTCTACGTTCCCAAGATCGGGACTCGATACATAGTTCACGCAAGGTGCAGAAGCGACGGCCAGCTGATACATCGGCTGGAGCAGAACTGTGAGGGCCTTCGCCACACGCCAGTCATCGGGGCGCAACACAAAGTAACCAGAGTGCGCTGCCCAGATGGCTTGAGTTCTTGCTTTTTGTGCAAAGCAAGAGTTAAGGAGACCTGAATTAGTACGTTGGTGTGCGGGAAGTTCTATGTGTGCGTACATTCTGAAGACGGATCTTGCCGACGACGACGTTAGTGGCCTTCCACGATCGGCCAGCGAGATAGCGAGCTTCTTCTCCCGCAACAGGGCGGCAGGGCAGGACTCGAGGCGGAAGTTTCGACGAAAACAGGCCGGGCCGCTTGGTGGCGTACCCAAGCGGATTTTTGACATTTTGGGAGCTTCGATCGCGCTTGTCCTGTTGGCACCGATCATGATTCTTGTGGCGGGACTGATCCGCCTGTTGCTCGGGAAGCCGATCCTTTTCGCGCAGGAACGCGTGGGCTTCGATGGCAAGAGCTTCATCTGCTACAAGTTTCGCACGATGGTGCGGGATGGCGATGAAGTGTTGGACCGGCACCTGCTGGCCAATCCCGCGGCAGCCGAGGAATGGCATCAGACCCGCAAGCTCAAGAACGATCCGCGGGTGACCTGCTTGGGCAATGTCCTGCGCAAGTCCAGCATGGACGAGCTGCCGCAGCTGTTCAACGTGCTGCGCGGCGACATGAGCTTGGTCGGGCCGCGTCCGGTACTACCCGACGAGATCGCCCGTTATGGCCATCATGCCGGCGCCTACCTCAAGGCGCGGCCAGGTCTAACTGGGATGTGGCAGGCCACGGGGCGCAGCAGCGTGGGCTATAGGGGCCGCGTCGCGCGCGACTGCTACTATGCGCGCCGCTGGTCGCTGGGGCTTGACCTCTTGCTGCTGCTCAAGACCATCCCGGCGGTCATTGACTTCGACAACACTGCTTGAGATTGGGGCTCAAGACGCCCGCGTTAGCGGCAAATGAAGGCGTTTCTCACGGGAGCGCACGCACGCCAAGGCCCCGCCGGCCAGGAAGCAGATCTGCAGCGTGACCAGCAGACCCGCGCAGCCGCCGGGCGATCAACGCTTTGGCCTGCGCATGCAGCACGGCTTGAGTTCGGCCAGCCGCTCTCCTTGTCAGCCGCCCAAATCGCCATCTGGTGCCGCGCTTGTCCTTACCGCAAAAGCTGGCCCTCTTCGATGTCGTTGGCCGCCTCCGCTGGGCCACAAGGAGCATAATATCGCTCCGCTCAGTGCATGCTCGATCCGCCCGATAAGTGTAGTCAGTACGCGCACAACACAGCAACGCCGTCATCATCATGGCTCGGAATGGCGGCTGGCCGAGGCTTGATGTGGGGCTGCCCCTAATGCCTCTCATCCGCGCCAGGGGGCTCTGTGGGTGGGTCGAGCCCTTCTGCGCCATTGGGCGGGCATGTCTGAGGCTATTCGTCGAGCTGTTTGCGCAGAAGTCTTTTGTGTAAGGGATTCAGGTCCAGGTGTGGCTGGGAGATCACCACAGGTGGGGACCAATTCGGTATGAACGCCAAAGTTTGTTGTGTATGGGGCTGTTCATGCGTTGCGTGTCAAAATTATTTGTGCTTGCGGGTTCGGTGTCTTTTCTCGCAGCTGCCCCCGCCCTGGCGCAAGAAGGATCAGCCCCTGGGCAGGTTTGGCCTGGTATGTATGTTGGCGCCAACATTGGTGGCGCCTGGGGTGAGTTCAACTCAGGCCACAAGGCGACGGCGGATTCTTCTACGCTTCCCGGAGCGCAGGCAGACCTCGCGAAACTCGGTGCGGGAACACCTCGGCGAGCGCTTTCGGGTGCGCGACCATTCAGCTGGACAGGCTGGTACGTGGGCGTGCACGCAGGTGGTGCATGGGGCGATTTGGATGTTACGTCCTTGATTCTCAATGATGGGGGCGTGCCTGCTCATACGCAGCCGCTATTGGACGCTGTCAACGCCATAAACAATGTGAGCGTCGGCGCCAAGGGGGGCGTTCTTGGAGCGCAGGCTGGTTTTAATGTTCAGTCGGGCAGTTTTGTCCTCGGAGGAGTGCTGGATTTTGGGTCGATGTCACTGCGGGGGTCGCGTGACCTTGTGCGGCTGAACCCCATAGCTGGCGTCACGTCGATCGCGGTGCGCGACGAGGTGGAGACGAACTGGCTATTGACGATCCGCCCCCGTGTAGGCGTCGTTCACGATCGCATGTTGCTATACGCGACCGGTGGGCTAGCGGTCACCGAACTGAAGTACGCGCACGCCTATACTGCCATTACCGCCACTACGAGTACTGAGCAAGCTTCGGTCACGGAAGTTCGGGCGGGATGGACTCTGGGCGGAGGGGTCGAATTCGCAATAGATGGGCACTGGACGATGAACGCCGAGTATCTGTTCGCCGATTTTGGCAGTGTTGATACACCACGCGCCAGAGTTCAGAACTCCGCGGCAGGACCTTTAAATACTGTCTTCGACCACAATGTCGAATTGAGCACCCAGATTTTGCGGGCAGGGATCAACTATAGGTTCTGACCAAGCTCCTAATCGGATCCAAGAGTGGGGGCGCTTTGCCACGAGGCAAGATTGATGGAGACTTGTAGAGCTCTAGTAAAACAGGGAGTGGGTCATGCAATGGAAAGTTAGCGACGTAGTGATTGCTCTTACGGTCCCTGCCCTGCTTTGGGCGAGCGGAGCGAACGCCGCCTGTGATCCCGGAACTGGGTGGGGCTGTGGCGGTGGCGGCGGCGCAATCGCAAATCCTGAGATCAATGGTCCTGCCGGCATAGCAGCGTTAGCTCTGGTCGCTGCCGTTGTCGCCCTGCTTCGCAGCAGGTCCAAGGGATAGTCTGGTGCACGCGCGGCCAGCGTTGCACCTCTAGCCTGCAGATGATCGGCGATAAAAGTCCGGGACTTGTGGGTTCAGGCGAGGGAGCCCACAGGCACCCAGAGGACGTTGTAGATTTGCGAGCGGCATCGAAACGCTGCGTCGCGTGGCTGGCTATATGTCTAATTGAAATTTGGATTGTATCCTACCTCTTCTACTTCCCGACTGATTTGCACGAGTGGTCCAATCCTGTTTCCTATGCAAAGAAGTTGGTTCATGTAGTGGTCCTTGCCACGGTGGTATTTGCCATTGTGGCATGGCCGAAGCGTTTCGTTATTCTCAATGACTGGGTCCGGTCGGGTGCAAGCCACAACTGGCTTCCGGCACTCCTGGCCAATTTCTCCATCTTCACCCTGCTGGTCGGCGCTACCATCGCCTTCACCGGCCATGTGGCAACCACTCAGGAGCCCCCCTGGGCTTGGTTTTGGGTGTACTGCGGCCTGCTGCTGGCCAACGCTGTTTCGCTTGCGCTGTTGGCAGCATCACCCGCCTTTTGGGCGAGGCTCCTCCGTTTGCTCCCCATCGAGGCCGCACTGGCTTTGAGTGGCGCGATATTCGTGCTTCTTGCAGGCGAGCTGTCACGGCAGAGCTGGCGCACCCTATCGTCTGCCACTCTTGCGGTCGCAGCGTGGCTGCTGTCCCTTTACGAGCCGGGCGTGACCGTTGACGCCTCGCGGCAGGTCTTGGGCGCGGGCGGGTTCCGAGTACTCATTCTTCCGGAATGCTCCGGCTACGAGGGCATTGGTCTGGTGATCGCCTTCATGTCCCTCTATTTTTGGGTTTTTCGCAGCGAACTGCGCTTCCCCAACGCACTCTTGCTCCTGCCAGTCGGTATTGCGGCGATTTGGCTGCTCAATGCAGCGCGAATAGCGGCTTTGGTGAGCATCGGCGCCCACCTGTCGCCGTCCGTGGCCGCCGACGGGTTCCACTCGCAGGCCGGTTGGATAGCCTTCCTTCTCGTCACAGTGGGCCTGATGGCGATCTCGCACCGAAGCAGCTATTTCCGCGTGCAGCCGCAGTTGCAACGAGCTACTCCTCCTGCGTCGAAGGTCCGATTGGTCTATGCCCTGTTGCTGCCTTTCATCGCGCTCATGGCGACCACCATTATTGCTTCCGCTTTCGCTCCCCACGAGCAGTGGCTCTATGGCTTGAAGGTTGTGGTCGTCGGCGCCGTCTTGTGGCGGTTCCGAGATGTCTATCTAGGTTTCGCCGCGAATTTCTCGCCCCTCTCCACCACGGTTGGGTTGGCCATCGGCGTAATATGGGTTGCCACCGACCCCGGGGCCGGACAGGAGGTCCGGCTGCAAACTTGGCTCTACGCCTTGCCCTCCGCGGCAGCCGCTGCATGGCTCGCTGTGCGGGCCTTTGGCGCAATTGTCATAGTTCCTTTGGCCGAGGAACTCGCCTTCCGCGGCTATCTGCATCACGCACTGGCCTCCTGGCATTTCGAGACGGCTGCGCCGGGACGGTTCCCATGGTTGGCGCTCCTTGCGTCATCGGTGCTCTTTGGCGTCCTGCACCAGCGCTGGCTTGCTGGCACCCTCGCTGGTGCAGCCTACGCGATACTCATGTATCGCACGGGCAAAATCTCCGATCCGATCGCAGCACATATGGGTTCGAACGCCGTGATCGTTGTTTGCGCCATCGCTGCCGGTCAATGGTCGCTCCTTTAGAGTACGCGGTGCCGGCGCTGGCAGCGCAATCACGCGGGCGTTGGCACCCGGCCCCGGCCAGTGCCTCCAAGCACTTGAGCAAACGGCCCTGGCGAGGTACCCCCGGCAATAAGAAAAAACCGTCAGAGAGGGAAGAGTGAGGGGCGACCCGGGTGTTCACCTCAATGATAAGGAGGATACCCGCTGGTGCCGCCATCGGCTAGAATGTTACCAGTGCAAGTGTGTGGACCAACAGCATGCAGGTCAGGCAGGCACTGTTCCTGGTGGGCGACTGCGAAACGCGGCTGGGGTCTATTGCTGCTACGACCCCCACGCCTCTACCCGAAATCGCTCCTGGCATTCTCGACGTTCTCCTCGAGCAGGCGGCGCGCCATGGCTTCACCAATCGGGCCGGCGTGGCTCGCGGCCTCCATTGCGAAGCACAGGCGCAGGTGCAGGCCTTCTGCGCGCATATGCAGGACGAGCTAGGAGAAATCGGGCCCACCGCGCCTTTGGTCATGCCAATGGCAAGCTCAATCCGGGCATGACTTTGCCCGCCATGCACGAATGCAAGGTCGATCGGCGCGCCGGGCTTCGCAGCTTGCGTTTTTCCGGCGGCGATCTCAACGCGCCCACCGACGCGGTCTTGGTGCAGGCTGGTGGCGGGAGCCTCACGGCCTCGAATGCGCATGGCTGATGCCCTCAACGTAGCTGTGCGGCATTGGATGTTCAAAGGAGCCCTGCCGTTTTGGGCCGAGCACGGCGTCGATCGCGCGTTCGGTGGATATGTGGAGCAGTTGCGTCTCGACGGCTCCGACGCAGCTGTCGATTTCAAGCGGGTGCGCGTGATCTGCCGGCAGATGTACGTCTTCTCGCACGCCACGCTGTTGGGGCACAGCGACGGCGCGGATCTCGCTCGAGCATGGGTACGACTACTTGATCGCCAAAGCCTGGCAAGGCCCAGATCGGGGCTGGGCTCGCCTATTGGATCGCCAAGGGAAGGTGAGGGACCCGACCGCCGATCTGTACGATCATGCGTTCGTCTTGTTTGCGCTTGGATGGTATTTCCGTTTGACCAAGGATCCCGAGGTTCTGGGCTGGGCGCTGCGCACGCTCGACTTCATCGATACGCACATGCGCCATCCCGACGGACACGGCTACCTCACCGAGGTTCCTGCCTCCGGTTATCGCAAGCAGAACCCGCACATGCATCTCTTGGAGGCTGCGCTCGTTAACCTCGAGGTAAGCGGCGATGCGCGGTTCCTCGCCCTCGCAAACGAAATGGTGACGCTGTTCTGCGACCATTTCTACGATGGCGCAACACAGACGCTGGGTGAATATTTCGACGAAGGGTGGCGGCGCGCGACCGGGCAGATGCCGGTCGTGCGATCGAGCCTGGCCATCACTTCGAGTGGGCGTGGCTCCTTGCGGGATACCAGAAGATCGTGGGACGGGACATGCGCGAATTCGTGCGCGGCCTCGTCGCCTTTGCGGAGGCAAACGGGGTAGATCGGCAAAGCCGCGCCACCTTCAATTTGGTCCGCGACGATGGCCTTGTCCTCGATGGACGATCACGCACCTGGCCCAACGCCGAGCGCATTCAGGCCGGCGTGGGGCTGTTCGAGCTGGAGGGTCGCGATCCACGAACCGTCTTCGAGCAAAGCGGCCGGCTGCTTCTCAATCGGTACTTAGCGCACGCGCCGCGTGGCACTTGGATTGATGAATTCGAAGCCGATGGGACGCCACACGCAGATACGATCCCAGCGTCGACACTCTACCATTTGTTCCTAGCATTCGCGGAAATGCTCCGGGTCGAGCATGAAGTGGCGCGGGCATTTCGGAATTGACACGCTGATCGACGAGCGGCAAATGGTTCTGGTAGCACCGTTCAACCGGCGACAAGCAGAGCGCCGAGGCCGCCCACATCGTCACCAGCCTGCCGGCCGCCGAAGCCGGGGCTCACCGGCTGTTGCAGCTGTCGCACGGCCATTGGCGCACCTTGGCATCATGCAGGCCAGATTCTTTGAATGGCCGTGGCATGGATCGACCCCTACTTGGTTCGTAGGCTAAGAGTTGAAGTGGAGTCGATTCGAAGTAGACTGCAATCGCTACTGGCTCACCCTCTTGCTCGTTTGATGTTTTTGTTCATCATTTCGATCGGTGATGGTGCCCGATGTGATCGCGAAATACCCGCCACCCAGAGATCCGGCCTAGGATGCTTCTCTCAAGATGCGGGAGGCAAGGAGCTGCCCGACTTGAGGAGATGCAGCCGATGTTCTCTTGAAACAGGATCCACGAATCGTGCCCTTGAGCAATCGGGTGTGGTGGAGTTCTCACCTGATGACGCAGCTTGGAGAGGTTCGTTTGCCGAGACTTTGCAGGCGTCCGGGCTGTTGCCGGTGCCCGGTTTCAGCGGGTCGCAAACTCCAGCTTGGCGACAAGCGAACCCCCGTTGGGCAGCTTGTCAATGAGGTCGCCGCGCGCCCGCTGCACGCGTTTCGCGCCATCGTGCTCGCCTGACGGAGCGGTCGCGACGGCGGCGGCGGCGAGTAGTTGAGGGCGCGGCAACCCCGAGCAACTGGACCATCATGCTAATGAGGCGAAAGTGGTGCATTAATGGCCAATTCCTCGCCCAGCCCCTCACGGGCGTGCAGCGGTACGCACGCGAGATCGTGCGCGCACTCGATCAGTGCGTCGCAGACGGACATCCACGCGCCCATGGGCTGAGCATCGAGCTGATCGTGCCCCGGCAATGTCCAAGCCCGCCCGCATTGCGCGCCATTCGCGTCCGCACTGCAGGCGCCGCAGGGGGCCACATCTGGGAGCAGGGTACGCTCGCGCAGCAGGCGCGGAGTGGCCTGCTCAGCCTCTGCAATAGCGGCCCGTTGCTGCTGCGCAAGCATATTGTCTGCATTCACGATGTGAACACGCGGTTATGTCCGAGCAGCTACTCGCTGCCCTTCCGCTCGCTATACCGGGTGCTGCTGCCTGGGCTCGGAAGGACCGCGGCCAGGATCGCGACGGTTTCGCACTACTCCGCCGACCAACTCGTCCGCTACGGTATCAGCACAAGTGACAAGATCATGTTGGCGCCAGATGGTCACGAGCACGTGCTCGCCTGGGCACCGGCCCACTCCGCCATCACTAGGGCTGTCGCGGGTCCCGCCACCATCGTCCTCATTGGTAGTCCCGCTCCGCACAAGAACGTCGGGCTTATCGTTGGAATGGCCGAGGAGCTTGCGACGGTCGGCCTGCGCGTGGCCGTGGCCGGAATGAGCGACAACCGCGTTTTCAACGCCAGTCGGCTGCCGGCCTATGCTCCGAATATCTCCTGGCTCGGCAGGCTGTCCGATGCCGAGCTTGCTGCTCTGCTACAAGATTCGCTGTGTTTGGCCTTCCCCTCACTTGCCGAAGGGTTCGGCTTGCCGGCGCTTGAGGCCATGACCCTGCAATGTCCTGTTGTGGTGTCCAATAGGGCCAGCCTGCCCGAGATCTGCGCCGATGCTGCGCTCTACGCCTCGCCCTTCGATAGCAAAGCCTGGCTCGCCTGCTTTCTACGACTGCGCCACGATCCGAACCTGCGCCAACAAATGATAGCACGGGGGCGAGCGAGGGTCGCGATATACAGCTGGCGCAGATCCGCGGAGACATACCTGGAGGCAATGGCCGAGATCGACGCGACGAGTTCAAAGTCCGCCGAAGCGTGACACGCCTTGTCGCTTGGGCTGGATTATGCGTGCCGCGCCAGTGTCTCGTTAAAAGCCTCGGCAATCTCATGCCGAAACCGCTCCACGGAAAACCGCTCTGCATTCTCGCGACACGAGGCTGGCTTGATCTGGCCGCGATGGGCCTCGAAATGTATTACAGCGTCCCGCACAGCTTGCACAGTTTGCCGACCGAACAAGATACCGGTTGGCTGGCGCGCCCGACCGAGTGGGCAAACGATGTCGCGAGCGCCACCGCGCCCGAACGCGATCAAGGGCGTTCCACAGGCCTGGGCTTCCGCCAGTGCTATGCCAAAATCCTCGCACCCCGCGAACACCAGGGCCTGCGCATGAGCGAGCCTCCGCACGTACTCTTGGCGCGGCAGGAAGCCAGTGAACTCCACGTTGGGCCCGGCCATCGCTCTCAGCGCCTTCGACTGCTGACCTTCGCCAACGACCACGAGGCGGCGGGTCGGCATGGAGTTGAAGGCCTCGATCACCAGGTCTGTCCGCTTGTAGGGAGCAAGGAACGAGGCTGTTATGTAGAAGTCGTCCTTGAGCGGCTCTAATTTGAGCTCGTGTGTTGCAACCGGCGGGTGCACCACTCGCGAAGTCGCGGCCATAGATGCGCTTGATGCGGGCTTGCACGAAGCTCGAGTTGGCGAGCATGAGATCGGGACCATGCGCGGTCCGCGTATCCCAGATGCGCAGCGTGTGCAGGAAATAGCGGTAAAGCAACCCCTTCGGGCCATAGGCCAGTCGTCCCTGGGCAAGATAGGAGAACTGTTCGTCCCAGGCGTAGCGAACCGGGCTATGGACGTAGCATAGGTGCGGTTGGTCGGGTCGGGTGATTACGCCTCGCGCGAACGCAGCCGATGAGGAAATAACCGCGTCATAACTGGTGACGTCGAACTGCTCGATCAGGAATGGGCAGACGGGGAACAGCGAGCGGTAATATTTCTCTACCAGGGGCAGGCGATTGGCACCGGAGGTGTGGAACGGGATGCCTGGAAAATGCTCGTCCTTGACGTCCTTCGCAAGGAAATCGAAGAGCGTGTAGACTTCAGAGCCCTTGAACATCGCGCAGAACTCGGCCAGCACCCTTTCGCCGCCGCGAAAGGAGGGACACCAGTCGTGGACGAGGGCAACTCTACTGCCCAGAGCAGGTGAGGCGTTTCCGTCACTCGATGCCGACGAGGCGATTTCCGCGCCATCGACGTCTTGCGCAGACATTGGATTGGTCCCCTCCTAGTTGCTCTTCAACAAGCTGAAGCATTTCAGGCGCATCGGCACCCGAGGCATCGGCTGCTCCGCAAGCGAAGTCCCCTCGATGCTCACCTGTATTGACATCGGTGCTCCATCGCCTGCTGTGGCAGCTCTCGCAGCCGCGTGTTGGTCGGCACCCAGCTACCCTGGAGACGGTTCAGTTGTTGTTCAAGGTTCCCGAGCGCGGGGAATAGAAATGACAAGTGGATGGTTGCTCAGCGAAAGGTCGAGCGAACCGACGTTAGACAGCGTATCAATGGGCTCGACGCCGATGGTCGGATCGTACACTTCTACTGACCCATGCGTGACGCCAAATCGGACCCTTATGCGGTCTTGGCCTGTCAAGCGTTCCCCCCACAGGACGAGTTGGAACCTGCCATCGCTGTGCTGCAGGAGCAGGTCGTGGACTGTCGCGGGTGGGTCGGCAATCGCAAAGTCGAGTTGGCCGGGTTTGGCGGGGGTACCCTTGTCTGCGAGAATGGTCGTAAGGTTGTGAAGGTAGTGTGCGGCCTTGCGAGGCGTGTAGTCAGCCCCATAGAAACCGAAGGATTGATTGCCGCTTTCGTCGGTACGGTCTCGCAACAGGTAGACCGCTGTGTAGGAGAATCCCCGCTTGAATTGGGCGAGGTAGATGTTCATCAGATTCAGACCATGTATCTGCTCTGTGATCGGCCCTCCGATGAGGGCGCCGGTCTCGGTCGTGACGCGCGGCAGCGTGTTGAGCTGCTCTTGGGTGTAGCCCCGAAACCCTCTCGCCCATGTGACGCCGAAGTTGCCGAACAACCCGTCCACTTTGGACGCGGCACTAGGGTCGGCTGCGTTCCAAGTCTGGTTGTCCGTCGGGCGGGGAGAACGGGCATGATAGATGTAGTTGTGGACGTTGGCATAGTCGGCGTACTTCGTGCCGTCGGGCATAAGGGTGTTGGCACCGGCTGGAATTGTGAGGAACTGCAAACCGACATTGTCTCGCTGCGCGCCGGGCTCCGAGATCGACCAGACAGGGTAGTTCGCGAGCTTTGGATCGTTCTTGACGGCCTGATACAGGTCGCGCTGGAGTTTGGCGACGGCCATCCACGAGGGCTCCCGACCGCCGCCCTTCTCGCCCTGATAGGTAACACCCCAGTTGTTCGGCTCGTTGTTGCCCTCCAACGCCAGCAACGCGCCGGCGTCTGCGAGCACTTTCGCTGTTTCGACCAGCCTCTTCACGTCGGTTCCGCCGCTAACCAATCCCCAGCTGAGCCGCACGCCGCTCTCACGATGCAAGTCAAGAAAGGTCTGGATCGTGGTCGGACCATTGTCACTCAGCCCTTCTATTCCCGCCCTCACCCAGCGAAAGCCGCAATAGCGGACCATCTCAATTGTTTTGGCCAGCGGCTGCCCCCGATCCGGGAACGTGCTGACGACACCGATGCTGTTGAGGAAGTCGTTGGTCGCTACAGCGGTAGTGGGGGCTGCGAGCGCGCAGCGTGTCAGAGTGAGCATCATCGCGGCCAGCGCAAGGCACGCGGCGGCAACTGAGCGGAGCATCCTTCCACCACCCTCCCGCCGGCGCCCTCGGGCGGCGGCCTTCGACTATCGAGCGCGGATTGAGGCAGCATTTCCCGATGACTGCCTCAGCCGATCAAATCCCGACGGGACACGGCTCGTCAATTGTCCACGGCGGCAACCGGTCGCCTCCGTGCAATGGCGCTCGCGATCGCAACGAGGCGCTCTTCCTCCAATACATCAAAGGAGCGTCTCATGATCCTCTGCACCGGCTCGTTTGCGCTGGCGTAAAGACCGGCAACGTCCGAGAGCCACCCGCTCTCTAGCCGCTCGGCGAGCGCCCGATATGGGCTGGCCTGGAAGTCGACCAGGAACGTCGTTGCCGACCAGACCCACAATGTGAGCACCAGAAGGATGGTGGCGGTCGTGCGCGTCGACCGGTTCCGACCGACGCAACGCGTCAGGTGCCTTCCTGGTAGTAGTTCTTGTACTGCCCGCTGTAGTAGGCTTTCGATCCGTGGGCATCGTAAAGCCTGAGCTGCTTCAAATGGACCTTGTTGAACACCACTCCCAGGCACTTGTCCCGGACGTCCCTGTCGGCATCCAACGTAGTGCGAACGAGCCGGCGCGAGGTCCTGCCCCACTCCACCACCAGAACGAAAGCATCGATCAGCGGTGCAACAGCGCGAACGTCTACGACCGGGCCAAGCGGCGGCAAATCAAGCACCACCCACTCGAACTCCTGCTCTCCCTGCCTCATGACGGATTTCATGCCTGGGGAGGCGAGGAATTCCGCCGTATGCGACAGGCGCCTCTGAAACACGGCCGGGAGAAAATGAAGCTTGGATTGCTGTTCGCGCGAAAGCAGGTCCTTAATCGGCTTTCCCTCGAGCACCGCCTGCGCCAGACCAACTTCGGCCTTCGGGGCAATGATACGGGTCAACTGCGGGTTCCTGAGATCGGCGTCGATCAGCAGTGTGTTGGCCCCGAGATGAGAGAGCAACGAGCTGAGATTCTTGGCCACCACCGACTTGCCCTCGTCAGGAAGGACTGAGATGACGCCGATGATTTTAGGTTTACGGCCAGCGAGCGTCAGGTCGGCAGCGATCTTTATGGCCCGAAACGTCTCCGCGAAATTCGACAGGGGATGCAACAGCGCCTGGTGCATGATACTGGGCTCCTGCAGAACCAGCTCCCCTATCTCGTCCTTGCGCCGACTCCGTTTGAGCCATGGCCTCCTATTCCTCGCGCGCGGCACGATTGGCAGCATGCCCAGGAACTCCAGCCCCAGTTCATCGCGCACTTGGTCTTCGGTCCGAAAGGCGCGGTCGCGCAGCTCGCGAATGGCACCGAGCCCGGCACCGAGCGCCCCTCCAAGCAGCAGCGCCAGGGCCAGAATTATTGAAGTCTTCGGGTGGCTTGGGACCGTAGGCTTCAACGCGGGGGTGATCACGCGAGCCTCGGTGATCGGAAACGACTGCTGCTGAACCGTCTCCTGATAGCGCTGCAGGAAGGTCTGGTACAAGGTCCTGAATGTTTCGGCCTCGCGCTCCAGCTCGCGCAGGACCACAGCAGTCTCGTTTGCCGACGTGCTCGTTCCCACCAGACCTTGCATGCTGTCTCTTAGGGATTTCTCCCTCGCCCGTGCGATGATGAGCTCGCTCAGATAGCCTTCCGCGATGCGGCTGAGTTCCTCAAACATCAACCGCTCGTACTCTCGCATCTGCATGCGCAGGTCAATTACCGCACCGTGAGCAGGGCCAAGCCGAGGCGCGAAGTCAGCCTCGCGCTTTGCCGCCGCCAGAAACTTGGTGCGCAGCTGTTCTATAGAGTTGTTGCCGATCGCCTCAGTCACGATGGCATCGGTCTGGCGATTGTCTATGATGGACCTGATGCGAGAATAGCGGGCTTCCGCCTTCGCCGTTTCGGCCGCGGCCGCCACAATCTGACTATTGACTTCGCCAAGCTGCTGCTCGTTAAGAAGCTTGCCTCCGGCGGCGACCAGATGGTTCTCCGCCCTGAACTTCTGGACGGCGAGGTCCGACGTAAGAACCCGCTGCTTGAGTTCCGCCGCGCGGTCGAGTAGCCAGGAGCTGGCACGCCGCGTGGCGTCGTACTTGGCATCAAGCTGATCATTGAGATAAGCATCGGCAAAGCGGTTGGCGATGGCCGCCGCCTTGTTCGGATCGACCGCGGTGAAGCGGATCGTGAGCACAAGCGTCCGGTTGACCCGCCGCACATCCAAGTTGGCCTTCACCCGGCCCAGCGCGGTCAGCCGCAGGCGTTCGGCCCCTCCCTCGTCCCAGGACGGGGTGAGTTCCTTGCCCTGGTCGCCAAACAGCGCAGAGAGCGCGAGCGATAGCACACCTGGCGTGCTTTGGCTGAAATCGGGATCGCGATCGAGCTGTAGCTTGTCAATAACAGAAAAGGCGATCCTGTCCGACTTGATCAGTTCCACTTGGCTGTCGACCGCAGGACCTGTCAAGTCAGCGCCCTGAGGGGTGTCGTAGGCGTTATCCACCACACGAACCCGACGATGGTCGATCAGGATCTCTGAGCTTGCGGTGAATTGAGGGACCGCAGTGACGACATAACTAACGCCGGCGATGACACACAGAATGCTGCAGATGATCACGACGTGCAGTTGCCGCCGCGCACCACTGAGCAGACGATCCAATTCTTCACGATGAGCAAACTCTCCGGCCTGATAGGCCTTGAAGCTCTCGTCGTGTTGCTCGGCCCTTTTCAGCATCAGCGGACCGGATCAATTTGACTAGAAACGCCGTCACACCCGGGGCGAGGGCTGCGAGTCCAACGGCGTGTCGGGCTGACCGTGGAACCATAGGTGGACGTACTGCCTTTGTCAGAGAACACGAGACCTCTGTGAGGGGGGACCTCGTAACCGCCATCGAGCACAGGTTGGTCTCCAGTGTCCCGCTGTTGGTCGGGGCTGCCCCTCGACGGGGTACCCGCATCTTCTGCTTCGTCGTCATGTCGCAAGTCTCTCACTGACATTGCCGGTGTTCCTTTGCGCCTGACCGACGTGGCCGATCCTCCGACGCTGAGAGTTGCGTCTCGAAACGCCTCCGGCGGAACTCAAACCCGCGGCAAGGGCGCTGGCAAGCTCCATTCCGGCAGCTGAACCCGCTGCCGTGATCATTTTCTCAAGCTCAGGTTGGGCATGCGAACATGCCGAAGCGGCCCATGCCAGGCCGAAGCCAATTGCGGCTCGCTGGGATCTGTTCCCATCCCTCGCCAATTGAATGTGCTGGCGAGCAACGTCTCGTCGCTGCCGACGTGGCGCATGATCTCTACGCTCAGCGCTGGACCACCGGCGGGGTGACGCTGCACCACGTTGGCCGGCCTGTCCCGGAAAGCCCGCACTGCGCTGTCTGAAAGCTTGGATGGCAGGACCAGACAGCTCGCAACCGACGGCTCTATTCCAAGGAACCGAACGACCGTCTCGGCGCCGACAACCATTGCGAGCGCCCCCACCCGACCAGTCGACTCGGTACTCATAAACTCCGCCTCTGTTAACCAGCGCGAACCTTAATACGGCATCCGGCGTGCTTTCAAGTAGTCACGGGCTCACCCCACCACGCTATGGCCCTGCACGGAAACGCGCGGCCAGCGCCACCGGGCCAGGCTCATCAGTCGCCCAAGGCCTCGGATCGAGTACCGCGTCACCAAGATGTCGTCGGCCACTCCCGCTACAGTTGAGGTATTCCTGCGTACATAGGCCAGGAACTTGACGACTTCCACCGAGTCCGCGTTGGTAACGTAAATGATGTCCTTGTGACCCATCGGGAAGCCGCCCATCGACACCAGGCCTTCGTTGCTGACGCGCCGTTCGAGCTTGAGGAGCGCGTCGAACGGCGCGGCGGGAAGAACCTGCAGGTCGGGCTTCTCGGCTGCAAAGGCCTCCGACACGACCCGCTGCGTCGTGCCGTGCACGCGCACGTTCGCCACCGCTTGACTAGTAGTCCTTTGGTGGGCAATACCACACACGATTGCTATTCCTGGGGCGAGCATCCGAATTGGCTATGGTCCATCTTCCCAACCTCAATCAGCTTAGAAACCGCTGGGAGCCGCGGCTGAAGAGCCTCGTGTTGCGAACCCGCAATACGATCTCCCCGGTATGGGAAAAGGTTCGCTTCGCTCCTGCTCGGCGAGTTCGGCTCCTTATTGGTTTGCTCACTGTCATCATATTGGTCGTGGGGGTAACATACGCAAGTCTATTTGCCTGGAGCAGGATCCCTGGCGCATCGACCGCGACCGGCGAGAAGATAACCCACTCCTTATTTTGGCGCTTGGAGCTTTATGTCTGGAAGATTTTCGGGCAAGTACCAGAGTTATCTTGGGGAGAGATTACCAAGATGACTTGGCCCGGAAGCGGGTTTTTTCTGGCGGGACACATAAAGGAGGGGCGGAGCCTGGAAGGCGTTGTGGCTAATCCGTACAACGCGCCCGACGACATCAAGATCGGCAAGGAGGTGTTCAGCCAGAAGTGCGGTGCTTGCCATGGCGCTGACGGGAAGGGCCGAGTGGCACCAGCGCTCGCGGTGCCCCACCTGTCGCGGGGTGAGTCCGACTTCACTCTCTACAAGCACATTCGGAACGGTATCCCCGGAACTGCGATGCCCAGCACACCCGACCTTTCTTTTGAAGAGCGCTGGAGAGTGGTTGCATACGTGCGAACGTTGATGGGGAGCCGATTTAGCGATCGCAAGCTGACCCGAGAACTACGGATCAACGTCAGCTTTGGCGATATACTGAATGCGAGAGAGCAAACAGACAAGTGGCTCACCTATTCGGGTGCCCTCGACGGCTGGCGCTATTCGCCGCTAACGGAATTCACTCCACAAAATGTTGGCAAACTGCGTCTCCTTTGGAGCCGACCCTTTGCCACAGAAGAGAGGGTCGCCGAAGCGGTACCGCTGGTGGTAGACAGCACGATCTTTGTCGTTGAGCCACCCAACAACGTCATCGCCATGGAGGCTCAGACCGGCAAAGTTCTATGGCGGCACCAGCGGAACCTGCCCTCCGAGCTGCCCCTGTGCTGTGGCAGAGTCAATCGAGGTTTGGCAATCCTCGGCGACACGCTATTCATGGGTACGCTTGATGCGCGTTTGGTTGCCATTGATGCCAAGAGCGGCGAGGTCCGGTGGGAGATCGAGGTCGCCAAGACCAGCGATGGCTACTCGATCACCGGTGCCCCGCTAATCGTCAAGGATATGGTGGTTGTCGGCATCTCAGGCAGCGAATTCGGGGTGCGAGGTTTTATTGCGGCATATGATGCCAAGACTGGTGCCCAGAGATGGAAGTTTTACACCATTCCGGGCCCAGGAGAAGTTGGTCACGAGACCTGGAAAAACGAAGCCTGGAAGAAAGGTGGCGGTTCGACCTGGATTACCGGCAGCTATGATCCAGAGTCCAATCTCTTGTTCTGGGGTGGCGGCAACCCCTCTCCGACTTATCTCGGGGACGTGCGTCCCGGGGACAACCTTTTCACGGCCAGTGCCCTCGCGCTCGACGCTGATACGGGCCGCCGCGCTTGGCATTTTCAGTTCACGCCCCATGATGAAAATGACTGGGGTGGCAATCAGACGCCGATACTTACCGAACTGACCATTGGTGGCGTCAAACGCAAGGTGGTTTGCTGGGCGAACCGCAATGGTTTCTACTATGTGCTCGACAGGAAGACCGGCGAGTTCCTGCACGGATCGCCATTCGTTGAGCAGAATTGGACGACCGGTTTGGACTCCAAGGGTAGACCGCTCATTCCAGACAAAAAGATTTCACCCACTGGACGTGTAACCAAGCCCGGCGTGGACGGCGGAGTCAATTGGCAGCAGTCGGCGTTTGACCCCGCCAAAGGGCACTTCTTTGTGCATGCTTCTGAGAACTCTTCGGTTTTCACCAAGTCGCCACCGGAGAAGTTCCGTCCGGGCCGGGGCGGGTTCGTGGTGGGAAGCGGCTCCTATCACGCCTCAGCTCCGATGACGGTCGTCCGCGCTCTTGATGCAGCAACGGGCGTCAAGCGTTGGGAGTACTTCTCGCCCAAGATGACGGAAGTCGATCAGGGCCGAAGCGGCTTGCTGGCAACTGCCGGTGGTGTGTTGTTTGGTGCTTCGGGCGGAGTTGTGTTCGCACTCGATATGAGCACAGGCGAGGAGCTGTGGCGTGTTCCGCTGGGTGGGTTTTCGATGACGGCGCCGATCACATTCAAGATGGATAACAAGCAGGTTCTCGGCCTTGCAGTTGGGAAGGCTTTCTTCCTGTTCGGCCTTTAACTGTTCCGCGTCCCGCTACCCTTTTGTGCCGGAGTGAAGGTAAAGCACGGCGTCGCCAGCGAACGGTGCCGTCAGGTGCCGCGGACCTCCGCCTGCGACCTCTCCCGCACGTAATGCTTCACCTGTTCGGGGGTTGAACCATTCCAAATGCAAGGGTCCCGGTGTTCCGCTCAGATCGACGACCGCAGTGCCTCCTGTCGGGAAGTACACGAGGTATTCCGCATTCTCATGGGACGGATTGGCCAACGCGTAGCCCGTAGATGTCAAGTCCCCTCGCGGTTTGGCGGCGCTGAGGTCGATGCGGCCCGAGTACGCGAGCGTGTATCCGAGATTGGCGCGAACGCTAACCCAATTGGGCGTATCAAAGCGATATCCCTTTCCTCCTTGGCCATACGCCTCCCCATGGTACGCATCCATGAAGATCGGGTTCTCACCGCGAGTAAAGCTTTTCCAGACCCATGCACGGTCACCGCATTTTCCGCAAAAATGATCCGTATCAGCCAGAATAACCTTCTGGCCAATTGCGATCGGTCGATCCTTTACTCCGCCGCTGGGGGAGATCCAATCGGCGGGACTTGCCCACAAATCATTGTTGTTTCCATCCGGCCATTCTGCCGTCATACCCACGGGGTGCTGAAGCGGCCTTTGGCTCTCGTACCGCTTGATGAAATTGATCATATGATACTGCCACTGTCGTGAGCCGCCCTGGCTCTCGTTGCTGATCTCGTAAAGCACGTTGTCCAAGTCGCCAACGGTGTCGATCACCTTTCGGACGTAAGCTTCCTGCAACGCTGTTACGGTCGGAGCGAGTAGGCCGTGCGATTCCTCGCCGCTGTCGTCACCGTTCAGATCGGCATCGATTCCGTTTATGTTGTTCGCTCCATTGAATGGATGGCTCCTCCAGGGATTATTCAGCGCGAATCCAGGAACCTTCCTTCTCACGCTCCAGCCGTTGAACAGCATGACGGAAACATACATCCCGCGTTCTGCCGCCTGCTTTACGCGTTCACGCATTCTATCGAAGTAAGCTTGGTTGAATTTCGTCAGATCGAACTTGGGCATGCCATCGTTTGCGGCTCCAGGTCTGGTGCGCAGGTAGGGTAGGGGATCGATCCAGTAGTTGTGATCCGAAGTTTCGAGCGTCCATCTCGGCTGCTCCCAGCACCATAACCGGAAGAAATTGTGGTTGTTGGTGTCCAGGAAGTCCAAATAGGCTCGAAAATCAAATGCTGGGGGTGGATAGGAGCCACCTGCATCTTGCAGATTGGTCCAGGTATGTGAGCCGACCAGGTAGACGATCTTCCCGTTGCGATCGGTGAAATAGCGGGGATTACGTTCACTCACCCGGAGTGGCCCATTGGTGGAAAGAGGTCGATATCTTTCGAGACCAACGTATCTCGGGTCGGAACTGGATGTGTAAGCGCCCTGTTCGGGATTGATCAAGCCAATCAACTGGAGGCTCAAGGGTGCTACGGCAAGCGCTAGCGCGACGCCCACGCCGAGCCAAAGAAGCGGCTTAACCTTGAATGCCAAGAGATGATCTCCAGCTACTGATGTTTCTCTACACCCGCCCGCAAACATTTATGATTTAGCATAAGACGCAGCCCCGGGGAGCCGCAACCGCAGACATGGCACTACGGGATTTGTGGTAGTCATGGGTCTGCAGTGGGTGAGCCACGAAGCAAGCGATGCCGGACGATCTGTGGCGTGGTTCCCTAGAACGGGCGCGAGGTGGAGCGCGGTTCCCGGCCGAGGAATTGCCGGGGTACTGGATCAGGGAACGGGGCGGCGAGGCGGCCAGCAAACTGTGCAGCACCCGCGGTCT
The DNA here is from genome assembly GCA_963832445.1 of uncultured Alphaproteobacteria bacterium. Classification (GTDB taxonomy): domain Bacteria; phylum Pseudomonadota; class Alphaproteobacteria; order Rhizobiales; family Hyphomicrobiaceae; genus AWTP1-13. The sequence continues at coordinate 311,735 of CAWHUM010000015.1, forward strand.
GGTTACGTTGAATGCTGATTTAGCCCAAATCGTTTGATCATGCCGCCGCATCTCGTGTAGAAATCGCTCGCCCTGTGCGGTGACAGAGTTTGGAGCTTAGTATGGGTGGCGTCGATGTCGTAATTCCATGTTACCAGTACGGTAGGTTCCTGCGTGAATGCACCACCAGCGTCTTGACGCAAGGAGTAGATGACCTTCGGATTCTGATCATCGACAATGCCTCCACTGACGACAGTCTGGAGGTGGCGCGCCAACTTGCACGAGAGGATCGCCGGATCGAGCTCGTGGCGCACCCGACGAACCTTGGAGCGACGGCTTCGTATAACGAGGGAATTGAGTGGGCGTCAGCCGAGTACTTCGTCCTATTGGATGCTGACGATCTATTGGCTCCCGGATGCCTCGTTCGCGCTTTGCCGGTAATGCAAGCAGATCCCGAGATCAGTTTCACATATGGCCGCGAAGCCCTCGTGTCCTCGGGCGGCGGCACAACACAATCAGCCTGCGAGATTACGGAAGAGTTTGGGTGGAGGGTTATTCCCGGGCGGCAGTACATAGAGCAGGCGTGTCGGTATCCCCGGAACTTCGTCGGTGCACCGACCGTGGTAAGGCGGACGGCTGCGCAGAAGCGCGCGGGTTTCCATAGACCCGAATTGCCGTACTCGGATGACCTGGAAATGTGGTTGCGGCTGGCAACCTTCGGCAGTGTCGCAAGCACCAGGGCGGTTCAAGGAATACGGCGAGTTCATGGTCGGCAGATGTCTTTGGACTATAGGACTTCTATGGTTCGGGATTTTTCCGAGCGCGAGGCTGCATTCAAGGTTTACTTTGCCAACGAGGGGCGAGTCCTGGGTGACGGTGATCGGCTGCTCAAGGAAGCGAGGCGCAACCTGGCGGCGGATGCCTACTGGTCGGCTTTGTCGCACTTGGTGCGTGGCTATGTGAATCAGAGCATCCTCTTATTCAAGTTCTGCCTGACACGCCGTCCGAGCGCAGCAATTTTTCCGCCTGTGAGCTGGCTTTTCCAAATGGATCGAACTGTTGGAAGGGTTGGTGATGTCCTACTCGAAGCGGCCCGTAGAATTTGGAAGGGTCGGCATGTCACAATGAAAGGCTAGCCCAGGTGCTCCAGGCCGGCATCAGATCCATGTCCGTTGCTGCGCAGATCATCGGCAAACGCTGGGGGTAAACGGATGAACCAGACGTCGCGGGAGGCGGATGGCTCTTTTGATTTTGACTTTTCCGTCGTTGTGGCGACGCTGGGCAGGGTTCAGCCGCTGGCGCAGCTTTTCGATAGCCTGCAGGAGCAATCTGTACCGAGCCTCGAGGTCATCATCGTAGACCAGAATGCGGACGACCGCTTGGCTGACTTCTTATCCAACCGTCAATGGAGCTTTCCGCTGAAGCATATCCACACGCCCCAAATGCGCGGCGTATGCGTGGGACGGAATGTTGGTTGGCGCTTGGCAAGGGGCCGGGTGGTGGCATTTGCCGACGATGATTGCTGGTATCCGCCGTGGTTGTTCGCAACGGTCGCGTCGTCGATGGTAGCGGCCAATGCGGACATAATCGCCGGACGTGCAGCAGATGCATCCGGCGAAAGCATCAATGGTCGCTTTGAGAGAGTTGCCCAGCGCATCGATCGCACTAACATCTGGACGACGTCGATCGAATGGATGGTCTTCTTTCGTCGCGAGGTCCTCGATGCGACCGGTGGCTTTGATGAGACCATTGGACCTGGCTCGGGCACGCCATGGGGGGCCAACGAGGGGCAGGACATTATCTTGCGCGCCCTGGACAAGGGCTTCATCTGCCACTTTGATCCCGCGCTTTACGGGTTTCACCCCAAATTCGACTTGGGCAGTCTTGATGCGGCAATGCTTGAAAAGGCGCTCGCTTATGGACGCGGAATGGGATTCGTGATGCGCCGTCATGGCTTCGGCCCGGGCGCGGCCGCGTATTGGGTGGCGCGGCCGACTGTTGGCGCTCTCGTCTATGCATTGCGGGGGGAGAGAACGCGGGCGCAGTACTACGCTAACGTAGCCAAAGGGCGGCTCAGCGGCTGGCGGCAAAGAGCATGAACGCGTTAGGTCACCTGCCCACCCACCCGCTTAGGCTCCTCGTTGGAATAGCGACGACCGGCAGGCGAGGTGTCCTGCATGAAACGTTGACTGAACTGGCAAAGCAAACTCGGCTTCCCGAACAAGTCGTCATATGCGTGGCGCACCCTGAGGATGTCGACTGTCTAGCGTTGAGGCGGTTGCCCTACGAAACCAAAGTGGTAACCAGCGGGCTGGGATTGCCTCGCCAGCGCAACGCCATTCTTCGCCAAGGTGATCCGTTTGACGCGATAGTATTTTTTGATGATGATTTCCTTCCCCACAGGACCTACCTCGCCAATGCGGAGGCCCTGCTGGTCAATCGGCCTGACGTCATCCTTGCTACCGGAAAGCTGCTGGAGGACGGAATCCACGGTCCAGGGCTCAGCCCGGACTACGCGCGCAGCCGATTGGCTTCGATCGCTGAGCCACCCTGCGTCGGCGCTCTCGGGTCCTATTACGGGGTTTACGGCTGCAACATGCTGGTCCGGCTGGCGCCTGTCAGGGATCATCTTGTTACCTTCGATGAGGCTCTCCCTCTTTACGCGTGGCAGGAGGATATTGATTTCAGCAGGCAACTAGCGCCCTTCGGCAAGATTGTTCAAGCTGAAGCCCTAACGGGCATCCACCTGGGCGTCAAAGGAGCCAGGACCTCCGGGGTGAAGTTTGGATATTCGCAGATCGCCAATCCGACATATCTCATCCGTAAAGGCACAATGTCGCTGAGGTTCGGTTTGCGAACCATGGGAAGAAATTTGTTGTCGAATTTCGCTCGCTTGCTGCGACCAGAGCCGCACGTTGATCGCTTCGGGCGCTGCAAGGGAAACCTGCGGGCTCTGTGTGATCTGGCAACCGGGCGCCTTCATCCGAGCCGGATTCTCGAGATGGATTGATGACACCAGCGCCTCCAACGGATCCGCTTGTCGCGGTCGTGACGCCCGTGCTCAACGGCGAGCGCTATCTGCGCGCTACTATGGAAGCCGTCCAGGCGCAGACGTACGCGAACGTCATTCACATCGTCCTCGACAACGCCAGCACCGACGCCACACCCCAGATCATCCAGATGTTCGAAGGGCGGCGCATCGCGGTTGTTTCGAAGCGCAACCCGACCACGATCCCACTGTCTGAGAATTGGAATGCCGCGGTGGCCATGGTGCCTCCCCAGGCAGCGTACTTTGCTGTCCTGTGCGCGGACGATCTCATCGATCCCACTTTCGTGTCCAAGCTAACGGCCGTGGCCGAGTTCGGACGCGGGCGTTGAGCTCGTTGGATGTATGTATCGGCAGGGTTCAACCGTTATTCCAGCGTCTTTGCCCCGGCATCAATCGGTGTTCGACGGCCGCGAAGTCGTACGAGATTTCCTGAACAAAAGGGCGAACGACATTCCGCACATGTGGGGCTTGTACCGGCGTCGCGAGTGCGACTTTGCTTCGGATTTCTATGACAACACGATGTACATGTATGACACCGACGCCTGCATTCGAGCGATGGTACGCGGCAAATTCGGATTTGTTCACGAGCCGCTTTACATGTATCGTCGGCATTCAGAGTCTATTTCCGAAAACGTAATCAAAGGCAGCACCCATCGGCTTTTCGAATCCATGCGAGAGATCGAGCGTTGGGGGCCTGTCGTGATGGGCGAGGGGGAATATCGCCGCTGTGCCCGACGCCACCTGCGAGCTATTTATCGCTATATGCTGAGGGCAGGGTATCGGGGTCAAGATACACAGTATGCCGTGTATCGTGACTTTCTCAAGTCACGCAATATCGAACCAGGTTTCGTCGACTTCGCCCACTGCGTGGCCGAATGGCCATTCAAGCAGCTCGCCCAACACGCTCACCGACAACTTGACAGGATCAGGTCCATGGCACCGGCTGGTAGGGGCCCGACGGCACGGAGCTGACCAGCATGGCGATCTGGTAGATGCATGTGAGAGGCGTTCATTGACACTGAGGGTATCGGAAGCTCCGCACGACCTGCCACGCGAGTTTGATTTCTTCCTTGAATGGATGCTGACTTAGCCAAACCCCAGTGAACCATCCCGCCGCCCCGAGCAAAGCGGCCACAAGCGCGACGGGGATCGACATGTCGAAACGAAAGCCGATCAAGGCGACGACGCACAGGGGCCCGATTGCGGTGAAAGCCGAAATCACCACGCTTTTCCATGATGCCCAAAGTAGCGCGCTCCACCCCAGTTGCAGACGGCGGCGAACAAAGTACAGCGACACATAAGCCTGAAATGGAACGATGACGAGGAAGCTGAGGGCCACAGCAGTCAATCCGAAGAACGCTGCGGAAGCAATCAGCAGGCTGGATAGCGGCCAGGCAATCAAGCCCCGCAACAATACATCTCTCATAGCACCAAGCGAGATGAGTACCGGGATGTTGAGTTCAGAAAAGAAGGAGAAGAGCGAAGCCAGGGCTATGATCTGAACGAGCCACACGACCTCCAGCCAAAGATCGCCCAACAAGATACGCACGATAGCATGGGCGAGAATGGCGACCATGATGAGGGCAGGCCACTGCAATGCTGTGATGAAGGCAACGGCCCGCAGGTATGGCTCAGTCAGATCGCGACCGGCGCGAACTTCGGCGGACATCGAGGGCAGAATTACACTTATGGCTCCACCAAGTGTGACCTTGTCGGGAAGCTGGCATATCAAGATCGCCCGGTTATAGAGGCCGACGGCCTGGAAGGATAGCACGCGTCCCAGCACCATGGTTGGTACAGCTTCATAAAGTCTGTAAAGAAAGACGTTGGCGCCGTTGTAGCCACCGAACCTGAGCATTTCCCAGCAATTTTGCAGCGATAGTTTGAATACCCAAAGATCGGGCCGGTACCAGATTGCAAGAGCGCTGGAAACCGCTGCTGCGATCACCCAGCCCCAAGCAAAACTCATGTAGCCGAAACCGAGCGCCGCAAGGGCTGTGGTAACGCCTGCGAACACGAAGACATTGACAATGTTGACGATGGCAAGTTGCGTGAACGCCATATCGCGCCGCATAAGCGCTGTTAGCGGTGCTGCAATCGCCTCGAGCACGACCGCAATCGCCGCGACGTAAAGGTATGAAACTAGGCGCGCCTCCTGATAGAAATCTGCGACCGACGGTGCCGACAGAACAATCGCCAGGGCGATCAACGTGCTGACCAGCAAGATGATGGTAAACGCCCCCTGAACATCTGAGCGCGACAAATCCATCCGCTGAATCAGGTAGGCGCCGGTCGTGAATTCGCGAAACGCCAGAAAAGTCGTGGCGGTGGCCAAACCAATCGCCCATACGCCGATTTCGGCGGGAGTCAGCAGACGTGACACCAGCATTGTCATGGCGAACTGAACAGCCATGTTGAGGTAGCGTTCAGCAGTGGTAACCGCAATCGCCCTGCGGATCCCATTCATGTCTTCACCCGACTTTGATCGTCATGACCTGCCCAGTGTCTTCTCGTCTCTTCTTTCGTTTGCCTCATGCGGGACATTGGCGCAACGGGTCGGAGCGCGGAGGCTCCACACCGCAGCGGTCCGACCCGTTGCTTGCATGGACGCCGCGTCTTGGCTCCCGATCCTTGCCGCGAACTCGGCCGGGGTGAGATAGCCAAGGCTCGAATGCAGGCGCACCTCGTTGTAATGCCAACGCCAGCTCTCGATCACCACCCTCTCCTCGGCGCGCGAGCGGAACCACTCCAGCGATAGGTACTCGTCGCGGGATTTGCCGATGAAGCTCTCCGTCGATCCATTCTTGCGCATTCCGGGCGGGCGATCGCAACCGGTGATTCCGATGGATCGCGACCACCTGTTCCGATCGATCGCGACCAGTTTGGTGCTGCCGGCGCCGTTGGATGATGGTGGTGATGTCAGTCTCGTGTGTGGCCGTCAAGCGGTTTGGTTGGCCGTCGCGGTAGTCAACAGGAAGGGGCCCGCGCCTGCGGAGTGACCGCCACGAGTCTGACGCAGCAGCGCGCGCGGGAGGTGCCTGTTGACCCACCCAGGCGGGCGGCACTCCTCGCGTGGCGATCATTTCTTGCCACTGCCGGTCAAGGACTTGGAAGCGCTGGTCGGACGCCAATCATCACTCGGCGGCGGATGACAACAACCGCCGCCAACGCGATGAAGAAGAGCAATCCCGGATCAGCGGAGCCGCCAGAAACACTGGCGGCTGCTAGCGAGGCCAGCGCGGCCGCACGCGCACCGGACACAAGTGCCAAGGTTTCCCTGTCGCGGGATATCAGCTTGGGTGAAACCAGGTCCCGGAGCAGCACGCCGACCAGACACGCGAACAGGAGTGTGCCGATCACTCCGAGTTGTGAGAGCACGGCAATCACCCAACTTGCTGCCCGAGAACTCCCCAATCCGACGCCAGCGCCGCCGGTATCCAGAAAGGCCTGAACGCTCTGCGAGTTCCAGTAGGCGCGAGTGGCAAACGATTCCGAAGCCCCCTTGTTCAGCACCACTGCATTGAAAAGATCGACCACAGGCCTAAAAATGCGCTCGTCATACAGGTAGACTATTAGTAGCACAATAATGCCGATCCACCCGAGCGCTACCCACAACGTGTCCTGCATATCGAGTCTACCCCGCAATGCAGATTGGGCCATCGCAACCATACCGAAAGGAGCAACTATCGCAAAACCGGCATAGGCTGTGGACGAGGTCGAAAGGAGCAGGAGCAAGAACAGAACTACAGTCAGACACAACATGAAAAGTGATCGGGTGGCCCGCCAATATGTGAAGCTGAATGCCATGCATGCGACTGTGACAATACCGAAGCTCGAGGCTTCCGAGCGTCCGCCAACGATACGCCAGAAACCGGCCTCTTCCACATCGACCAGAAAGGAGTGGCTTGCGGTGCGTATTGGCGACAGCACGTCGCCTATGCCAACGAGCTTGCCCCCGAGGTCAATTAGACCCAAGCTTGCGTGCAGGACAGCCCAGGTTATAAACCCCCGCCGCACAACGTCCGTATACCCGTTTTTCTTCATTAAGACTGCAAAAGCGAAAAACGTGAATCCGCCCAGCACGAAGTAACCCGTCTGAGCGATGCTCCCAGCGGACGGTGCGAGAGGAAACTCTCTAACGCCAATTCCGTGAATTGTAACGAAGACCGTCGTGGCGCCTGCGAAAAGTCGAGGAAACAGGATGGCGCCAACGATGCTGTAGGCGACCAATACGCCAACGACCCAGGCGACCCAATGGTTCGCAAAGACAACAACCAGATCGTCTAAGAAGCCGCGGCTGAGGGCCACCCACATCAGGAGAAGGGCGGCAAAGCCCGTATAGATGAGCGGGGACGAACCTCCCAAGGCGCTGAGCGTCACGATTGCAGTGGAGCCGAAAGTCAATGATGCGAACAACCCAATGGTGATGGGGGCTTCAAGAGCGTACCCGAAGGCAAGCAGGCCAAGGAATATCAACAGGCCGTTTAGGGATACTTCCATACCTCACGCTCCGGGGCGATCACTCCCTGGAAATCGGGCGAGTCATCTTACTACTGCAGCAGCTTCTCAGAGAGCATCCGTTCCTGCACCGCCAGTCGCTCGCGGTAACCGGCACTCACCGCCGCAATTTGTCTTTCATAAGCAGAGCGATCCGATGCAAGTCTGGAAAATTGCTCAATCAATAAGTCGACGTCGAGCGATTCGACATGCTGACAAAATTCCCCAAGGCCCATATCTGCCATCAACACTTTGTTCTTCTCAGCATAGCCTATTGAAACGGACGGTCTGCCGAGCTTCAGGGCGCAGACGATATTGTGGAACCTAGTCGCGACAACAATTTGGGTTTGCCCAATTTGCCGCATGAGACCCTGGAGCGTTTGGACAGGTTCGGCGACGATGCCTTCGCGAGCATAGCCCGGGCGCGTTTGAGCCAAGATGCGCAAGAGGTCGTTAACGGCACGCTCGTCTGTGTCCTCTCCAGTGAGTATGCGCACGTGATGCTCTTGATCCAACAACCAGAGTACGAACCGAGACATCTTATTCAGGTAGTTCTCATAGATTGCAGCGCCCTCGACCACGTCCCTGCCCCATCCATAGTAGGCCATGATACCGACGCCGACGGACAGGCGTCGTGATTTTGGCTCCTGCGTACTCTGAACTAGAGGAACCGGTAGGGCGAACGCTACGTCTGGGTAGACGGGATTCTGTGCTCGAGTTCGAGCCCGACGCTTTGCATGTAGTCCTTCGAAGTGGTGTCTCGATACGAGCGGTAGTGGGCCATGCGTGCGGCTGACTTCATAAGCCAGCGGCTCAGCGGATGGACGATCGGGCCTGCCCCAACACTGACGAACGCGATCCGTGTTCCCCATAGCCTTGCGCCGAGGCACCAAGCGAAGAGCGACGCCGGCATCCCCCAAAACGGCTCGCCATAGTCGTCCAATATTCCGGTACCCGGCATGACCAGGATATCGAATTTGCGCACGCTATTGAATGCGTGCGCCAGCTGGAGAAGCTTTCGGGTCGGAAGAAAGGCGGCGAGAGCCCGCCTAATGAAGCCATTGGCCGTCTCCCCTCCGATCCGGATCGCTGACACACCGTATTCGTCCCGGACGTAAGTGGGGTTTGGGCAGATGCAGACGATCTCGGCCTCTGGAAAATTAGTTCGGAAGAAAGTCAGCATCACTTCGAGCGACCCGTCATTTCCGGAATTGCCGGAGCCGAACAAACCGAACAGCCCAACTCTCTTGGGTGACGTCTGCACTGCTACGCTCCGATCCGCTGAGCTCGGGGGTTGGCCAAGAACTCGCCGACAGCGCGGGGCCGTGCAAATCGCCGGCAAAAAACCAGAGACTTACGGTGCTGCGAGGAGCAATCTCCCGTTAGGAGACCGGTGCGGGCAACGGGCTTTTTGGGCAACCTAAGCATGAGTGATGATGAGAGTAGCTTGCGCGCTGTTCAGGATGGCGACGTTGCCAGAGTTCTCGTTGCAGCGACGCATTACGACCTGCGAGGGCCTACCAACAAGATATCTCTCGACGCCCTCGTCGAGCGCGCGAGCATAGACTTCGAGCGCACCGTCGATGGCCTCGATGGTCGCTTCGACGTCGGCGTCGCTGTGCGAGTAGCTAACTACTAGCGACGGCATCAGCACGCCTCGTTTGATCGTCTCCTGCAGGAGCAGCGAACGATAAGCTTGCGAGGGCTTGCCCTCGCGATCGAGCGTGCCATAGAGCAGACAGCACGGTCTGCCTACCATCTTGACATGCTCGCCGAGGCCGCGCCGCTTGACGACCTCTTCCATTCCGGCGCGCAGCCGAGTGCCCTGCTTGTAGAGATGCTCGATTACCGGCTCGGTACCGTAAACCCGCATTGCCGCGATTGCCGCCGCGAGCGAGTGGGTCTCTGCACCATGGGTGGTCGACAGCAGGAACACACGCGGCTTGTCGGTGTGGTCGAGCCCGCCGAGACGCATGAACTCGCGCTTTCCCGCCAGCGCCGAGACTGAAAAGCCGTTGGCAAGCGCCTTGCCAAAGCACGAGAGGTCCGGGACGATGTCGTAGACCTTCTGTGCGCCTGCTTGTGCCAGCGAAAGCCGGTGATCATCTCGTCAAAGATCAGGAGCGCCCCGTTAGCCTGGCACACGCGCTGCAGCTCGTGCAGGAAATTGTCGCGTGGCTCCTCCGTGCGCGCGGCCTCGAGGATGCAGGCGGCGATCTGGTTCGGGTGCCGCTCGAACAGCGCCTTCACGCTGGCGATGTCGTTGTAGCGAAACGATACGGTGAGCTTCTGGGTGACCTCTGGGATGCCGGCGTTCATCGCCGTGGTGCCGATGAACCAATCGTCGACCGAGAAGAACGGGTGATCTTCGCAGATGGCGATGAGATCGCGGCCGGTGTAGGCACGCGCCAGCCTGACTGCACCCGAGGTCGCGTCCGAGCCGTCCTTGCAGAACTTCACCATCTCGGCGCCTGTGATGAGACCGAGGAACTCCTCCGCACATTCGATCTCAACGCGGCGTCGGTCGCGTGAAATTGCAGCCCAGGTCGAGCGCGTCGCGGGCGGCCTCGACCACGGGGGGAAAGGCGTGGCCCAGGCCGACGGCACGGTTGCCCATGCCGTACTCTATGTACTCGTTGCCGTCGGCGTCCCAGACGTGGCAGCCCGCCCCGCGGACGATGAAGCCGGGCGCCAGCACTGGATACTGATCGTCTCCCTTCGCGTACGTATGGCTGCCGCCTGGGATGAGCTCGTGGGCCCTTTTTTGCAGACGTTTGGAGGCTTCAAATCGATCGATGGTTGCGCGCACTTACCTAGTCCTTTCCCGGAGCAATGCCTTCGACTCCACGCTTGTCCTCACTGCTTCCCCAACTTTCCGCTGGCCGCTTCAGATCCCGTCCCATACCGCTCCGGTACGCTTGCCGGCATAACTGGAGGCTGCTCACTCTCACCAACATCCGAACAAGAAGGCTGCTACCCCAGCCGGGCCTTCCTCAGGAAAAATGCCTCCGCGTAGCCCCCGGGCGCGCGGCACTCCATGCCGCGCAGGCGTGCGAGCCCGCGGAACGTTTCCGCATCGAACCAGTCCTTGGAGCGCTGCGTGCCGAAATGGGCGAGCAGCAGCTCCATCTTGCGCTCCATGCACTCTGTGCCGACCGGGACGTAGAGGTTGGGCTGGCCAAGGTCGCCGTCCCACTTGGGAATCTCGTACTCGAGGATCAGATGGTCGCGGAACGTGTTCCAGGTGAGCTGGCAGACCTCGCGATGATCCTGATGCGCGTCGTCGCGCCGGTGGGTGAGAATCACGTCCGGCTGAACGCGGCGCCTTGAGGCCTTCGATCCACGACTTCAACTCGCGACCCTCGTAGGGGAAGAAGCCGTCCCGGAATGCCGCGAGTTCGATCTTCTGGCTCTCCGCGCCGGCCAGGAAGGCGGTGGCCGAAGCCTCGGCCTCCGTCGCGCGCTCGTCGCTGGCGCTCAGCACGCACCAGTGGACGTCGAGGCGGACTCCGGATGCGATCCAGCTCAGGATCGTTGCCGCCCGCGCCGATCTCGATGTCGTCGGAATGCGCTCCGAGGCACAGGACCGAAAGACGATCGCCGGGACGGACGAGCTGCAAGGCTTTCATGGTCTGCCCGCCGCTTCATCGGCCGCGGTTCGCACCGTCGCCGGGCAAACGCCAGGGCATCTTGCCCTGCTCGACCAGGTCTTCCAGGATCTGCCGGTCTCTCAGAGTGTCCATGGAGCGCCAGAAGCCCTCGTGCTTGTAGGCCATCAGCTGATTGTCGGCGATCAGGCGGCGGAAGGGCTCGATCACCAGCTCCTCGCCCTCGCGCATGTACTCGAAGATGCCCTTGCGGAACAGGAAGTAGCCGCCGTTGATCCAGATGTCCGAGCGGTCGGAGGTGCGGAACTCGCGCACCCTGCCGGTATCGTCGATGTCGGCCAGGTGGTAGGTGAGCGGCGGCCGGATGGCGAGGAAGCAGGCGAGCTTGCCGCTCTTCTTGAAGCCGTCGATCATATCGTGCAGGTTCACGTCGGTCAGGCCGTCGCTGTAGTTGGCGAGGAACATGTCCTCGTCGCGCACGAGATCGCGCACCGCCCACAGGCGCTCGCCGATGTTGCGCCAGATGCCGGTGTCGATCATCGTGACCCGCCAGTCCTCGCGGGGCTCGCCCAGGAGCTCGACCTTCGACCCGAAGCCCGACACCACGCAGTCGGCGTAGACTTGCGGGCGGTAGTTCAGGAAGAACTCCTTGATGATGTTGGCCTTGTAGCCGAGGCACAGGATGAAATCGTTGTGCCCGTACTGGCTGTAGTACTGCATCACGTGCCAGAGAATGGGCTGATTGCCGATCGGGATCATCGGCTTGGGAATGCTTTCCGAGTACTCGCGAATGCGCGTGCCCAGACCACCGCAGAACAGTACGACCTTCATGAGCTATCCCCGCGGATCGATGACGGTTGCCTCCGGGATCGGAACGACGAACTTGGCGCCCCATTCGCCGACGTGGCGCATCTGGTTGACGATCTCGTGCCTCAGGTTCCAGGGCAGGATGAGGATGTAGTCGGGCTTGGCCGCGTCGATGGCCTCGACCGGGTGGATGGGGATGTGCATGCCCGGTGTGAAGCGGCCATGCTTGTAGGGATTGCGGTCCACGGTGAAGTCGAGAAAGTCGGTGCCGATGCCGCAGTAGTTGAGCAGCGTATTGCCCTTGCCGGGGGCGCCGTAGCCGCAGATGCGTTTGCCCTCGTTCTTGGCGGCGATCAGGAACGCCAGCAGCTTGCGCTTGGTGCGCCGCACCTGGTCGGCGAACGCCGCGTAGGTGGCGAGATCCTCGAAGCCCATGCGCCGTTCGCGCGCGAGCAGGTCAGCAACGCTCGGCGCACGCTGACCGCTGCGAGGCGGCATGCGCAAGATAGACGCGCAGCGATCCGCCGTGGGTCGAGAGCTCCTCCACGTCGATCAGCTTGAGGCCGTGGCGCGCGGCGAGGCGCTCGATCGTCACGAACGAGAAGTAGGAGAAGTGCTCGTGGTAGATGGTGTCGAACTGGTTCTCCGCCATCAGCCGCTCCAGGTGCGGGAACTCGAGCGTGATGACACCCTCCGGCTTGAGCAGGCGCACCATGCCGGCAACGAAGTCGTTGAGGTCCGGAACCTGGGCCAGCACGTTGTTGCCGATGATGAGGTCGGCCCGCTTGCCCTCGGCGACCAGCTCTGCCGCCAGCCTCCGGCCGAAGAAGTCGACCCGGGACGGTATGCCCTTGTCGATCGCGACCTTGGCCACGTTGGCGGCCGGCTCGATGCCGAGGACGGGAACGCCGAGCGGCAGGAAGTGCTGCAGTAGGTAGCCGTCGTTGCTGGCGAGCTCGACGGCCAGGCTATCGGGCCCGAGGCCGAGCCGCTTGGTGATGGCCTCGCAGTAGGCCTTGGCGTGCGCCACCCAGCTTGTCGAATAGGACGAGAAATAGGCGTACTCGCGGAAGATGTGCTCCGGGCTCACATACTCCTTGAGCTGGACCAGAAAGCATTCCCCGCACACAAGCGCGTGGAGCGGAAAGTACGGCTCCATGGCATCGAGCTGGTCAGGAGCGAGAAAGCTCTCGCATAGCGGCGACATGCCAAGGTCGACGAAGGTATGCTCTAGCCCGGTGCCGCACAAACGGCATCGATCCTGATTAGTCTCGTCAGGGGCCGAGAAATTCGTCATGGCCGGGTACAAAACTTTCCGTCGAGATCATTGCTACCTAATGGATGCACATGTCACTCGAATGATGTGCTCCGCCACCAACCAGCGTAGCAAGAGTTGCGCCAATCAGCGTAGTTTTCAACTCCTAACCCGAATGGCATCATGCGTACCAGGGAAAGCCTAGAGCACTGTTAAGCGAGCCAAGAGCACCAGCGCGTGGACGGGTGCGCTCTTGCGACGGAACTGTACTCCAGCGTTCATGCCGGCTGCAGCAAACCATGGTTGATGAGCAAGGCTGCGGTGCCAGAGACTGCGGCAAAGGGTAGCTCCGCACGCTCGGCGATATCGAGTAGCGAATGCTTGCCGTCGGACAGGTTGAGTACCCACAGCATGGCCATGGTGCGCGCGGCCACGTCCCGATGGCCGCCAATGGCACTATAGAGGCCGCGCTTGCCGAGCTGCGGTTCACCTCTTGGACAGGTATTTTGGAAAGTATGATTTCCCTCCAGAACCTGGATTAGCTTGGCGATAATCCCGTACGAAGCCTCCAGGTGCTCAGGCTTGATAAACTCAAGATTGTCGGCCGACGTGTGGTACTCGGGAAAGGTCCCGAACTTGCTGCGCTGAAAGAGCCCTACCGCCAGGTCGAAACCCGGCGAGCAATACTGTCGCTCGTCGTATCCATAAGGCGAGAAATCGAGGATCGTCGGTGTAAGCCCTGAATGTCTCAGGACATGGACCATGGCCCGGTCGACCTCGGCGTTGCCTCGACGGCTGCGCTTGTAGGTCGGACCACCACCGTCGCCGACGCACGACATCACAAGCCCATGCTTGATGCGCTCCACCTTGTCCTCGTTGCGCGACAGCCAGGTGAGTGCCCCGATCGAGCCCGGGGCAAACAGGAAGCGGTAGCTGTATCTGGTGTCGAGCAAGCTGATGCGCTTCGCCAGATGGGTGAGAAGCGCAACGCCCGAGCAGTTGTCGTTCGCCAGCGATGGGTGGCAGATGTGCGCCGACAGTAAGACCTCGTCCTTGCTCGCACCTGGATGCAGGTATTCGCCATAGCTGAGGGAGCCGTCCTCGATGGTCGAATTGATCACGACCTCATAGGTCTCATCGCGAAGGCCCTCGAGCTGCCGATGGGGCAGGCAGAACCCCCAGTTCTCGGCGTAGTAGGACGTTCGATAGGGAATGAGATTGGGCTGCTGCGGGAGGGAGTAGAGGTGCTGCTTGAGCTCGGCCAGTGGCAGGTGCGCGCGCACCGGCGTGCTGTAGCTCATCACGTGCAGGTTGGAATTGGCGAAATCGACGATCTTGTGCCCACGGGCATCGCGAATGTAGGCGTCGCGAATGTTCCATTCGCGCGGCACGGTCCAGTCGAACGCTTGGGTACCGCTCGCAACCTCGTGGACGGTAAGCGGGATATGGGCGGCAACGTGGCGCAGCGTTTCGCGCACGCCATTACCGGTGATGCTGCGGCAGATCGGATAGATCTCGGCGGCCAGGGCATAGATGTGCTCGCCGATGCCATCCGACTCGAGCGCCTGGCTCACGTCGCCTGGCGGGTTCATGTGACGCTCTGGTGGTCTCCCTTTGCCTCGTCCGTCTGCGAAAGCGGCAGGTCCCGATGATGCCGAGGCACGTGCCCTGCTGCTTCCGCCACGAAGCGCAGCTCTGGGTTGAGGAGGCCCTCGCCGATTAGTTTCCTGATATGGGCAATGCGCTGGTAGCGGGGGCCCTCAAACTCCTCGAGCGTGAGCTTGGACGAGCGGTAGGCCGCATGAAGCTGCTCGGCACCCCGGCGCGCGTCCCACTGTGGCTTGAACTCGGGCAGCACCCGCTTGATCTTCTCGAAACTCACCCGGTAGGAGCGCTTGTCCGGCCCGGCATCCGGAGCGAACTCGATCCGGCAACCGGGCACAACGCCGGAGACGATCTCGGCCAAATCGCGCATGCGGTAGTTGTGTTCGGTCTGGCCGACATTGAAAGCCTGATTGAACACCCGCTCCTCCGGCGCCTCGAGGGCGGCGATGAAGGCGCGGGCGATATCCTCGATGTGGACGATAGGCCGCCAGGGTGTCCCGTCTGACTTCAGATAGATGCGGCCCGACGTAACCGCGTGTGCCACGAGGTTGTTCAGCACGATGTCGAAGCGCAGCCGCGGTGACACGCCATAGGCGGTGGCAGGGCGCAAGAACACTGGGCAGAAGCCTCCACCGGCGAGGCGAGCTATGTCGCGCTCGGACCGCACCTTGGACTCACCGTACGGTGTGACGGGGTTCAACGGTGCCGTCTCGTCGATCAGCTCCTCACCGGCCTGGCCATAGTTGCTGCAGGAGGAGGCGTACACGAACCGCTTGACACCGGCCCGCTTAGCCAACGTCGCCATGCGTACGCTGGCATGATGGTTGATGGCGTAGGTGGTTTCGGGGTCGAGGTTGCCCAATGGATCATTGGAGAGGGCGGCCAAATGAGCGACCGCATCAATGCCTGCGAAGTCAGAGACATCCGCATCCCTTACATCCTTGCGGATCAAGGGAACCGATCGAATTTCGCCTCCAGCGGCGTAGGTACAATTCCTGTACAGGTCACTGTCGTAGCCGACGACGCTGTGCCCAGCCCCGAGCACCATCGGTGTCATCACCGTGCCGATGTAGCCCAAGTGCCCAGTTATCAAGATACGCATCACAAACCAGCCTCATGACAAAAGCTTCCGGCCTGCGCCCCCGCGGCAATCGAGCGATTTAGGTCGCTCAGCTGCAGCTCCGAGATCAAGCCCGGCACGCCCGGCACATTCGCCGCGTCACGGACGTAAGTCAACCAGCGAGCGAGGTTAACCCTGCCGGCGTGCGTTGAGCTTTGGGTTCAAGTTCCTTGATGATATTGAGCGGGGCGCTCCGAGCGATGTCCTTGCGAAAGCGCAAGGTGTCGGCGATGACAGGCCGAGCCCTTGGGGAAGACGGAGAATGCTTTTCAGGATCACAAAGCTGCAGGATGTGAGACTGATCGAGCTAGAGCCGGTCAGCGACCAGCGTGGGTATTTTGCCCGCACGTTCTGTGCGCGCGAGTTCGCGGGGGCGGGGCTTGCGAGCGTGTTCGTTCAGCAAAGCGTGTCCCATACCACACGCAAGGGCTCCGTTCGTGGCATGCACTACCAGAGGCCCCCGCACGAGGAGGTCAAGCTCATTCGCTGCCTGGCCGGCGCCATATACGATGTCCTCATCGATCTGAGGCCGGCGTCTTCCACCTACATGCAATGGGAGGCCTACGAACTCGCTGCCGGGGACAGGCGCCAACTCTACGCGCCAACCGGCTTCGCCCATGGCTTCCAGACGCTCGCGCCTGACACCGAGGTCGGTTACATGATGACGGCGTTCTATGCGCCGGAAGCCGCCGCCGGCGTCCGTCACGACGATCCGGCGTTTCCAATCGCCTGGCCGCTGCCGGTGAGCGTATTTCACCGAAGGCCGTAGCTGGCCGGATTTTGCAGGAAGATTGTCGCCTATCCGTGCCAAAGGAGAGGGAACGTAGTGGTGAGCAGCAAACAGTCGTCAGGGTGGGAGGGTCCGAAGACCTGGGTTATGCGCTCCTCCCCGGTGCTAACTCATGGAAGCACTCAGTTCTATTTAAATCTATCGACGAGTTGGGTGTCTGCCCGTTGAGCCCGTGCCGCTCCCAGATGATGTCCTCGATCCGACGCCGATCGATCCACGGAGAGAGTGCGGTGCGAAACCTGGACTGCACCTGATCGTGCGGTTGTTACCCGGCAATGTCGGCGCGAAGGGCTTCGGCCGCGGTGTCCGGCATTGCTCCACTCCAAGTCCTTGAAATCGTTGGTGCCGGCTGAGGGGATTGAACCCCCGACCTTCGGTTTACAAAACCGCTGCTC
>CAWHUM010000016.1:0-114013 GCA_963832445.1 uncultured Alphaproteobacteria bacterium
GCTGCTGCGGCACAGACCATCGGCATATCGAGCAGATCGCCAGCGCCTGCAAGGTGGCCTAGCGCCATAAGGTTCTCTGCGGCGACTGTTCTTCACCGCGACTGTCGCAACATGGGCACGAGTGGCGGCGCTGAACCGACTTGTATGGTGCCGAGAACCTCGAAACCGTGACGCCGGTAGAGGGAAATATTTCGCGGGTTAGTGGATTCCAGGTACGCTGGCAGCTTATCGTGATCACACTGCTTGAGCGCGTACGACATCAGGGCATCACCGTGACCCTCGCCCTGCTGCGCTGGGTCCGCACCGATCAGCGGCAAGTACCAATGCGGCTCGCTAGGGTGGTACTTCGCCATTTGCTCAAATATTGCGGGACCATCGGCGCGAGCGGCTGGCGAGGTCGTGCTCTCCATGACCTGGCCTATCTGATCTGCGTCGGGATGCACTCCGGGCGGCAACCACAATGCAGCCCCACGATATTCGTTCGTGCAAAAGGCGCCACCGTGCGCGAAAGCGCGGCCTCCAAACGCGCGGACGAACTTCGGCATGGCGGCCATGTACTGGTGTGGATGCGGCCATGCCCAGCGCGTGACCGGATCCGCTGCAAACGCGAGGACGATTGTGGCGATAGCCGGATCTTCATCGTCAGCAGTCATGGTTCTGACGTCCAAGGTATCCTCCTCATCGTTCAGGTGATGGTAGGGTCATCGCGCAACCCCGCAGCGCATGTTCGCGGCAGCGCAGTATCCATGTAGTGATGGCTTTGGTTACTGCAAATTTCTCGTGGATGTCTCGTCGGGGGGTCACCTCTCACCGGTCTGTCCGCCATCTCGGCACGGCCTATGGAACTCTACTAGCTGACGCGCCAAAGTGTCGGGCGGCACGGAGCAAAAGTGCTAAAGCTTTCCGACCGGCACAACGGCAATCCGGGTCAGCTGCCGCATTCGGTACTTGGCGGCCTCGACCGACGGTTCGTAGGGCGATAGGGTTGCGGTATGCTCGATAACAGCAAGGTAGCCACTCGGCTCCCCGTGAAGGACCTGCAGCGGGCGAGGCGGTTCTACGCGGAGAAGCTCGGTCTGATGCCGGTCGAGGAGCGCCCCGGCGGGTTGCTCTACCGATGCGGCAATGGGAAGTTCGCCCTGTTCGAGTCCGCGGGGGCAGCCTCTGGCACTCATACCCAGATGGGATGGGAGGTCGATGACATCGAGGCGGTAGTGGCCGAGCTGCGGCGGCGGGGCGTGGTGTTCGAGGAGGTCGACGTTCCAGGCCTGTGGACCGTGAACGGCATTGCGGAGGTCGAGGGCAACTATCCGTCGGTTGGCGTCGGCGAGCGCGCCGCCTGGTTCCGAGATAGCGAAGGCAACCTACTCGGCATCGGGCAGCCCATCCGCTGAACTGACCACTGAACTGCCGGAACACGTAGTGCGTCGGGCGCAGGTTACCATCTGCGGGTACAGGCGGAAGTGAACTTACTCACGCTCGGACGTTGCAGTCTATCCAACCGTTACTACGCTCGTTGCATACACATTCGCCCCTTCCCAAAATCCGTGCTTCACCTTTGCCGGTAAACTTTCCCACGATTGTTGCAGCGCGCCATCCGGTGAAGCATCAAACGCGAGCAAGCAAGCATATTCGTAGTCCCAGCTTGGATAACGTTTTGTCGGCGGAACATATTTGCTCGGCTGAACACAGCATTAGCTGATCAAGCGAGTTCGGCAACAATCCGTGCGAGGTTTACCTCCGCCCTTGGGCGGGCTTCGCGCAAGCGCTCGCGAATGCGCTCTGCTTCAAGACCATGCGCGCCTGCATCCGCTGAGCCAGCGCCTGAACCCGACAGTCGGTGCTCCGACACCCAGCGGCGAAGCGCTTTATTGGCTCCCCAGCGCCGACCGCTCCGCAGGTCCGCAAGGGTGAGGCGAAGCCAATCCAAATCCGAACTCGCTACCAGCATGGGAAGGCACAGATCGTTCTTTTCCGCTTCATCGTCATAGGCGGCTTCGATATGAGCGATAAAGGCCGAGCTGAAGCAGATGAGACCGGCGCGTACCATCTGGATCGTGATCCGGTCCCCATTGAAAACTGGAACAGTGGGGCGTGCGCCAACGGCCCTGGCAGTGCAATCCACGTAGAGGGCGTCCGGCGCGCTCTCCACCGCACCATGCTCGAGCAGGATCGTGTCGCGCTCGATCCGCCGCACATGTCCCTTGCGCACGACATCTTTGATGGTGCGGAGCATCTCAACTTCGAACATTGAGATGGTCGCGCCGCGGTACATAGTCGGCCGCACGGTCTGATCGATGCGCAACAACTGCCCTACCCCTTCCAATCGCTCGAACAGATTGGCGACGGAGGTGGCTACGGCCGCCGCCTCGAACTGGTGCGCCTGACCGCCCGCGCTGCGCTGAAAAAACGCCTCGCCCGGCTGAGTCGTGTCGCGATTGATGAGCCAAGAATCCCGGGGCAGAATCCAGCGTATCTTTTCCGACCTCGCGCCCATCTGCAACAGCCAGACACCGACATCCATCGCCGTTTTTCCGCCTCCCAGTATCACATAGTTTTCATGTTCGGGCGCCGCCTTCGGCAGCGCGTTCGGCGTGACGAGCTTTACGCCCTCGGCAATCTCGAAGGATGGTGTGTGTGTCGAGGGAACCGTGGTGTTGAAGTAAGTGGCGTCCACGAGCTTCTTGCGAAACGCGACCTCGTGCACTGCACGCGAGAGGCAGGAGCGGAATTGGCCATCTCCCAGATAATCGCACATCGGAAAATAATGGACGCGACCGGACGGCAGGAACCGCTCCTGCATCACCCGCTCGAAATAGCTGCTGACCTCAGCGCCCGAGGCGAGTTCATAATAGCCCTTATTGAAACCAGATTCGTCGATGCGGTTGCTGCCGAGCGGGCGCGAGCCAACCCCATAGAAGGCTGAGGGCTGATGGAGGCGGACAAAGGAATAGGCGTCGTTCCAGTGGCCGCCTGGCATATGATGCCGGTCGACAATTGCCATGTCGGCATCCGTCTCGGTCAGCAGTTGGTCCGCAAAAGTCATGCCGCAGGCGCCGCTGCCGATGATGAGATAGTCCGTCGTCAGCATTCGCATTTCTCCCCGCAGCTAGTGCCCCAATCACCAGCAGGATAGCAGAAACCGCCGACCAAGATCCCGGGGCCGCTGAAATGCGCATATGAGAAATTGACGAGGTAATCCGGTCGGAGAGATAGCTTCGCCACGCTGGCCGATCGTGCACCCTCCGACGAGACGTGGACGACGTCAGCTTCTCTGGCACCGGGTACGCGCGGGAATGACCGCATCGGGTCAACTTGCTCCGGTCCGGCGGCCGCCTCGGCACGGTGAAAGTGACACCGTTCTCTGACAATTCAAGCTTCCGGCCGGTTCGGCAAGGGTGTGCCACAAACGGGCATGCGAGGGAGAGCTCTAGCTCCATCAAAGTGCCCGCCCGAAAGCGGACACTCGGCGCGGCATCAGTTGTTTTGTTCGGCAATGACCTGTTGGCGCCATTTGGCGATCGCCGGCAGCGACATCGACACGAGTAGCGCCATCGCGGTCGCGAGCAGACCGGCGCTGATCGGGCTCTCGATGAACACGATGAAATCGCCACGTGAGATGAGCAGCGCGCGGCGGAAGAATTCCTCCATCATGGGACCCAGGATGAAGCCCAGGAGCATGGGTGCCGGCTCGCAGCCGATCTTGGCGAACAGATAGCCGAGGGCGCCGAACAGGACGATCAGGCGCACGTCGAAGATGTTGTTGGAGAGGGTGTAAACGCCGATGCAGCAGAACAGGATGATCGCCGGGTAGAGTAAGCGGTAGGGGATCGAAAGCAGCCGCACCCAGATGCCGACCAGCGGCAGGTTCAGCACCACCAGCATCAGATTGCCGAGCCACATGCTGGCGATCAGGCCCCAGAACAGCTCCGGGTTCTTGGTCATCACCTGCGGGCCCGGCTGGATGTTGTGCATCATCATGGCGCCGATCATGAGAGCCATCACCACGTTGGGCGGGATGCCCAGCGTCAGCATCGGGATGAAGCAGGTCTGGGCCCCCGCGTTGTTGGCGGCTTCCGGTGCGGCAACGCCCTCTATGGCGCCCTTGCCGAAACGCGAGGGGTCCGCAGCGAGCCGCTTCTCGACGGCATAGGCGGCGAACGAAGCGAGCAGCGCGCCGCCGGCCGGCAGTATGCCGAGCAGGGAGCCGACCAGGGTGCCGCGCGCGATCGGCATCGCCGACTGCTTGAGGTCGTCGCGGCTCGGCATCAGGCTCCCGACCCTGTCCGTGAACACCTCGCGCTTTTCCCCCTGCTGGAGGTTGGTGACGATCTCTGCGATGGCGAACACACCGACGGCGAGGGCTATGAAGCCGATGCCGTCATAAAGCTCCGTCACACCGAACGTGAAGCGCAGCTCGCCCGAGTTCACGTCCAGGCCGACGAGGCCGAGGATCAGCCCGACGATCACCATGGCGACTGCCTTCAGGACGGAGCCGTGCGCGATCACCACGGCACCCACAAGCCCGAGAACCATCAGCGCAAAATACTCGGCCGGACCGAATCGCGTGGCAATGGCCGCCAGCGGTGCCGCCAGCAGGACACAGATGATCGTCGCGATCGTGCCGGCGACGAACGAGGCGATGGCCGCGATTGCCAGCGCCGGGCCAGCCCGCCCCTGCCGCGCCATCTGGTAGCCGTCGATGCAGGTCACGACCGAGGAGGCCTCGCCGGGCAGATTGACCAGGATCGCGGTCGTCGAGCCGCCGTACTGAGCGCCGTAGAAGATGCCCGCCAGCATGATGAGGGCGGAGGTGGGCTCCAGCGCGTAGGTGATCGGCAGCAGCATGGCGATGGTGGCGACCGGGCCGATGCCCGGCAGGACGCCGATCAGGGTGCCCAGCAGAACGCCAAGAAAGCAGTAGAGCAGCTTTTGCAGGGTGACCGCCGTGGCGAGACCCAGCGCGAGATTGCTCAGAAGCTCCGTTCCCATCGCCGCCGCTCCCATCAGCCGGTGAGGAACCAGGGCCAAACCGGCATGGTTTGGCCAAGCGCCCAGATGAACAAGGCATAAGAGAGCAGCGCGAGCACCACGCCGTTGATGAGAGCCTCGCCGGCCCGGAACTCGTGGCCGGCCCATGAGGCGACCACGACGACGATCATGGCTGTGAGCACGATGCCGAGTGGATTGAGCAGCAGGCCGAATGCCGCAACGGCAAGGAGCACACGCAGCAGGAGCCAGACATCAATGCGCCCGACCCTCTCGCCGTTGGCGACGACGACGACCGACTTGAGCAACATCACCGCTCCGATGCCGGCAAGAAGCAGCCCGAGCATCGTCGGGAAGTAGCCGGGCCCCATGCGCGCAGCTGTTCCGAGGGGAAGAGATTGCGCCAGTACGACCGTGACCGCGCCGAAAGCGGTGAACGCGCATCCGCTCCAAAAGTCCTGGCTATGGTGGAACCGAGAAGGCACGGTTTTCCTCCAGGCATCAAAAGCGCACGCGCCTCGCTGCTACTGCGGCGTTAGCCCCAAGCTGCTGACGAGCTCGATCCAGATCGGCTTTTCCTCCTCGTGCAGCGCCTTGGCTTCCACGTGGCCCCGCGCCGCCTCGTCGATGCCCAACGTGTCGAGCAGCCTTTGCACGCGCTCGCTCTTGCCTCCCTCAACCATGAGGGCGGAGAGGCGCTCGACAATCTCCTGCGGCATGCCGCTGGGCCCGGCCAGGCAGATGTAGCCTCTCAGGCCAAACATCCTGGAGTTGACACCCTGCTCAAGGAATGTCGCCACGTCCGGAAGCTTCCCGTGTCCGAACTCCCGGCGGCAGAGCTCGCCGGCAACCGGCGGCTCCGGTCCGATCTGAACGCCGCCATCATAGAGCTATGGGCGCACGAGGCGGCCGTAGTTGGCAGCAAGAGCTGCAAGCTTTTCGCGCAACAGGTTTAGAACGTCCTCACGAAGGAGTGCCCCGTTGCGCGTAATGGGCACTTCGACCGGCACTTGAGCTTCCAGCCATTGTGTGCGCTTCGAAGGATCAGGATCATCAGCCAACAGGAGTACAACACGCGTGATTCGCTTGCCGTCATCCCACGTTGATAGGTGCTGGAGCTTCATGCCGTCGCCCCCACTAGCATTCTTCTCCTCTGATCCAGCAGTGGAAGTTGGCTCTTCGTTCATTCTTGGGACTCCCGTCAATCGCTCGGTAAGACTACCCACAACTCGTGGCTCGTCTAACGCCGATCTTTACCAGCTCTAAAGGGCGGCGAGCCAAATTTCGGAAAGCTATCCGAAGTTCTCTTTGGAGATTCCTATGGGCCTGCCCTCCAAACGTGCAAAGCTTGTCGCTGCGACACGCAGGCTAGCGTCACGGTTCGGGAACCTGCGCCATCTGATGCGCGACCGCTCCGGCAACGTGGCCATGATGTTCGTCTTCTTGGCGATGCCGCTGTGCGGCGCCATCGGCCTGGCGGTCGACATGGGGCGTGTCTACCACGTCGCCATGCATACGCAGGGCGCGCTCAACTCGGCAGCTCTGGCGGCCGGCCGCGTGGCCCAGCTCGAGAAGACCGACACGCTCAACAAGGCGTCCAAGTCCGCTTCGGCGTACTACGACCAGGCCAAGCCCAGCGATGTGGTGGCCACGAGCATTCAATTCTCGCCCAACTCCCAGCAGACGGAGTTCACGGTGACGGCCACCTCGTGGGTCCGCACCCCGTTCCTCGGCGTGCTGAAGTTCATCGCCAGCCACGAGCCGCCCAACGACGCGCCCTCTGCATGCGCCGGCAACTACTTCGGTTGCGTGAAGCTGGTTTCCAAGGCGACGGCACAGATCTGCCTCAACTGCAGCGACGTAGGCGGCGGCAACGCCGACGACGGCACCAACCTCGAGATCGCCATGATGCTCGACGTCACGGGCTCGATGTCTGGCCAGGCGATCTTGGATTTGAAGGCCGCAGCCAAGGACCTTATCGACATCGTCGTGTGGGGCGACCAGAGCAAGTATACGTCGCGCGTGGCGCTGGCACCGTTCGCGCCGGCCGTCAACGTCGGCAAGTATTTCACCCAGATCACGGGCAAGTCCGACCAGGACGATAACGACGGCAGCTCGAGCAAGAACATTCACTATCCAAGCAGCTGCTTCAAGAGCAGCGGCGCGCTCAAGACTAGTTGCTCGGGCGACTCCAGCTACAATGCTCCGAAGTACATCGCCAAGTACGCCACGTGCGTGGTGGAACGGACGGGCACGAACCAGTTCACGGACGCGGCGCCCGCAGGCGCCAGCACCTACCTGCCGACCTGGAACGATGCAACTGTCAGCATGGCAACCACGTGCACTCCCACCAATCAGATCGTTCCGCTGACGAAGGACACGACAGTCTTGAAGAACACGATCGACGGCTTCGCCGCGAACGGCACCACCGCTGGTCAGCTAGGGACGGCCTTTGCGTGGTACCTGCTGTCGCCGAACTGGAACACAGTCTGGCCAACGGAGAGCCAGGTGACGGCCTATGGCACGCCGAAGGTGAAGAAGATCGCGGTTCTGATGACGGACGGCACCTACAACACCTTGCAGGGCAAGAGCTACAGCGACACCAGCGCGCAGGCGACCACCGCCACGGACAACGCGCTGTCGCTCTGCACGGCGATGAAGAAGAACCTGTCGTCGAGTGACCCCAATATCGAAATCTATACCGTGGGCTTCAACCTCGACACGACGACATCGAAGAACCTGATGAAGAGCTGCGCGAGCGCGGCCGATCACTACTACGAGACCTCGAGCGGCGACGGTTTGAAGGCGGCGTTCCGCGACATCGCCTTGAAGATCTCGAAGCTGCGGCTAACCAACTAGGTTGGAAGCCGGCCAGAGTTGAGCATTCGCGGGCGCCACACATGGCGCCCTTTTCTTAGATTGGTTCTGCTGGTTGAGCCGTCCTTGTCCTGTGGCTGTGGCGCAGTCGTTCGGCCGGCAGCGCCTCCCCGCCGCCGTTTTGCGCGAGATGTGGAAACACACGGCGCACCAACCGGTATTTGTTGTCCACACGCTTGGCGCCCCAACTTCGCTGTTTGGGGTAGGGAATCCTGCCCAACTAAATCTACTGCGATGGAGGTGGGCACATGACCAAGATCGTAAGACTGATTCTCAATACGATCGCAGTCCTCGCTCTGGCGTTCGGCGTCGCAAATCTTGCGCTGGCGCAAGGGAAGAAAGATGACGCGTTTGGGACCGACGTATCCTCTCAGTGCGCTCAGATGAAAGACCCTCGCGTAAAGGACGACTGCGTTCGCAGGCTAAGAAGCGAAGCCCAGATCGGCTCCGAGAAATCCTGGCAGGCACCTGCCTCCAGTAACAGCCCGGGTCCTGCCGGTGGGCCAGGGGCCGACAAGGGCCAAGGCAAGGGCCGGCGATAAGCATGCGAACCGGTCGAGGCGCGCGGGTGAGCAGCCTGCACCGAGTGGTCCACCTCCATTGCTAGTTTAGAGACGGACGCGACGCTAAGGCGTAAGCATCCGGTGAGGACCGCAGCAGGTGGCGGTCAGGCGGCGCGGGCAGCGACGGTGCTGCGCCAGTTCCAGGGCAGCAACTCCGCGATCCGCCTGGCGGGATGATCGGCGATGCGGGCGAGCACGTCGGCGAGCCAGGCGCGCGGATCAACGTCGTTGAGCTTGGCTGTCTCGATGAGCGTGTAGATGGCCGCGGCACGCCGGCCGCCGCTGTCCGAACCAGCGAAGGTCCAGTTCTTGCGTCCCATGGCGATGCCGCGTACGGCTCGCTCGGCGGCGTTGTTGGTCATGCAGATGCGGCCGTCATCGAGGAAGCGCGTCAGGGCCTGCCATCGCTTCAGGCTGTAGTCCATGAGCCTTGGCAAGCGGGCTTCTGGAGGAGAGCTTGCGGCGCTCTTGGCGCATCCATTTTTCGAGCTCGTCGACGAGCGGCTTTGATCGTTGAGCTCGGACGGCGACGCGTTGGTCCGGAGAGAGGCCATTGATCTCGCGTTCGATGGCGAAGAGCTCGTCGATGCGGCGCACGGCCTCGATCGCAATCGGCGCCTTCTGCAGCTCGGCCAGCTCGAACAACTTGCGCCGCCCGTGCGCCCAACACGCCGCCTCGATGATCGGCCCCGGCTTGCGTCCTGCAACGTAGAGGCCGTTGAAGCCGGCATAGGCGTCCGGCCTGCATCAGGCCGCTGTAGTCGACAAGATGCTTCTCGGGGTGCTCGCCGCCGCGATCGGGCGAGTAGTAGAAGATGGCTGCCGGCGCCGCACGGCCACCGAACGGCTTATCGTCGCGCACATAGGCCCACAGCCGACCGGTGCGTGTCTTGCCGCTGGCGAGCACCGGCACGGTGGTGTCGTCGGCGTGGATGCGTTCGGCGGCGAAGACGTGGTCGCGGATCTCGTCGACCAGCGGCATCAGTGTTGCGGCACAGGCTCCGACCCAGTCGGCCAGCGTCGAGGTGTCGAGGTCGACGCCTTCTTTGGCGTAGATGTCGCTCTGGCGGTTGAGAGGCAGATGTGCCCGGTATTTGGCGAACAGAACCTGGGCGAGCAGTTGCGGTCCGGCGCGGCCGCGAGCAATGGGATGCGACGGCGCCGGGGCCTGCGTGATGGCTTCGCACTTACGGCAGGAGAACTTCTCGCGCACGTGCTGGATCACTTTCCACTGCGCCGGCACGTGCTCCAGCGTCTCGGTGATGTCCTCGCCCAGCTTCCGCAGGGCTCCGCCGCAGCCCGGGCATGATGAGGGTGCGGAGTGCACCACACGCTCGCGCGGCAGATGCGCAGGCAGTGCCCGGCGGGCAGGCTTGAGCCGCTGCTCGTCTGCCTTGTCCCTCGCCGACCCCTTGATCTGGGCTGTCGCCGTCTCCTGTGCCACGCCCTCCTCGATCTCGGCCAGCTGCAGCTCGAGCTGATCGAGAAGCCTGGCACCGCGCTCGGATGATGCGCCGAACTTGTCGCGGCGCATCTTGGCGATGGTGAGCTTGAGAGCTTCGATCTCCCGCCCGCCGGCGATCACCATCGCCTTCAGAGTCGCGATGTCGTCGGGGAGTTGCGACGGATCGAGCGTCATGGAGCAATGATAGCTGCTTCGCGCCGATCGCAATCGGTCCCGTGTCAATCATCCACGGCGCGAGTCGTGCGAGCCACACTCAACCCGCCAGCTCAGGACGCCAGGTCTGCTGCGGCGCTCGCCAGTCGATGCCTTCCAGAAGGTAACCGAGCTGTGCCGGTGAGATCGTCACGGCACCATCGGCCGGCGTGGGCCAAATAAAGCGCCCGCGCTCTAGCCGCTTGGAGAACAGACACGCGCCCTGGCCGTCATGCCAAATGACCTTGACGAGCCCACCGCGACGACCTCGAAAGACGAACAGGTGACCGCTATGCGGATCGGTCTTGAGCTTCTCCTGCACGAGCAGCGCCAGGCCCGGGAAGCCCTTCCTCATGTCGGTGTGGCCCGTCGCCAGCCACACGCGCACGCCCGGCGGGAACGCAATCATGCGCGCCTCAGGGCGGCGATAATGCGTGCCACGAGGCCGGCGTCAGCGCAGCCTTCAACGCGTACCCGGTCGCCACTTTCGAGTTCGATCTCGATCATGCCCGACGTGCGAGTTGACTTTCGACGCCGCGCCGGCCGCGCCTCCTCCCGGGCATCCGGTGTCGCTGGCTCCTCCGCGACCTCGACGGGGGCGAAGGTCAGCGCTGGGGCAGCGTTCGGCTCAGGTCGGTGGTCGGTGACGAGGCCTTTCGCCAATGCCTGGCGTCGCCAACCGAACAGCTGACTGGCACTGATGCCACGCTGGCGAGCAACCTGCGAAACCGAATTGCCGGGACGGCAGGCTTCCGCGACGAGCTGCAGCTTCTCCTCGTCGCTCCAACGCCGTCGACGCTCAGGACCCGTGATGATCTCAACCCGCCCGCTCATCGCCGCTACGCCTAGTCATACGCCTATGAATATGACTAGGCGTTAGCTCCACCTACGCAAGGCGGCCTTCACCGGACGCGTACGCTAAGGCCGGCGGAACGCTCTCAACAGCTGGCGAGGCCGGCCATGCCACGACGTCGGGCGCAGGCGGCTTGTAGTCCAGCGACGAATGGCACGCGATTTGTATTGCTGCCGCCAGCTCTTCAGCATGCTGAAGATATCTCCGTTGAGGAGCTCGTCACGCGTCCGCCCACTGAAGCTCTCCACGTAGCCGTTCTCCCACGTGCTGCCGCGCTCGATGTAGACCGTTCTCGCACCAACGCCGCCACTTCGTCCGCTCCTCTTCCGAAGCGGACGGTCAGCAACGGACGCTGTTGACCCCTTGTGGACTTCAACTCCACGTGCACGTCAAGTTGGGAACAATCCAGGCACGTGGTAGTCTGGATCAACTGGTCTCCCTCCTAGGACTGCCACACCATGTCCGCCGTGTGCCGGCCTGCCCGCCTGCAGGATTTGGAACGAGCCGACGCGCTGGTCGTTCGCAGCATCAACGACCTCACGGAACGTCATGGTTTCGGGCCAATGGTCTCCGCGCGGCGGCGCGTAGCTCTGTAAGCCGAATATCATTAGAAGGACAAACAGTGCAAATGAAAGCTCGCAGCAACGCCGGCTGGCTCGACCAGTCACCAACCCATTTGGTGCATCGTGTGGCCCAGTGCGCGACCGACATCTTTGACGCGCAGGCGAAGGATCATGGTTTGACGCCGAGGCAGGTCGCTGTGCTGACGACCGTGGCGCAGAATGAGGGACTGAGTCAGACCGGCATAGTTGAGCGCACTGGTATCGATCGCTCCACGCTCGCCGAGCTAGTGCGGCGCTTGCAACGCAAGGGGCTGCTCCACCGGCGACGCCTTGAGAAGGACTCTCGCACCTATGCCGTCAAGCTCACGGACGCAGGCCGTCGCGTACTGCGCACCATCGAGCCGCTCGCCAAGCGCGTTGACGAGCAAATCCTCGCGGCGCTTCCTCCGAAGGATCGGCCGCTCTTCATCACGGCACTGCAATCGATCGTAGCAACGCTGCAGCCACGCAAGTGAACTCCGCATCTCGACACCAATCCCTCCATCATTTCGGCGGCAGGCAGCGGCTGGTCGCATTATGCTCAACGACCGCGACCTGGATTCGCGGCTCAACCGCACGGGTGGCGAGCTGGGTCTCGATGTCGCGCTCGATTTGAGCAATCGACCGTCCTGCTGCGTTGATGCGGCCCGCAAAGGGAAGCAAGATCGTACCTGTAGGTTCGACCTTCTGTGACGGAAGGGTCACGAAATTGCCCGCAGGGACGCCGGCAGCCGAGGACTCGAATACCGAGACCTGGAGCACATCGCCAACGCAGACCACCGGATCGGCCTGTGCCGCAGCGCCTTGCGCCAGTAGGAGCATCAACCCGAACGTGGCCGTGAGAGTGAGGCGATCAATCTTCACGGTCAACCTCCCCAACCGTTCACCCCGCGCCCAAAACCAAAACGCACGTCGGCAATCTGACCTGGTATTGTGGTCTAAAGTGGAGCCAACGGCTTGTTTTCAGGTCCACTCCCCTCTCCCCTTCCAAAATCCGTGAGCCACACCGCATCCAGAATTTCGTGAGGCAGTACGCGGCCCATCGCTGTACGATTTCGCGTGCAATGTGATTCGAACGATCTGAGTTCGGGAACCGACCCGGAGATGCGCACCAGGCGCTAACGCGATGGCAACGACCTACTACCGCGGCTACCGCATTTGGCATGACAGAACACACCGCAAGTACTTTGCGTTCGTGTGGCCGCCAGGACGGTCGCAAGCTCCGCTAAGAACCATCAGCGTGACGCCGCGCCAAGGGGCGCCCGTGCTCTTGCGCCGGGTTCGCGCCCTTATTGACGTCGAAGAGACCAAAAAGCAGCGCGCAACCGGCACCAACTAGACCGCTCAACCACGCACGCAGCCAAGGTGGCCTGCGCGTCAAAGCTCAGCCCGCTCCGCCGTCGGTGGTACCCCCAAGAGCTGCCGGAGTTCCTGCGCCGCCAAAGTGGTCCCACTAGTGCCAATTCGGGAATACACGAGCTAAGATGCCCGTGGCGGAGCCCTCGCTTCGCTAGGGGAGCGAGATAGCGGCGTCAGCCGTACTGCGCCGCACTCCATAGCACTACAGACTTGGACGTATGGGCAGACGGGCGAAACAACTGGCAGTCGTTGCGGCAATTTTGCTGACGTCCTGGTCTGCCCACGCGCAAACCAATGAATTTGCCGAGGTCCACGGGCATGAGTACCTTCGGCTTTGCGCGCTTGCAGAGCATGCTCGCGAATGTCTGCATGCGGTCTACACAAACGCAACTGTCAACAGGATGTTGGACACGATAAAAAATCGCAAGACCTTCTGCCCTCCGAACGCATTTCCACCCGCCGATATCGTTTCTCGTTTGACTGCGTGGATGGCATCGCATCCGACTGTGCTGGACAAGCCTGCAAATGAGGCATTATCCGCAGCCCTGGTGGCGATGTATCCGTGCGGATAGGAGCCCGATCGCTGGTGCGCCAGTCCAAGTGAGCCATTCCCCGAAGCCCACACGTGGACTAGTTCTGGCTCGACCTGGGTACAACCGTTCCCTCCCCCTCGATCCTCGGCACGACGAAGACGTAAAAGGCCATCACTGCGATCAAGAGCGCTATCACAACAATTCTCGCGTTCACCGTTCCGCTCCTACGTTCCGATTTGTCGCCGCGTTACTGGAACCCGGCTCGCCAACACCTTGTCAACGCGCCGACCGTCGAGATCGACGACCTCGAACCTCCAGCCGGGGACTTCGACCACCTCGCCGGTTGAGGGCAGATGCTGCAAATGAGCCAGCACGAAGCCGGCCACGGTCTGATAGTTGCGCTTTGGAGGCAGGGTGATGCCTAGCTGATCCGCCATTTCATCCGCGGGCATCGAGCCCGCGAGCAGCCAAGAACCATCGTCTCTCGGTACGGCTTGCGGTTCCTCGTCATCGGCGTCTGAGCGGAACACGCCAGCAATGGCTTCCAGAATGTCGGCTGGCGTCACGATACCTTGGAAGTGCCCGTACTCGTCATGGATGAGCGCCATCGGCACTTCGGAGTCGCGCAATACCTCCAGCGCGTCGAGGGCGTCGGTCGTGTCCGGGATAATCGGAGCTTTCTGCACATAGGATTTCACATCGAGCGGTTGGCCGGTTGCAAGCGCAGCAAGCGGCTCGCGTGTTCTGACGACGCCGATGAGCGCGTCCGGCGAACCCTCGCCCACGGGTACTCTCGAATGCTCCGTGCTCAGGATGCGTTCTCGTATCAGCTCGGCTGAATGTGTGAGATCGATCCAATCGACTTCCGTGCGGGGCGTCATCAGCCCGCGCACCCTCCGGTCGCCAAGTCGCAGGACGCCCGAGATCATGCGGTGTTCTCCGCTCTCGAGCACGCCTGCGCTCTCTGCTTCAGCAATGAGCGTCTTGATCTCTTCCTCGCTCACCGTGCTCTGCCGGTGTGTCTTCTGCCGGAACAGCCAGAACACCGCCTTTGTGGACACATCCAGCAGCCAGACAGCCGGTGCCGCGAGCCGCGAGAGCGTCGTCATCAACGGCGCTACGGCGCAGGCGATCGTCTCGGCGTTGCGCAAGCGCAAAATTTTTCGGGACCAGTTCACCTACGATGAGAGACACGTACGTAATGGCCGAGAACACGACCACATAGGCAAGCCATTCGGCGGCGGCACTTGGCAGCCCCTGCTCGATCAGAACAAGTGTGAGATCGGCAGTCAGGGTCGCGCCCGAATACGCGCCAGCGATCAGGCCTACTGCCGTGATGCCGATCTGCGCGGTCGATAAGAAGCGGCTCGGATCGGCTGCGAGCGCGAGAGCCCGATTGGCACCCCTGCGCCCCTCTTGAGCGAGAGCCCTCAGGCGTGAGCGTCGGGAGGAAACGACGGCAAGCTCGGAAAGCGCAAAGAGCCCGTTGAGGGCGATGAGAACCAGCACAACGGCGATTTCAAACACGGCCATGAGGCCGGTTCATTGGCTTCCCGGACCTCTCCTCTCGCTAGGCTGGTCAGTCCCCGACAATGCGCAAGTATCGGGGACTGACCACATCGTATAGAACCAGGCGAGAGTAATCTTCCATGAGCAGCGACGAGGCGCAAGCGGCCGTCATCCGCAAGGGCGCAGACGCTGCGTGTGGCAGCCGTGATCTTTCTCGCCGGATCGGTGCTAGTATTGCCTGGTATTGCGTTTGGTTTGACGGCAGTCTGACACCTTGGTGGCCTCGTTTGTGAACCCATGGGCTTGCAGGGCCACCGTCGATCGTCGCGGGGGCGGGGGCTGTGGTGATCCTGAGACGGCGCTAGGGGAAGCGAGAAGCCTCGCATTTTCGGCAAGGCGCTCCAATGCCGCTACCAGTTCCTCAGGTTGCACGGGAGTGGCGACATATGTGGCAAGGAGTGGCGGCGGTTCCGGACCGTACACAACGACGGGGATGCGCAATATTTTCACCAGCGCAGAGTGTTCAACCCTCAAGACTGCTGCACGTGCGAGTGCTCTTTTTGCTTGTGAGCAAATGTGGGCGTGCTCCCGCGGAGCAGCGAGCTCATCTTGCAATCTCGCAATCTCGCACTCTGGATCACGAAAACGCACGCCAAGAACAATGCCATCAACACCCAGACAGTTATATCGGCCCAGGACACGGCTTGTTCCCTTCTCCGCTATCGTCGGCATGTGCTCGGTTCCAAGACTCTTCAACAGGTTTCGCTTGCCGTTGTTCGTCGTCTATGCGCGCCGGCCCTGATCTGGGCGTAGGTGTTACCGCCGCATTGGGTGTCCGACATCAGCACCTGTGAGACAGATTTAGCGGCTTGAGGAAGGGAGGATTTCTGGCTCATCGTAGCCCTCAAGGAGCGAAGATGAGACAGAAATCCCACTCCAACGACCTGTCGTCCGAAGAGATCGTCAAGGGCATCCGCCGGGCGACGCGCAAGCGTTACTCCGCCGAAGAGAAGATCCGCATCGTGCTGGACGGCTTGCGCGGCGAGCACTCGATCGCCGAGCTGTGCCGCCGCGAAGGCATCGCCGAGGGCCTCTACTACAGCTGGTCCAAGGAGTTCCTCGAAGCCGGCAAGCGGCGGCTCGCCGGCGACACCGCCCGCGCTGCGACCAGCGACGAGGTCAAGGACCTCAGGCGCCAGGCCCAGGAGCTGAAAGAGGTCGTTGCCGAGCAGGCGCTCGAATTGCGGCTGCTCAAAAAAAGCATGATCGCGGATGGGGGAGACGAGGCATGAGGCTCCCCGGCTCCGAGAAGCTCGAGATCATCCGCCTGGTCGAGCAGTCGCATCTGCCGGCGCGACGAACCCTGGAGATGCTGGGCATCCGCCCATCGACCTTCTATCGCTGGTACGATCGCTATCGAGCCGGCGGCCCCGAAGCGCTCGAAGACAAGCCGCTCGCGGCCCGATCGCGTCTGGAACCGCATCCCCGACGAGGTGCGCGAGCGCATCGTCGCGATGGCGTTGGAGGTGCCGGAGCTGTCGCCGCGCGAGCTGGCCACGCGCTTCACCGACGCAGAGGGCTATTTTGTCTCGGAATCTTCCGTCTATCGGCTGCTCAAGGCCCACGACCTGATCACCAGCCCGGCCTTCGTGGTGATCAAGGCGGCCGACGAGTTCAAGGACAAGACCACAGCCCCCAACCAGCTCTGGCAGACCGACTTCACCTACCTCAAGGTCATCGGCTGGGGATGGTTCTATCTGTCCACCATCCTCGACGACTTCTCGCGCTACATCATCGCCTGGAAGCTGTGCACCACCATGCGGGCCGGCGACGTCACCGACACCCTGCAGATGGCGCTCACGGCATCAGGGTGCGCTGCAGCCCGCGTCGCTGCACAAGCCACGGCTGCTCAGCGACAACGGCTCCAGCTACGTCTCCGGCGATCTGGCAAAGTGGCTCGAAGATGCCGGCATGCGACCACGTGCGCGGCGCTCCCTGCCATCCCCAGACCCAGGGCAAGATCGAGCGCTGGCATCAGACCCTCAAGAACCGCATCCTGCTCGAGAACTACTACCTGCCCGGCGACCTCGAAGCGCACATCGATCGCTTCGTCGATCACTACAATCACCGGCGCTACCACGAAAGCCTGCAGAACCTGACACCGGCCGACGTCTACTTCGGACGCGGCCAAACCATCCTGCTCCAACGCGAAAGGATCAAACGAGACACCATCAAACGACGACGATTGCAGCACCAGCAAAAAGCCGCCTAACCTCAAACCGCAACCGAGCCAGAGCCTCCCTTCGCAAAACCCTCAACCTGTCCCAAAGCACCTGACGACGGACAGTCGTTGCCATGGGATGCTCATGTGCGTGCCTGAGCACGCAACCGCACGGAGCGTGAACCGTTCCAAAGAAACCGTGTGCGATCACTTTGGATCGATAAGAGGTTCACGGAGTTTGCCCCCAAGGAGAGCGCTGGCGCAGGCGTAGCTCCCCATGAGAGCTGCCCGTTCGTGCGGGTGTCGGCGCTCTCCGCCACGACGGACGGCGGAAGCCAAGGCATCCCCCAGGCGGGTGCTCAGTCGACCTAGGCCGCCGGGTCCGAGCCCAATCTGCTCGGTATGGCCAACAACAGGTCCAGGAACTGCTGGCGCCTATTCTCAGGCAAAGCGCTCAGCACGCGCTGGTCAACGTTTCTTGCCAGCGGTTCCACCTGCCGTAGGAGGCGTTGACCTTCGCTGGTGAGCTTTACGGCATAGGCTCGACTATCCCCATCGTTCCGGCGGCGACGTACCAACCCCCGGAGAACGAGGCGTTGAATGATGTGCCGCAACGTCGACCGATCAATGCCCGTGCGCTCGGACAGTGCTTGCTGACTGGCTCCTTCGTTTTCGTCGATGGCAACAAGAACCGCGAATTGCCTCGGCGTTGCCCCGGCGACGCTGGATGAGAACACGTCTTCAGCCAGCTGCGTTGCCCTGTGAAGCAGATGTAGTGGCGAGCGATCCATCGTCTTTCACTTCATGCAATCTTTGTTGGGCTCACCCAGCATGAGCCGCTAGTTCGCCAAGTCCTGCTGGCTATCTTCAAAGGCGCAGAGCGGCACGACCGGACGGGGCAACTGCCTCTGTCCATCGCGTCCTAGCAGTGGCAACGAACGCGCGTAGATGGCGGGCCAACGCGGCCAACGCATCCCCCACCCTGGGGAGACTTCATTGACCCGACCTCATTTCAGGTTTGAGTCATGCTGAGCGGCCGCAGCGGCGGAACAGCGATGCGAGACCCTCCCTTCTCCACAGCCGAAGCGAAGCTGCGGGAACTTGCTGGAGTTAGATGATGAGCTCAGGCCTGTCTTGATGAGGATTACTTCGTCCACTGCTTGGCCTGATCACTCGTAACCGAAAGGTCGACGTGGCCGCTCTTCAGGATGGCCTTATCTGCGGGCACAACGTAGAGGTTGGAGAAAAATCCGAAGAAGCCAGGCGAGCGGATCTCGAGGTCACCCGCCTTGCCATCCGCAAGCTCGGCCGCCTTTACGACTTTTCCAATGCGCTGGCCGTCTGCGCCGAACACGTCCAGACCCAGGAAGTCCCTGGCTTTGGGTCCACCGGGAGGTGGCTGCGTTGGCACGGAGGCGGCGGTAGGCGCCGGTGTGGCTTCAGGAGCGGGAGTTGGTGCCGACTGCGGGGTGCTGGTTGGGGGAGGCGTCTGATCCGGCGTGGTCTGCGCAACGGCATCCTGAGTTGCGAGCTGAGCCATCAGTGTGATCACTAATAGGGCCATGGTGGCGCGCATGTTGGCTCCTTCTTTGGTTTGGCAAGCCCGTCTTGGCCACGCAGCACACCTACCTTCGGCGCTCGAATGGGACTGGCGGCGGCCATGAAAACACGGCCGCCGCCTTCCTTGCGGTATCCGGGAGGTTTGAACCGGCTACGAGGCAAGGTAGCGCGACGTGCGATGTCTTTCGCCGCGCTGCTGGCGGGAGACCCTCCCCAGACTCTAGCGGTCTTTGGAAGAGTTGAGCCGAACCTCACACGTCCGGCAACACGGTACGGACCCCACCGGCAATTCGCCTAGGTAAAATTCCCCAGGCGGCAGCGCTCGACACCGTCCCTTCAAACTGCTCAGCTGTCGCAAAGAACCTGGGAACAGTCATGCGGTTCGAAGGAATACCCCCGCTGCTGATCGCGGGCCTCTATCTAGTGGGCCATGTGCTGCTCGACTGGCTCAGCTTCATGCACCCTTACGGGGTGTTTGGGATTACCCCGTGGAACCCCTCTACGGGCCTGAGCCTGGTTCTCTTGCTGCTGTGGGGGCCCCGCGCAGCACCGCTCGTATTCGTCGCCTTGATGAGTGCTAATTTCCTGGTACGCGGAATGCCGGTGCCGCTCTGGATCGCCATCGCCGAAGCGGTGGTGCGGACCACGGTCTACTCCGTCGCCATGTCCGCGTTGCTTCGGCCCTCGGTGCGGTTCGATGCCTTGCTCCCGTCTATTCGCGATCTGTTTCTATTGCTCGTGATGGCGAGCGTCAGCAGCGCTGCAATCGCTTGCGCCTATGTCGGCTTGCTGATGTGGTCGGACTTGATCGCGTCGTCCAATGCTGCTTCAGCAGTCCTTCGCTGCTGGGTCGGAGATATGATCGGTGTTGCGGTGATCACGCCCTTCGGCCTACTTAGCCTAGCGGGGGTGCCCCTCATCAGGTTCACTCTAGAGACCACGCTCCAGATGGTCAGCAGCATCGTTCTGGCGGCGTGGGTTGCATATGTGTTTGCCGAGCTCGATCAGCTACAGCTCTTCTATTTCCTATTCCTGCCCCTCACCTGGGTTGCGGTCCGTTCAGGCATAGAAGGCGTGAGCGTGGCTCTCCTGCTTGTGCAGGTTGGCCTTCTCATCGCCGTCCATTTCATTCCTGGTCGCAGCATCGACGTCATGGATTTTCAGGCTCGCATGCTGATCCTCGCTGTCACCGGGCTGGTTGCCGGTGTTCTGGTGAGCGAGCGCCGTCGGGCGGAAGCACAGTTGCGCGTCAACCAGCACGCGCTGTCTCACCTCTCGCGGCTGGGTAGTATGGGAGAGCTTGCCGTGACGATTGCACACGAGATCAATCAGCCCCTGTCGGCCGCCCGGACCTACACAAGAGTGGTCGCTGAAGCCCTGCAAAGTGAGAGTTTGCAGGATCGTGGCACAGTAGAGATCGCCCAAAAGGCTGCTGTGCAGATCAGCCGTGCCGCCGACGTGGTGCGGCGCCTGCGCACGTTGGCTCGCATGGGACGTAGCGATCTTGCGCCGACCAGCATCGCACTCATTGTTCGGGAAGCGCGCGACTTGGCCCGCACCGATATCGACCGCCAGAGTATCGTCCTGAGAACCGAGCTGGACCCGCAGCTTCCAAACGTTCTCGCTGACCGGTTGCAAATCGAGCAAGTGCTTCTCAATCTGATTCGCAATTCGGTGGAAGCGATCGGCGCGGAAAAGCGACAGGTGCCCGGTCAGATAACCATCGTAGCGACCCGCAATCTGGACTTTGTAGAACTCAGTGTGCGCGATGACGGGCCCGGCTTTTCCTCAACGTTTGGTGGCGATGCGCCCCCTCCCCTGTCCACCACCAAAGCGGATGGCCTAGGGATCGGGCTGTCGCTCTGTCGGTCTATCGCCGAAGCTCACGGAGGGAGCTTGTCCATTCGCAGCTGCCGGGATGGAGCGACGGTCAGCATTCTGCTCCCAGTCGCCAAAGGGGAAACCAATGGCTGAGAAACCCAAGATTGCGCTCATCGATGATGACGAGCCCATCCTCGATTCGCTGCAGCTCTACCTGAGACGACGAGGGCTCGCGGTAAGCTGTTTCGACTCGGGAGTGGCGTTCCTGAACGCCCTCGACACGGGATCGGAGTTTCAATGCGTCGTGACGGACGTCAGAATGCCGCACATGACTGGTCTCGAGCTCCAGCGCATTCTCGCGGCCAGATCTCGCTCACTGCCTCTGATCATAATCACTGGCCATGGCGACATTGCCATGGCCGTGAGCGCCGTCAAGGCAGGCGCGTTCGACTTCATCGAAAAGCCGATCGATGAGCGCCGCCTCGCCGCCAGCATCCATGACGCAATCGAGTCCAACCGTGGCGCGCTGGCGGACGAGCGTCAAATGGCCGACGTCGCCAAGCGCTTTGCCGATCTTTCGGAACGGCAACGTCAAGTCGTCGACCTTGCTGTCCAGGGTCTGTCGAATAAGGAGATTGGCTTGCAGCTCGGAATCAGCCCGCGAACGGTTGAGCACTACCGCGAATCTGCCATGGAGCGGATGCAAGCAACGCGATTTGCCGAGCTGATCCAGATGGTGGTGCGGCTGACAGCAACCAAGCCCTCGCGGATGGTGTACTAGCGCGGAAAAAAATCCCGCCGCCGCGAGTCATAGCGCCTTCGGCCGTATCGGCTTCACCAGCGGGTGAAACAAGCCAACAATCATCAAGGACAGCCCCAGAACAACATACCAGAAGGCGATGGGGCCGTCATACGCAAGTACGAAAGGCGCGGCCGCCATCCAGATGCCCAGCGCCGCCTGAACGGCATCCATCCAACGATACAGGTGGACGATCTCCAGTCCCGCCGCGAGAACGAGGACTAATCCTGTTACGGCGGCATTTATGGCACCCTTCTGGCTGATAGTGCCGTCAAGAGCCGTCGTCCCAGCGATGACCAGCCCGAAGCCCAGGACAATCCAAAACTGGATCCTTCTCACTGATCGAACAAGACCTCGTTCAGGCGGTCTCTCGGGTAGGGGACCGCTGCCGCTCGATCTCCCGAATATGTTTCGAGCACTCCTTCGAGTGCGCCGTCATTTCGCGGCGAGAAAACCCGCCTCCTTCATCAGGTCGTAGTGAAGCTTGTCGTTGGCATCAACCCAGGCCTTGAAGGCGTCACCCGTCATGAAGGTCTGGTTGAACGCTCCCTGCTCCATGAACGACTTCCAGTCGTCCGTCGCCATGACCCGCTTGAACAGGTCGACGTAGTAGGCAACCTGAGCCGCGGTGACGCCCGGCGACATGAAGATGCCGCGCAGCATCTGATACTCGGTGTTGACGCCCGACTCCTTGCAGGTCGGGATATCCGACCAGGCCATCGTGGCGGTCACTTTCTGTGTGTAAACGCTGCGCTTGCCGTCGAAGATGCAAAGGGGACGTAAGCGCACCGGCCTTCCACTGCGAGACCGCCTCGATCGGGATTGTTCACAGTGGAGTTGACGTGTTTGCCGACAAGCTGCACCGCCACGGCGCCACCGCCCGCGTAGGGAATGTAGGTGAACTTCTTGGGCGCGGTCAGCTTCTCCAGAGCCACCGTTATGATCTGGTCCTCCTGCTTGGAGCCGGTGCCGCCCATCTTGAAGGACTTGTCGTCGGCGGCCTTGACCGCGCCGATGTAGTCCTTGGCCGTCTTGTAGGGAGCATCGGCCGGCACCCATAGGACGAACTGGTCGAGCGCCAGCATTGCAACTGGCGTCAGGTCCTTCCAGGAGAAGGGCACACCTGTCGCGTATGGGCGTCGTGAACAGGTTCGACAGCGTAATGATAATGTTGTGAGGATCGCCTGCTGATTTCTTGACCTCAAGGAAGCCTTCCGCTCCAGCGCCGCCGCCTTTGTTGACTGTGATGATCGGCTGCTTGGCCAAGTTGTTCTTGGCCACGACGCCTTGAACGAAGCGGGCCATCTGGTCGGCGCCACCGCCGGTACCGGCGGGAATGATGAAGGTGATTGGTTTGGTCGGCTCCCAGGCCTGCGCGCCGGCTGGCAGGTGCGTGAAAACACATATCCCAGTAAGGAGCGCTACACCGATTGTTGGTTGCCAGAAAATCCGACGAGCGCTGTAGCCGATGCGAGCCATTGTAGTATTCCTCCCTTGATGCGCGACCAGGCTCCGAGCCGCGTGGAACGCCACGCATGCGGCGTCTGGAACCTCTTTGCTCGGTGTGGTTGTCCCGAGTTTATCCGTAGCGCTTGGACGAAGGTTCCTTTGGGACCGTCAGCGGCGCAACTCGGGAGGGTTCCCCGGGGAGTGTGCCCTAGGGGATAAACCCCTAGGAGGAACTTGTACCCGCACAGTATCTTCGGCATCCTGCTCACCTCACAAACAAGCTCGAAAAGAGCTGTCCAAGGGAGGACTACAATGGGCTTTCCGGTCTCGACAGCCGGGGCGATTGGCATTGCGCTCGCGTTCGCCTCCGCTGCAACATTCCCCGCTTCCGCCCAGACCGTCGTCTGGAACCACAACATGTTCGGCCCACCCCGCGCCGTCACCGCCGGCATGGAGGCGATGGCGGACTTCTGCAAGAAGCAGTCGAACGGCACGTTCGAGATCAAAATCCCCTACGGGTCGGGATGGTGTTCCGCTCGTGGGGAGCTTTTGCGATTGGGCTCGGCACAATGATGAGTGCTGTTGCAGGCACCGCCTACCGCCGCGGAGACCGCTGGGCGTGGTGGGCATTGGCCATTGCCGGTGTGCTCACCTTCACGATCTTCCTGACCCTCAACGTGTTGTTGGGTTCGGACTTCAAATTCGTCATCGGGCTACTGTTTGCGACGTATCTATGGGCGCTGTGGCATGGTCGGGACGGAATGTAGATCGAAGCGACCGGGTCAGCGGGACTAGCCCACTCCGCAACTTCGTCCGCCGACGCCCGGTTCGCCTCGGAAGCTGAAATTCCGCAGCCATTTTTTGCCTACTCCGGGTGCAGGTCGGCCGCTTTAGCCAAAGGTTGATCCGGGATAGCTCCGACGTGCGCGTCGCGCAGTGATCGAACGTGCCGAGGAAGCCAGAGTCCGCGATCTCCAAAGCAGACATGACGTGACCGGGCCGAACAACGACGGTGCCGGCCAAAAGGAGGAATTGGCGCGGACGCAGTACTCTTGTGAGTGCGGGCACGGCTTGGCTCCGAAGTGAGCACTTGTGCACATTAATGCATATGGTATGCAGGTCAATTCGGGAGCTGCAGTCGTCTAGGGCTCAGACACGATGCGGCTCAAACCGGGGAGATCAAGGTGAAGGTGTCGCGACAGGAGGCCGCCCGTCGGTGCGTAGCGGTTTTTGACACGGGGTTCTTTAAGGCGCTGTGCGAGCCGGCGCGGATCGCCGCGTTGCGCGAGCTTATCCTGTTGGGCCGTGCTGACATCGGTGCAATCGCAGACCACCTGCCGCAGGATCGGTCGGTCGTTGCACGTCACCTGCAGCAGCTCTTGGCCGCGCGCATCGTAACGGCTGAAAGAGAAGGCCGGCACGTCTTCTACGAGATCGATGTACGCCGGGTCGCAGAGCGCCTGGAAGGCATCCTCGCGATAACCCGCCTGTTAGAGTCCGCCATGGTCTCAGGCAAGCCCCGTAAGACCGAGAAGATCAGGACCTGATGGCTCGGCCTTGAAGCATAGCGTCTCACGTCGTATGCATGAGAGTGCATAGATGCGCGCGAGGAGGTTCCCATGCTCGGATCACCGGCGAGATACCTGCTGCCAGTCCTAATGATCACACTTGGGTCGCTTTCGGCGCTGGCTCAGACGCAGCCAACGCCGCCGCAGGGCCCTCCGTGGGGTCCGTGGTGGATGTGGGACGGCGCCGGAGCGTGGTGGTGGATCATGCCCATCATGATGCTGGCCATGCTGGCCTTCTGGGCAATCATCATTGCCATCGTTGTCGTCGTCATTCGCAAGTTTGTGTTGGAGGCGCGGCACCATCGCGGCGGGTGGGTGCCGCCGTGGAGTGCAACGCATTCAGCACTGCAAATCCTGAACGAGCGCTTTGCCAAGGGCGAGATTCAGAAAGAGGAGTTCGAGCAAAAGAGGGCCGCGATTCTGGCGCCGCACGACTAGGTGCGAATTGACAGTCCCGGTCATAACGAAAGAGATCGTTGTCCTCGGCATTCCGATCCCGTCGGACGACCCCTTGTTTCTGGCCGTGCTCGCCGTGCATGTCCCTGCCGGCCTGGTGTGCGTTGTGGCGGGCATCATTGCGATGCTAAGCGGCAAACGCCCTGGTCGGCATCCTACCGCAGGTTCCGTGTACCATTGGTCGCTGCTCGTGGTTTTCCTTACCGCCACCATCGTCTCGATCATGCGGTGGTCCGAGAACTACCATCTGTTCGTTCTCGGGGTGCTGGCTTTCGCCACCGCCTCGTTCGGACGCACCGCGCGGCGGCAGCGCTGGCCCGGCTGGATGAGACTGCATATTGGCGGCATGGGCGCTTCCTACATACTGCTCCTGACCGCGTTCTACGTCGACAATGGGCCCAACCTGCCGCTCTGGCGCGAGCTGCCGAACATTGCGTTCTGGGTCTTGCCAAGCGCGATTGGGCTGCCGTTGGTCGTACATGCGCTCAAGCGGCATCCACTGACGCTGAGGCGAACGGTGAGGTGAGCGGAAGCAAGAGCGCTGGGCCATGCATTGGGGTCCGAATTTGCACGCGTCTGCTGCCGAAATCGTGCGCCATCAATGGCAGGTGACGTTACGCGCCGCGGGGATCGATTCGCCCTCGCCGCGGGGATCGATTCGCCCTCATTGCTTAGCCATAGCCCGGCAGCCAGGGTTC
The DNA here is from genome assembly GCA_963832445.1 of uncultured Alphaproteobacteria bacterium. Classification (GTDB taxonomy): domain Bacteria; phylum Pseudomonadota; class Alphaproteobacteria; order Rhizobiales; family Hyphomicrobiaceae; genus AWTP1-13. Next base: position 25,515 of record CAWHUM010000016.1, read on the forward strand.
AGCCTCGACTGCAGCAAGGTCGCCTTGCGCCAGCGCCAGCCACAGACCAAGGACCCTCTCTCGCGGCACGCGTTTCATGTGTCTTGCGTTGTCCTCTTCGCCCTCGGCGTTCTCCCACACCAGAAGGCCGCCGGGATACGCGCTTAGGCACCACTCGCTCTCGTGCTTGAGGGCAACGTCAGGATGCTCATTGTCCTCGATGTCGAGTGATTGAAGGAGCTCACGAAGGCGCTCGATGGGGGGATTTCTTTCCACGGCCCCCCAGCGATCGCTTGCACTATAGGCCATTCTCAGTCGACCCTCGGCGTGGACCCGACGGCAAGCGCATGGCCGTCGGGGATCGGCTTCTGACAAATAATCACACTGCGACCGTGTCACGCTGCCGCAAGTTTGATGCCGAGGTAGATGATGGCTACGACAAGAAGGACGACACCAATGCCGCGTACAAGGCGAATCTTCTTCTCATCGGGGGTTGCGCGGCTGCCGTAGAATACGATTTGCGGTCGAAACAGCGCAACGAAGCCAATGATCGCTGGAATCGCAACGTCGACAAAAGACATCTTCATCCCTCCCGTGGCCAGCATTGTTGGGGACGCGCGTCTGCGACGTCCTCCTGCTTCGCCCGCACCTCCTATCCCCGCCGGAGCGGCGAAACAGCAGACCTGCGCCAAGAGGCAGAATTCAGGCACCGATTGATGGTCATTCAATCGTTGGTCCTTGCTTTGCGACTTCGCCTATGGGTCATTCGCGTCGCGCTCGTCGCTGTCCGCGGCAGTTGTTCGCCGAAACCTGACGCAAGCAAGCGGTTAGACCCCTGGGGCAGCTCGGCCCTGCCCGGACCACGAAGGGTGCCGCAGGCACGGAAGTTGATTCGATTCCGGACATGCACGCAGCCGCGTCCGATGAGTTCGGACCAATGTACGTCGATGTCCGCAAGTGCATAGCCGGGTCGGCGGCCTTGAAGCAAAAGCTCGAAAGCCTGTTCGACGGCCGAAAGCGTCATCGAAGCGCGACGTGCCAAATGCCGCCGTTAGACATCAGAGATTTCGCTTGATCGGGATCAATGCTGCCCCAGTCCGGCGCGGGAGCTATTCACACTATGCAGAGGACCACGGAAGGTGTGGCCATGCTTCCATTTACCGTCGACCAATTCTTTTCAGTGTTCGGTGCCTACAACAAGGCAATCTGGCCCGCACAGATCATCGCCTACCTGCTGGGAGTCCTGGCCATGTGGGCGATTTTCACGGCGCGCGCTTGGGCCGGCCGGGAGGTTGCGGCCACCTTCGGCATCATATGGGTGTGGAATGGTCTCGCATATCACCTGGCCTTCTTCGCGCCCATCAATGCAGCCGCCTACGGCTTCGCGGCGCTATTCGTGCTCCAGGGTCTGCTGTTCTTCGGCTACGGCGCTATTGCAGGTGGCCTCCGCTTCCCGGAACATATCGGCTGGCGAGGCATGCTCGGCATTGCGCTGATCGCATATGCCGGCATGATTTACACTGCCGTGGGTTACTTCCTGGGTCACGACTGGCCCAAAGTGCCGGTGTTCGGTGTCGCGCCGTGCCCGACCACGATCTTCACCTTCGGCGTGCTGATGCTGGCTGCTGGTCCGCTGCCTCTGTGGCTGGTTGCTATTCCAATTGTATGGGCCGGGATCGGCGCCACGGCCGCGGTGCTGCTCAATGTACCCGAGGACCTGGGCCTGCTGGTTTCGGGCGTACTGGGCGCAGTCACTGCTCCCATTCTGGGGCCATGGCCGGGCAAACCGGGTTCCCGCCTGAACCTGTTCAGTGCTTGTGCAGATGATGCATGTCGGGGACGTGGCGGTGCTTGTGTTCCAGGCGCGCGTGCCGGTGAGCATGAGTGTGTGGCTCGCCCGGCGGGATCGCCCGGCAGGTGATCGTGCTGATGGTGCTCGTCGTGGATATGGGGGTGGGCGTGCTCCATCGGCTCATGCACATGCTCGTGCTCGTGCTGCTCGGTGAGATGCAACCACACCCCGATGGCCATGAGTAGTCCCGCCGCCAGCAGTTGGATGGTCAATGGCTCGCGCAAGAGCAGTAGGGCTGCGATCGCCCCCAGAAACGGGGCCGTCGAGAAATACGCGCCCGTGCGAGCAGTGCCGAGATGCCTCAGCGCGTAGACAAACAGCACCAGGCTGACACCGTAGCCCAGAAAGCCGACCAATCCGGCGACGAACGCAACCGAAACGCCGGGCAACTGTCCGCCACCGATCAGTCCGAAGACGAGGTTCACGGGTCCCGCAATCAGCCCTTTCAGCTCTACGATTTGCAGCGGGTCCGATAGAGACACCTTGCGCGTCAGATTGTTGTCGAGACCCCAAGCGATACAGGCACCGACGATAGCGAGCGGCCCAAGAAGGTTTGATAGTTCCGGCTGACCCGTCCACGAGAGCACTGCGGCGCCCCCGACCAGGCACGCCATGCCGATGGCGATCCGGCGGTCGAAGTTCTCGTGAAAGATGAACCACGCCATCAGCGCCGTCGCCACGCCTTCCAGCGTCAGCAGCAGCGAAGCGGCGGAGGCATCGGTGCGTTGCAACCCGGCCATCAGCAGGACCGGCCCGACCACGCCGCCCGTCACGATGGCGCCAGCAAGATAGCGCACATCGTTGCGACCGAGCGCCGCCTCGGTGGTCCCAGTCTTTGCGATGGCAAACCGCCCGACCCGGCGCACGACAGCGACACCAAGACCCGCCCCGCAGTAGAGAAGCCCTGCCAATATGGCCGGATCGATTGTCCCGAGCAGGACCGTTGGCGGCCGGAGTGGAAACGCCGAACAGGGCGGCTGAGAGCAGGGCCAGAACGACGGCACGGTGGTTCATAGCGCTAGGCTAGACTGCAATCGCGGCAGGCGACAACGGCAAGGATGTTTGCATCAAGATGCTGGATTGGCTGATCGCATACCTCGCGTCGCTGCAGGGAGGCATCGTGCGAAGCCTTGCAGCGGAGTTGCGGATGGGAGGCTTGGGCACGGCTGTGCTCGCCTTCTCGCTCGGCGCATTGCATGCCCTGACGCCGGGCCATGGCAAGGCGGCGCTTGCTGCCTATTTCCTGGGCCAGGAAGCGCGCGTGGCGAAGGGATTGCGCGTCACGCTGTCGGCGGCGCTACTGCATGTACTGTCGGGCTTCGTAGTATTTCTGGTGCTGCGCTTCATCATCGGTCAATCGCCATCGTTCCTGGGCCGGGGCTCTCCCGGCTTCACCGTGGTCGGTTACGGCCTCATCGTTCTCGCAGGTGTGGTCATGCTGATACAGAGTCTGCGCCCGCAAAGCAGCGTGCACGATGGCGCCCATGCGCTGACGGCCGGGATCGGGCTTCTGCCCTGCCCGCTCACGATCTCCGTCCTCGGCTTCGCCTGGGCACAGAGTTCGGCCGCCATGGTCGGGCTCGTGCTGCTGTCGCTGGCGCTCGGCATTTCGCTGACGATCGGCGCCGTGGCGGTGCTTGCTATTCTTGCCCGCAACACGATGGGCGCCCTGCTGGCTCATCGGCTGCATCAATTCGAGCGAGGAGCTCGGATTGCTCAAGCCCTGGCGGCCATAACCATCATCATCCTGGGGGCCTACGCGATAGCCGTGCTGGCGCGATAGTGCGAACGCGCTGGGCGCCAAGCGTGCCCAACACGTCCGCATCGGCGAGGCCAATAACCAGTGGGTATCAAGACGCGCGTCGCGCCAAGCCGGAAGCCTCAGTTCAGTGGTGCCAGCCTCGCCTGAAAGCTCTGCCCGCCGACCTTGTCGGTCTTGACGATCACCTTCATGCCCTTGGCCGCGGTGAACTCACCTGTCGCCTTCAAAGCGTTGTCGCCTGCCGGCGCGAAGTTGACATTGAAAGTCTTGCCGCCCAGCAGCACCTGTCCCTTGGCGCTGCCGCCGTCGACTTTCACGGGCCTCTCGTCGGCATCGGTGACGTAGAGCGTGAGCTCGTTACCCTTCGCAACCAGCTCCCAGTGCTGCTTGCCGCCTCCGGCATCGACGATATGGCCGCCTTTCGGCCCCTTCGTCCATTTGCTGTCGGTGTGGGCAAAGGCAGAGGTAGCAAGCGCGAGGCCAAGGATCACTGTCAAAAGACGCAGCATCTGTTTCTCCTTCGTTGCAATTAGGGGCGGCTTCAGTAGGCCTCGCTCGTCTTGAGCTCGGCCTGAACGACGGCAAGCCGCTCCAGCGGAGCGGCGCCGTATCTCAGGAACAGAACGGGCGTGAGAAGCGTATCGAGCAGGGTCGAGGTGATGAGCCCGCCAAAGATCACGATGGCGACCGGATGCAGGATCTCCTTGCCGGGCGCATCGGCGCCGATCATCAGCGGCAGAAGAGCAAACCCAGCCGAAAGCGCCGTCATCAGCACCGGAGTCAGCCGCTCCAGGCTTCCGCGCACGATCATCTTGCGGCCGAAGGTCTCGCCCTCGTGCAGCACGAGGTTGATGTAGTGACTGATCTTCAGGATGCCGTTGCGGGCACTGATGCCGGCGAGCGTGATGAAACCGATCATCGTGGCCACGGAGAGCGGCTGGCCCGCAAGCCACAGCGCGATCACGCTGCCGATCAGGGCCAGGGGGATGTTGGCCATGATGATCAGCGACAGGATCGGCCGAGCGGTAGCGGCTGTAGAGCACGGTGAAGATGGCGCCAAGCGATACCAGCGAGAGCAGGGCGATCAGCCGTGACGCCTCCTCCTGCGCCTGGAACGTGCCCTCGAGCGTGGTGGAGTACCCAGCGGGCAGGGTGGCTTCGCTGATCAGTTTGCGGATGTCGCCGATGATCCTGGCCATGTCCGAGCCGTCGGTATTGGCCAGAACCACGATGCGCCGCCGTGTATTGTCGCGCAGAATCTGGTTGGGCCCGTCGGTGTCGACGATCTGGGCGAACGATGACAGCGGAACCCGCCCGGCCGGGGTCTCCACGATCAGCTTCGACAGTCCCTCCGTGGTGCGGTCAGGTTCGGCCACTCGCAGCACCACGTCATGGCGCCGGTTGCCATCGATGATCTGCGAGACGACGCGGCCGTTCAGCAGCGTTTCCAGCGTTTCCGTCACGTGTGACGGGGTCACGCCGAACATGCCGGCCTTCTGGTAGTCGATCGAGACTTGGACCTGAGGAATGCGCACCTGGCGCTCGACCTGCAGGTCCACCAGTCCCTTGATGGATGCCATGCGGTTCTGCATTTGCTCGGCAAGCCCTCGCAGCGTGTCGAGGTCCTCGCCGTAAATCTTGAGCGCGATCTGCGCGCGCACCCCTGACAGCATGTGATCGAGGCGGTGCGAGATGGGCTGGCCGACATTGATGGAGGCCGGCAGCATGGCGAGCCGCGACCTGATCTCGGTGACGATCTCCTCGCGGCTCCGGTGCGAGCGCGCCAGGTCGACGTCGATCTCGGCCGAGTGCACGCCTTCCGCGTGCTCGTCCAGCTCCGCCCGACCTGTGCGCCGTCCCACCGTTTTGACTTCGGGTATCTGCAGCAGCAGACGCTCGGCAATAAGCCCGACGCGGTTGGACTCGGCGAGCGATATTCCAGGCCGCAAGCAGCATCGAGATGGTGAGCGTGCCCTCGTTGAAGGGCGGCAGAAACGAGCGGGGCAACAGCGTGGCGCTTAGGGCCGCAACCACAACCGCGCAGGTCGCGGCGGCCATCAGAAACGCCTGCTGTCCGAACGCCCAATCGAGCAGCCGACGGTTGCCCGCCTTGAGTCGCGTGACCAGCCAGGAGTTGCCGTGGCTCAGCCGCCGCATTTGCGGCAGCAGGTAGTAGCAGAGCACCGGCGTGACCGTGATCGAGGTGACGAGGCTTGCCAGGATCGAAACGATGTAGGCGACGCCGAGCGGCGCAAACAGGCGGCCCTCGATGCCGGAAAGCGCGAACAGCGGCACGAATACCAGGATGATGATGGCCGTGGCGTAGATGATGCCCGAGCGCACCTCCTGAGAGGCCCTGGCTATCACCGACAATACCGGCTCCGGGCTGCCTGCTGGCTCTGTTCTCCCGCAGGCGCCGGAATACGTTCTCGACACCCACCACCGCATCGTCGACCAGCTCGCCGATGGCGATGGCCAAGCCCGCCGAGCGTCATGGTGTTGATGCTGAGACCGAACAGCTGGAACACGATCACGGTGATGAGGATGGAGATCGGTATCGCAGTGAGCGAGATGGCCGTCGTGCGCCAGTTCAGAAGGAACAGGAACAGCACGGCCGCCACGACAACCAGGGCTTCGACCAGCACGCGCAGCACGTTGTCGATGGACACCTGGATGAAGGATGCCTGCCGGAACAGAACGTCCACCGTGGTGATATTCTTCGGCAGCACGCGCTTGAGCTCCGCCAGCGCCAACTCGATCTCCGTGGTGAGCTTCAGCGTATCGGCATTCGGCTGCTTCTGAATGGTCATGATCACAGCCGGGTTGCCCATGTAGCCCGCATCGCCGCGCTTCACGCGCGCGGCATAGTCGATCGATGCGACCTGACCCAGACGCACCGTGACACCCTTGCGATAGGCAACCGGCAGGCTTTCCAAGTCCTGCAATCGCGTCGTGCGGGCAAGATTACGGATCAGGTATTCGCGCGAATGCTGGTCGACGAAACCGCCCGCGGTGTTGGCCCCGAATTGCTTGAGCGCGTTCTCGATCTCGGCACGGGTGACGTCGAGGTTGGTCATCTGCGCGAGATTGAGCGTCACGCGGTACTGACGCACCTCGCCCCCGATCGGGATCACCTGGGCTATGCCGGGTATGGTCAGCAAGCGCGGCCGCATGATCCAGTCGACCGCCTCGCGCACCTCCATTGGCGTGGCTGTATCGCTGGCGACCGCGATCAGCATGATCTCGCCCATGATCGACGTGATCGGCGCCATCTGCGGGTTGACATTGCGCGGCAGGCTCTCGCGCACCACGTTCAGCCGCTCGGTCACCTGCTGCCGATTGAGGAAGATGTTGGTGCCCCAATCGAACTCGATGTAGATGATCGACAGGCCGACACCCGATACGGAGCGCACCCGCACGACGCCCGGCATGCCGTTCATGGCCGTTTCCAGCGGGAACGTTACGAGCTGCTCGACTTCCTCCGGCGCCAAACCCTCAGCCTCGGTGACGAGGGTGACGAAGGGCCGGTTGAGATCGGGAAACACGTCGATCGGCAGGCTGCGCAAGGTGAACGCGCCATAGACCACAAGGATCAGCGCCGCTCCGAGCACGAACAGCCGGTTGCGCAGACTCGCCGTGACGAGAGTGTTGAACATGGATGCGCCTTGCTAGCGGATTTGGTTGAGGAGGGTCGCACCGTCGGTCACGACGCGGACTTCGGCCTTCAGGCCCGCGGTTATCACCACCCGCTGCCCGTCGAGCGGCTCATAGCGCACGGTATGCGGCTCGAAGCGCTCGGGCTCGGTCTTCACCCAAACGATTGCAAGTCCGCTTGAGGACCGCACCACGCTGCTGGCCGGCAGCACGATTCCCGTCAGCTCGATACTTGACTGCAAAATGACGGTGACCGGCTTGCCGACGCTCAGATTGGGCGGGGCTTGCGTGACCTTGAATGTCAGCGGCGCCGCTTGCTGCTTGAGCGACAAGCCCAAGCCCGCGAATTCCAAGGGCAGCTTTTCCCCACCGTTCGTAACGGCTAGTGCCGCGCTTATGTTGGAGGCGACGCTGGCGTCGTGGGCGATAGCTTCGATCCAGAACCGCGCCGGGTCGACGATCTCGAACAGCACCTCGCGGGCATCGACAATCTGGCCGGCCACGACGTTGGCAGCCGAAATAACGCCGCCGATCGGCGCACGGATCTCCTCGCGCACGACGAGGCTCGGCTGCAGCTCGGCGCGCTTTCGCAAGAGCGCGTTGAGCTCGCCCTCGACCTCGTCGACCTTGACCTGCGGCATCGCCCCCGGCCGCTCGTTGTAGCGCGAGAGGATTGTCCTCAGCTTGACGATACGCGCTTCGGCTTCCGCGATCTGGCTTTCGATGTTGGCCTTGTCCGCGGCTTCGATGTAGGGGAGCAGATAGCCGAGCACCTCGCTCTTCGCGACGCGCTTGCCCACATGGCCCAGACCTCCTTCCGGGACCTCGATGCGCCCCGGCCGAGCCGCCTGCACCCGTCCAAAGCTGTTGGGATCGGCGATCACCGTGCCCACGAGCTGAACCGTGCGCGGCGCCTTTGCCTCCACGGTCACAATGGTGCGCACCGACAGCAAGTGCTGTGTGGCCTTGGGGACGAACAAGCTTCCATCCGCCATGCGCTGCGGCACATCGGTGGCCATGGTCGCCGGCACCGACGGCAAGTTCACTGAAGTCTGAGACTTGGCCGGAACCGGCAGCAGCAGCGTGCCGCCAATCACGAGAGCCAATGCGGCAACGGGTGCACGCCGGAGCTGCTTGATCTTCGCCTCGGGTTCCGTTGACGTGGACAGCTGGCCCTGTTCAGGGCCGCCGGGGGCGACTTGCTGGCGGCGCCTGGCACTGGCGCTCACAAGCAGCGTGAGCAGCACTCCGAGCATAAGCGCGCCAATGCCGACGGCCACGGTCTGGTAGCTCGCAACAGCCGCTATGCCCTCCGCCGCGTTGGGGCTGCTTGTTCTCTCCAGACGGCCAGCGAGGATGTCCTGGTCATTGGGCAGCGTGAGCTTGAAGACGAGGTCGAGAGGCTCCGAGCTGCGCAGCCATGGCGCCATCGCTTCGAAGACGCCGTCCTCTTTCGCCGCGGCTTCCACTTCCTGCTCGCCCGCGGCCACCGCCAGCTTGGCATTCTTGACCGGTTCACCCGTGGCGAAGTGATGCAAGAAGATGGTGAGGCGCTGCTCGCCGGAAACGACACCAACTAGCTCGTAGTCCGGAGTGACCGCAACCACGCGCGGAGCGATCGGAAGATTGAGTGGCGGAGGCTTGTCGTGATCGTGGCCCTCGTGGGCGTGCGCCGTGACAGCTAGCAAGAGTGGCGCGGCCGCGAGAACCGCAACGAACAGCAGGAGACGCGACGAGCTGCCCCACGCGCATAGCACGCGCCGGACGGGCTCCGCCCGATTTGTTCTCGGCATAGATATCCCGTTTGTGTCAGCCAACGGCAATCGTCCAGCCGTTTGTCGCGGCTGGATGAGCGAAGGTTCAGAGCATCAGACGGGAATGGGTGGGCGGAAAAGGCGGCCAGGAGGAGCGCCCTGCATGGGCTCCACCCTCAGAACGGCAATCCGATTCGACAGACGATGCTGGACGGATGCGCCACAGAGAGTTGGTAAGAGCAGACTGGGGCAACACGCGTCGTGATGTACGTGCAGCCACGGCTGGCCAGTGTCTGCATCGGCAGCATGATCAAAGCCATCATGGTGGTGACGGTCACCGTCGCCGTGATGGCCGTGATGGTGATAATGGTCGCCGTGCCCATGATGCAGATGGCCAGAGGCGCCGTCATCGTGCATGTGCAGCAAGAAGCGCGAAAACGCACCGACGGGTGCCCCAAGAGCCATGCTGACGCTTGGCGCCAGGGCAAAAATCGCCGCCATCGCCCAAATCAAGGCGATACCGCGTCGGCTTGCTCTGTTTAGGCGCGCCAGCATCTTGCCAGCAAATTACCATGCCGAGGCGGCAGTGTGGCAAGCAAATCAGCGATGCGACCGCTTCTTGCTGAGATCCCGGCCACACCAGCCAAGATTTCCGCGCGAGGACCGGCGTCTTGGCTGTCAGCCTCGCCGCCTTGAGCAGCCGACCGTCTCACCTTCCTATTGACCATGATGCACGAGCGACAACAGAACCGCATGCCAAGCGATACCCCAACGAGCGGACGTGGTCGGTGACGCTACCTGTCGCCGAGCCCGGATCGGTCCAGGTCTGGTTTTGCTCAACTCCGAAGCTCAATCCTCCCACACGTGCTCCGCCCATAGTTCGTCCATGGCGTCCTTGACGCCCCAACCGACTGCATCGGTAACTGAGCGCACGGCGTCGAGCCGTTGGAGGAACGCCCTCCGTTCTGAGGGGTCTAGCTTCGCGACAACAGCGAGCGCTTGATCAAACATGCGCACGAGGGCGGTGAAGTATCCCTCGTCTTCCAAACCACACTCTGAAAGTAGCCGTGCCGCGCTCTCGCAGTAGAAGACGGAGAGCTCAGCGACGCCAGCTGGCAACCCGATCGCCTTCTTGTAGTCGGAGATGGCCTTCTTAGCTTTTGCCACCGATATGACCTGGCCCCGCATTAAGTCCGGGTAGCTCCATCGGGAGATGGTAGCCTTGTACGGCGCGAGCGGGTCCGGGCCGAGGCCTAGTCGGGCATAAAGAAATGCCCGATTGTCCCGGCTTAGGCTGTGGAGATCACTGAGGAGTCCGACTAACCCGGCACCGTCGAAGAGAGCGAGCTTTGCCTTTACCTCGCTCCATGTCGGCGCTCTCCTGGTCTTGCTGGCCATCAAGCCCCGCTTCTTGCTCCCTCAAATTTCGACCCGCGGCCTGGCCATATAGGCGGTAGTGCCGACAAGATGCATTTACATTCACATTAGCGATACTCCGTGTTTTTCGGGCACGTGATACAACCATTGCGGTCTAAGCCTGGTATCCACATCCTGCAGTAGAACGGGGGAGCGGCATGTTTTCCAAGCAATTCCGGCCGTCGCGTCTCCTGTCACTGACGATGTCCGTCCAAGGATATGCCCATGACGACCGCAGCTCAGCGCGTCGGCCCTCCGTGGCCGCCGGCTTCTCTTCAAGTCTACGACTACCTGGGTTTCCTCACCCGCCGTGACTGGGCGTGGGAGGGGCTGCGCCGCAACGTCGCCTACCAGGCGCAAGCCCTCGCCCATCTGTCCGCGGCCCATAGCAACACCGAGCATCTGGAGGGCGGAGCGCTTCTCACGCGTCTGCAGGAGCCCGTGCGCCCTGCCGAGGCGTGGGCGCTCTGCACCTTTCGCCGATCCCATCCTCTGCGCGTTGGAGGCGCGCCACGTGTGGCTCCCGGAGAGCGGTGTGTCCACGCTCTCTGCCGTTGCAAATGAGCCCACCAATGCTGCCGAACGCTCGGCAGGAAAGCGTGTTCATGCCGGCCATTCCGAGCCTCGAGCACATCCTGATCGACGCCGGCGGCCGCCAGCACGTCGTGTTGCGCGGAAACCAGGCCGCCATCCAGCTCACGATCACGGGCGCCGACATCGCGGTGCACCCAGTCGCCATCACCATTCTGGTGCCGGGCATCGCCGCGATCGGTCGTGCCTGCGACCAGCTCGATACCCTGCGCCGCATTCTGTCGCCGGCACATTCCCGCTCCTCTCCCGATCCAGACTGGACCACCCGCACGCAGAACCTGCGCGATGCCCTTATCACCTTCGACGGCCGGCGCGCCGGCGCCAGCCATCGCGAGATCGCAACGTTCATCTACGGCGCCAGGAAAGTCGCCGAGGATTGGGATGCCGGACTGAGGGAGCGCATGCAGCGGCACTACAACCGCGCCGCCCGTCTCGTCGCCGGCGGCTATCGAGACCTCCTGAGATAACCGGGTCGATTTCAGGGGGGTGCCGAATCCGTCCTTATGCGCACGAGAAAAATGCAGCACACTGCGCGAGTGCCAAACTGAGGGAGGACTCCATGGCCACCGACACCGACGACCCATTTCTCACCATCGACGAAGCTGCCCGGCTCTTGCGCGTCAGCCGGCGCACGCTCGACAACTATCGCTCCAGGAAGCAAGGTCCACCCTACCGGCGACACGGGGGCCGCATCGTCTACCGGCTCAGCGATCTGCTGGCATGGTCCGAGCAGCGTCGCGCCCGCCATGGCAAGGCGGAGAAGCACCGCGACCCGCTCGAGCACGATGGTGCTCCTGGCGCTCGGCTCGATCGCCCTCGCGTATCCCAAGCCCCACGTCCCAGTCCTCCTCTGGAACGCCAGTCCCAGCGTCGCAACGGGCCTCTACCGGCTCATCTCGCAGCCGCCCCTGACGGGGGCGCTGGCTGTCATCCGCCTGCCTGAGCCGTTCAGGACACTCGCTGATACGCGCGGCTATCTGCGTGCCGGCGCGCTGCTGATCAAGCCCGTCGCCGCCGGCGCCGGCGACATCGTCTGCCGCCACGGCCCGCTCGTGACGATCAACGGGCGGGTTGTGGCGCACGCGAAGACAGCCGACCAAGCCGGACGGCCGCTCCCCGTTTGGAGCGGTTGCATCCGGCTGGCACCGACGGACGTTTTCGTGCTTTCGCAGGAGCCCGACAGCTTCGACAGCCGCTACTTCGGCCCGGTCCAGCGTCGTCACGTAGTGGGCACGGCCGTGCCGGTCTGGGTGCGCACCCCGGCCTGACTACCGCTTCTTGCCGCTTCTTGAGCTGCTCGAGCGTGGCGTCGAGCTGCGCCAGCGCGCGCACCAGCTGCCCCCGCAGGGCGGTCAGATCGCCGACGGGATCGTCCTCGCCGCCGAGAAGGTCCAGGTTGAGACACCCTGCGACGAGGGACTCCAAGGTTTGCTCACGCGATCCCCCCGGCGGCGGAGGCCGCCTCCAGCACGTCGTCGCTCAGACCCTCGCCGTCGAGCACCAGCCGACCCTCCGGCGACAGGCTCACGGAGAGCTGCGCGCCGGTGAGAACGATGCGATCCACGATTTCCGCCGGCAGCGTCACCTCTACCCCGCCGCCCGTGCCCTTGGCGCAGCGAAACCCGGCCACATAGGTCTCGGCAGGGAAGCCGTCCTGACTTGTCTCCCTGCGCTGAAAAAACGGTATCACCTCGACAGTGTCGGTCATCGGCTCACCTCGTCTCCACCAATGAACCAGCGACTTACACGTTTGTTCCGCCCGGACGATCCGTGTTTATCCCGAAATGGGATAATCCGAAAATGGGATTATGCGCAGTGGCCGCTGCTGTCGACCCCGGCCCCTCGCCATGCGCGATACCCTGCGCTCGCCGCGCCAGATCGTGCTCCGCACGGAGCTGCGCGCCCTGCGCGAGCGGCATCGCCTGACCCAGGAGGAGCTCGCCAAGCGCCTCGGCAAGCCGCAGTCCTTCGTGTCCAAGTACGAAGGCGGCGAGCGGCGCCTCAGTGTGATCGAGTTCATCGACGTGGTCCGCGCCATCGGCGAGGAACCCGCCGCGGCGCTTCGCAAGGTCATTCCGGCCATCGACCGCGCCGGCCCCTGATATCGCGCCGATCCTTGTCGCTCTGCCAACCATTCTGTCCGCTAGTCCTCGAAGGTCCCGCCCAGCCGTGAGCGGCTCGCCTGGGTAGTGCCTCTCCTAGCGCATTCGGTATCCGGCAGGCACCCTGCAACGAGGCCTCGGAACAAGATAAATTCACGATATCGAGGGTCGGACCGGTGAGCCCAGAGTCAGAGACTTGCCTCGACTCCGATCTCTTGCCGCATTCCTCAACGATTTCTGGGCGTGCCCCTCCCTCGGGCGCGACGCCCTCGGTCGGGTCGCGTCCTATCGCGCGGCCAAGAATCGCCGCGCGACCGAGCCGCCTTCGGCGTCTCGGCCCATCCGGGTCACGGCCGCTCACGCGACCAAGCGGCACGCTCTGAGCCTCAACGATCGCCGCCGCATGTGTGTCGAGCCTGCTCCGCTGGCCTGGCCGAACCAGTGTGGCGCACACCTGCGAGGGCCCGCTCGTCTCAGCACCGCTCACCGCGTCACTGCCGGCCGGCCACTTCGTTCCCTTCCTCGCCGCGAGGCCATCCCCGCCGTCAATGGTGCGACGGTGCGGCAGCCGTCGCCTTAGAGGCAACCCGCCTGAAGGCGGGTCCTCCACTGCGTTCCGGCCCTGCGCGACGCAAGCGTCGCTTGGGTGCCTCAGGCGCCTGGGCCGCCGCGATCCCGCGCACGCCGGCGGGGGAATAGGCCTCCGCCGGAGCTAAGGAGTTGAACTCATGGCTACCATCGGATCCGTGACGAAGCGCGAGGACGGCCGCTACGAAGGCGAGCTCAAGACCCTCTCCGTGCGTGCCGACATCACCATTCTGCCCGTCGGCGACAAGACCTCGCACAACCAGCCCGACTACCGCGTGCTCTCGCAGGGCATCGAGATCGGCGCAGGCTGGAATCGCATCGGCCAGCTTTCCGGCAAGGAGTACGTGTCGCTGTCGATCTCCGCTCCCGAGCTCGGCTCCAAGACGCTCTACGCGAACCTTGGCCGAGCCGCGGGCCAGACCGATCCTGACGTCTATGCCCTGATCTGGAACCCGCAAGACTGAGCGCCGCTCGGCTTCGCCCTCGCGCCGGCAACGGCGCGGGGGCTCTTCGCGTCTCAGGACGATCCGCCGCCATCCCCCACCCACCCGCCCCCCAGGCATCGCGCTGCGCGCTCGCCAGCTCGTCGGCGCACCAGTTGACGCCAGCTGCCGACCACCGGTCCTAGATCGCTGCGTCGGTCTGCACACCAAGCTGCCGACGCCGACTACCTGCTCAAGGTGGACTACCGTCACCGGCGACTGGCCACGTCTCTCAAAGGGGCGCGCATGCCACAGCGATGTTGCCGCCACGCCACCGAGAGTTGAGACATCGTGCGACGCCTTCTGCTCCTCTCGTCGAGCCGAGTACTCCGCACTCAGCGGTTCGTCGTCCGCATCGTCTCGAGCCTCAAAACGGGTTCCATCTGGACCTCACAGATCATGCGTTCGGCAAATTGAGTTTCGATGGGAGTTTGTGCCGGCCAGGACTGCAGATTTGGACATCGAGATAAAGGGCAGGAGTCGTCCAGGCACCAATCCCAGTATTTGCCTGCGCGGACGCGCCCCCAGAAAAACATGCCCAGAGTCGGCAGTCGAAATGCGCGCCTCAGTTCAAGCGCTTGCAACGACTCCGTCTTGAATTTTTGACCCCTCGCGGCATCTCATCTCCTACTCGAGAACGTTTTGGGGGACCGTCATGTCGCAGGACGACTTCAAGCCCAAGACAGGGCGCATGCGCGACACGGGGCGAGCGCACCCGCTCCAGCACACGACGCGTGTCTTCCGCCAGGCCGGCAAGGCCGGCGTTCGCGCCCTGCGGCAGAGAGGCCACATCTCTCCCTCTGCGCTCAAGCGCGGCATGGGTGCAGGCGTGCGCGCCGCCGCCGGCCTCATTGCGCCAGGCAGCCGGCGCGTCATCGTCAAGGCCCGCTACACCAGGATCGTGGGCGGCGACCTCGGCGCCGCGCGCGCCCCCAGGACCCGCACCAGTTCCGGTTCATCGTCTCGGCCGAGGACAGCGCCCGGCTCGCCGACCTGAAGCCCTTCGTCCGCGACCTGCTTTCCCAGATGGAGCGCGACCTCGACACCAAGCTCGACTGGGTTGCGGTGGATCATTTCAACACTGGCCACCCCCACACCCACATCGTCATCCGCGGCCGCGACGATCAGGGGCGCGACCTGGTCATGGCCCGCGACTACATCGGCCACGGCGTACGCGCCCGGGCCCAAGGCCTGATCACCCTCGAGCTCGGTCCCGAGACCGACCTCGAGCGGGTGCACAAGCTTTTCAATGAGACCGGCCAGGAGCGGCTGACCCGTCTCGACCGTTCGCTGCTGGCCCGGGCCAAGGACGGCATTCTCGTGATCACAACCGGCGAGGAGCAGGATCCCGTGCAGCAGACGCTCGGCATCGGCCGGCTCAAGACGCTGGAACGCCTGGGGCTCGCCCAGGAGCGCCAGCAGGGGGTCTGGGAGCTCGACCGCAAGCTCGAGAGCAAGCTGCGCCGGCTCGGGGAACGTGCCGACAAGTTCAGGACCATGCAGCAGGTGCTGAAGGAGCTCGGCATCGACCGAAGTGCTGCGGCCATGGCCCTGTTCGAACGCGGGCCGCGCAAGGTGCCACTGATCGGCAAGGTCATCGGCGTCGGCATGGTCGACGAGATCACCGACCGTACCTGGGTGGTGGTCGATGCCGTCGATGGCCGGGTGCACTACGCCGATCTCGGCCGTCTCAAGAGTGATGACCTGCCGCAGCGGGGGATGCTGGTGGCCCTTGCCGGTGACGAGACCCTTCGCGGCAAGCCAACGTCCGTCCCGCGCCTTGAGGTCCTGTCGGCGGCCGAGATCGGGCGGCTTGCAACGTACGACGGGCCAACCTGGCTCGATGAGGCCATCATCGGCAAGTTCCAGGTTCAGAGCGAAACGGCTGGGTTCGCGGCCGAGCTTCGTCAGGAGCTCGCCGACCGCGCCCATTGGCTCGCCGAGCGCGGACTCGCCGACCTCTCGTCGGCGGGCGAGGTGTTGCCGAAGCCGCATATGATGCGCAGCCTGAGACAGCGCGAGACGGCGCACATCGCCGCGACACTGTCGCGCCAGCTGAACGCCATCCACATGCCGCACGAACAGGGAAGCCGCGTTTCAGGCGTCTATGTGCGATCGATTACAACGCCCATGGGCAAGCTCGCCGTCATCCGCCGCGAGGACACCTTCACGCTGGCACCGTGGAAGCCGGCGCTCGAGGCGATGCGCGGGCGGGCGGTGATGGGCCTCATCGGCCCTAACCGGGTCATGTGGACCCTGGATCGCGGTCGCACGCTGCCTGGGCGGGGGTGAGCGCAAGAAACTGTCGCCAACCTCATCGAGCCCTGCCAGGCAAGAGCGTCCCCTGCGGAGCTTGTTCAGCAAGGGAGACCCAGCATGAACGACACCAATGCGCCATCCTCACCGGCAGATCCCCCTCGACCAGCACGCAACAAGGGCAAGCTCACCGGTCCCAAGCCGCCGCTGCGGCCCGGCCACGTGTGGGCCATCCGGGCGAAGTTGCAGCTCGAGCACCGCACTCGCGACCTGGCACTGTTCAACCTTGCCATCGATAGCAAGCTGCGCGGCTGTGATCTGGTAGCGCTGCGGGTCGATGACGTGGCACCCAACGGCTACGCCGTCGACCGCGCAACCGTTCGGCAGAGCAAGACCGGCCGACCCGTCCGGTTCGAACTGACCGAGGTGACGCGCCATTCGCTCGACGAGTACCTGCGGGCCACCGGCCGCAGCCCCGGCCAATGCCTGTTCCCCGGCCGGCGCGGCCCCGACGCGCATCTGACCACGCGGCCTTGCGGGAAATCCGCAGCGGGCGATCGACGTCCTCGAGGCTTACATGCGGCTCGATCCGTTCCACGCACCCGTGGCTTCATGCTTTGTGGGATATGCCTACTTCATGCTCGGAGACTATTCGCGGGCGCTGCGCGTTCTGCAGGACTTTGTGTTTCGGGTGCCGCTGGCGGCGTTCGGCCATAGCTGGCTGGCTGCGACCCACGCGCAATTGGGTCAACTCGATGAAGCTCGTGCAGCCGTGGCCGAGGTCCTGCGATTACGGCCCGGTTATACAATCGGTGCACAGCGGCGCATCGCACCGTTCAGGGACGCGAGGGACGACAAGCACTTCTTTGATGCCATGCGCAAAGCTGGGTTGCCTAAGTAGTCGAGTAGTTGTTCACAACGCGAAAGGAGCGTTTCGAGTCCGTTGCTGGATCGCGTCTCCTCTCCTCTGCCTTGAATTGCTCGGCAGTTTGCCCGAAGGCAACGGTAAGAACGGGTCAAAATGCGACTCTAATGGCAGCCGCGATGGAGTCCGCTTAGCCCTCAACTCCGGACATGTGCGACCACCGCTCGAAAGGTCTCACATGTGCCAACAACTGACCCATCTTGTCACCTTTTACCCTAGCAGTACCCTCGCATCTTGCAGATCGGGCAAGCCGAGACCTTCGACAAACCATCCGTAGAGGGGAGCAAGAAGCGCGCTGGCATCTTCGCGGTGGCCTTGCCGTCGCCACAGGCGAGCGAGGCTCGTGGCCGCCCGCAATTCAAGCAGCCGAGCGTCCTGCTCTCGCGCGATCGTCAGCGCCTGTTGGAAACAGGCCCGTGCCTGGTCTTGCCTATCATCATCGCGAACGAGCAGCAGATCACCCTTGAGCCGGTGGAGCTCGGATCCGAAGAAACGCTCACTGAAACGTTCGGCTGCCACGAAGGCCTCCTCCAACAGCTGCCAGGCCATTTCAGGCTGGCCCGCCGCGATAAAGAACTCCGCAACGCAAGCCAATCGAAGGGGAACGTGCAATTTCGATCCAGTCTGCCGCCAGAGCCGCAGCCCTTCTTGGACCTCTCTCAAACCATCAGTCCGCTCACCTCGCGCGATCCGGACCCACCCGCTCAGCAAAGTGGCGTTCGCCGCGCCGACGGTCGAGCCATACTCCATGCTCAGCGGAAGAAGTTCCGCAACAAAGCTGGCAGTACCGCTCGGTTCGCGACGCAAACCGTGCAATTCCGCGGCCATCCGGAGAGTTTGAAGGAGAGTTTGCGGGTGCTGCAGCGATCGTGCGAGCGCCACGCCCTGCTCGACCTGCGCCTGCGATTGCTCGGGTAAGCCGCGCAGCAGCAGCAGCAGCGCCAGGTTCATGCGCGCGCAGGCGCCCGGATCGTGGGCACCATACACCAAAGCGTGACGTCCGTGCCTATCAGCCCGGTAGACCTCGAGCGTCGCCTCGGCATGTTTCTGTGCGCCCGCAAGATCACCCGCAGTTCTCTGCACGCCGAAGGCTGCATGATGAGCCTGGAGCAGGAAGTCGGGGTCGTCCAAGCCTCGCGCAATCGCGAACAACTCGTCGACGAGCCTGGCCGCGGTCGCGTTGTCGCCACCGACCACGGCGACGAGATGGGCTCCCCACAGGCTGGGGAACAATTCCGCCGAGCGCCCCGTTTTTCTGGCTAGCTCGCCCGCGCGTAGCATAGGTCCTTGCCACCTCCGGGTCGGCCGAGGGTAGTGTTGCCAGCAACGCCGGTCCGAGAGCGATCGCGACGTTCAGTTCGCGCCCGTCACGCTCCAACCCCTCCGGCATTCGCTGGAGCAGCTCCAGAGCCCTGCGGAAATGCCTCGTCGCCTCTCGATTGGCGGAACCCGCGGCCGCGCGGCGTCCGGCTCGCTCCCAGTAGTCGATCGCCTCCAGGGCGAGCCCCGCCTCGCCGCAATGGAATGCCAGAAGTTCGGGCTGCGTCTCAGCCACCTCCGGGAAGCGCCCTTCCAGGGTTGTCCTTATCGAGGCATGGATTTGTTGGCGCCGCGCGCGAAGCAGGCTTCCATAGGCGGCGTCCTGCAGCAGCGCGTGCTTGAAAATGTAGGTCGCCTCGGGTGGTGTGCCTCGCTGGAAGATCAGCTCGGCGGCCACCAGCCGGGCGAGCGCGGCCTTCAGGTCAGCCTCCGCAAGGCCGGTAACGGCCGATAGCAGGCCGTATGAGAACTCTCGGCCAATAACAGCCGCGATTTGCGCGACGTCCTTCGCCGAAGCCAGGCGGTCGAGGCGCGCCAGCAGCGAGGCATGCAATGTCGAAGGGATGACCGAGTTCGGCAGCGGACAAGTCAGCTCGTAGCGATCGCCCAGTTCCCGCAGCAGGCCACTCTCGAGTATCGTTTTGGTCAACTCCTCGACGAAGAGCGGCACGCCATCCGTGCGGTCGGCGATCTGTTCGAGCACTTCCGCCGGCAGGCCTTTGCCTAAGGTCACTGCGGCGACCAGGGTCTCGATCTCGGAGCGGCCCAGGCGCGTGAGCGCCATGGTCGAGGTGTGGCGGTCATTGGGCCAAGGCGGTGTGAACTCCGGTCGTGCCGTCATCAACAGCAGTAGCCGCAAACTCGGTGCTTGCTCCATGATTCGGCACAGAGCCTCCAGCGATGTCGGATCGATCCACTGGAGGTCTTCGAAAACCATCAACACCGGGCGAGCCGCGCACAGACCTTTGATGTGATGCAGCAGCGCTACCAGGGTGTTTTCCTTCACTTGCTGCGGCGTCAGTTTCGGCAAGCGATGGCGTTCACCGCCGGGGATCGACAGAAGGGCCGCGAAGAGCGGCATGTCGCGCGCCAGGTCCTTGCTCGACGGCGCGAGGAGGGACTCAAGCTTCTCGAGCCTGACTTCTGGGCTGTCGCCGCGCTCGATGCCGGCAGCCCGCAGAAATTGGGCCGAGATCGGATAAAGGGCGGTGTCTTTGTTGTGGGGCGAGCAATGATAGAGCAGGGGCAAATATGCCTCGCCGCTCAGTCGGTCTTGGAAAGCTCGCGCCAGGCGGGACTTGCCGATACCAGCCTCGCCGGTCAGCAACACCGCACGGCCGACGCCTCGCTTGGCGAGCTCCCAGCGCCGCATCAGCAGATCGAGCTCCTCGTCCCGCCCGATGAAGTGGGTGCGATGCGAGCGCAACGCATCGAAGCGGCTTGCAATTGCGCTCTCGCCGAGGACTTGATAGGTCTCGCGACGGCTCCGCGCTACCCATCAATTCTGCGGCGTCGAGCTCGCGGCAATCGAATACACCCCCAAGAAGCCGGCGCGTGCTTCCCGAGACCAACACAACGCCCGGCGCAGCGTGCTCGAGCAACTGTGAGGCAAGGAGCGGAGCTTCGCCGACGACCGCGTGCTCCAGCGCCGCGCCACTATCAATCACGTCGCCAACCACGACGAGACCCGTCGCGATGGCGACACGCGCCTGCAACCCGTTGGCAATACCTTCGATCTTCAGTTCGCGAACGGCGCCGATTGCGGCAAGCCCTGCCCTTACCGCCCGCTCGGCGTCGTCTTCGTGTGCCTGCGGATAGCCAAAATTGGCAAGAACTCCGTCCGCCATGTGTTTGGCGACGAAGCCGCCGTGGCACTCGACCACTTCGCGCACGCATCGGTGATACGCTGTCACGACCTCGCGGAGATCCTCGGGATCGAGTCGCGCCGAAAGGGCGGTGGAGCCGACCATGTTGCAAGCCATGATCGTCAATTGCCGCCGCTCGGGCCCGGCCGGTGGGACCGCCGTCGACGCTATCGGTCCCTCGTGCGGCGGATGACTTGTCGACGCCACCACCCACTGCCGGCTGGTCTTCCCGAACCTCGCCCACGAATCGAAGCCCCTTGCGGGCGACGGTGCGGATCAGCCGTTGTGCCTCGCCGGTATCGCCGATCGCCTGGCGAACTGCAGTAATCCTGCTGTAGAGCGCCAATTCCGAAACGATGCGGCCGTTCCAAACCTCAGCGATCAGATCGTCCTTACTGACCACACGTGTGCGATTGCGGATGAGAAACAATAGGAGATCGAAAACCTGCGGCTCGACTGCGACGAGATTGGTTCCGCGTCGTAACTCCCGCCGTTCAATGTCGAGTGAGCAGTCCTCGAAAACATAGATCACATTGCTGGTCCTCCTGCGCACCGGGTGCGCCGCCTTCCAAGGGAAAAGCCAAGGACAAATAAAGGCTATCGCAAGGCCCTCCCTCGCGCCAGCTACCACAATGCATGACGCCACCTCGATGGGAGGGCCTGATGCTCAGGCAGATCACAGTCGGTGCTGCCTTAATTGGCGCCGCAACGAGCTTTCTTGTCATCCAGCGGGCTTTGTCGTCGCCAGCGGACCACCCCGAGGCTCGAGACCGATGCGCTGAGGTGCCCGTTCTTGTGGCGGCCATGTCAGCGAATGACCGGCGATTGGCGTGTTCCGCGGCCAAGCATGCTCTCGACCTGCTCGGCGGCTGCGGGATCCTCCCGCGAAGAGCTCTGCGCATTCAAATCATTAGCGACCTTAGACATCCCATCGGCCTTTCGACGCTCGGGTTTTTCGACGCCAAGCATGAAAGAGCGCTCATCACAGCCTACGAAAACGTCTCCCCTCTTGTCACGGGCACCCCCTATGCTCTGCTCCCACAGCCGGACCTCTACCGTAGCCTGATCGTCCACGAGGTCGTTCACGCCGTAATGCACCAGAATCTCGAGCGGAAGACGCCCAGTCACGCGGCCCACGAGTACCCCGCGTACGTTCTCCAGATAGCGTCCCTTCCCGCAAGCGTACGCGATAGATTTCTGCAGACCGTCGATAATTCGCCAGACGGAACCGACTTTCTGTTCAGCGATTCCATTCTCTTCATGGACCCCTTTGTGTTTGCCGCACGCGCCTATCGACATTTCAGCACTTCGCCCAGGGGATGCGGTCATCTCGTTGCAGTACTGCAAGGCGAGGCTGTTTTCATTCTGGGGCACCAATAGTCACACGTTCGCAGCCACACGGCCGCTAAGTGGCCCTTGGATCAACTCATCGGAGGCAGATCATGAACCATCGAGCGAACCTGCAAGTCGCAAGCGCCCTGATCGGGCAGCAGACACATCGCACCAGCCCGAGCGCGCAAATCAAGTCTCGGGACGCCATGACAAGACTTACGTTCGCAGTTACCTCGATGGCTCTCGCGGTTGCGCTGGTCGCAGCCGTACCCGGTGCATTTGGCCAGGACCACCAAATGATATCCCCCGCCGATCTCAAGTGGGCCGATTTGCCGTCGTTGCCGCAGGGGGCACAAATCGCGGTGATCGAGGGAAAGACGCCGGAAGAGGCTTTCACCATTCGGCTGCGCTTTCCGGCGAACTACAAGATCCCAGCGCATTGGCATCCAACAATCGAGCGTGTGACGGTGATCTCCGGTACTTTCCACATTGGTGTCGGTGACAAACTGGATCCGGCGAAGACCATGGCCTTGGCGGCCGGGTCCGTAGCAATCATGCAGCCCAAGACCAACCATTTTGCGTGGACGAGCGAGCCAACCGTGGTCCAACTGCATGGTGTTGGGCCACGAGGGATCACCTACGTCAACCCTGCTGACGATCCGCGGAAAAAGTAGGTGGCTCTGTTCAGAGAGGTTCCGCTCGCACTGCACCCAAGTGCACCACGCCCTCTTCCGGACAACTGAGAATTACCTCCGAACAACCCTTCACTGACAACACACTACGCGCAGGCGCAATTTCCGAGTTGGGTTAGAACGCGACCTCGAAAGCTGCGGCATCCTAGTCCGCTCAACCCCCGACTACGGACATTGTTGACCTCCGTGCAGTGCCACTAGCCCATCCGCTTGTGACGACGAGCGTGGCAGGCTGCCAACAGATGGGAGCGTGCATCCGGCCCGAGGCTGCTGGAACTCGCTCCGCCGTTGCAGGGAATAAACCCTGACTGTGCACCGTTGTCTGTGTGGCTGATCCGCGTCTCACCCCGCACCAGATGTGGAATGGCCGGACCCCGGGGGTATCTCATTCGTGAGGTGCCCCTTTTTCTTTTGGGCAGGGCGGCCAGCGCCGGTGCCGGGGCTCTCCACTCGGGCATCTACACCGCCGATCAACTTGCCGGCACAGACGAGCGCACAATGGGCGCTCTTCCTGCAGACGGGTCTTCGGCGATCCGGACACTTCGCCCACTATTTCGCGGGCCTGGGCGAGATCCCGCCCGGCCTAGCCGATGATGAAGAGGCCGTTGTTCACGAGGAGCAGCGCCGCAAGGAGCGCGAGGAGGGTCACTCTTGCCCTCTCCGGCAGGCCTGTGGCGGCGAAAGGTATGGCCAACAGCAGCAGGTGAGCGAGCGTCGCGCTGGGGCTGAACAACAAGTTCTCCTTGGCATTGAAGATAAAAAAGAACGCGGCGCGGAAGAGGGCATAGGCGAGGAGCCCCAGCATGATGGCGGCCATGTTCGGCACGACGGTCATTTCTCTCCGCAGCACGACGATCACGGCCAGCAGGGTAGCGAACAGGGCGACCAGCGCGGCGGATAAGGGCGAGGCGACATAGTTGGCGAGCCCCGGCATGAAGATGCCCCCGAAATGGATGGAGGGGTTGGCCCAGTGATAGGCATGGCGCTCCGGCGCGGCGATGTTGAAGAACAGCCAAGAGGTGAGAAAGTAATAGACACTGTTGATGGTGAACTGCGCCTGCGACGCGTACCAGAAGAACAAGCTGAAGTGGTTGGCTCCCTCAGGGTGCGATCCCGCCACCGACCCCCATCCGCGTATGACACCCTCGAGAAGGGCCAGCGCGAGCGGGGCCACCATCGCATGCGCGGCAATCCACCGCCGCTTCAATACCTCCCAGCGCTCCAGAACCAGCGCGTCGACCGCGGGGACTGCGACAAGAAGGGCGGCGGCGATTTCATTGAGGCAGGCGATGAGGAGGATGGCGGTCAAGAGCACGGCCCCGCGCCGTGTCCAGTTCTCCCGCAAGCGGAGATAGGTGGCGATGTAGAGCGCCGATAGCATTGCAGTGACGATCTTGGATTCCTCGATGCTGGAGAAATACCAGATGCCGAGCGAGCTGGAGTAGATGGCGCCCCAGAGCAGCGCATGGCGCCGCGGAAGGACTGCTGCGAACGCCCACAGCGCCGCCCACACGCTGAGCGCCCCGACCGCTGCGAACAGGGCCTTCAGGAGCTGAAGGGGCGTGAACCACGCGGCGAGCGGCCTCACGACCTTCATCCAGCCGGCAGCGAGGAACACGGTCACCGGGTGAAAGCGGAAGATGCGCGCGAGCTGGGTATCTGGGAGGATACGATCGAACAGTTGCGGCTCGGCGAGCTCCGCGTAAAGCCATGTGTCGGCGTGGAAATGCTGCGTGCCGCCGCGCGCTACGAGAGCAAACGAGGAGAGCCAGTACGCGGCAAAGGCCGCGAGCGCGAAGAGGACAAAAGCGAGCTTCTTCGTCCGGTGGTAGGCCCCCACCTGCAACGAGGCATGGCGGCGAGGGCTAACCATACGTCCCAGCATCATGTCTTCACTACGCTTACCGAATGCTCGAGCCAAGGCTCCTTGCGTCACAACGCGCATCTAAGTTCGACCGGCAAGAAACTGCCAACTAGTAGAAGTAGAAAATCAGGTGGTCGTGTGCCGAGGCTAAGCCGTGTTGCGCAAGCCTCCGTCGACCGTCTTGACGCGCGCTCCGCCGAGTTTGCTTGTTGGATATGAAGCGGCAGTTGCACCGGCCGATAGTAGCCGATCGAAGTATTCGATCGTCGGCTTCAGCCCCTCGCGCAATTTCACGGTCGGCTTCCAATCGAGATGCCGTTTCGCCAACGTGATGTCGGGGCGTCGCCGCACGGGGTCGTCGTGGGGCAGGGGCAGGTAGGTGAAGCCCGACTTGCAGCCCGTCAGCTCCGCGACCACCTCAGCCAGCTCTTTGATCGCGAACTCGTCTGGGTTGCCGAGATTGATGGGGCCGGTCAGCTCTCGCCCCGAGCCCATGAGGAGCAAACAGGCCTCGACCATATCGTCGACGAAGCAGAACGACCTCGTCTGACTGCCGTTGCCATAAATGGTGATCGGCCTGCCCGTCAGGGCCTGCACGATGAAATTCGACACTACGCGGCCATCCTGTGGATGCATGCGCGGCCCATAGGTGTTGAAGATGCGCGCAACCTTGATGTTTACGCCGTGCTGACGGTGATAGTCGAAAAACAGCGTCTCGGCACAGCGCTTGCCCTCATCGTAGCAGGAGCGGGGTCCGATCGGGTTCACGTTGCCCCAGTAGTCCTCCCGCTGCGGGTGCACCGCCGGGTCACCGTAGACTTCGGACGTCGACGCCTGGAAGATCGGGCACTTGAGGCGTTTGGCGAGACCCAGCATGTTGATGGCGCCGTGCACATTGGTCTTGGTGGTTTGCACGGGGTCGTGCTGGTAGCGGATGGGCGAGGCGGGACAGGCGAGATTGTAGATCTCGTCCACTTCGACATAGAGCGGAAAGGTCACGTCATGCCGAACCATCTCGAAGCACGCGTGACCGATCAGATGCTCGATGTTCTCCTTGCAACCGGTGAAGAAATTGTCGGCGCAAATGACGTGGTGCCCCTGCGCAATCAGTCGCTCGCACAGATGTGAGCCGATGAAGCCCGCACCGCCTGTGACGAGAACGGTCTTGCGATCGGTCTTCTTGTCAGCAACGACCGGCAGTGGGCCCCGACGGGCGGGCTTTGGCATCGGCTATCAATCCTTCAGAAGAGTTGCCGGTTTTGAGCAACCCACTCAACGAGTTGGCGTACGCCGGCCTGGACGTCAACCTCGGGTTTCCAGCCAAGGGCAGACTTGAGCTTGCGAATGTCGCTGACGTAGACCTGCTGGTCGCCAGGGCGCGGATCGGCCCAGCGCAGGTTGATCTTGCGGTCGAGGCGCCTCTCCAGCATTTCGATGATATCCAACAGCGAGACCACATTGGCCGGCCCGCCACCGATGTTGAAGGCCTGTTGGGCCACCTTGTCGGAGGCGAGTATGGCCGCTTCGTAGGCGGCCAGCAGATCATCGACGTGCAGGATGTCGCGCGCCTGCTTGCCGTCGCCGAAGATCGTCACATCGCGTCCGAGCAGCGCGGCAATGGCAAACCAGGCAACCCAGCCTTGGTCCTCGACCCCGAACTGACGCGGCCCGTACACGCACGATTGGCGGAACGAGGTGGCCCGTATGCCGTAGATCCTGGCAAAGTCGAGAGCGTACTGGTCGGCGGCGCCCTTCGAGCATCCGTAGGGCGACAAGAAATCGAGCGGCTCGGTTTCGCTGACCCCGTGCGGCCGGTCGACATAGGCGTAGCGAGTGCCGCGCAGCTCAACGCTGGCAGCGGCAACTTTGCCGTAGACCTTGTTGGTGGATGCGAAGATAAACACCGCGTGTGGACAGTGCACGCGCACAGCATCGAGCATATTGACGGTGCCGAAGGCATTGACCGCGAAGTCGGCGCGAGGATCCGTGACGGATGTCGTGACTGCCACCTGGGCTGCCAAATGCAGCACCGCGTCGTACTGGCCTTTCGCGAGGATACGTTCGATGCCCCGCTGGTCGCGCACGTCGGCATGCTCGAAGTCGAAAGTCGAACCTTCGCGCAGCCATCCGAGATTGTTGTCCGCGCCGGCCCTCGAGAGATTGTCGAGAACTGTGACGTTCCAGTTCCGCGCCCCGAAATAGCGGGCCGCGTTGCTGCCAATGAAGCCGGCCCCTCCCGTGATCAAGATCTTCTTG
Organism: uncultured Alphaproteobacteria bacterium; assembly: GCA_963832445.1. Classification (GTDB taxonomy): domain Bacteria; phylum Pseudomonadota; class Alphaproteobacteria; order Rhizobiales; family Hyphomicrobiaceae; genus AWTP1-13. Next base: position 52,205 of record CAWHUM010000016.1, read on the forward strand.
GAAGGCATCGCCCCGCCGAACAGTACGCGCTCCGTAGGCTCTGACTCGTCCACCCTGCTGCCCGGCTTCCCTTTGTGCAGCAATCCATGGCCAGCGTACGCCTTGCTGCACACGCCGCAGAAGGCCGCTGCTGCCAGCCGCCACAGTTGATAACACTGTCACCGCATTGACAAGATGTCGCGAAGAACGCCTGCCAAGGCAAGCAAGCTGGTGTGGCAGGATAGATGCGGGCGCGGTGCCGTGCCGGTGTGCAATCTGCCAGCTGATGCGGCGGGGAATGCTCATTGTCTCGCCGCGCCGGGCCGAAGCTCGGAGGATGTCTGGGGATGCGACTACTGGTTACCGGGGGCGCCGGATTTATCGGCACGCACCTGTGCCGTCGGCTGCTCGCCGACGGTCATTCCGTCGTGGTCATCGACAACGAGTTCGAATGGGAGCCTCGAAAGCCTGCCACCCGGCGTCGAGTTCATACGGGGCGACGTTACTCGCCCTGGGGAGATCGAGCTAGCTTTTGCCGGCGGACTCGATGCGGTCTGCAACATTGCCGGGCAAGTCTCCATCATTCGTGCTTTCTCCGACCCGACCTTGGATCTTCGGACCAACGTCGAGGGCACTCTCAACGTTCTGCAGCTGTGCGCAAAGTATGGGGTGCCGCGGCTGATCCATGCGAGCTCGATGACCCTCTACGGCGACTGCAGAACGGTTCCAACACCCGAGACCGAACGCAGCGAGCCGGATTCCTACTACGGCATCACGAAGCTCGCCGCCGAGCGCTACGTGCATGCGACCGCCCTGCGGAGCGATCTTGGTTTCGACCTTGCGGTCACATCGCTCCGCATGTTCAGCGTCTACGGCCCGGGCCAGTCGTTCAGCAATCCGTATCAGGGCGTCCTCGGGATCTTCTCTGGCAACCTGCTGCGCGGCGAGCCGATCACGATCTTCGGCGACGGCGAACAGACCCGCGACTTTGTCTACATCGCCGATGTCATCGATGCGTGGGTACGCGCGCTCGAAACACCTACATCTTATGGGCAAATCATCAATATCGGCAGTGGACGCTCGCTTTCGATCAACGAGCTCGCAAGCGCCGTCGTCACGGCGTTCGGCGCCGTAGGACACCCCATCGTGCGGGCCGGGGCGAGACCGGGAGAGCAGCGCTCGGTGCGCGCCGACATCAGTCTCGCCAAGTCTGTGCTGGACTGGGAGCCCCGCACTTCATTCGAGGCGGGCTTGGCCAACACCGTGCGCTGGGCCCGGGATGAATTTGCCGCCGCAAGCGCTGCTACAGCGGGAGGCCGCAAGCAATGAACCTCCTGCTGGTGACATCGGTCGATCCGTGGGTGCGGAGCGTGGCGAGCGTGCACCGCTACATGGCCGCCAGTCGCACGCTCGGGCACGAGATCGCGGTCTACGGCGAGCCCAATGGTCAGTTGCCCGATCTGCGCTTCACGACGGACCTCGATGGCGTTGATTGCGCCGTCTTCGTCATGCAGGTCGCATGGGATTTCCCCGACATGCCCTATCTTGCGCGCCTGCTCGATGGCATCCCGCGAGAAAGGCGCATCGCCGTCGACATGTGGGGCCGCTTCAACGATACGATCCGGCTGGAGCACGACTTCAATCACCTGGAGAAGCTCGACGGCCACGCCGGCTGGGAGTGGGAGGAGGCTTTCCAGGCGGTCTCGGACACGATCCTGCAGCCTACCCTCGCTCCGCTTCGTCCGGAGGTCCACTCGTTCCTGTTTCACGGCTACGATCAAGCTTCGGTCGTCGCGCCGCATCGCACTGCGCGCGAAGCCGCGGCGGCGTGGGCAAAGAAGGACTACGGTGCAGCCTACGTCGGCAGCAATTGGCAGCGCTGGGAGCAGGTGCGCCGGTTCGTGGAGGCTTATGCGCCCGTTCGGGACAAGGTCGGCCCGATATCCCTCGCCGGCTGGGATTGGAGCGCGCGGCCGGACTGGGCTGTGAAGATGGGCATCATGGGCATCGATACCGATCCCGCTCTGCTCGCGCGGCTCGCAGTCGAGGTGCGCGACGGCATGCGCTTCGACCACGTGGTGGGGCTGCTGAGCCGAGCCCGCTTTGCGCCCATCTTCCATCGGCCGCTTTTCCGGCACCTTGGGCTCGTCACCAACCGCACGTTCGAGACCTTCCTGGCCGATAGCCTGCCCGTGCTCATGCTGCCTCGCGACTTCGTAGCGGCGATCTACGGAGAGGCGGCACTGGCGCTTGTGCCCGGCGGCGATCTCGCGGCGCACCTGGACAACGTCTTGAGCCAGCCTGAGCGCTACTGGGACGCCATGCTGCAAACCCGATCGCACCTCGCAAGCCGCCATTCCTACGCCCAGCGCTTGCGGGAGCTGGAGAGCATCATCAGGGCGCGCGCCAAGGCCGAGGGCGCGCGGTGAACGTTCTGATCGTCATGAAGCACCGGGGCGATGCCGGCAACACGCATGCGGTTGCCAACTACATGCGGCTGGCGCCGAAACATGGCCACAAGGTCGCAATCTTCGGCACCCCGATCTGGTATGTGCCGGAGCTGCAGTTTGCCATGGACGTGCGCAGCTTCGACCGGGTCATGTATGTGTTCGAGTCGGACCTCTACCGCATCAAACCGTTGAACGAGGCCATCATCCTGGACCGGTTTCCCAGGGACGAACGGCTCACCCTGGACACGGATGGAATGTATAATCCCGTGGTCACGGTCGACGGCTATGACTTCAACCACCGCAACGAAGATGAGCGGGCGTACTGGATCGCCCACCTCGACGCGCTGGGCGGCAGGGTCATGCAGACCACGATCTCCACCCCGCTCGACCGGCGCGTCAGAGCGATGACGTTCTATGGCTACAATCCGGAACTGGAGCTCCAGCCGTCGACGGCGCCGCCCAAGCAGTTCGACATCATGCATCTCGGCCACAACTGGTGGCGGTGGCGGGAGGTCTCGCGCGAAATCCTGCCCGCCCTGGAGGAGATCCGCGACGAGGTCGGCCGGATAGCCTTCGTCGGCCTGTGGTGGGATGCGCCTCCGCCCGAGGGCCCGGCGGCCGGCCCCGAGGAGGCCTTCGAGTCGGACCCTGAGCGGTTGCGGCGCCTGCGGATCGAGACACACAAGGCCGTGCTCTATAACGACGTGATCCGCAAGATGAGCACGGCGCGGATCAATATCATGACGCAGCGCCCGGTGCTGCGCCGGCTCAAGCACCTGACGCTCAAGTACTTCGAGATCTTCTGCGCCGACACCATCCCCCTGCTGATGCTGGACGCGGACCACGCAGAGGCTGTGTATGGGCCAGCGGGGCGCGAACTGAGCCTGCCCGGATCGGTCGCCAGCAAGCTGCTCGATGCTTTGCGCCGCCCGGACCACTACCGCGACGTGCTGGCCGAGGTCCGCCGCCATCTGATGAGCCACTACTCCTACGACCGGCGAGTCGAGGAGTTGTTTGCCGTACTGAAGAGCTGAATGGCCATGATCCGCAGGGTTTGCACGCTATGAGGCTGGCCTTCGTCTACTGGGGCTATGAGAACGCCGGCAGCATGCTCGACTTGCGGGGCTATGCCCGGGCCGCCCGTGAGATGGGGCACGAGATGGTTGTCTACGGTCCCCCCAATCCGGCCTTCGCACTGGACTACTCGAAACGTCTGGCCGACGTCGATGCCCTCGTCTTCGTCTTCGAGTGGACGACGGCGCTGCAGTTCGGCGACCGGCTCGACTGGGCGCGGCTGCTGGAGGCCGTGCCCCGGCAGCGTCGCGTCGTGATCGACTGCGATGGGGCCTACAACGATCCAATGGAGTTCGGGGGCGACTACAATCATCGCACGGCCGAGGCCAGCCGGCAGTGGATCGACGTTTGCGACAGCATATCGGACAAGATATTCCAGCCAACGCACCGGCCGCGGCAGCCCAATGTGCGCCCATTCCTGTTCCACATCTACGATCCCACGTGGGAGGCGCCGCTCACGTTCGCCGACAAAGAGTTCAGCATGATCTACGTGGGGCACACCAAGTTCCGCTGGCGCGGCATGTCCAAGGTGCTGCGTGCCATCGAGCGCGTGCGGGATCGGGTAGGCCGCGTCGCGCTCGTCGGCGAGGGCTGGGCCGAGCCAGAGGACTGGATGGAGCACGAGGAGTACAAACCCCGCTTCTATGTGGATCGCGACTATCTGAAGAAGGTCGGCGCCGAGGCCCTTCCCGCGGTTCCATACCCGCTTGTTGCCGCGACCATCAACAAGGGCGTGTTCAATCCGGTCGTGTACCGGCCGCTGTTCGAACACCTTGGGCTGGTCACGTGCCGCACCTTCGAGACGCCGGCCGCAGGCACCATCCCACTGCTGCTACTGGAGCGGGACTATGTGGTGGAGATTTTCGGCGAGGATGCGACCCAACTGATGCTCGATGAGGAACGGGCGCACGACAAAATCGTCGACGTACTGGAAAGGCCCGAGCACTACGCCGAGATCGTGATGGCGATCCGCGAGGATTTCAGACGGCTACACAGTCCAGAGGCGCGGCTGCGCGAGCTGGTCGGCCTGATCGAGGAGTGAGTTGGCAGGTTGTGGCGTGACAAGCGTGACCGCACTAGCTCCCGCCGGGGATGGCACTGCGCCTGCGCAGCGCATGAAGTTGCGCTATGGCTTCAATGAGATCGATGGCTGGGCGGCTTTCTCGCTGGGCAACGAGCGCGACCGCATTCATCGCCGGCTGCGGCTGATGGATACGAGTGTCATCCGCGTGTTCGTATTCGACAAGCCGGTGCCCGATCCGTTTAAGGAATGGCATTGGTTCGCCGCGGTGCTTCAGGCCGTCCTCGACTCCGGCGCCAAGCCGATGGTGACATTCGCCAAGTTCCCGCCGCCCTTCGACGACGCCGACGGCATCCGCAAGTTCGTCGCCCGCTGCAGCGAGATTGTGTGGGGATGCCTCGAGCAGTGGGGCGGCCAGGAGGTGGGGAACTGGTACTGGTGCATCTGGAACGAGCCGAACAACCCCGATATCGGCGGCGATGTCACCTACGCCCAGTATCGCAGGATATTCGAAGCAACAGGTGAGGCGATCCTGGAACTCATCGAGCCGCACCTGGCGGGTCGCAAGGCCCGCATCGGTGGCCCGTCCATCGATGGGACTCAGCGCGCCTTCTGGATGGACTGGATAGCCGATCTCGTCACCGACTTCGACGACAGGATGCTCGGATTCGTCAACTGGCATATGTATGCGGACTGGCGGCCGGCTGCCCCGAGCGAGTCCATGAATGTGAAGCTTTGGGGAGCGCCCGACTCGCCCAACGGCGAGCTGTTCCAGGCGCTCGCGATGGCCCAAACCCCGCAATACGCAGCGCGTGCCCAGGGTGTCGCGCGCCTGCTGCAGGGGCGCGATGTCCTCAACGTGTGCGGCGAGCTCAACACCGTCGCCCACCATGAGCAGGTGTTCACCCAGGGTCTCAACCAGAATGTGTTCGGAGGCGCCTACTACGCCTCCGCCCTGATCCACCTGATCCGCGGCGGCGCGGACCTGGAGATGCGCTGGACCGCGACTTCACGGCGGATAGGCTCCATCGACGATGCCTACGGCCTGATGTCCTTCGACGGTGAGCCCACGCCCGCGTGCCTCGCCAAACAGCTGTTCGCCCAGCACGTGCGGTACGGCGACTGGATCGGGTTTCCAGATCGCCGTCCGAGCGGCATCGATGCGATCCTCGCGTGGAACGATGCCGGCCGCCGCAGCGTGGTGTTCGTCAACGCTACGGCGCGGCCCTGTAAGCTGACCGGTACCGACTTGGACGGCAGGCTCACCAAGTGTACGGAGCTGCTATGGATGGACAAGAATACGCAAGGTCGGGTGGCACGCGAACCATTCGAAGGCACTGTGTGTCTGGACGGATATGGTGTTGCCGTGGCGACCAATGCCTCGGACACTGAGGTGGATTGAACCCAGCTGGCAACTGATTTGGGGGTGCAAACGTGGACAAAGCATTCGGTTGGCTCGGGGAGATCTTCCAGACAATTTTGAAGTTCCTTCCCTGGCTCGTCATCGTGCCGGCGACGCACGGCGGCGTGGCGTTCGTGCGCGGACACCGCGTCAAGGAGTGGAAGCCGGGGCTGCATTGGTACTGGCCGCTGGTGACGAGCTACAAGGTCATGGCGACCGTGCGCCAGACGCAGATGATAAAATCGAAGACCGTGATGACGAAGGATCTGCAGACGGTGATCGTCGGCGCGCTCGTCACCTACGTCATCGACGATATCGTGGCGGCCTTGGCGAAGATCGCCGACCTCCCCTCCGACATCATGGAGCGGTCACTGGAGGCGATCCTGACTGAGGTCAGCAAGCAGACGCTGGAAGAAATCCAGTCGGATCGGGCCGCGTTCAACCGCAGTCTGACCGAGGCCGTCAGCAACGCACTGAATGGCTACGGTATGTACGTGCTGCAGGCACAGCTGACTGAGTTCGCGCCCTGCCGAGCTTTCGCCATCAACGGGCATGCGGCAGTGGGTAACTACGCGCTCTGGACCGGGTTCTAGCGCTGTGGCAGCCCCGCTCGAGGCGCAGACCGCAGAACTGCGTGCCGCATATCTCGATCTCATGCGCGACAGCCTAATCGGCAGGCTGAACGAGGACCCGCCGCTGCCGGCATCGAAGATCGACGGCTACAAGTACGACCATCGGGAATCCGGCTGGGACTGGCCCTCCCAGGCACCATCGATGATTGGAGCAAAGCGCATGAACAACGTGCGCTCCGAGTGCGAGCGCGTGCTGCAGGCCGACGTGCCCGGGGACTTCATGGAAACCGGCGTATGGCGGGGCGGCGCCTGCATCATGATGCGCGCCGTGCTCAGGGCATATGGCATTACTGACCGCCGGGTCATTGCAGCTAACTCGTTTGCCGGCTTCCCGCCGCCCTCCCCAGGCGTTGAGGCGGACGCCTCGTTCCACCTGCACACTTTCGGAGATTTCGCCGTCTCGCTGGACAAGGTGAAGTGGGCATTCGCGCGCTACGGCCTGCTCGACGAGCAGGTCGTATTCCTCGAAGGTCTGTTCAAGGACACGTTGCCGATGGCGCCTGTCGAAAGGCTCGCGGTGCTGCGGCTCGACGGCGATATGTACGAGAGCACCAGAGACGGGCTTCTCCATCTTTACGGCAAGCTCGCCGCCGGCGGCACGTTGATCGCCGACGACTATTTCCTGTTCGACTGCCAGCGCCAAGCCGTCGACGAGTTCCGTGCCGCCCACGGTATCACCGACCCAATCGTCAAAATCGACAATTACGGCGGCTACTGGGTCAAGAGCACCGCCACGCCAACCGGTTGCCCACCGAATGGCTGAGCCGTGGACCACCCTGACGAGTACAAAGCGAATGCCAGAAGCGCAACAAAAGCAAAGGCTTGCTGGCAGGTGGTCGCGCGTGTGTGGGGCCATCAAGAAGCTCGCATGCAGCGGCGCACATGATTGAGCACCGCAGTACTGGCCTGTCGGCACTCAAAGCAAAGGCTGACCAAGCCAAGCGAGCATAAACAAGACAAAAGCGAGCCCCGCAAGGGTCAGTCCAGCGGGATCCTTCAGGGTGAAGTCCAGCGGGTGCTCTGGCATTTCGTTGCGCTGACATTTGAGCCAGATGCGCGCGACGAACAGGAAGAGGAGCGGGGGCAGCGCCCAAAGCGCGATCTTGTTGCCGTAGAAGGTCTGCACGTAGGCGTCGTCGATGATGTAAAGAACGGCAATAAGCGTCGCACCGATCCCCGCTCCGACTCCCATGGTCATCACCAGCGGTAGGTCCGCTGTGCGATACCCCCGGCCGCTTATCTCCTTCTCACCTTGCTCGGCTGCCTCGGCCAGCTCCGCGTGGCGCCTGGCATAGCTGAGCGAGGTAAACATGAACATGGAGAACGTCAGCAACCACGGAGACGCACGTACATCGGCAGCAACAATGCCGATTGCGATCCGAAGCGTGAACAGGGTCGCCAGCACGAAGCCGTCAAGCAGGGCGATGCGCTTTAAGCCGAAGGTATATGCGGTCGTCAGGACCAGATAGAGACACAGGAAGCTTGCAACGCGCGTGGAAGCCAGGGCGGCGGCCGCCAAGCCCGACGCGATCAGAAGCGAGGCTGCGAGGATCGCAAGACCAATCGACAGCCGGCCGCTCGCCAGCGGTCGGAGGCGCTTTGCCCGGTGTACCCGGTCGTTGGCGAGGTCGCGCACGTCGTTGATAAGATAGCTCCCGGACGCGACCAGGCCGACGGCCAGAAAAGCAACCGTAGTGGTAAAAAGGGGCGACAGATCGAGCAGCCTGCCCGAGAGCAGGATGGGCACGAACACCAGCAGGTTCTTGGCCCATTGATGCAATCGCAGGGCCCGCACGAGCTGCCGGATCTGGGGCAACAAAGGGGACTTCATTGTTGCCGCCGGCGCTTGCGCTGAAATGTGCATCTGAGATTGCCCTACCTGAGATGGCAGTCGCCAGCCGGCGCAGCTTTCCGCCGACATACCGGTGACCTGCCCGCTCGGCGCTTGTGCAGCAGGAGCATGCCATGCACAAGCTCGTCATTGTCCATTGGCCCTTGTGCCGGTCCTCCCCGCGACGAGAGCCCCGCCATTCGAATTGCTCGGCTATGACCTGATCGAAGACGGAGTGGGTGTCAGCGCAGTGACCAACTGTAGGATCTTCGGGGCTGCATGCCCGGATGTGGAGATTTCGGAGCGGAGCCTGGTCAGGCCGATCCATCGAGTGGTGGCAATCTTTCGCTCTAACGGCCATTAAAGAGCACACCTGATCGAGCAAAGGGAATGTCTGTTCGGGGTCTTGGTCGTGTAATAACGCGCTGGTCGGTTTCCGGCGGGCAGATTGCCGATGCGGCAGGCGATGCGGCCGTTATGCCCGGATCGCCGCGATCAGCGGCTTGATGCCGACGATGTTCATGACGCGGGTCAGATTGTAGGCGAGCACCGAGAGCGCCATCTCGGCGGCGACCTTCGGCAACGTCTTCATCAGGAAGTGCGTGGCGCCCATGCGCGCCTTTATCGTGCCGAATGGATGCTCGACCGTTTCGCGTCGCTGGCGCATGGCTTGCGGGTTCGCATCGAGACGCTGCTGTACGGCGTCGAGCAGGTGCTCGTGCACCCACCGTGCGATGCGGCGCTCCGGTCCTGTCGTGCATTGCGGCTTGAGCGGGCATTTGGAACATGCCGTGGTCCAGTAGCGCCGCAGGACCTTGCCAGCCTCCTCGTTGGTATAGCGATAGGTCAGCCGCTCGCCGGCCGGACAGCGATAGACATCTTCTTTGGCGACATAGACGAAGTCCTGCCTGCCAAAACGACCGTCCGCTTTCGCACCTGACGTCATCGGCTTCGGCAGCGTCACCGTGATGCCGGCCTCCTCACACGCCAGGATCTCCGGGCTGCTGAAGTAGCCGCGGTCAGCGACGGCGTCGAGCTCATCCACCTGCAGAACAGCCTTCGCCTGCTTGGCGATATTGGCAAGTTGCGCCCGATCCGAGCCGCTATTCGTCACCTCGTGCGTCACGATCAGATGATGCTCGGTATCGACAGCTACCTGCACGTTGTAGCCGACCACCCCGGAGCCGCGGCCGCTGGTTGCCATCGAGCGGCTGTCGGGATCGGTGAGCGAGACCTGCTGGTCGGGCGAGGTGAGCATCTGCTTCTCGTAGGCAGCGAGCTTGCCCATCTCCTCCTCGAGTTTGGCGAGCTTCTCTTTGAGCCGCGTTGCCTTCACCGCCAGCGCCTCCGTCGGCTCCTGCCGGTCGGCCGTATCGAGCTGGCTCAAATACCGTGCCACGCTCTCCTGCAGCTGCGCCCGCCGCCGCTCCACCTTGGCGCGTGTGAAGTTCCTGTCGCGGTTGTTCACAGCTTTGAACTTACTGCCGTCAATGGCCACGCTCGTCGTCGTGAGAAGGCCCATCTTGCGGCAAAGCTCGACGAAGCGCGCACACACTTGGCGCAGCGCCAGGCCGTTGTCTTTGCGGAAATCGGCGATCGTCTTGTGATCGGGCACAAGCCGGCCGAGCAACCACATCACCTCGACATTGCGGCCCGCTTCCCGCTCCAGTCGCCGGCTGGACTGCACGCGGTTGAGATAGCCGTAGATGTAGAGCTTCAAGAGAACCGAGGGGTGAAAGGCGGGCCTTCCGGTCGCTGCCGGCTCAACGCCGCCGAACCCGAGGCTGGCGAGATCGAGCGCTTCGACGAAGGCATCGATCACACGAACCGGATTCTCCTCGTCGATCCAGTCCTCAAGGCATTCCGGCAGAAGCGTTGATTGTCCCCGATCTGCTCCCTCCACGAACCGCTTCATGATCACCCCCGCAGAATCATCAGGGGAATCATTACTACGCTGGTCTTTTCACACACCCAGGGTCATGCCCTGCCGGTCCGGCGACTGTCTCTGCACGGTGAAAGTGACACCGTTCCCGGTCGGACCACGCTTGCGCATCGCACCGTTATGGAGTGGCGCCAGATCAAGTCTTCTGCAGCACTGCACAGTTCCGTCAGGTTACAAAGGCACTTACCCCGTGCCGATGCGTCAGGTGCCATGCGTACTGTTGACCCGTTGCGGTCATTACCAGGCACGCCCGGTGCAAGAAAAGCTGACGTTGTACAAGGCTTGTCGGGGCTCGCACGATGGGCTCTCGCGGCCGGCACGCGATCACTCCGGATACCCTGCCTTGCGCAAGCCATCCTGGAAATGCTCGGCATCCTCGGTTCGCTTGCAGGTTCTAGCAAAAAGCGCCTGGCCGATTGTGAACCAAGGATCGATGCGCAGCCCTTCAGCCGCTTCGGCCCTGGCCTTGTCGAGCTGACCCAGCTGGGCATAAGTGGCGGCCAACCAGTGATGGCTGACGGCTTCGTTCGGTGCCCGCGATACACCTTCATGCAGATGTGGCAGGGCTTCCGCATAACGTTTGAGCATGTAGTAGGCACCCCCCAGCCACCAGGGGGCCTGCGGCTGGTAGAAGGGATCGAGCCGCAAGTGTGGCTTGAGCGTTTGGATGGCCCGTTCCGGCTCACCTGCAAAAACCAGGGCCCATGCAAAGACAGGGTCGCTGAGATTGTGATTGAGCCCAATCGCGCGCTCGAATTCGGCGATGGCCGCTTCGTGCCGGCGCATCCAAATCAAAGCCCAACCAAGCGCGACATGGGCCGCAGGCAGATTGGGGGCCAGACGCACCGCCTCGCGAGCGGACTGGTAGGCGCGGTCGAGGGCCACAGGCCAGGGACAATCGTCGTCCCACCGATGAACCCACAGGGACACATAAGTCCTCGAAAGGGAGGCGTGAGCTCGGGCGTAGTTGGGATCGATGGCCAGCACCTGGCGCAACCTGCGCCGACCCTGAAGAAGGTCATCCTTGTTGAGCGAGGAATGGTAGGAAACCAACGTATCAGCGGCCTGCAAGTAATGCTCGTACGCCTGCCAGGTGGCGGGCGGCGTCGCTAGAACGCGCTCGGTCTCAGCCTTGTTCACATGCAACGCCAGCACCGCCACGATCGTGCGGGCGACTTCGTCCTGGACCGCAAAGACGTCCTCGAGCTTGCGATCGTAGCGCTCGGCCCAGCGATGGGCCCCGGAGACTGCGTCAACGAGCTGGGCGCTGACGCGGATCCGGTCGCCGGACCGGCGAATGCTGCCTTCCAGCACGTAGCGCACGCATAGTTCGCGCCCGACCTGCCGCACGGCGACGGACAGGCCTTTGTATCGGAAGCTTGAGTTGCGGGCGATGACGAGCAGCTCGGAGAAGCGCGACAGCTCGGTGATGATGTCCTCAGTAATGCCGTCGCTGAAGTAGTCCTGGCTCGGATCGCCGCTCATGTTGGTGAAAGCGAGAACGGCAATGGACGAGCGATCGGGCAGCACGAGCGGCGAAGCCTCACTCGCCTTAGCGGCCTTGGCTACCTCAGAAAACGGGGTGGGGGCCGAAGAGATCGGCACGTCCACGAGATAGCCGCGCCTCGGAACCGTCCTGACGATCCGCTGGCTTTTGTCGCCCAGGGCGCGCCGGACATCACGGATGCACTGCGTTAGCGACTCGTCCGAGACCGTAACGTCGGGCCAAACGGCATTCAACACTTCTTCCTTGGTCACGACCCGACCGGCGTGCTCGACCAGGTAGCGCAGCACCTCGAAGCTCTTGGGTCGCAGGTCGGCCCGCCCGGACGGCCCCTGCAGGCAAAGCCGTTCCAGATCGAGGACGAAGGATTTCAAACTGCAGAGATTTGCGTGACATCTCCAACCGGTGCGTGAGCGCTATCTCTCCGGCAGACCCGCCTTGCGCAGGCCGTCGAAGAAATGCTCCGCGTCCTCAAGGCGCTTGAAGCGAGCTGAACCGTCTTTGCGTGCTGTCGATCGTGTACTTCGGATCGATCCGCAGGACCTCGGCTGCCTCTGCATGGGCCTCATCGAGTTGGCCCAATTGCGCGAGATTGGCGGCCAACCAGACGTGGCCCATCCTCATGTTTGGGGCGCGGGACGTACATTCGCGCAACGGGGACAGCGCTTGCGAATACTCTTTCAGCAAGTAGCGGGCGAGCCCCAACTGGCCCGGTGCCCCTGGCCAGCAAAGCGGGTCGTATCGCATGTGTGTCTCGATTACCTGGGTGGCCCTCGCGGGTTCTCCCGCGCGAAGCAGCGCCATGCCGAATCGCCAGTCCGTGAAATTGGGGTTCAGCGCAATGGCCTTCTCGAACTCGGCTATGGAATGCTCATGCTGGCCCTCGAAGGTCAGCACCGTTCCGAGGTCGGCATGAGCGACCGGGAGATTGGGGTCGAGCTGAACGGCCTTCCGAGCGAGACCATGCGCGCGTTCGAGGGCAATGGGGCTGAGACAATCTTCATCTAGCGAGTGGACCCAAGCAGTCAGGTGAGTAAGTGCAAGCCTGGCATAGGCCCGAGCGTAGTTCGGATCGAGGGATATGGAGCGCTCAAGGAGACGTCGCGCTTCATAGAGGTCGGCCACGTTAAGCGACGACGACCACATCGCGCTGTAGATGCCCGAAGCGCGCATGAAAAAATCATGCGCCTGCCAGGTCGCCGGCGGCTTCAGCAGCGTGCGCTCGGCCTCGGCCTTGTTGACTTGGGCGACCAGGATCGCAACGATCGCCCGGGAAACCTCGTCCTGGACCGCGAAGACGTCCTTCAGCTCGCGGTCGTAGCGCTCTCCCCAACGGTGAGCACCGGTAACAGCATCGATGAGCTGAGCGCTGATGCGGATGCGATCACCAGCGCGACGGATGCTGCCTTCGAGAACGTAGCGCACGCCGAGTTCGCGGCCGACCTGCCGTATGTCCGGTGATTTGCCCTTGTACTGGAAGCTCGAGTTGCGAGCGATGACGAACAGCTCGGAGAAGCGCGACAAGTCGGTGATGATGTCTTCAGTAATGCCGTCACTGAAGTACTCCTGGCCCGGATCGCCGCTCATGTTGGTGAAAGCGAGAACGGCGATCGACGGGCGATCGGGAAGGGCAAGCGGTAAGGCCTCCCCAGCCATCGCGGCCTTGGTTGCCTCAGGCGGCCGAGTGGCTGCCACGTCGCTTGCCGCGACCGGAACGTCCACGAGATAGCCCCGCCTCGGCACCGTCTTGACAATGTGCTGGCTTTCGTCACCAAGCGCCCGGCGGATGTCGCGAATGCACTGCGTCAACGACTCGTCGCTGACCGTCACTTCGGGCCATACGGCATTCAACACCTCTTCCTTGCTCACGACCCGGCCGGCGTGCTCAACCAGGTAGCGTAGCACCTCGAAGCTCTTGGGTCGCAGGTTTGCCTGACCAGATTCCCCATGCAGGCACAGTCGTTCCAGATCGAGGACAAAGGATTCAAACCGCAGGGATCTCTGTGTCATCTCCAGGACCTGATCGACGGAAGGCGCGGCAACCCCGCAAGTTTCACGCAACTTTCAGCCAAGTTTAACGCGACTTTCACTACGCGGACCTGTGGGTCGTGGTCAGCTCCAGTCTACAGCGTGAGCGCCGCCAGGCGAAGGAACGCAACGCTGTGTGGAGGAAACCCATGAGACTGCTAGGACCACTGCCACCTGCATTGGGCATCCCCAGGGTCCTGGGCACCCGACAAATGCAGGCGCGCGATGCCGGGCTTGGCCACAGGATAGCCCTTCCAGGGCGAGCCAAGCACAGTTCTACCGCCTTACTATCACACCGGCATTATTCATTGTTGCAGAAAGAAGCGCTAGCCAATCCGAGCTGGCAGCCGCAGGACGTCTGGTGGCACGCCGGACTGGTGCTCGGGTGACAACCCTGCCCACCTCAGGCGGCGACCGAACCCAAACAGACAGGTAAGTGCCACAGCCTAGACAGCCACGCGGCGAACAGCCCAGGGAGGTTGCATTGCATCGGAGGATCACGCGCCCGACCTGGGCTCAATCGCCAAGACCGAACATCGTCTTCATCCTGGCGGATGACCTCGGCTACGCGGATGTGAGCTGCTACGGCCAGCGCGACTATACGACGCCAAACATAGACCGGCTGGCAATCGAGGGCTTGAAGTTCACGCAGGGGTACGCCAATTCCTCCGTCTGCTCGGCGACACGCACGGCGCTGATCACCGGCCGCTATCAGTATCGCCTGGCCGGTCGGGCTCGAAGAGCCAATTGGTCCCTCGAGCCCCAGGAATGTAGGCCTGCCGCCAAGCCACCCCACCCTGCCGTCACTGCTGAAGAAGGTGGGCTACGGCACCGCGCTGGTCGGCAAATGGCATCTCGGCTTCCTGCCGGATTTCAGTCCATTGAAGAGCGGCTACGACCACTTCTTCGGGATCTTCCCCGGCGCTGCCGACTATTTCAATCATGGTCCGGACGCGCTGCGCAGCTTCGCGTTCGGCCAACCCGGCGGCCTGGTTTACGGTCAACTCTACGAGCAGGAGGTGCCGGTCGAGCGGCACGGCTACATGACGAACCTGCTCGGCGATCGGGCGGTGCAGACGATCGAAGGCTACGCCAGGTCGAGGGAGCCGTTTCTGCTGAGCCTGCATTTCACCGCCCCCCATTGGCCGTGGGAGGGTCCGGACGACGAGGCCGAGTCGAAGCGCATCAGGAACATCTTTCACCGGGACGGCGGCTCGCAGAGAACCTACGCCGCCATGGTGCAGAGCCTGGACGCCAATGTCGGCCGGGTGCTGCAGGCGCTCGACGCGAGCGGTCTCGCAAGCAACACCATCGTCGTCTTCACCAGCGACAACGGCGGCGAGCGGTTCTCCAATACTTGGCCGTTCTCCGGCATGAAGGACGAACTGCTCGAAGGCGGCCTTCGCATTCCTTCGATCGTGCGCTGGCCCGGACGGATCGCGGCGGGATCGATTTCCGAACAGGTCATGGTCACGATGGACTGGATGCCGACCCTGCTGGCTGCCGCCGGCACTTCGCCGGACGCGGCCTATCCGTCCGATGGCGAGGACCTGGGACCGATCGTGACCGGCGGCGCGGCGCCGCATCCGCGCAAGCTGTACTGGCGCTATCATGCCGGATCGCAACGCGCCATCCGCGACGGCAACTGGAAATACCTGCGCATCGCTGGCAACGAGTTTCTCTTCGATGTGGTCAGAGACCCGCGCGAGAGGGCCAATCTCAAGGATCGGGAGAGAGACGTCTTCGATCGGCTGAAGGGCGATTGGGAGGCCTGGAACGAAACCATGCTGCCGGAGCGGCCGCGACCGATGCGCTACCGCAACGCTGGCCGTGACGTGGCCGATCGCTACGGTGTCACCAACCCCCGCCCGCGGCCGAGCGAACCCAAACAGACAGGTAAGTGCTAACAGCCAGACAGCCACGCAGCGAACAGCCCAGGGAGGTTGCAATGCATCGGAGGATCACGCGCCGGACGTTCACCAAGACCGGTCTCGCCACGGCTGCCGCTCTGCCCTTCACCGGGGCTAGAACGTGGGCGCAGGCTTGGCCCTCCGGGCCGATCAAAATTGTCTGCGCACTTCCTGCCGGAGCACAAGTGGACATCTTTGCACGAGCCTATGGTGAGTATCTCTCCCGGAGTTTGGGTCAGCCGGTGGTCGTGGAAAACAAGCCGGGGGTCGGCGGGGCACTCGCAGCCCAGGCGGTCAAGGCGTCGCCCGCCGACGGTTACACACTGCTGTTCGCCATCTCCACGACGATGATCATGAACCGGGTGCTTTACAAGAACCTGCCTTACGATCCGGACAAGGATTTCGCATTGATCTCGACCATGTCGCCGGGCTCACTGCTATTCGTGGCGCACAAATCGACCGGCGCGACCAACTTGAAGGAACTCGTCGAGCATGCACGCAGGAACAAGATGAACGTCGGCACCTGGGGCGCCGGGGGTGGCGCGCACATGGTCATTGCGGCGCTGAACAAACAATTCGGCCTGCAGATGGAGGCCGTGCACTACCGCGGTGCGCCGCCGATATTTCAGGATCTCAATGCCGGAGTGATCCAAGTGGCGCAGGGGCCCTACGACCAAGCCATCAACAGCCTGCAGACCGGGACCGGACGCGCCATCGCCGTCTGGCCGAGGCGCAGCAGGAAACTTCCTGATGTGGCGACATTCCTCGAGCAGGGTGCCACCTCAAGGATGTTTGGGCTGAGGGGTTACATCTGCCTGGCCGGGCCGAGCGGCATGCCGCAGGAGATCGTCGAGCGGCTCTCCACGTTGATGGTGGAGGCAGGCAAGAGCGAGCGCGTGCAAAAGCTGCTCGACATGTGGGGAATCGACGAGGCGGCGCAGGGCTATGTCGAAGCCAGGCGGCTGCACGAGGCGGAAAAGCCGGTCTGGATCGAGCTCGTCAGCAGCCTTGGGCTTACGCCTCAGTAGCAGCGAAGCGCGTGGGCTGACAAAGCCTGGAGGAAAACCATGCGTTCTCGGTTCCGCCATAGCCAGGACTTTTGGAGTGGATGCGCGTTCACCGTATTCGGCGCGGCGACCATCATGCTGGCGCAATCTCATCCCCTCGGAACAGCGGCGCGCATGGGACCCGGCTACTTCCCGACGCTGCTCGGAGTTCTTCTTGCCGGTATCGGAGCGGCGATGCTGCTCAAGTCCGTTATCGTCGCCGCCGCCAGCGGCGAGAGGGTCGGGCGCATCGATGTCTGGCTCTTGCTGCGTGTACTACTTGCCGTTGCGGCATTCGGCCTGCTGCTCAATCCGCTCGGCATCGTCCTCACCGCGGCAATCGTCGTCGTGGTCGCCTCCTGGGCCGGCCACGAGTTCCGGCTCGGTGAGGCCCTGCTCAGCGCCGTGGTGTTGGCGCTGCTCTCTTACGCTTTGTTTATCCGGGCGCTTGGCCAAACCATGCCGGTTTGGCCCTGGTTCCTCAACGGCTAGTGGGAGCGGCGGCCATGGGAACGGAGCTTTTGAGCAATCTCGCGCTGGGTCTCGCCACGGCAGTCACCCTGCACAACCTGCTCTACTGCTTCCTTGGCGTTCTGCTGGGCACCCTGATCGGCGTCCTGCCGGGCATCGGCCCGGTTGCAACCATCGCCATGCTCCTGCCGATCACCTATGCGCTGGAGCCCACCTCCGCCCTTATCATGCTGGCCGGCATCTTCTACGGCGCCCAGTACGGCGGCTCGACGACCGCGATCCTGGTCAATCTGCCCGGCGAGGCCTCCTCGGTCGTGACCTGCATCGACGGCTACCAGATGGCGCGGCAGGGCCGGGCCGGCCCAGCCCTTGCGATCGCGGCAATTGCATCGTTCGTCGCCGGCACGATCTCGACGATCATCTGTGTCCTGCTAGCGGCACCGCTGGCGGCCGTTGCCGCGCGATTCGGTCCGGCCGACTATTTCGCGCTGATGGTTCTCGGGCTTGTGGGTGCTGTGGTGATCGCGCACGGCTCCATCCTGAAGGCTATCGCCATGGTGATCGTCGGGCTGATCCTCGGCCTCGTCGGCCTGGACGTGAACTCGGGCGAGTTGCGCTTCACGTTCGGTGTGACACAGCTTTATGACGGCATCGGCTTCATAGTTCTCGCTGTCGGTGTCTTCGCCATCGCAGAGATTGTCACCAACCTCCAGCAGAGGGGAAAGCGGGAGGTGTTCACGGACAGGGTCGGGAGCCTTATGCCGAGCCGCGACGACCTCAAGCAGTCGGCGATGCCGATAGCGCGCGGCACTCTGGTCGGCTCCCTGCTCGGCATACTCCCGGCCGGTGGTGCGCTGCTCGCTTCGTTCGCCTCCTATGCCGTCGAGAAGCGGCTCGCCACCGACCCATCGCGCTTCGGCAAGGGCGCCATCGAAGGCGTTGCCGCACCGGAAGCCGCCAACAACGCGGGGGCGCAGACCTGCTTCATCCCGATGCTGACGCTGGGCATCCCACCCAACGTGGTGATGGCTCTCATGATCGGCGCCATGATGCTGCACAACATCCAGCCCGGGCCGCAGGTCATGACCAAGAACCCGGAGCTGTTCTGGGGCCTGATCGCCAGCATGTGGCTCGGCAATCTGATGCTGGTGGTGCTGAACCTGCCGCTGGTCGGCATCTGGGTGCGGTTGCTCTCGATCCCCTACCGCTTCCTCTACCCGGCAATCATCCTGTTCTGCTGCATCGGCGTTTACACCCTCACCAACAACGCCTTCGACGTTCGCCTGATCGTCCTCTTCGGGGCCCTCGGCTACCTGTTCACCAAGATCGGCTGCGAGCCGGCGCCGATGCTGCTGGGCTTCATCCTGGGTCCGATGATGGAGGAATTCTTCCGCCGCACGCTCATCATCTCACGCGGCGATTTCATCGTGTTTGTCGAGAGCCCGATCAGCGCCGGCCTGCTGGCGATCGCGACGGCGCTGCTCGTCTCGATGTCGCTGCCGGCGATCGCCCAATGGCGCGGAAAGGTGATTGCCGAGCAGAACAGCTGAATCGGGCTTGCGGTTGAGAATCGAGGTCGGAGGTCCGCTTTCTGGCGCAAATTTACCGCGCCCTAGAGCCCTTCTTGCAATGTCTCTTAATGGGATGGCCCAGCCGCGCTCAGCGGCCTACACCACCGTTGATCGGGCTGGGAGGCATCAAGAGCTCAAGGAGCCTGCGATGCACACCCATCAGAATTCATCAAATTCGGTCGCCACGATCGGCGTCGACATCGGCAAGAACACGTTCCACCTCGTCGGTCTCGACAAGCGCGGCGCCGTCGTGCTGCGGATCAAGGTATCACGCAGCCAGCTCGAGCGTCGACTCGCCAATGTACCGCGCTGCCTTGTCGGCCTGGAGGCCGGCTGCGGGTCGCATCACATCGCCCGGCAGATCCGAGCACTCGGGCATGACGTTCGCCTCATCCCGGCGCAGTACGTCAAGGCGTTCCTCAAGGGACACAAGAACGACTATCGCGATGCCGAGGCGATCGCGGAGGCCGTGCAGCGGCCGACCATGAACTTCGTTGCCATCAAGACCCCGGAGCAAAGCGATCTGCTGTCTCTGCACCGCGTGCGCTCGCGCCTTGTTGGCCAGCGCACGGCTGTGATCAACCAGATCCGCGGCTTTCTCATCGAGCGCGGCATCACGGTGCGGCAAGGTCCGGCACCCTTGCGCAAGGCGCTGCCGGCGATCTTGAGCTCGCCGACTGACGTGCTCTCGCCGCGTATGGTGCGTCTCATCGCCGACCTCAGCGAGGACTGGCGCCGTCTCGACGCGCGCATCCAAGCCGTATCAACCGAGATCGAGACCCTCGCCGAGAACGACGGCAGCTGCCAACGCTTGATGACGGTGCCGGGTGTCGGCCCGATCATCTCGAGCGCCGTGGTGGCGGCGATTGGCAACGGCTCCGGCTTCCGTCAGGGGCGTGACTTCGGCGCCTGGCTGGGCCTCGTGCCGAAGCAGGAGTCGACCGGCGATCGCACCAAGCTCGGCAAGATCTCCAAGCGCGGCAACAAATACCTCAGGACGCTGTTCGTTCAGGCTGCCCACGTCGTGCTGGTGCGGCGGCCAGCCGCGGCGATGCGGGGTCTATGGCCGTGGATCGAACGAGCCGCCAAGCGCCTCGCTCATCGCAATCTGCTGGCGATCGCGCTCGCCAACAAGCTCGCCCGCATCGCCTGGGCAGTGCTTGCCCGAGGTCGTGACTACGAGCCGAGGATCACAATCCATGCCGCGTGAGATCGGCTCGCTCAGGTTCACCAAGAGGATGGACGCCACCCCTCTCCGCCACCGTCGCTCGCCAATCCTGTCGGATCGGGCGAGCGAGCGACGGTGGCTCCGAGGGGATGGCTTCACCTGACCTCTATGAATGTAGAAAGTGAAACTAAGGATCAGACGGTTCAACAGCTTCCCCACCGAGGTCTGCGAGATGGAATGAAGAGATGGACGAACGGTCTGCCCGGCGCAACCATGAGACAGGGTGCCATTATGGTCCGTTGAGGCCTTTCTCTTAGCTCAGTCTTGGATGCGCGCGGATATCCATGCTGGCCCGGAGCGACATGCTCCACACGCGAGGCCTAATACATTGATGCAGCATCTCACGTTCGTCGTCTTGGAAGTCTGTCTTGCGACGCGCGGCCGGGCCATACATATTGGCACTAGGCTGCCGATCGGCAAGACCTTCCCTCCCGGGGAATCTGGAGGGCTAACCAGACTTGGCTTGGCCCGTCTCCCCGTCGCCCAAAGTGCAACCAAGCTCCATGATCGCCGTTGTGGCGCCCCGCGGCCTGACGGCCGCGGCCGGGCCCTACCGCGCGGCCTGAAGGAGGCCGCGCGCCCGAGCCCCGCCTGGCCGGAAGCCGCGGGTCTCGGCACATTCGTGTGACGGTCCCATGGCGCGGGACCATGACGACGATGCGCTCTTTGCCCATTCGTCTGTGAAAGCACACTGTCAATGATGCCGATGGCAACCCCATCAAGACCGGCGCGCAGAGTAAGAGCGGTGCAGCTGTCGCCGTGACGGGCTCGAGGGTCCGGGAGAGAGGCTCCCGGCCGGCCTGTCATGGAGACCCTTCCATGGCTCAGTCAGCATCCACGGCCCCGGCTCGCCCGCGGCCGGCAAGAGATCGCAGCACTCTCTACGAGGAGATCACCAACAAGATCATCGCCGAGCTCGAGGCCGGCCGCCTGCCCTGGGTCCAGCCGTGGGGCTCATCGGGCGTGCGCGCGCCGCTTGGCCTGCCGAAGAACGCCGCCACCGGCCGAGCCTACAGCGGCATCAACGTTCTCATCCTATGGGCCGCCGTCGTCGAGCGCGGCTTCTCGGTCCAGAGCTGGCTGACCTTCAAGCAGGCCGCTGGCGCTCGGCGGCCACGTGCGCAAGGGCGAGCGCGGAACCACCGTCGTCTATGCCGACCGCTTCGTCCCCGACGACGTGCGCGACCGTGCCCATGAGAGGGGCGAGGAACCACGGGCGATCCCGTTCCTCAAGCGCTTCACGTCTTCAACGTCGAGCAGTGCGAGGGCCTGCCCGACGGCATCGCCGCCCCGCGTCGCCTCCGGTCGACACCAGCCTGATCCTGCCGCAGGTCGAGGAGCTGATCCGCGCCACCGGCGCCGACATCCGCATCGGCGGCGACAAGGCCTACTACGACGTCGCCGGCGACTTCATCCGCGTGCCGCCGCCGCAGGCGTTCTTCGAGCCGATCAACTGGCACAGAACGGCCGTACACGAATTATCGCACTGGAGTGGCGCCCCAAACCGCCTCGACACGCGACCTATCCGGATCGTTCGGGTCGAAGCTATACCTCCAGGAAGAGTTGTGCGCCGAAATCTCTGCAGCTTTTGTTTGTACGGCACTCGGCGTCGTGCCGACCGTGCGGCATGCCGACTATGTCGGCGCGTGGATCGACCACTTGGGCGAAGATAGTCGGGCCATCGTGCGCGCGGCCTCGGCGGCGTCCAAGGCCGCCGACTATCTGCTGGCCTTCCGGGACCGCCTGGCCACTGCACCGGCACGCGAAGGACGTCCGCGAGGACGCGCAGGACGGGCGGATGGCCGGATCGAGCCTTTCCCTTCTTCCGCAGCTGGTGCCTGCGCACGCAGAGGAAGAGGAGGGAGGGGGCTTCGTGACGGGCTTGAGGAGGCCGGGAGAGAGGCTCCCGGCCGGCCCGTCGCGGAGATCATCCCATGGCCAAGTCGCAACCCAAGATCACCTTGAGCGTTTCGCGCGACATCCCCTTCAACAAGCTCGTCCTGAGCCAGGCCAACGTGCGCCGCATCAAGGCCGGCGTCGCCATCGAGGAGCTGGCCGAGGACATCGCCCGGCGCACATTGCTGCAGAGCCTGACCGTGCGGCCGATCGCTCGATGAGAGCGGTGCCGAGACCGGCATGTACGAGGTCCCGGCCGGCGGCCGCCGCTACCGGGCCTTGGAGCTGCTGGTGAAGAAGAAGCACCTTGCCCGCACCGCGCCCATCCCGTGCATCGTGCGCACCGACGGGCTCGCCGAGGAGGACAGCCTGGCCGAGAACGTGCAGCGGGCCCCGTTGCATCCGCTCGACCAGTTCCGCGCCTTCGTTGCCTTGCGCGAGAAGGGCAAATCCGAGGAGGAGATCGCCGCAGCCTTTTTCGTATCGCGTCAACGTCGTGCACCAACGGCTGCGGCTGGCGGCCGTGTCGGAGACGCTGCTCGACGTCTATGCCGAGGATGGCATGACCCTAGAGCAGCTGATGGCCTTCACCGTCAATCCGGACCACGCCCGCCAGGAGCAGGTGTGGGAGGCCCTGCAGCGCTCGCACACCAGGGAGGGCTACCAGATCCGCAGGATGCTCACCGAGGGCGCCGTGCACGCCTCCGACAAGCGGGCGCAGTTCGTCGGCGTCGAGGCCTACGAGGATGCCGGCGGCATCGTCCTGCGCGACCTCTTCGATGCCGATGACGGCGGCTGGCTGCAGGACCCTGCGCTCCTCGACCGCCTCGTTGCCGGGAAGCTGGAGCGGGAGGTGGAGGCCGTGCGGGCCGAGGGCTGGAAGTGGATCGAGACCGCGCCTGACTTCCCCTACGGGCACACCTATGGTCTCAGGCGCCTGAGCGGCACCGAGATTCCATCCAGCGAGGAGGAGACGGCGGCGCGCGACGCACTAAAGGGGGAATTCGAGCGCCTCGAGGAGCAGTATGCCGACGCCGAGGAGTTCCCCGAGGAGGTCGACAGGCGGCTCGGCGAGATCGAGACGGCTCTGGAGGCCTTCGACCAGCGGCCGATCCTCTATGATGCGGCGCAAGTCGCACGTGCCGGGGCCTTCGTCAGCATCGACAGCGCCGGCGTGCTCAGGATCGAGCGCGGCTATGTGCGGCCCGAGGATGAGCCGCCTGTCGCGGCGGAAGACGAGCAAGCCGGTAGCGACACCGAGGCCGGCGGCGTCCCGGAGCTGGGCACCATGCCGGCGTCCGCCGATGACCCTGCCGCCGCCACGTGCTCTGGACTGGAGGAGTCCGACGAAGACGAAGGTGTCCGCCCGCTGTCGGATCGGCTTATGACCGAACTCACGGCGCACCGCACGCTGGCCCTGCGCGACGCGGTGGCCAGCGACAGCGACGTCGCATTCCTGGCGGCGGTGCACGCCCTCTGTCTCAAGCTCTTCTATCCCTACCCCCTCGACTGCTGTGTCGACATCGAGCCCAAGCGTCTCGTGTTCGGCGCCCAGACGTCCGGTCTCGCCGACACCGCCTCAGCCAAGGCCATCGAGGCGCGGCATGCCCGCTGGGCGGCCCAGCTGCCCAAGGAGCCCGGCGAACTCTGGGACATGCTGCGTGCTCTCGACAGCGACAGTCGCCAGCGGCTGTTCGCACACTGCGTGTCGCTCACCGTCAATGCCGTGTACGAGGCCTACAACCGCCGGCCGAGGGCCCTTGCACATGCTGGCCGGCTGGCCGAGGCGATTGCTCTCGACATGGCGGCCACCGGGTGGACGGCGACGGTCGAAAGCTACCTCGGCCGCGTCACCAAGGGCCGCATCCTCGACGCCGTGCGGGAGGCGAAGGGGGAAGACGCCGCGCAGCGCATCGCTCACCTCAAGAAGGCCGAGATGGCGACGGCGGCGGAGGAGCTGCTCGCGGGGAGCGGTTGGGTCCCGGAGCCGCTGCGCACGCCGGGGCAGAGCTTCACGCCCCCGACCGACGCGGCTACCCAGCAAGCTGCAGACGAGCCGCCACGGGCCATCGCAGCTGAGTAGCCCATCCTGACCAGCCTTGGGCCCGCTCCACCGGCGGGCCCATCTTCATTTGGAGGTCACTATGAGGGAGACCGCCGCCGATCTCGCGCGCCGCCTGGCACAGAACGCGGAAGCCGTGTGCCGCGAGTACCTCTCCAACGGCTGCCGGGAACGACACACCTGGCGCGTGGGGAACGTCGAGAACACGCCGGGCCGCAGCCTCATGGTGCGGCTGGTGGACGGCGCGAGCGGTGTGGCCGGCAAGTGGATCGATTTCGCGAGCGGAGAGCACGGCGATCTCCTGGACCTGATCGCCCGCGTCCGCCGGCTCGACAGTTTCCGCGACGTGGCCGAGGAGGCGCGCCGCTTCCTGAGCCTGCCTGAGACAGTTCCGTCGCGGCGTCACGCGCCAGTCTCGGCTGGGTCGCCTCAGGCCGCACGCCGGCTGTTCGCCGCCGCCAGGTCCATCCACGGCACCATCGCCGAGACCTATCTCCGCAGCCGGGGGATCAGGAACGTGCGCGGTCTCGAGCCGCTGCGGTTTCACCCGAAGTGCTTCTACCGCGCCCGCGAGGACGCCCCGCGCGAGGCCTGGCCGGCGCTCATCGCCGCAGCCACCGATACCCGCGGCATGATCACGGGCGTGTTGCGCACCTGGCTCGCGCGCGACGGATCGGGCAAGGCGCCCATTGCGGCGCCGCGCCGGGCGATGGGCCGCCTCATCGGCAACGGTGTCAGATTTGATCGGGCGACCCCGGACACCGAGTTCCGAACCGGGGTCATGGCCGCCGGCGAGGGCCTCGAGACCATGCTGGCGCTGCGCTGCGTCCTGCCTGATATGCCCATGGTCGCGGCACTCTCGGCCACGCACCTGGCAGCTCTCGTCCTGCCGGCTGGACTCCGGCGCGTCTACGTGGCGCGCGACAACGACCGCGCCGGGCACCGCGCGGCCGAGACGCTCGACGCCCGCGCCCAAGCCGACGGCATCGAGGTGATCATCCTCACGCCGCAGGCCGACGACTTCAACACGGACCTCGTGGTCCTCGGCGCCGACGCACTCGCCCATGCTGTGCGTGCACAGCTCGCGCCTCAGGATCAGCAACGCCTTGTCGCCGCCGGGCGCCGGTCGAGCTGAGGCCGTTCCGCGTACGCGGCGGCCTTGGGTCCGGTCCGCCCTCGCCGGCAGCCGCACCCGGCCTTCAGAGTGGCGATCGGGCCAGAAGCG
Source organism: uncultured Alphaproteobacteria bacterium (assembly GCA_963832445.1). Classification (GTDB taxonomy): domain Bacteria; phylum Pseudomonadota; class Alphaproteobacteria; order Rhizobiales; family Hyphomicrobiaceae; genus AWTP1-13. The sequence goes on from CAWHUM010000016.1 coordinate 77,477, forward strand.
GCCGAGGCCCGCAACGGCTGCGCGCGGCTTTCTTCCCCTGGCGGCGCGAACGGCGCCGCCATTCCTCGCGAGGCAAGAAAGCCGTGCTCGCCGTCCTCCGCTGCGCTCCGGCCCTGCAGGCGAAATGCCTTTGGGTGCGGGCCTCGGCCGCTTCCGGCTTTTGCATCGCCTGAAGGCCGCGCATGGGCGCGGCCACAGCGAAGAGGACGACCATGACCATCGACCGCCTCATCGACGAAGCCGAACTCGGCCCCGCAACCTCTCCGACTGCCCACCTGCTCGACGAGATCGCCCTCTTCGGCCACAGGCCGAACGGCGATGAGCCCGATCCGCGCCCGCTGCCTGAGCCGGGCAAGCTCCAGGGGGCGCTTGCCGACATGTTCGATGCGCTGGTGGCGACCCTGTCGGACACCCGTCTCGAACCCGACCTCCACACCCTGCTGTGGTCGGTCGTGAACGTGTTTCACCGCCGCATCGACCGGATCGAACGCGATCTCGATGCCAACGAGGCGGCGCAGCGCTCGAGCCAGCGAGAGCAGGATGGCTCCGAGATCCGGTCCGTGGAGCTGGAACGCCTGATCGGTGAGGGACTGACCCTGATCGAGCGGCGCAACAGCTTCGAGTTCCTCCGCGATACGGCAGCCGAGCTTTACGGCATTCACACCGGCCAGGCGTGGCGGCCCCGCACCGGCTCGATGGTGAACCGCGTAACAATGACGGCGGCCATGATCGACAGCCGAGAGTTCATCAATGCGCGCCGCCGTGCGGATGCCGAGGTCCTGCTGCCGAAGGGCACCAGGATCGCGTTCGCCGGCGGCGTCGACTGCAGCGACCACCAGCGCATCTGGGCGGTCCTCGACAAGGTGATAGCCAAGCACTCCGACATGGTGCTGCTGCACGGCGGTTGCCCACGTGGCGCTGAGCGTATCGCCGCCTGCTGGGCCGATACGCGCCAGGTGCCGCAGGTTGTCTTCAAGCCCGACTGGAGCCGCCATCAGAAGGCAGCGCCCTTCAAGCGCAACGATCAGCTGCTCGAAACCCTTCCGATCGGCGTGATCGTGTTCCCGGGCTCCGGCGTCACCGACAACCTCGCCGACAAGGCCCACCGCCTCGGCATTCCGCTGTTCGACTTCCGCAAGGTGAGTGGCGCGTAAGCGCCACTCATTCTCATCCTCTTGTGGCCATTGCTCAGCGAGCAGCCACCTTTTCGGCCTTACCGTCTCACCGCGTTTCAGTCTGTCTCATTTCGTATCGGAGCGGAAAACACACGTGTAAATGAGCGGCTCCAATCGGACTATTCCATGCATCAAAATCCGAGCCCAACCCAACACCCATCCAGCGCTCCGCTTTCCGCGCCTCGCCGCGGTTTTGCCGCAAACCCCCACTCATTCTTCACAGGACTTCACAATACTGCGCAATTCAGCTCCTTGAGAGCCGTTTTATTTCCAGGGCACTTTTCGCGCGCGCCGGTTTTTCTGCCCGCAAAGGCCCTCATCGATGCCCTCGCTCCCCCCAGCCATACTCCGGCCCCTCCTCCCCGCCGCGGTCGTGCTGGTCTCGCTCGTGGCGGCCACGCAATGGACGGCCGCGTTGCTAGCCTACCAGCCGGCGCTGGGAACACCGTGGGTCGATCTCCTCGGCCTCAAGCTCTACGCCCCCTGGAAGATCTTCTCCTGGTGGCTGGCCTTCGGCGCCCAGGCGCCCGGCGTCTTCGCCCGCACCGGGACGCTCGCAGCGCTCGGTGGCGTCGTGGCCGGCCTCGTCGCGTCAGGGGGAGCCGCCTGGCGGGCCGGTCATGGGTCCCTGTCCACAACCTATGGCTCGGCCCGCTGGGCGGATTCAGCTGACGTGCGCGAGGCGGGGCTCCACTCCGGCAAGGGCATCGTGCTCGGGGTTCGCGATGGCCGCTACCTGCGCCACGACGGCCCCGAGCACGTGTTGGCCGTGGCCCCGACCCGTTCCGGCAAGGGCGTCGGCCTGGTGGTTCCCACCCTCATGACCTGGCCGGGCTCGGCCGTCATCCACGACATCAAGGGCGAGAACTGGCAGCTCACCGCCGGCTGGCGCTCGCAGTTCTCCCACTGCCTGCTGCTCGACCCCACAAATCCGCTCTCGGCCCGCTTCAACCCGCTGCTCGAGGTGCGCAAGGGCTTCCACGAGGTGCGCGATGTGCACAACATCGCCGACATCCTGATCGACCCGGAAGGGGCGCGGCCCTGGCGCGACCACTGGGAGAAGAGCGCCCACTCGCTGCTGACCGGCGCCATCCTGCACATCCTCTACGCGGAAGAGGAAAAGACGCTTGCCCGCGTCGCCGCCTTCCTCTCCGATCCCGCCCGCTCCATCCGCCGCACCATGTGGGTGGAATCTCACCGCACCCTGCAGCTGAGTACCGAGTGCAAGGGATGCGACATCTCCATCAGTCTGAGCAAGCTGGGAACTGTGCCTCGCCAGCCGACTGGCAAAATCTACTCGAGAGTTCCCCGTCGGCGGTCTGGCTCGAAATGGCCGCAAAGCTACCAGGCAAGTCCATGCACCTTGCGGTGGTACTCCTGCGCCTCGCGATGATCGAACAGACGGACCGGGTAGTACTCACCAACCGTGCTTGCGATCGCTTTGGACTGGACCGCAACGCAAAGTATCGCGCCCTGCTGTCGCTCGAAGGCGCAGGGCTGATCCGAGTGCAGCGAAAGCTGGGACGATCACCCATCGTCATGATCATGAGCGGCAGTGCCGCACCATGAATCACCGCAAACACAGTCGCGGCGTCGTACAGCCACGGATTGTCCGCTTCCGGGATGCGCCTGCCTATTGCGGCATGGATCGCAACCGGTTCAACGCGGAAGTCCGTCCAGACTTGACCGAAATCCCCATAGGCAAACAGGGCATTGGTTTCGATCGCCTTGAGCTTGACATCTGGGTGGACGAGTATGTTGCCCGCAACGGGCGTCCCGCACGAGCGAAAGGAGTGAAATCATGGGACGCAAACGAGTACCCGGCCTCATCATGCGGGCCGGGATCTGGCACGTCGACAAACGCATCTTCGGGCGGAGAGTTTGCCAGAGCACTGGCACTGCTCACATCGAGGAAGCCGAAAGGTACCTTGCAAGAGTGATGGAGGAGGCGCGGCATGCTCAGCTCTACGGGGTGCGACCGGCTCGCACCTTTGAGCAGGCTGCTGCCAAGTTCATTCTCGAGCACTCACACAAGCGCAGCTTGGAGAGCGATATCGGCCGCCTGAAAAACCTCCTGCCGTGGATTGGTGGAGTGGATCTGACCAGGATCAACATGGGCGCTTTACAGCCCTGGATCGCACAGCGTCGCGCCGCGGGCGTGACGGTGGGAACGATTAATCATGGTCTTCAGGTGGTCCGCCACATCCTCAACCTGGCTGCAGGCGAGTGGACCGACGAGCACGGCCTGACTTGGCTCGCGGCCGCTTCCAAAATCAAGCTCTTGCCGAACCACGATAGGCGCAAGCCTTTTCCGCTGAGCTGGCAGGAGCAGGAGCGGTTGTTCGACGAGCTCCCCGATCACCTGCGTGCGATGGCGCTGTTCGCCGTAAACACGGGGTGTCGCGCAGGGGAGATCTGCAAGCTCCGTTGGGAGTGGGAGGTTCGTGTGCCGGTGCTTGGGGTGTCGGTGTTCATCATCCCGGGCCAGAACGTCAAGAACGCCGACGATCGGCTCGTGGTCTTGAACAGAACAGCCGGCTGTGTGGTCAACTCGCAGCGTGGGCGGCATGCAACTCATGTGTTCTCTTTCCAGGGAGAACCCGTGAAGTATTTGCTGAACACGGCTTGGAAGAAGGCGCGGGACCGGGCTGGCTTGCCAGGCGTTCGGTTCCACGATCTGAAGCACACTTTCGGCCGGCGCCTACGGGCGGCCGGGGTGAGCTTTGAGGATCGCCAGGACCTACTCGGGCATCGCTCGGGACGCATGACGACGCACTATTCAGCAGCCGAACTGTCGCGGCTGCTGGCTTCGGCAGATCTGGTGTGCGAGGACGACGGGCGGGCGCCTGCTCTAGTCGTGCTGCGCGGTGCCTTGCAGCGGGTCCCGCAAATTCCCGCAAGGGCGGCACCAAAACTGCCTAAGTGTGGCTGGGGGACTAGGATTCGAACCTAGACTAACGGAGTCAGAAGTCCGCTGTTCTACCATTAAACTATCCCCCAAGACCCTTCCTCGCAGTGGCCGCCAGGCTCTCCTGGAGCCTGGATAGCTTGCGCCGGTCTCGGTCGCGAGCACATTTAGAGCATCCTTGCCGGCATTCCAAGTCGTCGATTTTGCGCTCCGGCAACTGCGCCGAAGGGAAAAAGCGCGCTGGAGCCGCCCCGACTTGGGAGCTCAGCGAGAGCGGGCCATGCCATCGAGGTGGGCAAGGAACAGGGCGGTGCCTCCGAGGGCCAACAAGAGCGCGGCCACCGGATAGGCCATCGACAGCAGGGCCAGCGCGAAAAGGAGCGCATTGAACGCCACCACGCGCAGAACTACTGGCCGATGGTCGCCCAGAGCAAGCGCAGCCCGCTGGTAGTAGTGGTCGCGATGCGCCTGGTAGGGCAGTTGTCCGCGCCGAAGCCGCCACACGAGCGTGATGCTGGCGTCGGCCCAGAAATACATTGGCAGAATGAGTGCCGCGGGGAGCATGCCGCGCACCGCCAGGTCGAGCATCAGCCAGCCTGTCAGGAACCCGAGCGGTATGGACCCGGAGTTGCCCATGAATACGCGGGCGGGATGCCAATTCCATAGGAGAAACGCGGTCATGGCTGCCGCGATGAGAATGGCCAGCGAGGCATTGGCGCCAGTCAGACCGGCGAGCCCCGCGACCCCCAGATAGCCGAGGGCGAGGGCCATCGCCTCGCTGCCGGCCAAGCCGTCGATGCCATCCATGAAGTTGAAAAGGTTGATGAACCACATCCAGGCGATCGCCTCGATGAGGCGTTCCACGGCCAAGGGCATCCACGGCAGCGCCCGCAGTTCCGGGCCGAGCTGGAACAAGCACCAGCCCACCGCCAGCGCATGCGCCAGCAGTCTGGGTGCCGGCGGCATGCCGACGAGGTCGTCGAGCCAGGAGAGCAGCGTCAGTCCCGCGCAGGCTGCAAGTATGGCGATGTGGATTGTGGAGAGGGACGGCTCAGCGAGAAGCCAGGCCAGCAACACCACTGGGATTGTCACTATCCCGGTGCCGACCGGCACCGGCTCGGTGTGCATGCTGCGTGAGTTGGCAGGGTGAAGCCGGCCGCGCGCCCGCATGATGCGGATGTACGCGCCAATGGCCGCGTAGCTCAACGCGACCGTGACAACCACGCATGCGATCAGCCGCACCAATTATCTCGCGTTTGGTCGGGTCACGCGGCTGGTGCCGCACTAGGGTGTCGAAAACAGTCGAAGGGCCGTAGGGGGCGTCGGAGCCACGATCCCTCGTATCAAATCGAGGGGCCTCTCGCCACAGCCTGCAGAGGCACCGACCTGACGAGCCGCAGGCAACAGCAGGCTTTGCACGCTATTTCCTTCGGCTTCCGGCACTTGTGGTGCAGGGGGCACGTCACTCCTCCCGGTGGTTGAGGCCGGAAAACTCGAGCACTACAATCTGCTCCAGCACAAATGGCAGCATTCTCCTCTCAGTACGACCCTGGGCCGGTACTGGTTACCGGGGCGACCGGCTTTCTCGGCCAGATCGTCAGCGCGACGCTGGAAGGCAGGGGCGCCGCTGTCGTGAGGGGCTCGCGCCTGCCAGTCCGCCCGGCGGGCAGCGAGCAATGGGTTGCGTACGGCAGCGTTGGGCCCGGCACCGATTGGGACGCAGCCTTGAAGAACATCAAGCAGGTGGTGCACCTGGCCGGCATTGCCCACGTTGCGGACGTCGAGAGCGAATCTGCGGGTGACTTGCTGCACGAGGTCAATGCGCTAGGCGCGGAACGGCTGGCACAGGCGGCAGCAGCGCGCGGGGTGAGCCGCTTCATCTTCGCAAGCTCCGCCCTCGTGCACGGCTTCGAGAGCCGCGAGCGCTCATTTGCGGAGGCCGACCCGTTGCGGCCTGTCGGCGCCTATGCCCGCTCCAAAGCAGAAGCGGAGGATCGGCTACGCCGAGTCGCGCAGGCGGCGCGCATGGAGCTGGTCATTCTGCGTCCGCCAATGGTCTACGGCGCAGGAGGTCGCGGCAACTTTCGTCGCCTGGTGAAATTGATACGGCTGGGCATTCCTTTGCCGTTGGGGCGGGCAACTGCGCCGCGGAGCTTCATTGGGGTCGACAATCTAGCGGATGCGGTCGCCTGTTGCGCAACCCATCCGGGTGCTGCGGGGCAGACGTTTCTGGTGGCCGATGCACAGACATCGTCGACGGTCGATCTGATCGAGAAGATTGCGCAAGCGCTTGGGCGGCACAAAATGCACTTCCCTGCGCCTGTCGGCTTGCTGAAGGCATTGGCTCGCGCCCTCGGCCGCGAACGCGACTTTCATCGCCTGTTCGCGCCCTTTGCTTTGGACACCGGTGCTGTCAGCGCGCAGATAGGTTGGCGCGCGCCCTTGCCGATGCTGGCCGGCATTCGACGGGCAGTCGCCGCGCAGCCTACAAGACCAAGCCCGCCGCCAGGCTGAACGGCCGGATGTGGTCCACGCATGTCGGCCTCTCCCAAGGCCGCAATGGCGGGACACACGGGCCAGGCGCCCGCAAACACCGGTTTCGATCCCGGCCAAGGCCGATTGCCCGACCTCGCGACTTTACCCTCCATTGTCGTCTGCTACAGTAACCGGCAAAGGGAGCAACGATAAAAGGGCGCCTGACGCGCATTGGGGTTTGCGTGGCAGCCGGCGCCGGAGAAGTGCTGTGGAGGGGAACGAACGAGGCGGCGCGCCCGGGTCGCCGAACTTTGGTGCGGGTTCCGCGGACGACGGGACTGGTGGGGCGCTTCATCGCGAGCCTGCGGCAGACCTTGCCCCGCCATCGCCGACGCGAGCAGCCAATGCAGCTACGAGCGGCGCAGCGCCGCCGGGCGGCAACGGGCATGGCGGCCATGCAAGCGCCTATGCAGCGCTGGACCTCGGCACCAACAACTGCCGCTTGCTGGTCGCGCGGCCGTCTCCACGCGGATTCAAGGTGATCGACGCGTTCTCGCGCATCATTCGCTTGGGCGAAGGGGTGGCGGCGAGCCGCCGCCTGTCGCAGGACGCGATCGAGCGCACCATCGATGCCTTGAAGGTTTGCGCGGCAAAGATCAGACACCACCGGGTGAGGCGCGCCGGGCTCATTGCCACGGAAGCCTGCCGGCTGGCTGAGAACGCGCCCCAGTTCCTCAACCGCGTCCGCAACGAGACCGACCTCGACATCCGGGTCGTCAGCCGCGAAGCGGAAGCACGGCTTGCGGTTTCAGGCTGCGCCTCTTTGATCGACTCCGACTGTGACGTGGCCATCGTGTTCGATATCGGTGGCGGCTCCTCGGAGCTGATCTGGCTGGACCTCGAAAGCTACAAGGGCAGGACCAAGACGCACCACATAGACCGGCTGGAAATGCAGAAATGCATCGCCGCGTGGACCTCCATGCCGGTCGGCGTCGTCACGCTTGCCGAGCGCTACGGCGGCCGGTTCGTCGATCACGAGCTCTTCGAGGCGATGGTCGGTGACGTCCTGGCTCTGCTTGCCCCGTTCGAGGCCGAGCATCGCCTGCGCGAGCGAATGGCAGACAAGCGGGCCCACCTCCTCGGCACCTCGGGTACCGTCACGACGGTTGCGGGTGTGCACCTTGGCCTGCCTCGCTACGACCGCCGGCAGGTGGACGGGTGCTGGCTGCAAGTGGAGCACGCACGCGCGGTGACGTCCCAGCTGCTCGCTTCGACCCACGCGGAGCGCGTGGCACAGCCCTGCATCGGCAAGGACCGCGCCGATCTGGTGCTGGCCGGCTGCGCCATCCTGGAGGCGCTGCTTCGCACTTGGCCGTGCGAGCGCCTCAGGGTTGCGGACCGCGGGCTGCGCGAGGGTATACTTGCGACCTTGATGGCCGAGGACGGCGTCTATCGCACGGGCGACCGGCACGGCCTCTGGAAACGCTAGGATGGACAAGTCGATGGCCATCGGCAATCGAGGTGGTGGCCAGGGCGGGCGGCGACAAACGAAGGTACGCCTGCGCACTGCCAAGCAGCGCTCTGCATCCTCCCAGCGCTGGCTCGAGCGCCAGCTCAACGATCCCTACGTGGCAGCGGCGAAGCGCGAAGGCTATCGCTCGCGGGCGGCGTTCAAGCTGGCCGAGATCGACTCGCGGCATCGCATCCTGAAGCCAGGCAAGCGCGTCGTGGATTTGGGAGCGGCGCCCGGCGGCTGGTCGCAGGTGGCGGCGGACCGGGTCAAGTCGGTCGAAGGCAGGGGCCAGGTGGTGGCCATCGATCTCCTGGACATGGAGGCGATCGCCGGCGTTGATTTCCTCAAGCTGGACTTTTTGGACGCTAAGGCGCCGGCGCGGCTTGCCGCGATGCTGCGAGATGGCAAGGCCGACGTCGTCCTCTCCGACATGGCGGCCCAAGGCACGGGGCATGTGCGCACCGACCACTTGCGTATCATGGGGCTGGCGGAAGCCGCCGCCGAGTTCGCGAGCGAGGTGCTGAGCCCGGGCGGAGCCTTCGTCTGCAAGGTGTTCCAGGGCGGGGCAGAGCGGATGCTGCTCGATCGCTTGAAACGCGATTTTGCCACGGTCAAGCACGTCAAACCCCCGGCTAGCCGAGCCGAATCGGCGGAGATGTATCTGGTGGCCGTGGGGTTCAGGGGAGCCCCATAGAGCGCGAGGCTTGGGCCGCACAGACGAAACCGACTTGGCCATCGAAGGCCCCAACCCGCGCCTTTCCCTGATTTCGGGCCTGATGCTAAGAAGGGCTAGAGCGATTCCAGAAAAGGGCGGCGGAAGGGGCCGCGTGCCGGGTTCGAAGGCCTGGCGCGCCCGTATTCCGTCAACCTAAGGCATGAGGAGGACGGGAATGGTGCAAAGGCCCGCACGGGATGACACCTCCGTGGCGCTGACGTTCGACGATGTGCTCTTGCAGCCACGCTCCTCCGACGTGCTCCCATCGGAGGCCGATGTCACCTCGCGCGTCACCCGCGAGATTCAGGTCAAGATCCCCATCATTTCGTCTGCCATGGACACCGTGACCGAGGGGCGGCTCGCCATCGCCATGGCGCAGGCCGGCGGCATCGGCGTGATCCACCGCAACCTGCCGCCCGAGGTGCAGGCCGACCAGGTAGCCATGGTCAAGCGCTATGTGGCCGGGATGGTGGTCAACCCGTACACGATCGCGCCGACCGACACCCTCGCCGACGCCCTGAGCCTGATGGACGAGAAGAACATTTCCGGCGTGCCCGTGGTGGAGGCCGGCAAGCAGGGCAAGCTCGTCGGCATCCTCACCAACCGCGATGTGCGCTTTGCCACCAACACCAAGACGCCCGTCTCTGAGCTGATGACCAAGAAGCTGGTGACCGTCAGGGACGGGGTGAACCGCGAGGATGCGCAGCGTCTGCTGCATCAGAACCGCATCGAGAAGCTGCTGGTGGTGGACGACGACTTCCGCTGCATCGGGCTTATCACTGTAAAGGACATCGAGAAGGCGCAGAAGTATCCCAACGCCTGCAAGGACGAGCAGGGCCGCCTGCGGGTGGCGGGTGCCACCAGCGTTGGCGACGAAGGCTTCGAGCGCGCCGAGCGGCTGATGGACGCCGGGGTCGATCTCGTCGTGGTGGACACGGCCCACGGGCACTCGAGCCGGGTGCTCGAGATGGTCAACCGCATCAAGAAGCAGTCGAACCGGGTGCAAGTGATCGCCGGCAACGTGGCCACGGCCGACGGCACCAAGGCTCTGATCGACGCGGGAGCCGATGCCGTCAAAGTCGGCATTGGTCCGGGATCGATCTGCACCACCCGCGTCGTGGCGGGGGTGGGTGTGCCGCAGCTCACCGCCATCATGGATGCCGTCGAGGTGGCCAGGAAGCAGGATGTCCCCGTCATCGCCGACGGCGGCATCAAGTTCTCGGGCGACTTGGTGAAGGCGCTGGCCGCCGGCGCCGATTGCGCCATGATCGGCGCGCTGCTCGCCGGCACGGACGAGGCGCCAGGTGAGACCTATCTCTATCAGGGACGCACATACAAGGCGTACCGGGGCATGGGCTCGGTAGGTGCCATGGCTCGTGGCAGCGCCGACCGCTACTTCCAGCAGGAGGTCAAGGATACCCTGAAGCTGGTGCCCGAGGGCATCGAGGGCCAGGTGCCCTACAAAGGCCCGGTGGACGGCGTGCTGCACCAGCTCGTTGGCGGTTTGCGCGCCGGCATGGGCTACCTGGGCGCCGCCAACCTCAAGGAGTTACGCGAACGGGCGCGGTTCGTGCGCGTCTCACCGGCGGGGCAGGCAGAAAGCCATCCGCACGGCGTTGGATTGACGCGCGAGGCCCCCAACTACCAGCGCAACGGTTGAGACCGGCACCCCCCGGACGGTCTGACCCTTCAGCGCGACACGGCAGAGAAGATGAACCAGGTCGCCATCCTCTATCCCGTGTTCGTGCAGGTGACGCTGACGCTTGCCGTCTATGGCCTGCTGGCTGTCGCGCGTGCGCGCGCGCTGCGCTCGGCCGGCCGATCCAGGGGCAGCCCCGATCTGGCCATGGGCCGCTTCGCCTGGCCGGAGGACGCGGTCAAGCGCGCCAACAACCAGCGCAATCAGTTCGAGCTGCCGGTACTGTTCTATGCGGTGGCGGCCTTCGCGCTGATTGTCGGCGGCGCGGATCTCGTGATGGTCGTACTGGCCTGGGCGTTCGTCATCACCCGCATCCTGCACGCGGCCATCCACATCGGGCCCAACAAGGTGCGCTGGCGGGCACCGGCCTTTACTGTTGGCGTCCTTATCCTCGCCGCGATGTGGGCGAAGCTGTTCCTGCACGTGGCGACCCGCGGGCTCGTGGCCTGACGCCATGCAGCCCGGCGCTAGGATCAAGGCGGGGATAGAGGTTCTGGAGGAGGTGCTGAGCCGCCACCGGCCGGCGGCGGTTGCGCTCGCCGACTGGGGCAAGGGCCATCGCTTCGCCGGCTCCGGCGACCGGGCGGCCATCGGCAATCTCGTCTACGACGCGCTGCGCCGCCGCCGCTCTCTCGCTGCACAGATGCAAAGCGACACGCCGCGCGCAATCGTGCTGGCTGCCGCTCCGCAGGCGCTCGACCTATTGCCAGCGGCGGTGATTGCCAGCGCCGACGGTTCACAGTACGCGGCCGAGCCGCTGACCGTGGAAGAGCAGAACGGCCTGTCGCGCAAGGTGCCGTCCGATGCCCCGGCCTCCGTGCGCGGCGATTTTCCTGAGTGGCTCGAGCCAGCGTTCGCGCGCGTCTTCGGAGCTGTCGCTGCCGCGGAGGGCGCCGCGCTCGCTCTCAGGGCGCCGGTCGACCTCAGGGTCAACACGCTGAAGGCCGACCGCGAGAAAGTACTGAAGGCCCTGGCGCGCTTCTCGCCTGTGCCGACGCCGCTGTCGCCGCTGGGTGTCCGCCTGCCGGCCCCCGAAGGCGCCCGCCGGCAGCCGAACGTCGAGGCGGAGGCCGGGCACGGCAAAGGCTGGTACGAGGTGCAAGACGAAGGGTCGCAGATCGCCGCGCTGCTTGCCGGCGCCGCGCCGCGCCAGCAGGTGCTCGACATTTGTGCAGGCGCGGGCGGCAAGACGCTGGCGTTCGCCGCAGCCATGCGCAACACCGGCCAAGTGTACGCCTACGACGACGAGCCGGCGCGCCTGCGTCCCATCTTCGAACGCCTGAAGCGGACCGGCGCGCGCAACGTACAGGTGCTCCCGGCGGGCGATAGGGAGGCCCTGACGGCGCTGGGCGCGCGCTTCGACCTTGCCTTTGTCGATGCGCCGTGTACGGGCTCAGGGGCCTGGCGGCGGCGCCCCGATGCGAAGTGGCGGCTGCGCCTTGCAAATCTTCACGAGCGCCAGGAGGAGCAGCGGGCGATCCTGGCGCTCGCCGCGCCGCTTGTGAAACCTGGCGGCCGCCTCGTCTACGTCACCTGCTCCGTGCTGGCCGAGGAGAACAACGACCAGGTGGCCTGGTTTCAGGCGAACCATCCGGGCTTCACGGCGTTGCCATGGCGTGAAGCCTGGAAGGCCAACATCGGTGATGCGCCCGCCCTCGCGTCCGCGGACGGAAGCGAGGAGGCATTGCTGCTCACCCCGGCCCAGCATGGCACCGACGGCTTCTTCATTGCCACCTTGGTGCGCAGCTAGAAGGTGTGGCGAGCGCACTCCGCGGTGCCGGGCGCGCGCACAATCCGCACCCGGTCCACAGATAAGTGTTTGACATGGAAAATTGCTGCACTAAGGAATGGTGCTCATCGAGACCGATATTGGTCTCGCATTTTGCCGCTTGCGGGTCGGCGTCGGCTGGAGGGCCAAGTGTCAGCACGCTCTTCCGTTTGCCGAGGGCGGTAACGAGGAGGACAGCCGTCCACCATGGTTATGCCTAGCAAGGCGAAGCGCCCCCGGCGCTTGCCAACGCGTTCGTGCCTCGGTCCAGTTGCGGATCTGGAGGCGCACCTGCCGGAAGAGTGGTGGCGCAAGCTCTTCAACGCCCTCTACGTCAAGACCGACGGCGACGTCGTCGAGAACACAGAGAACACCCGGCGCGAGGTGGACTTCATCGTCTCCGCCGCCGCCATCCAGGCGCACAGCCACATTCTCGATCTGTGCTGCGGCCAGGGTCGCCACTGCCTGGAGCTGGCGCGGCGTGGCTTCAGGCATGTCATGGGGCTGGACAGGTCTCGCTATCTCGTTCGGCTTGCCAAGAAGCGCGCGCAGAACGAAGGCTTGCAGGTGCTCTTCAAGGAAGGCGACGCGCGCAACCCCCGCTTGCCGGAGAACAGCATCGATTGCGTTGCCATCATGGGCAACTCGTTCGGCTACTTCTCCAACAAGCAGGACGACGAGAAGGTGCTGACCGCGGTCGGCAAGATCCTGCGCCCCTCTGGCCAGCTGGTGCTCGACATCACCGACGGCGGCCACATGCACGAGAACTTCGACAAGCGCTCGTGGGAGTGGATCGACGAGCACCATTTCGTGTGCCGCGAGCGCACCATCAGCCAGGACGGGGAACGCCTGATCTCGCGCGAAGTTATCGTGCACGACGAGATGGGCGTGATCGCGGACCAGTTCTATGCCGAGCGGCTGTACACGCGCGAAAGCATCGGCAAGCTGCTCGAGAAGACGGGCTTCCGCAACGTTCGCCATCACGGCCATACCGAGGCCCTGTCCGACCGCGACCAGGATCTGGGCATGATGGCGCGCCGCATCCTGCTCTCGGCCGACGCGCCGCACCTCCCCGTGCGCAAGGGCCGGGGCAAGCTGCAGGCGCTCGACGTCACCGTGCTGATGGGCGACCACCGGCTGCCCGACCAGGTCAAGCGCGGCGGCACTTTCAATCCCGAGGACATCGACACCATCCGCAAGCTCAAGGACGGGCTGGCGGAGCTGCCGAATTACAAGTTCCGTTTCCTCGACAACCACGGCACGCTGGAGCGGGATCTCTCCGAGCTGCGCACCGACCTGGTCTTCAATCTGTGCGACGAAGGCTGGAACAACGATCCCTTCAAGGAGCTGCACGTTCCAGCCCTGCTGGAGGTGCTGGGCATCGGCTATACCGGTGCCGGACCCGCGGCGCTTGCCGCCTGCTACGACAAGGGGCTGGTGCGGGCGGTGGCCAATGCGCTCGACGTGCCGGTGCCGCTCGAAAGCTACGTTCGCCCGGGCGACCAGGGCGCCACGCTGCCGTCGGTCTTCCCCGCGCTGTTGAAGCCCAACCAGGGCGACAGCAGCCAGGGCATCACCAAGGAGTCGGTTGTCACCAACGAGAAGGCGCTGCTCGACTATCTCGACCGCCTGCGCGCCGATTTCCCCAAGCGCGGCGTGCTGGTGCAAGAGTTCCTCACCGGCGCCGAGTACTCCGTGGGTCTCGTTGGCAACCCGGACCAGGGTCTGCGCGCGCTGCCTATCCTCGAGGTGGACTACTCCAAGCTCGACGAGCGGCTGCCGAGGATCCTGGGCTACGAGTCCAAATGGGAGCCGGACAGCCCCTATTGGACGCAGATCACGTATCGCGAGGCGACGCTTTCGGACCAGAAGCAGCAGCAGATGATCGACAGCTCCTCGCGCCTGTTCGAGCGGCTGGGCTGCCGCGACTATGCGCGCTTCGATTTCCGCGCCGATGCCAAGGGTGAGATCAAGCTGTTGGAGGTCAACCCCAACCCCGGCTGGTGCTGGGACGGCAAGATGAACATCATGGGGGGCTTCCAGGGCATGCGCTACTCGGAGTTGCTGGGGCAGATCCTGCTGGGGGCCGTGGAGCGCCTCGGCATCACCGCCAGGCCGGCTCAGCTTTCGGTTGCCGCCAGCGGCAACGATCAGGCGGTCGCTGCCGAGTGACAGGGCTCCTCGGCGGGCGCTTTGCGGCCCTTGTCTGAGCTGCCGGGCTCGTTCTCGGCAACGAGGCAGAAGGTCTGCTCGCCGAGCTTGCGGTTGCCTTGCCAGATTTCGAACTTCCACAGGCCGGGAACGACCTCCCAGTCGCGCTCCAGCGAATAGCCGATCACCGTGGGGGCGCCGATCACCACCGACGAGGGGCGCCAAGTCTCGCGGTAGAGACGCCGCTGGGTCGCGGGGTTGAGCAGGCCAGCCTTGGGCGGAACAACTGCGATCTGGATCGTCGCCATGCTGCCCTCCGCCCCGCCCGTTAGCCTGTATTCCAGGCCGAAGCTGACGCCGAGCCGGGCGGGCACGGTGGTGGTGGTCTCAAGCTTTTCGATATTGCCGAGCTGATTGGTGCGCCCGATGGCTGTGTTGGGCTGGTCGACAGCGCCGACGATGTTGGCCTGAAAGACCCCGGTCCACAGGATTTCCGCTTGCGCCCCTTGGGGCTCGGCGCGCGAGGCCGCGCAGCACGCGACCAGCAACAGGGCGGTGGCCAAGGCTCGCACTGCGGCGTTCGCCTGGAACATTTACAGAGCCCTACCCTCGAGCTCGTAAGGCCAGCCGGCAATGCCGCCCTTGAGCGAGACAGCGTTGAGACCCGCCTGGCGCAGCAGGAACGTCGCAGCGCGCGAGCGCCGCCCCGTCCGGCAATAGACGATGTACTCGCGCGACTTGTCGAGGCCGCGCGAGCGGGCGCGGATCTCCTCGAGCGGGATCAGCCGGGCGTTCTTGAGGCGCCACAATTCCCACTCCTCCTCGAACCGGCAGTCGATGAGGGAGGCCTTGTTCTGTGAGAGGCGGAGCTGCGCGTCTTCCGGCTCGATCTCGCGCAAGAGCTCGGTTTTGAGCAGCCTGTCGAAGTCCGCCTTGCCGATCTTGAGCAGCCGGCCGTCGCTCGTCATGCGCACCGTGGCGTTGCGCGGCTCGCCCTTGATCAGGGCCTCCTCGCCGAAACTGGCACCGGGACCGAGCTTGGCGATCGACACGGCCCTGCGCCCGGGGTCCGAGCGCAGCACCTCGGCTGCGCCCGTCTCGATGACGTAGAAGAAGTCGCCCTTGTCGCCCTGGACGACTACGTCGTCGCCGGTTTCCACCTCCTCGGACTGCATGGCCTCCGCGCAGCGGCACAACTGCTCGAAGGAAAGCTGCTTGAAGGGCTCCGCCTTGACGAGGCCCGCAACGCGTTCGCGTACGCTATCGTCGAGGTTGGCGAGGCTTTGGGTTTCGTGGCGGCCGGACAGTGCATCGTCGAGCCGCTGACCTTGGACAACGAGATAGACCGAGGGGCGGGTGAGCTGCACGCGCGCCGTGGCCGGTATCGTGTAGAGGATGGCGGGATCCGGCGCGTCGTCCTCGACGCTGAAGGCCGCGATGTGCTGGCCGCCGTCGTTGCTGCCCATGGCGAGGCCGCCTTCCAGCAGCACCACGAGGTCGCCTGGTTGGGCTGGCACGATGTCCCCGGCCTCGCCCTTGGCGATACCGGGCTCTTCGATCAGGCCGGCGATCGCCTCGTCGGGAAGGTGCGCAAACAGCCGCGCACGCTTGAGCTTGGAGGTGACGGGTTCCATGCCGCCTCAAATACCAGGAAGTGGCCGACGGCAAAATAGGCAGCTCTGCACGTGGGTTCCGAATTTGTCGCAGCGGACCCGCGCCTTGACCCGCTGCAGCCCGGGTGCTGTATCGAAGGCTGCCTGTGCAACTGATTCCCGTGACAAGCGCTGGCGAGGCCACCAACGGTACCCCCCAAAGCCCCCAAGTACCCTCATGACCGATACCGTTCTGATCATCGATTTCGGCAGCCAGGTGACCCAGCTGATCGCCCGCCGGGTGCGGGAGCAGGGCGTCTACTCCGAGATCGTGCCGTTCAACAAGGCCGAGGACGCGCTGGAGCGGCTCAAACCCAAGGCGGTGATCCTGTCGGGCGGGCCCGCCAGCGTCACCGAGTTCGGCACGCCCAGGGCGCCCGACTGGGTGTTCAAGGCCGGCCTGCCGGTGCTCGGCATCTGCTATGGCGAGCAGACCATGGTGTCGCAGCTCGGCGGCGGGGTCGAGGGTGGGCACCACCGCGAGTTCGGCCGCGCGGAGCTGGAGGTTCGCAGCGAGAGCCCGCTGTTCGAGGGTTTCTGGGGCAAGGGCGAGACCGACACGGTGTGGATGAGCCACGGCGACCGCGTCACGCGGCTGCCCCCCGGTTTCAAGGTGATCGGCGTGTCGAAGGGTGCGCCTTTTGCGGCCATCGCGGACGAGAAGCGCAGGCTCTATGCCGTGCAGTTCCACCCCGAGGTGGCGCACACGCCAAGGGGCGGCCAGCTGATCGGCAACTTCGTGCGCCGCATCGCCGGCCTGCCGGGCGACTGGAGCATGGCGCACTTTCGCTCGAGTGAGGTGGCCCGCATCCGGGCGCAGGTCGGCAAGGGGCGCGTCATCTGCGGGCTTTCGGGCGGCGTCGACAGTGCAGTGGCGGCCAAGCTGATCCACGAGGCGGTGGGCAGCCAGCTTACCTGCATCTTCGTCGACCACGGGCTGCTTCGCCTCAACGAGGGCAAGGAGGTGGTGTCGCTGTTCCGCGGCCACTTCAATATTCCGCTGGTGCACGTTGACGCGAGTGAACGCTTCCTGAAGGCGCTGGCCGGCAAGGCCGACCCCGAGGCCAAGCGCAAGACCATCGGCGCGCTGTTCATCGACGTGTTCGACGAGGAGGCCAAGAAGCTCGGCGGCGGCTCCTCTTCTGGCGCTTCGGGTGCCGACGCAGCACCCGCGCAGTTCCTGGCCCAGGGCACGCTCTATCCCGACGTGATCGAGAGCGTGTCGTTCACCGGCGGGCCGTCGGTGACCATCAAGTCGCACCACAACGTCGGCGGCCTGCCCGAGCGCATGAACCTCAAGCTGGTGGAGCCCCTGCGAGAGCTGTTCAAGGACGAGGTGCGGGCGCTGGGGCGCGAGTTGGGCCTGCCCGAGCATTTCATCTGGCGCCACCCGTTCCCGGGGCCGGGGCTCGCCATCCGCATCCCGGGCGAGATCACGCAGGAGAAGCTCGACGTCCTGCGCAAGGCCGATGCGGTATTCCTCGACGAGATCCGCAAGGCCGGGCTCTACGACGAGATCTGGCAGGCGTTCGCGGTGCTGCTGCCCGTGCGCACGGTCGGCGTGATGGGCGACGCGCGCACCTACGACCACGTGTGCGCCTTGCGCGCCGTCACCTCAACCGACGGCATGACGGCGGATTTCTTCCAGTTCCCGCACGAGGTGCTGGGCCGCGTTGCCACCCGCATCATCAACGAGGTGAAAGGCATCAACCGGGTGGTGTACGACGTGACGAGCAAGCCGCCGGGGACCATCGAGTGGGAGTGATGGGCGAGGCCGCCGCCCGCATCATCTGGGGTCTACGCCCCCCTGCTGTTGCACTGGGGTCTTGCTCGGTGGTAGCTGTGTTGCCCGCACGTCACCGGGACTCGGGGGCGACGCAATGTCTTCACCACTATGGCATTTGATCGCCGGTTTTCTTTTCACGATGCTGCTGGGCTTAGGTGTCGGTCCTTACGTTAGGTGGGCAGGTCGATCGATTCCCGTGGAGCTACCGAATAGCGCAAGCGAGGAACAGAGGCGCCAATGGCGCGATCTCACGACCGGGGGGCGAAGGCGGCGCTTTCATCGGCTGGATAGAGCGGTTTATGTTTTTTGCAGCGTTTCTGGCTGACGCGCCTGTAGGCGGGCTAGTGATCGGCGCGTGGCTCGCCTTCAAAGTTGCTTCAAAATGGAATGCTTGGACTAACATCACGGCCGTGCCGAAGCAGGTTGAAGGCATGGCTGATCTCGATTTTGCCATCGGGCGTCGGCGCTGGGCTTCTCACGTGCTTACCACCTTTCTTGTCGGCACGGCGTGCAATATTTGCGTGGGGATGTTGGGCGCGGCTGTCGCCCGCTATTTTGGTCAGCTTTCCAAGGTCATCGGGTATTGACTAGGCACCCGAACGATTACGGCTCTGGCACGCGCTGCGCGAGTGCAAAGTGGACGGTACGCGTTTCCGTCGCCTGCATTCGGAGGTCTTCGGCAACGTCCCAGGTGTGATCGACACGATCTGGGACGTTGCAGGAGTTGCCGGTGCTGCCCGCGAAGCGTCGCCCCACCCGGAACGCCATCGGGCTTAGCCGGCTGAACGGCGTATGCGGCGAGGTGAGTCACGCAAACAGCGAATGGGGCTTGGATGCCGAAGCGCGAGGCCAGATGGGTGCGAGTGCGGGCGCTTTCCGGAGAGGAAAGGGCCGCGATCGCGACTGCGTGCGAGCGCTTCATTGCCGAGACCTTGAAGCCCCGGTTTCTGCCCGAGATCCGCCGGACCGAGTTCAACTATCCCATCGACATCTTCGGTAAATGGCGCGGAAGCAAGTACAGCTTCATCACGCGCTACCGCTCAGGGTTCCCGGACAATCTCGGGGAAGAGTTCGACTCGGCATTCACGCGCCTCGACCACGTGGAAGAGCATCTCACAGAAACCCGTTTCGACGCGATGTGGCACAGACACAACGGGCAGTGGTGGCGTCTGCATGCATCCGTGACCCTCGAAAGGGCCTTGGAGCTCATAAGGACCGAGTCCCTGCTTCAGCCGCACACGTGAAGATTGGCGCACTCCGTCATCCCGTCGCCGGGCGCATGCGCAGCGTGTACGACGTGACGAACAAGCCGCCGGGCACCATTGAGTGGGAGTGACGGGGACTGTCGCTGACTATCGACAAGCTCCGGCAACTTGTGCGTGAGGCGCAACGTGCTTCACGTAGAAAATCCGCAAGAAGCTGCCGTCCTCATAGCGGTCGGTTTCACGGTAGCCACGGCGCCGATAGAACCGGTGGTTGGCAATGCTGCCGTCGGTGAACAGCCTCAGGCTGGGCAGCCGCAACCGAACCGTCATTGTCTCTGCGAAAGCCAGCAGCTGGCTCCCCAGCCCTCGGCCCTGCAGTTCCGGCAGTACGCCGATAGCATCGACGAACAAATGGTCTGGATTGGCTGAGCAGGAGATGTACCCGAGGATCCGACCTGGGGGGCCTATCACGTGGACCGACCCCTCGCGGATTTTGGGCTCCAAGTTGCTGGTCGGCTCGAGACCGCGAACACGCAATTTCAGGTCACGGCGCGGGAATGCAAGATCCTCGCACGCTACCACGTCGGCAAGATCGGATAGCACGGCGCTTCGAATTCTCATGCAGCGCCTGCCTTTCTGCGGGAGGACACCCTGCGCGCTGGTTGTGTCATGCAAGGCTTCGCCCGCGTCGGCGAAGCACGGGCCGCTCACGTGCCAACGGCGCCGCCAGGAGACCCGGCGGCGCTTGCTTCCTCAGGCCGTCTTGTCAGGCTTTTTGAACTTGTCCGGCTTGCTTGCCGCGACCCTTCTTGTCGTCTTCGAGCACGAAGCTGACCTTGTCCCCTTCGTTGAGCGAAAAGATGCCCGCCGCCTCGAGGGCACTGGCATGGACGAAGACGTCCTTGTCGCCGCCTTCCGGCTGAATGAAGCCAAAGCCCTTGGCCGTATTGAAGAACTTCACTGTACCTGTCGTTCGCATTTTTGTGTCCTGATGGCGCGTGATGAAGCCGGTCAAAAAGGGCCGCACGCTCGGCCCGGCAACTCAGATGTGGGGGAAAGCAACGGCCCGAAAGGCCAAAGCGCAACCGCAAATCTCGAGCGGCACACTGCATTCGAGTGTACCGGCTTTTCTAACATGGGGTCCCAGGGGTCGATCTACAAGGAGCGCAACCCCCTGGAGGACGGCTTAGTAGTAGGTAGTTTGGGTCAAGCGAAGCGCAGACCCAACGCGGCTGTGGAGACGTGCATGGGTCCCCGCCTGGTCCCGCTCGCGCGCTTCGCGCGACAAGCGGCGCGGGGATGACGTTTGCGGGAAGGTGAAGCGCTTACAACTGGCGTCATGCCCGGGGAGGCGGGCAGCCAGTGCTGCTGGGTGCGGACAAGACTTATCCCCGGTCGCCAAAGCTGTGCCTATGATGGCGCGTCGCTGCTTGCGACGGGGCGCTCGGATCCAGCACCCAGCGTGGCAGCGATCGGCGCCTGGAAGGGTGGCCCTCGTGTTGGAGGGCCGAGATCCAGGAGGCCCGCTGTGACCGTTGCCGTCGAAGCGCCAGCAACGGCCGTGGAGTGCGGCGACCGCCGAAAGGCACATGGCCGGCGCCGCGCTCGCAAGAGCAGGCCACCGGCTGCAGCTTGTAGCGGTGTCCAAAATCGCCGTCACGCGGGTGCCGCAAGGCAACCCAGGGGACCCCGCCAGGTCCCGGAGGGCCCACTAGAAGGGCCCTCGAGCAGGCCCGGCCGGGTCTGCTGGGGCCGGAGGTCAACCGGCCCCCGGGTCGCCGATAAAGGCGCCCGCGTACCCGTCGCACCTCGCGCCACCCCCCGTGGCCCGCGGGAAAGAAACGGCGCGTGCCTGATGCCTTCCACCAGACCACCGCAACCGGACGCTCAGGATGCCAGATGCCGCCAATGCCAAACGGGAACGGCAGACACTCCGCTGCGGGAACGCCGAGCCGGCCTCGGCGGCGGCCTCAACCGCCGCCGAAGGTCAGCGTCACCTGCATGCGCAGCGTCGTATCGGGCGTCACCTCGGTGAGGCCGAACAGCACGCTGCTCTCGAACGTCAGCGTGCGCTTCTCCCCCACCTCGAACTCGAAGGACGCAAGCGGGCCGATCCTGTGCCTCTCGGGCCCGCCGCTGCCGCCTATGTCGGGGTACCTGCCGAAGCCCTCCATCCCCAGCTGGAAGCCTTTGCGCACCTCGTGCTTGAGCTGCCAGGCGTAGAGGAAAGCGGTGCCTTCCTCTTGCTGGCCGAAGGTGGTCTCCAGGAAGGGGTTGAGGACCAGCGAGGTGGGGCCGGCGCCGAGGCGCAGGATCGGCCCGTAGACGAGGGAGTTGGTCTCGCGATCGACCAGCGACACCAAAATGCCGGTGAACCAGGCAAGGCCGAGCCCGCCCGATTTCTTGGCATCGAGGATGGCGAAGGTGTTCTCGACCACCGCGGCCACCGGGTCGTAGCCCTCGTGGTCCTGGCGATCGAAGGCGATGAGGCCCTTCACCTGCCAGAAGTCGGTGAGGCCCTCGATGTAGCTGCCGCTGTGCACCTCGCGCGTGCTGCCCGCCAGGCCTCTGTTGAAGCCGTTCTGGAAGATGTGCACGCTCTCGAGCTTCTTCTGGCCCTTCTCGACCTCGGGCTCGTTGATGCCCTGGGCGCGGGCCTGGGTGAGGGAGGCGGAGAGGAGAACCACGGCCAGCAGCAATTGCCACGTGAGCTGAGTAAATCTCGTCATGCTGCTGGGGACCGTAAGGCAGGAGCGAATCACGCACATACGGTGGCATGGCCCGATTTGCCGCGCGAGCCGTGGGCGCCGGCCGACCGGCGTGGGCACGGCCCGTTGTTGCAGGCGCGCCGCACTTGCGAGCCTGCGGGGTGGCGCCTAGTCGAGCTTGTGAGCGACCGCGATGATGTTCTCGTTCTGCAGGAGAATGTCGCGGTCCTCGTTGGCGATCAGCGCAAGGAAATTGCGCACGGTGCTCTGCTTGGGCAGCATCCAGTCGTGCGGCTCGACAAAGATTATGGGGGTCTGCCGCACCCACTCGGTGGCGTGCGCGAACAGGCCCTTCTCGTCGCCCTCGATGTCGACCTTCACCATCAGCGGGAAGGCGTCGTGGGCGTGGGCGGCGTAGATCTGGTTGATGGACAGCACCGGCACGGAGCCTGCCTCATCTTGCGCTCGCTCGGTGCGATAGCCCCAGGCGCCGAGCCCTGGGTCGACGGGGCGCACGCGGCCGGCGGTGCCCAGAGCCGCCAGGTGCAGTTCGGCATCGAGGCCGCTGGTGTTGCGCTCGAGGAGCTGGAAATTGTCGCTCGCCGGCTCGATGGCGACGATGCGGGCCGTCGGGATCTTGGCAGCGAAGTAGACCGCCGAGGCGCCGATGTTGGCGCCGGCATCGATGATCAGCGGTTTTTTGTTTTCGGCCGCCCGGCGCTCGATCAGGGCGAAGATCTCAGCAGTAGAGGGCCACTGGTCGAAGGCGTACTGGTGCTGGCGGAAGACCTGGTCGATGACCCACTCGTCCGTCGTGCCCGGGCGGTAGAAGAACTGCCGGTCGGGCAGTCCCACGGTTGCGAGCGACAGGCTCTCGATCTTGGTTGCGCTGTTCGGCACGCGCGCGACGGTACGGCGAAGGCTCAGCGGTGGCTAGGGGTCTCGGCGTGCTGATTGATGCGCGGCAGCTTCTGGGAGTTTCCTTGATCCTGACGCCTGGTATCTTGCGGGCGTTACGTTTTTCGAGGCGGATGCTTGACTTTGGCTCTTCGACCAACGGCCGGTTGCTCATCCGTGCGCGCTGCCGATAATAGGGTCGACTGGAAGCGTCCCGTGGGAGGAACAGGCACGATGTCCGACAAGATCTACAACGTACCCGCTGAATGGGCGGGCCGGGCCTTCATCAACAACGAAAAATACATGGCCATGTACAAGCGCTCGGTCGAGGATCCGAACGGGTTCTGGGGCGAGGCCGGCAAGCGGATTGATTGGATCAAGCCGTACACGAGGGTCAAGAACAGCTCCTACGACCCGCACAACGTGTCCATCAAATGGTACGAGGACGGCACGCTCAACGTCTCGGCCAACTGCATCGACCGGCACCTCAAGACCCGTGCCGACCAGGTCGCCATCATCTGGGAAGGCGACGACCCGACGATGGACGAGAAGATCACCTACCGGCAACTGCACGAGCGCGTGTGCAAGTTCGCCAACGTGCTCAAGGCCAATGGCGTCAAGAAGGGCGATCGCGTCACCATCTACCTGCCGATGATACCCGAGGTGGCGTATGCGTTCCTGGCTTGTGCGCGTATCGGCGCCATTCATTCAGTCGTGTTCGGCGGCTTCTCGCCCGACAGCCTGGCGGCGCGGATCATCGACGCCGAATCCAAGTTCATCATAACTGCGGACGAGGGCGTGCGCGGCGGTCGCCCGATCCCACTCAAGAAGAACACCGACGAGGCGCTCAAGAGGTGCAAGGGCGACGAGAAGGTCTTGGTCGTACGCCACACGGGAAGCCCCGTTCCGTGGGACGCGGCGCGCAATCTTTGGCTTCACGAGGAGCTGGTGAAGGTCGATGCCAACTGCCAGCCGGTGGAGATGAGCGCCGAGGACCCCCTCTTCATCCTCTATACGTCCGGCTCCACTGGTAAGCCAAAGGCAGTGCTGCACACGTGTGGCGGCTATCTCGTGTACGCCTCGATTACCCACCAATACGTGTTCGACTATCACGATGATGACATCTTCTGGTGCACCGCCGACGTCGGCTGGGTGACGGGGCACAGCTACATCATCTATGGCCCGCTCAGCAACGGGGCGACCACTCTCATGTTCGAAGGTGTGCCGAACTACCCGACGCCTTCACGCTTCTGGCACGTGGTGGACAAGTGGGACGTCAACATCTTCTACACCGCGCCGACGGCGATCCGCGCGCTCATGGGCGCCGGCGACGACTATGTCAAACGCACCGACCGCTCTTCGCTGAAGCTGCTTGGGACGGTTGGCGAGCCGATCAACCCCGAAGCTTGGGAGTGGTACCACCGCGTGGTCGGCGATGGCCGCTGCCCGATCGTCGACACCTGGTGGCAGACGGAGACGGGAGGCATCTTGATCACGCCGCTGCCCGGCGCCACCAAGCTCAAGCCCGGGTCCGCGACACGGCCCTTCTTCGGCGTGCAGCCGGCTCTGGTGGATGAGAAAGGCGCGCTGCTCGAGGGGGCCGCGTCCGGCAATCTCGTCATCCTCGACAGCTGGCCCGGACAGATGCGGACCGTGTTTCGAGACCACGAACGGTTCGTACATACCTACTTCTCCACCTATCCGGGCAGGTACTTCACCGGAGATGGCTGTCGCCGAGACCAGGACGGCTATTATTGGATCACCGGCCGTGTCGACGACGTCATCAATGTGTCGGGCCACCGGCTCGGCACCGCCGAGGTCGAATCGGCGCTGGTGTCGCACGCCAGTGTGGCCGAAGCGGCCGTGGTCGGCTATCCGCACGACATCAAGGGGCAGGGCATCTACTGCTACGTCACGCTGATCCAGGGCAACCAGCCGAGCGAGGATCTCAAGAAGGAGCTGGTGCAGCACGTGCGCAAGGAAATCGGCCCGCTCGCGACGCCCGACCTCATTCAATTCTCGCCGGGCCTGCCGAAGACGCGGTCGGGCAAGATCATGCGCCGCATTCTGAGGAAGATTGCGGAGGATGATTTCTCGAGCCTGGGCGATACCTCGACGTTGGCAGAGCCGGCGGTTGTCGAAGACCTCATCGGCAATCGCCAAAACAGGAAGAGCTCTGCCGCCGGTTGATATCCGCTCCGAGCGACGCGCGCAGCGAACGGGCGGTCTGGTCGGCCGGCATAGAGCCGGCCGAACCAGGATTGCAATATGCCGCGACGACCGGGCCCTAGCCGCAGTAGATCCCGCCGCACGATAGTTGGCCAATCGCAGGCGGATGGCTTGCTGGGTTAGCGAAGATGAGGGACGCCCGGCGAACCGGTGGACGGTCAGCTTCTGGTGCCGCAGCTTGCCATGCCTTTGGTCGCCTGCAGCGCACTTTCCCGCACGGCTCTCAGGCGAACCTCGATGCTAGGCTTTGACCTGGGCTACTTCGCTATGAACCGCCACCCATGTCTCCGGTATGGACCCACGCAAGGTGGCGGAGACGGAGGGATTCGAACCCTCGATACGCCTTAACAGCGTATAACGGTTTAGCAAACCGCCGCCTTCAGCCTCTCGGCCACGTCTCCATCCAGGCAGCGCAGGCACTTAGCACAGGCATGGTGAGGGAACAAAGCCCGAATTGGTACCGGATTGGTACCGGAGCCTCCGGATCACTCACTTGGTACCGCCACGCATCACCGCATCGATCGCATCAGCCGCCGCCGCGTCCTTGCTGAGCTTGCCAAACAGATGCGCGTAGATCCGCAGCGTCGTGGTGGGTGACTTGTGACCGAGCCGCCGGGATATCGCCACTACGTCCATGCCGCTGGAGATCAGCGCCGACGCGTGTGTATGGCGCAGCGCGTGGAACGACACGTCGGGGAGGTCGAGGGAGTGGCAGACGCGCGCCCAGTCCCTGCTGAGATCGTTTGGCGGGATGGGCACCGGTTGGCCGTCCTTGTCGTACCGGCAGAACACCAGGGCGTCGTCGGGGAGCTTCCCCAGGCCCAGCTGCACGCGCAGCTCCATCTGGCGCACCTTGTGCGCGCGCAGGACCGCGACAGCGCTCGCCGGCAGCGACAGCGTGCGGACGCTGGCCTTCGTCTTCGGGCGCTTGAAGCGCAGGCCAGTCGGGTTCTCGTCCGTCTTCTTGGTCTGCTCGAGCGAGCGCTCGACGGCGAGCGTCGCTTTGTCGAGGTCGATGCAACTCCAGGGCAGGGCCAGTAGCTCGCCGCGCCGGCAGCCTGACGCCAGCGCCGTGGCCGCGATGGCCCCCAGCTTGTGGGTGGCGAGCTTCGCAAGCACCACCGGCACGTCGGTGTCGTCGAGGATCTCGACCTCCTGGTCGTCCTCGACCTTCGGCGGCGAGAACACCGAGACCACGTTGCGCGTCAGCACCTCCGCCTTCACGGCATTCTTGATGGCGACGTGTAGCACCCGGTGCGCATGGCCGACGGTGCGCGGCGCCAGTGGCGCTCCGTCCTGGCCGCCCTTCTCCAGTAGGGTGGCGTGCCATGCCTCAATAGCTGCGGGCCTCAGCTTCTGAAGCAGCGTGCTGCCGAGGTGCGGTACGATCTGCTGTTCGCACAGCTGCCGGTAGCGTTCGCGCGTCTTGGGCTGGATCTCGGCCGTATCGATCCAGGCGCGGACGTGCTCCGCCACCGTGACCGCGCTCCGCTCCACTAGCGTCCCCGCGTCGGTTTGCCCGAGTAGCTCCGTCAACCGCTTCTGAGCGTCCTGCCGTCGGCCTTTGACGGTCTCCGTGTAGTAGCGGCGCTTACCGGGCGTGTCGCCCTCGCGCTCGATTTTGACGCGCCAACTACTCTTCCCCCGGCGGGTGATGTTTCCGCGACTCATGGCTTCTGCGCCTTCCTGCGCGCTATCCGCGCCTTCCTGAGTTTGAATTGGCCGGTGCTTGAACGCGGCGCCTGCGTCACCCGCCCGAGCTTGTGTGGATGATCCTTTTTTTGTGGCGCCGCCGACGCAGGCGCCGAACCCCGCTCGTTCAACCTATCAGGCCCCCAAGACGACGACGCACGGGCCACGTTCGACGCCGGACCAGCAGGCGCGTGCTGCTTCATTGAAAATCGCTTCTCCGCCTCCTTGTACATTTCCTGCAGCCCCAATACGGCATCGGTGAAGTCTCCAAAGGCGGCTGCGCTGTCTGTCCACGAGACAGCGCCCTTGGGGGCAGCCTTGTCTGTCCACGAGAGAATGCCGTCGGGCGCTGCACCGCTGTCCAGACGCGTGAATTCGCCAGCTCTGGTCATGGCGAGGCCAACCATCATTAGGAATCCCGCTAGCTTTGGTCCGTATGCGAGCGTCAGCACTTCGGGCAGGAGCTCTTCGCGATCGAAGCTGCGCGCGAGTCGGAACTCAGCCTCCTGGCTTTGAGACCGACCGCTAGCGGCAGCGAGCTCCTCGAGCCGGCGCTTCATCTGGGGCGTCACACGGATGCCCAGGTGGACGCGATCGCCGGCTTCGGGCTCGTGCTTCCTGGGTCGCCCGCCGAAGCCCTTCCGCACCTTCCGCTCCATCCGGCGTCCCCTTCCGTCCCATTCTGTCACTGAGTTTTTAACAGGCACAAAACGGGCTTGTCAACGCCAGTTCGGGATGTTAGTTTCGCGCGGGTTCAAAACAGGAGCATGACCATGAAGCGGGTGCGCAAGGCGTCGCCCAAGGGGACGCAGAAGGCGCCGCCCAAGAGGCGCCCAGGTGTGGTGCCGGACAACTGGCGAGAGATGACGACGCTCAGCATCGAGCAGGCACGGCTATTGCTCGGTCTCGGTCGAAATGCTGCCTACGAGGCAGCCGCGAGAAAGGAGCTTCCAGCGGTGAGGTTCGGCAACTTGTGGCGGGTGTCCGTGCCACAGCTCGTGCGCTTGATCGATGGGGAGGCCGCCTGATGCCCACCGATGCCGGTTCTCCAGCACAAGGCAAATGCAGCCAAAGATCAGCGGGCGCTTTGGACTGGCAGATATGCAACACTTGCCGAATAATCCGCAGAAGATAGGTCGGAATGGCCAGTTTAGCCCCAGCAGCGGGCGGAGGAAGTTAATAATCTATTGACGCGCGCCGGTTCAGTAAGGTAAGATTCACCTACGTACCATTGTGCACAAAGAAAAGCCCCGCCGCGGCTGCAGCAGGGCCCTGCGTCTCGTCAATGGTTGTGTCCGTGTCCCGTTGGTTTTGTCTGCGTACGCGTGCCGCCAAGCACCTTGCGACTAAACCGGGAAGGACGAAATCTCGTGCTATACATACGCCAATCCGGCCTATGCTGTCAAGCCAGGTGTCGTTGTTCCTCCACAACCAGGACAACGACAAGCAATGGACACCCCTTTCCCCGAATACTCGGCGCAGCCGGGTCTCGGGTCGCTAAACGGCTCTGCCGTCGCAAGCGCTTCTGGCGATAAGGCTGCCCCCGCGACATCGACGGTCGGCGCCGGTACCAACCAGATCAACGGCGGCGTCGAACGGTCCGAGGCCGCGCCGGGCTTGCCCAAGGTCGCGGTGACCATCGTCACCAACGAGGCCGAGGCCGGGTTGGCGGTCAAGGCGTTTTGGCAGGACGCCAAGACCCGCAAGATCCAGGGCAGAGCTGCAGCGTCGATCCACGACGGCAAGATTGAGACCCGCGAGGTCGCTGACCTTGTTGAGTTCATTCAGCTCCGTCAGGCCCTCACGCCCCGTCAGGCTCTGGTTTATGGCGTCACCGGCCGCACGATGGCGCGTCTCGTGTCCCAGCGAGACCTGCTCACCACTGCATCGTCCGATGCGGTGATTGCCCGGACGCGCGAGTTCTTCGATTTCATGAAGGACGGTCCAGGCGTTCTGATGCTGGACTTTGATGTCCGTACTGGACACCCGCCCCGGCACTGGAAGGAGCTCGACGCGATTCTCTGCGAGATCTTTCCAGGCTGGCGCCGAACTGCGCGCGCCTGGACGCAAAGCTCAACCTCCAGCTTACGCACGATCGATGGCGCCGACGAGATCGGCATGGGCGGTTGGCGCGCCTACGTCATCGTCGACAACGCTAACGCGGTGCCCGATGTCGGCGCCTTCATCTATCAGGCCGCCTGGTCCGCGGGGTACGGCTACTGCAAGATCAGCAAGTCGGGGCAGATCCTCGACCGCAGCCTGACGGACGTGGCGGTGCACCAGCCCGAGCGCATCGACTTCGCCGGGCCTCCGCATCTCGGCACTGGACTGGAGCGGACCGAGGTCGAGACGGTGGTTCTGCCCGGCACCGCGATGCTGGAGACGGGCAGGCTCAAGCCCAAACAATCGATGGCCGAGTGGCGCAAGATCTCACGCAAGCTGAAAGCTGCACGCCGTGAGCTCAAGGGCGAGGCCAACAAGGTCCGCGCCACCTTCGAGGCGGCGATGTTCGCAGACGTCATGAAGCGCAAACCCCACGCCAAGGCCGACGCTGTGAGGGAGGCGATCAGGCGAGCGGCCGCTGAAGGTGAGTTGGCCGGCCAATGGCCGCTGCATCTGCACGATGGCCGGATCATCACGGTCACCGACCTGTTCTCCGACCCTGACAAATTCGATGGGCTTCACTGCGCCGATCCGATCGAACCCGACGTATCGGCACGACCCACGTATCGCCTGGATCTGCATGAAGCCGGAGGCCGGCGAGGCCTTCATCTACAGCCACGCCCGCGGCGGCAGGCGCTACCGGCTCGTCGAGGAGGCGGAGAATGGCGAGGAGCCGCTGCTGCCTGCGCCCGGGAACCCGATGGGATGCGCGCGCAAGTTCGTAAGTACCAAGTTCCACCATCCGGAGCGCCCTCTTCTCCTCCAGCAGGGTGGGCTGTTCTATGCCTGGGACGGAACCTGCTATCCGCCGCTTGACGACAAGGATGTCCGGACCCAGGGCTACCGCTTCACCGAGCGGGCCAGCTACATGCACGAGAACCAGGACGGCACCATCGACCGCAAGCCCTGGCAGCCGACGCAGCGCAAGGTCTCCGATTTCGTCGACGCGCTGCGTGCAGCGGTGCACCTCCCGACCGCCATCCCGTCTCCGTCTTGGCTGGAGGGTGACGAAACCTACCCGGCGAACGAGCTGGTCGCCTGCACCAACGGGCTGGTGCACATCCCGACGCGCACGCTGGTGCCACACACACCGCGATTCTACGCGCACAACTCGGTGCCCTTCCCGTTCGAGCCCCAGGCGCCGGCCCCGGAGCAGTGGCTCAAGTTTCTGACGCAGCTGTGGGGCGAGGATCAGGGGTCCATCGACACGCTTCAGGAAATCTTCGGCTATCTGGCAGCCGGGGACACCAGCCTCCAGAAAATGTTCTTGCTGGTGGGGCCGAAGCGCGGTGGCAAGGGTACCATCGGGCGTGTGCTCAAGGGCATGCTCGGCGACTCACAACGTCGCCGGCCCCACGCTCTCGAGCCTGGGCACGAACTTCGGGCTCGAGCCTCTCATCGGCAAGTCGCTCGCGATCATCTCGGATGCCCGGCTCAGCACTCGTGCCGACAGCAGCGTTGTGGCGGAGCGCCTGCTCTCGATCAGCGGCGAGGACACGCTGACGGTCGACCGCAAGTTCAAGGAGTCGGTGACCCTGCAGTTTCCGATCCAGGTGATCATGGTTCTGTCGAACGAACTGCCGCGGCTCAGCGACGCCTCCGGGGCGCTGGCGAGTAGGTTCATCACCCTGATTCTGACGAATTCGTTCTACGGCAAGGAAAACCCCGCACTGACGGAGACGCTGCTCAAAGAGTTGCCGGGCATCTTCAATTGGGCGCTCGACGGTGCGCAGGCCTTGCGGAAGCGCGGCTACTTCGTCACGCCGAAGGCCAGCGACGAGGCCGTCCGCACGCTTGAGGATCTGGGATCACCAGTCGCCGCCTTCGTTCGCGACAAGTGCGAAGTCGAGTCGCTCAAGAGCATCCAAGTCGATGCGCTGTACGGCGACTACAGGGCGTGGTGCATCGAGTCCGGCTACGACAAAATCCCGGTCAAGGACACCTTCGGCCGCGATCTGATGTCGGCTGTGCCAGGGCTCCGCAAGGTGCGGGGCGGCTCCGATGGTGAGCGTGTCAGTCGCTACGACGGCATCGGCAGGAAATCACTCTGATGTGGACAGCACAATGCAATGTCACCGTGACGTGCCGTGACGTTGGACTTCGAGCGAACCGACTAAGTGCTGGCAGCGCGTCATACTACGTCACGGTGACGCGACACTGTAGTGCTGGCTCAGAAGCAATTTCGACGACGTGGCTACCGCGGGTGCAATGCAAGCCACGTCACCCCACGTCACGGTGACATTGCATTGTAGTGCTCGCAGGAGGTGAACATGAGCAGAACTGGCCCGAGGGTCTACCGAACGGCACTCGACCTGCCGATCCCGCCATCAGTGAACGCCCTTTGGCGCTACGGCCAGGGCAAAGTCCACCGCAGCGCCGAGTACATGGCATGGCTCGAGGCCGCCGGTTGGGAGCTCAAGACCCAGCGGCCGATGGCGATCCCTTCGCCTGTCGCGATCCGCCTGAAGGCCGGCCTGCCGGACAAGCCGCGCGATCTCGACAACATCGCCAAGGCAGCGCTCGACCTCCTGCAGGCACACGGCGTCGTCGCGGATGACGTGGCCGTCGTGGATTTGCGGATGCTCTGGGACAAGACCGTCCCGAAGGGACGAGTGCACATCACGGCATGGAGGACGCTTGCGCCGGCCAGCCGTATCGGGGCGGAGACGCGGGCGAAGGTGTCCTCGTCGTGCAGGGCCGTGTTCAAGGCCGCGTTCAAGAGGGACGCAGCATGACCGCCAACATCCTGAAGCGCGCATCTCGAACTTGAAATTAATCAACCGAAATCAAGAGGGGGCCATGGTGGTCGCGATGCGTGACCGCGCCGGTTGCCAAATGATTTCGAGAATAGGGGAGTGATCGGAGATGGCCCGGCCGCCTATGTATCTGACCTCCAAGGTCGACGATTTCCGCTCGATCGACCTAGCCTGGTTGCGGCACAAAGGCGCTCGCAACGTGGGCTGTTCAGGCCGCATCACCTGGTCGCGCAACGGCAGGGAAACCGGGTCGATCGGCTACTCACCTCGAGGCGCACGGGCTTCGACTGCGCTACCGCCACACTCCCCACAAAGGCATCCCGGAGGACATCGAGCGAGCTGATACCCATCACCACGACCGCCATGCACTTCGGGAGCTGCAGGCATTGGTTCGAGTGCCCATCGTGCCGGCGGCGTTGCCGCATCTTGTATGGTGGCGCACGCTTCCGCTGCCGGCTGTGCAGGAGCGCCCGGTACGAGTCTCAGTACCAGCATCCGGCCCTAACCTTGTGTGATATCCGCTGGCGTATCCGGCAGCGCCTCGAGGAGCGCGGCGGCCTGGATTCTCGCCTATTTGGCCTCGACGACGGCATTGGCCCAAAGCCGCCCCGCATGCACTGGAAGACTTACCGCCGGCTCGAAGCCCGCGACGAGGCCCTCGCCGGCCGCTGGCGCATCGGAATCGGCGGTTGGCTCGAGCGGACGCAGCGCATCGCCGCCCGACGAGCGCGATGAAGGGCCGCTTGCAAACTTTCCATCTGAAACAGCGGGGTTCGCAATTATGCCTAGAGCGCGCCAGCGCAGGACCCTGGACACCGGCCTCTGCCTCGACATCAACAAGCTGATCCGCGCCGGCCTTAGGCATGGAACCCATAAAGCGCGTATTGCCGTCCATGGATCGCCCGTTGAGGGGGAGCTCACCATTTGCATGGACGACGGTCCGCTGCGTCGGATGGAGTTCCGGTTCCCAGGTTTCAACCACACGATTGGAATGACCAAGGTCCCAAGACCGTTCGGCGGCTTCCAGTGGTACTTCTTCTGTCCGATGACCGCAGACCGGGCATCCGTGCTGTGGCTGCCACGCGGTCAGAACGTCTTCGCTAGCCAGAGATACTGGAAAGGGCGGGGGATGGCTTACCGCTCACAGTTCCTCTCGCCCACCGCCCGAGCTGAACGAGGGATCAAGACTATCGAGGCCCGGCTCGTCTACAGCGAAGCCGACAACACGCACTACAAGCCCAAGTGGATGCGCTGGCGCACCTTCCACGGGCTGTGTGAGCGACTGGATGCATACGAGGACGTACTCAATGATCGCATGATCCACGCGGTTGCGCTGCTCATGGCGATGTCACGACGTTAGGCAACAGATTTCGAATTGATTGCAGAGGTCTTGGCAGTCAAATCGGACGTTGGGCGTGTGTTCGCGCCTAATGAACGGCCCATGCCCGGGCGCAAATAGGTGTGCGACAGTGTGTTAGCTGCATTCAGTTGCGCCGGGGTGGGAAAGTGTTAGGCGCCACTTACCGGGTACGGCCAGGGGGCCAAGGTGACCAGACAATACATCAGTTTTCAGATCGACCGATTGGAGGGCGAATTCGAGCGGGCCCGAGAGGAAGGCGATACCAAAGCGTTTCGGAATATTGACAGGAGGAGCTTCGAGGCGGAAGCAGACGGCACGCCGTCCGAGACCTCGTGAACTGCTCGAGGAAGAGAGCCACGCTGCAGGGGGCCGATGTAGACCCAAGGCAACGCAGAGCCAGCGACGGTGCTGCCACTTGCCCTACGCCAACTGTATCAATCGGGAGCCCCCCCGGCAGCACGGAACAGACGTCATCGGGGCGGTCCACTGACCGACGGACGACACGCTCCGGGCCACGCCGATCAGAAGGTAAACCCCCGTCATTCACGCCGACGCCCGAGCAGGAACAGGCGGTGGAGGCCTTCACAACCAGGGGAGTCGCTCAAGATTAATGCCTATGCAGGTTCGGGCAAGACGTCGACACTGCAGCTGTTGGCACACAGCACACCCCGCAAGGGTCAGTACTTGGCCTTCAACAAGAAGATCGTCTTTGACAGCCGTGGCAGGTTTCCCTCGGACGTGGATTGCGCAACCACGCATGCACTGGCATTCCGAAGTCTGAAGGGCAAGTACACCGCGGATAAGCTAACGCGAAAGATCACGGCCAACCGACTCGTCGAACTCCTGCAACTGAAGAATTGGCGCGTCGATCGCAATCATGTCCTCGCCGCCCGATCGCAAGCGTTCCTTATCGTCGACGATCCGGCGCTTTGGCCAGGGCGCCGAGCCCGAGCTGTTGCTGAAGCACGTCCCTCGGCATGGGTCGCTCGCCGCCGCGCCGAACGAAGTTGTCCAGCAGGTCATTCAGGTCGCATTGGATGGAGCCAAGCATGTGTGGGCTAGGATGTTGGCGACAGACGATCCAATTCCGCTTGGGCATGACGGCTACCTGAAGGTCTGGGCCTTGTCTGAGCCGTGCCTGCCTGTTGATTACATCCTCCTGGATGAAGCTCAGGATACCAACCCAGTCGTGC
This sequence comes from uncultured Alphaproteobacteria bacterium, assembly GCA_963832445.1. Lineage (GTDB taxonomy): Bacteria > Pseudomonadota > Alphaproteobacteria > Rhizobiales > Hyphomicrobiaceae > AWTP1-13. Next base: position 111,522 of record CAWHUM010000016.1, read on the forward strand.
TGGACGTACTGAGGAAGCAGGATGCGCAGATCGTCTACGTCGGCGACAAGTACCGACGAATCTACGAGTGGCGCGGTGCCATCAACGCCATGGAGGAAGCCCCTGCGGTTCACGCTACGGACCTGACAATCTCATTCCGCTTTGGGGGTGAGATAGCCCATGCCGCCAATTGCGTCCTGGAGATGCTCAACGCTGGTAAGAAATTGAAAGGCAATGCCCGAGCGTCACAGCCGCATCGCAAGCGTCTCGAATGGGACGGTACTAGCCAGAACGAACGCGACTGCGATTACAGCAATCATCGAGGCGCTAGACGCGGGCAAGAGGCCCCACTTGGTTGGCGGAACTGACGAGCTAATTGCAATGCTACGGGGCGTGGAAGACCTTAAGGCAGGCCACCCGAGCTCGGTGCCGGAGTTCTTCGGCTTCGAGAACTGGCAGCAGGTGGTGGAGTTCGTTCGCAGCGGCGAGGGCGAAGAGCTGTTGACTTTCGTAAACCTGGTGGAGGCGCGGGGGGAAAGGCAGCTCTTGTGGGCCCTCAACAAGGTGGCCGATGAAGATGACTGCGACGTTTGTCGTGTCAACCGCGCACAAGGCGAAGGGGCGGGAATGGCCGGAGGTTCAACTCATGGACGACTTCCTGAAGAGCCTTCCAAAGAAGGAGCGCGGGCAGATCACATCGGAGATCGATCCTTCGGAGCTTCGGTTGATCTATGTGGCCATCACGAGAGCCAAGGACACTATCGAGGTGCCGTCGTCACTGATGCAGTTCTTGAATACGAGATCTTTGCCGCGTGATGTTGAACCGCAGGCGCCGTTTGTATCTTCTGGGCCGGGCGGGCCAGCAACGTCTGCGAGTACCAGGCCCCCCCCGCAATGGACCCCGCCAACGAACTGGCGCCAGTCAAGCGAACCAACTGCACAGACAAAGCGGCCAGAACCTGCGGCGAACGCTCACGCAGCGCCACCACCGCCCCCGAGCCTACCAATCCGCGCCCCCTTGAAGAAGAAGGTCGGGCTGTTCCGCCGGCTGTTTGGTGGGTAATCCGCGTTTGGTGGGAGGTGTGGCACTTGCACCATTACGCGCGCACGCGGCATGGGGTTTTGTTGCGCCCATAGGTGATGAACGAGATAGGAGGTTCTTAACCAACACGCCGAAGGTCTGTCCTATCGGCTCATCGCCCGTCTGTGCGACTTCCTGGATGAACAGGACATGCTGAACGAGCAGACCGTCACGCCGGAGACCAGCAGGGAGACGACTGGGAATGATCCTAACCAGCCGCTATGACGGCGCTTTCCTTTACACCTATTGGCTTCATCGCGAACAGGTCCGCAAAGGCACGGTAATTCCCTACATCTCGCATCTCGTAGCCGTGTCTGCGTTGGTGATCGAGCATGGTGGCAACGAGGACCAGGCCATCGCCGCGCTGCTACACGATGCCGTTGAGGATCAAGCTTCCAATCACGGCGGTGCGGAGGGACTGCTTTGCGACATCAGAAAGCGCTTCGGCGATGCCGTTGCCAAAATCGTGGACGACTGCACCGACGGGACCGATCCAAAGCCGGAATGGCGGCCCCGCAAGGAAGCTTATCTCGCGAAACTGGCTTCCAAGCCGGTGCAGTCCTTGCTCGTCTCGCTCGCGGACAAGACCCACAACGCCGAAGCCATCCTCCTTGACTATCGTGCCCACGGCGATGCGCTCTGGGAACGGTTCAACAGTGGTAAGGCTGACCAGTGCTGGTACTACTGCGCCTTGGCCGACGTGTTTTCGAAGCGGCTGCCCGGCGCGCTGGCTGACCAACTTCTGCAGGCCGTAGAGGATTTCGCGAAATGAGAGTTTTGCCCGGCCAATCGGCTCCTGTTGCTTGGTGGTGATCAGGAGCCCGCGTGAGGATGACCCACACGCGTCCACGCTGATATGTGGAGAGGCGTGCCATTGTCCTTAAGGCCACTGCGCAGGGGGGTCAAATGGGACAGGTCGCCATCTATTGCCGCGTCAGCACCGACGACCAGTGCTTGCGAGCGCCAGGAGCGTGATCTCCGGGCCTTTGCCAAGCGTGGCAAGCCACCGCATCGTCGGCATTTTCAAGGAGACCGCGTCGGGTGCCAGAGAATGACCGCGCCGAGCGCGCTCCAAGGTCCATGGCGCTGGCCCAGGCCCGGCAGATCGATGCGGTGTTGGTCACGGAGCTGAGCCGCTGGGGCCGCAGCACGCAGGACCTGGTGCAGACCCTCGACAACCTGCACAGCTGGAAGGTGAGCGTGCTTGCTCAGACCGGCCTGACGTTCGACCTGAGCACGGCCAGCGGCAAGCTGATGCGCACCATCATGGCCGGCCTGGCCGAGTTCGAGCGAGATCTCATCCGCGAGCGGGTCAAGTCGGGCCTGGCCGGCGCCAAGGCCCGTGGCGTCAAGCTCGGACGCCGGACGGGGTACCGGCCCTCGGACAAAAAGGCCAAGAAGGTGCTTAGCCAGCATGACGAAGGTCTGTCCT
>CAWHUM010000017.1:0-156054 GCA_963832445.1 uncultured Alphaproteobacteria bacterium
CGGCTTAGCTCCGGCTGAGCCACATCGAACCATCGGCACGGTATCGTTGCCTCGACCAGCCTCCGCCCTGGAAGGGGCTTGCTCGCAACGAGCCCTTCGATGACGCGAGCCGCGATGCGCAACGCCGTTGGTCTTGCGGCGGTTGTGGCGGAAGGCGAACTCGTCGAGGTAAGCCTGCAGGTGCTTGCGCTGGACCGCGCCGGCATGCGTGCCCAAGAGCCAGCGCTTCAGAAGCGAGATCGTCCAGTGGCAGCCCTGCAGCGCGTCCTTCTCGCGCCGCTCGGCCTTGGTCTGCACTTTCGGCTCGTGGGGCCGTTCGCCGAGGCTCCTTTCGTTGTAGCTGGCGAGCCCGTCGGTCGTGACTTCGGCGTCGGGGGCGATCTGCCCGTCGGCGAAGCGCTTCAAAGTGGCCTCATCGTTGTTGGCCGCGTGGGCGAGGCGCACGCGCCCTCCCGCCTCCGTCGCCACCAGCACCAACTCCTTGTTGGGTCCGCCTTTTCCCCCGACGAGGGTTTCGTCGACCTGCACGAAAGGGCGAAGTGGCTCGCGCTCCTTGCGCACCATTGAGGCCCTGAGCTTGTGCAACCACGTCCAGGCCGTCTCGTAGGAGCCGAAGCCCATGATGCGCTGCAGGTCCTTGGCCGAGATGCCAGTGCGCCGCGTCGAGATCTCGAACACGGCGCGAAACCACATCTTGAGCGGCTTGCGCGTCTTCTCGAGCACCGTTCCCGAGGTCAGGCTCGTCTGGTGGTCGCATTCGGCGCACTCGAAGGTGGTGCCGTCGCGGATCGTCCACACGCGCTTGCAGCCGCAGCGCGCGCAGGCGGGCTCGCCGCCCCAGCGCGCCTCGACCCAGTAGGCGCGGCAGTCATCCTCGGTCGCAAAGCGCTCCTCGAACTCGGTCGCCGTCTTCGGAAAATCACGCCACAGATCGTCTCGTGTGCGGGCCATGGCTCAATCCCTTGTTCGAGCTCATGATACCCACGAATGCGCCGGAACTAAGCCGATAGGCATCTGCAGAAAGCAACTAATCACATTCGTCTGGACCAAAGGTTGATCCATTTCCACAGGCTTCCAACCAGGACCTGGGTGAGGGCCTAACCTATCGATGGCAGGTGTCGCAATGGAACCTTTGAAGTTTCGATTCGAGAACGAATATGAGCCATTGACCAGCCAAGATTCCATCTGTGCTTGATAGCGTTTCCATTGGCTTAGAAGTCCGAGCTTGATGGGTCGTGGCAGATGATGATGCTCGATTTCGATCTCCGAACTCCATGTGGGCAAGTTTGCGGGGTCAAGATTTGATAGGGCAATTCCTCTGTTCGACTGATATTCTTGTGCCAGGACCTCCAGGGCCGATTTAATACCGTTGGGTGTGCTCACAGGAATATCAAAGATGTCATTCATCGTTTGCAGTGCATTGCCTGGATCGCCGGTCATTGATAGGCGGAAAGCCTCGGTGTTACAGAAGGCAGAAAAGAACAGCACTTCTGGAATATCGGGCGCACGATCCTCATAAAGTGTGCAGCAGGCTATTCCGATGGCGGCGGCCTTGGCAATTGCGGGTTCCGTATAGCCCGAATAGGAGTAGAGGGACTCCGAGGTGTGCGGTCGACGATCGCAACTCGCCAACGAATGCATCGATATCTTGTTGGTCGAGCTTCGACGAAAGACGCTTGCAGCTTACTAGTATCGAAATTGGGATGTGCCCACCGTATGTGGTTTCGATCCAGACATCGCGTTGTCTGGGTGTACGCGTATGAATGTCCGGGAGCTTGACGTTGTGGAGCACCTTCGCTCGCGGATCGGCAGCTTGTAGGAAAGCAGCAACCGCTTCCTCAAACTTCTTCCAATCAGCGGTCATTGGTGCAGGCTCTGCGGTGCAACGCTTGTCGCGGAACGCAAAACCAAATGCAGACTACAACTTGGGGGTTCGTCAGAACCGCCGGATCAGGCCCACCAGCTGGCCCTGGATGTCGACCTGGTCGGGGCCGAAGATGCGGGTCTCGTAGTTGGGGTTGGCGGCTTCCAGCGCGATCGAGGGCCCCTTGCGGCGCAGCCGCTTCAGCGTCGCCTCCTCCTTCTCGACCAGCGCCACGACGATGTCGCCGTTGTCGGCCGTGTCGCAGCGGCGCACGATGATGATGTCGCCCTCGTTGATGCCGGCGTCGATCATCGAATTGCCCTTGCACCTCCAGCGCGAAGTGCTCGCCGCCCGCGATCAGGTCGGGCGGCACGCCGATGTCCTGCGTGTGGTCCTGGATGGCGCTGATCGGCACGCCGGCGGCGATGCGGCCCATCAGCGGCACGGTGGCGCCGCTCGATGCCGCATAGGCCGCGGGCGGCGGTGCAAGCTGCGGCTGGCGACGGGGCCCGCTGCCCTCGATCACGCTGGGGCTGAAGCGTGCCGCGGCGCTGGCCGCCGTCGGTCATGGCGTCGGGCACCTTGATGACCTCGATGGCGCGGGCGCGATGCGGCAGGCGGCGGATGAAGCCGCGCTCCTCCAGCGCCATGATCAGGCGGTGCACGCCCGACTTCGATTGCAGCGCCAGCGCCTCCTTCATTTCCTCGAAGGAGGGCGGCACGCCCGTCTCGCGCAGGCGCGTGTCGATGAAGACGAGCAGCTCTTTCTGCTTGGCCGTCAGCATGGGTTTCTCCCAGGCGTGGGTTGGAGCGCGACTCAACTCCTACGTACAAAGCGGGAACATAGATGTTCGCCTGATGTTCCGCAACTGGTTTGTACGCCCCCAAAAAGGCCCCTGGAGAGCCCCAAGCCTTTGCGGCGGCTCACAAGTCGAGCGGCAGGATGTCCACCAAAGCGCCTGCAGGGGCCGCCGGCGCGCGCGGCGGACGGACGAGGAGGCAGTCGGCCTCGGCCAGAGGCGCGAGCAGGGAGCTGTCCTGGGAGCGCACGGGAGCCACCTCGGGCTGGCCGTCCGGCGCCGGGCCTGGAGACGGCCCGCATGTAGTGCTGGCGCGGGCCGTTGGCTTCCAGAGGCGCCGCCAGGCGCGCCTGCAGGGGGCGCTCCTCGTTTGCCGGCTCTCCCAGCAAGGCGCGGATCAGGGGCAGCAGGAAGATGCGCGAGCAGATGAGGGAAGAAACCGGGTTGCCGGGCAGGCCGAGCACGCGCGAGCGCCCGAGCCGGCCGAACATCAGCGGCTTGCCGGGCCGCATGGCGATCTTCCAGAACGCCAGCGTCATGCCGCGGGACTCCAGAACGGGCGCCACCAGGTCGTGGTCGCCGACCGAGGCGCCGCCGCTGGTGACGATGACGTCGGCGCCTTGCGCCCGGGCGAAGCAGGCGTCGAGGTCGGCGGCGGTGTCGCGCGCGATGCCGAGCTGCTCGGGCGCGGCGCCGGCGGCCTCGGCCAGCGCGGCTATCCCCAGGTGATTGGAGGCGACGATCTGGCCCGGGCCCGAGCCGTGCTCCCCGGCTGCACCAGCTCGTCGCCGGTTGAAATAATGGCGATGCGGGGACGGCGGCGCACGGACAACTGCGCCGATGCCCCATCGCCGCGGCGAGCGAGATTTCGCGCGGGCCCGAGCCGTCGCCCGGCGGCGAGCAGCGTGTCGCCTTCACGGAAATCGAAACCACGCGTGCGGATGTGGCCGGCCTCCGGCGCGCCTTCGCGCACGACGACATGGGCGCCGTCGCGCTCGGTGTCCTCCTGGATGACGACGGCGTCGGCGCCGTCGGGCACAGGCGCGCCGGTGAAGATGCGCACCGTCTCGCCCTTGCCGACGCTGCCGGCGAAGGGATGGCCCGCGGCGGCCTCGCCGATGATTGCGAGCCGCGCCGGAAGCTGCCTCACGTCGGCGACCCGCACGGCATAGCCGTCCATGGCCGAGGCGTTGAATGGCGGCTGCGTGACGAGCGCCCGCAGCGGCTCGGCCAGCACGCGCCCGTGCGCCTGCTCGATGGCCACGCGCTCCGGCTCGGTCGGCTCGACGCCCTCGAGAATGCGGGCAAGCGCCTCTTCGACCGACAGCAGGGCCATGGCGTCAGCGCCCTTTGTTATCCGCGGCTCGATAGGTGCCGGAGCGGCCGCCGGTCTTCTCGATCGAGCCGGATGTCGCCGATGGTCATGGCTTTGTCGGCGGCCTTGAGCATGTCGTAGATGGTGAGGCAGGCAACCGAGACGGCGGTGAGCGCCTCCATCTCGACGCCGGTCTGGCCGCCGACCTTCACCTCGGCCGTCACGCGGATGCCGGTGGGCTCGCGCGAGAGCTCGAAGTCGACGCCGGCCTTGGTGATGGCGAGCGGATGGCAGAGCGGGATCAGCTCGTGCGTCTTCTTGGCCGCCATGATGCCGGCAATGCGGGCGGCCGCCAGCACGTCGCCCTTCTTGGCCTCGCCCGCTCTCGACCAGCGCCAGCGTTGCGGACGCCATGGCCACGAAGCCTTCCGCGCGCGCGGTGCGCTGCGTGTGTCTCCTTGTCGGAGACGTCGACCATGCGCGCCTCGCCCTTGTCGTTGAGATGGGTGAGCTTGGTCATGTCGCGTCATCCCCGGCCCCGGAGTGAGCAGCGCCGCGCGTGGCGGCGGCCACGTCGGGCTGGCGCATCAGGCTCTCGCCGACCAGGAAGCCGCGCACGCCCGGCCTTGGCCAGGCGCTGCAGGTCGGCGTTGGATGGCAATGCCGCTCTCGGCGATGACGAGCCGATCGTGCGGCACGCGCGGGGCCAGCCGCTCCGTCATCTCCAGCGTCGGTGTCGAAGGTCTTGAGGTCGCGGTTGTTGATGCCGATCAGGCGGCAGTCGAGCTGCAGCGCGCGGTCGAGCTCGGTCTTGTCGTGCACCTCGGCGATGGCGTCCATGTGCCAGGCCTTGGCGTAGGCGCACAGCGTGCCGGCCAGCACGTCGTCGACCAGCGCCATGATGATGAGGATGCAGTCGGCACCCAGCGCGCGGGCTTCGGCGACCTGGTAGCGGTCGAGCATGAAGTCCTTGCGCAGCGCGGGCAGCCCGGCCGCGGCGCGGGCGGCGGTCGAGGTGCTCGGGCGCGCCCTGGAAGGATGGGGTGTCGGTCAGCACGGAGAGGCACGCGGCGCCGCCCTCGGCGTAGGCCTTGGCCAGCGCTGCGGGATCGAAGTCGGCGCGGATGAGGCCCTTGGACGGGCTCGCCTTCTTGACCTCGGCGATCAGCGCGAACGCATTGGCGGCGATCCTCGTCTCCAGCGCCTTGGCGAAGGAGCGCACCGGCGGCGCCTGGCGGGCCGCCGCCTCCACGACCTCCAGCGGCCGGGCGGCCTTGGCGACGGCGACCTCCTCGCGCTTGTAGGCGGCGATCTTGGTGAGAATGTCGGTCATTGCAAAAGCTTACGACGGGACTTGCCGTTTCGCCAACGTCTCGGCTCTGGTTTGGTTGCATTTGGGCGTGAACGAGTTTCGATCTGGTGGCACGGCTCGGGCCGCTTTACGACTGTGCGCGTATCGAAGTTGGAGGAGCAATCGCCACGCAACCCCAAACGCGTGCCCAAGGGGCCTCTGCCCTTCGCCAGATTGCATTCGGTATGCGCGCCTCCCAAGCCCTCTATGTCGCCGCCGAGTTGCGGGTTGCCGACCATCTCGCCCAAAGGCCGATGACCGGCGCAGAATTGGCTTCGGCCACGGGAGCCGATGCCGGTGCCCTTCACCGCGTGATGCGCACCCTGTCCGCGCTCGGCGTATTCGCGGAAGCGGATACGGGCGAGTTCTCGCTCAACGAGACAGGCCGGCTGCTGCGGAGCGACATCGCCGGCTCCTATCGTGCCGCCGTTCTTTTCATGGCCGGCGGCGTCCGTTGGCGCTGCTGGTCGGACTTTCTCCAGACCGTGCGTGCCGGCGGTGGCGGCGCCGAGCGAACGCTGGGTATGGACTTGTTCGAGTTCTACGCGGCCAACCCACAGGAATCCGAAATTCACGATCAGGCCATGCGGGGTATTTCTGCTGCCCAAGTAGCCGCCGTGCTTAATGCGTTCGATTTCTCCAATGCAGGCCTGGTGATCGATGTGGGGGGAGGAACTGGTGAGCTGTTGTTTGCCATCCTGACGGCCAATCCAGCCTTGCGCGGCGTTCTATTCGATCTGCCGCACGTCGTTGCCAATGCCCTGCCCGCGCAGAACGACAACGAGGTCGGCACGCGGGTGCAGCTTGTCGGGGGAAGCTTCTTCGAGACCGTGCCGCCAAACGGGGACACCTACCTTCTCAAGACTGTCATTCACGACTGGGACGACGCGCGAGCCGGAGCCATTCTGCGCAACTGCAGACGGGCCATTCCGCCGAACAGCAAGCTGCTGCTCATCGAGCGCGAGCTGCCTGAGCCCGGGCAGCCTGGAATTACGCCGGAAGCGTTCCTGCTCGACCTGGAAATGCTGGTGATGACGCCGGGTGGACGAGAGCGCACGCGCAGGGAGTTTGCCAAGCTCCTGAGCGATGCCGGTTTCGCGCTGGGAACAGTCGTTTCCTACGGCTGCACCCGTCAGCATTCTCGAGGCGAGACCAGTCTAGTCGGAGGTACCGCTGCTCAGCCGGGCTTCACCAGCAGCACCCAGTCGCGTCCCGGATGCTGCCAGTCCTCTTTCACCATTCCCCGCTTGGCGACCTCGCGATAGCCGCAGCGCTCGTAGAGGCGGCGCGCGCCGGTGTTGGTATCGGCAACGATGATGCTCAGGCCGCGCCTGCTGCCTTCTGCCGCGATGTTGTCGGCAAGGCCGAGCAGCCCCGTGCCGCAGCCCTTGCCGCGATGCTCGGGATAGGCGGCAAGCACGTTCACATACCAGGTGCCGGGAGCCAGGTTCTCCAGCTCCTGCAAGGGCACGAACATGGGCGGCATGTCGGCGGGGATGGGCTCCACCTCGTCGGGGAGCGCATAGCCGATGAGGCAGGCGGCGGCGCGCCCCTCCAGTTCCATCACCACCGCGTTACGGTAGGAGAAGGCGCCGGTTGCGCGCGCCGCCCGCTCGCGGCCCACCGCCCACGGGTCACCACCGGGGCCGGCCATCCTGGTCCACAGGTGCAGCGCCAGCCCCTCGCTGGCGAAGTGCACGAAGTCGGCCAGCGCACCGGCATCGGCGGGCGTGGCAGGGCGAAACGGCGCTTCGAGCTGCATGGGTGCCTTCACGGGGCGCGGATGCTCCCTATGGGTTGGCCTGCGGCTAGGGAAGAGCGCAAATCAGCCGAGCGTCAAGGCGTGTTGTTGCGCGCGAGCGTCAAGCGCTACCTTGTCCGCGACCGCGGGCGCGAGCGAGGGAACCATGACAGACGACGGCAAGGGATTGATCACCTACCGGGGCGCGGTCTACCCGCGCGACTGCGACCACATCGGTCACATCAACGTCGCCACCTACACCGCCAAGTTCGACGAGGCGAGCTGGGTACTGTTCTGCGAGCTGGGCCTCACGCCAACGTACCTGCGCGGCGGGCGCCACGGTATGGCCGGCGTACAGCAGAACATCAGCTACAAGCAGGAGCTGTTCGCCGGCGACGCCATCGAGGTCCGCTCGCACATCCTGGAGGTGGCCGACAAGCGCCTGCGCTTCCGTCACGACATGCGCAACTTCGAGACGGGGAACCTGGTGGCCTCGTGCGAGCTCACCGCCATCCACCTCGACAAGGTCGCGCACAAGGCTTGCGACCTGCCGCCTGCCGTGCGCCAGAGGGCCGAGGCGCTGCTGGCGGGCGCGCGTTGATGGCAGACTATTCGGCGCGTGGCCCCGTGAAAAATGGCGCGAGGGGATTCCCCTCCCCCTTGTGGGGAGGGGCTAGGGGTGGGGGTGAGCTGCGAGGGTATCCCTTGTTTGTTCACCCCACCCGGCTCGTCACGCACAAGAGCGTGCCGAGCCACCCTCCCCATCGAGGGGAGGGCGGTGCCGACTGCACCCTCCTGCCTCCGCTGCCGGATGAGTGCTAGATGCTGGCACCGCTCGCCCTCGCCATCGTCGCCGTCACGATCCTCGTCACGTCGTTCATCTCCGGCATCTTCGGCATGGCCGGCGGCATGATCCTGCTCGGCGTGCTGCTCATCTACATGGACGTGGCGCCGGCCATGGTGCTGTTCGGCGTGATCCAGACCTCGTCCAACGGCTGGCGCGCGGCGCTGTGGCTGGCACACGTCGACTGGGGCATCGTCGTGCGCTACCTGGTCGGTGCGACGGCGATGTTTCTGGCGCTGCGCACGGTCGCTATCCTGCCCAACAAGGCCACGCTGTATCTGGGCCTGGGCCTCATTCCGTTCGCCGCCGACCTGTTGCCGAAGCGGCTGACGCCCGACATCACCCGGCCCGGTGCCCCTTACATCTGCGGGGCCTTCATCATCGTGCTGCAGCTGATGGCGGGCGCCGCGGGGCACATCCTCGATATCTTCTTCCAGAAGAGCCATCTCGATCGCAAGACCATCGTCGGCACCAAGGCGGTGACGCAGGTCGCGGGCCACCTCTATCGCATCGCCTACTTCGGCTCGTTCGAGTTCGCCTTCGACATCAGCGTTCCCTGGTGGGGATATGTCGCGGCGATCGCGCTGTCGTTTGCCGGCACGTCGCTGGCGGCGCCCGTGCTGCTGCGCATGACTGACGCCGGCTTTCGCATCTGGAGCCGCCGCGTGACGATCAGCGTGGCGCTGGTCTATCTGGCGCGCGGGCTTTGGCTGGTCGTGTCGGGCTAGACGGACAAGCAGGAAGGGGCGCCTCGTACGCCCCTTCCGCTTGAGCCAGTGCAGCTACCTGTACCGGCTGGCGTAGCGGGCGCCGCCCGAGTTGAGCGACACGAAACGCGGGCCGATGTCCACATGGATGTGGCTCATGGCGGCATAGGTCATGGTGCCGCCGGAGCGATGGTTGGCGATCAGCCACTGCACAATTGCCCCCTTGCGCGGACCAGCGTTGAAGTCGACGGCGTTGCCGCTCGCGTGGCGCGAGATGCGGCCGGTGCCTGCGATGCGGGCGCCTGGACGGCAGGTGGAGATGATCTGCACCGCGCCGAACTGGGATTCGATGCGGCCCAGGAGAGCGCGGGCAGCCGGGGTCAAACAGCCGCGCGACACGCCGGGCGCGGCATAGCGCGTGAAGCTGCGCTGGGCCATCGGCGTGGGGCGCGCGCGGCGGGCGACATGACGGCGGCTCACGCCGGCGCGGCGGCTCGAACGGGTGACGTGGCGGCGCCGATGCCGGCTCTTGGCCGAGCGGCGATAGCGGGGACGCGTGTAAGAGCGATCGTAATCGCGGTAGGACGAGTAGTCGTTGCCAGGGGCCGAAAAGTCGTTCGGGCGGGCGGAGGCAGCCGTCGCCAGCATGCAAAGGGCAGCACCGAGTGCCACGGTAATCAGCCGTTTCATGATTGCTTCTCCTAACTTCAGATTGACGAACAAGCCGAACCCGCCCCGAGCAGACACTGGGGCAGATGCCCGGGTCCGGCGGCGTCACCGACGGCGGCTTGGAAAGTCTGACGCATGTCAAATCCCCCGTTGACCGCTGCGGTCCCAATCCCTCCTCGAGCAACGCTGGCTCTCGCGTCCTCCCCGGACGCAGGCGAGAGCCGGTTTGCTTTTGGGCGGCCCTCTGTCGGCAAGGCTTGTGGCCACAATGAGGCTAGTTTTATCCAATCTTTGCAGGCAATTTTCACGCCGAACGCACACGAAATGTGAACTCGCGCGCCCATGCCACGGTGCGACAATCTCGCGATTGGAATTCAGTTTCGCGCGCGGCCGAAGGCTGCGGCGCGTGGCATTCGCCAGCTAACGTCCTCGTGTGTCTGGACTATTGCCGAGGGGCCGCTAGGGTCGCGCCCGACAACGCGACAGGCGGGGGACGAGCCATGCAGCTTGCGCCGATGCGCTATACGAAAATCGATGGGACCGCAGTTGCCGTCTCGGTGACGTCGGCGGTGGAAGCGAAAGCTGCGCTGAAGGAACTGCGGCACAAGCAGCGCGAATTGAAGTTTCTGCGCAGTGCGCTGAGGCGGCGGCTGAAGCATGTGCGCCCGCCGGCGCAGCAGGCTGGCAAGCGCAAGCCGGCCGTGTCTTGGCTCAGGTGGATTGGGCGTGGCATCTGGTGGGTGTTCGCATCGCTGTTCGAGGTCGCCACCGTGCCGAAGGCCGAGCGCCGCGCGCGCAATCCCGCCGAGATGGAGCAGGAGCTGCATCGCATCGATGAGACGCTGCACAACATCGAGGGCTGCATTCTGCAGCTGCAGGGCAAGCTGCTGACGCTGGGGTGAGGTAAACGCCGCCGCCGCCTCTCTCCGCTCGCGGGGAGAGGGTTAGGGTGAGGGGCAGCGGCACACTCCGACGTTGGAGACTGTGGCCGCCCCTCACCCTAACCCTCTCCCCATTGCCCTGCGGGCTTGGGGAGAGGGGACACGCGTGGCGCAACCTAGGCCAGCGTTGCCGCCAGCTCGGCGAAGTTGCCGACGATGAGATCCGGCTGGTGCGGCGTCTCGCCGAACGGGCGCTTCCGGCGGTCGATGAAGGCCGAGCGCATGCCATAGGCCTTCGCGCCGATGCAGTCGAAGGCGTGGTTGGCGACGAACAGGATGGAGGAGCGATCAGCGCCGATGATCTCCTCGGCCTTCGCGTAGGTCTTCCAGTGCGGCTTGAAGTAGCCCGCTTCCTGCACCGAGATCACGTGGTCGAAGGGAAAGCCGATGTGGGGCCCCGCGGCTTTCAGCATGTCGCGGTCGCCGTTCGACAGGATCGCCAGCTTGTAGCCGGCGCCGCGCAGCTTCTCGAGAGCGGCCACCACGTCGGGGAAGGGCTTCAGGCTCTCGATCTGGGAAACCAGCCAGCGTACCTCATCTTGCGTGTAGGCGATCCTGCAGCGGTCCATGACGTGGGAGACGGCGCGATGGCCGATCTGGCGGTAGGGCGTGTGCCCGCGGTCCAGCAGCGCGTCGATCATCGAGTTCTCGAAGTGCGTGCGCCGCCACCAGGTGACGAAGCTGTCGGCCGAGCCCTCCCAGCCCTTGGCCTTCAGGAACGGCGTCACGGCCTCGGTCAGCCCTTTCTGCATGTCGACGATGGTGCCGTACTGGTCGAAGGCCAGCGCCTTGATCTCGCGCTTGAGGATTTCGGGGCGTTCCATGTGCTGTCTCCGGGTGCACTGTGCCGTTCGCGGCTTACAGCCGCCGGTTCGGGATCGACCACGCCAGGATCGTGCCGACGGCAGCGAACGCCGCAATCGTCAGGAATGCCGCGCGGAAGGCACCCGCGATCTCGCTGCGGATGACGACTTGCCGCTCAGGCGACACGGTGGCCAGCGCATCGGGGCCGCCTTGCAGCAGCGCGCCGAACAGGCGGGACGTGTCCGGATCGCCCAGCGCGAGAGAGGCAAACAGCACCGTGCCGACCAGCGCCGTGCCCACCGAAGCGCCTATCGAGCGCGACAGCTGCACCGAGGCCGCGGCCGTGCCCAGCGAGGCGGTGCCCGCGGCGTTCTGCACCGTCACCTGCACCACGCCCATCACCGTGCCCATGAACAGGCCGTTGCAGAACAGAAAGAAGGCCATGCTGCGCGTGCCGAGCCGCTCCGCGAGCAGCGCGAAGGCCAACAGCGAGAGGGTCGCGAAAATGAGCCCGACGGACGGGAAGATGGCGGTGAGGCCGGTGCGGCTGACGCTGCGCCCCGTGGCCATCGAGCCACAGCCGATGCCGATCATCAACGGCAGCAGCAGCAACCCGGTCTCGGCCGCCGAGGTGCCGTCCACGACGCGCAGATAGATCGGCAGGAAGGCGATGAGCGACACCAGCGTGGCGCCGTGGCAGGCGGCGAGCGCATCGCTGCGCCAGATGGTGGGCTGGCGCAGAAGCGAGATCGGCAGCAGCGGGAAGGGGGCACGCCGCTCCCGCCGCACCAGGGCAACGAGCGCGACAAAGCCGATCGCCAGCAGCAGGGCGAACGCGCCGAGGCTCCCCGCATTCAAGCGCCGCACCTGCTCCAGGGCCAGCAATGCCGGCACGATAAAGGCCACGAGCAGCACGAGGCCGATGCCATCGAACGACCAGGGCTGTTCGCGTGCGGGGCGATGCGGCAGAAGAGCGGCGAGCAGGAAGGCGGCGGCTCCAAGGGGCAGGTTGACGAGGAACACGCTGCGCCAGCCGAAATGGTGCGTGAGGTAGCCGCCGATCACCGGACCGAAGGTGCTGGCCGTCACCATGACGGAGGCGAGGTAGCCCTGATAGCGGGCGCGCTCGCGCGGCGGGATGGTCTCGCCGATCAGCGCCTGCGACAGCGTCATCAAGCCGCCGCCGCCCAGGCCCTGCAGAACGCGCGCGCAGCTCAGCATCTCGATGCTGGTGGAGACGGTGCACAGCAGCGAGGCGGCGAGAAAGATGCCGAGCGCAACGAACAGCATGGGCTTGCCGCCGTAGACGTCGCGCAGCTGGCCGTACACAGGTGCCGCGATGGTGCCCGCCACCAGATACGACACCACCACCCACGACACGCGCTCGACGCTGCCGAGCGAGGCGGCGATCGCCGGCAGGGCCGTGGAGACGATGGTCTGATCCACCACGGCCAGGAACATCGGCAGCATGATGGAAGGGAAGACAGTGAGAAACAGGCGCCCGGCCGGGAGCTTGGGCTCTACATCATCCTTCATGCGCGTCTCGGGCCCGAGTGTCGGCCTAGTGTATCTGAAGTTCGAGATTCATAGCAGCGTGATCGCCGCAGGCGTGCCCCGCGCTGCCGCTGGCGCTGGACGACGCCATCGCCCTGACGCAAGGGCTGCGGCCGACATTTTCGCCAAAGATCCGCCCACCCAGTAAGGTTTAAGGTGTGGGCATTCAATGCGGCGCCTTCCTTTCCTTTGGGGGGAAGGCATTTTGATGGAGGATTTCGCCATGGCATCACTGCGCGCACTCCTGCTGAGTATGATATTGGCCCTGAGTTTGCCGGCTTACGCACAACCGGCGCGCCCGTCGGACAAGGATTTGGCGGTCGCGCTCAAGGGCGGAGGACATGTGATCGTCATCCGCCATGGCGCCACACATCAGGACCAGGCGGACACCGACCCGCTCAATCCGGATAACGTTGCCAAGCAGCGGCAGCTCAACGACAAGGGCCGCGAAGCGGCGAAGGCCCTGGGCGCGGCTTTCAAGGATATCGGCGTGCCCGTGGGTAAAGTCTTCACCAGTCAGTTCTACCGCGCCTACGAAACCGCGCAGCTTGCGGGATTCCAAGGGATCGAGAAGACGCCGGACGTGAGCGAGGGTGGGCTCGTGGTCACGCCCATCGAAAACAATCGGCGCGCCGCCGCCATGAAGAAGCATGCCGCAACGCCGCCAGCCGCCGGCACCAACACCCTCATCGTCTCGCACAAGCCCAACATCATGGATGCCTTCGGCAAGGACTGGTTCGATGTGAAAGAGGGCGAAGCCTCGATCTTCAAGCCGGAGGCCGCCGGCTACAAGCTGATCGCAAGGGTGCAAATGAACGAATGGCAGGGCATCGCGACCGCAGCGAAGAAGTGAGCAACTGGCGCAGCGCGCGGGCCGAGTTCAAGACCGCCGCCGCGGCGGCGCATGGCGATGCAACTCGATCGGCACCACATGGGTAGCGGCCATGCGCCTGCTGGCCGACTGCAGCATCAGGCGCGGACCGGTGCGCGTCTTTCCCGCGCGCTCGGCCGCAGCCTCTTCTGCACATAGAGGCCTAGCCGGAACAGCAGGAGGACGGTGACCGCGGTGGCGTAGAACAGCGGCTCGAAGGTCCACGACTTGACCAGCCAGAGAAAATGGATCGCCGCCGCTGCCGCCGCTACGTAGACCAGGCGATGCAGCCGCTGCCAGGCCGCGCCGCCCAGCCGGCGGATCATGGCGTTGTTGGACGTGACCGCCAGCGGCACCAGCATCGTGAACGCCAGCATGCCGACGGTGATGTAGGGCCGCTTGACGATGTCGGCCCAGATGGCCCGAAGGTCGAGGCCCTGGTCGAGCACCATGTAAACGGTCAGGTGCAGCGCCGCATAGTAGAAGGCGAGCAGCCCGATCGCGCGGCGATAGCGGATGAGGCTCGGGCCCCCGAGGCGGCGCAGTGGCGTTATGGCAAGCGAGGCGACGAGAAAGCGCAGCGCCCACAGTCCAAGCGCGCGCTCCAGCGTGTTCTGCGGGTCGGCGCCCAGCTGGTCGGTGATGCCCAGATAGAAATACCAAACCGCCGCGGCCATGCCGGCGATGTAGATGACCCGCCGCACAGGGTCCTCCCCCAGCACGAGGCGTCGAGGCCAAGGGGCGGAAGCAGCGCGGGCCATTGCGTCAGTGGTTGGCTCTCAGAATCCAAGCCGGCATAGAGGCTGGCAACCTGGTCGCCGTAGCCGTTGAACTTGAGCGTGGGCCGGCGCCGGCCGAACAGCCCGCCTTCGCCGATACGCCGCTCGGTCGCCTGGCTCCAGCGCGGATGGTCGACCTCGGGGTTGACGTTGGAATAGAAGCCGTACTCACGCGCGTTCTGCACCTTCCAGGAGATCGGCGGCTCCGTGTCGGTGAGGCGGATGCGCACGATCGACTTGATGGACTTGAAGCCGTACTTCCAGGGCACCACCAGGCGGATCGGCGCGCCGTTCTGGTTGGGCAGCGTCTCGCCATAGAGGCCGACGGCCAGGATGGTGAGCGGATGCATGGCCTCGTCGAGCCGCAGGCCTTCCACGTAGGGCCACGGCAGCGGCTGAAACACGCCGCGCTGGCCCGGCATCTCGGCCGGCCGCACCAGCGTCTCGAAGGCCACGTACTTGGCGCTGCCCTGGGGCTCGACCCGCTTCAGCACCTCGGACAGCGGAAAGCCGATCCATGGGATCACCATCGACCAGCCCTCAACGCAGCGCATGCGGTAGACGCGCTCTTCCAGAGTCACCGGCTTGACGAGGTCGTCGTAGTCGTAGTCGCCGGGCTTGCCGATGAGGCCGTCGATCTTGACCTTCCATGGGCTGGTGGTCAGCGTGTACGCGTTGCGCGCCGGGTCACCCTTGTCGGTGCCGAACTCGTAGAAGTTGTTGTAGGTGGTGATGTCCTTGAGCAAGGTGACCGGCTCGCCCGTGGTGGAGAGCGGGCTCTTGGCCGCTTGCAAGGGCGCGGCCTCGGCACGGCCGGGCAGCGCAGCCGACATGGTGCCGATCAGGCCCAGAGATGCAGCCCCGGCCAGGAACTCGCGGCGGCGCAGATAGACCCCCTGCGGCGTGATCTCCGAAGGGGCGATGTCGGATGGCCGCTTGATCAGCATGGGAACCTCTTCGCTTTGCCAGTGCAGAAATACGCTGCGCCGTGTTCGTGCGGAAGGGGCGATACGCTCCCCTGACGCGGTTGTGACTCCTAGTGAGGCTCGCTTAGGCCAGATACCAGAGCCCCGGCCATACCGTTGGTCCACGGGCCCTTGCGGGCCGCCCCCACCCGCTTCCCATATTCGCTACAATGCCGAGCAATGTTACACCGCTGTGCAGGACATTATGTGCGATGCCGACGGGAAATACGCACCCCTTGTGGACAATGGGCGGGCGCGCGCCCTGAAAGGGGCGGAAGGGTGGATCCCAGGGTTAGCGATCGATGAGAGACTCCGCTTGCGTTGGGCCCGGGCTCTGGGTCTGCTGATGGTTGCGTACCAAGCCGACCGAGCGGCGCTTTCCGTAACCGGCAATCCCGTTCAAGGATGCCAGGCCGCTCCAAAACGCAATCGGCACGCGTGTGGCGCGCCAGCGCGAGATGGCGGGTACGGACGACGCTCACTGTCGGGATCGGTCAGCCGTTGGTGATGGCGATCAGCCGGTCCAGCGCGGCCTTGGCGGCGCCTGAGTTGATCGCGCGGGCAGCAAGCGCCGCCCCTTCCGTAAGGCTGGCAGCCTTGTCCGCAACAATCAGCGCGGCCGCCGCATTGAGCACGGCGATGTCGCGCAGCGGCGTCTTCTTGCCGGCCAGCACGTCGCGGATGGCCGCTGCGTTGTGCTTGGCGTCGCCGCCCTTGAGGTCGGACAGCTTGGCGGGGGCGAGGCCGGCGTCGGCCGGAGTGACCTCGAACACCACCACCTTGCCGTCCTTGACCTCGGCCACGTCGGTGGCACCGGTGGTGGTGAGCTCGTCGAGGCCGTCGTGGCCGTGCACCACCCACACGTGCTCGCAGCCGAGGTTGTTCAAGACGTGCGCGATCGGCTCCACCCAGTGCCAGGAGAACACGCCCACCACCTGCCGCTTGACGCCCGCCGGATTGCAGATGGGGCCCAGCAGGTTGAAGATGGTGCGGATGCCGAGCTCGCCGCGGATCGGCGCCCAGTGCTTCAAGGCAGGATGGTGCTGCGGCGCCCACAGGAAGCCGACGCCCGCCTCCTCGACACAGCGGGCCACGGTCGCGAACGGCACGTCGATCTTGACGCCGAGCGCGGTCAGCACATCGGAGGCGCCGGCCAGGGACGATACCGAGCGGTTGCCGTGCTTGGCGATCTTCACTCCGGCGCCGGCGGCGACCAGCGCCGCACAGGTCGAGACGTTATAGGTGCCGGTGCCGTCGCCGCCGGTGCCGACGATGTCGACGGCGCCCGGCGGCACCTCAACGCCGTGCATGCGCGCGCGCAGCATCTGCGCGGCGCCGGCGATCTCCTCCACCGTCTCGCCGCGCACGCGCAGTGCCATCAGGAAGGCGCCCATCTGGGCCGGCGTGGCGGCGCCCTCGGTCATCTGCTCCAGCGCGGTGCGGATCTCGACCTCGCTCAAGGTGGCGCCGCCGGAGACTTTCTGGATCAGCTGGCGCAATTCGAGGGAGGGCTGGTCGGCGGGGCTCATGTGGGGGGCTCGTGCAGGTCAGGCGGCGTGGCGGGCGGGTTTCACATTGCGGCGGCGCGGCGCCATGCCGGCCAGCTCGAGGAAGTTGGCGAGCAGCGCATGGCCGTGCTCGGAGGCGATGCTCTCGGGATGGAACTGCACGCCGTGCACCGGATGCGTCTTGTGCTGCAGCCCCATGATCAGGCCGTCGGCGGTCTTGGCGGTGACGGTGAGGCTCGACGGCAGCCCATCGCGCTCGACGATCAGCGAATGGTAGCGCGTGACCTCGAAGCTCTTGGGCAGGCCCTGGAATACGCCCTTGCCCGTATTGGTGATCTTGCTGAGCTTGCCGTGCATAAGAACGGGCGCACGCACCACCTTGCCGCCGTAGACCTGGCCGATCGCCTGGTGGCCGAGGCAGACGCCGAGGATCGGGATCTTGGGGCCCGCCTTCTCGATCAGCTCCAGGCAGATGCCGGCCTCGTTGGGCGTGCAGGGGCCGGGCGAGAGCACGATGGCCTTGGGCTTGCGTTTGATGACGTCGGCGACGGTGATCTTGTCGTTGCGCACGACGTGGCAAGCCGCGCCCAGCTCGCCCAGGTAGTGGACGAGGTTATAGGTGAAGCTGTCGTAGTTATCGATCAGGACCAGCATGGTGAGGGTTTAGGGGACCGGCGCGCCCAAGGTCAAGTTTGGCGCGCCTAAGTTGAGTTCTCGGCCCGCGGCCGATGCCGTAACGTCTCAGGCGTTGTGAAAGAGAATTGCTGGACAGGGAGGTCGGCCATGCATGCTGCCATTCGTCAGGCCAAGCTGAAGCCGGGCACCGCCGAGGAAGTCCTCAAGAAGGCCAACGAGGGGGCGGTGCCCCTGATCACGTCCCAGCCGGGGTTCAAGAGCTACTACCTGGTGCTCGGCGACGACGGCACCATCACCACGGTCAGCATCTTCGCCGACAAGGCCGCCGCGGAGGCCTGCAACGCCAAGCTGGTGGACTGGATCAAGCAGAACATCGGGCCGCGTCTGGCAGGAGCGCCCACGGCCATTGAGGGCCGCGTGGCCATCAGCAAGCCCTGACAGTCTGGCAGCCTAGGAAAGCCGCTTCGGGGTCATGAAGATGCGCAGCTGGCCGGCGCCGGGACGCACCCTGGACCACGCCTGCGCGTCGAAGTCGATGACGGCAAGGCCGGCCGTCGGAAACTTCGTGGCGAGCGCATCGAGAAGCTCGGGATCGCCGGAGCCTGCAAGCTCCAGGGCAAGCTGGTGCATGCCGGGGTCGTGAGCCACCACCATGACGTGCTTGGCCTTCCCTGCGCCTTTGCGCACGTGCTGAAGGAGGACGGAAGCGGCGGCGAGGTAGATCGCGTCCTCGTAGGCGACCGTCGGGGCGGGCGAAAGATGCGCCAGCACCAGGTCGAGGGTTTGGCGGGTGCGCACGGAAGACGAGCACAAGATGAGCTCGGGCAAAACGCCGTTCTTGGCCATGAAGCGGCCCATGCGCGGGGCTGCCTCCCGGCCGCGGTCGTTGAGCGGGCGGTCGAAATCCTGCAGGCCGGGATCGTCCCAGCTCGACTTGGCATGGCGCAGCAGCGAAAGCGTGAGCATGGCACCAGGATAGGGGATGGGGCCGGTTTCTTGTAGGGGAGGGCTTTCGGTTGCGGCGTGGCCGAAAAGCGCCAAGCGCCAGGATATGATCGAGGCGCTGACCAAACCGCAATACGAATTGAAGCTGCCGGCCCATGCGATCCGCTGCGATATCGAGCGCGGCAGCGAGGTCATCCCTGTCAGCGCGTCGCTGGCGCCGAAGCTCCAGTTCAAGGATGGCGAGGTATCGAAGGCCTGGCTCGGGATCGGCGAGATTCAGGCCCCTGCGGTGGTCAAGGGTGCGATCTGGACAGCCGCGCAACTCGAGGACACCTTCGGCATGGTGCACAGCGACCTGGTCAAGGAAATCAACACGTTCGTGTACAAGCGGTGCCCGAGCGCCTGGCCAAAGTGAACTCGCCAAGTAATTGGCGCCGAGCCGGGAAGAGGGAAAACTATGGGGTTGACCCGAAACATGCTCGGGTCAACCCCGCCCGCACCAGAGCACAAGGGATATTCTTGCGCCTGTTCCTGGTTGGCTGATTGTCGTTGCGTCTTTGGTTCCCCCAACCCCTGTTTGCTCAGCCCATCGAGAGAGGCGGCGAGCGATGAACAACGATCACCCCATCAAATTTCACAAAGTCTCAAAAAAGGCAGATATAGACAGTGCACACCATAATCAAGTCACCGCCCCTCGCCATGACGCGTTTGGACTATGCCGGCGGACAGATGGTGAGGTCGCCGTCACAAGCTCATGGAGCGCCGCAACTCGCTGAACAGGAGCGCGACGAGCTCGGCTTGGCGGTGGGTGTTGCACTTCTCGAACATTGAGCGGAGCTGGTTGCGCGCCGTGTTGAGGGTTATGCCGCGATCACGCGCATAGCCGTCGAGACTGCGGCCGTGCATGAGGGCAAGCGCGAGCTTCACCTCGGTCGCCGTCAGATTGAAGGCCTCACGCAGCCGAGCCGCCGCGTCCGCATTTGCTGCCCAATCAGTGCTCACGATTAGCAGGGCCAACCGCTCGGGGTCTGCCAGGAACCTGCAGAGCAGCCCCTTGCCGACGGAGTCGTCGGCGACGAGGGGTACAACGTTCAGCCAGCAAGCCGCCCCATCGGCAGTGGTGAAGCTCACGGCACACGGCGTTGCCGCGAAGTCAGGATCGAAGCAGGCGCGTAAGAGTTGCGCGAGACTGGCCTCGGCGGAGGGGTCCACCAGCGCTACGCCGCCCTCCCGGTCGATCTTGAGGGTTGCTCCAGACCGCAACATCGTCTCGCCTGCAGCATTGGCCAGCCGCACGCGCCGACTGTGGTCGACAATCAGTGCCGGCCCGCTGATGCGCCCGAGCAGGGATGCCAATTGGGCCGGTCCATAGTGCAGGCTCGCTATGCGGTGCGATACCTCGAAACTGCGCGCCACATGCGGTGCAATGGTCGCTGCGATATGGGTCGCAGGCTGGTCGATCTTCGCAGCCCGCCGAGTCGAGTAGTCGAACGCGAGGAAGCAGACACGCTGAGGCGTGCTCCAGAGGGGTATGCCGACAGCGGCGCCATAGTCCTCCTTGAGCAGCCAGTCCTGATAGAAGTCCGTCTTGCGCACGATCTCGATGAACCTGCTCGCGTGCGCGACGACGGGCACGCCGACCACCATTTGCGGGATCAACGCAGGGTAGGGATTACGCGCTGCCCAGTGCGTCCTGAACTCGTCTATCAGGCGCGGGTCCCAGCCGGCATCGACAGTGATGTTCACTGGGGGAGTGCCCATCTGATAGCCGTGCAGGGCAACGCATGCCATCGGCAACAGCTCGTGCAGGTGGTCGACGACGTCTTGCCAAGCGTTGGGATCGAGGCCGGCGCGATGGATGCTGTCGATTACAGGTAGAAACTTGCGCTCGGGAATCTGCATGGGAACTCCCGCACATAATACTAAGTCAAAGGAAGGTCTTTTCTCCTCATTTTACCAATCTAGCGCAGATAGGCAAATTCCTATCGGTTGCCGCGCTTCACGCGCTCGGCGAAACGCACGGCCTCTTCCGCGGCCTTGAAGAGCGCGCGGGCCTTTTGCCCGCATTCGGCCTGCTCGGCCTTGGGGTTGCTGTCGGCGACGATGCCGGCGCCCGCCTGCACGTGCATCATGCCGTCCTTCAGCAGCGCGGTGCGCAGCACGATGCAGCTGTCCATCTCGCCGTCGGCGGAGAAGTAACCCACACAGCCGCCGTAGGGGCCGCGCTTGTCCTTCTCCAACTCGTCGATGATCTGCATGGCGCGCACCTTGGGGGCGCCGGACAGTGTGCCCGCGGGGAATCCAGCCATCAGCGCGTCGATGGTGTCGCACTTCTTGTCGAGCTGGCCCACAACGTTGCTGACAATGTGCATGACATGGCTGTAGCGCTCGATGGCGAAGCTGTCGGTGACGCGCACCGAGCCGATCTTGCTGACGCGGCCGACGTCGTTGCGGCCAAGGTCGAGCAGCATCAGGTGTTCGGCGCGCTCCTTGGGGTCGCCAAGCAGCTCGGCTTCCAGCGCCTTGTCCTCGTCGGAGGTGGCGCCACGCCGGCGCGTGCCGGCGAGCGGGCGGATCGTCACCTCGCCGTTGCGCACGCGCACCAGGATCTCGGGGGAAGAGCCCACCAGCGCAAAGGCGCCGAAGTCGAGGTGGAAGAGGAACGGCGACGGGTTGGTGCGGCGCAGCGCGCGGTAGAGCGCGAACGGCGGCAGCGAGAACGGCACTGTGTAGCGCTGGGCGAGCACGACCTGGAAGATGTCGCCGGCGGCGATGTACTCCTTGGCCCGTTCCACGAGCGCCATAAACTCGGCGGGCGTGGTGTTGGAGACAGGCTCCGGCAGGGCGAGCTGGGTGCCGGACATGGATGTGGCATGCGGCAGCGGCGCATCGAGGGCCTGCACCACGCTGCGCAGACGCTCCAGCGCGTGCTCGTAGGCGGCCTGCGCGTCGATGCCGGGCTTCGGACGCACCGGCGTGACGACGATCATCTCGTCCTTCACCGCGTCGAACAC
Source organism: uncultured Alphaproteobacteria bacterium (assembly GCA_963832445.1). Classification (GTDB taxonomy): domain Bacteria; phylum Pseudomonadota; class Alphaproteobacteria; order Rhizobiales; family Hyphomicrobiaceae; genus AWTP1-13. The sequence goes on from CAWHUM010000017.1 coordinate 21,309, forward strand.
CACCATGATGGTCGGCCGCACGAAGACGCCGTCGGGCACGCCCAATGCGTCCGGCGGCTCGCTCGGCAGGCGCTCGATCTGGCGCACGGTGTCGTAGCCCATGTAGCCGATGACGCCGGCGGCGATCGGCGGCAACTCGGGCGGCAGGTCGATGCGTGAGGCGGCAAGTAGCGCGCGCAGCGATTGCAGAGGCGGCTGCTGCTCGGGCTCGAAGGCGTGCGCGTGCGTCTGCGGACGGGTATTGATCTCGGCCGTATTGCCGAAAGCACGCCACACGACGTCGGGGGCAATGCCGATGATGGAATAGCGTCCGCGCACGGCGCCACCCTCGACGGACTCGAGGAGGCAGCTCATCGGCCGGCCGTCGCTCAGCTTCAGCATCGCCGACACGGGGGTCTCGAGATCGGCCACCAGCCGCGTCCATACAACCTGGGGGCGCCCGGCCCGGTAGGTGGCCGCGAACGCGGCGCGGGCCGGTTCCGCGCCGAGGTCCCCTGAGCCGATGTCGAGCTTCGTCATGGGGGTCGCATCCTGCCGCCTGGGCGCAAGGGGCTGCTCTAGTGTCCTTCAGATCGCGAAATTCGTCTCACGGTGCGGGGAACTCGGTACGAACTTCTCGATCATCACACTAGTCGTCGGAGGTGTCCTGCGGCACGTCGGGCTGCGGTCCCAGCGCCTGCTTCAGCAGCTTCTCATTGACGGTGTAGCCGTAGCGTGTGCGCAGTCCGCTGACGTATTGCTCGAGTAGGTCGACGCGTACCTGCTTGGCCAGGTCGGCCTTGAGGGCTTCGGTCCGCTCGGGTGTCGCGGGCGGTGCGGCGATGATGTCGGCGACGCGGATGATCACTTGCGCAGCGCCATCCTGCGTGGGTACTTGCGCGGCGCCTCCCTTGGGCATGGCGAATGCCTGCTGCACGCCAGCCGCCGGCAGCCCGGCCGGGGGCGCGTCGGAGCGCTTGATGGCTGCCGTGCGCTCGATTTTGGCGCCGCCCAGGTCCTTGACGATCGCTTCGAGCTTTTCTCCGGCCTCGAGGCGTGCGACCTGCTTGGCGGCCAAGGCTATTATCTCCTTGCGCTTCTCGGCCTCGAGGTAGTTGTTTCTCACTTCCTCCTTGACCTCTTCAAAGGTCTTCTGCCGCTCCTGCGTGACTGAGACGAGCTCGTACCAGGCGTAGCCGCTGTCGGCGAGCTCCAACGTCTCCGTCTCCACGCCCGGCGTCGCCTCGAACAATGCCTCGGCGATGCGGCCGGCGTCGGCATGGTCGATCACGGTCTTGCCGTCGTTGGCCTTGCCGAGGCGCGTGATCCCGGCGATCTCGATGAACTGCAGCTTGAGCTGCTCCGCGATATCCTTCAGCGGCTTGCCCCTGGCGCGCTCGGCGTCGGCCTTGTCGTGCAGCTCCGCCAACTTTTGGCCGACGCGTTCGCCGGCGAGGCGCTCCTTGATCTCGGCCTTGACGTCGTCGAACGTGCGCTGCTTGCCGCCCTGAATGTCGGTGACGCGCACCAGCGCCACCGAGAACTGCCCCTGCACGGGGTGCGACAGCTCGTTCTTCTTGAGCGAGAAGGCAACCTCCGCAATCTTCGGGTCGATCATTTCAGCGCGGGTAAGCAGGCCGAGATCGACGTCGGCGGCGGGGAAGCCCAGCTTCTCGGCCGCCTCGTCGAAGTTCTTGGCCTTCGACAGCTCGGCGTAGGCCTTGTCGGCGGCCGCCTTGTCCGGGAATGTGAACTGGGCGATCTTGCGCTTCTCCGGAACATTGAAGGTTTCTTTCGACGCCTCGTAGGCCGCCTTCACTTCCTCGTCGGTTATCGGCGTGCGCGAGAGCGCCTCTGCGCGTGACAGCAGCAGCAGGTTGGCCTTGCGCTGCTCGAGGGCAATGTATTGGCGCAGGTTCTGCTGATAGAATTCGCGCAGCTGAGTGTCGGTCGGCTCGGCCTTCTTGATCAGCTTCTTGTAGTCCGGCGCTACGAACTCGACGACGCGCGTCTCGTCGCGGTAGCGATGCATGGCATCGAGCAGGGTGGCCTGCGGCACCAGGCCTGCACCCAAAGTCTCGGTGAGCTGCTCGCGCAGGATGTCGCGCCTGCGGGCCTGGATGTACTGCGCCTCGCTGGCATAGCCGTATTGCGAAAGCAGCTGGCGGAACCGCTGCGGCGAGAACTTGCCGGCGACCTCGAATGCGGGATCGCCGCGCACGACGTTGGCAACGATGCTGTCGGAGACGGCAAGGCCCAGCGCGTGGGCGTGCAGGTCGAGCGAGGCAAAGCCGATCAGCCGGGCGAGCGCACGCAATTCGATGCCGAGGATCTTGGCCTGCTCGGGAGTGAGCTTGCGTCCAAGACGACGCGCGACCGACTGCATCTCGTCTTCGTAGGCCTGCCGGAACTCCTCGGGCCTGATCTCGGTCTTGCCGACGGTGGCGACCGCGCCCTGACCGGAGCGGCGGACGACGTCGCCGATGCCCCAGATGGCGAAGGCAACGATCAACAGCGCCAAGAGGAACTTCGTAAAGATGTTCGTGACGCCGCGCCGCATCGAGTCGAGCATGACGATTTTTCCAGTTTGCAGCCGCACGGCCTGTGCCGGCGATGCCGTCTTACCGGCAGAGCGCCGGAAGTCCAGATTTTTCCGCGCCCTGGGCGCCGGTGCGGCTTATTATGAACCCGTCCGCGGGCAATGAGAAGGTGAGGGAAGCACTGATGGCATCCGAGACGGGCATTCGGCCGCTGGTGGCCGGCAATTGGAAAATGAACGGGCTGTCATCTTCGCTCGGCGAGGCGCGCCGGGTGCGGGAGCGGCTGAGCGAGCCAGGGTTTGCCGCAGGCGTCGATGTCATGATCTGCCCCCCGGCGACCCTGATCGGCGCGCTGGCGCGCGATGCCACAGGTTCGCCCTTGCAGGTTGGGGCCCAGGATTGCCATCGAGCGGCGAGCGGGGCGCATACTGGCGATATTGCCGCCGAGATGCTCAAGGACGCAGGGGCGAGTGCCGTGATCGTCGGCCATTCCGAGCGCCGCGCCGATCATGGAGAGCGCTCGCGGGATGTTCAGGCCAAGGCGCTGGCGGCGCATCGGGCGGGTCTGGCGGCGATCGTGTGCGTTGGCGAAACGGCGGGCGAGCGCGCGGCTGGCCTCACGCTCAGCGTGGTGGGGCGCCAGCTTGCGGCCTCGCTGCCCGACACGGCGCGGGCTGCCGATACGGTGGTGGCCTACGAGCCGGTGTGGGCGATCGGCACCGGGCTCACCGCCTCGGTGTCGGACATCGCGGAGGTGCACGCGTTCATCCGCGGCGAACTCCAGTCCCGCTTCGGCGGCGATGGTGGCCGCATGCGCATCCTCTACGGCGGATCGGTCAAGCCCGACAACGCAGCGCCGATCTTTGGCGTCGCCAATGTCAACGGTGCGCTGGTCGGAGGCGCAAGCCTCAAGGCCGCCGATTTCCTTGCGATCGTTGCTGCCGCCGCGGCTTGACGGGGCCGCCCCAAAGGGGGCTTATTGCGGCCCGGCCAGCGAGAAGACGAGCAAGAGCCAACCAAGAAGCCATGAGACGGGCCTTCCTGCCTCTCGCGCTATGCGTCGCCGCAGGCATTGCGGCTCTGGCAGATGTGTACGCAGCCCCGCTCGACACGGACGCTTGCGCCAAGCTCAAGGTGGAGCGCGAGTCACTGGAGCAGGCCGGCGTGCGCGGCAACATGGCCAAGGGGCCGCAATGGGCCAAGGCGAACCTTCCCGCCGACAAGCTCGAGCAGATCCAGCGTCTCATCGAGCTCGAAGGCCTGCTGCTGTTCAGGTGCTCGGGCCAAAGGCTGATCGAGCTGCCGGCCAGCGTCGAGGCGGATCCCGCCGCCGCGGCCCCGGGGGAGGACGCACCCGAGAGGAAGGAGGCAGCGGAACCGGGAGGGAAATCGGACACGCCGCCGCCCGGCGCAACCAAGAAAGCGCCCGTTGCCAAGGCGGCTCCGGCGGGCAAACCGTCGCCCGCCACGGCTAAACCTGATGAAAAGGCAAAAGCTCCCGCCGCCAAACCCGCAGCGCCGGCCAAGCGGGCGCCTGAGAAGGCCGGCGAGGACGCAGCCGAGCCACCCGCGAAGGCTGCGGCGAAGCCCAAGGCAAAGGCCAAAGCCAAAGGAGACGACGCCTACAAGCCGCCGCCCTCCGACCCCACCAATCCCTTCCCCAGCGCGCCGCGGTAGGCCAGGAGCCTGCCGCGCAGGTGGATCGAGACAAAACGAAACAGGGGCTCGAATGGCTGGCAGCATGCCGGCAGCTGGTGTAAGAACCCCGCCAACGCAATGAACCCTCGGGACTGACGCGCGTGGCTACCGTCCTCCTCATCATCCACATCATGATCGCGCTGGCGCTGATCGGCGTAGTGCTGCTGCAGCGCTCGGAAGGCGGCGCGCTGGGCATCGGCGGCGGGGGCGGCGGGTTCATGACCGGGCGCGGGGCTGCCAACTTCCTCACACGCGTCACCGCGGGACTGGCAGCGGCGTTCTTCTTCACCAGTCTCGTTCTTTCGCTGCTGGCGACGCAGCCGGCGCAGCGCTCAATTCTCGATCCCGTGCCGGGCCAGCCCGGCACCAATCAGCCGGTCAAGTCGCCGAGCAAGGCGCCAACCGCGCCCTCCTCGCTGCCGCAGATCGACTTGAACAAGACCGATCCCGGAGGAAAGGGTCTGCCGGAAGAGGGCACGCCAAAGGTGCCGCTGTCGAAGTAGCGGTCAGGCTTCAGGGGTATTCCGTGACCTCGCCCTTCTCGTTGTCGAGCAGGATCAGCAGGTCGAAGTACTGGCACCGGGGCTCGGAGCCGGTGCGGGCCTTGACGGAGGCGCGCCATTCGGGTCCGTGCGCAGCTTCAGCTGCCTCTTTCGACTTCCACAGGTAGACCGCGCCGCCCTGCCTGCCGTCCGCCGTGCGCATGAAGTGCTTGCGCACGAGGTCGGGGTTGGCGCGCCATTTCGGCACGACGCTGCGCGCCCCTTCCAGCTCGTGCGCGCGGTCGAGGCCAGGCGGGTTATCGAACAGCACCAGTTCGAGGATCATGGGGCGGCTCCGGGTGAGACTGCATTTCTGGTCCGATGTGAGCTGGATACAACTTCACCCGTCGTCCCGGAAGCCGAGGCCCGCTTCTCCTCCCCTTGCCTTCACCGTCCAAAGCCCATGCGGGCGAAGATGCGGTCGCGCGCGATGAAATGGTGGTAGAGGGCACCCCCCACATGAAGGACCAGCGCGATGATCAGCAGGCGCGCGCCGAGACCATGCGGAATGCGCGGTGGGTACTGGAAGAAGTCCGGCAGCGGGCCGCCTTGCCCGCCGAAGATCACGGGCCCGGCTCCCGACAGCACCATCATGCCGATGCCGCTGGCGGCCATGCCGAGAATGACGACATAGAAGAGCGCATGCACCGTGCTGGCTGCGCGCTCCATCAGCCTGCTCGCGCTCAACGGATCGGGCTTGCAGTCGGCGAACAGCCACCAGGCGAGGCGGAACAGGGTCAGGGCGAGCACGAGCACCCCGGCCACCGCGTGCACGCGCAGCAGGCTCGCTTTGGCGGCAGCGTCGACAGTCGCCGCTGCGCGGAATCCCGAGGCGATCAGGCCGAAGATGAGGACGGCGCTCAGCCAGTGAACGGCGATGGCGACACTGCCATAGCGGTCATTTGTGCTTCTCAAGGCCATGTACAACGCTCCGTTTCGCAACAGCTGACATTTCCAGACGATCCCTCACAGCGCGCATCACTGTCAGGGCGGTCTTGATGTCCTGCGTGGCGAGCTTGGCGCCAAGCTGGGCTGCCCACGGGCGTTGCCGCTCTATCGCGGCCGCGTAGGCGCGCGAGCCCTTCTCCTTCAAGACCAGCAGCTTCGCGCGCGCGTGATGCGGATTTGGCGCATATGCAATGAGGCCATCCTTCTCCAGCTCGTCGGCGATGCGCTGCACGGCCTGGCGGCTGAGCCCCATGTTGCGGGCCGTATGCGCCACGGGAAGCGGCACCGGCGACATGGCGATGGCGCCGAGCACCTGCCAGCGGGCCGACGTGAGGCCGATGTCGTGCACCAGCTTGTCGCCAGCGTCCAACAGCTCTCCGTTCAGCCGGAAGGTCTCCAGGATCAGCTCGGTCAGAAGCGCGATGCGGTCTTGCATGGTGCTGTATTGTCAAATCGACAATATAGTGTCAAGACGTTGATCCTGGGGAGTTGCGGCGGCCGTGCGCTGCCCGATGCAAGGTCGGCAGCGCCCGTAGGTTTGCGGGGGCCAGCAAGCTTTGGCGCGGCGCTGGCGAGAGGAGTGGCCGCGCAGTTGCCGCGCTGGCCCCAGTTCGGCGGCTCTACGGGTTCGGCGCGGTCCCGCCGGTGCGGCTGGCCCGCGCGACCGGGCTGGCAGAACGTGAAAATATGGCACCCCGAGCGCCGTCAGTGCCGAAGCGTGGCTGGCGAGGCAGCTGCAACGTGGTCTCAGGTGCGCAGGCCGAAGGCCGTGGATGCGGCGCAAAAAACACACTTCGAATCGCGCCCGGCCGATGTATTCTGCAGGCCCATGGCGCGGTACATCTTCATCACCGGCGGCGTGGTCTCTTCGCTCGGCAAGGGGCTGGCTTCTGCGGCCCTCGGGGCACTCCTGCAGGCACGCGGCTACTCGGTTCGCCTGCGGAAGCTCGACCCCTACCTCAACGTCGACCCCGGCACGATGAGCCCTTACCAGCACGGTGAGGTGTTCGTGACGGACGACGGGGCGGAAACGGACCTCGATCTCGGCCACTACGAGCGCTTCACCGGCGTGCCGGCGAAGAAGTCCGACAACATCACCACCGGGCGTCTCTACCAGGAGATCCTGGCCCGCGAGCGGCGCGGCGACTACCTCGGCGGCACCGTGCAGGTGATCCCGCACGTCACCGATGCGATCAAGGCGTTCGTCACCTCGGGCAACGAGGGGATCGATTTCGTGCTGGTGGAGATCGGCGGCACGGTAGGCGACATCGAGGGCCTGCCGTTTTTCGAGGCGATCCGCCAGCTCGGCAACGAGCTGCCGCGGGGGGATTCCGTTTTCATCCACCTGACCCTGGTGCCGTTCATCCCGAGCGCCGGCGAGCTCAAGACCAAGCCGACGCAGCACTCGGTGAAGGAGCTGCGCTCGATCGGCATTCAACCCGACATCCTGCTGGCGCGCTGCGACCGCGAGGTGCCGGCCTCCGAGAGGAAGAAGATCGCGCTGTTCTGCAACGTGCGGCCCGAGGCGGTGATCCAGGCGCTCGATGTCGCCTCCATCTACGATGTGCCGCTCGCCTATCACCGCGAGGGCCTCGACGCGCAGGTGTTGGACGCGTTCGGCATCAAGAATGCGCCGCCGCCCAAGCTCGCCAAGTGGCAGGCCATCTCGGATGCCATCGCCAACCCGGAAGGCGAGGTGACGATCGCCATCGTCGGCAAGTACACCGGGCTGAAGGACGCCTACAAGTCGCTCAACGAGGCGCTGTTCCACGGCGGCATCGCCAACAAGGTGAAGGTGAAGCTCGAGTGGATCGAGAGCGAGGTGTTCGAGGGCGAAGACCCGGCCCTCTATCTGGAGGACGTGCACGGCATCCTGGTGCCGGGCGGCTTCGGCGAGCGGGGCTCGGAGGGCAAGATCCTCGCCGCCCGCTTCGCCAGGACCCGCAAGGTGCCTTACTTCGGCATCTGCTTCGGCATGCAGATGGCGGTGATCGAGGCCGCGCGCGACCTGATCGGGATCGACAGGGCCGGCTCCACCGAGTTCGGCTCCACGCCCGAGCCGGTGATCGGCCTGATGACCGAGTGGATGCGCGGCAACGAGCTGGAGAAGCGCAAGCTCAATGGCGACCTCGGCGGCACCATGCGGCTCGGCGCCTATCCGGCCAAGCTCGCCAAAGGCAGCCACGTGGCCAGGATCTACGGCGACACCACGATCTCCGAGCGCCACCGTCACCGCTACGAGGTCAACACCAGATATCGCGAGCGGCTGGAGAAGGCAGGTGTGAGCTTCGCCGGCATGTCACCGGACGGGCTGCTGCCGGAGATCATCGAGCTGCCGGAGCATCCCTGGTTCATCGGCGTGCAGTTTCACCCGGAGCTGAAATCGCGGCCCTTCGATCCGCACCCGCTGTTCGCGAGCTTCATTGCGGCGGCGGTGGAGCAGAGCAGGCTGGTTTGACGAAGGTTTCTGCATGCGCAGGTATGCGAAACTGTTGCTGAAGGACGGTGCCGCTGAAGTCTCAGCGCTGATCAAACTCATAGATCTGTTCGTACGAAACCAGCCTAGCTATGCTGAGTTGGCAGAGAAATCGGGCCATGACGAACGGGTTAGAAAGCTCTTGAAGGCGGGTTTCTTCGGCAGTGCCGAACTCTTGAACCTGATTTTGACAATGGACCCTGCCGAAGTGCAGGATGGAACCCGAGCCACCATTCTAGAGCATGCTCTCAATCGTTTGGTTGAGCATGGATTCCTCGTTGATAATTCGCTTATGATGCAGCAGGCGGCATTTGCTCGCTATATGTTCAATAGGCCGGTTCTTGCGACCAACTGGGACCCGGTGCTGGCGGAGAATATCTGCTGCGGCTGGCTATTCATAATGGATCGCTATCGTGCGTCCGTGCCGGCCCTCGTGGTTGAAACGAAGGAAGGAGACGAGGCAGTAGCGACGGCGTTCTTACTAAGGGTAAGTCTCAGGAACGGAGGATCGGCCTCGTTGTTGGTCACTAACAAACACGTCGCCGGTGCGTCGCAGATCAGCCGGGTAAAAAGAGCGGAGGCAATTGGTGCCGCATATCAACTGCATCGCCTAATAACTTCATCGAAATACGACCTTGCAGCCATCGAGGTCAATGTGCCCGTCAACGCCTATCACTTCACTCCGGGGCAAGGTTTCGTGTTGGACGAAGTGGTCACATTGGGCTATCCGCGCGTGGCGGTAGCATGTGACCATAGACTTCTGGCACACAAGGGCGAGTTGAACGGCACGATTGTTGATCGCTACGACAACAATGAGTACCAGGTAATTTCATGCTCTGTTGCACCAGGCAACAGCGGCGGACCGGTAATTGATGATGCAGGGCGCGTCGTCGGTGTCGTGTGCCAATCCAGTATAGGTCGCTACCTCCGCATTTCGCGCGGCGAGACAACAGCAGGTGAAGCGGCGAACGACGTCGGAGTTCATCATTTGGCCTTGCCCATAACTGCTTTGACCGACTTTCTCGACAGCGAAGTGGCCGTTCAGCTTGCAAGATGATCTTCGGTCCCCGCCTTCGCTGGGGGTGACGGACGCGCAAACGGCTTCCCTCCGCCGCTTCTGCCTGAGAGAATATCGCGCGTTACGCCGCCCCTGGCTGCGCAAATCCTTCGGCAGGACAGCAAAGAGCCATGACACTGGTCTTCAACCCCGCCGACCCTGCCGTGCGGGCCGATCCGCATCCGATCCTGGCCCGCATGCGCAACGAAGATCCGGTGCATTGGAGCCCCAGGCTGCGATCCTGGGTCCTGACGCGCTACGACGACGTGAAGTTCGCGCTCGGCACCGACAGCATGTCGCCCAACCGTCTGACGCCATTCTACGACAAGCTGCCGGGCGAAACGCGCAACGCGCTCGCCGAGATGATGCGCTATCTCAACTTGTGGATCGTGTTTCGCGACCCGCCGGAGCACACGCGGGTGCGAGGGCTCGTCAACAAGGCGTTCCTGCCTGGGACCATCAATGGGTTCCGCCCGAGGATCGAACAGATCACCGGCCTCCTGCTCGAGCGGCTGGCCGCAGAGGACGAGATCGACCTAGTTGCCCGCTTCACGATGCCTCTGCCGGCGCTCGTGATCATGAGCATTCTCGGCGTCGCGGACGACTACCTGGACCGGATCAAGGCCTGGTCCGACGACATCATGCTGTTCATCGGCTCCGCCCAGGATACACCCGGCAAGTACGAGCTCGCCCGGCGCGGCGCCCACGAGATGGCGGCCTTCTTCCGCGAAGAGATCAAGCGTCGCCGCGCCGACCCGGGCGACGACCTGCTCACGCTTTTGATCAGCGCGCGCGACGAGCGCGACAGCCTCTCGGAGGATGAGCTGATCGCCACCGCCATGCTGTTGCTGTTCGCCGGACACGAAACGACAACCAACCTGCTGAGCACGGCCTCGCTGTCGCTCATGCGCCATCCCGAGCAGCGCGAACGATTGATCCGGCAGCCGGCGCTGGCGAGCACGGCGGTGGAGGAGTTTCTGCGCTACGACGCACCGACCAATGCGATGACGCGCGTCGTGCGCACCGCCCACGAACTCGCCGGCAAAGAGATGAAGCCGGGCGACCGCGTGTTCGCCGTCATCAATGCGGCAAACAGGGACGAGGCGCAGTTCGCCGATCCCGACCGCCTGGATGTGGCGCGATCCCCCAACCGTCATCTTACCTTCGGGCAGGGTATCCACTTCTGCCTCGGTGCTCAGCTTGCCAGGCTCGAGGCGCGCATTGCGCTGCCGCTGCTGTTCGCGCGCTATCCGCAGATGGCACCGGGCCGGGGAGAGCGGGTCTGGCTCGATGCGCTCATCATGCGCGGGCTGAAATCGCTGCCCGTAAAGCTGGGGCCGAGGGCCTAGCGCGCAGGCGGGGCTGGTCTGCGGCCGTCAGATGCGCGTGAGTTAGAAGCGCGTGACGTGGGCGGAGACGCATTGCCAGCGTCCGTCCCGCAACTGCCAATCGTCCGTGTAGCGCCCGCCGCCCTGGCTGCCGTTGGGCTTGCGATAGCTGGTGCGCGCGTGGATGATGGCGAAGTCACCGAGAATGCGGATCGTCACGTCGTGCTCGTGGATGTTCTTGACCGTCGAGCCGCGCCCGATCTGCGCCAGGAACGCCTTGCGGTCGATGAAGGTGCCGTCGGGGTTGGTGTTGCGGAAGTCGTCCGCCAGGTTGGCGTCGAACCAGGCCACATCGGCCTCGTCGACCGAGCGAATGTAGTTGCGGTTGAGCTCCGCCAGAGCCGCGCGGTGCTGCTCGGTATCGGCCATGTGTCTTCACTCCCGGCAAAGGGGCGGGTGGGTGTCGGCGGTGCATGCTAGCACGGCAGTCATTCTCGCGAAGGCGAGAACCCATTATGCTTGTCAGGAGAGAAGCGTGTGCTGGCGCCAGCTGTTGGCAGGAGCCGACTACGCCAGTCCTCGAACGGAGCCACCCATGCAGCGCCGCATGAACTACGTCAAAGCCGCGCCCGACGTGTATCAGGGCATGCTTGCCCTGCAGGGGGTGGTGGGCAAGAGCGGGCTCGAGAAGCCGCTGCTGGAGCTCGTCAAGATCCGCGCCTCGCAGATCAACAAGTGCGCCTACTGCCTGCACATGCACACGCGCGACGCGCGCAAGGGCGGCGAAAGCGAGGAGCGCATCTATCTGCTGGAAGCCTGGCGCGAGTCGCCCCTCTACACGGCGCGCGAGCGCGCGGCGCTCGCCTGGACCGAGGCGCTGACCCTGCTGCCCGAAGCGGGAGCGCCCGACGACGTTTACGCCGAGGTGGCTGCGCACTTCTCCGAGCCCGAGATCGCCAACCTGACCTTGGCGATCGGGGCCATCAACATGTGGAACCGGTTCGGCGTCGGCTTCAGACTGCCGCATCCCGTGAAGGCCAAGGTTGTGGAAGCCTGAGGGGCGGGGCTGCTGCGGCACTTGGGGGTAGTGCCCCGGCCTGCTAAAATTTGTCCCGATCGAGGGATAGCAGGCTGTCATGGACGATCCGCAGGTGGGAGGCGCCTTAGCAGGCGCCAAGTACGGCGCGGCCGCCGGGCTGGCCGGCGCCGTGGTCACGGGGCTATTCCCGCTCAGCTTCTCTGCCGTGCAGCCGGGCTTCGTGTTCGGCTACTGGGTCGGCATCGGCATGGCCGTCGGCGCCGGCATCGGCTGGTGGTGGGCCGGCCGGGCGTGACGACGCCGGCGATGCTGCGGTGCGGGGCGCCAAAGTCGCCATAATCTGCAGCCGATACTGAGGCCAAACGCCGCGAAGCGTTGCCTGGTAGAAACGCCTGTTGCCCAATTGCATGATGCCGTTACGATCCGCATCGGTGCGCTGGCGCGTACTGGTCACGGAACGTGGCGGCGCGATAGGTTCGCGCGCACCTTTGGAGAGATTCTCTATGCCCCGCCGCTACCTGCCCATCGCCTGCGCCCTCGCGGCCGCATTTGCTGCTGCCCAGCTGACGCCTCTGCAGGCGCAGGCAACCGCGGATCAGCCGCCGCCGGCAGCCGCTGCGCCTCCCACCGCCGGCACCCCTGCCGCGCCCGAGGCCGCAGCCGCTCCGCAGCCGCCGCCCGCTCCCGAGGTCGATCCGCTGGTGGCGAAGGTGCGTGAGCTCACCGTGCGCGGCAAAGCGACGGGAGCCGATCGCAGCGCGATCGCCGCCTTCTATGCGGAGCGCACTGCGCTCTTGTGGGTGACGGCCGACGGCTTCACGCCGCGCGCCGAGCACGCCATGGCCGAGATCGCCAAGGCGGACGACTGGGGGCTCGATGCGCGCGCCTTCGAGCTGCCGAAGCTCGGCGACAAGTCGCAGGCGGCGCTGGCCGAGGCCGAGATCAAGTTGAGCCTCGCCGTCCTCAAGTATGCCCGCTTCGCCCGCGGTGGTCGGCTCGAGCCGCTGCAGCTCAGCCGCAACTTCGACATGAAGCCGAGCCTGCGCGAGCCCGGCGCCGTGATGGAGGCGGTGGCAGCGACCGATACGCCCGGCAACTACCTGCGCGATCTGCATCCCAAGCACGTGCAATTCGAGCGCTTGCGCCAGGCGCTGCTCAAGGCGCGCTCGGGCGCCAGCCAGCCGGAGGAAAAGGCCGAAGCCTCAGTTACCCTGCCCGACGGCCCCACCCTCAAGGCCGGCATGGATCATCCCCAGGTGGCGCTGCTGCGCCAGCGCCTGAAGGTGAGGACATCGCCCGGCACCGAGCGGATGTATGACGATGATGTGCTGGCGGCCCTGAAGGCCTTCCAGCAGAAGAACGGCATCCAGCCTACCGGCGCGCTGACCGCGCGCACGCGCCAGGCCCTCAACGCTGCGAGTGCAGGTGCGCCGCGGCCCGCGTTCGGCTCGGAGGTGCAGCGCATCATCGTCAACATGGAGCGCTGGCGCTGGCTGCCCGAGGATATGGGCGAGCTCCATGTCTGGGACAACATCCCCGAGTTCGCGGCCCGCGTGGTGAAGCGGGGCCAGGTGATCTACCAGACCAAGATCATCGTCGGCCGGCCGGAGACGCAGACAGCGCTGTTCTCAGCCAACATGCGCTTCATCGTGTTCGGACCGGAGTGGGGCGTGCCCGACTCCATCAAGGTGAAGGAGATCCTGCCCTACCTGCGCCCGGAGAGCTCAGGCTTCTTCGGCTTTGGCGGCACCGACACACGGGTCCTCCAGCGCCACAACCTGAAGGTCAGCTTCAACGGCCGCGAGGTCGATGCCAGCCAGATCGATTGGACGCAGGTCGACATCAAGCGCTACAGCTTCATCCAGCCGGCGGGCCCGACCAACGTTCTGGGCGGCATCAAATTCCGCTTCCCCAACAAGCACGACATCTACATGCACGACACGCCGCAGCGCGAGCTGTTCGAGAAGACCGTGCGCGCCTACAGCCACGGCTGCATCAGGACGCAGAACCCGGGGCGGCTTGCCGAGATCCTGCTCGAGGAAGACAAGGGCTGGTCGGCGGCGCACGTGCGCAACCTGCTGGCCAGGGGCGGCAACAACGAGGTGACGCTGACGAAGCAGATCGTCGTGCACATCACGTATTTCACCATGATCGTGGGCGATGACGGCCGCGTGCAGTCGTTCGGCGACCTCTACGGCCACGACAACCGCGTCACCCAGGCGCTGGCGGGCCGTCCGCTGCCGCTGGAGCCGCCCTCGATCGAGTCCGCCTCGACCAACGAGCGGCAGAAGGAAGCCCGTCGTTCCCAGAAGTATCAGCAGCAGTCCAAGAACGACCTCTTCAACGGGCTGTTCGGTAACTAGCAACTGGCCGGAGCCGGGCGAATGCCGGCGTTGCGGCAGCCGTGCACGATGGGCCTAGGGCTCATCTTGATTGCCGGGTTCCTGTGGAGTGGACCAGTGCGTGCGAGCGATGCGGCGCCGGTGCGCATTCTGGCGGCCGGCGCCGTGCAGGGCGCCATCGTCAAGCTCGAACCCACCATCGCCGCCGCCACCGGTTTCAAGCTGGCGGTCACGTTCGACACCGTCGGGGTGCAACGCGACCGGGTGCTCGCCGGCGAGGCCGCAGACGTCGTCATCCTCAGTGCAGCCGGTGTGGCGGCGCTGGAAAAGGCCGGCAAGGTTGCACCCGGCGCGGCGGTCGATCTCGGCAGCGTCGCGGTGTCGCTTGCGGTGCGCAAAGGCGCCCCCGTACCAGACCTCTCCTCGCCGCAGGCCTTGAAGGATGCGCTGTTGGCCGCAAGCTCGATCGCCCATGCCGATCCAGCCCGCGGCGCCACCGCGGGTACCCATTTCGCGGGCGTGCTGGAACGGCTGGCGATAGCGGATCAGGTCAAGCCACGGGTCACCGTGTTGGCCTTTGGCGGCGATGTGATCGAGGCAGTAGCGAAGGGGCGCTTCGAGATCGGAGTCAGCCAGTCGAGCGAGATCGTGGCCCATCCCGGCGTGATGTTGGCCGGGCCGCTGCCGCCGCCCTACGACCATCGCACGCGCTATCTGGCGGCCAAGCCGGCAAGTGCCGGTCCGAGCGCCGATGCCGTGCTGAAGTTGCTGCGGAGTGCAGCGGCACGCTCCGTTTTCGTCGCGCTTGGATTTGTCGCCGAACCCTGATCAGGCGGTGCGCTGCTGGCGCTCGGCGATCCGGCGATAGCGCTTCAGGCTGCGTGTCAGGTGGTTGCGCATGGCCTTGCGCGCTTGATTGACATCGCCCTTGGCGATGGCGTCGTGGATGCGCCCATGCTCCACCTGAATGCGCATCAAATACTGGCGCTGCTCGCTGGGGGTGCTCAAGGCAACGCGAACGCTCTGGCGCGGAATGACATGGCGTCCCAGGAAATCCAGGAACTGGGCGAAGTGCGGGTTGCCCGATGCGTTGGCGATCGCCAGATGGAAGGCGAAATCCTCCGTGACGGCCCCCTCGTCCTTGCCGATGGCCGTCTCGATGGCGCGGAGCGCGCGGGCGATCGGGACGAGCCCTCGCGCCGTGATGCGCTCTGCGGCAAAGGCGGCGGCTTCCACCTCGATCGCCAGCCGCAGCTCCATGATCGCCAGCACGTCCTCGATCGCGCTCAGGCCATCGGGGGCGATGCGAAACGGGATGCGGCTGACGTCGCTTGCGACATAGGCCCCCGACCCCTGGCGGGTGGTCACTAGCCCGTCGGCGCGTAAAGCCGACACCGCCTCGCGCACGACGGTGCGGCTCACCCCCAAGGCCGTCATCAGCTCCTGCTCGGTCGGCAGGCGCGCGCCGGGCTGCAGCCTGCCGCTGCTGATTTCCTTGGTGATACGCTCGATTACCACGTCCGTCAGATTGCGTTGCGGCCGCAGCGGGCGCAGCAAGGCGCGCTTGCCAGTGGACGGCAGTGTGTCTAAACTTCGCGATTGTCGGGTCATCGTACAACTTGCTTTACGACACGAACCGGCAAATGCGCAACAGACCGCGGAGCACCGGCATCCACGCGACTGGCTCGACGATCTGACAAGGCTCCGCCGCTGGGCCGGGGGCGAAAGCACGCCCGGACCCTGCAAGCAAGAAGCGTGGCTCAATGGGAGGAAGTACAGACATGCTGAGACGCATACTGGCCGTATTGGCCATCCTGGTTGCCGGGGCGGCGGCGGGTGCCTTGTTCGCACCGCAGCAGCCGGCAGTATCGCAGACCGCCAAGTTCGTTCTCAAAGGGCAGTCCTCGCATCCGGCTTCGGCCAACTTCCACCTGATCTTCAAGCTCTGGGCCGAGACGGTCGAGAAGATGTCGGCTGGGCGGCTCAAGATCGAGACCCTGCCCGCCGGCGCGATCGTGCCGGCCTTCGAGGTGTTCGACGCCACCTCCAAGGGCGTTCTCGACGTCGGCATGGCTCCCTTCGGCTACATCCAGGGCCGCAACACCGCCACCATCCCGATGTCGCACGGGCCCCTGTTCGGCATGGACGGCAACGACTACTACGCGTGGTACTACGACGGCGGTGGCTTGAAGCTGCTCGAGGAGTTCTACAAGGACGTGCTCAAGCTCAACGTGGTCGGCTTGCCGATCCCGACGGACTACCCGCAGGGCATGGGCTGGTTCAAGAAAGAGATCAAGAGCCTCGCCGACCTCAAGGGCATGAAGTACCGCATCTACGGCATCGGTGCCGAGACCTACGCCAAGCTCGGCGTCTCCGTGGTGACGATCCCCGGCGGCGAGATCGTGCCCGCGCTCGAGCGCGGCGTGATCGAGGGCGCCGAGTGGATCAACTGCCTGGAGGACAAGAAGCTCGGTCTGCACAAGATCGCCAAGCACTACTACACGCCCGGCATGCATGAGCCGGTCACCGGCGGACAGCTGATGTTCAATGCCGAGGTGTGGAACAAGCTGCCGCCCGACCTGCAGGAGATGGTCAAGGTGGCGTCCGTCTATGCGACGACGCTGCGCAACTTCGCCTTCAATCGCGAGACTGCCGACGCTTGCCAGGAGCTGCTCAAGGAAGGCACCCAGATCCATCGTACGCCGGATGAAATCTTGATCAACTTCCTCAACGAATGGGAGAAGATCCAGGCCGGCTATGCCGAGCAGAATGCCTTCTACAAGAAGGTGATCGACAGCCAGAAGAAATATGCCGAGGTGATCGTTCCCTTCAAACTGTCCTGGTTCCCGCCCTATAATTTCGCGGGCAACTACTACTGGAAGGACAAGGTGTACCTGGGCAAGTAGCTCGTTGCCTGGTGGGCCGCGACGCATGCGCGGCGGGCGCTGGACATCCTCCGGCGCCCGCCGCATTCTCTCTCCACACTTCCGGTGCGAGGTGTGTCGGTTGAGGTTTGTGGAAGTACAAGGGAGCACCTATGCCCGCTGACACAGCGCGCGCAAATGCGGCGGGCGGGGATTTCCCGCGGGCTTTTTATTCCATCATCCGCACCATCGACGGCTTCACCGACATCACCGGCAAGCTGATCGCCCTGTCGATGGCGGTGCTCGTCGGCATGATCAGCTACGAAGTATTCGCGCGCTACCTGTTCAATGCGCCGACCGTATGGGTCTACGAGTCGAGCTACATGATCAACGGCGGGGCCTTCATGCTGGGCTGCGCCTATGCGCTGCTGAAGGGCGCGCACGTACGCACGGACATCTTCTGGGAGCAGTACTCGGAGCGGCGCAAGGGCACCGTCGATCTGCTCTCCTATCTCGTGCTGTTCTTCCCTTCCATGATCACGCTGATGGTGATCAGCATCGACGACGCGTGGCTCTCCTACACCATCGGCGAGCGCTCGCAGGAGAGCACGTGGCGGGCGATCATGTGGCCGTTCCGCGGCACCATCCCTCTCGCCGCTCTGCTGTTCATGATCCAGGGCATCTCCGAGTCGCTCAAGTGCCTTTACCAAATCCGCTTCGGGCGCGAGTTCGAGCATAGGGAAAAGATCGAGGTATGACAGGTCTCGAGTTCCTGGGCGCAGTGATGCTGGTGGTGATGCTGTTCGCCATCTTCATCGGCCTGCCCATCAGCTTCACCCTGCTGTTCCTTGCGCTGATCTTCGGCTACTTCGGCCTGGGCGTGCGGGTGTTCAACCTCACGTATCTTCAGACCTTCGGGCTGATGAAGCAGGACGAGTTCGTCGCCGTGCCGATGTTCATCCTGATGGGCTACATCTGCGATCAGGGCGGCCTGATGGAACGGCTGTTCATAGCCTTCCGCAACCTGTTCGCGCCAGTGCGCGGCTCGCTGTACCTGGTGGTGATCACCACCGCGACGCTGTTCGGCATCGCCGCCGGCACGGTCGGGGCCACGGTGGCGCTGCTCGGCATCATGGCGGGCCCCATGATGATCCGCGCCGGCTACGACGAGCGCATGTCGGCGGGGTCGATCGCCGCCGGCGGCACGCTCGGCATTCTGATCCCGCCCTCGGTGATGTTGGTGGTGATGGCGCCGGTGCTCGACATCTCCATCATCGACCTCTACGCGGCCGCGTTCGGTCCGGGCTTCCTGCTGTCGGGCATGTACATCGCCTATACGATGGGCCGCAGCTTCATCAACCCCAAGCTCGGGCCGCCCGTGCCCAAGGAAGAGCGGCCGACCTCCATGCGGCTGGTGCTGTGGGAATGCCTGGTCGGGCTCGTGCCTGTCACGATCCTCACCATCGTCACGCTGGGGGCCATCCTGGCCGGTTTCACCACGGCATCGGAAGCAGCCGCCATGGGCGCGCTCGGTGCCATCCTGCTGGTCATGGCCTACGGCAAGTTCACCTGGAAGGGGTTCTTCAGCGCCTGCCAGCTCACGCTTGCCACCACCAGCATGGTGCTGTTCCTGGCGGTCGCCTCCAACGTGTTCGGTGCTGTGTTCGCCTGGCTCGGCACGGCGACCTGGATCACCAACATGCTGCTCGCCGCACCGCTGCCGGCGTGGGGCACCATGACGCTGCTGCTCGCGCTCATCTTCCTGCTGGGGTGGCCGTTCGAATGGCCGGCGATCGTGCTGATCTTCCTGCCGCTGCTGGCGCCGGTGGCCAAGGGCCTGAACTACGACATGGTGTGGTTCGGCTGCATCGTCGCCGTGGTGCTGCAGACCGCATTCCTGTCGCCGCCGGTGGCGATGTCGGCCTACTACCTCAAGCAGGTGGTGAAGGAGTGGAACCTGCGGCTGATCTACCGCGGCATGGCAGACTTCATGGTGATCCAGTGCATCTGCGTGGTGCTCGTGCTGATCTTCCCATCGATTGCCATGTGGTTTCCGAACTGGCTGCAGGAGCAGCGCAAGGCCGCGCGATCTGCCCAGGTCGAGCAACCGCCGTCGCTGGGCACTCTGCTGCAGGTGCACTCGGCCAAGACGACGCCCTAGGCAGCCAACGCACTGCCGTTCCAGGGTTGCCCGCGCACCGCGGGCGCTGCTTGCCTATGTTCGTGATCTTGCGGGATGCGCTCGGGCTGGACGATTGGGTTCTTGGACTAGGCCGCACATGGGCGAGCAGCCCACCCAAGCCGGCACGACATCACTCCCACCCGGCACGCTGCAGCGCCTGCATGACCGGCTCGGCGTCGGCGGCGGTGGCATAGGGAAACCAGGCGGCGAACTCCTGGGCGGTCAGCCCGGAATAATCGCGCTTGAGATCGGCGGTCAGTCGCGCGGCGGCCTCGTGATCGTCATTGGCGGACAGGCACACCGCCAGGACTTGCCGCCCCAGCCAGAAGCGCGGCTGCAGGCGCACCGCCCAGTGCGCCGTCTGCAACGCCTCCTCGCGGTTGCCGAGATGCAGGTCGGCGAGCGCCTTGGAGGGAAGGCACAGCCCCAGTCCGGCATCGCCGACGCGCAGGCGCATGGCGGTGCGGATGAAGGTCTTGGCGTCCGCGAACGCACCGGTCATCACCGCGTGGTAGCTGCGCGCCGTCGAGGCCAGGGCAAAGCTCGGATTGAGGGATACCGCCCGCTCCAGAAACGCGTGGGCCTCGTCGTGGCGCCCCTGCCAATCGAGGATCTGCCCCATGATGTTGCAGCCCTTCGGCTCGGTCGGGTCGATTTCGAGAGCGCGTTTGGCGCTGCGCTCCGCCAGCTCGAGAGCGTTGGTCCAGCGATGATCGCGCTGCACCTGTGCGGACAGATAGATGGTCACCGCCAGCATGGCGTGCGCATGCGCGTAGGTCGCATCCTCGCGAATGGCGCTGCGGAACTCGGCGGCCGCATCCGCATAGGCGCCGGAGTAGAAGTTCTTGTAGCCCAGCACGAGGTGGCGATAGGCGACGGGAGACCCGGTCGCGGCCAGCGTTGGCCTGGTCAATGCCCTGCGCTCGCTGTCGGCGACGGCCGGATCGAGCGCAGCAACGATCAGCGGACACACCTCTCCCGCCCACGACAGCAGATCGGCCGTCGTCGCATCGTAGCGATTGACCCAGCGGATATGGCCGGTCTCGGCATCGGCGAGCTCGATGGTGAGGGTCAGGGCGTCCGCCCGTTCCACGATGAACCCGTAGATCAGGTAGTTGGCTCCCGTCAGCCGGGCGAAGTCTCTGGGGATGAACGGCGAGGCGCCGGCCAGACTGTGGGTCGCGCTGCTGGACAGGACGCTGAACCAGCGGCAGCCCGAGAGGACCATGGTGATGTCATCGGCCAGCGCCGTGGCGAGCGCTGAACCGGCAGCTGCCGGTCCATCGTAGCGGAAGGGCAGCACCGCGATCACCGGGGCGTCGCAGCGGGTTCGCACCCACGGATCGCGGTGCGCAAACGCCGGCCGGCGCAGGCTGAGAGAAGAGACCGGCATCCGGTCCGGCGCGACCTTCAGCGCCTCGTAGGCTTCCCTGAGCTCTGCCGGAGGCTCCTCGTCGAACTCGAGCTTCAGACGCTTGGCGTAACGCTCGTACTGCAGGCGCGCCTCTGTCTTTCGACCCATGGCCATCTCGATGCCGATCAGCCGCAGCACCGCCTCGCAGCACATCGGGGACAGCGCAATCAGCCGCTCGAGCCAGAGGATCGACTGTGCGAGGTCGGCAGAGCCCGAAATCGGTCGCCGTCGCTTCCAGCACTGCGCTCTCGAGCCGTCCCTCGAGCCGCGATCTCTGGATGGCCATCCACTGGCCGAATGGCTCCGAGCCGATCGGAGGCCCCTCCAGCAACGGTCCGCGACAGAGCCGAAGCATATGCTCGACGCCACCGGCGCCCCGCGCCGCGGGCTGCCTCTCGAATTCCCAAACATCGCACGACGCGATGCCGGGGCCGAGCGCGACGGCCGCGCGCGTCGTCTCGACGATCGGCGCTGCGCCGGAGGCAGCGCGCTTCAGCTCGAACAGAACCTGCCTGAGGCTCGCCTGGGCCTGCTCCTTGAAGCGGTCCGGCCATAGCAGATCGAGCAAGACTTCGCGGCTTTCGGTACGGGTCTCCTTGAGCGCCAGGTAGGCGAGCAGAGCCTGTCCCCGGCGCAGTGTGACCGGCACAAGGCGCCCGCCAGGGTCCGTCAGAGCGAAACCGCCGAGAAGCTGAAGCTGCATGCGAACCGCTCGCTGCCGATGGCCACAGCCGATTGATCTCGCCCGAGCCTAGCAGAAATAACGCACACATATCTTCCCCCCGTCTGTCGAAATGACGGGCGCATAACGCTGCGGGGCTAGCGTGACGGGCGTTGGAGCAACCGCCGGTGCCGGCGGGACCACGTCACACTCAAGGAGATCGCACGATGCGCAAGTACATCATCGAAAGAGACATCCCCAAGGTTGGAACATTCGAGCGCGAGCAACTGCGGGAAGCTGCCAAGACCTCGAACGCCGCGCTTGCCAAGCTGGGGCCGGACATCCAGTGGGTCCACTCCTACGTGGCCGACAACAAGACCTTCTGCCTGTACCTCGCAAACGACGAGGCGATCATCCGCCGGCATGCAGAGGTCAGCGGGTTCCCGGCGACGAAGATCACGGAGGTCAGGCGCACGATCGATCCTACGACCGCGGCGGGCTAGACGCCGGGCCGTCATGGCTCGAGGGCCCCGCAACGGGGCCCTTTTCGTTTTGTTGCGCACTGTCTGCATCAGGCTCGGGCAGCAGCTGCGCCAAGCGCCGGGCGTCAGCGGCTTGGAGCAATCTGACGCGAGACGAGCTGGGCCATCTCGAGATCGTCTCCAGCACCTCGGCTGCTGAGACCGCTAGCGACGCCGATCCGATCTTGCACCTCGCGATTCTGGCTCATCTTCCACTTGCCTTCGAGCCGCGTGACAACAAAGCGGAAACCTACGATGCCGCGCAACATGGCATCTATGTAGGTGCCGGGCGCATCCGACGGCGCCCACGGTTTGGCTTCGCCCCTCTCTTGCTGGGCAGTCAGCTCCGTTACATGCCGGAGCAGCCAATCTTTTTCCTTCATCACTTCGGGGCGACCATATGCGTGTACGGCCGCAAAGTTCCAAGTCGGCACGACCTTTCCGTGGAGAGCTTTGGAGGGATACCAGTTGGGCGTGATGTAGCCTTCGGGTCCCTGAAAGATCATCAGCGCCTCGCTGCCCTCAACAAGGTCAATGCAATGCGGATTGGCACGCGCAAGATGGCATTCGATGACACCGCAAGCCCCATTGTCCTTGAGAACAGTCGGTAAGTGACTGGCATAGAGACCAGCCGCGCCAGCGGATGCGAGTGTTGCAAAAGGTCTGGCACGCATCAGCGCATGCATCTCCGGGATATCCTCGACACGAAACTCTTTGGGCTGATACATGACGATCACCGTGAGCTGGTCGGCCTGCAAAAATGGGACGGCTCTCTCCCGAGCATACTCAACCGGATAACACACGGGGTGGTGATCGGCGACGGCGGAGTCTGTTGGGGGTCAACGACGGTCGATCTTTCCAGGGGGCGCAACATTTCCGTTGTGCGCCCAGCTGTGCCGGTCGGGACGGCAAGTAGGTGCCTGGCCGCTCCGAGCGGAAGCGAAGCAGTCTAGTTCGCCCCGCTCGTGGTCTTCACTTCGGGCAACCAATGGCGCTGCATCACGCGCTTGGCAATTTCCTGGTCGATGTGTGGGCCAACGGTCTTCTGAAAGGCGTAGTTCACCTCGCCATACTCGACCCGGCATCGCCTGGCGCGCGCCTCGGGCAAGTGGTTGTCCGTCACAACTTCCGCGAAGAGCTCGGGATGGGCGCCGTAGGCGATGCAAAGAAGATTGTAATAGCGCTGGGGCGGCGGGTTGTGCTCATCGGAGAAGGCCTTCAGCGGTGCGCTGATCTTCGGATTCGCGATGAAGGGCTTGTAGGCATAGGCCGCGCCCATGATCAGCCTCTTGGCGTCGTCGGGGCCCAGATGCAGGATGATATAGGTCGCGAACCTGTCGGCGGCATCCTCCTGCCCTCCGAAATTCGGCACAGCGAGCACATCGAAGACGGCATGACCCATTTCGTGGGCGAAGGCATAGAAGAACTGGCCGGCAACGGCATCGTCCGGCGTCAGTCCGGCTTGGGTCACTTGCTTCGGCATGGACTTCTTGATGTGCTCAAGATGCTCGTAGCAAACGCTTATGACCCCCTGGTCGTACCAGGCGTTGGCGATTCCATCGCATCCAACCGTTCTGAGGGTCACCTCGCTCGGCAGCCGCAGAGGACTGAAAATCTCCTGCAGTCTCTCGAGCGCCTTTCGCTGCTTGAGCATGTCATGAATGTATTGATGCTGCGGGTTCTTAGGGACGACATACTCGATGCGGATGCGACTTGACTGATGGTCGGCGACGGCACTGGTACCTACCAGGTCGAACAGGGCCACGCCGCCAGCAACCAACAGAGTCTTGGATGCATACATCGCTGCACTCCTCGTCGCGCTTGGCTTGGTAGGCCTTCAGCGACTTGGTTCTCGTGAGGTTGGCCCCACGGCGTGACCCTACGTGCAGGCCCTTATGCGCAACACCGGTGAAAGCACTGAGACCGACTCGCACGTGACCCGATGCTGGCGCGCATGCGCCAAGCGCCGGGCCCCATTTGCGCGCACGCGGATCAAGACTCCTGTCACAACTTCGCGGTGCGCCGGCGACTTGGGGGCGGTCGATGTTGTTCAGTACAACTCGTCGCTTGAAGCGCTGCTACCCTAGTGAGCGTGGATCAGTTTTGGTGTGCTCCGCATGCATCAGTTCGCCACGCCACGACCACACTGGGTGTTGCAGATGTCACGGTCCAAAACTGATCCTCGTTCTCCCGATCATGTGAGATGACTGGGATGACATCGTTGTCACAGTCTGAGGTGGCAGATTGCCGATCCGGGGACGGCGACGGCGGTGTTCGCGGGCGACCCCCTTGTTGCATCTCAAACCGGAGGCAGCGATGGATGATCGTGTCGCGAAATTGTTCGCCGGGCATATGGGCGTGTCCGCTGTTCTTGCCAACATCCTGATCGAGAAGAAAGTTGTTAGCCGCGAGGAGGCCATCTTTCGTTTCCGCCAGGCCCATGATGCAGCGAAGAAGTGTTCTGGCGGCATCGAAGTTGCGCAGGCGCTCGCGGCGATGATCAGCTACCTGGATGACGGGCAAGAAACGCATTGAAGAGCGGCAAGGAGGCAACACATCGATGTTGGCCAAAACGCGGTCAGGCGCGACGCTTCGCTAGTCGATTTCGCGTTCCGGGGCTTCCATCTGTTCGACACGTGCCTGACCGCTGCTGAGGAAATGCACCGCTGCAATAGCGCTCTTGCAGTGGGAAGAAAGCGCGCCGGCTTAGCGTCCTTGCGCCGCTTCGGATGCGCGTTTGCTGTAGGTGCGGCTCGACGGCTCGGGTCGCGCCTGGGCGATGAAGTTGGCGGCCTTCAGCGCCAGCACGTCGTTGGTGCCGTCGGAGTGCAGGAAGCTCAGTGCGTCGCGCAACAGCTTCTCAACCGGGTTCTTGCGCATGTAGCCTGCGGCACCCCACAGCTCGAGCGCGTCGCGGCACACCTCCACCGACGCCTCCGAGGCGAACACCTTAGCGAGGCTGGCGTGCTTGCGGTCGCAGTCGTCCTGCCGACAATCCCAGCCGGCGAACCAGAGATAGGAGCGCGCGGCCTGCAGCTTCATGGCCATGCGCGCGAGCCGCACCCGCTGCAGCTCGTGCTCGATGATGGGCTTGCCGCCCTGCACCCGCTCGAAGGCATATTGCAGGGAGAGGTCGTAGGCCCGCTGGGCGACGCCCAGCACGCTGGCGCCGGCCTGGATGTTGGAGCCATAGCGCAGCAGGAAGGCGCCGATCGCCGGCAGCTGCTTGCCCACTTCCCCGACGCGGTCCGCGTCGTCGATCTCGACATTGTCGAGGCGCAGCGTGCCGTTCTGCACCGTGCGCTGGCCGAGCTTGTCCCACACCTCGGTCACGGTGAACCCTGGCGCATCGGCCGGCACCAGAAAGCCGGTGAGGCCCTCCGACAGGGTGGCTTTGGCGTCGGTGCGGGCGAGCACGAAATAGAGCTTGGCCAGGCCACCGTTGGAGATGTAGCGCTTGGTGCCGTTGAGGACCCATTTGTCGCCTCGGCGCTCGGCGCGCGTCTGCATGCCTGAGCCCGGCGCATCGTAGGGCAGCAGGTTGTCGCTGCCGTGCATCGGCTCGGTGGCGCCGATGCCGAGCAGGAACTCGGGATCGTCCACGATGCGCGGCATCCAGCGCCGGCGCTGCTCCTCGCTGACGAGATGCGCCAGCGTCGTCATGATCTTCCAGGTCTGGTCGAAGGCGACGCCAATGCCGAGATCGCCATAGCAGATCTGCTCGCCGACGATCGCCAGCGTCAGTACGTCGGCGCCCTCGCCGCCGAACTCCTTCGGTACGGACAGCGTGCGCAGGCCACGTTTCGAGCCTTCGCGGATGACGCTCCAGTCGAAGGCCTTCGCCGGGTCGGAAACGCGATCGGCTTTCTCCGCTGCCGGCAGAACCACATCGATGGCGAAGTCGCGCGCGCTGCGCTGCAGCTCCCGCTGCCTCGGCGTCAAGGCAAAGTCGACCATGCGGCGTGCTCCCCGGGTGGCGTTGATGGCAAAAAGCTTATTCGCTTTGCCGAGCCTTGTCTTCCGGGGCAGTATTTCAACCGCGCGGGCGGCAGACCGAAAGGCAGAGGCGAAATGCAAATCACTGCGGCGGTGGTGGCCGAGCGATCCGCTCCATTCGTGATCGACACCCTCGAACTCGGCGACCCGCGCCCCGACGAGGTGCGGGTGCGCATTGTGGCAAGCGGCATGTGCCATACAGATTTGCACGGCCGCGATGGATACTTTCCCAGCATGCCCTATCCCGCGGTGTTCGGGCACGAAGGAGCAGGCGTGGTGGATGCCGTGGGCACGGCGGTGCGCAAGGTAGCGCCCGGCGACCACGTGATCATCTCGTTCCCCTGGTGCGGCACCTGTCCAAACTGCCGCCGCCACATGCCGGCGCACTGCCTGCAGGCATCCAAGCTGAAAATGAGCGGCACGCGGCCGGACGGATCAACGCTGGTGAGCAAGGGCAGCACGCCTGTCTACAGCGCATTCTTCCAGCAATCGTCGTTTGCCACCTACGCGATCGCCAACGAGCGCTTTGTCGTCAAGATCAGGCGGGATGCGCCGCTCGACCGCGTGGGGCCGTTCGCCTGCAGCATCCAGACCGGCGCCGGCGCGGTCCTGAATGCGATGCAGCCGGAACCTGGCGACAGCTTCGTGGTGTTCGGCGTGGGCGGCGTCGGCCTGTCCGGCTTGATGGCGGCGAAGATCTCGGGCTGCGACCCCATCATCGCCGTCGATATCCACGACCACCGGCTGGCGCTGGCGCGGGAACTCGGCGCCACCCACACCATCAACCATGCCTCCTGTAGCGACGTGGTCGGCGAGGTGCGGAAGATCACGAAGGAGGGGGCGCGCTTCTCGCTAGAGACTTCCGCTGTGCCCGCGGTATTCCGAGAGGCTGTCGAGGTGTTGATGCCGCTCGGCACCTGCGTCCTGCTTGGCAGCGCACGCCGCGGCGTCGAAGCAAGCTTCGAGATGCCGTTCCTCCAGGATGGCCGTACGGTGCGCGGCGTGATCCAGGGCTGGAGCCAGCCGGAAACGTTCCTGCCGCGATTGGTCGACCTGATGATGGCCGGCCGCCTGCCGGTGGAGCGGATGATGACATTCTATGACCTGGCCGACATCAACCGCGCCGCGGCGGAAGCCGCAGCCGGCAAGACCATCAAGCCCGTGCTGCGCATGCCGCAGTAGTTGCCGCTTTCTTGCTGTTGCGGAGGTCCGCGGACACATCGATGCGGCAAGCGCGCTGCTCCTCGAGGCCAGTCGGTCGTTGGCGATGAACCGCACAATCAAAGAGTCCGCTCCGTGTCAAAGACGCTAGATCTTTTCAGGTGCGCAACGTTGCCGATGTGCGCCCGGCTCGGACGTGCGGGCGCTGGCCTTCTGCGCCGCCATGTCTCGAGGGCCCTGTAACGGGTTTTTTGCTTGGCCGCGCCACCGCCGGCGTCACGGGCGGCAGAGATTGGGACGCAGGTAGGCGATGCGGAAGCCGGCGCGCTGGATGTTGACGTAGGAGGGAGCCGCCTCGCCGGCGTGAGGCAGGCCGGTCTCTGTCGTCAGGATCGTGCAGCCCTCGCCAGCTGCCGCTGCGATGCGCGTAGCCAGCAGCGCCGACTGGGCCCCGCGTCCGCGGTGGGAGGCGAGCGTGCCCGCCACGCCGAGCCAGGCGGCTTGGCCTTCGACGAAGGTCGCAGCCACCGGCATCTGCCGTCGTACGCCAGGAAGCAGAGCCAGCGGGGCCGGCCGGCGACGGCGCAGAGCCACCTGCCCGTGACCGGCGGCAGGCCGAAGGCCTGCGCGGCGACTGCGCCGAACGCCGCCGCATCCTCGCCGCCCACCTCTCGGATCGCCAGGCCCGTGTGCGCTTGCGGGCTGTCGGGGCCACGCACGAACTTGGCCCACGTGCGGCGGTGAGGAACCAAGCCGCGGCGCCTGCACAGCTCCTGCAGCGAGGCGGCGCCTTCGGCCACGTGCACCACCCAATTGCGCACGCCCGCGCCGTCGAAGGCGGAGACCGCGGCGTCGAAGGTCTCCTGACGGACCGGCGCCGATGTTCCGAGCGCCGCGAGGCGGTTGAACTGCAGATTGTCGAGGCGGCTCGAGATCAGCAGTGCGCCGTCGTCCAGGGCGCAGTGCTGGAGGCCGAGCGCCGCTGCGACGTCGGCTGGGGCGGCCGCGTACATGTCGAGCCAGGCGTTGCGCTCGACCGCTTCGACGGCGGCAACCTCGGCGGCAGAGAGGCCGACGTTTGCCATCTCGCAGACCCCCTCCGAAGGCCCATCAAGAACGACCCAGCTCCTCAGCGATTGAGGCGCTTCAGCTCCGCCACCGCCGCATTGTACTCGATGAAGCCCGTGGGGCAGGAGTTGGCGGCTGCCCTCAGCGCCTCCTCGGCCTGCGGACGATTGTTCTGCAGCAGGTGCCACTGGCCGATGAAGAATTGCGCCTCGCAGCGATCATTGGGCCGATCCGCCGAGGCCAGCGTGGCGTCCGGCGAGCGGCGGCCGAGGTACAGCTCGATGGCGGGGTAGGGCCAAGCCTTGGTTTTGAGCCGACCGGCATTGGCTTCCAGCTCCGAGGATGCGTTCTCCCCCGACCGCGCGCGGGAGAGATAGCGATAGAGCATGGGATAGGCGTCGTCCTGGGTCTCCAGCACGCGCAGGAAGTCGGCGGCCGCGTCGGGGAACTCCGCCTTGTAGAAGCGGACGTAGCCGCGATTGACCCGGTGGCTGGCAGTGTTGGGCTCGAACTCGATCAGCCGGTTGTAGTCGGCGATGGCGCGATCGAGATCGCCCTTGTCGCGGTGGCTGTTGCCCCGGTTGCGATAAGCCTGGACATAACGCGGGTTGATGTCGATTGCCCGCGTGTAGTCGGCGATTGCCGCCTCGTAGTCCTTCTTGTTGTGATTGGCAGTGCCGCGGTTGTTGTAGGCGATCGCATCGCGCGGATCGAGCTCGATTGCCCGGTTGTGGTCGGCGATTGCGCGCTCGTAGTCCTTCTTGCCCTGGAAACCGAGCCCGCGGTTGTCGTAGGCCACCGAATAGCGCGGATCTAGCTCGATGGCGCGAGTGAAGTCGGCGATCGCCAGATCGTAGTCCTTCTTGTCATGATAGGCGCTGCCGCGGCCATTGTACGTGCGGGCGTTGCCGGGATTGAGCTCGAGAGAGCGGTTGAAATCGGCGATGGCCCGCTCGAAGTCCTTCTTGGCGCTGTAGGACGTGCCGCGGTTGTTGTAGGCGAGGGCGTAGCGGGGATCGAGCTCGATGGCGCGGTTCAGATCAAGTATCGCGCGATCGTAGTCCTGCTTGTCCATGTAGGTGGCGCCGCGGTTGTGGTGGGCGCTGGCGCTGCCCGGGTCGAGCTCGATGGCCCGCGTGTAGTCGACGAGCGCGCGGTCGAAATCGCGCTTGCCGCTATAGGCATTGCCGCGGTTGTTGTAGGCGAGCGCATAGCGGGGATTGAGCTCGATCGCGCGTGTGAAGTCTGCTATCGCCCGGTCGTAGTCCCGCTTGTCCTGATACGTGGCGCCGCGGTTGTTATAGGCGATGGCGAAGCCGGGACTCAGCTCGATGGCGCGCGTGTAGTCGATGAGCGCCAGATCGAACTCGCGCTTGGCGCTGTAGGAGTTGCCCCGGGCATTGTAGGCACCGGCGTGCCGGGGGTCGATCTGGACGGCGCGCGTATAGTCGGCGATCGCCAGATCGAAGCTGCCGCGGCCGTGGTGGGCATCCCCGCGCGTGTTGTAGCCGGCAGGGTGCGCCGGGTCGAGGCGGATGGCATCGTCGCAGTCGTTCAAGGCGCGATTGAAGTCGCGCTTCAGGTTCAGCAGGGCGCAGCGGTTGTTGAAGGCGACGGCCTGGTTGATCCGCGATTCACGGGGGTCGGCGATGATGCGCGTGCACGCATCGAGGTTGCGATCGACCGCTGCGAGGTTGCTCACGTCTCTGCAGTCGGGCCAGTCGCGCCGGTCCGCCGATGCCTCGCCGATCGACGCGAGGACGATCGCAAAAGCAGCCAAAGCGCTGGCAATCCGCATGTTCCGCTCCCCCGAAATGCCTTGAGACGCCCGTCAATCTCGCTCCCGATCGGCGGCAATTCTAGTTCGCAGCCGCGCCCTGCGCCAAGCGGGGAGCGATCTTGTTCTAGCCCATCGGCGTCGCCCGGCAACACCGCAAGCGCGGGTTTTGCGCGAGGCTGGCTGCTGATACATTGGCGGCTCCAGCGCGCTTGCGCCCGACCGCCGGCGGCACGACCGCCGCCTGCGACTGCCAGGAGGAAAAGATGGTCTACGAACTGAGGACCTACACCGTTAAGCAGGGCATGCTGGCGGAGGTGGTGAAGGCGGCGAGCACGCTGTCGCGCGAAATCCGCAAGGACGACTACGGCAAGCTCGAAGGCTACTGGTCAACCGACATCGGGCCGCTCAACCAGGTCATGCACCTGTGGAGCTACAGCGACCTCAACGAGCGGGCGCGCTTGCGGGCGGAGCTCGCCAAGATCCCGCGCTGGAACAACGAGTACGGCCCGCTGATCCGTCCGCACCTGATCCGCCAGGAGATCCGCCTCCTCAACCCCGTGGTCGGGCCGGTGGCGCCGGCGCGCACGCCCAACGTCTACGAGTTCCGCAACTATCGCACCAAGCCCGGCGCGGTGCGGCAATGGGCCGACCTCATGAAGAAGGTGCTGCCCGCGCGCGAGAAGTATTCCAAGATCGTCGCGCTGTGGGTCACGGAAGCGCCGCAGGTCAACGAGGCCTGCCACATCTGGGCGTACAGCGATCTCAACCAGCGGGCCCAGGTGCGCGCCGAAGCCGTCAAGGATCCCGACTTCGCCGCCTTCCTCAAGGAGGCAGCGCCGCTGCTCGACGAGATGCACTCCACCATCATGGTGCCGGCGCCGCACTCGCCGCTGAAGTGAAGGTGCAGGTTGGGTTAGCGCGGCCATCGTGGGCGCCGTAGGGCGCGACGCCGATCCGCGCGTAACCCAACGTCGATACCGACACGTGGAGAGTGTTGGGTTACGGGCTTCGCCCTAACCCAACCTGCGCCCCGTTCAGATCGACTCCTTCAAGTCCTTGGCGGCGCGGAAGGCAATCTTCTTGCTCGCCTTGATCTTGATGGCCTCGCCGGTCGCCGGATTGCGGCCCATGCGCGCCGGGCGCTTGCGCACCTGGAGGATGCCGAGGCCGCCGATGCGAATGCGGGCGCCTCGCTTCAGGTGCTTGGTGATGTCGCCCACCATGTCTTCCAGCATGCCCATCACTTGCTTCTTGGGCAGCTCATGGGACTCCGAAAGCCCCTCAGCAAGCTGCCGAAGCGTGACGGTCTCGACCTTCGCTGGCGCCGCGCCGGACGTGGAATTGGTAGCCATGACGTCTCCGTTTGAGGAATTTGTGGGTGAAGGACACTTCAGCGCCTAGCACAGGTGGAACAGGCGAAACTAGTCCTTCCTTGGAGAAATACGCACGAAATTGATCGCTCCCAGCCCTTGACCGCAGGCCGGGATGCGGGGGTGATGCGGCGTGCCGGGACGACTTGTGGGAGCCCTCGCCCCGGCCCTTTCGGCGCCTGCTTGGCCGCTGAGGGCGCCGCTACATTCCGTGCCAGGGCTGCATCAGCCGGGCGAGCAGCCCACGGAAACGGGTCGGGTGCTCATTGGCAATGACGCAAATGCACCCCGCTTCCGGGTCGGCCGACGGCGCATGGTGCTCGACACTCTCGTCGATGTCGGCAACGTCGCCGGGCCCGTATCGGCCCGTCTCATCGATCAGCGCGCCGCGCAGCACCAGGGTCAGCTCGCCGCCGCCATGATCGTGCTCGGGGACGCGCGCAGACGGCGCGCCCTTGATGAGGTGAAGGCTGCCCGCCCCGCTGATCGGCAGCGGTCGGTGCCACAGGCCGGGCCCGATCCACCGCCAGCGCACTTCATCGAGGCTGAGGCCGATGATGCCGGCAAGGGGGTGTGGAATGTCTCCCTGCAACGTGGGGGCAGGTTCGGCGCGCTCGCCTTCACGCAGCGGCGGCACCAACCCGGCGCGCTGCATTTCGGCGGGCGGCAAGCCAGCCATCAGCGCCGCGCCGATGCGTTCGTGCGCGGCGAGCTCGCGGCGGCAGCGCGGGCACACGGAAATATGAGCAGCGGCCACCGCGGCCAGCGTGTTGGGCAACGAGCCCGCCGCAAAGCTCATCAAGGTCGCGTCGTCGAGGTGATGGGTGATGGTCATTCGATGTTCTCGAGGGCGGCGCGGACTTTCTGGTAGGCGATGCGCATGCGGGATTTGACCGTGCCGAGCGGCAGCGCCAGCCGGGCGGCTATCTCGCTGTGGGAGAGGCCCTCCAGGTAGGCCAGCGCCACCACCTGCCGCTGGTCGGCCGGCAGTTCGGCGAGGGCACCCTGCACACGCGCCTGGCGCTGCTTCTCGGCCAGAGCTTCGTCTGGCATGGCTTCCTCGGAGGGCTCCGCAATCCGCCATTCGGGTAGCTCCTGCCAGGGCACCTCGCGGCGCAGCCGGTCGATCCGCAAATTGCGGGCGATGGTAAAGACCCAGGTGGTGATGCTGCCCTTGTCGCCGGCATAGAGCGCTGCCTTGCGCCACACCGTCAGCAGCGTCTCCTGCGCCAGGTCCTCCGCGGTGCCGGCGTCGGCCCCCTTGCGCATCATGTAGGCTTTGATCCGCGGCCCATAGGCCTCGTAGAGCTCGCGAAATGCCGCCGGATCGGTCCGTTCAGCAACGCGCCGCAACAGGTCTTCCATGACGCCGCGACAAGCCCTTAGCGGGGGCTGCCCGCCGGGTCCCGGGGTGAACGAGAGGCCAACCATAGCTGAGTGTTGCACCATGACGCAAAGGTCTACGGGGCGGGGCGGCCATTGGATCAGCAGCTGAGCCGGGGGGCCATTCAGGCCCGCGTAATGCCCTTTTCGTTAGGCATGTCAGTCACTATCGTCACTAGGCATACGGCTCCCCGAGCCGTGGTGCGGGGCAGAAGGCAAGAAAAGACGCATGGCAGCGGCCAAGCGCATCGTCTGTGTGGGTCACGCGGCGCTCGACCGCATCTACCGCATCGAGGCCTTTCCGCCGCATCCCACCAAGGTGCGGGCGCTGGAGCACATCGAGGCCGGCGGCGGCATGGCGGCCAACGCGGCGGTGGCGATTGCACGGCTGGGCGGCAAGCCCGAGCTGTGGAGCCGCGTGGGTGACGACAATGCCGGCAACTCAATTCGCGCCGGCCTCAGGGCCGAGCACGTCGACGTGCGCTACGTGCAATCCTTCGACGGCGCCCGCTCCTCCACGTCGGCCATCATCGTCGACGACAGGGGCGAGCGGCTGATCGTCGGCCAGCGCGATGCGGGCATGCCGTCCGACACGAGCTGGTTGCCGCTCGAGCGTATCAACGATGCGGCCGCCGTGCTCGGCGACCTGCGTTGGCTGGAAGGCGTGCGCGCGGTCTTTGCGCAGGCGCGCAAGGCCGGCGTGCCGACCGTGCTCGATGCCGACCTCGGCGCGCGCGAGGCCTTGGTCGACCTCCTCAAGCTGACCGACTATGCGATCTTCTCGGGGCCCGCGCTGCGCGAGTTCGTTTCCGCGCCAAAGGACTCGGAACGGCTCGAGGTAGTGCTGTCGTATGGCCCCAAGCATGCCGGGGTGACGCTCGGCAGCGAAGGCTACGCCTGGCGTGAAGCCTCGGGCAGCGGGCACGTGCCGGCGTTCGCGGTGGCGGTGACCGACACCACCGGCGCCGGCGACGCCTTTCACGGCGCGTTCACGCTGATGCTTGCGGAAGGACGCGCGGCACCCGACAGCGCGCGGTTCGCCGCCGCAGCCGCAGCGCTCAAGTGCAAGCGGCTCGGCTCACGCGCAGGCTTGCCTTCGCGGGCCGAGCTCGAGGCATTCTGCTCGCGCTGAGCAATGCGCCGCCGCTCATTGCACGGCAGGGCTTGCGCTTGCCGGCGTCCATTTGCCCGACTTATCCACAGCAATCTCCGTTCCAAGCCCCGCGATCAGAAGATTGTGACTTGAAAGGGCGTGCACAGGTGTTCCTCGCAGACGTAAAGTTTCCGCGATGGGGGGCGTCGAGCAGCGGAGAATGCGTATGGCTGAGAAATCGACCAACGGCCGAGCCGACATAGGCTTGCCGCCTGTGATGCTGCCTTTCGGGATAGAGGCTTTCATGGAACTCAACCGCCCTGCGCTCGCGGCGATGGCGCAGATGAACGGCAAGGTCTACGAGAACATCGCCACGATGAACAGGACCTGGGTGGAGTTCGTCAATCGGCGGCTGAAAGAGGACCTCGCCGTGCCGCAACAGCTGGCGGCGTGCAAGACCGTGCAGGAGATGTACGGCGTCTGTACCGATTTCTTCCAGACCGCCGTCGCCGACTACCAGTCTGAGTTCGAGCAGATGAGCAAGCTCGGCAAATCTCTGGCGGAAGAGACGGCCAACGCACTGCAAACTCGTATCGAAGAGACGGCGCGGGCCACGCGGCACAACTGACAACGCTACGGCTGCCACGGATCGACGACCGCAACGCCCGGCGTGATGAGTTTGGGCGTGCGCAAGCGTGTGCGCGTCTCTAGGCTCCTCCCAGCCACTCGCACAAGAATTGGAGGAGCGACATCCCATGGCCAAGGTGCTCTACGAGCGCGACGGGCGCATCGCCCGCGTCACGCTGAACCGTCCCGAGGTCCTCAACGCCATCGACGATGACCTGCCCCGCGAGCTGGCGGCGGCGGTCGAGCGTGCCGACTGGGACGACAAGGTGCACGTGATCGTGCTGGCCGGGGCCGGCCGCGCATTCTGTGCCGGCTACGACCTGATGCACTACGCGCAGGCCGACGGTGCCAACCGCTACACCCAGGAGATGCCGTGGGACCCCATGAAGGACTATGCCTTCATGATGCGCAACACGGAGGCGTTCATGAGCCTGTTCCGCTCCAGGCGGCCGGTGATCTGCAAGGTGCACGGCTTCGCGGTGGCCGGCGGCTCCGACATCGCGCTCTGCTCCGACCTCATCGTCATGGCGGAGGATGCCCGGATTGGCTACATGCCGGTGCGCGTTTGGGGCTGCCCCACCACCGCCATGTGGGTCTATCGGCTGGGAGTGGAAAAGGCCAAGCGCATGCTGTTCACCGGCGACAAGATCGACGGCCGCGAGGCGGAGCGGCTGGGCCTGGTGCTGAAGGCCGCCCCAGCCGACCGGCTCGACGAGGAAGTCGAGACCCTAGCCCACCGCATTGCCAGCGTGCCGCAGAACCAGCTGATGATGCAGAAGCTGATGGTCAACCAGGCGCTCGCCAACATGGGGCTCCACACCACGCAGATGATCGCCACCGTGTTCGATGGCATCACGCGACATTCGCCCGAGGGGCTCAACTTCAAGCGCCGGTCTGAGGAAAAGGGCTGGAAGCAAGCCGTGGAGGAGCGGGATCAGGGCACCTTCGACTGGACCACCTACCAGCCCATCAAGGCCAACCGCTAGCGACGCTGTTGCTCTGTCGTGGTCCAACGTGCTATAGTACAAAGTGCTAGGATGGCGGCAGCACATGAAGGTCTATGTGACCAAGACCTTCCGACGCTTTTTAGCGCAAGGAAGGCATCAAGGATGCAGCCCTCTGGCAAGCGGTCGAAGCCGCCGCCAAGGGTCTTGTCGACGCCGATCTTGGCGGTGGACTGATCAAGCAGCGCGTCGCGCGGCAGGGTCAGGGAAAGCGCGGCGGCTATCGGACCATCATCGCCCACCGCGCAGGTGAGCGTTCCGTGTTCCTCTATGGCTTCAGCAAGAACGAGCGCGGCAACATCGATGATGATGAGCTTGCGCGCTGGAAGATCGCTGGACGCGTTGTGCTCGAGGGCGACGCCGAGTGGATTGCGGCGGCGATTGCTCAGGGCCAACTAAGCGAGGTGCAAGATGGCTAAGAGATTGACCGGCCGTGCTCGGCGCTTAGCGGAATTGCTGGAAACGGCTGAAGGTCTGCATCGCTCCGGCCTGATGGCGAGCACAGACTATGACAAGATTACCGCGAGACATGTGGACCTGACTAAGATCGAGCGGCTCAAGCCGCCTTCCGGCCGCGAAATCGTGGCGCTGCGAGAAAAGGCCAACATGAGCCAAGCGGTGTTTGCGCGCATTCTCAACGTCGGCACCAGCACGCTGAGCCAGTGGGAGCGCGAGGAGAAGCGGCCACGCGGAGCCGCCGCGCGGCTGTTGGCGGTTGTCAAAGCCAAGGGGGTGCAGGCTATTCTGGGGTAGCGCTTGCCGGTGTCGTGGCGGGCTGGTCAAACCCGTGCTTGGTGGACGTCGGAGCCCAAGGCCGCTAAAGCTGCCCGCGCAGCGGCTCCAAGAGACGCAAGTAGGGTGGCATGGGAAAATCACCGGTCAAGATGAGCGAGCAGTCTCACAAGGACATGGCCAACGCCATCCGCGCGCTTGCCATGGATGCGGTGGAGAAGGCCAAGTCGGGCCACCCGGGCATGCCGATGGGCATGGCCGACGTCGCCACCGTTCTCTTCACGCGCTTCCTGAAGTTCGACGCCTCGGCCCCCGACTGGCCCGATCGCGACCGCTTTGTGCTATCGGCCGGGCACGGCTCGATGCTGCTCTACGCCCTGCTGCATCTCACGGGCTATCCCGGCATGACGATGGAGGGGCTGCGCAACTTCCGCCAGCTCGGCTCCAAGACCGCCGGGCACCCAGAGTTCGGCCATGCGCCGGGCATCGAGACCACCACCGGTCCCCTGGGCCAGGGCCTGGCCAATGCGGTCGGCATGGCGCTGGCGGAGCGGCTGCTCAATGCGCGGCTCGGCGACACTATCGTCGACCACTACACCTACGTCTTGGCGGGCGATGGCTGCCTGATGGAGGGCATCAGCCACGAGGCCATTTCGCTCGCCGGCCACCTCAAGCTCAACAAGCTGATCGTGCTGTTCGACGACAACAAGATCTCCATCGACGGCCCGACCTCGCTGGCGGTGTCGGACGACCAGCTTGCCCGCTTCCAGGCCGCGGGTTGGAGCACGGTGTGGGTCGACGGGCACGATGCGGCCGCGATCGCGGTTGCGATCGAGCGCGCGCGCCATTCCGACCGGCCGACGCTCATCGCCTGCAAGACCACCATCGGCTACGGCGCCCCCAACAAGGCCGGCAAGGCGTCGGCGCATGGCGAGCCGCTCGGCGCCGAGGAGATCAAGGCCGCGCGCGACAAGCTCGGCTGGCAAAGCGCTCCCTTCGAGGTGCCGGCCGAGGTGCTCGCGGCGTGGCGCGCCGCCGGTGCACGCGGATCTGAGGCGCGCAGGGCCTGGGAGCAGCGCGCAGCGAAGCTCGATGCCTCCCAGCGGGCACGCCTCGCCGATCCGATGGACGCCGCGGCCGCCAAGGCCCTCGCCGCGGCCGTGGCCGAGATCAAGGCAGAGTTCGCGGCGGCGCCGCCCAAGATTGCCACGCGCGTCGCCTCGCAGAAGGTGCTGGAGAAGCTCGTCCCGGCGCTGCCGTTTCTGATCGGCGGCTCGGCGGACCTCACCGGCTCCAACGGCACACGCATCAAGCAGCACACCACCGTTGCCCCAGCGAGCTTCGCCGGCAACTACATTCACTACGGCGTGCGAGAGCATGCCATGGCGGCGGCCATGAACGGCATGGCGCTGCACGGCGGCATCGTGCCCTACGGTGGCACGTTCCTGGTGTTCACCGACTACTGCCGCCCCGCCATCCGTCTCTCTGCGCTGATGGGGCAGCGGGTCATCTACGTCATGACGCACGACTCCATTGGGCTCGGCGAGGACGGGCCGACGCACCAGCCCATCGAGCATCTGGCCAGCCTGCGCGCCATGCCA
Source organism: uncultured Alphaproteobacteria bacterium (assembly GCA_963832445.1). Taxonomy (GTDB): domain Bacteria; phylum Pseudomonadota; class Alphaproteobacteria; order Rhizobiales; family Hyphomicrobiaceae; genus AWTP1-13. The sequence goes on from CAWHUM010000017.1 coordinate 58,715, forward strand.
AACCTCAACGTGTTCCGCCCGGCCGATCCGATCGAGACGGCGGAGTGCTGGGAGCTGGCGCTGACTGCGGGGAAGACGCCCTCGATCCTGGCTCTGACCCGACAGGCTGTTCCTCCGCTGCGGGCGGACGCCGGCGGAGAAAACCGGTCGTCCAAAGGTGCCTATGTGCTGGCCGAGGCCGAGGGCGGCCGTCGGGACGTCACGATCCTGGCCACCGGCTCGGAGGTGGGCGTCGCCATGGAGGCACGCAGCGGTGCTCGCCAAGGGCGGCGTCCGCGCTGCGGTCGTATCGATGCCGTGTTGGGAGCTGTTCGAGGCGCAACCTGTGGCCTATCGCGAATCGGTGCTCGGTAGCGCCCCCCGCGTCGCAGTCGAGGCCGCGGTCGGCTTCGGATGGGAGCGCTGGCTGGGTCCGAACGGCGCATTCGTCGGCATGCAAGGCTTCGGCGCGTCGGCGCCCGCGGCCAAGCTCTACGAGCACTTCGGCATTGCCCCGGCCAATGTTGCCGAGGCCGCCCGCAAATTGCTAAGCAAGCCGGGGAAATAAGCTCGGCCTCGATTTGGTTGCGGTCTATCGCTGGATGCCGCTGGTGAACCCCCGCGGCTTGACCGGCACTGCGATCATCAACTCCGACCAGAAATCATGAATCTCGACAAGCTCAAGACTGCCGACGGCCTCGATGTGAAGGCCAAGCGCGTGCTCGTTCGCGCCGATCTCAACGTGCCGGTCAAGGCCGGAAAGGTGACCGACGCCACCCGGCTCGAGCGGGTCGTGCCCGGGCTGCGGGAACTCGCCCAGCGCGGCGCCAAGGTTATCGTCATTTCCCATTTCGGCCGCCCCAAGGGCGGGCCCGAGCCGGATCTCAGCCTCAAGCCGGTGGCGGACAAGCTCGGCGAGCTGCTCGGCAAGCCGATTGCCTTCGCGCCCGATTGCGTCGGCGAGGCTGCCGCCCGAGTAGTGGACGCGCTGCAGCCCGGCGAGGCCGCCGTGCTTGAGAACCTGCGCTTCCACAAAGGCGAGGAGAAGAACGATCCGGAGTTTGCCAAGGCGCTCGCCAAGCTCGGCGACATCTTCGTCAGCGACGCCTTCTCCACCGCGCACCGTGCGCATGCCTCCACGGACGCCATCACCCGCCTGCTGCCGTCCTACGCCGGCCCGCTGATGATGGAGGAGATCGACGCGCTCCGCAGCGTGCTCGACAAGCCGGAGCGCCCGGTCGCCGCGGTGGTCGGTGGCGCCAAGGTCTCGACCAAGATCGAGCTGCTATCCAACCTCACCGGCAAGGTCGACAAGCTGATCGTCGGCGGCGGCATGGCCAACACGTTTCTGCTGGCGCAGGGCGTGCGTATAGGCAAGTCGCTGGCGGAGCCGGACTTCTCCGGGACCGCGCTCGAGATCATGCACGCCGCCAAGACGCGCGGCTGCGATATCGTGCTGCCGGCGGATGTCGTGGTGGCGGCGAAGTTCGAAGCGGGAGCTGCCGCACGCGTGTGTCCCGTGCTGGAGGTGCCGGCCGACCAGATGATCCTCGACGTGGGTCCCGAGGCAGTCGCCCATTACACTGATGTCCTTTCCCGCTGCCGCACTCTGCTGTGGAACGGACCGCTCGGCGCCTTCGAGATTGCCCCTTTCGGCGAAGGCACCTTCAAGCTCGCGCGGGCCGCTGCCGAGGCCACCGAGGCCGGCAAGCTCGTGTCGGTGGCGGGCGGCGGCGACACCGTGGCGGCGCTCAATGCGGCAGGGGTGACGGATCGTTTCACCTATGTCTCGACCGCCGGCGGAGCGTTCCTGGAATGGCTGGAGGGGCGGACCTTGCCTGGCATAGCCGCCCTGGCGGGGGCTGCAACCTAGGTCGGGCATTGCGCCAAAGCCTGGATATGCGCGAGACTATTCCGCAAGCAGGCCAGCGTTTGACAGCTACAGGCGAACCTCGCACTTATCTGCGCTCATCGCCGAGGAATACACTATGCGCTCAGGTTTGGGCATTGTTGCATTCGCAGTCGCGCTGGCCCTGCTGCCAGCCGTGACCGTGCGCGCACAGGATGCGACGGAACGAGAGGTCGAGAAATACCGGAAGATGCTCACGGAGGATGAGTGGTCCAATCCGGGCCTGCTCGACGCCGACCGCGGCGAAGCGCTCTGGCGCGAGAAGCGCGGACCCAAAATGGCCTCGCTGGAGCAGTGCGATCTCGGCAAGGGCCCGGGCAAGGTCGAAGGCGTCTTCGCGGAGCTGCCCCGCTATTTCCCGGACGCCGACCGCGTCATGGATCTGGAATCGCGCGTCGTGTGGTGCATGGAGAAGTTGCAGGGCTTCCTGCGCGCCGACATCGTCAAACGCCCCTATTCCAAGGCCAACCAGTCGGGCACCGAGCTCGAGGCACTCGCCACCTACGTGGCCCACAAATCCAACGGCTACAAGTTCACGCCGCAGCTTCAACACGCCAGGGAGCGCGAGGCGCTCGCTGTGGGCGCGGCCCTGTTCTACCGACGTCAGGGGCCGATGGATTTCTCCTGCTCGACCTGCCATGCCGACGCCGGCAAACGCATTCGCCTGCAGGGCTTGCCGTTCCTTGGCAAACCTGAGGAAGCGCGCCAGGCTGTCGGCGCTTGGCCCGCCTATCGGGTTTCGCAGGGTACAGTCATGACCATGCAGCACCGCATAACCGACTGCTACTGGCAGATGCGCATACCGCTCATCGACTATGGCTCCGACGTGACGGTCGCGCTCACCATGTTCCTGGTCAATCAGGCCAAGGGCGGCGACATCACCGCGCCCCAGATCAAGCGGTAGCCCGATGCGGATCCTCGTGATTGGTGCGGCAATAGTGGCGGCGCTGGCGCTTGCGGCCGCGTACCTACTTCTACAGCCCGGCAGCGAAGCCGCGACCGCAGCGGCCGTCGACAACGCAATCAAGGCGAGTTGGACGCGGGCTGCTCCGGAATGGCAAGCGCGCCTGGTGCAGGACGAGACACAGAAGGTGTGCAGTCAGTATCGCAACGTGCCGCCCAAGGCCGTCGCCGATGCCATTCTCGCCCGGGAGAAGGCCGCTATCCAGTATCCGCCGGACGGCAAGCTGATGGGCGATTGGAAGAAGGGCGAGAAGCTCGCGCAGAGCGGCTACGGCGGGCGGTTTACGGACTATCCCCCGCGCGCCGAGAACGGCGGCAACTGCTATGCCTGCCACCAGCTCGAAAAGAAGGAGCTGAGCTTTGGGACGCTGGGTCCGAGCCTCCTACAGTACGGCAAGGATCGCAAATTCCGCGAGGCCGAGATCAAGGCGGCCTACGAGCGCATCTACAACCCGCAGGCAACCATCCCCTGCGCGAACATGCCCCGCATGGGCAGCAAGAAATTTCTGACAATCGAGCAGATTACGCATCTGGTGGCCTACATAATGTCGCCGGAAAGTCCGGTGAACAAGTGAGGCCTATGTTAGGATGCAAACTGCTGCGCGCGTCCCTCGCGCTTGCCAAGGCAAGACGACGCCGGATGAAAGCCCACGCATGATCTCCCGCCGCGACTTCTTGCAGGTGGCAGCAGCTGCTGCCGCCGTCACTGGGCTGGGCGGCCGGCTGGGCCGGGTCTCCGCCCAGGGCGCGCTGCGTCAGGAAGACTTGCTGCGCTTTTCCGCCAAGGGGCAGCTCACCCTGCTGCACATGGCGGACAGCCACGCCCAGCTCAAGCCCCTCTACTTTCGTGAGCCCGCGCTGAACCTGGGTGTCGGCCAGGCGAGGGGCCAGTTGCCGCATTTGGTCGCTCAGGATTTCATGTCCTCGTTCGGCATCCAGCCCTCCTCGCTCGAGGCCTACATGCTGACTTCGGCCGATTTCGAGGCGCTGGCCAAGACCTATGGCCGGGTCGGCGGCATGGATCGCATCGCCACGCTCGTCAATGCCATCCGCGGCGAGCGCGGGGCGGAGCGGGTACTGCTGCTCGACGGCGGCGACGCGCTGCAGGGATCCTTCACGGCGCTCCACACCCGAGGCGCCGATATGGTGCAGGTGATGCAGACACTGGGCGTCGAGGCGACAACGGGGCATTGGGAGTTCACGCTCGGGGCGGAGCGGGTGAACGAGCTCTTCGGCGACACAACGCACCCAGGCAGCTCGGGCATTCCGTTCCTTGCCGGCAATGTGCGTGACACCGAGTTCGAAGACCCCGTTTTCCATGCCATGCGCATGTTCGAGAAGGGCGGCGTTGCCGTCGCCGTGATCGGCCAGGCGTTCCCCTATTCGCCGATCGCCAACCCGCGCTGGATGATGCCGCACTGGTCCTTCGGCATCCGCGAGCACGACCTGCGCCGCTCCGTCGCCAGCGCGCGCCGGCAGGGTGCCGAGGTGGTGGTGCTGCTCTCCCACAACGGCTTCGACGTCGACCGCAAGCTGGCGAGCCGCGTCGAGGGCATCGACGTCATACTCACCGGGCACACCCACGACGCGCTGCCGGAGCCGATGCGCATCGGCGAAACGCTGCTCGTCGCCTCGGGCTCGCACGGCAAGTTCCTGTCGCGCCTCGACCTCGAGGTCGAGAACGGACGCGTGAAGGACTTCGAGTTCGCGCTGATCCCCGTGCTGGCCGATGTGGTCGCGCCCGACCCGACAATGGCGCGTGTGATCGCCGGCATCCGTGCGCCGCACGAGGCGATGCTGTCGACTGAGCTCGCGCGCACCGAAGGCCTGCTCTACCGCCGCGGCACGTTTGCCGGCACGCTCGACGACCTCATCTGCGATGCGGTGCTGACGCAGCGCGACGCGCAGATTGCGTTCTCGCCGGGTTTCCGCTGGGGGCCCACCTTGCTGCCGGGCCAGGCCATCACCTGGGACGACGTCTACAACGCCACCGCCATCACCTATCCAGCGGTTTACCGCATGAGCATGAAGGGCTGGGCCATCAGGGAGATGCTGGAAGGCGTGGCGGACAATCTCTTCTATCCCGATCCCTACCTGCAGCAGGGCGGCGACATGGTGCGGGTCGGCGGCATGGGTTTTACGGTCAGCGTCGACGCGGACCTCGGCCGCCGTATCAGCAACATGCATTTGCTGCGGGCAGGCGATGCCATCGAGGCGGACAGGGACTACGTCGTGGCGGGCTGGGCTTCGGTCAACGAGGACACGCAGGGCCCCCCGATCTGGGAGGTGGTGGGCGCACACCTCAAGGGGCGCCAGGTGGTCTCGGCCCAGGCCGCCAGAAGCGTCAGGTTCGTGCGCGCCGGCAACTGAGCGGCTGTCGCCTTGCCTACGCACCCTCGCGGCTCTATCTGAAGCGAGCGGTCCCCCGAGGCACAACCCTGCATGCTCACGCAAATCTATATCCACCTGGGCGTCGCGCTTGCAGGTCTGGTGAGCTTCCTGTCGCCGTGCGTGCTACCGCTCGTGCCCCCTTACCTCGGCTATCTCGGTGGCACGACCATTGAGCAGATCGGCAACAAGGATGGCCTCGACGCGCATCTGTGGCGTCGCGTCGTGCTGGCTTCGGTGTTCTTCGTGCTGGGGTTCACCACCGTGTTCGTCGGCTTCGGCGCGGGTGCGTCGGTGTTTGGACAGTGGATCGCCGCGCACAAGAACCAGTTGGCCGTCGTCGCCGGCATCGTGATCATTCTGTTCGGCCTGCACTTCCTCGGCCTGCTGCGCATCCCCCTGCTCTACAGCGAGGCGCGTTTCCGCACGGACATGCAAGGCGCGAGCTTCGCCGGCGCCTATGTGATGGGGCTCGCCTTCGCCTTCGGCTGGACACCCTGCATCGGGCCGGTGCTGGCGACGGTGCTGACGCTCGCGGCCAACGAAGCAAGCGTCGGCGCGGGCGTGCGGTTGCTGTTCGTCTATTCGCTGGGACTGGGCATTCCGTTCATCCTTGCGGCCGTGGCTGTCGGTCCCTTCCTCGGCTTTCTCAAGCGCTTCAGGCAGCACTTGGGGCGCGTGGAGATGGCCATGGGCGTGCTGCTGGTGCTGACCGGCGTGCTCATGCTGACCGGCGGTCTCAACTGGTTCGGCACGTGGATGATCGAGAACGTGCCGGTGCTGTCGCGCATCGAGGAGTTGTTCACGCCGAAGGGGTTGCAGACCGAGATCCTGAAGGAAGGCGCGAAATGATCGACGTCGCGCCGGAACGCTCCAAGACCGCCATCGCCCTCACCATCGCCGGGTCGGACAGCTCGGGTGGCGCCGGCATCCAGGCCGACCTCAAGACGTTCTCAGCCTTCGGCGTCTATGGCGCCTCCGTGATTACCGCGTTGACCGCCCAGAATACTCTGGGCGTGCAGGGCGTCGAGACGGTCTCGCCCGCCTTCGTCGCCCGCCAGCTCGAACTCGGTGCTCTCCGATCTCGACGTCGGCGCCATCAAGACAGGGATGCTGGCCAACGCCGACATCGTGAAGACCGTGGCGGACGTGCTCGGCTCTGCGCGACCGCGGCCCTTGGTCGTGGACCCCGTGATGGTGGCGACCAGCGGCGACGTGCTGCTCGCGCCGGATGCGGTTGGGGCGCTCAAGCGACACCTGATGCCGCTCGCGACGCTAGTGACGCCCAACCTGGCGGAGGTTGCGGTCCTGCTGGGGGGCCCGCAGGCGACAAGCGAAGCCGAAACTGTTGCGCAGGCCAAAGCGCTGCGCGACGCTGGCTGTCGCGCGGTGCTGCTCAAGGGCGGCCACGGCTCCGGCAGTACCGCGGTCGACATCCTGGTCGACGAGGGTGGGGTGGAGCGTTTCGTGCGCCCCCGCATCGACACCCCCCATTCCCACGGAACCGGGTGCAGTCTCTCCGCTGCCATCGCGGCGCTCTTGGCCTGCGGTGCTTCCCTTGCCGAGGCCGTGGATCGCGCCAAGGCCTTCGTATGGCAGGGGTTGCAGCACGGCCGCGATCTGGGTGTCGGTCACGGAAGAGGTCCGATAGATCATCTGCACATGCTGCGCCGCACCTAGGTACAGACCAGCCGAAACCAGCTGGGTGCCCTGTCGCGGATGGGATACGCCCGCAACACCCGCATCGACTCTGTTGGGTTGCCCCAAAAATGCTTTGATGGGACGCTGTGAATCTGCCTCAATCCGGCTTTCAACCCGGCGGCGCGCGCACCGGCTCCCGCTGCGCAGCGCGCCGCTTTGTGAACATTCAGGTTAGGGACTAGCGATGAAGGCGCTTGCAGGACTGGTGGTGGCCGCTTCGGCGATGGTCCTCGGACCGGGGCTGGCGCAATCCGATCCGCTCGGCGATCTCAATGGCTTCTGGAGCGGAACTGGGTCGGTCGTGCTGTCGGGCGGCAACACGGAGCGCGTCAAGTGCCAGGTGTTCTACAAGTCCGGAGAGGGGAGCACGCAAATCCGCCAGACGATGCGCTGCGCCAGCACGGACTACACGATCAACTCGCTGGCCGAGCTGCGTGTGAAAGGCAATCAGGTCACCGGCAGCTGGGAAGAAAGGACCTACTCGGCCAAGGGCGAAGTCACCGGCCGCTACAGCGGGGAGGGCTTCGCGCTGTCGATCCAGGGGGTCAACTTCACTGCGGCCATGAACGTGTCGCTGTCCAACTGCAAGCAGAACATCAGCATCACTCCGAAGGGTCTCGACGTGACGCGGGTCACGATCGCCCTGGCAAAGTGCTGAGCGGGCACAGCTGCTGTGGCGGCCACGCCACTGGCGCTGCTGTATCTGATCAACGAATGTTGTCCATCGCCGCAAAATTTGGGACAAGTGAGCTTAGGAATGGCTGCGTTTGTACTGGCTGCGGCTTTTCTGGGGAATGGTCCGGCTGGGAGCTGTTGAACGCATTCGTTTGGGGGGAGAGCAGGGCCTCGGCGTCCAGGGACAGGCACTGCTCCGGAGAAAACCGGTCCGGTCGAGCCGGACCGGTTTTCTTATAGGCGAGATTGCTATCCACTATCCCGCCGACACCAGCTCCATTGCTTGACAGGCGGGGGCCATCGGCGCTTGGTGACTCGATCCCCACTGCCAGGAGGCGGCCATGGCGCAACATTTGCCCACCTATGGTGACGTGGTAGCAGCGCGTCAGCGGCTGGTATCGCTCGCCTGCGTGACGCCGCTCATCGAGCATCCCGCGCTCAATGCTCTGGTCGGCGCCCGGGTGCTGCTCAAGGCCGAGAATCTGCAACGCGTGGGCGCCTTCAAGTTCCGTGGCGCATACAACAAGATCGCGCAGGTGGACAGTTCCGCCTACCCCGGCGGCGTCGTGGCATGCTCGTCGGGCAATCATGCGCAAGGCGTGGCTGCAGCCGCGACATTGCGTGGACTGAGGTCGACCATTGTCATGCCGGCCGACGCGCCGCGGCTGAAGATCGACCGCACCAAGGCGTTCGGCGGCGAGGTGGTGCCCTACGACCGCACCAAGGAGGATCGCGACGCCATCGCTCGGGAAATCTGCGCCAAGCGGGGCGCTGCCTACGTTCACCCCTTCGACGACCCTGATGTGATTGCCGGTCAGGGCACGGCGGGCCTCGAGATGATGGAGCAGGCCGAGGCGATGGGCGCCTTGCCCGACATCGTTCTGGTCGGCGCCTCGGGCGGCGGTCTCGTCAGCGGCGTGTCGCTTGCCGTCAAGGAGAAGCATCCGGCGGCGGAAATCTGGAGCGTCGAGCCGGCGGGCTTCGACGACCTCGCCCGCTCCCTGCGCAAAGGCGAGCGCGAGCGAAACCCGGCACTTTCGGGTTCCATCTGCGATGCGCTGTTGTCGGTGACGCCGGGCGAGCTGACCTTCGAGATGGCCAAGAGAAACCTGGCTGGCGGGGTGTCCGTCACCGACGAGGAAGCGCGCACTGCCGTGCGCTTCGCCTTCCGGGAATTGAAGCTCGTGCTGGAGCCCGGCGGCGCCGTGTCGCTGGCGGCAATTCTCGCCAAGAAGTTGCCCTTCGAGGGCAAGATCGTTGCGGCGGTACTGTCGGGCGGCAATATCGATCCCTCGCTGTTCTCGGAGATCATTCTCGACAAACGCGCCGCATGATTGCAATGGACGCTGCGCGCGAGCGCCGCAACTTCGCGCTCCGCGTGTCGCTGCTGTTCGCGGCGGCGTGCGTCATTACCGGCACGCAGATGCCCTACCTCCCGGTCTGGCTCGACTGGAAGGGGCTTTCCGCCAACGAAATCGCAGTCGTCACGGCGCTGCCCATGTTCGCCCGCGTGTTGGTGACGCCGGCGATCGCCTTTGCTGCCGACCACGCCCAGGATCATCGCCGCTTCCTCATCGGGCTTTCGTGGGCCGGGGTGCTGGCGCTGATGTTGCTTGCGCACATGACCTCCTTCTGGCCGATTGTGCTTCTTACGCTGTTCTTCACGCTCGCCACCTCCACCATCATGCCGCTGACCGACACAGTGGCGATGACGGGGGTCAGGAGTGCCGGTCTCGACTACGGCCGCATGCGCCTGTGGGGCTCGCTCAGCTTCATCGCCGCGAGCTTTGCCGGCGGCTGGGTGGTCGACAGGCTGGGTGCGATGTCGGCGATCTGGCTGGTGGTGGCCGGCGGGCTGCTGACGGTCATGGCCGCGCACGGGCTCGCACGGCCGATCGGACTGGGTCGCTTGAAGGCGGCCACCACTCCACCACGCATCAAGTTCGCGGATGCGGTGGGGTTGCTGCGCTCGCCCGCGTTCCTGGTATTTCTGCTGGCAGCGGGCAGCGTGCAGGCTGCGCACGCCGTGTTCTACACGTTCGGCACCCTGCATTGGGCCGCCCAGGGGCTCTCCAGCGCATGGGCCGGGACGCTATGGGCCATCGGGGTGGCGGTGGAAATTGCGTTGCTCGCCTTTTCGGGTGCGGTCGTGCGGCGCATCGGCGCGGTTGAGCTGATCGCCCTGGGCGGTGCCACTGCAGTGCTGCGTTGGATCGCGATGGGGTTCGATCCGCCGTTGGCGCTGCTGATCCCGCTGCAGGTGACGCACGGCGTAACGTTCGGCGCCACCCACATCGGCGCCATCTACTTCATGAGCAAGGCCGTGCCGGAGGACCACAACGGCACCGCACAGGCGCTCTATGCCTCGGTAACGGCGGGGGTGGCGCTCGGTGGGGCGATGCTGCTCGCCGGCCGGCTCTACGCCGCATATGGTGGTCAAGCCTACTGGGCGATGGCCGTGCTTGCGGCCGTCGGCCTTGGCGCCAGCATCGTGCTTCTGCGCATGTCGCGCACTGGGGCTGTCGTTCAGCCCCAGAGCTCGGCCTCGGGCGGATACACCAGCGCACCCTCGTAGCGGAGCGACGGTGCGCGGTCGCGCGCAAGCAGGAGCGGGCCGTCGAGATCGACCCACTCCGCGCCCTGGGCCAGCAGGAGTGCGGGTGCCATCGCGAGCGACGTTGCCACCATGCATCCGACCATGATCTTGAGGCCCCTGGCGCGGGCGTTCACAGTCAGCTCGAGTGCGGCGGTCAGGCCGCCGGCCTTGTCCAGCTTGATGTTGACGGCGTCGTACCGTGACGCGAGCCGGGCCAGGTCGTCACCCGTGTGGAAGGATTCGTCGGCACAGATCGGCACGGTGCGCGCAACGCGGGCGAGTGCGGTATCCTCCCCGGCGGGCAACGGCTGCTCGACGACCTCGAAGCCGGTCGCGTGGGCCACTGTCAACAGCTTGGGCAGCATCGTCTCGGTCCAGGCTTCGTTGGCGTCGGCGATCAGGCGGGAGGCGGGACAGGCCAGCCGGATCTGGCGCATGCGCTCGGCATCGCCTGCGCCGCCGAGCTTGATCTTCAACAGCGGAAATTTGCGCGCGGCGTCAGCGGCCTTGGCTGCCATGGCGGCCGGGTCCGCCAGGCTGATGGTGTAGGCCGTCGTCAGGGGCTGCAGCGGCGCCACGCCTGCGAGCGCAACGGCGCTGCTTGCGGCCCGCTTCGCGGCATAATCCCACAGCGCGCAGTCGAGCGCGTTGCGCGCGGCCCCGGCCGGCATCTCCTGCAGGAGCCGGGCACGATCGCTTTGGCCAGCATGCGCACGGATGGCCGCAACGACGCTTTCCACCGTCTCGCCGTAGCGCGCGTAGGGCACGCACTCGCCACGGCCCGAAGCAGAGCCGTCGCTCACGTGCGCCACCACCACGGTCGCCTCGCGCTTGGCGCCGCGCGCGATCACGAACTCGCCGGCAATCGGCCAGGTCTCGACCGTGGTCTTGACTTTTGGGGGCACCGGCATGACACCGCGGCGCCTGCTCTAGCGCAGCCGCCCGCTCGCGTGGGCCAGGAACAGATACACGCGGCCGCTGTCGGAGATGAGGTGGTTGTGCACGCCGCGCCCGGCCGGGTCCTTCTGCTCGATGTCGCGGATCATCCATTCGAAGTCGACCAGGAAGCGGTCGACCACGCGGCGGAAGTCCACATCGGTCTTGTAGCGCGCGCTGATGTCGTCGAACAGCGCCCGGCCGTCGTTGGTGTAGATGCTGCGCACCATGATGCCCCGCTGGCCGGCGCGGAAGCGCGACCAGATGGCGGAAGCCGTGGTGGGATCGAGCGCGCGGGCGATGCTGGCGATGTTGATGGCGCCGTCTTCCCGCGACGCGCGCGCCAGCAGGTCGCCCAGCGACCAGCGTTCGCCGTTGTCGGCGCTGAGCGCCATCGGCTGGTGGTCGCCGCGCTGCGCTGCGAACGCCGCAGTGAGCGATATCGGCGCTGTGGCGGGCATCGGTCCTGGCGGGGTGATGTCGCGGCGCTCGCGCGCCGACAGGCTGGAGAGCTGCTCCAGCGCGCGCAGCTGGTCGGTCAGCGCATGGCGCATGCCTTCCGCGCTCTCTCGGGCAGCCGTCGGCAGTCGCTGCGACTCGGAGCGGATGCGTTCCTGCTCGATCTGCAGGTCGGCGGCGGCACGTGCGGCGCGCGCTCGCAAATCCTCCGAGGTATCGTTGAAGCGGCTGGCGATGCTGCCCAGGTGGTGCGACACCTCCTGCGACACGCCCGTGACCTTGGCCCGCATGTCTTCCAGTGCGCGCGCGGCCTGGGCATCGGTCTGGGCGCGCAAGCGCTCCAGCTCTGCCGCAGCGGCTGCCGTGTGGGCGGCCGCGCCCTGCGCAATCTGCTGGGTGATGTTGCGGGCGCGGTTCTCCGTCGCGGCGATGGTGCCCTCCACGGTCTGCGCGTAACCCTGCATGACCTCGCCCAGCTGGTCGGCCTTGCCCGACAGCCGCTGGATCGTGTCCGAGAGGTCGCCCTGCCGCTTCTGCAGCGTCGAGTCGATGCGCAAGTTGGCAGTTTCGAGGGCATTGGCCGCCTGCATGATCGACTGGCCCTGATTGTCGAAGCGGTTCGCGACCCCCGACATCTGCTGCAGAAGGTTCTCGGACACGTTCTTGAGCAGGTCGGCCTGACCGGAGAGCCCCTCGATCGCGTGCAGCGACTGGCGCGTGATGTTGTCGCTCGAACGGCGCACGGCATCGAGCCCGTGCATCATGGACTCGTCGAGGTTGTTCGCCTGCTGCCCCAGCGTGTCGGAGAGTGCGCGCACGTGGTTCTCCATGGCATAAGTCAGGGCGCGCGCCTTCTCGCTGACCGCGCTGTCGATCGCCATGGTGGAGCGCATCATTGCATCGTCGAAGCGGACCAGGCGCTCCGCGAAAGCGGCCTCCAGCGCGCGCGTGCGCTCGACCAGCTGGATGTCGAGGGCCTCGGCCCGGCTGGCCAGCGTGGCATCGAGCGCCACCGTGTAGTCGTCGAGCACTGCCTGCAGCTGCTGCGTTCTGTTGGCCAGCGTCGTCTCCAGGCCGCCGCTGGCGGAGGCGATTTGGTTCTCGAGCGCGATCAGGTTCTGCCCCGCGCCTTCGATGATCTTGGCGAGCTTGATCTGCTGCTGGGACAGCTTGTCGATCAGCGTGGGCACCTCGCTGCCCATCGCCTTCAGCGTCTCGGAGACCTTGTCGGTGGTGCTCACCAAGGCATGCCGCTCGCCAGCCAACTCCTGGATGAGGCCGCGGATCTTGTGCTCGTTCTCGGAGTACGACTTCTCGAGCGAGGCGACCTCGTTGTGCACGAGCCCCTCGAGCTCGCCCGCGCGGCCCAGCGCACGCGAGATCGCCTCGTTCATGAACGAGACTTGCCGGCGCACGGCCTGGCCGAGGGAGGCTGCGGATTGCTCGGCGTTTCGGTCGGGCTCGGCAAGGCGCACCGCGACCTCGGTCATGGCCGAGGACATGAGTTTCAGCTCTTGTGCCCGCCAGGCGAGCAGCGCCAAGAACCAGAACAGCGCAATCGGCAGGAAGATGGTCGCCGCCACGATGATCATGGTCGGGCTGGCGAGCGCATCGAAGAAGCCGCTGCGCGAGATCTGCGGAGCCAGCATGGCCCAGGCGAGCAGGCCGCCGATGGCGAGCCATCCGCCCGAGCCGGCAGCCGCCAGCATGAACGGCCGGTTGGAGGGCTTCTGTTGCAGGGCAAAGATCAGCCCGCCGATCGAGGGCGCGTCGTCGTTGGCGGCAATGCGCGATCTCGGTGGCGCCGCGGCGCGGCGCTTCTGCGACCGCGGCCCGGCGTCTCCAGTCTTGTCCGTCGTGTCCGAGGCCGGGGCGGCCGTCGCTTCCTTTGGCTGCTTTGGCGGAGGCTGCTGCGGGGTGGGCTTCGGCCCTGACTGCTGCGCGGTGGGCTTCGGCCCCGACTGCTGCGGGGCGGGCTTCGGCGAGGCTTGCTGGGCTGCAGGCTTGGGCGGCGTGGCCGGGATCGGCTTCGATGCTGACGGAGCCTTATCCGAGTTCGCCAGAGGCGGCGGCAATGCCAGCGCAGCCGACGCGGGCTTCTTGGCGGCACCGGGACGCGGGATCGTGTTGAACTTGGGCAGGGTCTTGCCCGCGGCCGGTTGAGCGTCGACGGGCAGTAACGGCGTGCTGCTGCTGGGCGATGCTGTTGCTGATTTGGCGGTCTCCTGAGTGTCTACAGCGTCCTTCGGGCGCTCGCCGCCGGGCTCCGGCAGCCTGGGAGCCGCCGCGTCGCGCTGCGTGTTGCCGTCGTGAGCCATTCCCCGTCCAAGTTTCGGCGCCGCAAGGGCCCGGTCTTGCAACCGAGACATAGCCCATCCGCCTGTTCCGGCACAGGCTTGTCATCACGAATTCTGGTGATCAGCCCACGCCAAATTCGTTGATGCGGCTTGCAGTTCCCCTGGGCGCCCAGCCCCTTCCGGACCTTGCTAGGCACCCAATAGGGCAAAACCAAGATGGCGCCATAAGGTGATTCGGAGCGCTGTTCTCCTCGGCTTAACCGCGGGTTAGGTCGAGGGCTTGCACAGTAGGGAAGCCTTGACGAGGGGTGCCGGGGAAGCGCGTAGCCGAAAAATGGAAGTGAGCGACAGCAGTCAGCCCATCGATCGCGCCTTCTTGGCTCGCTTCACGCGGGGCAACGCGGCGCTGGAACGCGAGGTGCTCGAGCTATTTGCCCGACAGCTGCCCATATACGTCGAACACCTGCGCGCCGCAGCCAATGCGAAGGATTGGAAGGAAGCGGCCCACGGCATCAAGGGTTCGGCCATGGCGGTCGGCGCGCACGGGCTAGCAAGCTGTGCACTCGCGGCCGAACGCCTCGATTTCGAGGCCGGCGATGCGGATAGCGGGGCTCGCCGCCGGGAGGCGCTGGATGCCCTGGAAGGGGCGTCCGCGGAGGCCTGCCGTTACATTGCGTGCCTATTTGCCACGGCCTAAGTGCCGCATTATAGTTTGGCCAGCAAACTAATCTCGCTTGAATTTGCGGGCCGTGCCCGCTAACACCGGGCGTTCGCCGGGGGCCTTCGGCGATCCATCGATATGACCAACAACGCAAGATCGCCAAGGGGCGCATGCCCAAGATCACCTTTATCCAGCCGGACGGCACCGAGCAGGTTGTCGAGGGCCAGACCGGCATGACGGTGATGGAAACGGCCAAGAAGAACGACGTGGAGGGCATCGAGGCCGAATGCGGCGGCGCGTGTGCCTGTGCAACTTGCCACGTATATGTCGATGAAGCGTGGCGGGAGCGGGTGGGGGGCCCGAGCGAGATGGAAGAGGACATGCTCGACTTCGCCTTCGATGTGCGGCCAACGAGTTGGCTGTCGTGTCAGATCAAGGTGAGCGATGCCTTGGACGGTTTGGTGGTGCGGGTCCCTGAAAAGCAGTTTTGAGCAGCAAGTGAGTGATACCAACCATGGCAGCTGACGGTACTGCTGGTGGCGGAGGCGCCATCGAGACGGACGCGGTGATCATCGGCGGCGGCCCGGTCGGGCTGTTCGCCGTGTTCGAGCTCGGCCTCGTGGACATCAAGGCCCACGTGATCGACATCCTCGACAAGCCCGGCGGGCAGTGCGCCGAGCTTTACCCGGAGAAGCCGATCTACGACATCCCCGGCCTGCCCATAGTCACGGGGCAGGGGCTTACCGATGCGCTGATGGCCCAAATCAAGCCATTCGGCGCAACCTTCCACCTGGGCCAGCGCATCGATTCGCTGCAAAAGCTCGACGACGGCCGCTTCCGGCTGGTGACCGATATCGGCAACCAGTTCGTTGCCAAGGTGGTGGTGGTCGCTGCGGGTGGCGGATCGTTCACGCCCAAGCGCCCCCCGCTGCAAGGCATCGAGGCATACGAGGGCAAATCCGTCTTCTACTCGGTGCGCCGCATGGAGGATTTCCGCGGCAAGGACGTGCTGGTGGTCGGCGGCGGCGACTCCGCCCTCGACTGGACGCTCAACCTGCAGCCGATCGCGAAGAGCCTCACCCTGGTGCACCGGCGCGACGATTTCCGTGGCGCTCCGCATTCGGTGGAACAGATGCGGGCGCTCGTCGCCGACAAGAAGATCACCCTGATGATTGGCCAGATGGGTAGCCTCGAGGGCGCTGACGGCATGCTGAGCGCGGTCACCATCAAGACCAAGGATGGCGACGCGCGCCTTCCCTGCAGCCGGCTGCTGCCGTTCTTCGGGCTCACGATGAAGCTTGGCCCCGTCGCCAATTGGGGCCTCAATCTCAACGAGAACCTGATCCCCGTCGATACCGAGAAATTCGAGACCAGCACGCCCGGCATCTTCGCGGTTGGCGATATCAATACCTACCCGGGCAAGCTGAAGCTGATCCTGTCGGGGTTTCACGAGGTGGCGTTGATGGCGCAGGCGGCGCACAAGATCGTCTATCCTGGCAAGAAGCTGCTCTTCCAGTACACCACCTCCTCCTCGTCGCTGCAGAAGAAGCTGGGCGTGGCCTGAAGGCGATCGCAAGGGTGGCTGGACAGTGCCTAGCGCAGCGGACGCGTCATTGCGCGCCTGGTGACGCCGGCGGCGCTACTTCTTCTTGGCTTGGTCGTCCCAGAATTTCTTTTCGTTGAATTTGTCGTCGGACGTGGGGGGGGCGCAGCCGAAGAAGCCGCATGTCTCGACCACCTTCGCCTTCGGGAAGTTGGGAGTGAAGTCTCCCTGCAGATACCGCGTCAGGTCTGCTTTGATCTCGGCGCCTTTCTGGTCGGTACAGTAGTCCGCGTCGGCCGAGACGCGCTCGGAGATAACCTTGAACGTCGAGTCGAAGGTCTTCTCCGAACTGGCCAGCTGCTCGCGATTCAACTGCCGCGCCTCGTAAGCCAGGTACGACGCCCGCAGCTTTGCATGATCGAAGTAGAATCCACAGCGCTTGGCACGCGCCGAGGTCCACGCCACCCCGATCGGCCGCGCCAGGGGGCTTTCGTTGGTGATGCCGCCCGGTGCGTCGGCTGCGGTCAAAGTGGTGGTGCCGGTGATCAGGCCGCTGGCGCCGCTGCTGCAAGCCGCCAGGCCCGCTGCTCCAGCCAGCAGCAGCCAAGCTCCCCAGTTTGGTGTGAATCCACCCATGCCGTCCCTCGATGGCGCCAGTGTGCCGACAATTCGTGCAGCGTCAACTGCGTGTTGGGCATGAAAATATGGAGAAATGGCGGTTTGGCGGACCCCTTGTGCGGTTTGCGTGGCACCTGGGCAACCCGACACGGCTACCGCATCAGCTCCTTCATGGCCTGGTCCAGGCCCTCCAGCGTCAGCGGATACATGCGCTGGCCCAGCAGGTCGCGCATGATCTTGATGGAAGGTGTCCAGCCCCAATGGCTCTCCGGCACCGGGTTCAGCCAGACGCAATGCTCGTAGATATCGGTGGCGCGGCGCATCCAGACCGCGCCCGGCTCCTCGTTCATGTGCTCGACCGAGCCGCCGGCCACCGAGATCTCGTAGGGACTCATGGAGGCGTCGCCGACGAACACCACCTTGTAGTCGGCCGGGTACTTGTGCAGCACCTCCCAGGTCGCGGTGCGTTCGGTCCAGCGGCGCGCGTTGTCCTTCCACACGAACTCGTAGAGACAGTTGTGGAAGTAGAAGTATTCCAGGTGCTTGAACTCGGTGCGAGCGGCCGAGAACAGCTCCTCGGCCTGCTTGATGTGCCAGTCCATCGAGCCGCCCACGTCGCAGAACATCAGCACTTTGACGGTGTTGCGCCGCTCGGGCCGCATGTGGATGTCGAGGTAGCCCTTGTGCGCGGTGCCCTTGATGGTGCCGTCGAGGTCGAGCTCGTCGGGCGCACCCTCGCGGGCGAACTTGCGCAGGCGCCGCAGCGCCACCTTGATGTTGCGGGTGCCGAGCTCGACCTTGTCGTCGAGGTCCTTGTACTCGCGCTTGTCCCACACCTTGATGGCGCGGTTGTTGCGGTTGGTCTTCTGGCCGATGCGCACGCCGGCCGGATTGTAGCCGTCGGCGCCGTACGGCGAGGTGCCGCCGGTGCCGATCCATTTCTTGCCGCCCTGGTGGCGGCCCTTCTGCTCCTCGAGGCGCTTTTTCAGCTCCTCCATGATCTTGTCCCAGCCACCGAGCGCCTCGATCTTGGCCTTCTCCTCCTCCGTCAGATAGAGCTGGGCGAGCGAGCGCAGCCACTCCTCCGGGATCAGTGCTTCGATCGCCTCGCTCATCAGGTCGAGGCCCTTGAAGACGTGGCCGAACACCTGGTCGAACTTGTCGAGATGGCGCTCGTCCTTCACCAGGGACGCGCGCGAGAGGTAATAGAAATGCTCGACGCTGCGGTCGGCGAGGTTGGCCTCCATCGCCTCCATCAGCGTCAGGTATTCCTTCAAGGTGACGGGCACCTTGGCGGCTTTGAGCTCGTGGAAGAAGGTGGCGAACATGGGCGCGACCCTAGCGGACACGGGCGCAAAAAGCATCAGGCCGGCGCCCCTCCGATGTGTGATCATGGCGAGATCATTCCCTCGCGCATCGCGGCGACAACGGCCTGCACGCGCGTGCCCACGCCGAATTTGCGTTTGGCGTTCTCGACATGAAAATTCACCGTCTTGCCAGAGATGTTGAGGATGCGGCCGATGGCCCAGTCGGACTTGCCGGCGGCGATCCAGCCCAATACTTGGCTTTCGCGCCGAGTGACTCGCAGGCAGCCTCCGGCCGGCGCGCGAAAATGGCGCTCTGTTTCCATTTGAGACCCGCATTCCCCAACAGGCTGTAGGAGTATGCGCGTATAGCGAGCGTATTTTCCACCTTTCGCGTAGGCGGCGGTGAAGCAATTGCAAAGTGGCGCGAACGATGGGCGTGATGTTCTGCATGTCCGCTTGATCGATGTGGAAGCTACGCGCCTCTCCTTCGCGGCTCACAAGGGTGAGCACGGCCATCTTGTGCTGGTAGCCACGGCCAAGGGTTGGATGGCGCTCGACGCCTTCCTTGGTGCCGATGAAAGTCTCGTCGACTTCTACAACTTTGCCGAAGCCGCCCATGGGCGAAAGCATGCCGCCACGGCGCATGGCCTCACGGATGCGGTGGGCCATGAACCAGGCCGAGCGATAGGTGATCTTGAGCGTGCGGTGGAGTTGGTGCGCGCTGATCCCCTTCTTGGAGGAGCACATCGCATGGAAGGCATAGACCCACTTGTTCAACGGAATGTGGGAGCTTTCCATGATGGTGCCGACCGTCACGGAGAACTGTTGCTTGCAGGCGCCGCAGTAATAGATGCCGTCCCTAGCGGGGCGGTGCTTCTTCCCCTCCTTGACGGGCTTGGTCTTTTTGCCGGTGCGATCGACCTTGCCGATCGCCTCGCCGAACGCGCCGCAGTGAATGCAGACCACGCCGTCAGGCCAGCGCAGTCGTTCGAGATGCTCTCTTGCGGCTTTGCTGCACGTGTAGATTGTATTCGAGGTGACATCGAGCATGGCGCAACTCCTTGATCCTTATGTAGGAGTCGCGGCAGCTTTTGTCAACGATATAATCGCCAATGTTTTGTAACACAACCAAAGCGGGATTTCGGGCTGTTCGGCCGATCGGCTAGCGCGCCGGCATGAGCGCCCTCAGCGCTTCGGCAAGGATGTCGCGCACGCGCGGCGGCTTGGATGCGAGGAAAGGCAGGGGGCGGATCACTTCCAGTGCGGCAACCCCAAGCCTGGCCGTCAGCGCGCCGTTGAATGCGCCTTCGCCGAGACGGCGCGAGAGGCGGCGCAGCAGATCCTGACCCAGAAACTGTCCCAGCAGATCGTCGGTCATGGCGATGCCGCCGGTGGCAACCATGTGGGTGAACACCAAGCGGGCAAGCCGCAGCACGCCGATGACGCCCGGCCGACCGCCGTACAGCGTAGCCAGCATGCGCAGGAGGCGCAGGTTCTCGATCAGAACGTAGCTCACCGCGATCAACACCATCGGGCTCATGGCGGTGACAGTGGCGACACGCTTGGCCGAGCGCGTGATGAGACGGCGAGCCTCGGCGTCGAGGGGCGCCACCACGTCTCGGTCGGCCAACGCCAGAAGCTCGCCCGCATTGTGCACGTCGCGGGCATGCTCGCGGAAGCGGCGCACGCTCCAGGCAAGCTCCGGACGGTGCGCGTAGAGCGCGGCGAGCCGCTGGGCCGCCTTGCGCTCGCGCTTGCTATCGCGTTCGGCGATGGCGGCGGCAATGTCGCGCCGGAGGCGGGCGAGACGCGCCAGGCGGGCGAACCCGACGATCTCGCGCAGTAGGAGCATCGCCGCGCTGAGCGCGGCGATCAGCAGCAGCGCAAGGGTAACGGTGCCCACCCAATCCTCGCGTGCCAGCGCCGCCGAGACCAGCCGCGCGAACCACGCGACGGCGCCCAGCGCCGCAGCGCCGGCCAGGCTTGCCGCGAGCACCCCTCCCCAGCGCAGGCCCCGCCGCCCAAGGTCGGCGAGGGTGGGGCGAGCGAGCTGTGAATCTGACGTGGCGGGCGGCGCGGCATCGGGCCCTGCCTCGATCGCGGGCTCCGGCTCCACGACGAGAGAGGGATCGCCGGGCTCGAACACGCGGGGCTTGCGCGGCTCCTGATTGGTCATGCGGGGGCGGTCATGCGAGCTTGTCTCCCAACAGGAAGTCCATCGCCCGGTCCAAGCGAATGTGCGGCAGCGACACTTGATCGGGCGAGGCGCCATTGAGCATGAGCCGCGGCGGGCGAAAGCGGAGGAAATGGATGTCGTCGGACCGTGCGACTCCGTCGAGCGCGGCCGGATCGGTCGGCAGGTCGCCGGGGAAGACCGCCGCCTCCGTGGTGCCGCCGAACACCTTGTTCCCCAGCCGCTCGCCGGGCAGCGGCACGCCGACGATGCAGGGCAGCCGCTGCCAGCCCGAGCGGGCCTCGGCTTCGCGCGTCGAGCGGAGCGCGGCAAGCGCAACGACCCTTACTTCAGCGCCGGAGAACTCGGCGCGGGCGATGGACTTGTCGGTGATCAGGCGCAGAATGGCCTCGAGCCTGTCGTGGCTGGTGTGGTGCAGGTGATCCGCCTTGGTGGCAGCGAACAGGAGGCGGTCGATGCGGCGCGGCAGGATGCTCGAGAGCCAGGTGCTGGGCCCGGGCCGGAAGCATTTGAGGATGGCTTCCAGCGCGCGCTGCAGGTCGGCGAGAGCGGGGGTGCCCGCGTTGATTGCCGAGAGCACGTCGATGAGCACGATTTGGCGGTCGAGGCGGGCGAAGTGGTCGCGGAAGAAAGGTTTCACCACGTGCGCCTTGTAGCTCTCGAAGCGGCGCTCCAGCATGGCGCCGAGGGTTCCGTGCGCATAGCTGCCAGCGGGACCGGCGGGCAGCGGAAAGAACGTCAGCAGAGGCGAGCCGGCAAGGTCGCCTGGCAGCAGGAAGCGACCGGGTCCCGGCGCCGACAGCGCGGCGTCGGGCTCGCGGGCTTGCTGCAGGTAGCGGGTGAAGAGCGCGGCGCCGGCAAGCGCGGTCTGCTCATCCGCCGGCGCATCGGAGTCGAGCGGGGAGAGGAATTCGAGCCATGGCTTGGCCGCGTCCGCCCGCTGCTTGTCGCGCGCCTCCCCCACCGCTTGCCGCGACCACTCGGCGAAGGTGAGGTCGAGCAGCGGCAGGTCGATCAGCCATTCGCCGGGATAGTCGACGATGTCGACGTGCAGCCTGCCCGCGGTCAGCGCGCGGCGCACAGGCGACCGGGACGCATACTCGATGGTGAGGCGGAGCTGGCTGATGCGTCGCGTGCCCTCGGGCCATTGCGGCGGGTCGCGGGCGAGATCGGCCAGATGCTCCTCGTAGGCAAAGCGCGGCACGCGATCGTCGGGCTGCGGCTCCAGGTAGGCGCGGGCGATGCGCCCCTCGGCCATGGCGGTGAAGAACGGCAGTCGCCCACCGGCGATCAGGTTGCGGACGAGCGCGGTGATGAACACGGTCTTGCCCGAGCGCGCAAGCCCGGTGACGCCGAGCCGCACCGTCGGCGTCATCAGGTCGGTTAGCCGCGCGCCTGCGCTCCTGAGCATGCTCGCGGTCGTATCGGTGAATTCGGTCAGCCGCACGCTCTTGCCCTTTGACCCTTACGTAGGGTCAAGACCGGGGTGGCGGCAAGGCTGCAGTGACGGTCGTCAGGGGTTGGCGCTGGACGTCGGCTTCCAGTCCTTGGCATGCAGGGCGATGGTTGCGCGCCGGAACCCGAGCTGCTGATCGGAAATCCAGGGCAGCGTCATCTGGAAGGTGACCGGCGCCGGCTGGGTGCGCCCGCTGAGCCGGTCCAGCAACGAGGGCTGCGACGGTGCCGCCGTGTTGAGCTGCAGGCGGAAAGCGTATTCGCCCTCACTATCGACCAGTCTCGGGAGCGTGCTGCCGGTCGGATAAAAGCGCACCGTCTCGGTGAACACCGCGTGGCCGGCAATCGAGAGCGGCGCAAACTGGCGGTTCGGGGTGCTGGCTTCGCGCGGGTGCTCGCCGAGGAAGGCGCTGTAGTAGCGCTTGGTGGCGTTGGTCTTGAGGTTTTGCACCTCGAGCTCCATCGAGATCACGGTTCCGGTGCGAGCCCCATCGTTGGCGATCGTGACGGGGATGGCGAACAACTCGGTGTCGCCGCCGCCGTCACGCCCGTATTGAATGACGGGCGGCACATACACCTCGAGCTCGGCGCCCTGCAGTGCGCTCATGTAGAAGCTGATGCAGGAAATACCCACCGCCACGGCCGAGAGCACCGTAGCGAGCAGACCCTCGCGCGCCGCCTTCTCCGCTACCTTGACCCCGGTACTGACCGCGCCGTCCTCGTCGCTGTCACGCCGCTTACGCTGAGTGAGCACGCCCGTCCCCCTGTACTCCCGCGCACCGGGCATAGCCACGATTTGGGGCCGTGGAAGGGCATGGAGCGGCCCGGTCGGTGCTGTCGCCGCACCGGGTCAGCCGCGCCGGAAGGGGAACAGCATCTGGCCGACGAGGCCCGCCGGGACTGGCGTGGCCGTGCCGAACTGCTGCGGGGCGCGATCGCGCGGCATGTGGTAGGTGCCGAACAGGATGTCCCACAGCGGCAGCAGGCCGGCGAAGTTCTTGTCGCGGGCATTGGCCTCGTCGGTGTGGTGCCAGCGGTGGAAGCGCGGCGACACCAGGACCGCGCGGAAGGGGCCCCAGTCCCAGTCGAGATTGGCGTGCACCAGGATCGCCATCAGCGTGAGTAGGGGGACGATGCCGGCGACGGCGACCGGGGCGCAAGTGCTCGACGCCGTCCAGGCCGGCACCGTCGAGATGGGCAATACGGCGATGTACTACTACTGGGGCAAGGACCCAGCGATGACCTTCGGCACCGCCTTGCCGTTCGGTCTCAACGCCCGCCAGATGAACTCGTGGCTGCGGTTTGGCGGCGGGCACGACCTGCTCAACGATTTGCTGAAGAACTACAACTGCTTCGGCGTGGCCGCCGGCAATACAGGCGCCCAGATGGGTGGCTGGTTCCGCAAGGAGGTCACCACTCTCGACGATCTGAAAGGCCTCAAGTTCCGGATCGGCGGCTTGCCGGCACGATCGTCGCCAAGCCCGAGTCGTGCCGAACAGCTGGTGCCGGCGACATCTACCAGCGGCGAAGGCTCGTTGACGCGTCGGATGGGCAGGCGCACGGCGGAGAGCCAGTTTCAAGGTGCCACGGAGGACACTACGCTGGTGGGAAGGCGTGGACAAGCGCCACAGGCGGCGGCCATGGAAGGCGTGAAGTGCATCCAGGCCGCGAAATCACGACGGATCAGGACGAACACGATGGCCTGGCAACTGCGAGCGGCAGTCGTGACGCCGGGCCAAAGCCGATTGGGCGAGCAGCTCTCTGTCGAACTTGCCGTAGATCAGGTAGGCGACCGGCACGATCGGGCTATGACTACCGAGAAGCGCGCGATGGCGCGCGTCACCAGCGGCGTGATCAGGCCGCAGTAGGCGAGGCTCGGTCCAGAAACCGCGCCGCAGCACCGGCAGGCGCTTGGAGCTTCCTTGGACGCAGGAACTGCAGGGCACGGAAGGCGCAGAAGCAGCACGTACAAAGCCAATCAGGAGGCCTTGGACGGTTGGCGGCACGGGTAGCTCCGCTACCGGCCTGCGAGCGAAGCGCGGGCGTCACCTCAAAGCGCGTCGATGACGCCAAGGATGGTGATCATCTCCTCGCGCGATAGGCCGCCATGATTGCCATAGAAATGGTTTTCCACGAGGCCCTTTTGGCGCCACCAGACGAAATGGCCGAGATAGGGCAGGATCAAGATATCGCCGAGACGCCGCCGCAGCTCCGGGTTGATCGGCAGCGGCCCGAACAGTCCCTCCTCCAGCGCCGCATCCATTGGCAGGACGAAGGCGATGTCCTTGAGGCGCCGCTGCAGCAACTCGAGCGCCTCCGCGCGCCGCTCGGGCCGCACGTGCAGGAAAACATCGCGCGGCGAGCCGTTGGGATAGATCGGATTGCCGGTGGGGCTGACGGGAAGAATATCCGCCAGCTCTGGGATGCGCTCGTTGATGTAGAACGTGTCCGCCACGTCGGCGTAGACGTGGCCGTGGTCGGCGGTGAAGAGGTAGAGTGTGTCGGGGCTGCGCACGTTGCGGAAGACGGCGTCGAAGGTGTGCCAGAAGCTGGCGATCTCGGCGGCGTGGGTAGGCGAGCCGGGCCCGTGGATGTGGGCCATCGTGTCGATAGCCGCCCAATAGTAGCCGAGGCACGCCTTGCCGGGTGTGGCGAGCAGCGCCTCCTTGAGCTGCACGAGGCCCTCGGCCAGCGTGCCGTGAACGATGATCTCGGCGCCGGCATTGACGACGCTGTTGTAGGCCGAGGCGGCGTACGAACGGTGGGCGAACTGAACGGAAAGCACGCCTTTTCTTTCGAGCCGCTGGTGCACGGTTTCGTGCACCTCGAGCAGCTTTCCCGGGTCATAGCCCTTCTTCAGGCAGGCATCCTGCGCGCGCGTGCCGAGAGGGCAGAAGGCGAGCGACTGGATCGTCTCGCCGTAGGCAGGAATGTAGATGTTCCACTCATAGAGCGCGTGCTCGGCCGGCAGCACGCCGAGCTGCAGCGTAGAAACGGAAGCGGCGGTGGTGGAGGGGAACAGCGCCGAGATCGGTGTCAGCGTGCCCTGCTCGACGACGCGGCGGGTGGCGCGGAAGCTGCGATGGTACTGCTGCCAGAACTCCCAGCCGAACGAGTTGACGAAGATGACGACGACTTTCTTCGGTTGCGGATAGCCGCCGTTACCGAAGCAGTCGGGCGGCAGGACAGGCCCCCGCTTCTGGCCGGTGAGAAGCAGCTCGATGGTGTTGGCGAGGTTGCCAAAGGAATAGTCGGCGTAGATCGGCTTGACGAGCCCGTTGGCGAGGGCGGGAAAGCGCGCCAACGGAGCGGCGTTGATCATGTCAGATCATCTCAGCCTTGGGCGCCCTGGCGCCGTGCGAGGAAGGCCAGCCGTTCGAACAGGTGCACATCCTGCTCGTTCTTCAATAGCGCGCCGTGCAGCGGCGGGATCAGCTTCCTGGGATCGTTCTCGCGCAGCGTCTCGGGCGAGATGTCCTCGTTCAGCAGCAGCTTGATCCAGTCGAGCAGCTCCGAGGTTGAGGGCTTCTTCTTGATGCCGGGCACCTCGCGCACGTCGTAGAACACCTTCAGCGCCTCCGACACCAGCCGCCCCTTGAGGTTGGGGAAGTGCACGTCGACGATGGCGCGCATGGTATCTGCGTCGGGGAACTTGATGTAGTGGAAGAAGCAGCGGCGCAGGAAGGCGTCGGGCAGCTCCTTCTCGTTGTTTGACGTGATGATGACGATCGGGCGGTGCTTGGCCTTGATGGTCTCGTGCGTCTCGTAGACGTAGAACTCCATGCGATCGAGCTCCTGCAACAAATCGTTGGGGAACTCGATGTCCGCCTTGTCGATCTCGTCGATCAGCAGTACGGGCCGCTCAGCTAGCGTGAACGCCTCCCACAGCTTGCCTTTGCGGATGTAGTTGCGGATGTCGGCCACGCGCGTGTCGCCGAGCTGGCTGTCGCGCAGGCGGCTCACAGCGTCGTACTCGTAGAGGCCCTGCAGCGCCTTGGTGGTGGATTTGATGTGCCACTCGATGAGGGGCGTGCCGAGCGCCTTGGCCACCTCGATGGCGAGCACCGTCTTGCCGGTGCCCGGCTCGCCCTTGACCAGCAGGGGCCGCTGCAACGTGATCGCTGCATTAACGGCCACCTTGAGGTCGTTGGTGGCCACGTAGTCCTTGGTACCTGTGAATTGCATGGCGCTGATCGTTCCCCAGCCGGCAAAAAGACGGGGGAGCTTAGGGAAACGCCAGTGGGCCAGCAAGCGCGCCTACGGGCGACCAGGCAGCGCAGTTTTGCGCGGGAAAGCGGTGGATGCGGGTTCTGGCG
The DNA here is from genome assembly GCA_963832445.1 of uncultured Alphaproteobacteria bacterium. Classification (GTDB taxonomy): domain Bacteria; phylum Pseudomonadota; class Alphaproteobacteria; order Rhizobiales; family Hyphomicrobiaceae; genus AWTP1-13. The sequence continues at coordinate 84,712 of CAWHUM010000017.1, forward strand.
GCGCTGCGGTCAAGGCGAGCCCCTTCAGGGCCCACTGATGAAGGAGGCCATGGCCCGGCATCTGCCAGTGGGCGATGCAAGACACCCAGGACGCGGGTGCAACCGTGTTTGGCGACGCTAGCGGCGGGCCGCCAGGCCGGCTTGTTGCAGTGCGATAGCGACGGCTTGACTTGGAAAAACAGCAGCTTAAATACGGGCACCAATTCGCGCCGGGAGTCGTTCGGGGATCGGGGCGAGACGAGAAAAGCGAGCACTTCGGGAAGCGCATGGGGAAATCGAGTAGCAGCCGCACGGCGAAGAGAGCCGCTGACAAGCCCAAGGCTAGAGCGGCGGCCAACGGTCGCGGGAGCGTGACCAAAAAGGCAAAGATCGCCAAGCCACCGGCGAAGGCCACGCAGCCAGCAGCAAGGCCCAAGAAGCGACCAGCCGCCGCCCGTGCCAGCAGCATCGTGCTTCCCGCTGGATACCGCCCCCTCGAGACCGAGCCGTTCATGAACGAGCGGCACCGGCTCTACTTCCGCAACAAGCTGATCGCCTGGAAGGAAGAGATCGTCCGCCAGAACCGCGAGACCCTGCACGTGCTGCACGAAGACTCCGCGCAGCATGCCGACATCGCCGACAGGGCAACGTCGGAGACGGATCGCGCCCTGGAGCTCAGGGCCCGCGACAGGCAGCGCAAGCTGATCGCCAAGATCGATGCCGCCCTGGCGCGCATCGAGGAGGGCACCTACGGCTTTTGCGAGGAGACCGGAGAGCCGATCGGGCTGAAGCGCCTCGATGCCAGGCCGATCGCCACGCTGTCGCTGGAAGCCCAGGAGCGCCACGAGCGGCGCGAGAAGGTCTTCCGGGAAGACTAGGCCACCGGCTGGCGGCGTTGGCTTGCGGCTATCGCTGTCGTCTCACTCGCCGGCGAGGCGCTTCTTGTTGCTCGGAGGCGGCGAGGCAGGCGCGGTGCGCTCGGCCTCCAGGGTTTTGGCAACGAGCCCCTTGACCCCGTCTGCGGTGCGCAGGTTGACGTCAACCTGACCGATGGGCATCTCGATACCAGCGTCGCTAAGTGCCTTCAGGATGGCGACACGCAGGTCCGACTGCACCGCGGGCGCCTTGTCGATGTCAGGCAGGGAAATGCGCAAATTGAACAGCAGTGCATTGTCGCCGAAACCTTCAAGCACCGCGCTTGGCGCTGGCGTGCGCAGCACCTGAGGGTGGTCCTCTGCGCACTTCAGCAGGATGGCGATGACCTGCCGGGGATCGGAACTGTAGGTTGCGCCGATCTTGACGTTGACAGCACCGAGCGAGTCGCGGTGCGTCCAATTGAGGACGCGCCCAGTGATCAGCTCGGAATTCGGCACGATCAGGCTCGCGCGATCGAAGGTTTCGATTTCCGTAGCGCGCACGGAGATGCGGCGCACCAGACCCTGCTGGTCGCCGATCACGATGCGGTCGCCGACCTTGATCGGCCGCTCGATCAGCAGGATCAGTCCCGACACGAAGTTGTTGACGATCGACTGCAGGCCGAAGCCGATGCCGACCGACAGCGCGCCGGCGACGATGGCGAGACTGGTGACGTCGAAGCCGGCATAGGAGATCGCCACCAGCGCCGCCACGGCGATGCCGGCATAGCCCACCACCGTATCGATGGAGTTGGCGATGCCCGCATCCATTTGCGATTGCACGGACCGCTCCCGCAGCCAGCGCTGCAACAGCCGCGTGGCAAACAGCAGAACGATGAACAGCACGATGCCCGCGAGCACGCGAACCAGCGAAAACTTGAACTGGCCGATCTCGATGCCGAACAGCAGCGACGTCAGCCACTGGCGGATGTCGGCTCCCGAGAAGCCCCATTGCAGCATCAGGAAAGGCAGCGCGCAGATGACGAGCGCGAGGGTCAACGCCAGCTCGGTCAGGCGGGTCAGCTGGCGGCGGCGCGGCGCGTCTAGTCCGAACTGCTGCTCGAGCAGGTCGCCGACCGGAATGCCGTGCCGCGGCGGCTCGCGGGTGAAGGCGCGAATCGCCAGATAGCCGAGCCAGGTCAGGAGCACGACCAGGCCCGTCAGCACCAGCTGCTGGGCGACAAAGCGGGCAAGCGCTACGTAGCCCAGCAAGGCCGCCGTGACGATGCCGATGGCAATGAGCCACAGCGGTATCTTGAGCCAGCGCGGCGCCAGGCGTGAGGCAGGCGCCACTCCAGTTTGCGGGGTGAAGGGCGTGAGGAGCAGTCCAGCGAGCAGGCCCGCAAAGGCGACGCTGGAGGCGAATGACTGCACTACGCTCACTGCCAGGGGCACGAAGAATGCCCGGCCCGCTTCCGTCAGTGCGCCGTCGAGCGCATACACCGCCGTGATGGCGCTGAGCAGCCGCGTTACGCGGCGCGCCTGCTTGTCTGCCAGAGGCACCAGCCGCCATTGCCGCTCGCGGGGGCAAGCACCGCAGACAGCAGTGCTGCGATCGCCACGAAGACGAGGGTGCCTTTCAAGACACCGGTCGCGACCCGCCCCCAGGGGTTGTAGAGCAGCTCCAGCGCGTCGAGGCCGCCGTAGATCAACACAGTCGCGGCGACCGCGGGCAGCGCGCGCAGTGGGGCGATCCACAGCACCGATGCCGCCCTTTCGAAGAAGGTGGGTGGCGGCGGCTCCGCCCGCACTGCGCGGCGGTCGCTCTTCCTTACCGCGATGTACTTCAGCGCGAGGTAGAGCAGCAGCGCGCCCGCAAGCAGCAGCGACAGCGGGTCCCTCTTCCGGCTCGCCCAGAATGCCCAATCGCCGGCCCAGGCGGTGAGGCGGTGCCAGACCGCCGGGGATCGAGCATTCATGTCGCGCCAGATGCCCGGCAGGAGCGGGCTTGGCAGGCGCTCCAGCAGGTTCTTGGTAAAGAGCGAGTGCCGCAGCACCGTGATGCGCTCGATGAGCTGTCGTGCGCGCACCCAGGTCAGCTCGCTCGACTTGATGGCGCCATCGTAGGCGGTGGTGAGGGCGGCAAGACGCGCGCGCTCGGCTGCGACTTCCGGGGCTTCCGCGGGTGCGTCCTTGGCCGGCGGCGGACCGAGCTTGTCGATCTGCGACCGGACGGCAGCAAGCTCCGGCCGCAGCGCACCGGCCACCTGCGCGGTGTTGTCGAGCACCTCTTCGACCTTTGACCGCAGACCGCCAAGCTCTTCCTCGAACCCGCTCAGCTGCTGCAAGGCCTTCTCGGCCTCCGCCAGGGAGTTGGCCATGGCGTTGAGCTGCGACAGCACCTCTGGCGGCACCGCGGAACGGGCTGGGGGCTGTTGCGGGGCGGCCGGCGGCGGCGTCTGCGCCACTACGGGCGCGGTTCCGCTCAGCCACGCCGCCGCCAGCAGGGCGGCGAGCAGGATCAGGATCGGCCTTGGTGTGGGTCGTGATTTTGGCATCAAGGATCGCGGGTCGCTCGGTCCCATCGGCCTAGCGTGCGGCGAGCCGTTCGCAGCGGCAGGCGCCGGAAAACGGCCGGTCACGCCGGCACTCTACAAGCCTTCCGGCGCGGGGGCGAGTGCGCTGCGCCACTCACTCGTTGACGGCCTGGCCAAAACCGCGCGGCGTGCGGGTGAACACGGGCGGCGTGGGCTCGACGCGCTCCTGTCGCACGTTCTCGGCTTCGCCCGACGGCAGCGGCTGCGCAGCGATGCCCGTCTCGATCACAAGATCAACGGGTCCGCCGGTCATGATCAGATGCTCGACGTCGTCGCGGCGAATGAGAACGAGCCTGCGCTTGCTGTCGACGTTCGCTTGCTCCATGACGGAAAGCCGCGGCTCGGGACGCGCAGGCAACAGCCACGCCAGGCTCAAACTGGTGTCGCCGGTCGTGTAGACGCGATAGGCCCACAGCGCCGCAACCGCCACAGCCACGAACACACCAAGGACAAAGAGCGGCCAAAGTAGCGAAGACATGAGCTAGGCACCCCTGCGAATCGTTGCGCCGACAGTGAGCTGTTTTCCTGTGCTCGCCAAGCGTGCGGCCTCCGCGCGACGCCAGAATCGCGAAGCGCGGTCGACCTGAGCTTGGCTCCAAGCGGCCTCCAGGCTGTCCCGCGCTCTTAGCGTCATTTTAACCCTAATGACGGCTTTCTTGAAGCGCCAACAAAAACCCGCAAATGCACGGGGTGCGCGCGGCGCCGGCACCGGTCCGCCACACGATCCCCGCAATGCATTCGCCCCAACAGATCTGGTTTGTACATGCGTCCAGACTACCGGTTTCGTCCCCAGGCACTGCAGGCTTCGCTTGCGCAGAATCAGCTAAGGTTCTGCGGCATGGCAAGAATCGAGGGGGCATTGCGTGACGCGGCCACTGCCGCGCAGCGTGCGGCGCGCACGCCTGCCGCCAGCGCCGCGCTGGCCGTCCTCGGGCTGCTGACACTCGCTGCGCTTTTTGCCCTGACGCTGCACGGCCTGAGCGCCGTCCAGCCCATTGTGCTCGGCCTGCTTGCGCTGCTTGCCGTGGCCGGCGCGTTCTTGTTGTTCGGGCTGCTTTCGGGCTTCCTGCGCCTGAGCGAACGGGCTGACCGGGCAGAATGGGTCAAGGCGGTCGCCGACGGCATGGACGATGCGCTGGAGATCGTCGGGCCGAGCGGTGCGGTGGTCTATCGCAACCAGGCGCTCGAACGCCTCACCGGCACGCGCATGGGCCGGCTCGCGACGCTGGAGGAAGTGTTCGCCGGCGAGCCGCAGTCGGCGCAAGCCTTCTACAGGCTCAACCGCGCAGCCGAGCGCGAGGAGGCGCGCGATGAAGAATTCCACGTCCGCGCGCAGGGAGCAGGCGGCGTCGGCGGGCGCTGGCTGCGCGTATCCGTTCGTCCGTTTCGCACGGCCTCGAGGCAAGGTAAGCGCAAGACGCCGACGCTCTGGCAGGTGCGCGACGTCACGCACGAGCGCACGCGTGAAATCGAGACGGTAAGCAGCCTCAGGTCGACACTGCAATTCTACGATGAACTGCCGCAGGGCCTGTTCGCAGTCGCGCCCGACGGGCGCATCGTGCACCTGAACACGACGCTCGCGCATTGGCTGGGCTTGAGACCGGAATCGGGCAAGCCCCTCACGCTCGCCGATATCGTATCGGGCGACGGGGCTGCTCTCATTCGTGCGACGGCGCGTGCCGGCCGGGTCGCGCGGCTCAATCTCGATCTCGTGCGCGAGGATGGCCGCACCTTCCCGGCGCAGCTCGTCTGCCGGGGGCATCGGCCGCGCGGGGTGATGTCGGTGCTGGTCCTCGAACAGAGCGAAGCCGATGCGGAGAAGGCCGGCAGCTCTGGGCAGGCACAGCTCGACCGGCTGTTCCAGTCCGCACCCTTCGGCATCGCCACCGCCGACGTGGACGGCAGGATCACCTCCAGCAACGCCGCCTTCATGCGCATGTTCGTCATGGAAGGGCGAGACGCGCCGACCAACGTCGCCGCTCTCGTTGCCAATGCCGACGAGCAGATGGCGGGGGACCTCAACAAGGCGCTGGCGCGCGCGTACGCGGGCCGGGCCGGCGCCAATGCGGTGGAGGTGGTGTTCGGCGACCGCGGCGAGTTCGCGCGGCGCATCTACGTGACGCCGCTCGGCACGGGCGTGCGAGCGCGCGCGGGCGCCATTCTCTATGCCATCGACGCCACGGAGCAGAAGGCGCTGGAGCTGAAATTCGCCCAGAGCCACAAGATGGAGGCCGTGGGCCAGCTGGCCGGCGGGGTGGCGCACGACTTCAACAACGTGCTCACCGCCATCATCGGCTTCTCCGATCTGCTGCTGCAAACGCATCGCCCGACCGATCCCGCCTATCGCGACATCATGAACATCAAGAGCAGCGCCAACCGGGCCGCGGGGCTCGTGCGCCAGCTGCTCGCCTACTCGCGCCGGCAGACGCTGCAGACGGAGGTGTTGGAGCTCGGCGAGCTGATCACCGACCTCGCGCCGCTGCTCAACAAGTCGCTCGGCGAGAAGATCGCGCTCAAGATCCTCCCCGGCCGCGACCTGTGGCACGTGAAGGTCGACAAGACCCAGCTCACGCAGGTCGTCATCAACCTCGCCGTCAATGCCCGTGATGCCATGCTCGACGGCGGCTCCCTGACAATCCGAACGCGCAACGTGTCGGAGCGCGACAGTCTCAAGCTCGCCGAGCTCAGCGTCGCCGCCGGCGAATACCTGCTGATCGAGGTGGAGGACACGGGTGTCGGCATCCCGCCCGACGTGATCGGCCGCATCTTCGAGCCCTTCTTCACCACCAAGGACGTGGGCAAGGGCACCGGGCTCGGGTTGTCGACGGTGTACGGCATCGTCAAGCAGACCGGCGGCTACATCTTTGCCGACAGCGAGGTCGGCAAGGGCACGACCTTCCGCGTCTACCTGCCGCGTTACATCGTCGAGCATGAGGATGAGCTGCCGCAACCCGCCAAGAAGTCCGAGCCGACGCGTGACCTGACTGGCAGCGGCCGCGTGCTGCTGGTGGAGGACGAGGACGTGGTGAGGAGCTTCGCCGTGCGGGCACTGTCGCGCCAGGGCTACGAGGTGCTGGAAGCCGGCACCGGCGTGGAGGCGATCGAGGTGATGGAGCGCGAGAGCCACCGTGTCGACATCGTCGTCAGCGACGTGATCATGCCGGAGATGGACGGCCCCACACTGCTCAAGGAGCTGCGCAAGACCAACCCCTCCCTCAAGTTCATCTTCGTTTCCGGCTATCCCGACGATGCTTTCAAGAAGAGCCTCGGCGAGGATGAGGACTATGCCTTTCTGCCCAAGCCCTTCACGCTTCCCCAGCTCGCCGCCAAGGTGAAGGAGCAGCTGGAGCGCTAGGCCAAACAACCGCTCGATTGTCAAAGAGCACGCGCCGTCCGCCCCGCGGGGGGTCTGCCCCCGCGAAAGGTGCGACGGGTACGCGGGCGCCGCATGGGCGACCCGGGGGCCGGTTGTCCTCCGGCCCCAGCAGGTCCGGCCGGACCTGCTCGAGGGCCCTTCTAGTGGGCCCTCCGGGACCTTGGGGGTCCCCTGGGTTGCCTTGCGGCACCCGCGTTACGGCGGTTTCTGTCCCGGTACGCTCTTCGGCTTGCCGCTCCGCTCCATCGCTGGCGCTTCGCGGTTGCCATCCAGCCATTGGGCGGCCGACGATTTCCCGCCATTGCTGGCGCTTCCTCGTCAGCGGGTTTCCCGGGCCTCCTGGATCTCGGTCCTCCAACACGAGGGCCTACCTTCCAGGCGCCGATCGCTGCCACGCTGGGTGCTGGATCCGAGCGCCCCGTCGCAAGCAGCGACGGCGCAGTATGCGCACTGTTCTGGAGTGCGGGGATAAGGTCTGTCGTAGGGTGCAATAGGCGTTAGCCGTATTGCACCGATGCCCGGACCGGTCATAACGGTGCAATGCGCTGCCGCTTATTGCACCCTACGGCCCCTGGCCACGGCAGTTGCACAGAGAGAACAAAACGTGTACATTGTTGTCGGCGTGAGTTGCGTTTTGCCTCGCTCTGCAACTCGTGAAATAAGGGGTTTCCCATGGAAAAGCCGCAGCTCCGTGTGGTCGAGGGGGGTAGCATGGACAAGCAAAAGGCGCTCGAGGCCGCGCTCGCCCAGATCGACAAGATGCACGGCAAGGGCTCGATCATGCGGCTGGGCGCCAACGACCGCGTCATGGACATCGAGGCCATCTCGACCGGCTCCCTCGGTCTGGATATCGCGCTCGGCATCGGCGGCCTGCCGCGCGGCCGCGTGATCGAGATCTACGGACCTGAATCCTCCGGCAAGACCACGCTGGCGCTGTCGGTGGTGTCCGAATCCCAGAAGAAGGGCGGTATCTGCGCCTTCGTCGACGCCGAGCATGCGCTCGATCCCGTCTATGCCAGGAAGCTCGGCGTCAAGGTCGAGGACCTCCTCATCTCACAGCCTGACGCCGGCGAGCAGGCCCTGGAGATCGCAGACACCCTGGTGCGGTCAGGCGCCATCGACGTGTTGGTGGTCGACTCGGTCGCCGCCCTCACGCCCAAAGCCGAGCTCGAAGGCGAGATGGGCGATATGCAGCCCGGCTCGCAGGCGCGCCTCATGAGCAAGGCGCTGCGCAAGCTTACCGCATCGATCTCCAAGTCCAAGTGCATGGTGGTCTTCATCAACCAGATCCGCATGAAGATCGGCATCATGTTCGGCAACCCGGAGACCACCACCGGCGGCAACGCGCTGAAATTCTACGCGTCCGTGCGCCTCGACATCCGCCGCATCGGCCAGATCAAGGAGCGCGAGGAGGTGGTCGGCAACCAGACGCGCGTGAAGGTGGTCAAGAACAAGGTGGCGCCGCCCTTCAAGCAGGTCGAGTTCGACATCATGTATGGAGAGGGCATCTCCAAGACGGGCGAGCTGGTCGACCTCGGCGTCAAGGCCGGTATCGTCGAGAAGTCGGGCGCCTGGTTCTCCTACAACGGCGAGCGCATCGGCCAGGGCCGCGAGAACACCAAGGCGTTCCTCAAGGAGCACCCCAAGCTCGCCACGGAGATCGAGAAGGCCATTCGCCAGAACGCCGGCCTGATCGTCGACAAGATGCTGCAGGCCTCTCCCGAGGGCGAAGAAGCCAAGGACGCCGACGAAGGCCCCGACGAGTTCCTGGCCGACGAGCCCGATACGGAGGCTGGCAGCAAGAAAACCGTTCGTGCCAAGCGGTGAGATTGGGTGTCAGACCCTGTGGGTCTGACACGATGGCAAGGTGCTAACGGTCTATCACTGTGCCTGCATTGGGGTTGCAGCAATGGTATCAGACCCGAAGGGTCTGACCACCTGGCTCAGCTGGGATGACAACTGGCATTCGCGTCGCTAGAAGACTGGCGAGGCCGAAACTCCCGCGAACATAGCCGCTTGGGCCCATGCGGGGAGCCATGCGAGCACATTCATGACGACCGTCAACCAGGTCAGGTCCACCTTCCTCGATTTCTTCGCCAGGAATGGCCACGAGGTCGTGCCGTCCTCGCCGCTGGTGCCGCGCAACGATCCGACCTTGATGTTCACCAGCGCCGGCATGGTGCAGTTCAAGAGCGTGTTCACGGGCCAGGAGAAGCGCCCATACACCCGCGCTGCCACCGCGCAGAAGTGCGTGCGCGCCGGCGGCAAGCACAACGATCTCGACAACGTCGGCTACACCGCCCGGCATCACACCTTCTTCGAGATGCTCGGCAACTTCTCCTTCGGCGACTACTTCAAGGAGCGGGCGATCCCGCTGGCGTGGGAGCTGGTCACCAAGGTCTACGGCCTCGATGCCAAACGGCTGCTGATCACCATCTACCACACCGACGAGGACGCTTACCGCATCTGGAAGAAGGTGACGGGCTTCGCGGACGACAGGATCATCCGCATTGCCACGTCCGACAACTTCTGGTCGGCAGGCGACACTGGCCCTTGCGGTCCGTGCTCGGAGATCTTCTACGACCACGGGTCCAAGATTGCGGGCGGCCCGCCGGGTTCGGCGGAAGCGGACGGCGACCGCTTTATCGAGATCTGGAACCTCGTGTTCATGCAATACGAGCAGCGGGAGCACGGCCTCCGCACAGATTTGCCTAAGCCGTCGATCGACACCGGCATGGGGCTGGAACGCATCTCGGCCGTCCTGCAGGGCGTGCACGACAACTACGACATCGACCTGTTCCGGGCGCTGATCTCCGCCTCCGAGGCGGCCACCGGCGTTGCCGCCAAGGGCGAGCACAAGGCCTCGCACCGTGTCATCGCCGACCATCTGCGGGCGTCGAGCTTCCTGATTGCCGAAGGCGTGCTGCCCTCCAATGTGGGCCGCGGCTATGTGCTCCGGCGCATCATGCGCCGCGCCATGCGGCATGCGCATCTGCTTGGTGCCAAGGAGCCGCTGATGTGGCGCCTGGTGCCGGCGCTGGTGCAGCAGATGGGCGAGACCTATCAGGAGCTGGTGCGCGGCCAGCCGCTCATCACCGAGACGCTGAAGCTCGAGGAGACGCGCTTCCGCAAGACGCTGGAGAAGGGCCTGGGACTACTGGGTGAGGCCAGCGGTAGCCTGAAGAAAGGCGATGTGCTCGCCGGAGACGTCGCTTTCAAGCTCTACGACACCTTCGGTTTTCCGCTCGATTTGACGCAGGACGCACTCAAACCGCGCGGCATCACTGTCGACACCGATGCCTTCAATGCGGCTATGGACAAGCAGAAGGAGGAGGCGCGGAAGGCCTGGAAGGGCTCGGGTGAGGCGGCCGCGGAGGCCATCTGGTTTGAGGTCAAGGAGCGCGTGGGCGCAACAGAGTTCCTGGGGTACGAAACGACGACTGCTGAGGGCCGCATTGTTGCGCTCGTGAAGAATGGCAAAGAGGTCGAAGCAGCGAGCGCAGGTGAGAAATGCGAGGTCGTCGTCAACCAAACCCCATTCTATGGGGAGTCAGGAGGCCAAGTCGGCGACACCGGATATATGGCCGCCGACAGCTTGAGCGACGGCGACCATCCCATATTTCAAGTCGTCGACACCAAGAAGGTTGGCGACCTGATCGTGCACTACGGACAGGTCACGCAAGCTACACTGCGCAGAGGTGACAACGTCAAACTCGTCGTGAACCGCGCTCGGCGAGATCAAACCCGCGCCAACCACTCCGCCACCCATCTGCTGCACGAGGCGCTGCGCCAGGTGCTCGGCACCCACGTGGCGCAGAAGGGATCGCTGGTGGCGCCGGAGCGGCTGCGTTTCGATTTCTCCCACACCAAGCCGATGGCGGCAGACGAGATCGCGGCGGTGGAGGCGATGGCCAACGCCTTCGTGCTGCAGAACTCGGCCGTCGAGACGCGGCTGATGGCGCTGGAGGATGCCATCGAGTTGGGTGCCATGGCGCTGTTCGGCGAGAAGTACAGCGAGGAGGTGCGCGTCGTTTCCATGGGCGTCGGCGAGAGCGGCGTGAAGGCCAACAAGGCCTGGTCGGTGGAGCTGTGCGGTGGCACGCACGTGAGGCGCACTGGCGATATCGGCCTCGTCAAGATCGTGGGCGAGTTGGCGAGCGCGGCCGGCGTGCGCCGCATCGAGGCGCTGACCGCGGAGGGTGCGCGCGCCTATCTCGCGCAGCAGGATGCCCGCGTGCGCGAGCTGGCGGGCGCGCTGCGCACCCGGCCCGAAGATGTGGTCGACCGCGTCAAGGCGCTGCTGGACGAGAGGAAACAGCTCGAGCGGCAGCTCACCGACGCCAAGCGCCAGATCGCGCTCGGCGGCGGTACGGCGTCCGCGCCCAACGGCAAGGGCGCCGACGGGGCTGCCGGTGCCATCCGCGCCGTCGGCGACATCAAGCTTTTGGCGCGCACGGTGCAGGGGCTCAACCCCAAGGACCTGCGCGGCCTCATCGACGACGGCAAGAAGCAGGTGGGCTCCGGCGTGGTCGCCATCGTCGGCGTCACCGAGGACGGCAAGGCCGGGCTCGCGGTTGGCGTCACCGACGACCTCACCAAGCGCATCAGCGCGGTCGACCTGGTCAAGGCCGGCGCCGAGGCGCTGGGCGGCAAGGGTGGCGGCGGGCGGCCTGACATGGCGCAGGCCGGCGGGCCGGATGGGTCGAAGGCAGAGGCGGCGCTGGCGGCGATCGAGGCGCGTCTCGGGGCCTGACGGCAGCGTCGCCGGCGTACGAGGGAGCCTGAGCATGAGGAGGTTGCCCGCTGCCGGCACGGTTGCGTCCGTTCTGGGAGCGGCAGTCTGCGCGCTGGTGCTGTCGGCAACCGCAGCGCTCGCGCAAGACCTGTGCGGCCGCCCGCGCGAGGAACCCCAGGCGGTGTTCGAGCGCCTCACCAAGGGCGAAGGGCTGAAAGAGGATTTCCGCGACAAGAGCTACGTCGCCATCAGCGACAAGGCCAAAGGAACCGTGTGGACCTTCACGGTGCCCGGGCACCCGGCGCATCCTTCGGTGGTCTGTCGCCGCCCCGTGCAGGATGGCGCCGAGCTGCGCTTGCAGACGCAAGTCCAATGCAATGCGGTCGAGGCCGAGTGCCAGAAGCTGGTGAAGGCCTTCCAGGAGCTGAACCAACGCATGCTGCAGGAGCTGCGGCGGCAGCAGGGCAAATAGCGGCCTCGCACTCGGCTCATGCAGTGCCTGATATGTGGCTGTGCGGATGCCTAGCCGCGGCTAGCCGTAGGAGATGAATTCCAGCAGCGAGCCGTCGGGGTCGCGGAAATAGACGCTGGTGCCCGCATCGCGGGCACCATGCCGCCCGATTGGGCCAAGCTCGATTGCCACGCCGAGCTTTTGCAGATGCTCAACGGCGCCTTCGATGGGGCCGGGCCAAACGAAGCACAGGTCGCTGTTGCCTGGCTGAACCGGCATCCTCGCCACCGGTTTGGCATCCACGCCAGGGCCGTGGCAGTTGAGCTGCGTGTCGCCGAAGCGGTAGGCCCAGCCGTTGCCGCGCCTGATCAGCTCGGCTCCCATGACGTCGCGATAGAACGCGTTGCTGCGCTCCCAGTCGGACACGTGGATCACGCAGTGGTCGAGGCGGACGCTCACGGTCATGTGCTCAGCCTTCAATCCGGTCGGTCGGGGTGCTGGCGGCTCTTGAGACGCGCCATCTCCGCGGCCGGCACGTCGTCCTCGGTGCGTGTGCCGGGCAGCGTCGCAAGGCTGCCCACGAAGGGCATGCGGCTCTCGATGCCGAACTGTTTCGCCGGCACGACCCGGGACGGGTCGTCGAGGCTGCCGAGCGAGATGGCGATGCGATCCCTGTCGACATAGCGGAAGAACAACGGCGTGCCGCAGTCGCGGCAGAAGCCGCGCTCGGCCGCCTCGGAGCTATGGAAGACGCCTGGGGTGCCTTTGAGCCAGGCAAAGTCTGCCAATGGCACGCCCGCCAGCGGCGCGAAGTAGCCGCCGAACGCCTTCTGGCACATGCGGCAGTGACACACGTGCGGGTTGATGGGCTCTGCGAACAGCGCGTAGCGTACGGCGCCGCATTGGCAGCCGCCTGTGTGGACAGGTGGGCGCGATCCAGGCATGAAAATTGCTTCCTCTCGGTTGCGGTTTCGTCAGCACTAGCACGGCTTCGCCTGGCATTGGGCCTCGGCGCGTGCAGATGCAAGTCCAAGTACAACAAGGGAGCAGCGGGGTGTTTTCCCCCCGCGAGAACCGGACGATGCCCGATTGTGCGCACTGTCGCAGGGGATCCAGGGAACGATTGCAAGGATGGCCGGGTTGAATTGCGCGCGCAGGGCGAGCTTCGATAGGCCCTGCGCAAAGCACCTTGGAGACCTTCATGTCGTTGCGCAATGTTCTGCGGGCCGCTGTGGGTCCGTTGGCAACGCTGGCCATATTTGCCGCCTGCGTCTTCCTGTTTGCCGATACCGAGAGCGGCAAGGTCGGCGCCTGGGTGATCCTGCCGTTCTTCTGGGGCGGCGCGATAGTGGCCGTGGGCATCCATCATCTCGCGCAGTTGCGCGATCCGCTCGCCCGCTATCTGGCGCGGCACAGGCCGCTCGCCGGCCCGCGTCCCGGGGCGGAGCTTCCTGGTTAGCGCGCGACGATCGGCGCGGTGCGGAGCGCCGAGCAGACTCGTGCGCTACCGCTGCAACGAGTCGCGCTCGGCCATTTGCTTCGAAATCCGGCGCTGCCAGGTGAGCTTGACAAGGATCGCCTTATCCAAGCTGCCGTTCCACTCCACCGCGAGGCCATGCCGCTCGAGGCTCTCGACGATAGCCCTGCCGATCTGCACACCTGCAGTATCGTCTCCCACCAGGTCACCGTAGGCCAGGTAGAGGCTTCCGTATGCAACAGCACCTTCCGTCCCCTGAAAGTGAAAGAAGGTATAGCCGATCACCTTGGTTCCGGATTTCTCCGCCGCCTCTATCTCGTCTCCGATCTCGGCCCGTCCGCAGTTGTTGCAACACGCGAAGTTCTGCCGTGCCACGATCCCGCTCCGATTCAAGTCAGCGAAGGCTCCGTCGAGCCGGTCGCAGTCCGTGACCGCGGGCCAGTGGCGCTGCGCATCGAGCTGCGCGGCAAACGCCTTGTCGGTCTCGACCCCGGCAATGCGTCTGAGCAGGGCTGGCTCCAGCTGCTTGTCATCGAGACCGTCCCCGAAGCAATCGATGGCGGACTGCTCGACCTCGCAGGCGTCGAGAAAGCCGCCCGCAATCTGCTTGCGGATGTGCTGTCGCATCCCCTCGAGCAAGGAAGCGGAGCTAGCTTCTGTCATGGGATGGGCCTCGATTTTGAAGGGAACCGCCTTCTCAGGCCCCCATCGCCTTCTTCAGGTTCTCGTCGACCTTGTCGAGGAAGCCGGTGGTGGAGAGCCACTTCTGCTTGTCGCCGACGAGGAGCGCGAGGTCCTTGGTCATGTCGCCGGCTTCCACGGTGGCGATGCTGACCTTCTCCAGGGTCTCGGCGAACTTGGTGAGCTGCGGGTTGCCGTCGAGCTTGCCGCGATGCGCGAGCCCGCGCGTCCAGGCGAAAATGGAGGCCATGGAGTTGGTCGAGGTCTCCTTGCCTTGCTGGTGCTGGCGGTAGTGGCGCGTGACGGTGCCGTGCGCGGCCTCCGCCTCCATGGTTTTGCCGTCGGGCGTCATCAGCACGCTGGTCATGAGGCCGAGCGAGCCGAAGCCCTGCGCGGCGGTGTCGGACTGCACGTCGCCGTCGTAGTTCTTGCACGCCCACAGGTAGCCGCCCGACCACTTGAGCGCCGCTGCCACCATGTCGTCGATCAGCCGGTGCTCGTAGGTGAGCTTCCTCTTGTCGAACTCGGCCTTGAACTCGGCGTCGAAGACTTCCTGGAAGATGTCCTTGAAGCGGCCGTCGTAGACCTTGAGGATCGTGTTCTTGGTCGATAGGTAGACCGGATAGTTGCGGGCGAGGCCGTAGTTGAACGAGGCGCGCGCGAAGTCGCGGATGGAGTCGTCGAGATTGTACATGGCCATGGTGACGCCCGAGCCCGGCGTCTTGAACACCTCGCGCTCGATCACCTTGCCGTCCTCGCCGACGAACTTCAGCGTGATGACGCCCTTGCCCGGGAACTTGAAGTCGGTGGCGCGGTACTGGTCGCCGTAGGCGTGGCGGCCGATGACGAAGGGCTGGGTCCAGCCGGGTACCAGCCGCGGCACGTTCTTGCAGATGATGGGCTCGCGGAAGATCACGCCGCCTAGGATGTTGCGGATGGTGCCGTTGGGGCTCTTCCACATCTCCTTGAGGTTGAACTCCTTCACGCGCGCCTCGTCGGGCGTGATGGTGGCGCACTTGACGGCGACGCCGTGCTTCTTGGTGGCGTTGGCGGCGTCGATGGTGACCTGGTCGTTGGTCTTGTCGCGGTATTCGACGCCGAGGTCGTAGTACTCGAGGTTCACGTCGAGATAGGGATGGATCAGCTTGTCTTTGATGAGCTTCCAGATGATCCGCGTCATCTCATCGCCGTCCATCTCGACGACGGTGCCGGTCACCTTGATCTTTTGCATGGCTCAAATCCCTAGCTCGCGCGATCTAGTGTCCCGATCGCGAAGTTCGTCACCCTGTGCTGCGGCCTCGCACGAACTTCGCGATCGAAAGGACACTAGCAAAAGGATGGTTCTAGTGTGGTTCAGATCGAGAAGTCCGCATGATCATCAAGCCGCAAAGTTGGTGCGGACTTCTCGATCACCACACTAGACCGCGGGCGGCTATAGCACTGGCGGGATGTCAGGCAAAGCCAGCTGGTGGGGGCAACGTGGGCAATTATCGACACATGCCGCATGTTCGGGCACCTTGACCGCTGAGGTGCCAGCGCAGGAAGCAGACAATGCGGCACGCAATGTTGGCCGTGAACGGTGTCGAACTGCATACGCGGGCCGTGGGCGATCCCGAGGCCCCGCTGCTGCTTTTCCTGCACGGCTTTCCCGAGTACTCGGGCGCCTGGGACGAGGTGCTGCCGGCCTTTGCGGAGCGAGTTCCATGCCGTTGCGCCGGACCAGCGCGGCTATGCGCGCTCCTCCAAGCCAGATGGGCTCGAGGCCTATCGCGTGAAGAACTTGGTGCGCGACGTACTTGCGCTGGCGGAGCGCCTCTCTCCGGGGCGGCCCTTCAACCTGGTGGGGCACGACTGGGGCGCCGCCGTCGCCTATGCGACGGCGATTGCGGCGCCGGGCCGCATCGCCAAGCTGGCGGTGATCAACGGGGTGCATCCGGGACCGTTTCAGCGGGCGCTGATCGAGGACGAGGCCCAGCGCAAGGCGAGCGCCTACATGCACGACCTGCGCGATCCCGGCGCTGAAGCAAGGCTGTCGGCCAACAATTTCGAGAAGCTCCTCGCCATGCTGAGCCGGTTCGGCCCCCAGCCATGGCTCACCCCGGAGAAGCGCGCGCGCTACCTCGAGGCCTGGTCGCCGCCCGGCGCCCTGACCGGCATGCTGAACTGGTATCGCGCCTCCCCGCTGCTGGTGCCTCGCCCCAGCGAGCAGATCGACCCTGCCAAGGTGATGAAGCTCGATCCGGCCCTATTGCGGGTGCGCATGCCGCACCTGGTGATCTGGGGCATGGACGATCGCGCCCTGCTGCCGGTGTCACGGGCCACGCTCCCCGCCTACTGCGACGATCTGACCGTGCAGGAAATCGCGGGCGCCGACCACTGGGTGGTGCATCAGCGCACCGAGGAGGTGATCGCCCGCCTGCGAGGATTTCCTGAAGGTCTGAGTTCGGGCATGCTGGCGTCATGACCAGAGCCGCGACCATCCCGCTCGCCATACGCGTTTGGGCGGACGGCGCCGAGCGCGTGCCGATGGTGGCGGGGCCGGACGTGCCGGTCGGCGCCATTGTCGATGCGGCGCATGAAGAGGGTATCGCGCCGGCGTTGGCGCGCTGGCATGAGGCCGGTCTCGGTGCAGAAGCGCTGGAGCCGATCCTGACGTACTGCGCCGAGCAGCGCTGCGTCGCGGACAATGCAACCTGTCCGGGTTGCCGGCTGCGCACGGAAAAGGCCGGGCTCAAGACCTTCGATGATTTCCTTGCCCGCCATGCCGAGATCGTGGCGCGGGATACGGGCGTGCGCCTCGCTGGGGCCGGCAAAGGCAAGCTCGAGGTCGACAGCCTCGAGCACCTCGCCAAGACCTGGGCGGGCGAGGAGTATTGGTTCTGGGCCCGCCGCGTGCTGCGCAAGCTGCGCCACGGCATCCGCCGCGCCGGCCGGAGCGGAGCACCGCCCGGCGAAGGCGCCAGCACGCCCGTGCTGCTCCTGGTGCGGCCGCAGCTCGCCGACAACATCGGCATGGTAGCGCGCGCCATGGCCAACTTCGGGCTGGAGCACCTGCGCCTGGTGGAGCCGCGCGACGGCTGGCCCAACGAGAAGGCGCGCATCGCCGCTTCTGGGGCGAACTTCATCATCGACGGCGCCGAGTCCTTTGCGGGCTTCGAGGAGGCGCTGGCAGGGCTCAACTGGGTGTGCGCCACTACCGCGCGCCAGCGCGACCTCGTCAAACCCGTGCTAACGCCCGAGCAGGCGGTCAGGGAGATGCTCGAGCGCATGGGCCAGGGCCAGCGCTGCGGCATCGTGTTCGGTCCCGAGCGCAACGGCCTGGAGAGCGGCGAGATTGCCAATGCCGATGCGGTGGTGATGGCGCCGGTAAATCCCAACTTTGCCTCGCTCAATCTGGCCCAAGCCGTACTGCTGCTGAGCTACGAGTGGGTGAAGCAATCGGGCGCGGGAACGTTGGGACGGGTGACCACCTACGAGGAGGCCATCGAGCCGGGTCTCAGAATGCGGAAGTCGCCGCCGGCGAGCCGGGAAACGCTGTTGGGTTTTTTCCATCAGCTGGAGGGGGAACTCGATGCCAGCGGGTTCTTCACGGCTCCGGAAAAGCGCCCGAACGTCATCCAGAACCTGCGCTCCATGTTCGTCCGCATGGGGGCGACTGAACAGGAAATCCGCACCTTGCGGGGAATCGTAAAGGCCTTGGTGAATCCCCGGAGATCGCGCACTCCCCCGCCATAGTTATGCCTCGTTTTACGCCGAGCGATGCGCACACTTTCACCACATATGCGCGGCGGGCCACGACCGTCGAAGAGAACCCATGGGAGCGGGATTGACCAAAATGGGCTGGAGCATAATCGGCAGATTCGCAGGCGGCAGCTTGGGGTTGGCCCTGGCTGCAACGGTTGTGATGTTCGGCGGCGCTCCGGTAAAGGCGCAGGGCAAGGAGCTCAGCGAGAAGTCGGTTGCTCTGCTCATGCAATACGCATGGGCGCTGACACCTCCGAAGTTCACCGCCCCCGACGGCAAGACCATCGAGGTGGACAAGAGCAAGCCCAAAGAGGTGATCGTCCCGCTGGATACCGCGCGCGAGGTGATCAAGGTGGCGCGGCTGTCGGCCTATGCGCAGCTTTGCGAGCTCCCGGAAGAGCAGCGTGCCAACTACCAGACCCTGATGCGGCGCGAGGAAGCCAAGGCCTCGTGGACACAGCAGCAGCTGCTCTACATCAACCAGTTGCACCTGTTCACGGTCATGACGCTGACCGGCAAGGTCGCCATCGTCGATGGCAAGGAAGGCGACAAGCAGGTGGTGGTGCAGGACAAGAAGGCCGCCACCACGGCAAGCTGCACCGATACCGAGCGCGACCGGGTCAAGGCGCAAATCACGGCCTACATCAGCTCCGCGCCGCCTGCGGCAAAGACCGCCGAACCGGTCAGGGCGGGCACGCAGAAGAAGTAGCCTCGGCCTCTCCGAGCTTGCGCGCGTTGACGCCGGCTGAATATCCACTATAACGCCGGGCGCGGGCCACTTTCGGCCCGCGTCGCCTGCACACCTGTGGCCCTAGCTTCGCTCCGGCGCGTAACCCGGACATCGGCTGGTGCCTGTCGGCGTTCGGTTCGACCGGGCGCAGAGGAGGGAGTGCTTCACAAGCCGTCCGCTTAACCATTATTCGCGACTTTGGAGTGTCTCGATGACGAAGCGCATCCGCGCCAAGTACAAGATTGACCGCCGCCTCGGGCAGAAGCTGTGGGGCCGCGCGAAAAGTCCTCTCAACAAGCGCGAGTCGCGCCCCGGCCAGCACGGCGAACGGCGCACCTCGAAGCTGTCGGACTACGGCCAACAGCTGCGCGCCAAGCAGAAGCTCAAGCGCTACTACGCCAACATCGGCGAGCGCCAGTTCAAAAGCATCTACCAGGAGGCGCGGCGCTTCAAGGGCTCGACGTCGGAGCACCTGATCGGCCTGCTGGAGCGGCGGCTCGATGCCATCGTCTATCGTGCGAAGTTCGTGCCCACCGTGTTTGCCGCACGCCAGTTCGTGAGCCACGGGCACGTCACGGTGAACGGCCGGCGCGTGAACATCCCGAGCTTCCGCTGCCGGGTCGGCGACCTGATCGAGGTCAAGGAGAAGGGCAAGCAGATGGCTTTGCTGCTCGAGGCCATCAAGAGCACGGAGCGGGACGTTCCCGACTACGTCGAGGCGGACCACAACAAGATGACGGCGAAGCTCCTGCGCGTGCCGGGCCTCAGCGAGGTGCCGTTCCCCGTGCACATGGAGCCGAACCTGGTGGTCGAGTTCTACAGCCGCTAGCCTCGCTGCTGCGTTCCCTGAAGTCGAGGCCGCAGGCCGAGACTATCAGGGATCATTACCCCTCTGAATTGGGCAGGCCGCCCACCAATCCAAGGCCAAGGATCCCGGCTCTGCGCGCCCTGGACTTGATCGAGGATCAAGTCCGTGCGCTGCGTCCGGGGGGCCGATGCGGCACGGTTGCGCGCGTTTCCTTGCTTCGTCAGATCAGGCTGGCGCCGATGTTGATGGCGAGCGCCAGCACCGCCGCGTTGAAGAAGAACGACACGATGGCGTGCAGCGTGACGATCCTGCGCAGCGCCTTGCCGCGGATGGCGACGTCGGAGGTCTGCGAGGCCGCGCCGATGGACGTGGCGAAGTAGAAGAAATCCCAATAGTCGGGGTTTGGGTCTTTCGGAAAATCGAGGCCGCTCGGGCTGGCGTCCGTGCCGTCGTCAGGCCGGTAGAACTCGTGCGCGTAGTGGAAGGTGAAGACCGTCTGGGTGACCAGCCAGGACAACAGGATGGTCGCGGCAGCCAGCGCGATGTGCTCCGCCTTGGCGGCGCCGCTCATGTGCTTGGCTTCGTTGAGCACGCCGAAGATGGTCCAAAAGCTGAACGCGATCGCCACCAGCACGACGACCAGGATCACCACCGCGCCGTCGTCCTCTTGGGCCGCTCGTTTGCGCAGCAATTCGGCGCTGTGCGTTGCCATCGCGTGAAAGGCCAACGCCAGGTAGACCAGCGCGGCGATGTCGCCCGCAATTGCCGTGCAGATGCTGCTTGGGAGCCTGCTCGGCAGCACGAACAGGGCAACGCAGCCCGCCAAGGCAGCCAGGAGAACGCGCGGACGTATGGCGAGGGACCGGGCGATCGACATCGGCCGATACCACCGCCGGCGACGCAGCCGAGGTTCGGGATGCGCGGGCATGCTGCGCGATAGCACACCGGGCGCCTTCGCAGAAGGCCTGGGGGCCTTAGTCCAGCACGTGGCTGACCATGCCGTCGGCGAGCTTGGGCTCGAACCAGGTGGACTTGGGCGGCATGATCTTGTCGGCGTCGGCGACAGCCATGAGATCGTCCATGCTGGTCGGGAACAGCGCGAAGGCAACCGCCATTTCCCCTGCATCCACCCGCCGGGCGAGCTCCGGCAGGCCGCGCCCACCGCCCACGAAGTCGATGCGTTTGTCGGTGCGCTGGTCGGCGATGCCAAGCAGCGGCTCGAGCAGGTTGCGGGCGAGCAGGGAAACGGGGAGCCGGCCAATGGGATCGGCGGCGGGAACGAGCTCGGGCTGCAGCTTCAGGGAGTACCAGCGGCGGTCGAGGTACATGGCGAACTCGCGGGCCTCGGCGGGCCGTGGCGGCGAGGCCGCCGGCGTCACCGTGAACTTGGCTGCGATCTCGGCGAGGAGCTGCTCGGGCGTGCGGCCGTTGAGGTCGCGCACCACGCGGTTGTAGTCGAGGATGGTCATGGCGTGGTGGGGGAAGATCACGCTCAGGAAGTAGCGGTGCGAGCCTTTCGAGGCAGCACCCCCGCGCGCCACCGATACGCGCTCGGCGGCAGCGGAGCGGTGGTGGCCGTCGGCGATGTAGATGGCGGGCAGCGCATCGAAGGTGCGCGTGAGCTCGTCGATGGGTGCGGCGTCGGCGATCACCCACAGCTCGTGCACCACCTCGTCGTCGGCGGTGACCGTGACGTCTGGATCGCGCTCGGTGGCGCGCCTCAGCAGCCTGTCGATCTCGGGCGCATGCGGGTAGGCCATCATGACCGGGCCGGTCTGGGCGTTGAGCGCCTCGATCTGGCGCACCCGGTCGGTCTCCTTGGTGGGTGTGGTGAGCTCATGCCGCCTGATGCGGCCGTTCTCGTAGCCTGCGAGCGCGGCGACGCAGGCAAGCCCCGTCTGACGGCGCCCCTGCCAGGTGGTGCGATAAGCGTAGTAGTGGGGACGCGCATCGCGGGCGAGCACGCTCTCGGCGATCATGCGCTGCAGGTTCTCGGCCGCCCTGGCGTAGACGGCGTCGCTGTAGGGGTCGGTGCCCTCGGGCAGGTCGATCTCGGGCTTGGAGATGTGCAGGAAGCTCCACGGCCTGCCCCTGGCGCGGGCGCGCGCCTCGGCGGTCGAAAGCACATCGTAGGGCGGCGCCAGCACCTCGCGGGCGCGGGAAGGCGCAGGTCGCAAGGCGCGGAACGGCTGGATCAGGGTCAAGGATTTCTCCTAACGGACTGCCTCGTCTTGCGCCACCGTTTAGTGGCAGCGCGCGCGGCTGGCAACGGCGGCGCGGCGCTATCACGCGGGGACGTGCCGCTGCACTAGCGTCGCCGAAGCCCCGAATTCCTGGGCGGGGGGCAACTGCTAACCTTTCTTCGGCGACCAGCCATAGGCCTTGGCGCATGCGCCGCCCATCAGCATCGCCCGCTCACTGTCGTTCAGTCGGCCAGTCCTAAGGAAGGGCTCGACGGCCTGCTGGTAGTTGACGACCGCGAACGCGCGCGTCCAGTCCGTGCCCCACAAGCAGCGATCCAAACCCCAGGCATCGAACACGCGGGCAAGCGGATCCCAGATGTCCGGGAAGGGATACGGCTCGCGGGACAGCGTGCAGGCGCCGCTGACCTTGATCACCGCGTTGGGGCGCCGGGCTAGCTCCAGCACCTTCGGGAGGTCGGCCCAGGGTTGCGGCGGGGCGGGCGGTGTGGCGGCTGCAAGATGCGCGGCTGCAAGATGCCCAGATGGTCGATGATAAATCGCGTGTCAGGGTGGCGGTCGATCAGCGCGGTGCCCACGTCGAGATTGTCGCCGCAGATGGCACTCGATGATGACGTTGACGTCGTCGGCGGGTCGGCGATCGGGATGCGTCGAGTGCCCACGTCGTTAGCTCGCGTGTCGCCCAGCCACACGGATGTTGACCGGAAAGTCATGGCGAACGGCGGCGCGGAGATTCGGTCGAGGCCGGGGTCGTTTGGCTCGCGTGTCGCCTCCTTCGTCAACATGATACGGATGCCGACCGTGCCCGGCGTCTTCTTCCAGTCGGCGATGACATCGGCCACCGCCGGATCGTCTGGGTCGACCGGCTTGACGATGGCGAGCCGGTTGGGATGGATCCGTTGCACTTCCACCGCATAACTGGCGTCGTAGCGGTACATGGAGAAGGCGGAGATGAAAACCGCGCCGTCGATGCCGACCTTGTCCATCGCCGCCACCATCTCGTCACCGGTAACGTGATCGGGCCAGTTCGGCACACTGTGCCAGGGTCGCTTGGGAGTGTTCGCTTCGTAGGCGTGGACCTGGGAATCGATGATCTTCATCGCAGCTCCTCTGCGCTAAGGAAGTTTGCTATCGCAGCAGGTCGCGCCCGCCATGTCCAGAACTGTGGAGCGGGCTCGACCCCAAATTGGTGGTGCGCGGCGGTCGCGTAAGCTATCGATGCGAAAGCGCGATGACATGCGGCGGCGGTTGTGCCGCGTAGAGGTCGGCGACGATCGAGGCGCGGCAGCGAAGCACGGCGCGCTGGTTGATCGAGCCCTTGTCGGTGATCTCGCCGGCGTCGAGCGAGGGCAGGTCGGCGATCAGCACGGCGGCGACGATGCGGTTGGAGCTGCCGGTGCTCGCCTTGGCGAGACTGTCGAGCAACTGCTCGAAGCGCGCGCGTACTTGCGGGTGGTTGACGATGTCGGCGGCGCTGGCCTTGGCGAGTAGAGTCTGGTGCAAGCGTGCGACAGGCCTCCATGTCGGGGAAGATGAGCACGCGGACGTCGTTCTGGTCGGCGCCTGCGATCACAACGTCCCGGGCATACGGGGCGAAGTGCGCGAGAAACTGGGCTCTGAGCGGCCCGACGCTGACCCACGTGCCGGTCGACAGCTTGAAGTCCTCGGCAATGCGCCCGTCGAACAGCAGGCCCTTCTTCGGGTCGGCAGGATCCTCGAAACGCATCGCGTCGCCCAGGCAATAGTAGCCCTCCTCGTCGAACACCTTGGCGGTCAGCTCCGGCTGGCGCCAGTAGCCCGGCATGATGTTGGGCCCCTTCACGCGCGCCTCGAGCTTGCCGTCGCTCGGCACCAGCTTCAATTCGACGCCCGGCACGGGCACGCCCATGTTGGTGGAGTCGGCGCTCTGCCACATGCGCGCGATCGCCATCGGCGCGGTCTCGGTGGAGCCGAGGCCGGTCAGGAACATGATGCGCTCGCCGGAGCTGGCCTCGGCCAGCGCCTGCATCTCATCGAACACGTTCTGCGACAGCGCGGCGCCGGCGAACCACAGCACCTTCAGACGACTAAAGAAGGTGCGGCGCAGCTCCGCGTCGGAGCGGAAGTATGGCAGCAGCGCCTCGTAGCCCTTGGGCACCGTGAAGTACCAGGTGCACGCCACCTCGCGCAGGTTCTTGACCGTCGTCTCGATCAGCCCCGGCGCCGGCTTGCCCTCGTCGATGTAGTAGGTGCCGCCGTTGTAGATGATGAAGCCGACGTTGTGGTTGCCGCTTGCCGTGTGATGCCAGGGCGACCAGTCGAGGATCACCGGCGGCTCGTCGCGGAAGAAGGCGAGCTGGTTGGCGATCATCTCCTGGTTGGAGCACCACATGCGCTGCGTGTTGATCACGCCCTTCGGCATGCCGGTGGAGCCCGAGGTGAACAGCACCTTGGCGATCGTATCGGGCCCGACCTTGGCGTGCGCCGCATCGACCGCCGCTGTGGGTGTCGTGGCGAGGAGGTCGGAGAAAGCGGTGGACTTGCGCTTGGAGAGCGGATTGCGGGTGACGATCACCTCGAGGTCGGGTGCCGCGACCGCCTCGATGGCACGCTCGAAGGCGCGGCCGTCGGCGGCGAACACCAGGCCCGGGGTGAGCAGCTGGAAGACGTGGCGCAGCTTGCCGTGGTCCTGCGAGATCAGCGAGTAGGCGGGCGAAATCGGCACGTAGGGCACGCCGATATACAACGCAGCCAGCGCCAGCAGCGCGTGCTCGATGTCGTTGCCGGAGAGGATGGCGATGGGCCGCTCGGCCGACAGGTTGCGCGAAAGCAGCGCGGTGCCGATGCGCCGCGCCTTGTCGAGCGCCTCGGCATAGGTGACGCCACGCCAGCCGCCCTTCTCGTCGCGCTGGGCGAACAGCACGCGGTCGGGGGCGCGCTGCGCCCAGTATTCGAGGCGCTCGGTGAGCTTCTTCGGGTAGGGTCCGAGCGCATGCGGCGAGCGCAGATGCAGGACGCCGCCTGCGCGCTCCTCGACGATGACATCGGTAGGCCCAAGCCGGACCGGCCTGAACCGGGCCGCCGCAGGACGTGGACTCACCGCTGCATTGGACATGCTTCCTCCTGGTCGGCAGTTCGGCTCAGGCGGCTTGCGCCTGATCAGAACCTGGAAACCTCGACTTCCTTGCTGGTGATGAACTCGAGCAGCGCCGGTTGCCCCTTCTCGGTGGCAGCGATACCCCGTTTGATGGCGGGCACGATATCGGACGGCTTCTCGATGCGCTCGCCGTAGGCGCCGAGCGCGCGGGCGAAGGCGGCGTAGTCGCCCGAGATGTCGGTCGAGCGATACTTCTCGGTGGACACCGGCATCACCTTGAGCTCGATGGCCATGGAGAAGTTGTTGAGCAGGATCGACAGGATCGGGATCCTCTCGCGCACGGCCGTCTCCAGGTCCATGCCGGTGAAGCCGATCGCCGCGTCGCCCCACACGTTGATGCAGAGCTTGTCCGGCTTGGCGAGCTTGGCCCCCATGGCATAGCCGAGGCCGGAGCCCAGCTGCGTGGTCTTGCCCCAGCCGATGTAGGTCAGCGGGCTCACGGAGCGCCAGAAGGGCGAGAGCTGGTCGCGCGGGCTGCCTGCGTCGTGGGTGATGATGGTGTTGGCAACATCGACCGTCTTCTGCAGGTCCCACAGCACGCGGTACGGCGACAGCGGGGCGTTATCGTTTGTCAGCTTCGGCAGCCACTTCTCGAGCCAGGCCTCGTACAGCTCCTTGATTTCGGCCGCGGCCCGCTGCGGGTCCCTCGGCTTCTTCACGCCTTGGCGCCGCACCTCCTCGATGATGGCCGCCAGCACCAGCTTGGCATCGCCGAGCACGGCCAGCGCCGAGCCGACGTCGCGATTGACGTCGGCGGCGTCGAGCGTTGCGTGAATGATGGTCTTGCCGGCCGGCATCTTCACGCCGAAGCTGGTATCGGTGAAGCTGCAGCCGATGCCGAAGATGACGTCGGCCTGCTTCAGGAAGTGATCCACCGGCCCGGTGGTGGCAAGCCCGCCCGAGCCCAGCGCCAGCGGGTGCGTCTCGGGGAAAGCGCTCTTGCCCTGCAGGCTGGTGCAGACCGGCATGGCGAGCAGCTCGACGAACTCGGCAACCTCGGGCCACGCCTCGGCCCAGTGCACGCCCTGGCCGACGTAGGCTACCGGGCGCTTGGCCTTGATCAGCATGGCCGCTGCGGCGCGCACGGCGTCGGGATCAGGGCCCGTGCGCAGGGCAGGGATCGGCGCATAGTCGATCGTATCGATCTCCTCGGCGAACACGTCGGCCGGCACCTCCACCAGCACGGGACCGCCGCGGCCCGAGCGCAGCTGGGTGAAGGCGCGGCGGAAAATGGTGGGAATCTCCTTGGCCGAGGTGATGGGCTCGGCCGATTTGGTGACGTTGGCCATGCTGACGCTGGCGAAGTAGCGCCGGCCCCCCCAGGCAGCCCGCCGCGCATAGCCCATGGGCATCACGAGGATAGGAACGGACTCGCTGTAGGCCTGCGCCACGCCGCCGTAGGCGTTCTCGGTGCCAGGTCCGTGCTGCATGGCAAATACGCCGAGCTTCTTGCCGCTGGTGACGCGGGAGATGGCCTCGGCCATGTGCAGTCCGGTGCGTTCCTGGCGCACGATGATGGGGCGGATGTCGGCAACGGCGGCACGCTCCAGGATGTGATTGACCGGATAGCCGATCACCCACTCCACGCCTTCGCGTTTCAAAATCTCGGAAATGGCGTCGGCGGTCTTCATGGGGTTGCTCCCTGCTACAGCTTCTGGCGAGCTTAGTCGGGTTTATCGCTGTCGCGCCAGCCGGGATGCGGTGGGCTGCTGCCCAATATCTTGTCGTCTCGCGGTTTCTGTGCGTCACTCGGGACCGCATCGCGATCCCGGTAGCGCGCACCGGCAGGCAAGGGGCCCTCTATGACCAAGTACGTGCCTAAGATCAATGTCTCCGAGCTCGTCGCCATCGACGTGCACACGCATGCGGAGGTGTCGAGCCGGGCCCCGCGCGACCCCTGCTCGATGATCTTCGACGAGGCGATGGCCAAGTACTTCAAGGAGGCGGGCCGGCCCACCATTCCGCAAGTCGCGCAATACTACCGCGAGCGCAAGATGGCGGCGGTGATCTTCACGGTCGACAGCGAGTCGGAGATCGGCATCTGGCGCATCGCCAACGAGGAGGTGGCCGAGGTGGCGGCCGAGCACGCCGATGTGCTGATCCCGTTCGCCAGCATCGATCCCGCCCGTGGCAAGATGGGTCAGCGCGAAGCCCGCCGGCTGGTCGAGGAGTATGGCGTGCGCGGCTTCAAGTTCCACCCCTCCTCGCAGGGCTTCTATCCCAACGACCGCAAGAAGGCCTACGGCCTCTACGAGGTGATCGAGGGCTACAAGCTGCCGGCGCTGTTCCACACCGGCCAGACCGGCTTCGGCGCCGGCATGAAGGCCGGCGGGGGCGTGCGCCTCAAATATTCCAACCCCATGTACATCGACGACGTGGCGGTGGACTTCCCCGACATGCCGATCATCCTGGCGCACCCCTCGTTCCCCTGGCAGGACGAAGCACTGTCGGTCGCCACGCACAAGCCGCAGGTCTATATCGATCTCTCCGGCTGGTCGCCCAAGTACTTTCCGGCCATCCTGGTGCAGTACGCCAATTCGCTGCTGCGGCGGAAGATGCTGTTCGGCTCCGACTTCCCGGTGCTGACGCCCGACCGCTGGCTCGCCGACTTCGCCAAGATCGACATCAAGGCCGAGGTGCGGCCGCTGATCCTGAAGGACAACGCCGTGAAGCTGCTGGGTCTTGGTTAGAGGACCGCGGAGGCCGGGCTCTGGTCGGGCGTTTGTGTAGCGGTTGAACGTTGTCCGGCGCCGACGGTTTGGCGTGACGCGGGCCAAACGCGGGAGCGGTCATTGGCCGCGCGCTCGGCGCGTCGAGCGGGACGCGCGAGCGGCAACACGGGCCGGCGCAGGCTTCGAGGGAACCGAGACACCCGCTGCGGCCAGGAGAGTGCGCGCCGCATCGCCGGCTGTGCGGGCCACCTTGGGGTCGCCTCGGACCAGCGCCGCAGCGATGGCGCCGTCGACGAGCAGCTGGAGCTGCATGGCGAGAGTATCTGGGTGTGCTACCCCGAGCTGCTTCAGCAGGTCGCGGAACCACACCCGCCGCTCCTCTTTGAACGCTAACGCGATTCTGTTCGCGGCATGATTGGGCTCCTTCAACTCGGCAACGGCATTCACGAACGGGCAGCCGCGAAACACGCCGCTGGCGAACGACCGTTCGAGCCGATCGAAATCTCCCAAGATCTGCTCGGCCGGAGGCAGGTCTGACGCCTGCTTCGGTTTCAGGCGGCGGGCAAGATACGCAACGATCAGGTCGTCCTTAGAAGGGAAGTAATTATACAGCGTGCGCTTACTGATGCCGACCTCGGAGGCGACCGTGTCGACGCCCACTGCGCGGATGCCCTGGCTGTAGAATAGCCGGTCCGTTGTCTCGAGGATGCGCTGCCGCATGGCAGCCTTGTCGTCCGATCGGGTCATTACACAGACCTGTGTAAGTTTCGGTTGACGGCGCGTGTTGCCAGGATAATGTACACAGGTCTGTGTAATCAAGGCTGCCGCGTCGGGCACGGCGCGGCAAGCAGCAGAGGAGCCCGGGCAATGGCGGACAAAGGGCGCTTGCGCGCGGCCGTGCCGGTCCTGCTGGGAGCTGCGGTGCTGCTGAGCTTGAGCATGGGGGTGCGCCAGAGTTTCGGCCTCGTCATGTCAGCGATGACGCGCGACATCGCCATCACGATCTCGGACTTCACGCTGGCGATCGCGATACAGAACCTGGGCTGGGGGCTTCTGCAACCATTTGCGGGTGCGCTTGCCGCAAGAATCGGGTTTCGCCCGATCATGGTGTCGGGCGCTGCCTGCTACGTCGGCGGACTGGCGGTACTTGCCGCCGCGCGCGAGCTCCCAAGCGTCATCATCGGCGCCGGCGTGCTCATTGGCATCGCCTTGGCGTGCACGGCATCAGGAATGGCGTTGGCGGTAGGCTCGCGCGCCGTACCGGCAGCGGCTCGCAGCCTGGTGCTGGGCTTCATAACGGCTGCGGGCTCGCTTGGCGCACTGCTTGCGGCACCGATTGCGCAAGCACTAACCGCCCAGCTTGGGTGGAGAGCGGGGGTGCTGAGCTTCCTCGCGCTCGCGCTCGGGATGCTGCCGGCGGCGTGGCTCGCAGGCCGGGTCGATGGGATCGCCGCAGATCGAGTAGAAGCCGGCGAGGCCTCGATCAGAGAAGCGCTTCGCGCCGCCCTAGGCAGGGTGCAGTTCCTCGTGATGACTGGATGCTACTTTGTCTGCGGAATGCAGTTGCTCTTCATCACCACCCACCTGCCCGCCTACCTGGCAATCTGCGGCATGGACCCGATGCTGAGCGCCGAAGCCTTGGGCGCGATCGGCGTGTTCAACGTGGCGGGCAGCCTGTTCTTCGGTTGGGCCGGCGGCCGATGGTCGAAGCTTGTGCTGCTCGGCACGATCTACATCTCGCGCTCACTGGTACTAGGCTGGTACTTCCTGCTGCCGCCAACGCCTCTCAGCACGCTCGTCTTCGCGGCATTGATGGGCTTTCTATGGCTTGGCGTCGGGCCGCTGGTGGCAGGATCGGTAGTGGAGATGTTCGGCTTGCGCTGGCAGGCCATGATCCAGGGCCTCGCCTTCACGAGCCATCAGCTCGGCAGTTTCCTCGGCGCCTTTGGTGGCGGCCTGTTGTTCGATGCCTTGGGCTCCTATGACGTCGCTTGGCGGGTCGGCGTTGGCTTGGGGCTTGCGGCCGGCGTCCTGCAAGTGAGCTTTGCAATGCTACGGCCGGTTTTGCCGGTCGAGGGCAGGGCGGATGCTTGCCCGCAACCGCCTGAGGCTTCTCTATCGGCCAAAGCGTAGCTAGGGGGCTGCCGCACCACCGCATGCCCGCATCACAATAGTTGGGCTGTGTAGCATTGCTTGTAATGGGTGGTGGTAGAATTGACGTGGCCGAAGTCGATGCAACGCTGGGGATGGATGTCGATAGGCCGCGTGACCTTGGGGCGTGGCACCACAATCGGCACTGTTCAATTGAGTATAATTTGAGGAGGCGTGCCGTGATGGCTCGCCGACTTCGCCAAGATCGACATCAAGGCCGAGGTGCGGCCGCTGATCCTGAAGGACAACGCCGTGAAGCTGCTCGGGCTGGCGTAGCCTGTGACGTAGGTTCTCAGCTTTGCTCTGCAGTCCGTTGCAGTGCCGGCCGCACGCGTATCCATCGCACCGCAATCATGCCGAAGATGGCCGCGGCAGCGAAGACAAACACCTCCGGCCTGCCGCTCGCCAGTGACACCACCGCCGGCCCCGGGCAATAGCCCGCCAGTCCCCAGCCGATGCCAAAGATCGTCGCGCCGGAAAGCAGCGGGGCGTCGATGGCGGTCGCTGCAGGAATTGCTAAATGCGACGACCAGAGCGGAAGTCCTCGCCCGAGGACCAGGCGATAGCCGATCATGGTCACGATAAGGCCCGCGCCCATGGTGAACAGCAGGGTTGGGTTCCACGCGCCCGCAAGGTCGAGAAAGCCCAGAACAACGGACGGATCTGCCAGGCCAGACAGGCAAAGGCCCAGGCCGAAGATCAAGCCGGCGACAAGGCCGATCAAGATATCGCGCATCGTCCCCTCACATCAGATGCCGCGTGACGAAGACGGTGGCGACGGCAACAGCCATGAATACGCCGGTCGCCGCGGCCGAACGTGGCGATAGCCGGGCAAGACCGCAGATGCCATGGCCCGACGTGCATCCGCTGCCCAGTGCCGTTCCGGCGCCGACCAGGAGGCCCGACACAGCCAACAGGGCGTAGCCGCCCGTCGGTGCTCCAATGCCGTCGAAGCCGGCGAGCGCCCCGAGCCCGAGCGGCGCCAGCAGCAGGCCCCCGATGAAGGCAAGCCGCAACGGCCAATCCTGGGCGGGCTTCGGCGGCAGCAGGCCGCCGACAATGCCGCTGATGCCGGCGATGCGCCCGCTGAGGAACATCAGGAGCACCGCAGAAACTCCGATCAAGGCGCCGCCGAGCGCGGCAGACAGGAATGGGTGCATGCAACAATCCTCCTCTTGCGCGCACAATACTTAGGAACTGCACTGGCGGCGGCCAAGCACCACTCCTGTGGCCAACGCGGCCGGGCCGGAGTGCGGACCGGTGTCAGAACGGTGTGTTGATGGTGGCAGGCAAAGGGTTAAGCTTGTGCACGGGCCGTAGCCAAGGAGCCGCGTCATGATCCTGGGGATGTCGTTATCGACCTTCACCACCGTGCATGTGGTGATCAGCCTGATCGGCATCGCCAGCGGGTTGATCGTTCTCTGGGGCATGCTGGACTCGCAGCGGATGGCGGGCCTGACTGCGATCTTTCTCCTCACCACCGTGCTGACCAGCGTTACCGGTTTCATGTTCCCCTTCAACGGCCTGCTGCCTTCGCACATCGTCGGCGCCATCTCGCTGGTGGCGCTGGCAGTCGCGCTCATCGCGCTCTATGCCTTCCGACTGGGGGGCGCGTGGCGGTGGGTGTACGTGGTGACGGCCGTCATCGCGCTCTATTTCAACGTGTTCGTGGGCGTGGTGCAGGCGTTCCGGAAATTCGCATTCCTGCACGCGCTGGCGCCGACCCAGTCCGAGCCGCCCTTCGCCATCGCCCAGCTCGTTGTCCTGGCGCTGTTCGTGTGGCTCGGCTACTTGGCGGTGAGGCGGTTTCATCCAACCTGATCGCTGTGCGACTGGGCTGCCGCCCAGGTCCGCTTGGGGGATGGCTCCCCCAAACCCCCTCCATCTTTGTTTCAAGAAGCGGGTGGTCTGGCGGGTGTCCCGCCAGCCGGGTGCGGGCGGGAGCCCGCTCGCGAAGCGACGAGCCCAACCACAAAATGCGTTAGTCTCAGCGGATGCCGCCCCATCGCCCAATCCTGATCGCCGGGCCGACTGCCAGCGGCAAGTCGGGGCTAGCGCTTGCGCTGGCCGAGCGGCTCGGCGGCACCATCATCAATGCCGACAGCATGCAGGTGTACCGGGAATTGCGCGTGCTCACGGCCAGGCCTACGCCCGAGGAGGAGGCGCGCGCGCCGCACGCACTCTACGGTTTCGTGCCCGGGAGCGAAGCCTATTCCGCTGGGCGCTATGCTGCCGATGCAGCAGCAGCGATCGCGGCGGCACGTGCTGCTGGCCGCGTGCCCATCGTCGTGGGCGGCACCGGGCTCTACTTCCGCACGCTGCTGCAGGGCCTGTCCCCCGTGCCGCCCGTGGAGCCCGAGACACGCGCCTATTGGCGCGGAGAGGCTGCCAGGCGGCCCGCGTCCGAGCTGCACGCCCTGCTGCTGGCGCGCGATCCGGAAACTGCGGCCCGGCTGTTGCCCACCGATCCCCAGCGCATCGTTCGCGCCCTGGAGGTGCTGGAGTCGACCGGGCGCTCCCTTACCCACTGGCAGCGCGAGCCCGGCACGCCGGTGCTCGAGGAGGCGGAAGTGATGCGGCTCCTGGTGTTGCCGGAGCGCGCGAGCCTGGTGAGGCGCCTCGAGACCCGTTTCGACGCCATGATCTCCGCCGGGGCTCTGCAGGAAGTGGCGGGGCTTCTGGCGCTCGGTTTTTCTCCTGAGCTGCCGATCATGCGAGCGCTGGGAGTGGCTCCGTTGGCCGCGCATTTGACCGGGGCAATGAGGTTGGAGGAGGCCGTCTCGGTTGCGAAGGCCCACACCCGCAAGTACGCCAAGCGGCAGCTCACATGGCTCAAGCGAAATATGATTGCGTGGAAAGTAGTAGGAGAGCAACAAATGGAAAGTCTAAGCCGCGCAGACTTTTCGTTTATTGATCTCTAACGGTTGACCCGGCATCCTGGCCCCGATATAGCCAGCGCCAGCCCACAACAAGCTCGTTGAGTTGCGCCAAGCCAGCGCGGCCCAGCGCGGAGTTTTGCCATGGCCCAGAAAATGACCGGTGCGGAGATGGTCATCCGCGCGCTTGCCGACCAGGGCGTCGAGCACATCTTCGGCTATCCGGGCGGCGCCGTGCTGCCGATCTACGACGAGCTGTTCCAGCAGGACAAAGTCCAGCACGTGCTGGTGCGCCAGGAAGGCGGGGCGGTGCATGCCGCAGAGGGCTATGCCCGCTCCACCGGCAAGGTCGGCGTGGTGCTGGTCACCTCGGGCCCGGGCGCCACCAACGCCGTCACCGGCCTGACCGATGCGCTGATGGATTCCATCCCCGTCGTCTGCATCACCGGCCAGGTTCCCACCCACCTGATCGGCAACGACGCCTTCCAGGAATGCGACACGGTCGGCATCACCCGGCCCTGCACCAAGCACAACTGGCTGGTGAAGAACGTCGACGATCTTGCGCGCGTTCTGCACGAGGCCTTCTACGTCGCCCGCACCGGCCGGCCCGGCCCCGTCGTGGTCGACGTCCCCAAGGACGTGCAGTTCGCCACCGGCACCTACACCGGCCCCAAGGACGTCAAGCACAAGACCTATCAGCCGCGCCTCAAGGGCGATCCCAAGGCCATCGCCGAGGCGGTCGAGCTGATGAGCCGCGCCAGGAAGCCCGTCCTCTACACCGGCGGCGGCGTGATCAATTCCGGGCCGAAGGCCAGCCAGCTGCTGCGCGAGCTGGTCCGCCTCACCGGCTTTCCCATCACCTCCACCCTGATGGGCCTCGGCGCCTTCCCGGCCTCGGGCAAGGAGTGGCTCGGCATGCTCGGCATGCACGGCACCTACGAGGCCAACCTCGCCATGCACGACTGCGACGTCATGGTGTGCATCGGCGCGCGCTTCGACGACCGCATCACCGGGCGCATCGACCAGTTCTCGCCGCGGTCGAAGAAGGTCCACATCGACATCGACCCCTCCTCCATCAACAAGAACGTGCGCGTCGACGTGCCCATCATCGGCGATGTCGCCTACGTGCTGGAGGAGCTGATCCGCACCTGGCGGATGAAGGCTGCCACCGTCGACAAGACCGCGCTCAAGACCTGGTGGTCGCAGATCGACAAGTGGCGGGCCAAGCGGTGCCTCGCCTATAAGAGCGCGACCGACTTCATCATGCCGCAGTACGCCATCCAGCGGCTCTACGAGCTGACCAAGGACCGCGACGTCTACTTCACCACCGAGGTCGGCCAGCACCAGATGTGGGCCGCCCAGTTCTTCGGCTTCGAGGAGCCGAACCGCTGGATGACCTCGGGCGGCCTCGGCACCATGGGCTACGGCCTGCCGGCGGCCATCGGCGTGCAGATGGCGCATCCCAAGTCGCTCGTCATCGACATCGCCGGCGACGCCTCGATCCTGATGAACATCCAGGAGATGTCGACGGCCGTGCAGTTCCGCCTGCCGGTGAAGGTGTTCATCCTCAACAACCAGTACATGGGCATGGTGCGCCAGTGGCAGCAGCTCCTGCACGGCAACCGCATCTCGGAAAGCTACACCGCCGCGCATGCCCGACTTCGTCAAGCTGGCCGAGGCCTACGGCGGCGTCGGCATCAGGTGCGACAAGCCTGACGACCTCGATGACGCGATCATGGCCATGCTGAACGCGCCCGCCGACCGGCCGGTGCTGTTCGACTGCCGCGTCGCCGCGCTCGCCAATTGCTTCCCCATGATCCCCTCCGGCAAGGCGCACCACGAGATGCTGCTGGGCGAGGAGGTGTCGGACGAGGAGATCGACAAGGCGATCGGCAAGGAAGGCAAGGTGCTGGTGTAGAGACAACGCGTTGCTGGTGAGGTGGGGCGCGTAGCTCCTTAGGAGTCAGGGGTGAGCAACGGCTTCCCAGGGATTGATCACCTCAACCGAAAGATCGCTGAAATGGCGCACGTTGCGCGTGGCAATGGCGGCACCGCGGCTGGCGGCAATTCCAGCGATCTGGGTATCCCCAAAGCCGGCAGGACGCCCGCGGTGCCGGCGATCCGCCTCGATCTGCGCAGCATGCAACGCAGCCGCCAAGTCGAACGGAAGCACTCGGTTCTGGAAATCGTGGATCAACAGTTGGTCAAATGCGGCGAGCAGGGCTCTTTTGCGCCGGCCTTTCGGCTTTGCGTCGATGCCGCCCCTGATCTCGAAGACGGTGATGGCAGTCGTCCACAGTTGCTCCGCATCGCTCTGATCCAGCCACCCGATCACTTGCATGCTGGGCGCATCGGCCATCAGTTCGGAAACGACGTTGGTGTCTACAATGATCACCGGTCGAACTTCGCAAGGCGAGGCCGCTCTTTGCGCCTCATGTCGAATGCCCGGTTGAATGTCTCCAGCTCTCGTCTGGTCAGGCCAATTCCCCTGAAGCGCGCAGAAGCACGTGTCCCGAAACCTGGTACCGGCGCTGCCCTTGTTCGGTCCTTGTCGAGCTTCGAGGTTTGCGTGCTCCAATCTCCATTGAGTTCATGTATGCCCTTCTGGAACTGTGCGTACTCCTCTTCAGTGAGCCCAATCCGCTTGAACCGCTCGTGCATCAACGTGCCGAAGCCCTTTTCCTTGCTTCGCCGCTCACCCTGTTTGAGTGCGCCGCCAGCGGCGTCCTCGAGAATTGTGCGCGCCTCGGCCTCCAGGCTGCGGCCGTGTTTCCGGGCGCGCGCCCTCAGCCGCTCCTTGACCTCGTCGTCGAGCCTGCGGACGACCAATTGTGCCATGCGATCACCGCCAGTGATATCAATTGGCACGAGTGATATCACTTCATCCGCCCAACCTCAAGGTTGACCCCATGCCCAACACCCAGCCCGGCTCCGCCTACTTCCTCGAGGAACGCAAGGAAGAGCCGGTCACCCATACCATCTCGGTGGTGGTGGACAACGAGCCCGGTGTGCTGGCCCGTATCGCCGGTCTGTTCTCCGGGCGCGGCTACAACATCGAGAGCCTGACGGTGTCGGAGACGGAGCACGAGAAGCACCTTTCGCGCTTCACCATTGTCACCACCGGCACGCCGCAGGTGCTGACGCAGATCAAGAGCCAGCTCGAGCGGCTGGTGAACGTGCACCGCGTCATCGACCTCACCGTGCTGGGCGAGCCGCTGGAGCGCGAGCTGGCGCTGGTCAAGGTGAGCGGCAAGGGCGAGAAGCGCATCGAGGCGCTGCGCATGGCCGAGATCTTCCGCGCCAACGTGATCGACGCCTCCACCGAGCACTTCGTGTTCGAGCTGACGGGCCGCACGTCCAAGATCGAGCAGTTCATCTCCATCATGACGGAGCTGGGCCTGGTCGAGGTCTCCCGCACCGGCATCGCCGCCATCGGCCGAGGCCCCAAGAGCATGTAAAGCGGCACCTTTGATGGATGTGGTCCAGGTGCGCGGATTGCTTTGCCCCGGGGGCACGTGCGGGTTCCGTCACATATGCGCGCAATTATGTGAATTGCTGCGGTCTACTGGCTGCAACTAGGGTGCCGGTCCAGACCGAATTTCAACGCCGGCGAGGCAACTATGGCTTTCTCCATCAAGGTCAACGGTACCCAGCAAAGCGTTGATGTTGACGAGGACACCCCGCTGCTCTGGGTGCTGCGGGACACGCTCGGGCTGACCGGAACCAAGTACGGCTGCGGGATCGCCCAGTGCGGGGCCTGTACGGTATTTCTCAACGGCAAGCCTTTGCGCTCGTGCGCGATGCCGGTGGGCGCCGTCGGCGAGGGCGAGGTCACCACCATCGAGGGCGTCAGCGGCCCCGCTGCCGAAGCCGTTCAGCGTGCCTGGGCCGCCCGCGACGTGCCGCAATGCGGCTATTGCCAGTCCGGCCAGGTGATGAGCGCAATTGCGCTGCTTGGCGAGGTGCGCCGGCCCAGCGACCGCGACATCGACCTCGCCATGAACGGCAACATCTGCCGCTGCGCCACCTACGTCCGCATCCGCGCCGCCATCAAGGATGCAGCGCGCACGTTGGGGAGCTGATGCAATGGCGCAGCACCGCAAGCAAGTCACTCGCCGGGCCGGCACTGCACCGGCATGGCCGGGTTGGTGCTCGGCTTCTATCTGCCGCCTGGCAGGGCCAGCGCACAGTCAGGCGCCGCGCAGGTGTTTACGCCGGATGGCGGCGCGCGGACGCTTGCCCCCAACGCCTTCGTGCGCATCGGCACCGACGATTCGGTGACCGTGCTCATCAAGCATATCGAGTTCGGCCAGGGCCCCATGACCGGCCTTGCCACTCTCGTCGCCGAGGAGCTCGATGCGGACTGGGCCAGGATGCGGGCCGAGCACGCCCCGTCCAATCCGGACCTCTACAAGAACCTGGCGTTCGGCATGCAAGGGACGGGCGGCTCGACCGCGATGGCCAACTCCTACGAGCAGATGCGCAGGGCCGGCGCGACGGCGCGGGCTATGCTGGTCCAGGCGGCGGCGCGAACGTGGGGCGTGCCCGTCGAGGAGATCACCGTGGAGCGCGGCGTACTGCGCCATATGAGGTCGGGGCGCAACGGGCGGTTCGGCCAGTTCACCGAGGCGGCAGCAAAGCTGCAAGTGCCGGCCAACGCTCCGCTCAAGGAGCCGGCAAGGTTCCGCCTGATCGGCCGGGAGGGTGTGGTCACCCGACTGGATAGCCCCGCTAAGGCCAACGGCACTGCCCAGTTCACCATCGACATCCGCGAGCCCGGCATGCTGACCGTGGTGGTGGCGCGGCCGCCGCGGTTCGGTGCCAAGTTCGTGGCCTTCGAGGCAGGCGACGCGCGGGCCGTGCGCGGGGTGGTGGACGTCAAGGAGATCCCTTCCGGCGTTGCCGTCTTTGCGGAGGGCATGTGGCCGGCGCTCAAGGGACGCGAGAAGCTGCGCATCACCTGGGACGAGGCCGGCGCCGAGAAGCGCAGCACCAGCGAGCTCGTCGCGGAGTATCTGGCGCTGTCGCGCAAGCCGGGGACAGTGGCCGGTCAGCGAGGCGACGCGGCAGCGGTGCTCGCGCGCGAGGAAGGGGTGATCGAGGCCCAGTACGTGTTTCCCTACCTCGCGCACGCGCCGATGGAGCCGCTCGACGGCTTCCTGCGCTGGGACGGGAAGCGCGCGGTGGCACGACTGGGCAGCCAATTGCAGACGGGCGACCACCAGGCGATTGCCGCCGTGCTCGGGTTGAAGCCAGAGCAAGTCGAGGTCGAGACCATGCTGGCAGGCGGCAGCTTCGGCCGCCGCGCGCAGCCTGACATGCAGCTCGCCGTCGAGCTGGCGCACGCCGCCAAGGCGATCGGGCCCGGCCGACCCATCAAGCTCGTGTGGACGCGCGAAGACGACATCCGCGGCGGTTACTACCGGCCGATGTTCGTACATCGCATGCGCGGAGCCGTGCGCGAGGGCAAAATCCTGGCCTGGGCCAACACCATCGTAGGGCAGTCGTTCCTCAAGGGCTCGCCGTTCGCGGCCATGATCAAGGACGGCATCGATCCCGTGATGGTGGAGGGTGCGCGCGCGCTGCCGTACGATATTCACGATTTCCGCTGCGATGTGCACATGGCCGACGTCGGCGTGCCGACCTTGTGGTGGCGCTCGGTCGGTCACACGCATACGGCCTATGCCGTGGAATGTTTCATCGACGAGCTGCTGCAGGCGGCGGGGCGCGACCCCGTCGTCGGCCGTATGGCGCTGCTCGAGAAGTCGCCCCGCCACGCGGCCGTGCTGAACGCGGCGGCCAGGCTCGCGCGTTGGAACGGCCCCGGCCCCTTCGATGATCGCGCGCGCGGCGTTGCCGTGGTGGAGAGCTTCGGCAGCATCGTCGCCCAGATCGCCGAGGTGTCAGCCGGCGGGCGCGAGGGACCCCGCGTGCACCGGGTGTGGTGTGCGGTCGACTGCGGCATCGCCGTCAACCCCGACGTCATCCGTGCCCAGATGGAGGGCGGCATCGGCTTCGGCCTCGGGCATGCCCTGTTCAGCGAGGTGACGCTGAAGGATGGGCACCCCGTGCAGGGCAACTTCAACGACTACCGCTCGCTGCGCATGCACGAGATGCCGCTCGTGGAGGTGACGATCGTGCGTTCGAACGAGAAGCCGACCGGGGTCGGCGAGCCCGGCGTGCCGCCGATCGCGCCGGCAGTTGCCAACGCTCTGGCGCGCCTCGGCCTGCCCCGCCCGCGCCGCCTGCCGATGCTGCGGAGCCTGTCGGCATGATCGCCCCGCGCATCTTGGGCGCCATTGCCGGCGCCATCATCGTGCTGACGGGTGCGGCGGTGGAGACGAGGAGCCAAACCGGTGCGCCGCCCGCCCCCGCTCTGGCGGCCAAGTTGCGCCCCGTGACGGCCTTTTCTGGCATCGCCGACACGCAGTCGCGCTCGATCGCCTACTTCCAGGAGGCCGGCAAGGTCCTGCAGCACCCGCGCTGCGTCAATTGCCATCCGGCGGGCGAGCGCCCGTTCCAGGGCGACGCCATGCGCCCCCACGAGCCGCTGGTGGTGCGGGGCAGCGACGGACACGGCGTAGCGGGGCTTGGCTGCATCGCCTGCCACGGCGCCGCCAACTTCGATGCCGCCCGCGTGCCGGGCGACCCGCACTGGCAGCTGGCGCCCGCCACCATGGCGTGGGAGGGCAAGTCGCTCGGCTACATCTGCAACCAGCTCAAGGACCGGCGGCGCAACGCCAACCGCGACATCGCCGCCATCCTCAAGCACGTGGCAACCGACAGCCTCGTCAAGTGGGCCTGGAACCCGGGGCCGGGGCGCACGCCGGCGCCCGGCAGCAACGAAGCCTTCGTGGCGCTGCTGAAGGCCTGGGCCGACACCGGCGCCTATTGCCCGCCGCCGTGATGCCTACGTCGGTCAGGCCTTGCGGGTCTGACCCATTGCTTGATCAATAGCCCGTCGCCCATGTCCAAGCCACTGTTCGCTCAGCTTGCGCGCGTAGCTCTGCTGCTCTGGCGAGACCGGCATGGGCGTCACCCCAGCGCCGAATACCGCTTGCCCGTCGGCCTACACATTTCACTTCGCCCTAGAATTTGGTGCGCCGGCGCAAGAGCGATGCGCTGGCGTAAAGCTCCAGGCCCCTGCGCCAGACGATCTCGCAATCGGCCTCGATCCCTCTGTCCTCGAGGATGAGGATGAAGCTGTTGGCGATGGGGTCCTCCCGGTCGACCCTGAGATGCACACCCGAGAACGACATCTCGAGTATGGTGCAGCCGAAGACCGTGTCCTGCGGGCCGAACAGAATCATTCCATGCTCGGACGATTGTGAGAACGAGTGTTCAACTGATATGGTCATGGCAGGACCTCCAGGTTATCTGGCCAATCCCTGCCCGCCACCGCAGACGAGAGATTGTTCGGTCCAGTCCGCAGCCGACAAGGACGGCACTGCTGGCAAAAATCTACGCCCGCGCCTGCTAAGTGCGCATGAAGCCGATCCCTCAAATGCTTGCTATGAGCAGGGTTGAGTGTGCAGATGCGAAGGCCTTCGAGAGCTGCCGGTGAAGCCTCGCCCGCTCCTCGTAGCGCCCGCTCCGGCGTGCTTGGCACATGGCGCCGAGCCGGTTAGGCGTGAGATGCAGCGGCAGCTCTCGTCGATGAGGAGGCGCGACGTGAACCATCCCTCGGGCCAAGCAGGCAAACTGCCGCATGCCCACTGAGCTGCTCTCCGCCCTGCTGCTGTTCGTGGTCGTGACCTTGATCACGCCGGGGCCCAACAACGCCATGCTTATGGCCTCGGGCCTCAACTTCGGCTTCCGCCGCGGGCTGCCGCACCTGTGGGGCGTGGCGCTGGGGTTCGGCGTGATGGTGCTGGCGGTGGGGCTCGGACTCGGTGCGGTGTTTGCGGCCTATCCCGCGGCCTACACCGTGGTCAAGTACGTGGGCGCCGCCTACCTTCTCTACCTCGCTTGGCAGATCGCCACCGCCGGGGAGATCGAGGCCGATGGCGCCGCCCGCGGGCGGCCGATCACGTTCCTGGAGGCGGCGGCCTTCCAGTGGTTGAACCCCAAGGGCTGGGTGATGGCGGTCGGCGCCGTCTCTACCTATGCCGCCGTCGCACCGTTCCCGTTCAACATGGGCCTGATGGCTTTCCTGTTTGGCAGCCTCGGCATTCTCTCGAGCGCCACCTGGCTCGGCTTCGGCACCGCGCTGCAGCGCCTGCTGACCAGCCCGCGTGCGGTGCGGGCGGTCAATGTCGCCATGGCTCTGCTGCTGGTGGCCTCGCTATGGCCGATCCTCGCGGATGCATGGCGCTAGGGTGTAGGGTGCAATAAGCGCCAGCGCATTGCACCGTTGCGTCCGAAGATCGGTGCAATGCGGCTTCGCCTTATTGCGCCCTACCTGAACCGCAGGTTCGCGCGCGACAGCTGAGCGACCGTGGTACAGCCCATCAGTTTCATGTCGCGCTCGATCTCAGTGCGCAGCAGACCGAGGGCCCGCTCCACTCCCGCTTG
Organism: uncultured Alphaproteobacteria bacterium; assembly: GCA_963832445.1. Lineage (GTDB taxonomy): Bacteria > Pseudomonadota > Alphaproteobacteria > Rhizobiales > Hyphomicrobiaceae > AWTP1-13. The sequence goes on from CAWHUM010000017.1 coordinate 125,694, forward strand.
CCCGGCTGCGGCCAGGGCATAGAGGTAATAGCGGCCGACGCCGACGGCCTTGGCGCCCAGGGAAAGCGCCTTGAGCACATGCGTGCCGCGCTGGACGCCGCCGTCCATCAGCACATCGATGCGGTCGCCGACGCTGTCGACGACCTCCGCCAGCTGGTCGAAGGCGGCACGCGAGCCGTCGAGCTGCCGGCCGCCGTGGTTGGAAAGCACGATGCCGGTGCAGCCGATCTCGACAGCCCGGCGCGCGTCGTCCACCGACATTACGCCTTTCAGACAGAACTGGCCGTCCCACAGCCGGACCATCTGCTCCACGTCGGCCCAGCTCATCGAAGGATCGAGCAACTCCGTGAAATAGCGGCCGATGGACATGGCCCCGCCGCTCATGTCCACGTGCTCGTCGAGCTGCGGCAGCCGGAAGCGCTCATGCGTCAGATAGTTGATGCCCCACATCGGCTTCCTGGCGAACGCGAGCATGCCGCCGATCGTCAGCCTGAAGGGAATGGAGAACCCAGTGCGCAGATCGCGCTCCCGGTTGCCGCCGGTGATGCTGTCCACGGTCAGCATCATGACGTTGACGCCGGCAGCCTTGGCGCGCTGCAGCATGGCCTGGTTCAGCCCGCGGTCCTTGTGAAAGTAGAACTGATAGACCTGGGGCGTGGGGAAGGCCTTGCGCAGCTCCTCGAGGCTGACCGTGCCGAGCGAGGACACGCCGAACATCGTGCCGTATCCGGCCGCCGCCGCCGCGACGGCCCGCTCGCCGTCGTGATGGAACAGGCGCTGCAACGCGGTGGGAGAGCAATAGAACGGCACGGCGAGCTTCTGGCCCATCACCGTGACCGACATATCCATTGTCTGCACGCCGCGCAGGATGTTGGGCACGAGGTCGCAAGCGTCGAAGCTCGCCGTGTTGCGCCGATGGGTGACCTCGTCGTCCGCCGCGCCGTCGATGTAGTTGAAAATGAGGCGAGGCAGGCGCTGCTCGGCAAGCGCACGAAAATCGTGGAAGTTGTGGCAGTTGCTCAGGCGCATTCCTCGTCCGCCCCTGTCGGTCGCGCGTACACTCCTGCGAGCCCTACCTCAAAGCGCGCGCCGCTGCGCCAAAAAAAGGCGCGCCGCCGGCGCGTTTTGCCCTGGAAATCAGGCCCCGGAACCGCTAGGCGTGGGGCGAAATCCCAAGCATCTCCAACCAGCCAGCCCGGAAAACGAACCCATGCGCGTCTACTACGATCGTGATGCCGACATCAACCTGATCAAGGGCAAGAAGGTCGCCGTGGTCGGCTACGGCAGCCAGGGCCATGCCCACGTCCTCAACCTGCGCGATTCAGGCGTGAAAGAGGTGGCGGTCGCCTTGCGCAAGGGCTCGGCCGGCATCGCCAAGGCGGAGAAGGAGAAGCTCAAGACCATGGAGGTGGCGGAGGCCGCCAAGTGGGCCGACATCGTCATGATGCTCACCCCCGACGAGCTGCAGGCCGACATCTACAGGGACCACTTGCGCGACAACCTGAAGAACGGCGCGGCGCTGATGTTCGCTCACGGCCTCAATGTGCACTTCAACCTGATCGAGCCGCGCGCCGATCTCGACGTCGGCATGATCGCGCCCAAGGGCCCCGGCCACACCGTGCGCTCGGAATACCTGCGCGGGGCCGGCGTGCCGTGTCTGCTTGCCATCCACCAGGACAAGAGCGGCAACGCACATGACCTCTTTCTCTCCTACGGCGCCGCCATCGGCGGCGGCCGCGCCGGCATCATCGAGACCACCTTCAAGGAGGAATGCGAGACCGATCTCTTCGGCGAGCAGGCGGTGCTGTGCGGCGGCCTCGTCGAGCTGATGCGGGCCGGCTACGAGACGCTGGTCGAGGCCGGCTACGCGCCGGAGATGGCCTACTTCGAGTGCGTGCACGAGGTGAAGCTGATCGTGGACCTCATCTACGAGGGCGGCATCGCCAACATGAACTACTCGGTCTCCAACACGGCCGAGTACGGCGAATACGTGTCGGGGCCGCGCGTCGTGACCGACGAGACGCGGGCCGAGATGCGGCGCATCCTGAAGGACATCCAGACCGGCAAATTTACCTCCGAGTGGATGCGCGAGTGCAAGGCCGGCCAGCCCCGGTTCAAGGCGACGCGCCGCCTCAACGACGCCCACCAGGTCGAGCAGATCGGCGCTAAGCTGAGGGCCATGATGCCCTGGATCAAGGAGCGGGCGCTGGTGGACAAGAGCCGGAACTAGGGGCCGCCCGGGTCGGCCCGCGAACCTAACGACGCGAACCGTCCGCTGGCCGCCGGCCAGATCGTGAGACCCGATGGGCCGCGGCTACTATTGTGCTGTTTTCGCATTGTGTGCTAAATCCGGAGGCAAGAGAATCCGGGTGAGTGCATGGGTGCGTGGCCGTTTCCCAGAAGGGCGCAGGCGCTGCAGGATCGGTCCGCGGCTGCCGACAGCGCCGAGGCCGAGCGGGCAACCCGCCCCCCTCCCTCGCCCTATTCGGACCAGTACGAGACCATCGTCGCGCAAGGCCACGAGCGACCGACGCCGTCGTTCGGCGCGCCGGCGCTGATCTGGCACGTCGCCGTCTGGCCGCGGCGCCAGACCGATGCGGGTGAAGACTGCGATCCCAACGATACGGCGGGCGCAGCCGACAGCGAGGCGGCAAAGCGGACGTTCCAGACACGCAGGCGGCTGTGGATCGACGGGATCAACCAGTTTCTTGCAGCCTTGCAGAAGAAGTCGTCTGCGCGGCCCAACCAGCCGCCAGGCCCCATCAAAAGCTTCAAGCCGATCACTCCGCATGAGCTCGAGCGGCGCGCCGGCGAGGCGCGCGGCGGCTATGTCACACCGCTGCTAGTGTTAGAGCGCGACACGCTTTCGTTCACGCTCTGGTGGCCCGATACGGCCGATGCCGATCCCGTCCGCAGCGCCATGCGGGTGCGTGTGCACGCCGAGCTGAACGCGGACTACGCGTGCATCAGCTTCTACATGGACATCGGCCAATCGTGGAACGAGCCACACAGCGCAAGCCGGATGTTCGGTGTCCGCCGGTCGAGACTTCTGACAGCCGCGCAAGATGTCCGCGCTATCTGCGAGCACCAGTTCGTCCCCGCCGCCGCTGGGCAGCCCGCGCCCGTGGATCTGCCAGCCGTTCCAGAGCTGCTGCACGGCGCGGACGGAAGGAGTGCGCAGGACCTGGACGACACGCTGCGCGGGGCCAGAAATCTGCTCTACGTGGATGCATGGGAGGACTTCTGTGCGGAATTTGACTGCGGGCTTGGCAAGATTACAGGGACCCGCGGCGAGGTGTTCGCCAATTTCCGTGGCGTGGTTCTAGCTACCGCTGGAATGCCTGCCGGCGGGCCCGTGCACGTGCCGCGAAGCGACGAGATGGCCTCGCTCGGAACCGTGCCCTTTCCATACTTCAGCGCCAGCGATCGCTTCAGCGCCGATGGTGCGGAAGCCAACGCGGTGGTGAAGGCCTTCTGGCCGCTGGTGCGCCGCATCACGCCGCGCGCGGACTATCGCGAGTTCATCGCCTGCGGTGTCCTCAACTGGCGCGCCATCTACATCACCGCGCTGGGATCGAGCAGCCAGTACGTCAAGGGCGAGGAGCGGGTTGCCAGCGACATCGGCACCGGGGAGGCCCTGATCCGCGTCGCCCCGGCGCTGCTGCCGAAGGAGGAGCGAGGCCGGGCTGCTCCCGGTGAGCCCGGCCGGTTCGACAGCCTGGTGCAGCCGCGCCGGAGCAAGCGAGGCGGCAACAATCATCCCGTGCGCTACCTGCTGCTCACCAAGCACGCCCCGCATCCACGCCAGATCGGACGCATCGCCGAGCGCATCAACACGATGGGCACCATGCGGCTGTTCGCGCTCAAGGACTGGGCCGCGGTGCGCAACGCCGATCCCTATATCCGCATCCTCGGCCAGGACCTGGACCAGATCACGGAAAGCTGGAGCAGCGACAAGAACCTGATCAACACGCTCAAGACGCCCACGGATATTCGCACTGCGCGTGCCGACATCGAGAAGGCGCAAAAGCGCTCCACGCGCGGGCTCTCAGGCGGCTGGACCGTGCCTGAGCTCAATCGCCTGGCAGAGATCCTGCCCCGCTACGTGCCGGCAAGTCCGGCCAATCTCGCCTACAAAGGGGTGCAGTGGCTGCGGTTCCACTTGACGTTCCGCAGAAGGGACTACTTCGCCTTCGTCAAGCAGCTGGACGAGGACCTGGTCGGCGACGTGCGCCATTCGGCGCTCTACCACATCTCCAACAACGTCGAGACCAGACTGCTGCAGATTTCCTCGCGCCTCGACGAGCTGGGGAAGCTCACGGTTGGCGGCCTGCACTTCAGGCTCAACCGCTCCGCCTACTACGTGCGCGAGTTCGAGATCCTGTTGGAGACCCTGCAGGTGAGAAACATCCCGACCTGGACCTCCTACGAGCAGTTCGTGCGCCGGGGGCTCGCACCGGCGTTCGACTACATGTCGTCGGTTGGCCAACGGCTCAGGGCCGTCCGAAAGCGCCTGGTGTCGGTAACGGAGATGATCGAGACGAGCGCGCTTGTCGGCCAATCGGCGGCCACCCGGCACAACACCGCTGTCCTGCGCCAGACGACCACGCTGGCGATCGTACTCCTCACCCTTTACCTGACCCGCACATTCATCGGCAATGTGCTCGGCCTGCTGTTCAAGCCGCTTTATCGCATTGCGCCGGACTCGCTGCGCGAAACTATCGACAAGGTCCTCGTCCTCTTTCAGTGAAGCTGGAGCCACAAGCCCCATGAACGCCTCCGATGCTTCCCACGACGTCTTGGAGAAAGACGCTGCCGCTTTGGGGCAGCCCGCCCCGGCCCCGGCCCGGCCCAAAGGCCGCTGGCTGCGGTCCAACCGGCGCCAGGCCCAGGGCGAGGTGCGCGTCTACCAGCACTCCAACCTGCTCTACTGGTGGGCGGTGTGGGCCTACGGCTTCATGTGCGCTGGGCTCACCCGCTGGCAGGGCATCGGCATCAAGGAGCTTGCCGCCGCCGATGCGGACGGGCGCGAGAAGGTGATCTTGTTCTTTCCTTCCGCCTGGCTCGGCATCTCGTTCATCGCCCTTGTGCTGTTCGTCGTTGTCTTCACCAACGTCAGGGCGCGCGGCGTCTATTCGTTCGTTCTCCTGGCTGTGGCGGTAGGGCTCGGCTGGGGTGTGACCTACATTCCCGGCATCGGCACGGCGATGAGTTGGGCGTCGCTGCTGCGCATCCACCTCAATCTCGCGTTCTACCTGACGTTCTCGACGCTGCTCATGCTGCTGTGGCTGTTGGTTACCGTCATTGTCGACCACTTCACCTGGTGGCGGTTCTCGCCCGGGCAGGTGATCGAGGAGCACCGCGTCGGCCAGGCCACAGGCCACGCCTACAACACGGAAGGCATGGTCGTGCGGCGTTTGCCCGACGATTTCTTCCGCCACCGCATCCTGGGGCTTGGCTTCATCGGGCTCGGGACCGGCGACTTCATTGTGAAGCCTCCCTACGAGGATGCCTTCGAGATCCACAATGTGTGGAGGGCGAACGTCAAGCAGCGCATCATGGAGCGGATGGTGGCCACGCGAATCATGGAAGCGGCCCAGCCGCGCCCGTGATCGGGAGCAGAGAACCTTCCTTCGACCGGCGCGAAATTGATCTGTCGGGTGAGGCTCGGCGGTCCTAGGCCGGCCGCGCCGGCGCGGTCCATAATAGCCCGACACAATTGGCAAATTGGAGAGGAAGATCATGAAACGCGCGTCCTTTTTCATGGTGCTCCTGCTGGGAGCTGCGGCCCTGGCGCTGACCCTCGACGCACCCATGGCCCAGCAGGCCAAGAAAGCCGCCGTCAAGGCCGGCAAGGGCGAAAAGGTCTGCCGCGTCAAGATGCAGCCGAGCGGCGAGCTCAGAACCTGGGTGTGCCCGAAGGAGGTGCCCTGCTGCGTCTGGCACGAGATCAACTACGTCAAGTGCGGCACCACCTTCAGCGGCTGCCTATAGCGGCCCGCAGGCCGAACCGCACAAAACAACTTCGCCCCGACCATGGGCCGGGGCGAAGTCGCTGACGCTGCGATGCCGATGCGTCGTCAGAACTTGTAGTTGAGCCCGAAGCGGATGGTCTGCGTGGTGGGCTCGAGATTGGCGGACCCCGGTGCCACGGTGCCTGGCGGGGCGGTCACGCTGTCGAAGTCATAGTGGAGATACTCAACCCGCGCCGACAGGTTGGGGGTGAGCGCGCGCTCGATGCCGCCGCCGGCGACCCAGCCGAAGTGGGTATCCGAGAAATTGCCGAGCGAGGAGTATTCGATGTCGGCCCAGGCGGCGCCGGCCGTTGCATAGAACAGCGTGCGGTTGTCGAAGGCGGTGAGACCGAGGCGCCCGCGCACCGACGCCAAATAGTTGACGGTGTGGCCGCAGCAGGCGTTGCCGCCGTCGATAAAGCTGCTCGACATGTCGGCCTCGACGCCGTAGACGATCCTGCCCATCTGGATGTTGTAGCCGATCTGTCCGCCGGCGATGGCGCCGTCGGCGCTGTGGCTGCCGTCGAAGCCCGTCTCCTGCCAGTTGATGTCCGAAAAGCCGTATCCCAGGTGCGCGCCCACGTACAAACCGGTCCATGAGAAGGGCACCTCGTAGGCCACGGGATCGCTGTTGGCGCGGCGCGGCCCGGGGCCCAGGTCTGCCGCCCATGCCGCCGGTGCCAGCACAAGGCTTGCCGCCGCTCCCAGAACGAGCGCGCGAAGTCCTTCCATGGGGTCTTCCTCTTTTCTTGGTCCCTGCTTGCGATGCGGCTGCCCCGACGCGCTTGCCCTGCCCTTACCAACCACACGCGGGTGGCGCTTTCTCTGGCAGGACGACACGATGAGCAGCGAGGAAACGGCGCACCCGTCGACCGAATTCCGCGAAAAGCTACGGGCGATCCATGCCCTTGGTTGTCGCGATAGGGATGGGGGAGTTGGCCCTCACCGTGGCTGCGCCGCGGCGAACCTGGCGACGCGGTGGCAATTGAAGGGCAAGCGCCTGTTTCAGCTCAAGAATTGATCGATTGCAATATCGGGCAAGAAACGTGATGAGGGGTGAGCCAGGCGCGCTTGCGGCTCGGTCTCGAAAGCCCGCTTTGGCTTGGAACGGAAAGGGGAATCCGGCAAGGTGCGCCAGCACGACCTCCCGGAGCGGCCATGCGCCTCGACTATCACGTGCTCGATGTCTTCACCGACAAGCGCTTCGGCGGCAATCCGCTGGCCGTGGTGCTCGATGCCGATGCGCTGGACGGCGGGCGCATGCAGGTGATCGCCCGCGAGTTCAATCTGTCGGAGACGGTGTTCGTCCTCACCCCACAGAACAAGGCGCACACCGCCCGCGTGCGCATCTTCACGCCGACCGCCGAACTGCCCTTCGCCGGCCATCCAACCGTCGGTACGGCGGCGCTGCTGGCGCAGATCAAGTCCTCGGCGCCGCCGGGACCAGGAGATGCCCTGGTCGTGCTGGAGGAAGGCATCGGCACCGTCAGGGTCGGCGTGCGATTGCGGGCGGGTGCGGCGCCCTTCGCGGAGTTCGATGCGCCCAAGCTGCCGGAGGAAGGCGGGACGTTGCCCTCCGCGGAGCACCTGGCGGTTGTGCTCTCGCTCATTCCCGGCGAGATCGGGTTCGAGAACCACAAGCCCACGCGGTTCTCGGCCGGCCACAGCGTGGCGTTCGTGCCGGTCGCTTCACTGGAAGCGATCGCCAAGGCGCGCGTCGCTTCGCACCATTGGGAGACGGTGCTGAAGGGCAAGGGGCTGCTCGGGACATTCCTCTACTGCCGGCAGACCGAGCACACGGCCTCGTCGTTCCACGCTCGCTTCTTCGGCCCCGATTTCGGCGTGCCGGAGGACCCGGCGACCGGCTCGGCGGCGGTCGGGTTTGGTGGCGTCATCCATCGCTTCGACGGCCTGCCCGACGGACTGCACAAGCGCGTCATCGAGCAGGGCTTCGAGATGGGGCGGCCGAGCCTCATCTCGCTGTCGCTGGAGGTGGAGCGCGGCAAGCTCCACACGGTGCGTATCGGCGGGCACGCGGTGCGTGTGGCAGAGGGTAAGATCGAGGTGTGATCTGGAGTATGTGCGCAATTGCGGGCTGGCTGCCAAAAACCGACGTGAGCGCGTGCAAGAAAGTGCGCCAACAGAAGTGCTCCGTAGCAGCGCACAACCACAGTCGTGATCATGTCAGTTCGGTGCAGGCTGCGCCGAGCCCAATGCTCGTGGCTCGTCGCGTAGCGGATCGGCAGTGGTGACCCATTCACCCGGAATTTCCAGCCGGCATCGCAGCCCGTCGCTGGCAAAGGCGACATCAACCGAACCGCCGAGCTCGAACGGAATGAGCTCGTGAACAATGCTTGTCCCATAGCCAGAAAGACCCGGTGTTGAAACGGTGGGACCACCGCTTTCCTGCCATTGAATGACTACCCGACCATGCGGTCCATTGTGCAACCAGCACCAACGGACGGCCAATCGACCGCCCAGCTTGGAAAATGCCCCGTATTTCGCGGCGTTGGTTGCCAACTCATGAAGCACCATTGCTACCGGCTCAGCGGCTGCGGCTCTCAAAGTTACATTGGGGCCGATGATGGTCGCATTGCCTGCCGCATAGGGGGCAATTTCGCGTCGGACGATCTCCGCCAACGATACGTCCTGCCAGCGACAGTGGCTCAGCAGCTCATGCGTTCGCGCCAACGATTTTATTCGGCCATCGAGTCCGGCCACGAAGTCGGTCATCGAGCTTCTAGATTTCGGAGTCTGTGTAATGATGGCACTGACTGTCGCGAGAACGTTCTTAACACGATGATCGAGCTCAGCATTCAGTGTGCGCTGATGTTCCTCTGCGCGTTTGCGCTCCGTGACATCGATGTCGACACCCACGGCCCGTCGCCGCCGACCGCCACTGTCGTATGAGACGAACACGCGCGCCTCGATCCAGCAAATCTCACCCGACCGAATGATGCGGTATTCACCACTATATTCCTGCCACCGCTCGCGGTACGCCCGGCTCCGCTGCGCTTCCCATCGTCCGACGTCCTCAGGGTGCACACCGGCTGCCCATTCGCTGCGCGCAATCTCGGTGGTTCCGTCCGGGAGACCGTGAATGGCGGCGTAGCCCGCAGAGATTTGCATGCGCTCTGCGTCGATATCGTAGGAAAAGCTGCCGACGAGGGCGGCCTTTGCAGCCAAAGCGAGTTGCAGCGTGGGTTCGGCCAGAGCTACTTCAGCCCTCTTGCGCTCGCTGATATCGCGCGCAATCTCGGAGACGCCGACGACCGTGCCTGTGTCGTCGCGCACTGGCGAAATTGTGAGCGAGATGTCAACCAAGGTTCCGTCCTTGCGACGATGGACCGTTTCGTAGTGGTCGATGCGGTCGCCCAGCCGGACGCGCTCCAGAATACTCGCCTGTTCGTCTTTGACGTCGCGTGGAACCAAGATTGCGATCGGCTTGCCGATGGCTTCGTCCGCCGAATAGCCAAATAGACGTTCTGCGCCTTGGTTCCAGCTCACGATAACGCCGTCGAGATCCTTGCTTACGATCGCGTCATCGGAAAACTCGACGATGGACGCGAGGCGCTCGGCGACCAGCTCGGCCCGCTTGCGCTCGGTGACATCTCGCGTCAGGCCCTTGATGCGCAAGATCCTCCCTGCGGTGTCGAATTCAGCCCTCGCGCGCTCCTCCAGCCAAACCTGCCGCCCGTCGACACAGCAAAAGCGAAAACTCAGACCATAGGACGGGTTACGGGGACCAAGGCCGCGTATGCATCTCTTGAAGCGTTCGCGATCCTCCGGATGCACGCCCGTGAAGAATTCATTTGGCAGCGAACGTCCATCTTGCTCAGCGCCAAGGATGAGACCGGCATTGCTGCTGCGCTGCGACCGGCCGGTGATGGCATTCCATTCGAACGCAATCACCTCGCCAGCCGACAATCCATCAGCCAGCCGAGCATTGCTATCCTTGAGCGCTGCCTCCTTATGCCGCCTCTCGGCGAAGAGAGCGGCGAGCACGAGCGTACAAACCGAGATTGCCAGCAGTGTCGCCCGCCCGGCATATGCGCGGTCATGCAAACTCGGCGGCTCACCGAGATCACCGATCCCGAAGGTCGTTGTCCAGACCACGGCAAAGCCGAGAATGAGCGCAGCGGCTGCAGCAAATACCGGGCGGCAGTAGGCAGCCAGCAGCGCGGGCAGGAGCATGCCGAGCGGAAGCGCTGTGTACCAGTAATGCGCGGGCGAGCCGAAAGCGATGGCGGTCACCAGGAGGAGCGCCGCGAGGTTCAGCGTACCTGTCCCCAATTCCCATTTCTCTGGAAGCTCGTGCCGCAGACTGCTCAGACCGATAAGCAGCGGCGCCACCATGATGATACCCAGTGCATCAGAAGCGAACCAGTTCAGCCAGGTGGACAGAACTGGCGCGGCCGAGCTGTAGAAGAGGATGAAGCCTACCGTCGCCACGCTTCCCGCGATCGCCGGCCCGATCCCTGCTGCCGCAAAAAAGCCGATCACGCTGGACAGGCTTTCCAACCTGAAGTCATCGCCGAAGCGGCGTTTGATCAACCAGGCGACAAGCAAAGGCTCCCCCATATTGCAAGCGGCGAAGACGATGGCAGCGGCGATGCTTCGATCGCCCAAGAGGCTTGCCAGAGTGCTTGCAGTCGCCACTCCTGCCATTACCGGCAGCCGCACCTGAGGCCCGAGAGCAATGAGGGTGCCCGAGGCGATGCCGGCGGCCGGCCAGAACACGGCCACGCCGTCTGGCTTAGTCAGCAGAACCAGACTTAGCTGAGCGGCGAAAAAGTAGGCTGTACCCACCGCGACTGCGAGCCCAATAGGGCCAAACCAAGAAAACCATCTGCTAACGTGCCAATACGCCGCGCGCCCGAACTGCATCCGTTCCCTCAGCCCACACACACCCGGCAAGCGGCCCAAACCGGCAACGGGCAACTGAACCAAGTCTTGTTGGAGTCCCCGAACATCCTTTCGCGTTCAAACCGTGCGCGGGCATCGGTACTTTCACTGATATTGCGCCGGGGAAAGTCTGTAGCCGGAAGAGAAGTGCGAGTTGTGTAGCTACTTGCTCTGGGACCGCAAAGGTCTGCACCCACAATGTCCGCTAGGGTCAATTGCACGCCTAGGGCGCGAGCCGTGGGCACGTCAGCTCCTGCACCAACTCGGAAGAAGTGCCGCCATGTAATGTCAGCCTGCGCTCACCCAGGCGAAAGCCGCGCCCTTGCGCTCCACCCGGCCGAGCCCGGGAAACGGGATGTGGTAGCTGAGCACGGGGAGCTTGTCGCCGGCGGCCATGTCGAGCAGGCGGCGGCGGCTCTGCGCAGCTAGGGCGCCGTCCATGTCCACGCGCGGCTGCCAGTCGGGATGCGCGAACGAGATGTGGGCGTTCTGCACGGCATCGGCAGTAACGAGCAGCTGGCTGGAGCCCGAGGCTACCAGAAGGGAGATGTGACCCGGCGTATGCCCGGCCGTGTCGACCGCGACGATGCCGGGCGCAACTTCATCGCCGGGCTTGATGCGGGTGGCGCGCGCGGCGATCCTGTTGAACACGCGCCGGGCACCTGCCGCGATTCCCTCCACTGGTCCCGTGAGCCGCTGCGCCTCGCCCGATGTCCAGAAGTCGAACTCTCGCGCGCCAACCACATACCGAGCGCGTGGGAAACGCAGGCTGTCGTCCAGCTCGTCGATCAGGCCCCAGATGTGGTCGGGATGTGCGTGCGTGAGCACGACCGTGCCGATCTCCTCGGGCTTGATGCCGGCCGCCTCGAGGCTGTCCGCCAGCCGGCCCGCAGTCGGCTCCCAGGTGCCGCCGGAGCCGGCGTCGATGAGGACGTAGTCGTTACCCGTCTTCACCAGGGCGACATTGATGTGGAAGTGGACGCGCTCCTGACTCAGCGCATTGGCCGTCAGGAACGACCGCAGCTCCCCCTCGGGGACGTTGCCGGCGAGCAAGGTCGCCGGCACAACCAGATGGCCGTCGCTCAGCACGAAGATGTCTCGGGTCCCAAGCGAAAAGCGATGATGAGCGATGCCGCGCGGGGCCGTCTCTTGCCCGCGCGCGCTGCCCCCAAGGCGCGCAGCACCGAGTGCGACAGCAGCCGCCGCGCCATACTGCAGCACCGCACGACGGCTGTAAGAGTGAGAGACGGCCATGGCTCATCCCACCGGCATCGCTGCGAAAGGACCATCGGCAGTCTATCACGTCTGCGGGCGGCAGTAGGTCTCGCGTACCGCCAGCAGGCAGGCGAAACTGACGAGACAGCACACAATTAGCGAGGCGAAAGCCATTTGATAGGCGGCGGTGCTGTACACGCGCGCGCCGAGCGCCATCTCCCCATCCCAGGCTGCATCGAGCAATGCGCCCACGAGTGGCTGGAACAGCGCGCCAGCGCCAGTGACCATGGCATTGACGACACCGATGGCCGTGCCGCTCAGCGCCGGCGGGTGGTTTTCCCTGACGAGCGCAAAGCTCACGATCTGCGCCGAACCCATCAAGCCCACCAGAAAGCAGAGGAAGGCCAACACCGGGATCGGCAGGTTCGGTACATAGACGAAGGCGGCCAGCGCCCCGGTCTGCAGCACCAACCCCACGATCATGGGTGCGCGGCGCCGGCCGATGCGGTCGGAGAGCCAGCCGAGGATCGGCGCGCCCACGCCCCACCCCACGAACATCAGCGAGGTCACCGTCGCGGCCTGTGTTCGTGACAGGCCATAGGCCGTCTCCAGGAACGGCACGCCCCACAGGCTCGCGAGCCCGAGCAACGGCGCGGCGGTTGCGAGGCTGGTGACGGCGATGAGCTGGGTCTGGCGATGGCGCAGCACGGTGCTCAAGCCCGTCAGCATGCCCCCGAGCCCGCCGCTGCCGCGCCGCCTGTCGCGCACTGTCGCGAACGTCGCCAGCGCCAGCGCGAAGCCGCCGATTGCCAGCATCAGCATGGCGGTGCGCCAGTCGGAGGCTTCGACGACGAGCCGTAGCGGCGCCTGGCCGAACACGCCGCCGGCCATGCCCATGGCCATGGCGAACCCCGAAAGCAGGGCGAAGCGGTGCGCTGAGAACCACTGGCCCGCAACGGCCATGGCGCCGACCAGGCTGAAGGCCGCGGATGCGCCGATCAGGAAGCGGCCAGCGGTGGCCATCGCCAGCGTGTCGCTGATCGCAAACAGTACGCAGCCGCAACCGCAGATGGCCGCCGCAGCCGCCATCAGCCGCCGCGGGCCGAAGCGGTCGAGCAGCACGCCCACGGGGATCTGCATGCCCGAGTAGCCGTAAAAGTAGGCGGCGGAGAGATTGCCGAGCACCGCAGCGCCGACGGCAAAGTCGCGCATCAGCTCCTCCACCATGACGCTCGGCGCCACGCGCAGCACCCAGGCATAGAAGAAGAACGACGCCGCGGCGAACCACGCGAACAGCGCGAGCGTGTGGCGGGGTTGGTCGATGGTGGCGACGGGCGCGCGCATGCGGGTGGCATCCAACGAGGAAGGCCCGTCACCATGCATGGCAAACGCGCACATACAAGACGCCTGGGGGAAATGCAGGGGTGACGGCACCGCAGAGCGGTGGGCGCGCGCAGCTCTTCCCAGGCAATGAAGCGGCGCGGGGAGTAATCCGACCCGCTGCCTACAGAAAGCCTGTCATTGCGGGCACTTGCCTATGGCTTCGTCGAGGGCGGCGTTCAGGGCCTGGCCGTCCTCGCTCTCCTCCTCGACGTTGTCCATCGTCTTCCAGGCCACCTCGAACTCCGGCCCAAGCTGCTTGATGAGCTCGGCGACCTTGGCATCGGCCACCTCGTCATCGTTGTCGCCGAGGCCGTCCAGCGTCTTGGTCATCGTGCAGAAGGCGCTGAGCTTTGCGGGATCGGCGCCCACGGCCTTGAAGGCCTTGATGGCGGACACCACTTCCGGGCTCGCTGCCAGAACGGCGTAGGCGCAAAGGCAAGCGGCGCAGCTTGCCACGATGGCTCGCTTCATGTGGACCTCTCGAGCATCCGGGCTCCACCCAACCAACGAACGGCGGCGGTCATGGTTGCGCCGGTATAGGTGATCCGCTGCACTGCAGCACCCCATCAAGCGGGCTATCTGCCATGCCGCTCGGGCACGAAATGTGACAACGCAATCGGAAAGCGCAAAGCCGCGGCCGATTTGCGCTTGCCATCGGCTCCGCCCTTTGGCTTAAGTAGCGCGGCCAATGTGTCGCCGAGGCACCAAACGTGCCGTGTGCGCCTAGAAATCGAGCAGGCTCGTGAGCTGCGAACGCTCCATCGCCGCGCCTCAAACCGCCGGGATCGCTCCCGACGCGGCGGCGCTCGCGCTGCTCAAGCTGCTCCTTATCGGCCCCTGAGCCTCTTTCGTTCCGGCATTCCGGGACGGGCGCTCAGGGGGGTACAATCCAGCCAACCGAATTGATTCACGCCGGCGCCCCTGCGAGCGCGGCAACTCTCGAGGAACACTCCCATGTCCCAGCATCCAACGGCGGCGGAGCCCACGCACACCACGACCGCCAACACCGACCGCGTCTTCATTTTCGATACAACCCTGCGCGACGGCGAGCAGTGCCCCGGCGCCACCATGACCTTCGAGGAGAAGCTGGAGGTGGCGGATTTCCTCGACGACATGGGCGTCGACATCATCGAGGCCGGCTTCCCGATCGCCTCGGATGGCGATTTCGCGGCGGTGACGGAGATCGCCAAGCGGGTCAAGCGGGCGGTGGTGTGCGGCCTGTCGCGGGCCGGCGAGGCCGACATCGACCGGGCCGGCGAGGCGGTGAAGCACGCCAGGCGCCCGCGCATCCACACCTTCATCGCTACCTCGCCCGTGCATATGAAGCACAAGCTGCAGAAGACGCCGGAGCAGGTCCTCGAGCTGGTGCACTTCCAGGTGAGCCGCGCGCGCAACTGGTGCGATGACGTGGAGTGGAGTGCGGAAGACGCCACCCGCACCGAGATGGACTACCTCTGCCGCGCCGTGGAAACGGCCATCAAGGCCGGTGCCGGCACCATCAACCTGCCCGACACCGTGGGCTACGCCACGCCCGAGGAATACTTCCAGATGTTCCGCTCGGTGATGGAGCGGGTGCCGGGCTCGGAGAAGGTGATCTTCTCGGTGCACTGCCACAACGATCTCGGCATGGCGGTGGCCAACTCCCTGGCCGGCGTCAAGGCCGGCTGCCGGCAGGTGGAGTGCACCATCAACGGCATCGGCGAGCGGGCCGGCAACGCCGCGCTGGAAGAGGTGGTGATGGCCATCAAGACGCGGGGCGACGTGCTGCCCTACCACGTCGGCATCGACGCCAAGCAGCTCAACCGCGCCTCCAAGCTGGTGGCGGCGGCGACCTCGTTCCCGGTGCAGTACAACAAGGCGATCGTCGGGCGGAATGCGTTCGCGCACGAGTCGGGCATCCACCAGGACGGCATGCTGAAGCACACGCAGACCTACGAGATCATGACGCCCGGAGTCGGTCGGCGTGTCCAAGACCTCGCTGGTGATGGGCAAGCACTCGGGCCGCAACGCCTTCCGCACCAAGCTCAAGGAGATGGGCTACGAGCTGGGCGAGAACGCGCTCGAGGACGCCTTCAACCGCTTCAAGGCCTTGGCCGACCGCAAGAAGCACGTCTACGACGAGGACCTGGAAGCGCTGGTCGACGAGGAGATCGCCACCGCGCAGGACCGCATCAAGGTGGTGGCGCTGACCGTGATCGCCGGCACCATGGGGCCGCAGTCGGCGACGCTGACGCTCGACATGGGCGAGGGCCGGCAGGAGACGGTGCAGGCGACGGGCAACGGGCCGGTGGACGCCACCTTCAACGCCATCATCAAGCTGGTGCCGCACAAGGCCAAGCTCGCCTTGTTCCAGGTGCACGCCGTCACCGAGGGCACGGATGCGCAGGCCGAGGTGTCGGTGCGGCTCGAGGACGACGCGGTGGAGGGCGGCCGGGCCGTCACGGCGCGGGCGGCCGACCCCGACACGCTGGTGGCCGCCGCCAAGGCGTATCTCAGCGCGCTCAACAAGCTGTTCGCCAAGCGCGGGCGGCTGCACGCGCAGCAGAGTGCGTAGTCGCCGGTGGTCAGACCCTGCTGGGTCTGACACCATTGTGACCCCTTTCAGCAGTGGGAGCAGCGGTGTCGACGCACCCGGACGGCGTCTGACTCCCGGAGAACCCCCATGACCAAATCTTCCACGGCTGCCACGGCGCACGCCGAGGCCATCGCCGACCAGTTCACCCGCCAGGCGGCGCTGTTCGCCGCCGCACCCGCGCTGCACGACAAGGCCGCGCTCGATCTGCTGGTCGATGCCGCGCGGCCGCGCGCCGGCGACGTCTCGCTCGATGTCGCCTGCGGGCCGGGCTCGGTGGTGCGGGCCTTCGCGGCGCCGCGTCGCGCCGCGCCGTCGGCCTCGATGCCACGCCGGCCATGCTGGATCAGGCGCGGGCTGCCGCAGCCAAGGCGGGCGTCGCCAACGTCGAATGGCACCAGGGCGACGTCTACGCGCTGCCCTTCGCCGAGGCATCGTTCGACATCGTCAGCTGCCGCTTCGCCTTCCACCACCTGGAGCAGCCCGCGCGCGCCTTCGCCGAGATGGTGCGCGTGGCGCGGCCCGGCGGACGCATCGTGCTGTGCGATGCGGTGGCCTCCGACGATCCAGTCAAGGCGGCCGCGTTCAACGCCATGGAGCGCTTCCGCGATCCCTCGACGGTGGAGTTCCGCACGCTGGCCTTTCTGCGCGGGCTGTTTCCGCTCGCGGGGCTCGCCGCACCCGAGGAGCGCTTCTACAACCTGTCGGTGGAGCGGGATCAGGTGATCGCCCGATCCTTCCCGGTCAACGACGACTGCGCGGGGCTCAGGGCCATGCTCGATGCTGCCGTGGATGGCGACCGCATGGGTGCGAATGCGCGCTGCGTCGGCGATACGATGTGGTTCGACTATCGCGCGGCGGTGCTGGTGGGGTGTAGGTTGGGTTAGCGCGGAAGCGCGTAACCCAACACTGGCTGGCGCCCGCGATTGTTGGGTTACGGCCTACGGCCTAACCCAACCTACGCCTGCGGCCAGCCTACTTAGGTGCGGACAGGGCCGCGAGCACCTTCGGCGGCGACATCGGCAGCTCGGTGAAGCGGAGCCCGATCGCATTCTTGACGGCGTTGGCCACCGCCGCCAACGGCGGCACGATCGGCACCTCGCCCACGCCGCGCACGCCCTGGGGGTGCTTGTCGTTCGGCACCTCGATCATCACCGGCTCGATCATCGGCAGGTCGCAGGCGACCGGCATGCGGTAGTCGAGGAAGCTCGCGTTATCGAGCTTGCCGTTGGCGTCGTAGATGCATTCCTCGTTGATGGCCCAGCCGATGCCCTGTGCCACGCCGCCCTGGATCTGGCCTTCCACGTAGTCCGGATGGATGGCCCGGCCGACGTCCTGGAACGCGGTGTAGCGGATGACCTGCACGCGACCGGTCTCGGGGTCTACCTCCACGTCGCAGATGTGGGTGCCGAAGCCGCCGGCCGCGCCTTCGGTGTTGAGGGAGAAACTGGCGCCGATCGGGCCGCCCGTTGCGCTCGCTTTCGCGGCGAGCTGCGGCAGTGTCAGCGGCTCGAAATTACCGGCATTGGCACCGGCCGGGCGCGCGGCCCCGTTCTCCCAAACCACCGCCTCGGGATCGATCTTCCAGATCTTGGCGGCCCGGCCCCGCAGGTCGTGGATCACCATCTCGGTTGCCCGCGTCACCACCATGGCGGAGGCGAAGGTCACGCGGCTGCCGCCGGTCAAGCGCACTGAACCCCACCACGCTGGTGTCGCCGATCAGCGTCTGTACCTGCCGGTAGTCGATGCCGAGCAGCTCGGCCACGATGTTCATGATGGAGGCGCGCGAGCCGCCGATGTCGGGATGGCCGGTCACCACCATGACGGTGCCGTCCTCGTTGACGCTGACGTTGGTGCTGGACTCGCCGCCGGCGTTGAACCAGAACCCGCTCGCCACACCGCGCCCCTGATTGGGCTTCAGCGGAGCCCGGTAGTGCGGATGCTCGAGTGCGGCACGCAGCGTGTCCTCGTAGCCGATCTTGCCCAACGTCGGGCCGTAGGCCGCCTTGGTTCCCTCCCTGGCGGCGTTCTTCTGGCGCAGCACCAGCGGGTCCATTTTAAGAGCCGCGGCCAGCTCGTCGAGCGTGCTCTCGACAGCGAACGCGCCGATCGGCGAGCCGGGCGCGCGGTAGGCCGCGACCTTCGGCCGGTTACTGACGACGTCGAAGCCCGTGATCAGCACGTTGTCGAGGTGATAGGGCGAAAGCGCGCAGCCGACGGCGCCGCGAATGGGCGAGCCCGGGAAAGCGCCGGCTTGCAGGCGGTAGGTGGCGTGCACGGCGGTAATCTTGCCGTCCTTCGTCGCGCCGATCTTGACGGTGCTGGACGAGCCCGACGTCGGGCCGGTAGCGCGGAACACCTCCTCGCGCGTCATCACCATCTTCACGGGCCGGCCCGACTTGCGCGACAGCACCAGCGCCAACGGCTCCAGGTAAACGATGGTCTTGCCGCCGAAGCCGCCGCCGATCTCGGCGGGAAACGCACGAATGTCGCTCAACTTGGTGCCCGTGAGCTGGCCGGTCATGTCGCGCACCATGAAGTGGCTCTGGCTGCTGCTCCAGATCGTGGTCTTGCCGTCCTTGGCGACGCTCACCACGCAGGCGTGCGGCTCGATATAGCCCTGGTGCACGGGTGCGGTCTTGAAGCTGCGCTCCACCACCACTTGGGCGGCGGCAAAGCCCTTCTCGATGTCGCCGAGCTTGTGCTCGATCTTGCCGGCAATGTTGGACTCCGTGGCGGTGCCCGACTTGCCGATGGCCTTGCGCATGTCCTCATGCAGGATGGGTGCGCCAGGCTCCAGGGCGGCGTCGACGTCGATCACCCATGGCAGCACCTCGTAGTCGACCTCGATCAGCTTGACGGCAGCCGCCGCGATCTTCGCCGACGTCGCGGCCACCGCCGCCACGGCATGGCCTGCGTAGAATGCGCGGTCGCGCGCCATCACGTTGCGGCTGTTGAAGCGCAAGTCCTGGATGCCGAGGGGGTGCGGCTTGTCCCAGGGGAAGTCGACGAGGTCCTTGCCGGACATCACGGCTTTGACTCCCGGCAGCGCCAGGGCCTTGTCGAAGCTGATCGACCGGATGCGCGCGTGGGGATGGGGACTGCGCAGAACCTTGCCGAACAGCGTGCCGGGCATCGTGAAGTCGGCGGCGAACGCGGCGCGGCCGGTGACCTTCTCGACCCCGTCAGGCCTGATGGTGCGCTTGCCGATCCACTTGTTGTCGGAACCGTTGCCTGTCATTGCCATTGCCCGTTTCTGTGCCTGCGCAGAGCCGAGAGTATCGGCACCGGAGGCGTATGCCTGGGTCCCAGAGAAGTCCAAGGGAAGTAAGTTCAGCCCGCCCGCATCCTATAGGGATGCAGCCGCCGGACAACAGGGGAGCATGCCGCCCCGGTATGTGGTTGGTGCAGAAGAGCCGTGATGGCCCCCTCTCCCCGCTTGCGGGGAGAGGGCCGGGGTGAGGGGCAGCCACCTATGCCACGTCGGAGCAAGCTTCTGCACTCACCCTAACCCTCTCCCCATTCTGAAGAAGAATGGGGAGAGGGGAACTCCGACCTACTGCACCCAGATCACCCGGTAGCGGATCTCGAAGCCCTCCCCGGCGCGCGCCTTGCGCGGCTGGCTGAAGCCCGGCGCGGCGATGAAGGCCGCGCGCTCCCAGCGGCCGAATGCGGTGGTGCGGCGCGGGCTGGCGGGCAGGCCCAGCTGGAACAGCCGGTCGTCCTGGCCCGGCACCTTCACCTCCAGCAGCCGCCAGCGGGAGCGGTAGTAGAGGTCGACGCTGCCGGCGATCACGGCGCGGCCGTCCTCCATGCGCGTAGCCTCGCGCGAGACCAGCGCCGGCATGCGGTTCTTCTCGGTGTGCAGCTCGGCCTTGATCGTCTCGGCATCGGCGGGCGCGGCGAGGCCCGGCGGCAGGCGCACCTCGAAGGCCAGCTGCGGCGCGGGGCCGTTGGTGTTGAGCACGGGCCGCGTCTCGTACATCCACCACAGGCCCGCCGCGACGAGCGCGGCGATGCCGGCCATGACGATGGGCGCGCGGAGAGCGATGCCGCCGGCGCTGTGGCGGCCGCGCTTCCGGAGCACCAGCACGATGCCGAGGATGAGCCCCGCCAGCCCACCGATGGGACCGATGCCCCAGACCGCCAGCATGCCGCGCCCGCCCTCGAAGTCGGAGACGCCCATGTAGCCGCCGATGAGGAGGGTGGCGGCCGCGGCGGCGATCCAGCCGAGCGCGGCGCCGACGAGCCCGGCGATGAGGGCGAGGAGGTAGGTCATGGGTGACGTAGGGGCTGATCGAGCGGAGGGTGGGCGGAGCCATGCAATTCCACTATCATATGTCAATATGGGGAGTGCCAAGTGAATATATGAACCAGACCATCGACGTCGCCACACTGTCACAATTGACTCGTTGACCCTCCCGCGAAAATTCTTACCTGCCCGGGGAACACTATGCATCTAGGCAATCAAAACGTATCTGAAGTCCAGCGCAATCTTCTTGCTCGTGCGCGCGGTGCGAGATCCACCGTAATTCTTTACGAGCTGCTTCGCCAGGTTGTTGGCGATAGCGATCTCCGCGCAGATAAAGAGGATGTCCACCCCGACTGGGTGGACATATTCCTAGCCAATCAGGAACAATTGGCCAAAGACGTACCGACCGGACTTTTCTCACCCATAAAAAGCGCCTTTGACGCGCTAAGCGCACTTGATCCGACTCTCGGAACAATAAATCCCAGGAACCAAAAAATCGCATTCTTACTCGGCGCTGGGGCCTCCAAACCGCCTCCATCTAATATACCGGTTGTGAAAGAACTATTGGCGCATCTTCTTGAGCGCGCCCGAAGGCTTGATCGGGAAGACGTCGACAATTTGGCCGATTTCTGTGTCGCAAGAAAGATAACCAATATAGAAGATCTTTTGACTGCTGCTCAACTCGCTACATTTGTGGCGCGCAGTGGCAATATGCTGGCATTAACGGATTACCTTATCTATGGTGCGCGCGATCGTCGCGCTTCAGAATTGCTAACGGACGAGTTTGAGGAACGCCGCCAATTGATTTGGCGGAATTGACCAGCGAACATATCAGCGATAGCCCACTTGCAGGACACCCTGCAAGTGCTGTTTGGTCTCTTGGCCAGCACAATGCTCCCGGCCAAGCCGAACGCTGCGCACAAAGCGATTGCCGACTATTCGAAGGGCAGCACCAGTGCATCGATAATCACAACAAATTATGATTGCTGCATGGACCTCGCGTTGAAGGAAAGCGGAAGGATTGCGAATTACTGCTTGGAGTTTCACAATCAAACACCCACAGATACTGTTCACAACGCGATTCGCGTCGTTAAGCTTCATGGAAGCCTCAACTGGTTTTATTGCCAAACGTGTAGGAAATTGTTTCGGTGGATATGGGCTCTACCATTGACGCTTTCATGAGCGACCGGGCATTATATCCGGTTATCGGAATTTGTAGGGACTGCGGCGGACAAAGGAGGGGCTTATTGTTGCCACCCTTGGCCATGAAATTTGATGTAGCTCCTCCACTTACGTCGCTGTTGTCGGAGGCTCGGGATGCATTTGATGCTGCGGATATAATCGTAAGTATAGGGTTTTCGTTTGCCGAAGCAGATTTGTACATTTCGCGGATGCTTAGCAAATCCATGCAAAAATCCCCTGCCCAGAGAATTATTGTGGTGGATCCAGAATTTTCCGTGACGCAGCGACTTCGACGCAAACTGGGGGCAAGCATACCGCACTTTGAGGAAAAGAGGGTCATAAGAATGCTTGGGGACTGCGTGGATCTGGTGCCTCGTTTTTTGGGAGGGCAGTTTGTGGCTGAGGACCTCGGGTCGAACCTCAAAGAGCGTGCGCCCGAAAAGAAATCTTCTCGAGAACGGAAGGCACACTCACAGCCGGCGGGTGGCTCTGAATAGGCTGATTGTTTGCATGGAAGATCCACAGCTTTGGCCGGCGGGGATAGGGATCCGGCAAATTTAATGTTGGCCAACGGAGGATGACAAAGGCCGTTCGCGTTCCTACGTTGCTTGCACCCCCGGAGATGGGACGCGCGTCACCTAGAGGTTCGCGTCTCAGGACTAGGAGCCGGGGGCCGCAGTCCGCAAGCCTCTGCGGGCCGGCCGTGAGACCCCACGGATCGCCATGTAGGGGCCCGGATGTTGGCAGAGCAGGGCGCCCGGAGCGCCTGTGCAACGCGCAACTCTTGGGTCGACAAGGCGCAGAGCGCCCTGCTCCTCCTCTCTCTCTTCTCAACCTCGAGGCCAAAGGCCGGCGAGGCTGAAGGTGTTTATGCGTAAGAAGGTTTCAGGTTTCAGGGGTCAGGTTTCAGTCCTCGCTGAACC
Organism: uncultured Alphaproteobacteria bacterium; assembly: GCA_963832445.1. GTDB lineage: Bacteria > Pseudomonadota > Alphaproteobacteria > Rhizobiales > Hyphomicrobiaceae > AWTP1-13. The sequence continues at coordinate 148,140 of CAWHUM010000017.1, forward strand.
CCTGGTCCCTAAGACCTGATCCCTGAAACCTGGCCCAAAAAGGATCGCCCCGGCGAGGGCGCACCGGGGCGATCAGGGGGCGAAGATGCCGCCGGCGTGCTGGAGCCAAAGCGGGGGGAGAGGGCTCGCAAGCCGCGCGGGCGGCGCAATCAGATGAATAGCATGGCCAGAACAAAGAGGGAACATACAATTGGTGAGACTGTCGCCACTGCTGCCAGCAACGGACATTTGGCCCGTCCGACTTGGCCATGTGGCTGCCCCGGCAATCCTGTAGGGTGCGCGCCACAAAATGCTGCGCCAAACGGGGGAAAAGCGAGCGATGCGCATGTGGATTGCCCGGGTGGCGGCGATGGTTGCGGGGTGCCTGCTGCTGGCGGTCGCGGCGGTCGCGTTCGAGTTCAAGGACGAGGTCGGGCGCTTCAGCGCGATCTTTCCCGCCGAGCCGACGCTCGGCAAGGACGAGGGCGTCTCCGATTCCGGCCCGCACGTGCACTACAGCTGGACGGTGGAGCAGGAGAACCGCACCTTCGCGGTGATCTTCACCGAGTACAGCCGCCCGATCGCCAAGAACTACGACAAGAACGTCAGGGCGCTGCTGAACCAGGGGGCGCGGCTGCTGCGGCAGACGGCGATCGACGTGTCGGGCTTCGACGGCCGCGAGATCTACACCGAGCTGCCGGCCAAGGAGGTGCTGCGACAGCGCATGATCCTGGTCGGCAACCGGCTCTACCAGGTGATCTACCAGGGGCCGTTCGGCACCGAGTCGCGCGCCGACGTGGAGGAGTTCATGCGCTCGTTCCAGCTGCTGAAGTAGGGCGTGGCGCCGGGCGTACACATTCAGCCCGTGTTCAGCGCCCACATGCAACACGAGCGGCCATGTCAGCGAGGCTATTCATGTTGGGCCGCGCCAGGGCCTGTGCCGCAGCCCTGATGCTGGCGGCAGTGGCGATTGCCGCGCAAGCCTCGGACGCCGACCGGCTCATGGGGCCCGTCTGGCTGGCGGTAGACATCCAAGGCGGCGGCGTCATCGGCAATGCGCTGTCGACGGTGCGCTTCGATGCGGGCGGCAAGGTCAGCGGCTCGGGCGGGTGCAATCGCCTGTTCGGCACGGTAACGGTGGCGGGCAACAGCCTCGCCTTCGGTGGCATAGGCACGACGCGCATGGCCTGCCCACCCGCCGTGATGCAACAGGAGAGTAAATTCCTTAACGCGCTCGGCGCCGCGCGCACGTTTCGCTTCACGGGCCCCAACCTCGAGCTCTATGACGCGGCGGGGGCGAAGCTCGTGCGATTCACACAACGATGATTTGCCCGCGGCCGATGGGGCCCGGTCGGTTGGCGGCTCAACGGGGATGGTCTACCCTGCCGCTGCGATGCGCAATCCGCGGCGGTGCCAAGCAGAGTATGCTGGTCACGGGTGCCGGGCGGCTCGCATCGGGCCCGCCGTCAGGCACACGTCTGCGCACGCGGTAGCACGATGTTCTCCGACGACATCGCCATTGATCTGGGCACCGCCAACACGCTCGTGCACGTGGTCGGGCGCGGCATCATCATCGACGAGCCCTCGGCGGTGGCGGTGGTGGCGCGCGGCTCGAGCCGGGAGATCCTGGCAGTCGGCCTGCGGGCCAAGGCCATGCACACGAGGAAGCCGCCCGAGCGGGTCGAGATCATCCGCCCGTTGCGCGACGGCATGATCGCCGACTTCATCGCCACCGAGGAAATGCTGCGCCAGTTCATCACCCGCGCCAAGACCATGCTGGGCTTCCGCCGGCCGCGCATCCTGATCTGCGTGCCGGCGGGCGCCACGCCGCTCGAGCGGCGCGCGGTCTACGAGACGGCGCTGTCAGCCGGCGCCCGGCGCGTCTACATGATCGAAGAGCCGGTTGCTGCCGCGCTGGGCGCCGGGCTGCCGGTCGACGGCCCGCAGGCCTTCATGGTGGTGGACATCGGCGGCGGCACCACCGACATCGCGGTGCTGGCCGAGGGCAACGTGGTGCAGGCGCGCTCGCTGCGCGTCGCCGGCAACGCCATGGACGAGGCGATCGTGCGCCACGTGCGGCGCAAGTATCACATGGTGATCGGCGAAGGCAGCGCCGAGCGCATCAAGATCGAGGCCGGCACCGCGCTCGCGCTACCCAACGGGCGCGAGGTGGAGATCCACATCAAGGGGCGCGACATCCGCCAGGGCCAGCCGAAGGAGATCGTGCTGACCCAGGCCGACACCGCCGAGGCGCTCGCGATGCCGGTCGGCGAAATGGGCGAGTTCATCTGTCGCGCGCTGGAGGACTTGCCGCCCGAGGTGGCGCGGCAGGTGACCAGCCGGCCGATCGTGCTGACCGGCGGCGGCGCGCTGCTGGAGCGGCTCGACATGGCGCTGGAAAAGCTGGTCGGCGTGCGCTTCGCGGTTCCGGAGACGCCGATGCATTGCGTCATCCGCGGCAGCGCCGCCGTGCTCGAGGAGCTCGACATGCGCCGGCATTTGCTGATCGGGCCGTGATCCTCGCCCGTGCGGCTCTGCGGCCCATCCTGCCCGCGCTTGCGTCAATGAGGCTGACGCCGCGCACCCGAGTTGACGGGAGGTTGGGTCGCGTGCATACAACCGCCTCGCTTGCGCGGTCCGGCGCGAAGCCGGCGGCCTAGGCGGCCGGCTGGCCGCATCAGCGGGCAAGGGTGTATAGCTCAGTTGGTAGAGCAGCTGACTCTTAATCAGCGGGCCGAAGGTTCGAGTCCTTCTACACCCACCAATCTTTTCAGGCGCTTAGGCCACTTTCGCTTCCGCGATTTACCACTCTAGTCGACGCGATTTACCACTTTCGTGTTCTGTTCCTGTTCGTCACGCGGCGCGCCGCCACCTTCGCGCGCTGCTCAGCTAGGCGACGCTGCTCGCGCTGGAGCAAGCCCTCGACATCGTAATGCCGATGGCCCGTGTCGGTCACGCGATACCACTCGATTAGGCCAGCCTTCGCCCAGCGGCGCAGCGTCTGGTCGCTGACACCAAGCGTCTTGCAGGCTACCTCGGTTGTCACGTAGGTCATGCCATAACGACCAATCTATCTTGATAAGCTTTAATATAGCCGCGTTCGGCTATCCTGACAAGGATTGTCCGATCACAGATTATTACCGTCTGTGAGCTGTATTTACATCATTCTTTCTTATCGACCTGCGATGCAGTCCACTTGATTCCGGCCGCCCGGGCGAGCCTCTTCTGCTCGGCCATCTTGCAGTAGTGCGCGGCCATGGCCGGCGTGCTGTGCCCGAGCCAAGCCTGGATCTCTTTCTCGCTGGCGCCGGCCTCCGCTAACGTGACGCCTGCGGTGTGCCTGAGACCATGGAAGTGGAGGTGCCGGAGACCGCACGCATCGAGCGTGACGCGGAACTCGTGTCGGAACCCGGTCTCATCGTAGGCAGAGCCATCCGCCTTGGAGACGAACAACACGCTGTCGTCAGTTGGGAGCGGGTCGAGATAGGCTTTCAGCGGTTGCAGCACCGGAATGGTCATCTCCGGCTTTCCCAGATGCTCCCCCTTCGATTGCCGGAAACGAAGCTCCGCCCCCTTGGCGTTGTACACCGAGCGCGTCCAACGAAGGATGTCGCCGGCACGCTGGCCGGTAAACCGCCCCAGCATGTACGCCGTCAGCAGCGCCCGCGGCGGGTTCGATGCCTCGAATGTCGTGCACTCTTCGTCGGACCACGCCCGGTACGATTTAGCCTGACCTCTTCGCTTTATCTTTGAAGCCGGATTGATCTCGATGAGTTCCAATTCGTCGATCGCGAAGGCGAATAGGAGCGAGCACACCTGGGCGAAGTATTTCGCCGTCCGAGCCGTCCTATTCAGTGGTTTCTGGATCTCCTTGATGTGCCGGCGCCTGAACTCCGTGATGTGCCAATGGTCCCAAGGCTGGAAGCGGTCGAGATGCCGGGCGTAGTCCCGCTGCGTTTTGGGTCCGAGCTGGCGGTACGCATCCGAGGCTTTGTAGCTGGCGATGACGGCTGCCATGGTCCCCTCGGCCGCCCGCTTCACAGGTGCGGTGACGCCGGCGAGAAGGGCGGAATAGCGTGCATAGAACTCCGCGCTTTGCGGGTCATCGGGTAGGCGCTGGTAGCGTCCACGGAATCGGAAGTAGAGTCGGACTCGACCCTGGAGATCGGGTTGCTCCTTGACGTATTTAGGCAACTTCCTTGGGGGCACGGCGCTTGATCTCTGCCATCAACGGGTCGTTGTCGATCGCCACGGTCATGCCGGCGTCGCGCCCTTTCATAGCGTTCTTCAACGCCAAGCGAGACCACAGTTTTCGCTTGCAGCGGAGCCCGCCGATCGGACCGGGGATATTGTTCGCTGCCACCTCGCTCAAGAATTGCGTCGTGGATAGCCCCCAGTACGCTGCTGCCTCGTCGGCGGCGAGGCCCAGCGGCTTGAGGCCCAATTTACGTAGTTTCTTGCGCCCGGCTTCCTTGCTTCGGGTGAGCAGCTGCTCTCTCAGTCTTGACATGGGGAAGGACACTTTTCTGTCTCGGATAGTCTGACCGCTGTGCGAGGCAGCGGGGATCACGCGGACCAACCGAAAATCTGGTTCGAAGGGTAAGGCAAGCCCCGCGACAAGATTTCCGTGAAACGCTTACGTGAGAAACGCAGACATTCCAAACCACTACGCAAATTTGCGGAGTTGGCGCAGGCGGGGTTCATGGGTTGCTCACCGCCAAGCGGAGCTGAGGCGCGTTGTACGCCTCGGCCAGGGAGCAGTTCAGGTACCTCACCTGCCCGCCGATCTTCTCTTTGCCCCACGGCGGAGCCCGACCGAACGCGTGTGCTCCCATGGGATTGAAGCCGCGCTCCATGCACCAGCGGGCATAGGCCATGTACAACTTGGCTGCAGGCACGTACTGGTCCGATGGGATGACGACCTCGTCGAAGAACCGCTGCCGCACGCTTTCGGGCGTCTCAACCAGCGGAATAGGCTCAGGGACGGTGAGCGCAGTAGATGCCGTCGGCTCGACGCTCGCGTCGTCCTCGCGCCTGCGATGGCCCCACAGCAGCCAGGGCATGAGGCCAGAGCCGATCTCGATGCTGATCGCAAACAGGGCGTGGCTGACCAAGGCGATCAGCGCCTCGCTGACGCCGATAGCCTTGGCCATGTTCTCCGCTTGCGGGTCGGCGTGCTTGGTGGCCGTCTTGATGTCGACGTTGGCGAGTGCGAGTTCGGCCGCCGCAATCTTGGCATCGAGCTCGGCCGCACTGATTGTAGCGGCCCTGTTGGTTTGAGCCAGCAGGAGCGTAGCGCGCGCGGCCCGCTCATCGCTCTCGCGATCCCTGCACAGCTTGCCACAGTATCCGCGCGAGCGCTCGGCCTCGGCCTGTGCGGCTATCGCCTTCACCGCCTCAGCCGCCACCTTGACTGCCTCCTCGATGGTCTCCTTGAAGTTGCCGATCGCTTTACGTTGCGCAACGACCCGGTCCAACGTCGCCTGCTTGCTGCTCTGCTGAGCGGCCGCGACGACCCTGTTGCTAATCCGCTCAGCAAGGTGGGTCGCCGTGTTGCCATATGCGCACCAGAGGGACAGGCACGTCAGGAAGCAGTAGCCAGCAATGGCGGCGCGGCGCTCGCCGCGAAGGCTGTCTGCCGTCATCAGGAGAATGACAGCCTTGCAGAAGTCCAAGAAGCCGGCTGACAGGCCGAATGCCCATTGCGAGATCGGGTCGGTGCCCCGCGACCACCCGAACTCGAAGGCGAAGTAGCAGGAGAGCCCGATGCATCCGGCTACCCCGGCGTTCAGGACCAAGCGAAAGATTGCGGCTACCACCAGACAGGCCCCTACTGCGGCAGGACGCGCACTTATCAGGACATTTCCAGGAAGGGCCAGGAAGGTGTCAGGACATTTTGCCTGAACGTCCTGCTGGTAATTTCCCCTGACCCGTCAAGGCCCTTCACTCGCTCACCCGTTCGTGATCATGACATATAACAAGCTTACTTGCTATATAACTGTTTGCTTGCTATCTTCATCCAAATAGGCGTTTTCGAGGCGCGTGTAAAGCCTCCAGAGGAGGATTTTTCTGTGCGGAAACTGACGTTCCTATCGCAGAAGGGCGGTGTCGGAAAGTCGGTGCTGGCCACGCAGATTGCCGTGCACGCCGTCCAGGAGGATGAGGTCGTGACCTTGATCGATATCGACCCCCAGGGCAGCGCCTTCCTCTGGAAAAGTTATCGGAAGGCGAACACGCCGATCGTGCTCAAGGCTCTCCCTGAGAACCTACCGAAGATGCTCGCCAGTGCCGCCGACCTCGGCGTCACCCTCGTGATCGTTGACACCCCGCCGCACACCGATAGATCAGCAATCGAGGTGATCAGGGCGTCTGACTTTATCCTGTGCCCGACCAAGCCCGAACTGTTCAGTCTCGGCGGCTTGGCCGACACCATGCAACTGCTCGACTTGGCTCAAAGCAAGGGGAAGGCGCTGGCGGTCGTCAATGACCTGCCAACGGGCAAAGCTCGCCTAGGCGCAATGGAGACGGCGATTGCCGCGCTCAAGAAGTTCGACATTCGGATTGCCGACACCAGCATCGGACACAGCCAGGCGATTGTGGGCGCCATCGCAGAGGGCAAGGGGATCACGGAGGTATCAAAGAGCAGCGCGCCCGCTAAGGAGATCAGAGCGCTGTGGGCGGAGATCAGCCAGAAGTGGCCCCTGCCGGCCGCAAAGTTTGAGGTATCAGCATGAGCCCAAAACCAGATCCGCAGCGGATCGCTGACGAACTCGCGAAGGCTTCCGGGACCGTCCAGGCGCCGCCGCCAACCGTGCCATACAAGCAGCCTGGACGCGCCGGTAAGGCAGCCATCCTATCGTGGCACGATCCGGCGGTGGCGCGTCAGTTGAAGATTCTGGCTGCCGAAAAGGAAACGACCCAGCAGAAGCTGATTACCGAAGCGCTCAACTTGCTGTTCGCGAAGCACGGTAAGCAACGGATCGCTTGAACCTATCAGGTCGTTGCGAAGCGACTGTTACGTCCCGATCGCCAAGGAGACGGGCGGATCGCGAGCTCGGGCAGCTCCTCGACGGTCGCGGCGTCTGCTGCTGAGGGAGGCGCCGCCACTCCTCTCACCACTCTGAGCCCCGGGGGTCAAAACACGACAAACATTTTGCTATTTGTGCATTGTGTTAAGAGTTCTAAGTGCTGACCCACGATAACAGGGGCACTTGCGAGGCACACCGCGATGGCGACCAACAGGCGAAATGTAAAGAGTGGGGCGGCAACCACCGACTCCCACGAGCGCGACAAGGACTTTCTGAACGGTCCGGAGATCGATCGCCTGCTCGAGGCGGCCAAGAAAGGCCGCCACGGCATTCGCGACCACGCGCTGCTGCATGATGATCTATCGGCACGGGCTGCGCGTCAGCGAGGCCATCAGATGCGCCGCGACCAGCTCGATGTCAAGCGCTCGCGGCTGTGGGTCGCTCGGCTCAAGGGCTCGCTCTCGGTCGAGCACCCGATCGCCGGCGACGAGCTCCGCGCCATCAAGCGCTACCTGGCCACCAGGAAGGACAGCTTACCATGGTTGTTCGTCTCCGAGCGACAGACGCAGCTTACCCGGCAGGCCGTCAACTACATCATCCGGGTCGCCGGCGAGACGGCCAAGCTCGGTCGCGTCTGGCCGCATATGCTCCGCCACTCGCTGCGGCTACTACCTCGCCGACAAGGGCACCGACCTGCGCACCATGCAGGACTACCTTGGGCACCGCGATCCGAAGCATACCGCGCACTACACCAGGGTGGCAGGCCATCGGTTCGAGGGGTTGTGGAAGTAGCGTGCCGGGGTAGCCGCCAAGTCGTGAGCTTGCACCTTCCGCGCTGCAGCGAGTCCGTCCGGAATTGGGGGGTCAACGGACTCTCGACGGACGTGGCCGCGAGGACCGTTCGTGAC
>CAWHUM010000018.1:0-268450 GCA_963832445.1 uncultured Alphaproteobacteria bacterium
GCTTCCCAGCGAGCCTTCGTTCGGCATCTCGGCGCTGCTCTTCGCCGCCAGCGCGGCGGTGACGATCGTCTGGTGCGCGTCCATGTCGGCGATGGGCGGGATGCCGATGCCCGGCGATTGGACAATGTCGATGGCATGGATGCGGATGCCCGGACAGACGTGGCCCGGCGCCGCGGCGTCGTTCCTCGGCATGTGGGTCGTGATGATGGTGGCGATGATGCTGCCGTCCTTGGTCCCGATGCTGTGGCGCTACCGCGAGGCCGTCGGCAGGACAGGTGAGACGCGCCTCGGTCGGCTGACCGCGCTCGTGGGCGTGGGGTACTTCTTCGTGTGGACCGTGTTCGGAATGGCCGCCTTTCCGCTGGGCGTCGCGCTGGCGGCGGTCGAGATGCAGCAGCCGGCGCTGGCGCGCGCCGTTCCGATCGCGGTCGGTGTGGTCGTCCTGATCGCCGGCGCCCTCCAGCTCACCGCGTGGAAGGCGCGTCACCTTGCCTGCTGCCGGGAGGCACCCGGGCGCGGCCGCACGCTGCCGGCCGACGCCGGCACGGCCTGGCGACACGGCCTGCGCCTCGGCCTCCACTGCAGCCACTGCTGTGCCGGTCTGATGGCGATCCTCCTGGTCATCGGGGTCATGGACCTTCGCGCGATGGCTGTCGTGGCGGCAGCCATCACCGTCGAACGTCTCGCACCGGCCGGTGAGCGCGTCGCGCGAGCCATCGGGGCCGTCGTCGTCGGGGCAGGGTTGTTTCTGATCGCGCGAGCAGCCGGGCTCGGATGATGCTCCGGCGATTCCCTTGGCTCAGGGGGGTGAGATCTGTCTGGAAGGCAGGTTGAAAATAGTTCAGACTACGGGACGAGCGACAAGAGGGACCGCGGCTAGCGCGGCCCCAGAAAGAAGGAAATCCCGACGGGTGAGTGAGCGCATATTTCGTACAACGAATTGCCCCACTCCTTGGTTCATTGCTCCTCGTCCTGGCCGCCTTCTTCCCTCTCCAGAGACAGTGGAGTTATGGCGCCAAACAGTCCGTGCTCCTCGTCTTCTATCCCTGCGGCGAAGTAAAGGGTAGAGCTGGATCCCGCGTTACCGTCGTTGCCGAAACCGATTCCCCACAGGCCTTCGATCGTCAGCTTGCCCTGACATCCTCTCAGGACGCCTCGAAACTTCCCGGTCTGGGGGTTGAAGGCCACGATTTGACCGCTTCCGAACATCCCGACCAGCAAAGCGTTGCTGAACCGGCCGAAGTTATCGGGGGCAAGCGCGATGCCCCAGGGAGCGTTCATCCAGGTGCCGCGCTGCAAGCTCATGATAAGCTCACCGGAGGGAGTGAAGGCATCGACGTACCCCCGCCGTTTTCCTGTCACTTCCTCGGGTTGATCCTCCTCCTTTTTCGCAAACATCACGTACACGGTTCCGTTAATGTTCTGGACGTTAAAGGGGGAGAAGTCCGCAGGTACATTGGCATCCTTGAACGCGTCTGGTCCGAGATCGACTGCTCCAAAACTCGAATCGAAAACGTCGATTCGTCCCTGCCCGAAGTTCGCCGCATACAGGTAATTGTTTCCCCCTGTGCTCGCTATTGTGACTCCGAAGTAAGCGGCATCCGGAGTTGTCACCTTCAGGACGGCTTGGGTGGCATTGGCACGGGTTCCAGGCGGAAATCGTGCCGTCTATCGACGCAAAGATGAATACAGCCGGGACTCCGCTCGACACTTCGAACCCGCCGACGTCGTTGAAAACGATCCCTGTCGGTTCAGCGGGTCCGGTAGCGCCAGGAACTGCGACTATTAGTGGAGACGCCGCGGGGAAAGGATCGCCCGCCCCATTTTTCACGAGTGACAGGGCTGTTCCGGCAGCGTTTATCCACCACGGACCGGTGGCGCTCCGCGCAATGCCCCAGGAATTGACCAGGTTCTCGTCGGTGTGAAGAGCAGTGCCGGGAAGATCTGAGATCAATTCAATGACCTCGTACTGCCCACCCGACCTCTGTTGTTGCTGCTGTGCGAAAAGCAGATTGGGAGACTGAAAAGTGGTGAGAGTCGAAAGCGCGATCAGAACACACAGGTACCCTGGCAAACCAACGTTTTTTGTTGGCATGTGAGCCTCCTTAGAGCCTGGGGAACGGAAGGTTTTGCAAAGGATACTGCTAGACGTGAAAGCCGAATGTCAGCCGATCACCAATTCGCGCGTAGGAGTAATTTCCCCTGCAACTTTCTCTTGTCGTCCGTCGCTTCGCGCTTGCACGCGGCCGAAGACAACAAAGGAAGATCTGATTCGGATCAAGCGGTCTTCGGGTCGCCGTCAAGACCTTACCGACGCGGAGCGGTTGGAGAGTAGATCTGCCTGGCGCGGCACGCCGCCCTCTTTAGCGGGACGTCTGCTAGCGGATAACCAGGATTTCCACGTTTGACGCCAAGGGAACGCCGCCCTCTCCTTCCAACTTCAGAACCGACCGATAAGCCTGCACGGTATATGTCCCGTCAAGAGACATGTCAAAACGGCGACTCAGGTTCAACTTGTACTCTATCTGCTCGCCTGGCGATACCGTCACTACTTTGCTTCGATAAACGCCGGGCCCTTCACGTAACCTCTTCTGGTACTGCAGGTCATCTACCTGCTTGCCTGCGCGGTCTTTGATTTCAAAGCTAAAATCAACGTCGCTACCGTCTTCGACTAATAGAAGAAGCTTCTCAGAAACGTTCTTTACCTTCGCTGTCACGAAAACCGGGTATCCCCCATCAATCTCATTTTGATCGAGGCTGATTGACATCGCGAAGCCTTGATTGCGTTCGCGCGAATTCCTCGCGTTGAATTATGAAGCGAAAAGGGGAATGTCCCCTTCTCTCTCTCACCCCTTTTCTCAGGCCTTGGTCGGTTGCAGCCATCGATCCAGCCAACTCTTGAAGGCGTCATCCTGCATCTCGCGCCCGAAGACATGAGGCTTGTCGTAGAACCGACCTGAAAGCGTCGCTCGCTCCGGCGCGCTCGTAAATCGCCGCCAGTTCTCCGGCGATTTTCGCATGCCCGGATCGGGTAGAGCGCGTCCCGGGGACAGAACTGGACCATCAGCGGTTTGGGCACCATGCAGCCGAGTAGATCCGGAAGGTCCAAGAAGGCGTGAGCCCAGGCAGGAAGTGCATGAAGCTGTGAGTGTCGACATGCGCGGGATCATTCCCGTACGTTGACATCCAGCCAACGAGACCGCGCAACTGGATCCGGTCGTCGAGCGCGGCCAGGTAGTCGGTCCGGTCACCGCCCATCGAGATTCCGAGACAACCTATTCGTCGGGATCGACTTCCGGACGGCTGACCAGGTAGTCGATCGTGCGGATGTCGTCCCAGTGCGCAATGCCCTGCCAGGTGGTTCCTGCCCAAAAGAGGATTTGGCAAAAGTCGGCTCGCCGGTCTGCGCGCGGTTGAACTTGCCTGACCTCTTCCACGGACAGGGTGTCCGCTGCGACCGGTAAACGCCTTCTGATTGGGAAGAGGGTTCTCGTTCGCCGAAGTAGAAGCAGTCGATGCTGATAACCACGTAACCGCGCGGCACGTTCGAGGAGGCCGACCGTCCTTCGGAGTTGTCGATCCGGTACGTGATGATCGAAGGGTGGTCTCCTCCCGGCATCGGCATCACCTTCTCTTTCCCGAATACGAACATTCCTCCGTGCGAGTGGAGGTCAACGATCCCCGGTGGACGGCCGGAGAACCCCTTCGGGACGAGCACGAAAGCCGGCACCCGAAACCAGGGGGTCGTGGAGAATTCGACCTTTTCCTGGACGTAGTCATCGAACTCCCATCTCTAAAATGAGGTGAATACCTGCACTGGCCCCCTATTTATTATGAGGGGATATCGGCGCTCAACGCCCAGCTTCCAGGATCGCGTCTACGCTTCGTCCGCCTTCGGTTGCCTCCGACGGGAAGACTCGCTTCCGGCTGGTGGCTATCCTTTGCCGGGTGGGCTTCCTTCCCACAAGCCCTTCTGAAAGGTTTCGGTTACTCCCATGTCACCTCATGTCATCACTTTCCCCTTTCCCAGGTTTACCCTGGCGCCATCCCCTTATTCCCTTCCATGAGCTCCACGCGCTTATAGCCCCTCGGCCTTTTTTCGTCGCCGGCGGTTCAGAGGATCCCCCGGAACGAGGGAGTGCGCTCAACCAACGATCGTCGCTCTCAATCGCCTTCTGGGACACCCAAACCGTGTTGGAATGTCCAGTTGCCCCGAGCACAAGATCTCCCCGGAAGCAAACGAGCAGATCTGCCTGTTCTTCGAGTGTTTTCTGAAGGAGCAGGTCTAACAGCAAACGATGCGGTCCGGTGACCGGGCTACGATTTTCAGTTTGTATTGAAGTTGAAGGGGACAACTCCAGGACAGGAAGATCCAGTCGTCATTCGTTCACTGAGGGCTCGCCAGGATGAACCAGCCGATCAGCTTAAAATCGAAAAACAGGGGGTGAAAGTGAAACGACCGGGGCGATATCAGCTGCAAGACCCTCGTCGACCCTCGTTTTGAGGCATTTCCAATCCATCGTTAATCTCGGTCCGACCCAGTTTTGCTCCATCGATCTCAGAACGTTCATCATCATGCCAGCGACTTGTCTGTGATGGTAAACGGTTCTCGACACGTTTTTGTGGACCTGAACTGAACAACACCACACGGCGAAGCTTATTGCCGAACAAACACCCAGAGCGAGCAAAGGCGGGCTGCTATTGGACAGTTGCTTTTCTGCAGTGCGATAATCGGGCCATGGCAAGGCGCCGAATTGTCGAACACTATGGCCGTTGGGATGCCGATAGCCGCTCTTTTGACCAGGCATTCTGGCAGGCCCAGGGGCCGACGGCGATCTTCGAGGCTGCCGAACAAATGATTCGCGACTATCTGCTGCTGCGCACCGGTCATGCTGACACACCCCGACTTCAAAGAACTGTTGAGTGTTTTCAACGCGCATAGCGTCCGCTACCTGGTCGTCGGCGGCTATGCGGTCATGATGTACTCCGAACCGCGCTTTACCAAGGACCTGGATCTCTGGATTTCGGTTGACCCCGAAAATGCCCGCGCCGTCTATTCAGCCCTTAGAGCTTTCGGGGCGCCACTATCCGGCCTGACCGAAGAGAGCTTCTCCCAAGAGGGCTTCTTCTACCAGATGGGCGTACCGCCCGTGCGGGTGGACGTCATGATGTCCCTTCCCGGGATGAGTTTCGACGAGGCGTGGCCTCGTCGCATGATGCTTGAGATCGAGGAAACCGCTATTCCTTTTATCTCGAAGGAGGACCTGATTCGGATCAAGCGAGCGTCTGGTCGTCCTCAAGACCTGATCGACGCGGAGCGGTTGGAGAGCGGATCTGAATAGCGCGGCAGACTGACATCTACTTCTTGGCCGTGGCCACCTTGCCCACCGCACTTTGCTGTCACTGGCGGCATTTTATCTCACCTTCGCTCGAATCTCGGCAAGCATCGTCGACAGCTCGGAGCGAGCGAAGACTCTCCCTCTCACGCCTTCAAGGCGAAGAGCAGAAAACTGATCCGCCATCTCTCCGTCGGTGGTCACATAGTCCACGTAAGGGGCAGTCGTTAGCGTGGCGATGTCGATCGAGTCCGAGGGGTGGATTTCTCTCTGTTTGTTCTTTGCCAGCAACTTTGGGATTTCCATCGCTATCGTGAAGGCCAAAAAATTCGAAGGATTCTTCCTAAGCTGAACGCACAGCTCGCTCAGTTCCTCCCGGCTGATGTCAGGCAGCTGCAGGTTCACCTGAATGGCCAGCAGCGCCGTCGCAAATCTGTCCGGGTCTGTCGTTTCACGCACTTATTGAGGAGATCGCCGAGATCCGGGAACGGCGACTTGAATCCCGCAGGAACTTCGGCTTCGAATCCAAATTGCTGCGCGCTCCTGCGGCTCGCTTCCTCAAATTCAGGAGCGGCCAAATAGCTTCTAATCTGACCCCGCCCGTCGGGGTCCCTAAGCACTTCTAAGCCGGCCCGTTCTGATGCACGCTTCCGTGCCTCCGCCTCCCTTTTGGGGAGATCGGGATTACCGGTCAGTTCTCGGCTTTCGACCTGCGCTTTTGCCATCATCTCTCTCGCCCGCCTGGCTGTTCTCATGCCAAATGCCACCTGGGGGTCGGATATCGCAGAGATAAAGTCGGATACGGAGAACGGGAGGAAGTCGAGTCGCTGAAACACCTGATTCCTCAGTCGCCTGAGGGCATTGTCCATCTTCATCGAGGCGGATCGGAAAGAAGAAAATAGAGGACAGCACCTGCTTCCTCAACCCGACCCTTCCATTTCAGCAGTTTTTCCTGTGGCCAGCACCACTCGATGCAGAGGTGAGGCACGACCAAAGCTGCATGCCTCTGCCTCAAGATTTCATTTAACCCAGCCAACTGATCGGAACATAGGTTTCCATCGGCCCAGTCGCTGTGAACGTTGGTGTCCAAAACCATACGCAACATAGCGCCCTCCTCTTCTCTTGCATGGCAGGGCTTACTTTCGGATTGCCTCAAAATTCGCCCGATACTTCTCGACCTGTTCCGCCGAGCCATGGCAGGTGCCGTGTCTAAACTTATAACTATTTAGCCGCTCGGAATAGGTATCAGGCTGAGTAGTTTAGATACGGGCTCCGGTAGGAGGCAGCAACGGTTCAGTGTTTCTTCCCACAGACCCAGAGCCGTTCGTGAGTGTGGAGCCCGAGTTTCGAAATGACGCTCGGAAATAACTCGCGCAGCACGGCCTTGGCGACATCAATCGCGAGTTCCGCCTCGCCCGGTTCCGCTTTTGCCGCCTCATGAACAACCTTGTTTCGGGAAGAGTTGATCTTAGAGATTTCCTCCCAAAGCGTTCGGTTCTGCCCAGCGCGCTTGAAAGCACTAACATCGACGCCGCCGTTCAGTTCTCGCGGAACCCCTGGTCCCTAGAACCTGATCCCTGAAACCTGGTCTACCCGCGCGCGGGGAGAGGGGGGGACACGCTACGCGCCGCGGCGCAGGCTGTTGCCCGAGGCTGGATCGAACAGGTGCACCGCCTCCGGCGGAGCACTGAGTCCGAAGCTCGTGCCCTCCGGAGCCGGCCCCGACAGGGCCACCACCATGCCTGCCTCGCCGACCATGCCATGGAACAGGCGCGTGGCGCCGAGCTCCTCGGCGAAATCCTTGGCGAAGGTGAGCGCGCCGTTGCCCGCAGCCGCGAGCCGGAAGTCCTCGGGGCGGATGCCGACCTCCACCTGACGGCCAGCCTCCACCGGAAACCGCGCCGCATCGAAGCTCAGGCGCCCGCCGCCAATCTCCACCACGCCCGGCTCGGCCACGCGGGCAGGCGCCAGGTTCATGGAGGGCGAGCCGATGAAGGTGGCGACGAACCGCGTCGCCGGAAAGCGATAGACGTCGTTCGGCGCCCCGGTCTGCTCCACGCGGCCCTGGTTCATCACCACGACGGTGTCGGCCATGGTCATGGCCTCGATCTGGTCGTGGGTGACGAAGATCGAGGTGGCCTTGAGGCGATTGTGCAGGCGGCGGATCTCGATGCGCATCTGCACGCGCAGCTTGGCGTCGAGATTGGACAGCGGCTCGTCGAACAGGAAGGCCTGCGGCTCGCGCACGATGGCGCGGCCCATGGCGACGCGCTGGCGCTGGCCGCCGGAAAGCTCGCGCGGGCGGCGCTTGAGGAAATCGCCGATGGCGAGCAGCTTGGCGGCCTCGGCGACGCGCTTTTCGATGTCGGGCTTGGCGACGCCGCGGTTCCTGAGGCCGTAGGCCATGTTGTCGTAGACCGACATGTGCGGATAGAGCGCGTAGTTTTGGAACACCATGGCGATGTCGCGGTCGGCGGGTTCGACCTGGTTGACGTTGCGGCCGCCGATGGAGATGGTGCCCGCTAGTGATGGTCTCGAGGCCGGCGATCATCCGGAGCAAGGTGGACTTGCCGCAGCCGGAGGGGCCGAGCAGCACGGTGAACGAGCCGTCGGGAATGGCGAGCGATACGCCCTTCACGGCCTCCACGCCGCCGGCGTAGACCTTGCGCACATTGTCGAGCGTCACCGAGGCCATGCTGTGCTCCGCCGCGCAGCGCGCGCTGCACGCGTCGCAGGTTGGGTCAAGCGAAGCGCAGACCCAACGCAAGTAGGGCTTGGAATGTTGTGTTGGGTCATCGCTGACGCTCGACCCAACCTACGAGGCGGCAACGCATCACTTTTCCGTCTCCACCAGGCCCTTGACGAACCAGCGCTGCATGAGAATGACCACCGCCACCGGCGGCAGCATGGCCAGCATGGCAGTGGCCATCACCACGTTCCATTCGGTCAGCGCATCCGCCGTCACGATCATCTTCTTGATGCCGATGACGATGGTCTGCATGTCGTCGCGCGTGGTGATCAGGAGCGGCCACAGATACTGGTTCCAGCCGTAGATGAAGAGGATCACGAACAGCGCGGCGATGTTGGTCCTCGACAGCGGCAGCACCGTATCGAAGAAGAAGCGGAACGGCCCAGCACCGTCGAGCTTGGAGGCCTCCACCAGCTCGTCGGGGATGGTCATGAAGAACTGGCGGAAGAACAGCGTGGCGGTGGCCGAGGCGATCAGCGGCAAGGCCAGGCCGGAATAGGAGTTGAGCAGGCCCAGGTCCGCGGCGATCTTGTAGGTGGGGTAGATGCGCACCTCCACGGGCAGCATCAGCGTGACGAAGATCAGCCAGAACGCCGCCATGCGCAGGGGAAACTTGAAGTAGACGACGGCGTAGGAGGAGATGATGGAGATGGCGATCTTGCCGACCGCGATCGCCAGCGCCATGACGAAGCTGTTGACGAGCATGGTGGCGACCGGCTCGCGCGTGGTGCCGGAGGTGCCGACGAACAGCGTGCGCCAGTAGGTCTCGAAGAACAATGGGCCTGGCGCCAGGGTCATCTGGCCGTTGGCGATGACGTCCTGCGGCAGGGTCGAGCCGACAAAGCACAGGTAGACCGGAAAGGCGACGATGGCGACGCCGATCAGCAGGATCGCGTGCGGGATGAAGTCGCCGAAGCGGCGCCGCTCGACCATGGCTTTAGCTCCACGTCGCGGAATCGCGCAGGACGGCGGCGACGCCGTCGCGGCAGACGGCGAACAGCTTGTGGCCCTTGTCCGCGCTGGCCCGGCGCGCGTCGCCGATCACGCCGGAGGCCGAGATGTCGCGGAATGAGCGGTAGCGGCCGACGCTCGCGGGCGGCGAGGAAGATCTGGCCGGCCCGTGCGCCTCGGCCAGCTTGTCGCGGCGGACCGTGTCGGGCGCCGCCACCATCATCATCGAGGTCTCGACCTCGCAGGCGTGATGCACGCCGTCTTGGTCGTCGAGCAGCGGGGCGATCGCGGCCCGCGCCGGATCGAAGTAGGTGATGAAACGCACCGTGAGGCCTGTCTCGCGCGCGAAGTCCGGTAGAAACGCCCCGAGCGCGGCGATGTTGCCGCCGTGACCGTTGACGATCAGGGCGCGCTTGAAGCCGTGCCGGTCGAGGCTCTCGAGGAAGCCAGCAGCACGGCGCGGTAGGTCGGAATGTCGAAGGTGAAGGTGCCGCCGAAGGCCATGTGGTGCTCGGCCATACCGCACCACAAGGTCGGCGCCACCACGATGGGCATCTGCGCGGCGATCTGCCTCGGCGGCCGCCTTGCACACGGCCTCGCACAGGATGGTGTCGACGCCGACCGGGAGGTGCGGCCCGTGCTGCTCCATGGAGGCCACCGGCAGCACCACCACGGCGCCGGCCTGCGCCTTGTCGCGCAAGTCGGCGGCGGTCAGCTCTTTCCACATCACGGACGGCATCAGTAGGTCACCTTGCGCTCGATGTAGCGGAACTGCACGGCAGTCAGCCCGACCACCATGAACATCAAGATCACCGATTGCGCCGCCGAGCCGCCGAGGTCGCCGCCGAGCCGACCGTCGAAGAACACCTTGTAGACCAGCGTCTCGGTGGCTTTGGCGGGGCCGCCGCCGGTCATGGCGTCGATGATGCCGAAGGTGTCGAAGAACACGTAGACGATGTTGACGACCAGCAGGAAGAAGGCGGTGGGCGACAGAGCGGGAAGATGATGGTCCAGAAGCGTCGCGTCGGCCGCGCGCCGTCGATGGCCGCGGCCTCGATCACGGAGCGCGGGATCGACTGCAGGCCGGCGAGGAAGAACAGGAAATTGTAGCTGATCTGCTTCCAGGTGGAGGCCAGCACCACCAGCACCATCGCGTGGTCGCCGTTGAGCAGCGGGTTCCAGTCGACGCCCAGCGACCGCAAGTGGCGCGCCACCAGCCCGAGCGAGGGCTGGAACATGAAGAGCCACAGGACGCCGGCGATTGCCGGGGCGACGGCATAGGGCCAGATCAGGAGAGTTCTTGTAGACGCCGGCGCCTTTGATGCTCTTGTCGGCCTGCACGGCGAGCAGCAGTGCAATCGACAGCGAGAGGGTGGTCACGGCGACGGAGAAGATCGCGGTGGTCGCCATGGCCCGGTAGTAGTCGCCCTGGCGGAAGAGTTCGGTGTAGTTCTCGAACCAGACGAAGTCGGTCTTCAGCCCGAACGCGTCCTGCAGCAGGAACGACTGCCACACCGCCTGGCTCGCCGGCCAGTAGAAGAAGATCATGGTCACCAGCAGCTGCGGACCGAGCAGCAGGATAGGGCAGCATCTTGCCGCCGAAGATGGCGCGTTTTTCCATTCACGTGGTCGGTGTCAGACCCTCTGGGTCTGACACCGTAGCTCCGCCCTGGCAGGGTTGTGACATGGTGTCAGACCCGGAGGGTCTGACACCGAGAACTCAGCGCGATACCGTCTTCTCGAACTGGCGCAGCATGGCATTGCCGCGCGAGACCGCATCGTCGAGCGCCTGCTTGGCTGTTTTTTTGCCAGCCAGCGCCGCCTCGAACTCCTCGGCCCACACGTCACGCAACTGCACCATGTTGCCGAGCCTCAAGCCCCGCGAATTGTCGGTCGGCTCCTTGTTGGTGAGCTCCAGCAGCGGCGTCTCCAGATACGGGAACTCCTTGTAGTAGCCCGACGCCTTGGCCTTGGCATAGGCCGCCTTGGTGATCGGCAGATAGCCGGACGCCTTGTGGACCTCCACCTGCCGGTCCGTGTCGGACAGGAACGTGAAGAACTTGGCGACGCCCTTGTAGTCGGCCGCCGCCTTGCCGCCCATCACCCACAGCGAGGCGCCGCCGATGATGGAGTTTTGCGGAGCACCCGCCACATCGGCGTAGTAGGGCATCGGCGTGTTGCCGAAGTCGAACTTGGCGTTGGCCTTGACGTTGCCGAAGAACGCCGACGACGTGAGGAAGATGGGGCACTCGCCCGAGGTGAAGCGGCCCTCACCCGTGTTGGTGCGGCCCGAGTAGTCGTAGGTCTTGTCTTTCTGCAGCTCGACCAATTTCTCCAAGTGCTTCAGGTGCAGGGGGCCGTTGAAGTTGAGCACGGTGTCGAAGCCGTCCATGCCGTTGGCCTTGGTCGAGAGCGGCACGTTGTGCCAGGCGGAGAGCTGCTCGACGTTGACCCAGGTCACCCAGGCGTTGCCGAAGCCGCAGTTGGGATGCCCGGCGGCCTTGAGCTTTTTGGCGGCCTCGAACACTTCGGGCCAGGTCTTCGGCGGCTTCTCGGGATCGAGCCCGGCCTTCTTGAAGCTGTCCTTGTTGTACCACATCACCGTGCTCGACGAGTTGAAGGGGAAGGACAGCATCTCGCCCTTGGTCGTCGAGTAGTAGCCGGTGATGGCAGCCAGATAATTCTTGGGATCGAACGGCTCGCCCGCTTCCTTCATAAGCACGTGGACCGGCTTCACGGCGCCGGTGGCCGACATCATGGTTGCCGTGCCGACCTCGAACACCTGCAGGATGTGGGGAGCTTGGCCCGCCCGGAATGCCGCAATGCCGGCGTTCAGCGTATCGGCATAGCCGCCGCGATAGCTCGGGACGACCTTGTAGTCCTTCTGGCTCGCATTGAAATCATCGGCCAGCTTGACGATGACGTTGTTGTTGGCGCCCGTCATCGCGTGCCACCATTGAATCTCCGTCTGCGCCGCCGCCTCGCTTGCCGCGAAGAGCACCGCACCGGCCGCGAGCCAGCCCAAACTGCCGTATTTTCGCATCGCTTTTCACCTCCGAAGGCCCAGTCGTGCGCGGACCCGTAGCGTTTCCCCATTACACCTTTGTGTCAGCCAACCTAGCGCATCGGCGGTCTCACAAGGAAGCCTGGGAGCAGAACCAGCCCTTGCGAACGCTTGCCGCCGCGCGTGCACTCGGCCTAGGCTTCCCTTCGCGATAAAACAAGGTTCGAGGGGGAAGCGCATGGCCAGTCCGGGTTCGATTCTCGCGCTGGATCAAGGCACAACGTCGAGCCGGGCGATCGTGTTCGCCGCCGGATCTCGGCATCCAGGGCCTCGGCGCAGCGCGAGTTCGCCCAGCACTATCCGGCGCTCCGGCTGGGTCGAGCACGATCCCGAGGACATCTGGCAAACGACGGTGGAGACCGCCCGGCAGGCTGTTGCCGCCGCCGGGCTCGCCGCCCGCGACATCGCGGCGATCGGCATCACCAACCAGCGCGAGACCTGCCTGGTCTGGGACCGGCGCACGTCCAAGCCCATTCATCGCGCCATCGTCTGGCAGGACCGCCGCACTGCCGAGATGTGCCGCGCGCTGAAGGAGGCTGGCCACGAGCCCGCCGTCACGGCCAAGACCGGGCTGCTGCTCGACCCTTATTTCTCCGCCACCAAGATCGCCTGGCTGCTCGATCATGTCGAAGGGCGCGCGCGCACTGGCGCAAGCCGGGCACCTCGCCTTCGGCACGGTCGATACCTTTCTCATCTGGCGCCTGACCGGCGGCCGCGTGCACGCCACCGACGCCACCAACGCCTCGCGCACGTTGCTCTACGACATCGCCAAGGGGACTGGGACGACGACCTGCTGCGGCTGTTCGGTGTGCCGCGCTCGCTGCTGCCCGAGGTGCGCGACTGCAACGCCGACTTCGGCACGACGCGAAGCCTCCATTCTCGGCGCCGCGCTGCCGATCCTGCGGCGTCGCCGGCGACCAGCAGGCGGCCACCATCGGCCAGGCCTGCTTCGCGCCGGGCATGGTCAAGGCCACCTACGGCACGGGCTGCTTCGCCCTCCTCAACACCGGCGAGACGCCGGTGGCGTCGAAGAACCGCCTGCTCACCACGGTCGCCTACCAGCTCGGCGGGCAAGCGCACCTATGCACTGGAGGGCGCAATCTTCATCGCCGGCGCCGCGGTGCAGTGGCTGCGCGACGGCCTCAAGATCATTGCCTCGGCGTCCGAGAGCGGCCAGCTCGCCGCCTCCGCCGATGCGGCGCAGGACGTGTACCTGGTGCCGGCCTTCGTCGGCCTCGGCGCGCCCTACTGGCAGCCCGAGGCGCGCGGCGCCATGTTCGGCCTCACCCGCGCCACGGGACGCGCCGAGATCGCCCGCGCGGCGCTGGAGGCGGTGTGCTTCCAGACGCGCGACCTGCTGGAGGCCATGCACCGCGACTGGGGAGCGCCGCGCCCAATCGGTGCTGCGCGTCGACGGCGGCATGGTGGTATCCGACTGGACCATGCAGCGCCTCGCCGACATCCTCGACGCGCCGGTCGAGCGACCCGTGGTGCAGGAGACGACCGCGCTGGGCGCGGCCTGGCTCGCCGGGCACAAGGCCGGCGTGTGGCCCGACGCGGGAGGGCTTCGCCAAGCTCTGGAAGCTCGAGCGCGGCTTCCGGCCGTCGCTCGCCGCTGCCGAGCGCGAGCGCAAGTACGCAGGCTGGAAGCGGGCGGTCGCAGCCGTGCTTGGCCACGCGGACTGGCCGCTAGCGGAGACGTTGGCGCCATGAAGATGACCGCCGCGGTGCTCTACGAGCAGGGCCTGCCGCGCCCCTATGCCTCGAGCCGCCCGCTCAAGATCGAGACCGTCGACCTCGAAGGCCCGGGCGAAGGCGAGGTGCTGGTCAAGGTCGCGGGCGCTGGCCTGTGCCATTCCGACCTGTCGACCATCGACAACAGCCGGCCCCGCACGCTGCCCGCCGTGCTCGGCCACGAGGGCGCCGGCGTCGTCGCCGAGGTCGGCCGCGGCATCGCCGATCTCGAAGCCCGGCGACCATGTCGTGTTCATTTTCGTCGCTAGCTGCGGCACCTGCCGCAACTGCACTCGCGGCAAGCCCAACGTGTGCCTGCGCTGGCCCGAGATGCGCAACCGCGGCGCGCTGCTGACCGGCGGCCAGCGCATCAGCCGCAACGGCAAGCCCATCGCCCACTACTCCGGCATCTCCTGCTTTGCCGAGTATGCGGTCGTTGCGCGCTCCTCGCTGGTGAAGATCGACCCCAAGGTGCCGCTCACCGACGCCGCCATGTTCGGCTGCGCCGTGCAGACGGGTGTGGGTGCCGCGGTCAACACCGCGCATGTGCGGCCGGGCGATGTGGTCGCCGTCATCGGTCTCGGCGGCGTCGGGCTCTCAGCTGCATGCTGGGCGCGCGCGTGGCCGGCGCCCAGCGCATCATCGCCGTCGATCTCTCCGACGCGAAGCTGGGGCTTGCCCGCCAGCTCGGCGCTACCGACACCTACAATGCCGCCGATCCCGATTGCGCCGCGGCGATCCGGGCGGCCACCGGCGGCGGCGTCGACTACGCCTTCGAGATGGCGGGCTCCATCAAGGCGCTGGCGCTCGCCACCGACATGCTGGCGCGCGGCGGCTCCGTCGTCACGGCGGGCCTGTCGCCGGCAAGCTGCCACCTATGCGCTCGCGCACTCGAGCCTGGTCGGCGACGAGAAATCGATCCGCGGCTCCTACATGGGCAGTTGCGTGCCCGAGCGCGACGTGCCGGCCTTCATCGAGCTCTACAAGCAGGGCCGCCTGCCCATCGACCGGCTGAAGAGCGGCACCCTGCCTCTGGAGGACATCAACGCAGGCTTCGATCGCCTGGCCGACGTCGCCGCCGTCCGCCAGATCGTTACGTTCGACTGAGCAGCCGCGCCTCCCCAAGCCAACGGACTCGCCGGCGGGCTACTTCCGCCATGCTCCGTAAGCCGACGGACGGTTGACCGACGCAATGTGCCGATCCCAGACGTATGCGTGGCCGCAGTGTCTTGGCCGATTTCACCGTGTCGTTGCCTCGGCGCAACAAGCTCAAGAGCGTCGTATGCTAAATATATGGCTATCCTCCTGGAGGAGTTTGGGGGGCTGTAATGCGTTGGGTTTCGTTGTTGGTTTGTGTCGTTGCTGCCATGCTCGCGCCGCCCGCAGCTGGACAGAACGTCAATCAGGTCATCGTTTTCGGCGACAGCAACGTCGACAGCGGCTGGTATCGGCATCCTGCCTTTCCACCCTTCGCGGCCCCCACGACCCCCGGCCAAGCGACGTTCAACACGGATATCCTTACGGCAGCGGCAAGTGGTGGGGGCAAGCCGACAACCGGTCCGGGGCTGGTGAATTCGGAGGTCCTGGCGCTCTACTTCGGCCTCGCCGCGCTTCCTGCCAATCAGCCTGGTGGCACCAACTACGCAACCAGCGGCGCCCGCACAGCCCTCGACAACACCACCGTCGATGAGCTGTTCACCGGGGACACGCCGACGACCACGCAGTTCAACAACTACTTGACCAGCAACGGGGGCAAAGCCAATAGCAACGCCCTCTATCTGATCAAGACGGGCGACAACGACATCGCATGGGCATTGCCCGGGGGCGGGGGCGGCTTCGCGGGCGACGCGGCGGGACAGGCGCTTGCGAAGGCGTATCTCGCGACGCAGGCCGATGCGCTCGTTGCGGGCATCGTGAAGCTCAATGCCTCTGGCGCCCGCTACATCATTGTCCCGAACTACTCCGAGGATTTTGGGGGGACCTTGGCCAGGGACTATCGCGGCTTCCTTGGAGACGAGATCTGGTCCGGTCTGACGGCGGCGGGTGTCAATTTCATCCCTGCGGACTTCAATGCGGTCCGCAAGGCGATTGACCTGAACCCGGGGGCATTCGGGTTCAAGTTCACGGACAATATTGATCCCAACCATCTGGCCTGCGGAGGCAAGCATGCCCTGTTATGCACGCCGGCTGATTTGAAAGAGCCGGGTGCGGATCAGACCTTTCTCTTCGCCGACGACGCTGGGCATTTCACCACGGCCGGACAGAAGATTGTCGGCGACTACTACTACAGCTTGGTTGTTGCGCCGAGCCAGATCTCCTTCCTGCCGGAAACAGCGGTGAAGACGCGAACACGGCTGGTGTCGAACATCCAGACGCAGATCGAGGCTACACGGCTGCAGCCTCCCGGCCCGTCGGGGTCGAACGCGTGGGTCACCGGTGATGTCTCCTACCTCCAGATGGACAACTATCCGGGCTTCCCCGATGATCCCAGCACGCCTGGGACGCTGGTTGCGGGCCTTGGCTTCCGCTCCGGCGGCCTAATCGTCGGCGGCGCTGTATCTCTGGGTCATCTCAAGTCGGACTTCAGCGGAGGGCGTGGGGACTTCAAACAGGACGAGATCGCAGGCAGCGCTTATGCAGCCTTCCTCGGCGGGCCCTGGTGGGGGACGCTCATCGGCACCTATGGATGGCTCGACTACGACGTGAGCCGCCTCGTCCCGATCGGGATCACGGTACAGCCAAATTCCGGCAAGACCGACGGCACAAGCGCCTCCGTGGCCGCACAAGCAGGCTTCAACATCAAGAATGGGCCGCTGACGCACGGTCCGGTGGTCGGCATCACGTGGCAACGTGTGAACGTCGATGGCTTTGTGGAAACTGGCAGCTTCACCAGCTTGGCCTTTGGCAGCCAGACAAGAGATTCGGCCATCGGTTCGCTCGGATGGAAGGCAAGTCTCGACCTTGGGATGTTTCGCCCGTTCGGGCAGTTCGTCTGGAACCACGAGTTGGCCTCAACCGATCGCAACGTCACAGCCTCGCTGACGACGACCGATGCCCCGAGCTACTTCCTGCCGGCGGTCGTCCTCGGCAAGGACTGGGGAACGGCGACTGTCGGCACAAACGTGATCCTGGGGCCGGGTGTGACGGGGCTCGCCGCATTCTCCACTGACTTCAGCCAGAGCGATGTCGTAGCTTACGGTGCCCAGATCGGCATTAACGTGGCGTTCTGAACGAGCCATGTAGTGCGCATCGAAACAGGGCGCTCCCGCACAAGTTCGAAGATGCGAGGTCCTTAGGCGCGCTCACCAGTCCACGGTTGCAACGCGCCAGCAACCGGACGCGAGCGGCCATCACCAAACGTTGAGGAACAAACCTGCCTGGGTTTCGGCGCGCCAGGGTCGACTGCGTCCGGCTTAGCTGCGACAATGCGCAGAAGTCGGCGCCATCAACAGGAGGTCGAAGCCATGGCCACCTATATCCCGAGCCCCCGCGACTGGGTGCGCGAGCAGGTCGAGCTGTACGAGAGCAGCGGCGGCACCAAGGGCACCACGCTGCGCGACACGGGGCTGCCCGTGATCATCGTCACCCATACCGGCAACAAGACCGGCGCCATCCGCAAGACGCCGCTGATGCGCGTGAAGGATGGCAACCGCTACGTCCTCGTCGGCTCGCAGGGCGGCGCCCCCACCGATCCGGTCTGGGTGCACAACCTGCGCGCCAATCCGCAAGTCGAGCTGCGCGATGAGACTGTCGTCCGCCCCATGCGGGTGAGCGAGGTCAAGGATGCGGCCGAGCGGGCGCGGCTGTGGGCGCTGGCCGTGGCGGCGTTCCCGCCCTACGCGGACTACCAGACGAAGACGCAGCGTCAGATCCCGGTGTTCGTCGCCGAGCCCTAGTGTGATGATCGAGAAGTCCGCACCATCGCGCCAGGCTGGGTTCGGAAGCGGACTTCTCGATCTTAATCACACTAGCAACATGATTTTGCTAGTGTCCTTCGGATCGCGAAATTCGTACCGAGTTCGCCGCACAGTGAGACGAATTTCGCGATCAGGACACTAGCCGGCAGTGCGGGCCGCTTCCTCGCGCGCCTTTTTGTGCGCCGCGACGGCCTGCCCGAACGCCTCGAACAGCGCACGGTTCACGGCGTTGGTTTGCGCGTCCACTTCGGCGTGCCACTGCACGCCGAGCGCAAAGCCGGGCGCTTCGGCGATGCGGATGGCCTCGATGGTGCCGTCCTCCGCCACGCCCTCTACAACTACGCGCGTGCCGGGCTCGAGGATGCCCTGGCCGTGTAGCGAGTTCACGCGAATGCTGTCGCGGCCCAGCAGCGTCGCGAACGCGCCCCCCGGTATCAGCTTGACGTCATGCCGATCGGCAAAGATCACGGCCGGATCGGGATGGATCTCACCGTTCTCCAGCCGCGGCATGCGATGATTCATGCGTCCGGGCAGCTCCCGGATCTCGGGATGCAGCGTGCCTCCGAAGGCGACGTTCATCTCCTGCAGGCCGCGGCAAATGCCGAAGACCGGCACGCCGCGGGCAACGCACGCCTCCACCAGCGCCAGCGCCAGAGCATCGCGGTTTTCGTCGTAGGGCTCGTGCTTGGGAGTTGGGTCGGTGCGGAAATGGCGGGGATGTACGTTGGCGCGGGCGCCCGCCAGCACCACGCCGTCGACCACGGCCAGTAGGCTGTCGACGTCCGTGACCTGCGGCAACCCGGCGAACATGATGGGAAGTGCACCCGTCACTTCCGCCACCGCCCGCATGCTGCGCTCGCCGACGCCTTGCACATTGAATCGATTCTCGATGCGAAGCGTGTTGCCGATCACCCCGATCACAGGTCTGGTCATAGGCCGTATCTCATCTGCGCGACCGCAAATCGCTGAATGCGTCGTCCAGCCGGCCGAGCGCCTCCTCGAGTATGGGGCGCGGCGTGGCAAAGTTGAAGCGCAACCAGGTTTCCCCACCGGGCCCGAACTGCTGACCCGGGCTGGCAAAGATGCGCGCGCGGCGCTTCACGCGGGCCGCAACCTCGTCGGGGGCCAGGCCGGTGCCGGAGAAATCCACCCAGGCGAGATAGGTGGCGGCGAGCCGCATCGAGCGCGCGCCGGGTGCTGCGGCTTCAATGCGCGCGTCGAACAGGTCGCGGCTCCCGGCGAGATACGCCAGCAGCGCGTCGAGCCACGCATCGCCCGTGCGCCAGGCCGCCTCGGTCGCAATCATGCCGAAGCTGTTGTAGGAGCCGAGCCCGCTGGCCATCACGCGCGCGTCGATGGCGCGCTTCAGCGCCGCGTTGGAGGTGACGCAGGCGCCGACGTGGGCGCCGGCCAGGTTGAAGGTCTTGGTTGCCCCAAAGGTGGTGACGAGCCGGTCGGCGATCTCGGGGGCCGCGGTCATGGTGGGCGTGTGCTTCGCGCCCGCGAACACCAGATCGCAATGGATCTCGTCTGACACCAAGAGCAGATCGTGCTCGGCGCAGAAGTGCGCCAGCGCGCGGATCTCCTCGGGCGACCACACGGTGCCCCCGGGATTATGCGGGCTGCAGAAGAACACGACCTTGGTGCGCGGCGTCAGCTTGGCGCGCAGCGCGTCGAGGTCCATGGCGTAGCGGCCATTGGTCTCGACTAGCTGCGCATCGAGAATGCGCCGCTCGTTGGCGAGAATGATCCTGCGGAAGGCGTGATAGGCGGGCGGGAACACCACCACCTCGTCGCCGGGCGCGCTGGCTGCCTGCAGAATGAGACCGAGGCCCGAGACGACGCCGGGAGTCGGGCTCACCCAGGCCGGGTCAACCTCGAGGCCATGCCGGCGCTGCATCCAATCGGCGAGCGCTGCAGCCCAGCTGCCCGTGTCGGCGTAGTAGCCGAAGACGCCGCGCCTGGCCTCGGTAGCGATCGCTTCCGTAACGCCGGGCGGCGCGGCGAAATCCATGTCGGCGACCCACATGGGGATCGCGTCCGGCGCGTCGATGCCGGAAAGCTTCGCCATGTTGTCCCACTTGCTGGCGTGGGTGCCGCGGCGCTCGATCACACGGTCGAAGTCGAACATCCCGGCTCCTGTCATTATCCCTGATCCTCAGGATGCAACGGCGCGTGCTGCCTGACAAAGCTGGCAATGGCATCGAGCACGGCCGCCTCCTGGTCGCGGTGCGGCGAGTGCCCGCAGCTCGCCAGCACGAGCCGGCGGACGGGCGCCTTGGCCAGCGCCTCGACGCGGTCGATCTGCTCGAGCGTGCCGTATTCGTCGTCCAAGCCCTGGATCAGCAGCATCGGCTGGGCGATGCGCGGCACCAGGTCCTCGATCGACCATGCCGCAAACTCGGGCAGCAGCCACGTGTCGGCCCAGCCGAGGAACGCATCGTCGACGTGGGCGTGGTATTTGGCGAGCCGCTGCTTGAGGTCCGTCGTGGAGTAGCTCTCGCGGATCTTGGCAATGCTCGTGAGGCATATGGGCTCGACGAACACATGCGGCGCCATCAGCACCAGTCCGTGCACCGGCCGCCCTGATGCGGCGGCATGGATGAGCGAAATCGAGGCACCGTCTGAATGCCCAACGAGCAGCGGCCGCTCGATGCCGAGCGCATCGAGTAGCCGCGGCAGCACGCTCAGCGCCTCATCGTGCATGAAATGCGGCGTGTTTTGGGCCGACAGCCCGTCCGACTGGCCGTAGCCGAATCGCGAGTAGACCAGCGCCGGAGCGCCCATTCGCCGCGCCACCTTGTCGGGAAAATCGCGCCACAGCGCCACCGATCCCAGACCCTCGTGCAGGAATACCAGCGGCCGCCTGCCCGCATCGCCCGGAATCATGCGGTATTCGATACGCCTGCCGTCGATGTTGATCAATGGCATCAGTGGCTTGCGATTGCTGCAAAGGCCGAATAAAAGGCTGATCCCACGCGTACCTCATTGTGCTTCGGGCAGCGGACATTGACGTGCCACACTTGAGCGCTCCATTGGCGCCCATTACTCGTGGGCAACCGGCGGTCGTCAAGTCTGTGCGTCGCATTCCTTGCTTGCTTCTGATGCTGGTCCTGCCCTGCTTTTCGAGCTGCGCCAGCATGTCTGTCGGATTCCAATCGGACGGCACCTACATCCTGGAGCGCAGCGAGCTGAACTCCGACTGCAGCGCGCTCCACAAGAGCATCTGGGGCCACATCGAGGTGCTCAAGGGCCTGCCCGCCAGGGCCCAGGCGGAACAGGATACAGCCCCCCCAACCGCGTCGTCGTTCTTCGGCCGCTTGTTCGGCGGCCCCAACAAGGGCCTGGCCGCGGTCGCGGAGTACAACCGCGAACGGGCGCACGTGTTCGCCCTGCGGCGCACGATGGTGGAAAAGAAGTGCGTGGATGTCGACGTTGCCGGTGAGCTTGCACGGGCCGACGCCGAGATGGCGAGGTTCAGGCAGAACTGAGCGCCGCTCACCGCGCATTTGCTCCGATCACACGCCGAGATAGCGATGTTGCACGTCGGGCGCTGCGGCCAGCTCCTCGGAGGTGCCGGTCCACACCACGCGGCCGCGCTCGATCAGATAGTGGCGGTCCGCCAGCCGGGTCAGCGCCGCGACGTTCTTGTCGATCACCAGCACCGCCTGGCCCTGCGACCGCAGCTGCGCGAGGCAGCGCCAGATCTCGGCGCGGATGAGCGGCGCCAGGCCCTCGGTGGCCTCGTCGAGGATCAGCAGGCGCGGATTGGTCATCAGCGCACGGCCGATCGCCAGCATCTGCTGCTCGCCCCCGGAGAGCAGGCTCGCCATGCCGTCGATGCGCTGGGCCAGCCGGGGAAACAGCGCGCACACCCTGTCGAAGGTCCACGGATCGGGCGAGTTGCCGCGGTTGGCGGCGGTGGCGATCAGGTTCTCGCGCGCGGTGAGGTTCGGAAACACCTGCCGTCCCTCCGGCACCAGCCCCACGCCAAGCTGCGCCACGCGATAGGACGGCAGCTGGCGGACCTCGGTGCCGGCAAGCCGGATCGAGCCGGCCGAGGCCGGCGTCAGCCCCATGATCGAGCGCACGGTGGTGGTCTTGCCCATGCCGTTGCGCCCCATCAGGGTCACCATCTCGCCGGGCGCGATCCTGAGCGAGAGCCCGAACAGCACCTTGCTGCGCCCGTAGGCGGTCTCGATGTTGTCGACGTCGAGCAGCCGTGCCTCAGCCATGGCGGGTCACGGCCTCCTGCTCACCGAGGTAGGCCTGCCGCACCTCTGGATTGGCGCGGATAGCTTCCGGCGCGCCGCTGGCGATGGCCCGGCCGTAGACCAGAACCGTGATGCGGTCGGCCAGCGCGAACACCGCTTCCATGTCGTGCTCGATCAGCAGGATCGTCAGCTCCTGCTTCAGCTCGCGCATGATGCCGACCATGCGCATGGACTCCTCCGGCCCCATGCCGGCCATCGGCTCGTCGAGCAGCAGCATGCGCGGTTTGGTGGCCAGCGCCATGGCGATCTCGAGCTGGCGATGCTCGCCATGGCTCATGCTGGCGACGGCGACCTCGGCCCGCTCGGCGAGCCCCACGCGTTGCAGGGCCGCTCGCGCCGGCTCGCGCAGCTCCCTCTCCTTGCGCGCGTCGCGCCAGAAGCGGAACGAATGGCCGGCGTGCGCCTGCACGGCGAGTGCCACGTTGTCGAGCGCGGTGAAGTCGAGGAACAGCGACGTGATCTGGAACGAGCGCGCAAGACCCAGCCGGCTGCGCTGATAGGTCGGCTGGGGAGTTATGTCGGCCCCGCCGAAGCGGATGGAGCCGGAGTCGGGGGTAATTTCGCCGGTCAGCTGGCCGATCAGCGTAGTCTTGCCGGCGCCGTTGGGGCCGATGATGGCATGCAACTCGCCCTGCGGCACCGCCAGCATGATGTTGTCGGAGGCGACCACACCGCCGAAGCGCTTGGTAAGGCCTTCGATTTCGAGCAGCGGTTCAGGCACGGCGCAGGCCCGCAAGCATGCCGTCGATACCGCCGCGTGCAAACAGCACAATGCCGAGCAGCATGGGTCCTAAGATGATCTGCCAGTATTCCGTCAGACCGGACAGGGTCTCTTCCAGCAGCAGCAGCGCGATGGCGCCGAGGACGGGACCGACCACAGTGCCCATGCCGCCTAGCACGGCCATGATGATGAGATCTCCCGAACGCGTCCAGTGCATCATCGCCGGGCTGATGAAATCGGTATGGTTGGCGAGCAGGACGCCCGCCAGACCGCAGATGGTCCCGGCGATGACGAAGCAGGCGAGGCGGTAACGGTAGGTCGCAAAGCCGATGGCGCGCATGCGGCGGTCGTTGGAGCGCGCCCCCTGGATGACGAGGCCGAAGCGCGAGTTCACCAGCCGCCACACGCAATAGACGGTGGCGAGTAGCAGGGCGAAGCAGAGATAGTAGAACACCGTCTTGTTGTTGAGATTGATCAGTCCGCCGAACTGGCTGCGCCGATAAATGGTCAGGCCGTCGTCGCCGCCGTAGCGCGTCAGGCCGACGCCGACATAATAGATCATCTGCGCGAAGGCGAGCGTGATCATGATGAAATAGACCCCGCGCGTGCGCAGCGAGAGAGCCCCGATGACCAGCGCGAACAGCGCCGAGAAGGCAAGCGCAAGCGGCCATTGGGCGAAGCCGGACGACACGCCTTCGTGCGCGAGGATGCCCACGGCATAGCCGCCGATGCCGATGTAGGCGGCATGGCCGAAGCTCACCATGCCGCCGAAACCCATGATCAGGTTGAGGCTCACTGCTGCCATTGCCAGGATGATGATGCGGCTGAAGAGCGAGAGCAGGAAGAAGTTGCCGGTCGCGTGGCAGTAGACTGGCACGAGTGCGAGTGCGGCGAGCATGCCGACTACGATCAGGTTGCGGGGGTTAGCGAAGCACGGTCATCGGCGTGGCGCCGGGAACAGGCCCTCGGGGCGCACCACCAGCACGATCGCCATCAGCAGGTAGATGAGCATCGACGAGACGGCCGGTGCCGCCGCGGAGGCCGCCGCGGGGCTCATGACGAGCTTGAACAGCTCGGGCAGGAACGAGCGCCCGAGCGTGTCGACCAGCCCGACGAAGATCGAGGCGACGAACGCACCTCGGATCGAGCCGATGCCGCCGATGATGATCACCACGAAGGCGAGGATCAGGATATTCTCGCCCATGCCGATGGAGACGGTCAGGATCGGAGCCTGCATCAGGCCCGCTAGGCCCGCCAGCGCCGCGCCGAGACCGAACACGAGGGTGTAGAGCAGTTTGATGTTGATGCCGAGCGCGCCCACCATCTCACGATTGGAGGCGCCGGCGCGGATCAGCATGCCCACGCGCGTGCGCATCACCACCAGATACAGGAAGGCCGCGACAGCGAGCGCCACCAGGATGATGGCGATGCGGTAGGCGGGATAGTAGGACGCCAGGCAGGATCGGCACCGCCGTGTTCAGCCAGGAAGGCAGTGGCACAATCAGCCCAGCCGGGCCCCAGACCAGCCGCACCAACTCGTTGAAGAACAGGATGAGCCCGAAGGTGCCGAGCACGTGATCGAGATGATCGCGCCCGTAGAGACGGCGCATGGCGATCACCTCCACCGCCATGCCGACCAGCAGAGTTGCCGCCAGTGCCAGCACCGCACCGCCCACGAAGCTCCCCGTCAGCGCCGTGAACGTGGCGGCGAAGTAGGCGCCCACCATGTAGAGGGAGCCGTGGGCCAGATTGACGAGGTCCATGATGCCGAAAACCAGCGTCAGGCCCGCCGCCAGCAGGAACAGGAGCAACCCGAGCTGCAGGCCGTTCAGAAGCTGTTCGATCAGCAGCAGCATGATGCAGTCATCGTCTCATCCGGGGTATGAAACCACGACAATCGCCGCATCGCCGTGGACGAACTCTGCAACCTCGCGCATGCCGATCTTGGCATGCGCGCGCATCGACCGCGCGTTGTCCCGTCGGATGAACGTGATGCCCTCCCGGCCGGGCAGGCGCTGTCGCAGCGCCGACATCAACGCGGCAGGCAGCTCCTGCCCTCGCTCGCTCTCCGCCACGCAAATCGGGCCGTAGATGTAGGCATCCGCCGCTCCGGGGTAGGCCCGAAGGGTCGCCTGGATGATCGGCTCATGGGCCTGAGCCGCTTTCGACGACGACACCAGGTAGCCCACGATGCGTCCCGCTTTGCGGGCCACGACGATCGGCAAGTCGGATAGCGCCCCTTCGAACCACTCGGCAGAGAAGCGCACCGACAGCGCACCCCCGTTCTCCCGCAGGTTCTGCTCTTGGAGGGTAACGATGCCGGCGATGTCTTCGCGCGTGGCGAGAGCTATTTCGCAGCCCGTGCTTGCCATCTGGCCTCTCCCCGCCACGCGCGCCCCATCCGGCCTGGCGACAGGTCAGCTCGGGAGGGGATGTGCACGCGCTCCCGCGTGCACATTTGCCGACGTGGTCACCACTTCATCGGGCACTTGGCGTGGTGCTTG
This sequence comes from uncultured Alphaproteobacteria bacterium, assembly GCA_963832445.1. Taxonomy (GTDB): domain Bacteria; phylum Pseudomonadota; class Alphaproteobacteria; order Rhizobiales; family Hyphomicrobiaceae; genus AWTP1-13. The sequence continues at coordinate 25,251 of CAWHUM010000018.1, forward strand.
TCCTGGCTGTCCTTGACGATGGTGGCAACCGTCTTGAGCGTCAGGTTGCCCTCGGCATCCTTCGCCACGTCCTGCAGGTAGAAGTTCTGGATCGGGAAGTGGTTGTTGCCGTACTTGTAGGGCCCGCGCACGGAGGCGTAATTGGCCATGCGCATCTCGGCGCGCATGGCGTCCTTCTTGGTCAGATCGCCCTTCGCGGCCACCACGGCGCTGTTGATGAAGTTGGCAGCGTCATAGCTCTGCGCGCCGTAGAACGATGGGTAGTTCTTGTGCTTGGCGCGGAAGTCGGCGACGTACTTCTTGTTGGCGTCGTTGGGCAGGTCGTTCACCCAATGCTGGGCCCCCGGCACGCCGAGCGCCAAGTCTTTCTGGAGTGGGAGCGACAAGGCGTCGATGGTGAACGCCGTGTAGAGCGGAATCGTCCCCTTGAGCCCTGCCTGCGAATACTGGGTCAGGAACTGCACACCGGCCGCACCCGGATAGAACACGAACACCGCGTCTGGCTTGGCCGCCTTCACCTTGGTCAGCTCTGCAGAGAAATCGAGCTGGTCGGGCCATTTGGTGAGGTCTTCGCCGATCACCTTGCCCTTGTAGGTCGACGCCACGCCGGCCAGCATGTCCTTGCCGGCCGCATAGTTGGGGCCGATGAGATAGACGCTCTTGACCCCCTTCTGGTTCATGTACTCGCCAACCGCCTGCGGCGTCTGGTCGTTGTTCCAGGAGGTCGAGAAGAAGTTCGGCGAGCACAGCTCGCCCGCGATCTGCGAGGGACCAGCGTTGGAGCTGATCAGAAAAGTCCGCGAATCGAGCACGGGTTTGAGCGAGGCAAGCAGCACGTTCGACCAGATGTAGCCGACCACGAAGTCGACCTTGTCGGACTGCACCAGCTTTTCGCTCTTCTGCCGGCCGACCTCGGGCTTCTGCCCGTCGTCCTCGTAGATGACTTCCACCGGCAGCCCGCCCATCTTGCGGCCCAGGTGGTCGAGCGCCAGCTCGAACGAGTTGCGCATGTCGTTGCCGATCACGGCGGTCGGGCCGCTGAACGTGCTGATAAATCCGATCTTCACCGACTTGCTCTGAGCCAAGGCGGTGCCCGCTCCGAGCGCCAGCATCGCGCTCAGTGCGATCAAACTTCTCTTCATGCTAGGTCCTCCCAACAGAGTCGCCGGCCGCTCGGCCAGCGACGTTAACGGATCAATCGCCAGCGTCAAAGCCCGCGTTCACGACAGCTTCTCGAACGTCTGTCTTTGCGGAAATGCGCCGGTCTGTCGATAGCCTAGTTTTGGGCGAATGCCGCAACTGCAGGCAAGGCCATCGAGCCCTGCAGCCGCACTTGGGTCGGCGTGTCATCGCCGGCCGTAAAGCTTCTCCTTTTCTCGCTCAGGCCTGGTGGATCTTCACATACTCGAAGTCGCCGCCCTTGTTGTCGATGCCGATCTTGGGCGGGGCGATCCAGGAGGCGAACTTGCCGCGCTCCCAGCAGGGCGCCATCAGGCTCTGGATGAAATCACCATCGTCCTTCGACGGCAGCCACTGGTCCTTCCGCTTGGCCCACTCGGCGTCGCTCAGCACCTCTCCCGTGGGCGATGCCTTCACGTTCTGGAACTCGCCGATGTGGCGGTGGAAGGCCACATGCGGAAGCGTGAGCTTGTAATTCACGCCGGCCTTCTCGATCACCTTGTTCCAGCGCTCGACGCCCTTGGCGCAGTCGGCCACGTAGTCGTCGCGCAGGCGCATGTTGATGGCCGTCAGCGCCGGTTCGGCGACCATCTTGACCTTGCCGTCCACCAGCTTGCTCACCGGGTAGGTAGCGTTCGTCAGCAGATGATCGTCCTCGATGCGGGTCTCCTGGAAGCGGCCCTTCACGCCCGAGTTGTAGTAGTTGGCGGCATTGGTCGACACCTCCGAGCCGAACAGGTCGAGCGAGAGGGTGAAATGCAGGTTCGCTTTCTTCTGGATGGTCGGCAGGTCGATGACGCCCAGCCTGCGCACCGCGGCGATATCGCCGGCGTCCTCGATGCCGGCCTCCTTCATGGCCTGGCACGTGCGCTCGACGATGCGGCCCACGCCCGTCTCGCCGACGAACATGTGATGCGCCTCCTCCGTCAGCATGAAGCGGCAGGTGCGCGACAGCGGGTCGAAGCCGGACTGGGCCAGGCTTTCCAGCTGCATCTTGCCGTCGCGGTCGGTGAAGTAGGTGAACATGAAGAAGGAGAGCCAGTCGGGCGTCGCCTCGTTGAAGGCACCCAACATACGGGGCTTGTCGGCATCGCCCGAGCAGCGCCTCAGGAGCTCGTCCGCCTCCTCGCGGCCGTCCTTGCCGAAATACTTGTGCAGCAGATAGACCATCGCCCACAGGTGGCGGCCTTCCTCGACGTTGACCTGGAACAGGTTGCGCATGTCGTAGAGCGAGGGCGCGGTCTTGCCGAGATGGTGCTGCTGCTCGACGCTCGCCGGCTCGGTGTCGCCCTGGATGACGATCAGGCGGCGCAGCATGGCGCGGTATTCGCCGGGCACCTCCTGCCACGCCTTCTCGCCCTTGTGGGCGCCGAAATTGACCTGCCGATCCTCTTGCCGCGGCGCCAGCAGGATGCCCCAGCGGTATTCGGGCATCTTGACGTAGTCGAACTTGGCCCAGCCTTTGGGATCGATGCTGACGGCCGTGCGCAGATAGACGTCCGAGGTCTGGAAGCCCTCAGGCCCTCTCGACATCCACCAGTCGATGTAGCCCGGGTGCCATTGCTCCAGCGCCTTCAGGACGCGCTGGTCGTCCATCAGGCCGACGTTGTTGGGGATCTTGGTCGAGTAGTCGACGTTGGTGGTCTCGGGCATCGGGTTCAGTCCTTGGTTTCCGTCGTGTCCTTGGAGTTCGTCGAATGCGTTGCAGGTGAGATAGTAAGTGGTGAGGTGGTCAGTTGGGCGTGATGGCCAGCGGCGCCGTAGCTTCTCATCGTTGATGGTGGAGCGCAGCGCGCGCCATGCGCGCCCACCAGAAACTCACCACTCACCGTCTCACCCCTCACGCTCACACTCGCTCCGGGTTGAAGTTGGCCTTCACGCCGGTGCCGTAGCGCTTGAGCGCGCCCTCGGCGCCGGCGGCGTTGGGCCGCTGGAAGATCCAGTTCTGCCAGGCCGTGAGGCGGCCGAAGATCTTGGTCTCCATGGTCTCGGGGCCGGCGAAACGCAGGTTCGCCTCCATGCCGGTGAGGCCGTCGGCCGAGAAGGAGGAGCGCTCCTCGAGGAAGATGCGCACCTCGTCGTCCCAGTCGACGTGATCGAACGCCGACGTGACGAGCCCCAGCTCCTCGCACGCCTCGGCGTCGAGCGCCTTGCCGGTCTGGGCCTTGGCCGCTTCGACACTCGCGGGCTCGCCCAGGAAGCGCGTCGCCAGACGAGTGAGGCCATTGCTCATCGGGTAGGCGCCGAAGTTGAGGGCCGAGAGCGTGATGGCCGCCGGCGGCCGGTTGTCGCCCTGGAAGCGAGCCGACCAGCATGAAGGAACGGTCGCAGGCGAACACGATCTCGGCCAAGGTGCCGGCAAAGCAGCTGCCGGGCTCCACCAGCGCCACCAGCGAGCGCGAGGTGACATCGATGCGCTTCAGCACCCGCTTCCAGTAGTGCAGGATCTCGCGGGCCAGCCAGTGCCCCTTGTTGGCCTCCAGGAACGCATCGTAGGCGAGCACCTGCGCCGGCTCGCCCTGCGACTTGAAGATCAGGACGCCAATGTCAGCTTCGTTGAGGCGCAGATGCAGGATGGCATCGTCCAGCTCGCGCGCCAGCCGCAGCGGCCAGAATTGTGCGCCTTGGGCGTGCATCGCCTCGGCGGAGGCGGGCGGCGGCGCTGTCGGGCCCTGGATGGTGATCGTGGCGCGCCGTGTGCCGCGATCGATCTCGACCTTCACGCTGGAATAGGTCACAGCATCGGCATCGATCTTACGCTCGATCGGCGCCAGCTGGATGCCTTTGGCGCCCGCCGGCCGGTCCGATGTGGCGGCAAGCTTCTTTGCCGCGTCCTTGATGCCTTGCTCGAACTTGGAGTTGGGGATCGACTGGTCGACCAGGCGCCACTTCACCGCGCGGGCGCCGCGCACGCCTTCCTCCACCGTGCAGAAGGCGTCGGCGAGATCGCGGCGCACCTTGCGCTTGTCGGTGACGCGCGTGAGCCCGCCGGTGCCCGGCAGCACGGCGAGCAGCGGCAGCTCGGGCAGCGCCACGGAAGAGTTGCCATCGTCGGCGAGCAGGATGTGGTCGGTAGCGAGCGCCAGCTCGTAGCCGCCGCCGGCGGCGGTGCCGCGCACGGCGCACATATACTTCTGGCCCGGAGGCCGCGCTCGCGTCCTCCATGGCGTTGCGCGTCTCGTTGGTGAACTTGCAGAAGTTCACCTTGTGCGCATGGGTGGAGCCCGCCAGCATGCGGATGTTGGCGCCGGCGCAGAACACGCGATCCTTGCCCGACTTCAGCACCACCACCTTGACCTCGGGATGCTCGAACCGCAGCCGCTGCACGGCATCGTTGAGCTCGATGTCGACGCCGAGGTCGTAGGAGTTGAGCTTGAGCTGATAGCCGTCGAACAGCGGCGCGTTCTCGTCGACGTCCATCAACAGCTCGGCTACCTCGCCGTCGAACTTCAGCTTCCAATGACGGTAGCGCGCCGGCGCGGTCTGGAAATCGATGCGCTTGGCCATGACTGCGTCACTCCCAGTCTTCATTTGCATCGATCCTAGGCGAATGGCGCGGCCCCGACCGCAAATGCAAAGGTCTCCGGAGCCAGGGGTCTATGCATTATTATGCCTATTGCCTATCGGAATGTGCAAGATAATGCAAGGTCAAACTCTGGGTCCGTCAATTCGCCTTTATGCCGACCTCTTTCACGACCCGCGACCACTTGGTCTCCTCCCGGTCGATGTCGGCTGCGTATTCCTCGGGAGTGCTGGGCAGCGCCTCGGCGCCTGTGCCTGCGAGCACGGTCCGCGTCTCCTCCAGGGCCAGTGCGGCGCGCAAGGCCGCATTGAGGGTATCTACGATTGGCCGCGGCGTGCCGGCGGGTGCAGCGATGCCGTAGTGCAGCACCGCCTCGTAGCCCGGCAATCCGGCTTCCGCCGCCGTCGGCAGATCGGGGAACACGCTGGCGCGCCTCGCCCCGGTGACGGCGAGCGCCCGCACCTTGCCCTCGCCGACGATGCCGACCGCCGGCGGCAGCGAGCTGAAATAGATTCTGTACGTGGCCACCTAGCAGGTCGTTGAGCGCCGGCGCACTGCCCCGATAGGCGATGTGCGTGAGCTTGATGCCCGCCATGCTGGCGAACAGCTCGGTGCCGAGGTGAATGCCGCTGCCCGGGCCCGCGGAGGCATAGTTGAGCTTGCCGGGCGCGCTCTTCGCCAGCGCGATGAGCTCGGCAATCGAGTGCGCTTCGACGCTGGGATGTACCAGGATCACCAGCGCGCTGGTGGCGATCAGTCCGACTGGCGCGAAGTCCTTGCGCGGGTCGTAGCCCACGTTGGCATAGAGTGTGGGGTTCACGGCGAGCGTGCCGGTGCCGCCGAGCACTAGCGTGTAGCCGTCGGGGGCGGCGCGGGCCACGGCGCGCGTGGCAATGGTGCCGCCGGCGCCGCCGCGGTTCTCGATGACGATCTGCTGGCCCAGCGTCTTGCTCATCTTGTCGGCGACAATGCGGGCCATGGCGTCGTTACCGCCGCCGGCGGCGTACGGCACCACCAGCGTTATGGGCCGGTTGGGATAATCCTGCGCGCGGGCGAGCGGCAGCGCCAGCAGCAGGGTTGCGCAAGCCGGCAGAAGAATTCGCAAGTCCCACATCGGTGCCTCCCTGTTTTTGGCCCGACCTTGCTGGCGGCCGGCACCCTACGTCAACTTGCGTATTCGATGCTTCTCGTAGCGCGACTAGCGTGACCCATCGTCCCCTAGGGATAGGTCTCTCAGGAAGGAACAGGTCATGGCCCAGCAAATGCTCGCATCGGAAATCGAGAAAGCACAGCTCAAAAGCTTTGCGAAACCCGACGAGGTGCGCGAGTTCCCAAAGGGGCGCGTGGAGTTGGTCAATGTGGGCGGCGCCATGATCGGCCGCGCGATATTCGACCCGGGCTGGCGCTGGGCAACCTCCGTGCAACCGTTGGCGAAGACCAAGAGCTGTGAGGCTCCCCACTTCCAATATCATGTGTCTGGCGTGTTGCGGATCAGGATGGACGACGGGTCTGAGTTCGACTGCAAGCCGGGTGATGTGTCGCTGCTGCCGAGCGGGCACGACGCCTGGGTGATCGGCTACGAGCCGGCGGTCGTGATCGACTTCCAGGGCATGCTCGACTACGCCAAGAGCACCCACGCCCACTCGTAGCGGCCGGTTCAGGCAGCGAGCGCGGCCAGCAATCGGCTGGCCGCAGCATCGAAGCGCTTGGCATCGCCATAGGAGCGCGCCAGCATCATGGCGCCCTCCAGGGCGGCGACGAGCAGGCGAGCGGCCTCCAGCGCGGGACCCGAGAAGTTCAAGCTGCCGTCCCTTCGCCCCTGCTCCAGCACGGCCGCGAGCCACGCCTCGTTGGCATCGAAGAAGCGGGTGACCTCCAGCTTCACCGATTTTGGCAGCGTGGCGTATTCGGCGGCGAGGATGCCGCACAGGCACATGCGGTTGTTGGCCAGCACACGCGCATATATCGCGGCATAGCGCTCGAGCTTCTGTGGCGCGCTGGCTGTGCTGGTGTCGATCTCGGTCAAAGCGGCAAGAAATGTCTGCGTGTAGCGCTCCATCAAGCGCTTGCCGAGGTCTGCCTTGGTAGCGAAGTGGTAGTGCAGGCTGGCGTTGGTGAGGCGCAGGCCCGACGCGATATCGGCATAGCTGATGCCGTTGTAGCCGCGCATCTGCATCAGCCGCTCGGCCGTATCCAGTATGCGCGCTGACGTGTCGGAGGTTCTTGCAGCCGCGGCCATCGCCGCCTCCATCGCTGGCACCCGCCTCCTCGGCAGGCATCGGGCACTGTAGGAACTTACCTACTAGTTGACAACTACCTATTAGTTAGTAGACCATCGGTCCGTCGGTGCCCCGCCGGAGTTGGCCCATGGCTGCGTTGCTTGCAGAGCTCGGCGAAAGTGAGCTGCGCCGCGCGTTGGCGGTGGTGCTCGACCTGGCCGACGACAGCGCCGATGGCAGCTCGTTCATAGAGGGCGCGCTCGACCGGCTGACATCCCTCGTCCCCTCCGATCTCACCACCCTCAGCCTGTGCGACCTCGAGCGCGGCACGCGCACCGTATTCGGGCGCCCTGACGAGGCCTTGTCGGAAGACGATCGCAGCGCCTTCAATCGCCATTTCCACCAGCATCCTCTGGTGCGCTTTCATGGCTCGCACCCGCGCGGGCCGACGCAGCGCATCTCGGATTGCCTCGAGACAGGCGATTTCCGCAACTCGCCTGTATATGCCGACTACTACGCCCGCATCGGCATCAGGCACGTCATGGCGCTGCCGTTGAGGATCGACGAGCACAACGTGATCAGCGTCGTCTTCAACCGCAGCAGCTCTGACTTCAAGGACAAGGAGCGCGCGCTACTGGAGGGCGTGCGCCCCGCCCTTGCCGCGCTTTATCGCAACCTTGCGGCGCGCGAAGCTGCAAGCGTCAGCCTCGCGTGCATCACCGATCTCGCCGCGAGCGGCAACTGGCAGCTGCTGCGGGTGACCACTGCGGGCCGCATACTCGATGCTGCAGCACCGGGCCTGCGGCTGCTGCGAGCCTTGTTCCCCCGCGAAATGGCTGCAAGATCGTCTCAACTACCCGCGGCGCTGACGCAGTGGCTGTCGCGCAGCCGGGTCTGGGGTCTCGATCGCTTGGCGGCGGCCGCAGGAGAGCACTTCACGCTGTCCCGGGGTGGCACGCGCATGACGGCGTATTTCATCGCCGGCATCGACGATGCGGTCGGTTATCTGCTGCTGAAAGGCGAACGCGGCGCGGTCGCCGCGGCCGAGCTAGCGCCGCTGCCGTTGACGAGCCGCGAGCGCGAGGTTCTGTCGCTGGTGGCCGCCGGCAAGACCAACGCCGAGATCGCCTTGCTGCTCGGGATCAGCGCCCGCACCGTGCAGAAGCACCTGGAGCACATCTTCGAGAAGCTAGGCGTCGAGACCCGCACTGCCGCGGCCATGCGTGCTTTGGCCGCCCTCGATGACCCAAACGCAGTGGCAACCACGACCTCGACGTAGGCCTGGCTCAGAAGAAACAATTGGCTAGTGGCCTTCCGCGGCGCGGACGGCTTCCACTCTTATCTCCTCGGTCAGGCGGGCTTTGAGGGCTGAGAACTCCGGGCTCGTCTTGACCGTGTAGTGCCGCGGATAGGGCAGGTCGATACGCACGTCGGCCTTGATGCGCCCCGGCCGCGCGCTCATCACCACCACGCGCGAGGCGAGGAAGATGGACTCCTCGATGTCGTGGGTCACGAACAGCACCGTCTTCGTGTCGCGCTGCCAGATTTCGAGCAGCATCTCCTGCATCAGCGCGCGCGTCTGGTTGTCGAGCGCGCCGAACGGCTCGTCCAGCAGCATGATCTTGGGGTCGTTGGCCAGCACGCGGGCAATCGCCGTGCGCTGCTGCATGCCGCCGGAAAGCTGCTTGGGATAGTGTCCCTCGAAGCCGCCGAGGCCCACGCGGCCGCACCACTCCGCCGCTACGCGCCGGCGCGCGCCTTCCGCCACGCCCTTCTCGCGCAGCCCGAAGGCGATGTTGTCGGCGACCGACAGCCACGGGAAGAGTGTGTAGGACTGAAACACCATGCCGCGGTCCGGGTCCGGGGCCCTCGACCTGCGCGCCGTCGAGGAGCACGCGGCCGGTGCTGGCCCTGTCGAGGCCGGCGACGATCCTCAGCAGCGTCGACTTCCCGCAGCCCGACGGGCCCAGGATCGTGATGAAGTCGTTGTCGGCAACCGTGAGCGAGATGGGCTCCAGCGCCCGCGTCGGCTGCGCGCCGGCAGCTGCGGGGAACGTGCGGCCCACCCCGTCGATCAGGAGTTTGCTCACGCCAGGCTCCAGGGAAACAGCCGGCGGTTGGCCGCCTTGAAGAGAAAGTCGGAGATCAGGCCGATGAGGCCGATCACGATGATGCCGAAGATGATCTGGCCCGTATTGAGCAGCGCCTGACTGTCGGTGATCATGTGGCCGATGCCGGAGGATGAGCCGATCAGCTCGGCGACGATCACGTAGGTCCACGCCCAGCCGAGCACGAGGCGCAGGATCTCTGCGATCTCCGGAGCGCTCGCCGGCAGCAGTACGCGGCGCACGATGCCCCAGTCCTTGGCACCCAGCGTATAGGCCGCTTCGACGAGATCGCGACGGGTGTTGCCCACCGCCACCGCCACCATCAGGATCAGCTGGAACACCGCGCCGATGAAGATGACCATCAGCTTCTGCGTCTCACCGATGCCGGCCCACAGGATCAGCAGCGGAATGAAGGCCGATGCCGGCAGATAGCGCGCGAAGGAAACGAACGGCTCGAAGAACGCCTCGACCGGCTTATAGGTGCCCATGGCGATACCGAGCGGAATGGCGACGATCGCCGCCAGCACGAAACCGCCGACCACGCGCCAGATCGTCATGACGATGTCGTATAGGAAGCCGTATCGCACCAGCAGCTGCCAGCCCTCCTCGACCATGGTCAGGGGATCGGCGAGGAACGTGCGCGAGACGTAGCCGCCGAGCGTTGCCCATGCCCAGGCGGCGACGAACAGCACGAAGAAGAGAATGCCGAGCCAGATGCGCGTGGGCGTGCTGACGGGCTCGAGCGGGCGAGGCATGCACGCGGTCCGCGCTAAGTCCCCTCTCCCCTCGACTGCGGGGAGAGGGTCATGGTGAGGGGCGGAAGCCGGCTCCGCCTACTTGATGAAGCTGGTGTCGACGATGTCGGCGATGTTGGGCACCTGCTTGATGATGCCGATCTCCAACAGCAGCTCGGCCGCATCCTTGGAGAAGGCCTGCAGCTCGCCGGCGAAGAACTTTTGGTTGGCCGCTTTATCCTGCCAGCGCAAGTACTTGGCCGAGTTTCCGAACTGCTCGCCGGTCTGCTTCACGTCGGCGCCCATGATCTCGTAGGCCTTGGCCTGCTCCTTGGAGATCATCTCGAGCGACTTGAAGTAGCTTTCCGCCAGCGCCTTTGCCGCTGTCTTGTTCTCGGCGATGAACTTCGGCGTGCAGCCGAAGGTGTCCATGATCATCGGGTAGTCGAGCGTGGTGGCGATGATCTTGCCCTTGTCGGGCGCGGCTCGCACCGTGGAGAGATAGGGCTCGTAGGTCATGGCCGCGTCGCCCTGTCCGGAAATGAAGGCCTGTGCTGCCGGCCCGGGCTCGAGGTTGGCGACCGTGACGTCCTTTACCGACAGGCCGTTCTTCTTGAGGAACCAGGCCAGCGTGAAGTAGGGCGCGGTTCCGGGCGCGGAGGCCAGCACCGTCTTGCCCTTGAGGTCCTTGATCGAGGCGATGTTGCTCCTCACCGCCATGCCGTCGGCGCCATAGGACTTGTCGAGCTGGAAGATCTGCTTGGTAGCGACGCCATTGGCGTTCCAGACGATCCAGGTCTCAACCGTCGTCGCCGCGCATTGGATGTCGCCGGAGGCGATCGCCAGGTGCCGGTCCTTCTGCGGGATCTTCCTGATGCTGACGTCGAGGCCGTTCGCCTTGAAGATGCCGGCCTCCTTGGCGAGCGTCAGCGGCGCAAACCCGGTCCAGCCCGAGATGCCGATGCTGACCTTGGTCTCCTGGGCAGAGACCGAAGCCGGCGCCGCGATCAGCGCAACAACGGCGGCGGCTCTCACGAACGAACGCATGACCTAACTCCTCGTCAACCCGTGGTTGACCCGACGGTAGGGCCTTTTCCGCGCCATTGTCCATACCAACGTCGTCCGTGTTGCGCCTGAATTGTCGGCGCGCGCGAGCACGATCGCTGCGACCCGAGCTTCGCCCAAGTGAGTCTTTCGAGTCACTGTGCGTGACCGAAATGTGTGTTGCCCTGTCCCAGAATGCAACTTCGACGCGATGCATCTGTTGACGACGCAAGCGTCGGCACGTAGGGCCTGAGCAAGCAACGATCAATGCGATTCGGGGGATATCCAATGATCGTTATTGTAGACGAGCGCGAGTCTGTCGCGCAGGGATATACGGCTTGGTTCGACCGCGAGGGGGTCTCGGCGACCGGCTTGGTTCCGTCAGATTTCAGCAATTGGGTCAAGACGGTATCGGACCCGGATATGATGGCGGTTGAAGCCTTCCTGCTCGGCGACTGCGGGCAGCGCCACATGTTCCCGCGGCTGATCAAGGGCCGCTCCCGCGCCGCTGTCATCGCCATGAACGACAACAAGTCGCTCGAGGAGACGCTGGATCTATTTGCGGCAGGCGTTGATGACGTTGTGCGCAAGCCGATCCACGTGCGCGAGATCCTCGCACGCATCAAGGCGATCCGCGCACGCACGCGGGGCAGAAGCGATGGCACCGTGCTCGGCGATCTCAAGGTCTTCTCCGACGGCCGCGATCCGCTGGTGCGCGGCGAGCCGCTGGCGCTGCCGCGCCGCGAGCGCCGCATCCTCGAGTACCTCGTGAACAACATGGGCTGCCGCGTGACCAAGACTCAGATCTACAACTCGGTCTACGGCCTGTTCAGCGAGGAGATCGACGAGAACGTCATCGAGAGCCACATCAGCAAGCTGCGCAAGCGTTTGCGCCATAGGCTGGGCTACGATCCCGTCGATTCACAGCGCTATCTCGGCTACCGCTTGGTGGTGCCCGATGCAGACACCGAAGTCAGAACAGAGGCGGCAAAATCCAGCCTCGCGCAAGCTGATGGTGATCTACTCAGCGTCGGGGACTGAGCTCGCGCGGGGGTTGAAGCCCAATGGGCCTCTTTGGAATGATGCGCACCAGTGTGTCCGGCATGGATGCACAGGCCAACAGATTGTCGACTGTCGCAGACAACATCGCCAACTCCAGCACGACCGGCTACAAGCGGGCATCGACCGAGTTCTCCTCGCTGGTGCTCGAGTCCGGCGGCTCGAGTTACGAGTCGGGCAGCGTCGAGACGCGCGTGCGGATCGGCGTCAGCGAGCAGGGCACATTCAGGTTCAGCACGTCTGTCACCGACCTTGCGGTCAAGGGTAGCGGCTTCTTCCTGGTCAACAGCGAAAGCGACCAGACCTACCTGACCAGGGCGGGCGCGTTCGTGAAGGATGGCAACGGCGACCTCGTCAATGCCGCCGGCTACAGGCTTATGGGCTACAGCCTGGCGCCCGGCGCGCCACCGCCGGTGGCAAACGGCACCGGCGGCCTGCAGGTGGTCAATATCGGCACCGCGGCCCTGCAGGCTGAGGCGTCCACGTCGGGCAATCTGAACGTCAACCTGCCTTCGAATGCTGCGATCGAAGTCGACTTGCCGTCGGGCAATGCGCCGACCGCTGCTTACACGGCCAAGACATCGCTCGTCACCTACGACAACCTGGGCAACCAGGTGACCGTGGACGTCTATATGACCAAGACGGCCGCGGAGACCTGGGAAGTGGCGACCTACAATCAAGCCGACGCGGATCCCGTCACTGGCGGCTTCCCCTATGCAGTCGGGCCGCTGGCAACGCAGACGCTGGTGTTCGACGCGACCACCGGCCAGCTCGACGGCGCCAGCGCCACCTCGATCGACATCCCCGTCCCTAACGGCGGCACCGTCACGCTCGACATGGGCCAGTCGAGCCAGCTCGCCACCGACTACACCGTGCTCGACGCTGAGGTGAACGGCAACGCGCCGAGCGAAGTGGAGCGCGTCGAGATCGACGATGACGGAACGCTCTACGCCGTGTTCCAGAACGGTGCGCGCAGGGCGACCTACCGCATTCCGCTCGCCAACGTGCCGAGCCCTGACAACCTGCAGCCGCTGGCCGGCAACGTATTCGCGCCCAGCGTGGATTCGGGCGACATGCAGATCGGCTTTGCCGGCGATGGCGGATTCGGAACGATGGTGTCGGGTGCGCTCGAGCAGTCGACGGTGGATCTCGCGTCCGAGCTCACCGCCATGATCGAGTCGGAGCGCAACTACACGGCCAATTCGAAGGTGTTTCAGACGGGCTCGGAGCTGATCGATGTGGTGGTCAACCTCAAGCGCTGAGGATGATGCGAAGTTCCGCTAGAAAGGCCGGCGCATGTCGCTATCGGTAGGTCTGGACGTAGCTCTGTACGGCCTGGCGGCGACGTCGGAACAGACCTCCGTTGTCTCGCGCAACGTAGCGCGCGCCAACGACCCCCACGCCTCGCGCAAGTCGGCCAACGTCGTTACCACCAACAACGGCGGCGTCCGTGTCGCATCGATCACGCGTGCCTCCAATAGTGCGCTGCTCGAGAAGATGATGGCGGCCACCTCGGCGACGGCGGCGCAGAAAGCAATGGTGGAGTTGCTCGATCGCCTCGACCAGACGGTGTCCGACCCCGAGCTCGACACGTCGCCGGCGGCTATGATCCAGAAGCTGAGCGACGCGATCCAGCAGTACAGCGCCGCGCCGCACGATCCGCTGCGGGCGCAGTCGGCGGTGGCGGCGGCCCAGAACCTGGCTGACAACCTCAACAGCGCCGCGGGCATCGTCCAAGATGTGCGCGAGCAGGCCGATGCAGCCATCGCCGGCTCGGTCAACCAGCTCAACACCCTGCTGCAACGCTTCGAGACGCTCAACACCGAGATCGTCAAAGGCACGCGTGTCGGCGCCGACGTCACCGACTACCTCGACCAGCGCGATGAGGTGCTCACTCTCATTTCCGAGGAGGTGGGGGTCCGCACGGTGACGCGCGACAACGACGATATGGCGATCTTCACCGACAGCGGGGTGACGCTGTTCGACGCCAAGGCGAGGGCGGTGACCTTCGACAGAACCATGGTCTACACGCCGACAACGGTAGGCAACGCCGTGTATGTCGACGGCGTGCCGGTCACCGGGACCACCGGACCCATGCTGGCCGGCTCAGGCCGCCTCGTCGGATTGACTACCATCCGCGACAGCACGGCCCTCACCTATCAGAACCAACTCGACGAGATTGCGCGGGGCCTGGTGGAGGCGTTTGCCGAAAGCGACCAGGGTACGCCGCCCGCCCTCCCGGATGCGCCGGGTTTGTTCACGTATTCGGGCGCGCCCGCGGTGCCGGCCTCCGGAGCGCTGGCCGTCGGAATGGCAACCGAGATTCGGGTCAACCCGAGCGTCGACCCGGCCCAGGGCGGCAATCTTGCCTTGTTACGCGATGGCGGCATCGCCGGCGATCCCGCCTACGTCTACAACGCGACTGGCGCAGCTGCCTTCTCGGATCGGCTCAATGAGTACGTGAGCAAGCTCGATGCATCGCGAGCCTTCGATCCCACCACGCAGCTCGTCACCAGCACCACCGTAGGCAACTTTGCCTCCTTCTCGGCCGCCTGGTTGCAGGAGGCGCGCAAATCCGCCAATGACGGCGTCGACTACGCCAACACCGTTCTGCAGCGCTCCACCGAGGCTCTGTCCAAGGAAACGGGCGTCAACATCGACGAGGAGATGTCGTCGCTTCTCGAGCTGGAGCGCTCCTATCAGGCGTCCACGAGGCTGATCAGCACCATCGATGGGATGCTGAAGACGCTGCTGGCGGCAACGGGATAGCGCGATGAAGACGAACATTCTCTCGACGGCTTCGATTTCTGCGGCCACGCGATTGTCGGTGGTGGATACGCAGGCCAAGCTCGCCAAGGCGCAAAAGGAGGTCACAACCGGGCGGCTCGCCGACGTTGGAGCAGGCCTCGGTTACAAGACAGGCCAGACCCTCTCGCTGCGCCAGGACTACGCCCGGCTGACGACGATCATCGACAGCAACTCGGTCGTGTCGACGCGCCTGTCCACCACGCAGACCTCGCTGATGTCGCTGACAAGCGATGCGCAGCTGTTCGTCGGCCAGCTCATTGCTGCGCGCAATGCCAATACCGGCCCCGCGGTCGTGCAGGCGCAGGCCCAGGCCGCGCTCAATACCTTCACCGACCTGGTGAACACCGCCATCGACGGCGCCCACGTGTTTGCGGGCATCAACGCCGATGTGACGCCGATCGCCAATTATCAAGACCCTGCCGCGCCCAATCGTCAGGCGGTGGCCAATGCCTTTCTTGCAAACTTCGGCACCACACAGGGCGATCCGGCGAACATCTCCATCACGGCCGCCGACATGCAGGCCTTCCTAGACGGCCCATTTTCCGACTTGTTCGAGGATCCGGCGTGGGGCACCGACTGGTCCTCGGCATCCGATCAGAACGTGAAGAGCCGCATCTCGCCGACCGAGCTGATCGAGACGTCGTCCAATGCCAATCACATCGGCATCCGCAAGCTCGCCAAGGCCTATGCGATGGTTGCCGATCTTGGAGTTCAAAACCTCAACCAGGCTGCCTACCAGACCGTCGTCGACACAGCCGTTCGCATCGCCGGTGAGGCCGTCCAGGACCTGGCCAAAGAGCAGTCGCGGCTCGGCACCGCTCAGGAGCGCCTAAAGACCGCGAATAGTCGCATGACGATCCAGACCGACATCATGACCAAGCACATCAATCTGCTCGAAGCCGTCGATCCTTACGAGGCGTCGACACGCGTGTCGCAGCTCATAACGCAAGTCGAGACGGCCTATGCGATGACCGCTCGGATCCAGGGCTTGAGCCTGCTCAAGTATCTGCCGGTTGGCTGATGTGAGGCGTGAGAATTCCTGCGCTGCGGAAGCGGCGCTCGACAAGCGCGGCCTCTAGCCCGCGCCCGCAAAGGTATAGAAAGGCAGCGCATGTACCAATTTCCTTACGCTGAAGTGCTCGACGAAACCCCGCAGAGCGCTCGCCAACGGGAGCGCCAGGCCATCGAGCGATCGATCGAACTTCTGCTGGCGGCAGAGAAGGCCGGTGTCCCATCCAGGGAGGCGGTCGAGGCCCTGCTGTTCGTACGCAAGCTCTGGAGCGTGCTCATCGAGGACCTCGCCAGGCCCGACAACGACCTGCCGAACCAGTTGCGCGCCGACCTGATCTCCATCGGGCTCTGGATCATGCGCGAAGCCGAGCAGATCAGGCTCGAGAAGTCGGACAACTTCAAGGGTATCGTCGAGGTGTCCACCACCATTCGTGACGGGCTGTTGTGAGACGGCAGACAGCGGCCAAAACCGGGAAGAAGGCAGAGGTGCGGTAATGGAAATCTCGACGGTCAATCCGAGCCCGCCGCCTGCGGCGACGCAGACCTCGTCGACCGATGCGAATACGGCCTCGATCGACTACAACGCCTTCCTGCGGCTACTCATCGCCCAGATGAAGAACCAGGACCCGACCAAGCCAATGGACTCCTCCCAGTTCATGGCTCAGCTCGCGAGCTTCTCCAACGTCGAGCAGGGAATAAAGATGAACCAAAAGCTCGACTCGCTCATGACGTCGCTGGCCCTGACCCAGGTGGATGGCGTCGTCGGCCGCACCATCGTATCTGCCGACGGCAGCGTGGCGGGCAAAGTTGCCGCTTTGCGGGTCGTCTCGGGCGGCTCGGTGGCCGTGCTGGAGGATGGGCGCGAGATCACGCTCGGCCCCGGCGTCACGATCGGATAGCCCATGAACCACGCCGATGCGCTGGATATCGTGCAGTCCGCCCTGTGGACGGTCATTATTGCTTCGGGGCCAGCGATCGTCGCGGCGATGGCGATCGGCATCATCATCGCCTTGCTGCAGGCGCTGACGCAGGTTCAGGAAATGACGCTGACCTTCGTCCCCAAGATCGTGGCGATTTTGTTGATTTGCTCGGTCATGGCGCCCTTCATCGGTGCGGTGATCTATGGCTTCGCCGAGCAGGTGTACGCGCGCATCGAGGTGGGGTTCTAGCGCCTCGGCTAGACCGCGGACGGGCAACCTCGCGCAAGCTTCACAGGTCAGACTGACACCCCGACCAACGGTGCCGGTGCAGCGATGGCCCAAGCAACAAGCATCAAGCCGATAGAAGGCAAGAGCGGGCAGGACGTGGGCTTTGCCCTCGCCGTCGTGTTCGTTCTGACGGTCCTGTTTCTGCCGCTGCCGGCCTGGATGATCGACATCGGGCTCGCATTCTCCATCGCCCTGTCGGTTCTGATCCTGATGGTGGCGTTGTGGATCCAGAAACCTCTGGATTTCTCGGCCTTCCCCACTGTGCTGCTGCTGGCGACCCTGCTGCGCCTGGCGCTCAACATCGCCACCACCCGACTGATCCTCTCGAACGGCGCAGAGGGCGTTGACGCCGCCGGCCATGTCATCGCCGGATTCGCGAACTTTGTGATGAGCGGCAACTTCGTGATCGGCACGATCGTGTTCGTGATCCTGATCACCGTGAATTTCCTGGTCATCACCAAGGGTGCCACGCGCATCGCCGAGGTGGGTGCGCGCTTCACGCTGGATGCCATACCCGGCAAGCAGATGGCCATCGACGCGGACCTCAATGCCGGTCTCATCGACGACAAGGAGGCCACCCGCCGCCGCCGAGAGCTCGAGGAGGAGAGCTCATTCTTCGGCTCCATGGACGGCGCCTCGAAGTTCGTGCGCGGCGACGCCATCGCCGGCCTCATCATCACGGCCGTGAACGTCTTCGGCGGCATCGTCATCGGCGTAACGCAGCACGACATGTCTCTTTCGGCTGCGGCCGACGTGTTCACCAAGCTGTCGGTGGGCGACGGTCTCGTCACGCAGATTCCGGCGCTGATCGTTTCGCTCGCCGCGGGTCTGCTCGTGTCCAAGGGCGGCACGCGCGGGTCGGCTGAGAAGGCCATTCTGGCCCAGCTCGGAAACTACCCTCGCGCGTTGCTGATGGCCGGATCGGTGATGTTCCTGCTGGCACTGGCGCCCGGACTGCCGCTCCTGCCGTTTGCGCTGCTGGGCGGGATCCTAATGTTCGTCGCCTACATCGTGCCGCGGCGGAAGGCGGAAGCCTTGGCCATCGAGGATGCGAGGGCTCGGCAAGCGGCCGACGCAGCTGCCGACGAGGTGCGCCAGTCGGTCAACGAGTTCTCAAGACTGCAGAGATCGAGCTTTGCCTCGGCAAGCAGATCTCGAGCGCCTTCCTCAAGTCGCACAACGAGCTGGCCCAGCGCGTCGGCAAGATGCGACGCTCGTTCGCGCGGCAGTACGGCTTCATCGTGCCGGAGATCAAGCTGACGGACGATCTCGCCATCCCCCCCAAGCGCTACCACATCAAGATCCACGGCACCGTCGTTGCGAGCGAGGAACTGCGCATCGGCGACGTGCTGATCGTGACCGGCGATGGCCCGCGTCCGGACGTGCCCGGTGACGAGACGCGCGAGCCGGCCTTCGGCATGAAGGCCATGTGGGTGTCGGAGGCCTTCACCAATACCGTCAAGCGGGAAGGGTTTGCCCCGGTCGACCCCATGTCGGTGCTGCTCACCCATCTGCGTGAGGTCATCCGCAACAACCTGGCTCAGCTGCTGTCCTACAAGGACATGCGCACCCTGCTTGAGCGTCTGGAGCCGGAATACCGCCGTTTGATCGAGGAGATCATTCCCTCGCAGCTCTCCTACTCGGGCCTGCAGGCTGTCCTGAAGCTGCTGCTCGCCGAGCGCATTTCCATCCGCAACCTGCATCTCGTGCTCGAGGCCATCGCCGAGGTGGCGCCGCACGTGCGCCGTGCCGAGCAGCTCGCCGAGCACGTGCGCACGCGCATGGCACAGCAGATTTGCGGCGATCTGTCAGACAACGGGACCTTGAAGGTCCTGCGCCTCGGCAACCGCTGGGACCTGGCTTTCCATCAGAGCCTCAAGCGCGATGCCAAGGGCGAGGTGATCGAGTTCGACATAGACCCGCGGCTGATCGAGCAGTTCGGCGCGGAGGCTGCCAAGGTTGTGCGCAATCACATGGACCAGGGCCACCAGTTCGTGCTGGTCGCGGCACCCGATGTGAGGCCCTACGTGCGCATGGTCACGGAGCGGCTGTTCGCCACGCTGCCGGTGCTGAGCCACGTCGAGATCGCGCGCGGGGTGCAGATTCACTCGCTCGGTACCATCTCATGACTCTGGTGCCGCCGGAGACGATCCTCGCGGTCTTCTTGCTGTTCTGCCGCATCGGCGGCTGCCTGATGCTCATGCCGGGGTTCTCCAGCTCCCGCGTGCCCGTGCAGGTCCGCTTGTTCATCGCCGTATCGGTAACGTTGGCCCTGACCCCGATGTTGCTCGCCACAGTGAACACGGCCGTGCCCAATGTAACGCCGCAAGGGCTGTTGCGGCTGATCTTCTCCGAGACCCTGATCGGGGTGCTGATCGGGTTCCTCGGCCGCCTGTTCTACACGGCGCTGCAATTCATGGCGGTCGGCGCCGCGCAGTTGGCCGGCTTCTCCGCTCTCGGCACGCCGATTGACGACTCGGAGCCGGTACCGGAGCTGGCGACATTCATCACCCTGACGGCTACCGTGCTGCTGTTCGCCACCGATCAGCACTGGGAGATCCTGCGCGCCATACTCGCCTCCTACACGGTGCTGCCTGTCAATGAGCCCGTTGCCGCCGAGCTCGCCCTTGCCAGAATTGCCGACGCCTTCTCCGCTACGTTCATCCTGGCCCTGCAGATCAGCAGCCCGTTTGTCGTCTATGCGCTGATCATCAACCTGATGGTGGGCATCGCCAACAAGCTGGTGCCGCAGATCCCCGTCTACTTCATCGCCATGCCGTTCATCCTCGCAGGCGGGCTGCTGCTGCTCTACTTCACGATTGGCGAGGCGTTGCGCCTTTTCATGGCCGGGTTCATTGCCTGGCTGACGACCGGTTGAGGGGTTTGGCCATGGCTGCGGACAAGGCCAACAAGGCTGACAAGGCTCGCCGCATTCTGGCCGCGTTGGAGCAGCTGCATCGCGTCGAGCAATGGAAGATGGCGGATCTGGAACAGCGACTCGCCGAGCTGGAGCAAGCGCAAGTGGAGCTGATCGGTGCGCTCAACGACAGCAATGCGCTGCACGGGCTCTTTATCGACGCCACGGCTCGCCGCCTGAGCACGACGGCGGAGGAGGCGGAGAGGGTGGCGCGCGCCAAGGAGGCGCAAGCGCTCAAGTTGAAGGAGCACGCCGCGCGCGTGAAGATGTCGGAACGCCTGACCCTGGATCGCGAGCAGGATGCCGTTCGCGAGCGGGAGGCCAAGGAGCTCATGGACATCGTCGAGCAGACCGTCAACGGCAAGCCGACAAGCCTCCCGTAAGATTGTCGGAGCATAGTGCAAGCCACATAAACTCTGTGGACCCCGCAATCGTGGCGATCACACCTCCATCAGATATCGTGCTCGACGTTGCGCGGGCAGCCGATCCCGAAAAGTACAGGGCTGCGGTGGAGCGCCTCGCGCGCCTGCGCGCGACTGCCGAGGCGGCGTCGCCGCAGGCGACGAGCTTCAACGTCGCCACCCCTCCCGCCGGCCTTGCCCTCGATGTGGGCGCCGGCGCTCAGCCGCGACGGCGGCTCGACGCTTACGGTCAATTCGAAGCCTTCGTGTTGCAGAGCTTCCTGCAATCGATGCTGCCGCAAAATGCCACCAACGTGTTCGGCAAGGGCAGCGCCGGCGAGTTCTGGCGATCCATGCTTGCCGAAAAGATGGGCGAGGAACTCGCCCGCAGCGGTCAGGTGGGCATTGCGCGCAGTCTTGCTGCTGCTCACAACCGAGCCCAACCTGCTGCCGACCCCGCAGCCACTGCGCCGACACCACCTCCGTCTGCTGATACGGGACCGGCCGATGCAGCAGCGTCCCCCACACCGCCGCCAGCCGTCGCAAGGAGCTAGTTGCAATGCTCGGTGCTCAAGGTTTCGCCGCTCGCGGCGCGATGCAGGCCACTGCTGGCGTAGGCTCGCGGGGAAACGACGGCAAGGGAGGGAGCGCGATGCTGGGCCTCGTCGAAAGCGCCATCGAGCGGCTCGAGGAAGCGGTCGAGCAAGAGACGGCCGCCCTGCAATCCCGCACCACATTCGATCTCAAGGAGTTCAACGACCGCAAGAGCCGGGGCCTGCTGGAGCTGACTAGGGCCATGCGGCTGATCGACGGCATGGCGCCCGACGCGAGGCTGATCACGCGGCTTGCCAGTTTGCGCGCCAAGCTCGACATCAACAGCGCGGTGCTGCAGCTGCACCTCGACGCGGTGCGCGAGATTTCCTCGGCGATGGCCGAAGCGATCCGTGCCGCGGACTCCGATGGCACCTACTCCCGTCCGCTGGGCGGCAGGGGCTGATGATCAAGATCATCATCGCCGGGCTTTGGACCTGCCTGGTGACATTGGCTGCCTGCTATGCCGCGGTTTCCTGGCAGGCGGGCAACACGGTAGCGGAGTCCGAATCCGACCGCGGGGGCCATGGCAGCCACGGTAACGGCCTCGAGACGGTTAGGACCAGAATGGTCAGCGTGCCGGTCATCCGCGCCGGCGCGATCCAGGGCTATGTGATGGCCCAGTTCTCCTTCACGGCAGAGGGCAAGACGCTAAAGGCGCTGCCGATGAAGGCCGACGTGGTCGTGATGGACGAGGCCTTCAGGGCGATCTACAGCGACGACGCGTTCGACTTTCGACACATGAAACCGCAGGACCTGAAGGGACTCGCCAAGCGCATCGTGGAGAGCTCCAACCAGCGCTTCGCGACGCGTGTTCTTGAAGACCTGTTCTTCAACGAGTTCAGCTATGTCAACAAGGATGGCATCCGCAGCGGCAAGAAGGGAACGTGAGGCCGCGCCGCGCCGGCGCGGCGCCTTTCAGTTGCGGGCTCGCCCTGCCGCCTCTGCGGCCTGCTCCTCCGACAGCGCGCGCGCCATGTCCTGAAACACGTCCACGCTCATCGCATCATCTGGGCTCTGGCGCATCGCCTCGTAGATCTTCGGCACCAGCTGGATTGCCCTGTCGAGCTCGGCGTCGGAGCCGCTGCGATAGCCGCCGATCAGGCGCAAATCGCGCGTATCCTCGAAGCGCGCGATCATGGCGCGCAGCTTGGTGACGAGTGTCCATTGCTCGGGTGTGCAGGCGGCCTTGGCGAGCCGCGAGATCGAGGTCAGCACGTTGACCGCGGGAAATCGGCCCTGATCCGCGATTGCCCGCTCCAGCACGATGTGCCCGTCGAGCGTTCCACGGATGTTGTCGGCCACCGGATCGTTGTGGTCGTCGCCGTCGACGAGCACAGAGAAGACGCCGGTGATCGATCCCGAGCCTTCCTCACCGGGCCCGGCGCGCTCGAGAAACTTTGGCAGCTCACTGAAAACGCTCGGCGTGTAGCCGCGCGAAACCGGCGGCTCGCCTGCGGCGAGCGCCACATCGCGGGCCGCATGCGCAAAGCGCGTCACCGAATCGACGATGAGCAGCACCTTCTCGCCCCGGTCGCGGAAATATTCGGCGATGCACATGGCCGTCTTCGGCGCCAAGCGCCGCATCATCGGGCTTTCATCGCCGGTCGACACGACGGTCACCGCGTGCATCCGGTCCTGCTTCAACGCATCCTCGAGGAAATCGCGCACTTCCCGACCGCGCTCGCCGACCAGGGCGAGCACCGCGGTATCGAACCCGCGCGAACGGGCGAGCATGGCAAGCAGCGTCGACTTGCCGATGCCGGACCCTGCAAAAATGCCGATGCGCTGTCCGGCGCACAGCGGCGTGAACAGGTCGATCACCTTGACGCCGGTTTTCAAGGGCGTTCGCGCGCGCTGACGGCGCATGGCCGGCGGCGGCTCGCGATCGCTGAACACTGAGCGTTCGCCTCGGAGCAGGGGGCCGCCATCGTCGATCGGGGCACCCATGGCATTGACGATGCGGCCCTTCCAGGAGGTGTGCGGGCTTATGGTCACGAAGCCGCGGCGGCGGGCGGCGGTGCCGAGGCCGGCCTTCATGCCGGTGTCGAAAGGCTTCACCGTGACGCCGTGCTCGTCGATGCGCACGACCTCGCCCAGCTGCGGAGACGCGCCGGTGTCGAGTTCGATGCATTCGCCGAGCTTGACGAACGGCGACAATCCCGAGACGCGGCAGAAGGCTGGGGTCACCTCCGTCACCGTGCCGCTGACGCGGATCTTGGGCAGGTCCGCGGCAGATGCAATGAGACGGTCCAGCGCTGCGAGCGCGTGCTCGGTAGCAGATGACGGCGGCGCGTTGCTCACCCGGTCGACCCGAGCTGCTTAATGGCCTCCTGCAACGACGCTTCCGATGCTGCAAGCGAAGCCGAGACCATTTCGAATGCGCGGGTGACGCTGATGAGCCGCGACATCTCCATCACGGCATTGACGTTGGCGTTCTCGACATAGCCCTGCTGCATGCCGGTGCGGGCGAAATCGACCACAGCCGTAGCGGGCTGATCGGGTATTACGCCGGAGTTCTCGAAGCGGCGCAGATTGGCCCTGCCGTCGATGTTGAAGAGCCCGATCGCGCCAACCTGGCGGTTGGCCTGGGTGACGGTGCCGTCGCGAGCGATGCGGGGCGGACCCGCGTTGGGATCGAGCAGCATCGCCGTGCCGCCCACATCCAGAATCGGATAGCCGTTGAGTGTCTGCAACTCGCCGGTCGGCGCCATGCGCATGCGGCCATCGCGCGTATAGACAATCCCAGCGGGGGTTTGGACGCCGAGCCAGGCGTCGCCCTCGACGGCGACGTCTAGCAAGTTCTCTGTTCTGACGAACTCGCCGGATCGGCGCGCCAGGAACGTCGGCCCGGCGGCCGCGAACGCGACGGGATCGGGGTTCATCTGCGAAAGCAGGGTCTCGAACCGCACTTCCTCGGCGCGGAATCCCGCCGTCGATGCGTTGGCGACGTTGTGGGCGATCGTCTCGAGTCGCCGTTGCAACGCGAGCTGTGCCGATACCCCGACGTAGAGATTTCCCTGCATTCGCGAGCTTGGTCCCTTTGTTGCGGGTGGGCGCTGGAGAAACTGCCGCAAAGGCCTTGCCCCAGGCTGGCGCTGATGCCGCCCAGTCGCGCAAATCAGGTTCGCGCAAGGCGCAAGCGTTTACACAGAGCTGGGGTATTTCGATCCGGGAGGCGCCCGTGACGATCATCGTCGGGCTCGCGATCACGCTTGGCTGTCTGCTCGGCGGCTTCGTGGCCATGGGTGGCCATGTGGACGTCATCTGGCAGCCCTGGGAGTACGTGATTATCTGCGGCTCCGCGCTCGGCACCTTCGTCGTCGCCAATCCGATGAAGACGATCAAGGACAGCGGCAAGGGCATCGTGGAAGCGTTTAAGAATGCGGTGCCGAAAAAGCGCGAATACCTCGATGTGCTGGGGGTGCTCTACGCCCTGATGCGCGAGCTACGCAGCAAGCCGCGCAACGAGGTGGAGGCGCATTTCGACGACCCCAACAGCTCGCCGATCTTCGCCAGGTTTCCGAGCGTGGTGAAAAACAAAGAGCTGTTGACGTTCATCTGCGACTATTGCCGCCTTATCATCATCGGCAACGCCCGCACGCACGAGATCGAGTCCTTGATGGACGAGGAGATTCAGACGGTCAGAAGCGACAAGCTCAAGGCGTATCACTCGATGGTGACGATCTCGGAGGCCTTCCCGGCGCTCGGCATCGTCGCGGCGGTGCTGGGCGTGATCAAGGCGATGGGCGCCCTCGATCAGGCACCCGAGGTGCTGGGGCATCTGATCGGCGCGGCGCTGGTCGGCACTTTTGCCGGCATCTTCTTCTCGTATGCGGTGGTCTCCCCGATCGCCAACAACATCAAGATAGTGCGCGAGAAGAAGATGCGCCTCTACGTGATCGTCAAGCAAACGCTGTTGGCATTCATGAACGGGGCGATGCCCCAGATCGCGCTCGAGCACGGTCGCAAGACCATCTCGGCCTACGAGCGCCCCACGATCGACGAAGTCGAGCAGGAGACGCTGGCGCCCGCCATCGGAGATGCGGAAGCGCGGGCGGCGGCGTGAGGGGAGATGTCGGGGCCAATTGCGAGAGCGCAGGCCGGCCGCGACAGCTTAGCGGAGCTGTTCACCGGCTCGTCCAACTTTGTCCAGCGCCTGCCCATGCTGCAGGTGGCGTTCACGCGGACGGCTGACGTCTGCACGGAAACCCTGGAGTCGATCTCGGAAATGCCGCTGCAAGTAACCTTGCTGGGCGTGGATAGCGGCATAGCTGGCGATCTTCTCGAGCCACACAACGGCAAGAGCGCGGTGGGCATACTGCACGCGGTCGGCTGGAGCGCGCGACTGCTGATCTGTGCCGAGCGCCCGGCCGCGTTCGCTATTGTCGAGGCCATGCTCGGCGGCGACGGCTCGCAGCCGGCCTATAATGCCAACCGCGCGCTTTCACGCATCGAGACGCGCATCATCGCCTCGTTCTTCGAGCGGTTTGGCAGCGCACTCTCGACGGCCTTTGCGGGCATCGCCGACACCGCGTTCGCCCTTGAAGGCATGGCCGACGAGATCGACTACGAGGCCGTGGGCCGCCGCGATGATCCGATCGTGGCTGCCAGGTTCGGGCTCGACGTGGGTGGCCGCGGCGGCGAGATCGTGATTGCGGTTGCGCGGGCGGCGCTCAACCCCTTGCGGCAGTCTCTCGGCCGCGTCCTAACCAAAGAGCAACCCTCTGCCGATGAGCAATGGAGCCAGCAGATGCAAAGCGAAGTCACGCGCGCCCACGTCGTTGTCAGCGCAGTGCTGGACGAACGCATGGGTGACCTGCGCGAAGTTGCCCAATTCAAGGTGGGCCACGTGCTCGAGCTGAACGCGACGGCGCACGGCCGCGTCCGACTGGAATGCAACGGCGAGCGGTTGATGTGGTGTCATCTTGGTAAGTCGCAGGGAAAGTACACGCTAAAGGTCGATGAGCCGATCGACCGTGAGCAGGAGTTCTTCAATGAAATCCTGGCCGGCTGAGGCGCGCGCCTGCGAATGATTGGTGGGAAGCCCGACTGTCCGCGCGGCGCACCTCCTGCCGGCCCTTGGCTACGGTGAAAGCAAGATGAACCAATCCGAACCCGCGCCGAGCGCGCAGTCGTTGCTGGAGGAGTATGCCGCCGAGCTCGGCCAGCCCGAGGCGGCGGCCGAGGCTGCCGAGCCGGGCCTCATGGAGGGCTTCGCGGATCCAGGGGGTGCCGCCGACGCCGGTGCCAATATCGAGATGATCATGCGCATCCCGATAACGGTGAAGGTGGTGCTGGGCTCGGCAACCATGCCCGTCGCCAACCTCACCAAGCTCGGGCGTGGGGCGATCATTCCGCTCGACAGGCGCGTCGGCGAGCCCGTCGACGTGATGGTGAACGGCCGCGTCGTCGCGCGCGGCGAGGTGGTGGTGGTCGATGAGGCAACCTCGCGCTTCGGCATCTCGCTCACCGAGGTCGTCGGCCCTTCGGGCAACGATAAGGGCGCCTGAGGAACAGGCCAGCGATGAGCGCTCCCGCGCAAGCCAAGACGGCCGCACCTCAGACTGTCTCGTTCACCGGGGCGGAGAAGGTTGCCGTGCTGCTGCTTGCGCTCGGCAAGCCGCGAGCCGCCAAGCTGCTGAAGCGCTTCGATCCCGACGAGCTGAAAGTGCTGACGCAGCTCGCCGGCGACCTGCAGCCGATCGGCGCAACCGACCTTGAGGTGCTGGTCGAGGAATTCGCGCAGAAGTTCTCGAGCGGCATCAATTTCGTCGGCACCGAGAAGGAGGTGAAGAGTCTGCTCTCCGACGTGATGGGCGAGGACCAGTTCGCCGGCGTCATGACGGAGGACCTGGAGCAGCCCGTCGAAGCTCCGTTGCAGGTCTGGGAAGAGATCGCCAAGATCAAGGACGACGAGATACGCGCCTACCTCAGCCAGGAGCACCCCCAGACTGCGGCGATCATCCTTTCCAAGATCGAGCCGGGGATGGCCGCAAAGATCGTCGCGGGGTTCCCGGCCCAGCAGCGCAACGACCTCCTCATCCGCATGCTCGGCATCAAGAAGACCGCCGACGACGCGGTCCGCGCCATCGAGCAGGCCATTGCCGAGGAATGGCTGGCGAAGACCACATCGGCGTCACACGCCAGCATAGCCGACATCTTGAACCGGCTCGACAAGGCGCAGTCGGACGACCTCTTGAAGAACCTCGAGCAGACCCGGCCCGAGGACGCCCGCACGCTCAAGGGCATGCTCTTCACGTTCACGGAGCTGTCCAACCTGCCGGCCAAGGCGCTCACCGTGCTGCTGGATCAGGTTCCGATCGAGCGTTTGGTGCTGGCGCTCAGGG
This sequence comes from uncultured Alphaproteobacteria bacterium, assembly GCA_963832445.1. Lineage (GTDB taxonomy): Bacteria > Pseudomonadota > Alphaproteobacteria > Rhizobiales > Hyphomicrobiaceae > AWTP1-13. The sequence goes on from CAWHUM010000018.1 coordinate 52,403, forward strand.
GCACCGACGCCGTGTTCCAGTCCACCATCCTCTCCTCGCTGGCTGCCCGCTCGCGGCGCATGGTGGAGGCGGAGCTGCAGGGCGGCGGGTCGGCGTCGGACCGCGAGGTGGCGGACGCCAGGCGCGAGATCGTCGACATCGTGCTGAAGATGATGGCATCGGGCGACCTTGTGTTGCCGACGAGCGATGCCGTCATGGACGAACTGACGGTGTAGAGGTCCGCACATATGGCTGAGGGTCAGGACAAGGAAAGCAAGACCGAGGAGGCGACCGAGAAGAGGGTCCAGGACGCCCTCGAAAAAGGCAATGTGCCGTTCTCCAGGGAGGCGGCGACGCTCGCCTCGTTGCTGGGAATGCTGATGATCGCCACGTTCTTCCTGGCAAGCGGGGTCGGGCATCTCAATTTCACGCTCACGCGCGTGCTGGACAACGCGGGAGGCTGGCCGCTGGAGAATGGCGGCGACGCGGTGCGCCTGTTCGAAGCCATCGGCATGGACGTGCTGCGGCTGCTGCTGCCGGTGTTTGCCGTTCTCGCTATTGCCGGAATCATGGCTTCACTGTTGCAGAATCCGCCCAGGCTGGTGGTCGATCGCATCACGCCGAAGCTGTCGCATCTGTCGATCAGCCAGGGCTGGAGCCGCATCTTCGGGGCCAAGGGTCAGGTCGAGTTTCTGAAAGCGACCGCGAAGCTGATTGCCGTCTGCGTGCTCGGCTTCCTGCTGCTGCGGTCGGCCCACAACGATTTGCTCAATGCGATGTTCATGGAGCCCAGCGATCTGCCGTCGCTGCTCCTGACGATGGCTACCCGGCTGGTGATTGCGGTGGCTGTTGCCACCGTCGTGCTGGTGGCCGCCGACCTGGTCTGGACGCGCCTGTTCTGGAGCCGCGACCTGCGCATGACTAGGCAGGAGCTGAAGGACGAGATGAAGCAGGTCGATGGCGACCCGATGGTCAAGGCGCGCATGCGCTCGCTGGCTCGTGACCGCGCGCGCAAGCGCATGATCGCGCAGGTGCCGCGCGCCACCTTCGTCGTCACCAACCCGACCCACTACGCCGTGGCGCTGCGCTACGTGAAGGAGGAGGGCGGTGCGCCGCTGGTTATCGCCAAGGGCCAGGACCTGATCGCCCTCAAGATTCGCGAGATCGCGATCGAGCATTCGATCCCGATCATCGAGGACAAGTTGCTTGCGCGTTCGCTCTACAAGGTGGTGGAAGTCGACAAGATGATTCCGCCCGAGTTCTACAAGGCGGTCGCCGAGATCGTGCTCTTCCTGTTCTCGCGCCGCTCCGGGGCAACGGGGGCTGCCGGATAGGGACAGAGCATGCAAAAGCAGGGCAAGAACTACACGTTCGATCGCGAGAAGGCGTTGGCCGAGGGCATCAAGGAGGTGGCCTCGGAACTGCGCCTGATCGAGGCCGCCGACTTTGTTGCCTTCATCAGAACCGACCAGTTCGCCAACATTGCCAATCTGGTGCACTCCTCGACCGAGCTCTACTTCAAGCCCGGCACGATACGCTTTGGCCTGTCAGGCGACGTCAACCTGCAGTGGGGCGGCACGCCTTCCGTGTCGCTCGACATGGAATTCCACCATATGCGGGTGAACGTCTACTTCCGCTTGCTTCTGGAGGCGCTGCACGCCGGCATCGAGATCGACTACATCACGTTCGACGAGGGATCGGCCGACCCCGACCAGAATACCGAGCGGCTGGTTCAGGCCATCGCCAACGCGCGCCTGCTGCCGGTGAAGGGCAGCCGGCAAGATACGCTGGTGGCACCTGCGTCGCACTAGGCTCGGCGCGGGGTGTTGGCTGCACTCGAGCGCAAGCCTCGGACAAGATTGCGCGCCTAGAGCATTGCTTCAGCGAGAATTCCGCGTGCAATCGGGGCCAGCATGCAACTCTTCAAGGTCATATCGCGCCACAATCAGTGGTTGGCGGTGCGCCAGAACGCGATATCCGGCAACATCGCCAACGCCAACACGCCGGGCTTCCGGGCGCAGGACGTGCAACCCTTCGAGATGGCGCTCGAGCAAGCGCAGCTGGCGATGGCGGCAACTCAGCAAGGGCATCTGAGTCCCGGTCCGCCGGGAGCCCCTGCAACGGAGCTGCGCCGAGGCGAGGCTTGGGAGGTAAGCCACTCCGGTAACAACATCAGTCTGGAGCAGGAGCTGCTCAAGGCGGGTGAGGTCAATCGCGGCTACCGGCTCAATACCAGCGTCGCGAAGGTGTTTCACCGCTTGATCCTGATGAGCTCGAGAGGCTGACGCCATGGCAGATCCACTGCTGTCTACGCTCAGAATCGGCAGCTCCGGGCTCGAGGCGCAGTCGTTGCGATTAAGGGTGATTGCCGAAAACATGGCGAATGCCCAGGCGACCGGACGGACGCCTGGCTCGGACCCCTACACGCGCAAGGTCATCAGCTTCGAGAGCGAGCTCGACGAGGCTGCCAACGCCACGGTGGTAAGGGTCGCGGGCATCGAGCGACACCGCGCGCCCTATCGGGTGGAGCACCTGCCGGGCCATCCGGCGGCCGACGCGCAGGGCTACGTGCGCTTGCCCAATGTCGATCTCGTGGTCGAGGCCGCCGACATGCGCGAAGCGAACCGGTCCTATGAGGCAAATCTGCAGGCCATCCGCCAGGCGCGCGACATGATCAACATGACGCTCGATCTGCTGAGGTCCACATGATCGACCCGGTTTCGCCTCTATCCGGTTCGTTCCCCGTCGGTGGGCCTGAGCGCACTGCCGGTGTTGGCGGCGGCGACGGCGCCGATTTCGGCGCAATGCTCTCGCAGCTCGCCGGCAATGCGGCGAAGTGTGGTTCGCCACGCCGAGACGACGGCGATGGCCGGAATCCAGGGCACGGCCACCGTGCAGCAGGTGGTGGAAGCGGTGATGTCTGCCGAGCAGACCCTGCAGGGCGCGGTGGCGATCCGTGACAAGGTGGTGGCTGCCTATCTCGAACTGAGCCGGATGCAGATTTAGGGGAACGTCACGTGAGATCGCTTGCCATAGCTGCGACCGGCATGAATGCGCAGCAGACCAACGTCGAGGTGATCGCGAACAACATTGCGAACATCAATACCACGGGCTTCAAGCGCTCACGCGCCGAGTTCACCGACCTGCTCTACCAGGCAGAGCGGGCAGTTGGCGTGCCGAACCGCGGCGGCCAGGATCCCATTCCGGAAGGCGCGCAGATCGGGCTAGGTGTGCGCACGGCTGCAGTCCGCAACCTGCACATGCAAGGGTCGCTGGCACAGACCGGCAACAAGCTCGATCTTGCCTTGAACGGTCGCGGCTGGTTCCAGATCACCGGCCCGAATGGGGAAACGCTCTACACGCGCGCCGGCTCGTTCAATCGAAACGCCAACGGCCAGATCGTCACTGGCGATGGCTATCTCGTGCAGCCGGCCATGACCATTCCACCGACCGCCACCGAGGTGGTCGTCAACGAGACGGGCATGGTTTTCGTCCGCAATGGCACGGAAACGACGCTGCAGCAGATCGGCCAGCTGACATTGGCCAATTTCACCAACGATGCCGGTCTCGAGGCGCTCGGCGGCAATCTCTATCGCGAAACACCCGCATCGGGCGCGCCCGTGGCAGGCGTGCCGGGCGATCCCGGCTTCGGCAAGGTCACGCAGGGCTACCTGGAAAACTCCAACGTCGACCCCGTGAAGGAGATCACCGAACTGATCCAGGCCCAGCGTTCCTACGAGATGAATTCGAAGGTCATCCAGGCGTCCGACGAGATGTATGCGACGGTTTCGAAGAACTTGCGCTAGAGCATGAGGGCCATCGTCGTGCGATTTGGGCGGGCATCGTGGGTTGCTGCAACTTTGGTGGCCGCCGTCATCGTGCTGGCCCACGCGGGCGGTGTTGCGCTCGCCGGAAACGTCGATTTGCCCGTGCCACGCACGACGATCTACCCCGGCGACACCATCTCCGACGACCAGCTCGCCGAGCGCGCGTTCCTGGCACACACTGTCACGCGCTCGATGGTGTTCGACGACCGTCAGGCGTTGGTGGGGAAAGTTGCCAAGCGCACGCTCCTTCAGGGGCAGCCCGTGCCCGTCAGCGCCGTCCGCGACCCTTACCTGGTAAATACGGGCAAGGCCTCCCTCGTCGTCTACACCACGGGCGGGCTTACGATCACCACCCAGGCCGTTGCCCTTCAGAACGGGGTCGCCGGCGACGTCGTTACCCTGCGCAACCCCGACAGCGGGGTGGTCATTCAGGGCACCGTGGGGCCGGACGGCACCGTTCGGCTAGGGCCGCCATGATCAAACAGGCACTCCTGGCGGGCGCGCTGTGCCTGATCGGATGGCAGGCCATTGCCGCCTCGCGCATCAAGGACATCGTCGCCGTGCAGGGTGTGCGGCCCAATCAGCTCGTCGGCTATGGCCTGGTCATCGGCCTCAACGGCACCGGCGACACCCTGCGCAACGCGCCCTTCACCGAGCAGTCGCTGCAGTCCATGCTCGATCGCATGGGCATCAACGTGCGCAACACCAAGGCGCGCACGCGCAATGTGGCGGCCGTGATTGTCACGGCGGAGCTGCCCGCGTTCACCGGTAAGGGCGCGCGCATCGATGTGACGGCATCCTCGCTGGGGGATGCGACCTCGCTGCAGGGTGGCTCCCTAATCCTCACGCCGCTGACGGGGGCGGACAACAAGATCTATGCCGTGGCCCAGGGTCCCCTCGCTGTCACCGGCTTCGCCCAGACCGGCAAGGCGGAGACCGTCACGCAGGGCGTGCCGACCACGGGCCGCGTACCCAACGGGGGGTTGGTAGAGCGCGACGCTCCCGGCAAGCTTGCCGATGAAACGGCGATCGTGTTCGAGCTGCGCAACCCCGACTTCAACACGGCGATCAGCATCACCGACGCGATCAATGCCTACACACAGCAGCGCTACGGCATCAAGGTCGCGAAGGAAAACGATCTGAGGACGGTGTCTCTGGCGCGGCCGTTCTTTATTTCCGCGGCCCGCTTCATCGCCGAAGTCGGCGACCTGCCAGTGCAACCCGATGCTCCCGCGCGCGTGGTCATCGATGAGCGAACGGGCACGATCGTGATCGGCAAGGACGTGCAGATATCGACCGTGGCAGTTGCGCACGGCAACCTGACCGTGCGCGTAACCGAGAGTAGCAAGGCGTCCCAGCCGTTGCCCTTCGCGCGCGGCGAGACCGTGGTGACGCCGGAAACGCAGATCGAGGTCGATCAGAAGGGCGCCAATCTCGCCATCATCCGCGGCACCAATCTGCAGACGCTGGTCGCTGGTCTCAACCGTATCGGGCTGAAGCCTCCTGGCATCATCGCCATTCTACAGGCGATCAAGAGCGCCGGCGCCCTGCAGGCTGACTTGGTCGTCCAATGACAACGATGCTCGAAGGGCGCCGGCCGCTTGCCTCGGCCATCTGGCGTGGCGTGCGCGTGGCCGCGATAGCCGCCACACTTGCGGTTGCCAGCTCCGTGGCGCTTGCGCAGCAGGGCTGGGAGACGACGGTGACGGGGAGTGTGCAGCCGTCGAAGCCGGCCGCCGCCCCATGGACTTCCGCCGCGGCATCGCCAAAGCCCAAGCCCGATGTTGCAGCTCAGCCCGATCGCAAGCCCACTGCGCTGAAGGCGGAGGTCAAGCCGGACACGGCAGCGCTCAAGGGAACTGCGGCCGAGGAGTACTGCGCCAACATTGCCAATCCTGCGGCCGATGCGCGCTTTGCCTGGCAGAGGAAGATGCTCGCCGGCATGGAGCAGGAGGTCGCCAAGCGAATAGCGGCCCTGGAAGAGAGGACCGCGGAGCTGCAGAAGTGGTTGGCTCGCCGCGACGAGTTCTCCAAGAAGGCCAACGAGACCCTCTTGCGCATCTATGCGCGCATGCGGCCGGACGCGGCTGCCGTGCAATTGGCTGCGTTGGACGAGGAGACTGCTGCCTCGCTTCTGGTGCGGCTCGAACCGCGCACCGCGAGCCTGATTCTCAATGAGATGGAGCCCGGCCAGGCCGTTCGCCTGTCGGCAACAATCAGCGGTGCGGGCAAGGTCACGCCGGTCGCGCCCCCCAAGAACCCGGCAGAGGCCAAGGCCAAATGATACGATCGGTCGTCCTAATCGGGCTCTGCCTGGCGCTGCTGGCGGGGTGCGCCGCCAACGTCCACGACATCGGCAAGGAGCCTGCGTTGACACCCGTCGGTGCCGGTTTGCGCCCCAACACCGTCGCTGTGCCCAACGAGCCGGCACCCCCGCCGATGTACAAGGCCGGCAATTCCTTCTGGCAGGACGCGAGCGCCGATCTTTTCCGCGATCCTCGTGCGATGAAGGTCGGCGACGTGGTGACCGTAAAGATCTCCATCAAGGACAAGGCCTCGCTCGACAACACCTCGGAGCGGTCCCGCGACAGCAAGATGAACTTCAACCTCGATACCAACTACAAGCTGCAACTGCCGTTGCTGAGTGGCAGCGGCAATGGAACGGCTGACTCCACGATCGACTCCAAAAGCTCGAGCAAAGGCGAAGGAGCGATCACACGCTCCGAGAGCATTGAGTTGTTGGTGGCGGCCGTCGTCATGGACGTGCTGCCCAACGGCAACCTCATAATCAGCGGTACGCAGGAGGTGCGCGTGAACTTCGAAATGCGCGTGCTGACCGTGCAGGGGATCGTGCGGCCGCGCGATATCTCCACTGAGAATATGGTCTCCTACGAGAAGATCGCCGAGGCACGCATATCGTACGGCGGGCGCGGCCGCCTAACGGAAGTCCAGCAGCCGGCTTGGGGCCAGCAGCTTCTCGACATCATCTTTCCGTTCTGAGCCTGCGGCGAGGTGCGATGGCCGAGCCCGACGACACCAGCCAGCCAACGGGAGCCCCGGCAGCACCTGCAGGGCCATCGCTGCTCGCACTGATCCTGGCGATGGCTGTTCTGACCGGGCTGTCCTTGGGGGCTGGAGGGCTGTTTGGCCTTCAGGTGCTCTCCAGGGTTGGCAAACAAGCGCCGCCATCGGCAAAGGTGGACGCCGCCGACGGGCGCAAGGGGCGATTCTCCGAGAAGGCCACGCTGTTTGCCTTGTCGCCCATGGTTACCAACATCGCGAGCCCGGAGCGCACGTGGATCAGGCTCGAGGCCTCCATTGTGCTCGATGGCGAAGGTGTGGACGCCAAAGGACTCGCCGCCGCCATCACCGAGGATACGGTCGCCTACCTGCGAACGCTTTCGCTGCCCCTGATCGAGGGCTCGAGCGGGCTCTTGCATTTCCGTGAAGATCTCAACGACCGCGTGCGCATTCGCAGCGGCGGCAAGGTGCGAGATCTCATCATCCACACGTTGATCGTGGAGTGAGAGGCAACATGAAGAAGCTCGCCATCATTCTGCTGCTGTTCCTGGCGGGTGCTACGGCAGCGGCGGCCCAGGTGCCCAAGCTCGACACACTCATTCCCGGAAGCGACGGCACCGCAGCCGGCAGGATCATCCAGCTCGTCCTGGTCATAACCGTGCTTTCAGTGGCGCCGGGGCTGCTTATCATGGTGACGTGCTTCACCCGCTTCGTAGTCGCTCTGTCATTCTTGCGTACGGGGCTCGGATTGCAGACGACGCCCGCCAACCTCGTTATGATCAGCCTCGCGTTGTTCATGACCTTCTATGTGATGGGGCCAACCTTCGACCAAGCCTGGCAGAACGGCGTGCAGCCTCTCATCGAGAACAAGATCACCGAGCACGAGGCCTACACGCGCGTCAGCGCCCCGTTCCGGACCTTCATGCGGGCCAACGTGCGTGAAAAGGACCTGCAATTGTTCGCCGACCTGGCGCCTGGTTCTCGCCCGGCGGCGCCAGGCAAGGCTCCGCCGCAGATCGCTGCGCCGGCCGCCGTGGCGCCGCAAGCCGACGCCGGCGAGGTCGAGTTGCGCATACTCATCCCGGCCTTCATGATCTCAGAGCTCAGGCGAGGCTTCGAAATCGGCTTCCTGATCGTGCTGCCGTTCCTGGTGATTGATCTCATTGTGGCGACGCTGACCATGTCGATGGGCATGATGATGCTGCCGCCGACCGTCATTTCCCTGCCGTTCAAGATTCTCTTCTTCGTCCTGATAGACGGGTGGAACCTTCTCGTCGGTTCGCTGGTCCGCTCATTCGTCTGACGCCAAGCTTGCGCGTTAAGCGATATGCAACACTTATCGCTTAACCATATTTCTTATGGCAGGTTGGAGCGCACACAGACGGGGCTCCAAGAGGCTTGACGGCCCGCTGCCAGGCCGGCTTGCGCCCGGTCAGCCTCCGTTTGTGGCCACCTTGCGAGGGTCCTGCAGATGAGCAGCATCAACACGAACGTCGCAGCGATGACGGCGCTGCATACGCTCACCCAAACAAACATCCAGCTCACCGAGACCCAGGGCCGCATCTCCACCGGCTATCGGGTTGCCGACGCATCCGATAACGCCGCCTACTGGTCGATCGCCACCACCATGCGCTCCGACAACATGGCGCTGTCCACGGTGCAGGACGCCCTGGGGCTCGGCGCCGCAACCGTCGATGTCGCCTACACCGGCATCAACAGCGCCATCAAGGTGGTCGACCAGATCAAGAGCAAGCTGGTGGCGGCCCGCCAGCCCGGCGTCGACCGCAACAAGATCCAGAGCGAAATCACGGAGCTGCAGTCACAACTGCGCGGCATCGCCGACTCTGCCTCGTTCTCGGGCGAGAACTGGCTGTCGGTGGACTCGGGTGCAGCCACCTACAACGCCACCAAGACCATCGTGTCGTCGTTCTCCCGCACCGCCGGCGCGGTTGTCATAGGCACCATCACCGTCGATGTCGACGGCACCAAGCTGTTCGATGCCGCCGACCAGTCGGGCATCCTGGACACGCAAAGCACGACCACCAACGGCGGCGTTACCTATTCGGTGGCGGGCTTGACCGATGCGGTCGACATCTCGGCCCTGTCTGACAGCGACAACGACCTGGCCGACCTGGAAGAGATCATCGGCGTTGTCGACGGAACGATCTCGTCCATGACCGACGCGGCCACCTCCATGGGCGCGGCCAAGGCGCGCATCGGCATCCAGCAGGATTTCGTCAAGAGCCTCATGGATGCGGTCAGCCGCGGCGTCGGCCAGCTGGTCGATGCGGACATGAACGAGGAGTTCGACCAAGCTGCAGGCCCTGCAGGTCAAGCAACAGCTGGGCGTGCAGTCGCTTAGCATCGCCAACTCCTCGAGCCAGCAGATCCTCTCGCTCTTCCGCTAGAACGCATCAAGCACAACACCGTAGCCAAACGGCCACGCTCTCCTTGGGAGCGTGGCCGCTGGCGTTGGATTCGCCTTCTCAGGCCTGGCGCAAGCTAAAAGGGTTAATACATGGGTAAGAATCGTCATCTAGGCATTAAAGCAGGATGGCACGTCAAAGACGCTTGAGTGACAGCGGCTCTGGAACGTGATGCCACTCTGACATGCTGGCGACTGCTCGGATGTATTGCGTTTCCCAATAACCTCTCTGAGAGACGCAAGGGATGAGTAGCATCAATACGAACGTCGCGGCGATGACGGCGCTGCAGACGCTAACGCAGACCAACAAGTCGCTGACCGAGACGCAGAGCCGCATCTCCACCGGCTACCGGGTTGCCGATGCATCCGACAACGCGGCTTATTGGTCGATCGCGACCAGCATGCGCTCCGACAACTCGGCTATGTCCACTGTGCAGGACGCCCTTGGCCTCGGCGCCGCGACCGTAGACGTCGCCTACACCGGTATCAACAGCGCCATCAAGGTCGTCGACCAGATCAAGAGCAAGTTGGTGGCTGCCCGCCAGCCAGGCATCGACCGCAGCAAGATCCAGAGTGAAATCACCGAGCTGCAGTCGCAGCTGCGCGGCATCGCCGACTCCGGTTCGTTCTCGGGCGAGAACTGGCTGTCGGTGGACTCCGAGCGCCGGGAACTACAACGCCACCAAGACCATCGTGTCGTCGTTCTCGCGCTCGGGTGGCGTGGTAACCATCGGCACGATCGGCATCGATCTGAGCAGTCTCAAGCTGTTCGATGCCGCCGACCAGTCGGGCATTCTCGATCTGCAGAGCACGACTACGAATGGCGGCGTGACCTATTCCGTCGCGGGCTCGGCCGACGCGGTCGACATCTCGGCCCTGACCGACAGCGACGCCGACCTCCAGGACTTGGAAGAGATTATCGGCATGGTCGATGCCACCATATCCTCCATGACGGATGCGGCGACCTCGCTCGGTGCGTCCAAGGCGCGCATCGGCATCCAGCAGGATTTTATCAAGGCCCTGATGAATGCGGTCAGCCGCGGCATCGGCCAGCTGGTCGATGCCGACATGAACGAGGAGTCGACCAAGCTGCAGGCCTTGCAGGTCAAGCAGCAGCTGGGCGTTCAGTCGCTCGGCATCGCCAATTCGAGCAGCCAATCTATCATGCAGCTCTTCCAATAAGCGATTTCCTCCACTGACCGGTTTGGGCCTGCTCTTGTTGCGGGCATGGCGTGATCGGATCGGAAGCTGCGCCGCCTGCGGCCGCGCAATTCTCGCGCAAGGTTGGTGCCAGAATATCCTCGCTCGAACCACAGGCATGACCGGGACCTCTCATGTTCGGGCTGGAGCAGCTGGAGCGGCTATGGGGCAGCCTGCTGGGGCTCGGCGGGCGCCGCCTCGCGACCCTCGGCCTCATTGGTTTGAGTGTGTTCGCCGCGGTCGGCGGAGGCAGCTATTATCTGAGCCGGCCCGAGTTTGAGACCCTTTACATTGGTCTGAACGCACAGGACGTCAGCCGCATCGGCGCTGCGTTGAAAGAGGCCGGCATAACCTTCGACGTGAACTCGCAAGGCAACGCCGTGTCCGTCCGGCGCGGGCAGACTGCGCAGGCTCGCATGCTGCTGGCCGAGAAGGGTCTGCCGACCAGCTCGAATGCCGGCTACGAGCTGTTCGACAAGATGGGGTCGATGGGCCTCACATCGTTCATGCAGGAGATCACGCGACTGAGGGCCCTGGAGGGCGAGATCGCCCGCACCATCCAGGCCATGAAGGGTGTAAAGGCCGCGCGCGTTCACATCGTGCTGCCGGAAGCGGGGTCGTTCCGCCGCACCCGGCAGCAGCCCTCTGCTTCCGTCATCATTCGCACCGAGAACGCAGGCGACTTCCCCTCCGGTCCGGCGATCCGGCATTTGGTGTCGGCTGCCATCCCTGGGATGACCATCGACCAGGTGTCGGTGTTGAGCACTGACGGGACAATCCTTGCCGCCGGCGGCGACACCTTCAATGCGACGCCGGCCAAGATGCTTTCGCTGGAGCGTACGGTTGCCAAGGAGCTGCAGGACAATGTGAGGAAGACGCTTGCTCCGTACCTGGGCCTCGACAATTTCGAGATTAGCGTGGCGGCGCGCCTCAACACCGACAAGCGGCAGATCAACGAGACGAACTTCAATCCAGACGGCAAGGCGGAGCGCTCGGTCCGCACGGTCAAAGAGACCGGCAGCTCGCAGAACAGCAATAGCAATCGGCCCACTGCCGGCGTCGAGCAAAACATTCCTGCGGACCAGGCGACAGGTAGCACTACGGGCGAGCAGAACAAAAAACAGAACGAGCGGCGCGAGGAGCTGACCAACTACGAGGTCAGCTCGAAGACCGTTCAGACGGTAAGCGAGGGCTACAAGATCGAGAACCTCACCATCGCGGTGATCGTCAACCGCAAGCGCATGCTGGCAACGCTGGGTGAGGGAGCAAGGCCCGAAGCACTCGAGAATCAATTGAAGGAAGTGGAGCGGCTGGTCGGGTCAGCCGCCGGCGTGGACGAGAAGCGCGGCGACCGCATCACCATCTCAGCCGTCGACTTCCTGCCAAGCGACCGAACGCTGGAGCCCGTGCCCGGGACTGGCATCATGGCCCAGCTGATGGATCACACGGGCAGCCTCATCAGAGGCATTACCATGGTTGCCATAACGATGCTGCTGATCTGGTTCGGACTGCGACCCGCCACCAAGGCGTTGCTGTCTTCGAGCCCTGCCGAGGCTATTCAGATTCCGCCGATGGCAAGCGGCTTCGACGCGCCCGGCGTCCACCAAGCGCCGACCGCCGACGAGATCGTCAGGGAGAAACCACCAAATCTGATCGCCGACCTCACAAGCAAGCTCGGACGCACGCCGCAGAAGCGGCTCGAGCAGATGATCGACTTCGACGAGGAGCAGGCCGCATCCATCATGAAGCAGTGGATGCACGGGGCTAGAAGTACATGAGCGCGGTCCCCGCCGGCCGGTTTCTTGCCGATTTCGGCGCCCCCGCCGACGCAGCGCCTGCAGGCGCCAAAGCGGACGAGAACAGCGCCGCCAGCGTGGCGGCAAAGCTCGAAGAGTCGTATGGCCGCGGGCTGTTGACCGGCAGGGCGACGGCGGCGGCTCAGTTCAATGTCAAGCTCAACGAGCAACGCACAACGTTTGCTGCGGAACTAGCTGCCGAACGGCAGAAGTGGTCCGAGGAGGCGGGGCAAGCGCTCACCAATCAGCTGTACGCGGCGGTTGCGGATTTCGAGACGCGGATCGCAGAAACGACGGCGCGTATCCTGAAGCCGTTCCTTGAGGCCGGGCTGCGGCAACAGGCCATCGCCGAGCTGCAGGCCAACCTCAATGCACTGCTGATGGCCGATCCCGGCGTCGGGCTGCACATCAGCGGGCCCGCGGATGTGCTCGAGGCGGTAGCTGCACAGCTCGCCGACAAGACGATCACTGTCACCTATGTGCCGAACGACGACTGCGAGGTGAAGATCGTGGCCGGGCCGGCGACCCTGGAAACGTGCCTCAGGGGATGGATGGATAGGCTCGAGGAGCTCACGCGGTGAAGCCGGGCGAAGAGGATACCAAGGCCCACGAGCTTGTCATCATCCGGCGCCGTGGGAGTGGCGAGGAAGGCGGCCATCACGGGGGCGTGTGGAAGATCGCCTACGCGGATTTCATGACAGCGATGATGGCGTTCTTCCTCGTCATGTGGCTGATCAACTCCACCGACCAGAGGGTGCTGACGCAGGTCGCGAACTACTTCAATCCCATGCGCCTGACCGACAGCACGCCGCATTCTAAGGGGCTTAACACCGTCGAGAGCGGCGAGCAGGGCAAGCAGGGCAAGGAGACCTCTGTCGGCGATCCCAAGGAAAAGGCTAACCCGAAGTCCAAGGAGAAGACGAAGTCGAAGGCGAAGACCTCCGAGGGGGCGCCAGCGGCATCTGGGGAGGCGGAAGCCAAGGGCGAGGCCGAGGAAAAGGGCGAGGGCACCGGCAAAGGCGATGGCGCAGGCAAGGCTCTGGGTAACGAGCAGCAGTCGCAGGTGAAGGCGAGGTTCACCGAGCAGGCGCTGTTCAGAGACCCCTACGGCGTCCTGGCGAGGATCGCGGCGGAGGCGGCTGCCGAGACACCACCGCCGCCGACCAAGGAGGGAACCGGCTCGGGTGGCGAGCTCTATCGCGACCCCTTCGATCCCGGCGTGCAGCCAACAGGCAAGCGCACGACGGCCCCCGCGCCCAAGGCCGACCCGGCGGACCCGGCCGCCCCAGCGGAGCCGCCGGCGCTGGGCGAGCCGTCAGCACCAGCGGTAGAGGACAAGCGGCTCGCCGAGAAAAATCCCGCGATCGGCCCGCAAGATGCGCAGTCCAAGCTGGAAGCGCCTGCCGCCGTAGGTGAGGGCAAGAAGCTCGAGGAGAACGCCCAGGCGCCGCCCGAGTTGTCTCCGCCGGGCGAGAAGGCCCGCGATCCGGTCGCGAGCGTGGAAGAGGCGAAGGCGGCCCAGCAGGCGGCGGTGCAAAAGGCCGCGCAAGCCGAGGCAACCAAGATCGAAAGCGATATCGAAAAGGCGACCAGGCAGCTGCCCGGGACCGTCCCCAACATCGACGTGACGGCGAACGAAGACGGCGTGCTGATCAGCCTCACCGACGACTACGACTTCGGCATGTTCGCGGTGGCTTCCGCCGAGCCCAGGCCTGCGATGGTCGTCATCATGGAGAAGATGGCCAAGATCCTGCAGCAGTATCAATACCCGCTGATCGTGCGGGGCCACACCGACGGCAGGCCCTACCGCTCGGGCAACTACGACAATTGGCGGCTTTCGACGGCGCGCGCGCACATGGCCTACTACATGCTGGTGCGCGGCGGCGTGGATGACAAGCGCTTCGAGCGCGTCGAGGGCCACGCCGACCGCAGTCTGAAAGTCCCGAACGATCCGGGCGCGGCCCAGAATCGCCGCATCGAGATCCTGCTGCGGAGGCCCAAGCAGTGACGAGCAAGCTCGCTGGTGTGGCAATTGTTTGCGCGCTGGCCCTGGCGTGGCCGGCGCAGGGGCAGAACAGCGGCGGCGAGCCCTTCGAGCTGGTGCGCTCGCTGCAGTCGCTGCAGGACCAGATCGCGCGCGGCAGCGCGCGCGCGCACGCGCATCAACGCGTGCTGATTGGGCGCATCGCCGAGCAATTCGATGCAGTCGATCCGGAACGCTGGAAGGACCCTAAGAACGCGCGCGCGGCGGTGCTGTTCGTCCTCAACGGCGGCAACGTGCGCGCCCTTCAAAAGGTGATCGACAGCGGCGGCAGCGTCGAACTCGACGAGAAGCTGCTCAAAGGCGTGCTGGCCCACGGTGAGGGCCGACATGAGGAAGCCTTGCAGATGCTGGGTGACATCGAAGTTCGCTCGCTGCACGCGAGCCTTGCCGGTCACGTCGCCTACGTGCAGGGCGAGCTGACGGAGAAGAAGCAACCGGCCCAGGCGCTCATCCACTTCGACGACGCCGGGCTGCTCGCCCCAGGCACGATCATCGAGGAGGCGGCGCTGCGGCGCCAGATCACCCTTCTGGCGGCGACGGCCGATGTCGATCGCTTCGAGATGCTTGCAGCCCGCTATCTGCGCCGGTTTCCCAACTCGGTCTATGCCGGCGGCTTCCGTCAGAAGTTCGCCCTTGCCTTTGCCGCCAACACTAATGCTGCCGATGCAGAGAGGCTGGCGCGCCTGACGAGCATGCTTGGCGGCGTGGGGGCGGCCCAGCGCGGTGAGGTCTACCTCACGATTGCCGGGGAGGCGCTGGTCAAGGGGAAGGCCGATCTGGCAAGGCTCGCCGCGTCGAACGCGGTGGCGCTTGCCAAAGAGGACAGCGACGAGAAGGAGCGCGCGCGGCTCTACGAAGGGGCAGCGCTGATCGTCACCGACGACTTCGACAGAGGCATCGAGGTCTTGAGCGCGATGGAGCGAGGCAAGCTCGGCGAGGCCGAACGCGTGTTGCTCGATGCGGCGTTGTCGATAGCCGGACAGATCCGGCGCATGCCGGCCGAGCCGGAGGTGGACAGCGCGCCACCTGCCGACAACGCCAAAGGTACAGATCCCGACCAGGTATTGGAACGTGCGCAGAAGGCCCTGGCGCGGGTCGACCAGATGTTGAGCGAGCAAGGCAAATGAACACGGGAACGTTATCGCCGCCGCCGATCGCGGCGGGCGAGGCTAAGACGGACAGGATGCGGGGCGCCAGTCGCGGGGCGGATGAGGGCGGCGAGGCCGGTGGATTTCTCAATGTTGTGTCGAAGCTTGCGCAGGAGGGCCAAGGAGGGCGTGGCCCCGCAAAGCCCTCAGGCTTGGCAGGAGACAATGGCCGCCTCAACGTGCGAGCTTGGCAAAGCGGCGCCGAAGTGCCCGGCGAGGAGGTCGCCGCTGGCGACCCCGACGCCCTCGGCGATCAGGCGCTGCCGCAGCAAGCGGACAATCTCGCGTTGCTGCTCGCGTTGGTCGGCGTCAGCGATGCGGCTTCGCTGGCCCAACTCTTGGCGGCAAACGCGGGGCTTGGCCAAAATATCGATCCGGCTGCCGTCGCGGCGAGGGTCGCTAACGGCACCGCGACGGAAGCCGATATCGCGCTGGTGCGCACCGCTCTGGCAGCAGCTCAGGACGGTGGGGCGCCCTCGGTCCCCGACGCGACCATGCTCGCCAATTTGGCGAAGGCGAACAGCCAGGCGGAGGCGAAGCGCGCGGGCAAGCCCGTCCCCGAGACGATGGCCAAGGTCAGCGTGCTCGGCCAGGAGAAGCATCTAGCGCCAGTCCTGGCGGCTGCCGCGGTGGAAGGGGCGCCGATTGCCGTCGACGGCGATGACGTGCTCGGTGCCCGCTCGCAATCGGCGCCGGACGCGCGGCTGGCCAGTATGGCCGACGCGAACGTCGACGCGGAGCTCGTCGACCCGCACACCGCTGTGACCCAGCTGCGCGATGCGCGGTGGAGCGCAATCCTGCGCGCTAATAGCTCGCCGATGGGCGGTCAGCCAGCGCTCGACGCAGCCGCCGCGACGGCCGAAGAGGGCTCCGGCGATGGCGTGTTCCCAGCGGCATCGATCGCGCGGTTGGACCAGCTCGTCAATTCCGCTCCGGTTGCAAACGTCGCGTATCAGATTGCCGAAAGAGTCGCAGCGGAGGCCGGGCAGCTGCTTGGACAGGCGGAGCGCCCCGAGTTGCGAGGTCTCGGGCTGACCCAATCCTTCGGCTCGCCCGTGAAGGTGATCCACCTCCAACTGCAACCTGACGGTCTCGGCACGGTGACCATTCGCATAGCGGTGAAGGACCAGGCTCTGCAGCTTGCCCTCGAGGCCGACCGCGGCGAGACCGCCAGTCTCATCCAGCGAGACCGGGATGCGCTGTCCACGGTGCTGCGCTCGGCCGGATATCTGATTGACGGCGTGGACGTGCGAACGGCTGGGCTTGGCGGGCTGAGCGCGCCGGCAATGGACGGTCAGGGCAGCATGCAAATGCAGGGGGGCGGCCAGTCGCGCGGATCGCTCACCGATGGGCGACCGCAAGGGATGGGCGCGCACGACCACCCCGCAGGCTCTGGTTTCGGCAACAGGCGCAACGGTGAAGACGAGCAAGCTGGCAATACTCGCGGCCATGGCGGCGGCGGCCTTTACGTCTAGCGCACCCGCTGCCTCCATACCCGGTGTGCAACTCTGCGAGTTGCACATGGCGCTCGCTGCCAATAGGCACGTGGTCCCGCTCGGCATGCTCTATGCGGTGGGGCTGACCGAGACGGGCCGCGGCGATTCGCTAAGTCCCCACGCGCTCAACATCGATGGCCGCGCCTTCTACGACGAGGCAAGAGATGCGGCGTTGGCGCGCTTGAAAAGCGCGCTGGCCGCGGGGGCCAAGCAGGTCGACGTCGGCTGCATGCAGATCAACCACCACTTCCATGCCAGGAACTTTCGGTCGGTGGAGCAGATGTTCGAGCCTGCGGCAAACGTCGACTACGCCGCGCGCTTCTTGAAGGAGTTGAAGGTTCGCGAGGGCAGCTGGACCATGGCGGTGGCGCGCTATCATGCGGGGCCCGACAACGATCCCGCGCAGAAGCGCTACGTGTGCCGCGTCATCGCCAATATGGTGGCGACGGGGTTCGGTGCCTGGACCGCCCAGTCCTCGGCGTTCTGCCGACCTTGAGCGACCAGGTGGGTCATCTGCAATGCTTAACGGATCGTTAACGGTGCGCTTGCTAGTAGTGGGTGGTGCCGTGGGCGAAGGCCCCGGCAGTCCTGTGGCCAACACATAGCAGCGGTGCAGCCATGGCAAAGAGCCGACTACACGGCCCCTACAAGCTCAACTTCGACACTATCGATGCTGCGATCACCCGCAACTCGGCCGGTGTGTATGCGCTCGGTTACACCAACGCGGACGGCAAATTCTGCATCAACCATGTCGGCCGCGCCGATACGGACGTGAAGAGCAAGCTGCGCAACTACATCGGCTCTGCGACGCTGTTCAAGTTCAGCTACCTGCCGACATCGAAGGCGGCATTCGAACGCGAATGCGAGCTCTTCCACGATCTCGCCCCGCCAGGAAACCGGGTGCACCCCGGCCGCCCACAGGGCACTAATTGGGTCTGTCCTCGCTGCCGTATATTTGGTCAGCGCTACTGAACAGGTTGAGGACGTCGGTCAGCGCCGCCTGGTAGCCGTGGTGCCAGTAGGCCCGCTCGGGTGTATCAGCATCAAGATGCCGCTGATCGACGGCCGTGTAGGGGGCCTCGTCATCGAGCCACTCGCGGATGCCGTCACGCCGGCGCCGCAGAAGCGAGAATGGATTGCTTTCAGACATGTATGCCCACGACCCGATTACAGACCCTGGCGCTGCCCGCCACACTGCTCCTTCTACTTGATCGGAATTGGGGTTCCGCCAACCGCGGCTGCCGGATTTGCGTAAAATTGTAGGCATTCGTAGTCTCTCTTCCGGCTCGCCGCGCCGGCGCTTAATGGGTCCGGCTCAGTTGCGGCCCAACGATTGGCGGTAGCGTCAACTCGACGATACGGGAAAGGGACGGGCCAGCTATGCAGTTTGGCGTGTTCGATCATCTTGACGACGGTGGGGCGCCGATCGGCGAGCACTACGAGAATCGCCTGCGGCTGATCGAGGCCTACGACCGGCTGGGCATCCACCGCTATCATCTGGCCGAGCATCACGCGACGCCGCTGGGGCTCGCGCCCTCGCCTAGCGTCTTCCTGGCCGCCGTCGCCCAGCGCACGCGCAGGCTGCGCTTCGGGCCGCTCGTCTATACGTTGTCGCTGCACCATCCCCTGCGGCTACTGGAAGAAATTTGCATGCTCGACCAGATGAGCGGCGGCCGGCTCGAGCTCGGGGTGGGGCGCGGCATCTCTCCGCACGAGCTTGCCTACTATGGGGTCGATCCGGGCAAGGCCCAGGCAATGTACCTGGAGACCCTTCAGATCGTGCTGTCAGGGCTGTCTGCCACTACGCTCACCTTCGTCGGCAAGCACTACGCCTTCCGCGATGTGCCGATCGAGATGCAGCCAGTGCAGCGCCCGCATCCGCCTCTCTGGTATGGCTTGGCCCGGCCCGACGGTCTGCCGTGGGTGGCCGCCAACAAGGTCAATGTGGTGTGCAATGCGGCGCCGGCCATGGTGCGGCAGGTGACGGACGGCTACCGCCAGCACTGGAACACGGCGGGGTTGCGACCGGAGGACCTGCCCCTAATGGGTATGGCTCGCGCGGTGGTGATCGCGGAGACCGATGCCGAGGCGCTGTCGATTGCCCGTCGGGCGCATCAGGTCTGGTATCGCAGCCTGATGCTCTTGTGGAACAAGCACGGCACAAAGCCAATCAGCGCCGTCTTCCTGGACAATTTCGACGACTCGCAGAGGGCTGGTTACGGCATCGCCGGCGCGCCGGGCACGGTGCGCGACTGGCTCAAGGCACAGGTGGCAGAAGCGGGTGTCAACTACCTCGTCTGCCGCTTTGCTTTCGGGGATATGCGCCCAACGGAGTCGTACGCCTCGTTGGACCTGTTCGCGCGGCACGTCATGCCGGAACTCGGGGCTACAAAGGCTGCGTAGCTCGGAATTACGCGCCTGCGCTGCCTATATTCTGTGCTGCACTGCAGGCTGCCCACATCAAAGGCGAGCGCGGATCGTGGTCTGTGCCGGGGCCGTCAATCTCGCGGCGCTGCAGCAGATGTTTGATCAACGCATGGAAGCATCGCCACAAAACCGGCGGTTTCATACGTGAGCCTTCATCGGGCGCCGCGCCAGTGAAGTTCGGCAGCTCCGGCCATAGCCGGTCTCCTGGCGCGTGAAAGTTGCGCACAGAAAATTTCATCCCTACTTTTTCTTTTTGTTAGTTCCTTGCGAGGAACAATTCATACTGTGCGCGGTTTGGCTGACTAATGTTTTGAGGGGCGACCTGGAAGGACACGTTGTGGTTTGGGCGGTTATCATCGCCGGCGGAACGGGCCTGCTGCTTGGACTGTGGCTACGGGTGCCTGCGGTCATGTTTGCCTCAGCGATGGCGGTGCCGGCTGGAATCGCGCTCACCAGTCTGGCTAACTGGTCGTTGCTGGCGAGCGTTCTTTATTGCGCGGGTCTGCTGGTCACGCTGCAGATCTGCTTCCTGGCCGGCGGGGCCTTGGCGTGCGTGCGCTCCCGTGAGAAACGCCTTGATTTGCCGCTAACGCGGGCGTCTTGAGCCCCAATCTCAAGCAGTGTTGTCGAAGTCAATGACGGCCGGAATGGTCTTGAGCAGCAGCAAGAGGTCAAGCCCCAGCGACCAGCGGCGCGCATAGTAGCAGTCGCGCGCGACGCGACCGCTATAGCCCACGCTGCTGCGCCCCGTGGCCTGCCACATCCCAGTTAGACCTGGCCGCGCCTTGAGGTAGGCGCCGGCATGATGGCCATAACGGGCGATCTCGTCGGGTAGTACCGGACGCGGCCCGACCAAGCTCATGTCGCCGCGCAGCACGTTGAACAGCTGCGGCAGCTCGTCCATGCTGGACTTGCGCAGGACATTGCCCAAGCAGGTCACCCGCGGATCGTTCTTGAGCTTGCGGGTCTGATGCCATTCCTCGGCTGCCGCGGGATTGGCCAGCAGGTGCCGGTCCAACACTTCATCGCCATCCCGCACCATCGTGCGAAACTTGTAGCAGATGAAGCTCTTGCCATCGAAGCCCACGCGTTCCTGCGCGAAAAGGATCGGCTTCCCGAGCAACAGGCGGACCAGTCCCGCCACAAGAATCATGATCGGTGCCAACAGGACAAGCGCGATCGAAGCTCCCAAAATGTCAAAAATCCGCTTGGGTACGCCACCAAGCGGCCCAGCCTGTTTTCGTCGAAACTTCCGCCTCGAGTCCTGCCCTGCCGCCCTGTTGCGGGAGAAGAAGCTCGCTATTTCGCTGGCCGATCGTGGAAGGCCACTAACGTCATCGTCGGCAAGATCCGTCTTCAGAATGTACGCACACATAGAACTTCCCGCACACCAACGTACTAATTCAGGTCTCCTTAACTCTTGCTTTGCACAAAAAGCAAGACTCAAGCCATCTGGGCAGCGCACTCTGGTTACTTTGTGTTGCGCCCCGATGACTGGCGTGTGGCGAAGGCCCTCACAGTTCTGCTCCAGCCGATGTATCAGCTGGCCGTCGCTTCTGCACCTTGCGTGAACTATGTATCGAGTCCCGATCTTGAGAACGTAGAGCGAACAATGAGCTTCCGTCAACCCTAGGCAGGCGCAACAGCTCGCACGGGCGCAACTGTGGTGCGGGCGCGATATCAGCCCCAGTTGGCCAAGCCCGGGCGGCGAATGAATAGTGCGAAGGTGACGTCCGAAGCAGCGACCGGCATCGTAGGCGTACCCATGTTGAGAGCATGCACGCTCCGACCTGCACGGCTTCTAGATGAGGCGCGCTCCGGATTAACCAGAGGCTCAGCTTGCTGCCGAAGCCGAGCGTGCGGACCAGCACGAGACATGTCGAACTAGTTCTCCCGGACCCCTGAAAGTTGAAGATCGCCATTGAAGTCCACGTGGAGCCTAGGATCGCTGGGGGTGTCGCACCCGCGCTGCGCAGCCTAGTCTCTGCTTTGGTGCCCTCACCGACGGGCCCGAGGAGTATGTGCTAGCCGTCGGCTCCGATGAGGTCGTCGAGTGGCTGGGTCTCCCACTGCCACACAGCGAGGATGCATCTCAAGATAATAAAGCTGGCAGGCCAAGCGGGCAGGGAAGGCAACATCGTCAGCATCGAAGCGAGCGACGTAGTCGGCGTGACAGTGCGCCAGTCCAAGATTCAATGCATCGACAATTCCGCTGTTGCGCTTGCTGACGACGAGCAGACGTGGGTCACGTGCCGCGAGCTCTGCGAGGATCGCGGGCGTTTCGTCCGTCGAGCCGTCGTCGACCACAACGATGCGAATATCTTCAAGGTCTACGTGAAGATGCTTTCGATGGCCGCTCGCACCGTGGCCGCCGGAAAGCATTTCCTGGCCCGCTGCGCTTGCCTGCGGAGGGCAACGCCAGGGCTCCGATTTCTAGCATCCCGGCACCGCGTGAGCCATTGCGCTGCGGCGCGTGCTGGGGCGCATGAGGCATCGCGCCAGCTCCCGGTATGCCAGCCGGTAGGCGGAACTGACCGGCATGGGTCACTTCCCACGAAAGCAAGAAAAACCAGCGCTACAGACTATTTGCGAAGTTGTAGGCATGCGCCGTGGACTGGTAGTGTGCGGCCAAGTCGGGAGCGAAAGTCGAGCGCCACGCGTATCGATCATGGTCGCCAAGCAGCCGGTGACGGCTGCGGTGGCAGCCCACGCCAAGTCACCCAAGGGAGGAGAGCTTCGATGTCAATTCATCGTATCGCAATGTTTGCAGGGCTGGCCCTGCTGGGGGCGGCATTCGCCAGCCAGCCGGCATCGGCCCAGATGGATCTCGTCTACGGCAACTGGACGCCGCCGCGCGAGTACCAGAACGTCCACGCGATGCCCGAGATCTTCAAGAACATTGAGAAGGAGACCAACGGCGCCATCAAATGGAAGCTGATCGCCGGCGGCGCGCATCGCCGACGGCAAGGGGACCTTCAGCGCCGTCAAGGACGGTCTGATGCAGGCGGGCCTCGGCATCGTCACCTACGCACCCAACGTCGCGCCTTCGACCTATGCGATCTACTCGACCGTCGTGCTCGGCCACAATGACGTGGTGGCGGCGACCGGCGCGGCCATGGAGGTGATCTACCAGCGCTGCCCGTCGTGTCTCGAGGAATTCAGGAAGATCAATTCCGTTCCGCTCGGCGGCTGGACGAGCTCGGCCTATCTCCTGGCCTGCACGAGCCCCGTGAAGTCGCCGGCCGAGTTCAAGGGCAAGCGCGTGCGCGCCACGGGCGGCAACGCGGAGCTGATGCGGGCAGCCGGCGGCGTGCCGGTGGCCGCCACGCTGGTGGAGGCGGTCGGCCTGCTGCAACGCGGCGGCATCGACTGCCAGCACGGCATCGCCGACTGGCTGAAGACCTTCGGCTACGCCGACTTCGCCAAGTACGTCACCGACTATCCGCTGGGTCTGACCGGCCCCGCCATCGGCTTCGTGCTCAACCGCGACACGTGGAACAAATTTACGCCCGACCAGAAAAAGATCCACGTCAAGTACGCGGCCTGGATGAGCGCCAAGCTGGCGATCGGCAACTTCATCGTCGCCAACGAGGAGAGCCTGCAGACGCTGCAGAAGGACAAGGGCGTGCAGCTGGTGAAGGTCGACGCCAAGGAATGGGACGCCGCCATCGGCGACTTCGCCAAGGTCGATCGTGAGCGCAATATCGCCGCGGCCAAGAACTTCGGCGTGGCGGATCCGGCGTCGATCATCGACGACTATACGAGGACGATCGAGAAGTGGCGCCCGATCTCCAAGCAGGTCGGCCGCGACATCGACAAGTTCACCGACGTGTTGATGAAAGAGATCTACTCGAAGATCGACGTCGACAAGCTCTAGACCAAGGCATCCGCGCGAGGGCGAGGAGGCGAGGAATCTCCGCCGTCTCTCGATCTCGCGCGGGGCTTTCCGATCGCTCGCCAGGAGCGATCCAAGCCTACCCGGGAAACCTCGCTATGCCGACGAGCGCTGAGCGAATTCTCACGACGCACGTCGGCAGCCTCATCCGCCCGCCGCAGCTCGTGCAATACATCGAGGCGATGGAGAATGGGCTTGCCGTCGACCGGCAGGCCTTCGACGGGCTACTCCAGCAAAGCGTCGTCGACGTGGTGAAGCGCCAGCAGCAGGCTGGCATCGACATCGTCAGCGACGGCGAATTCGGCAAGTTCCGCTCCTGGTCGTTCTATGTACTAGACCGCCTCTCCGGTATCGAGGAGCGCAACATGGCGGCGCCCGTCGGGGGCGGCCGCGACCGGGCTCTGTTCCCGGAGTTCTATGCCGAGTACTTCCCGACGCAGAAGCTACCCAAGCGCGGCACCGTCGTGACTGTGGGCTCGATCAAGTACAAGGGCCAAGCGGCGCTCAAGAAAGACATCGAGGTCTTCAAGACGGCGCTCAGGGGCGTCGATGTCGAAGGCTTCCTGCCGGTGGTGGCGCCGGCGAGCGCCGTGCCCATGTTCAAGAACGAGCACTACAAGAGCGAGGAGGAGGCGCTGTTCGCGCTGGCCGAGGCCCTGCGCGAGGAGTACCGGGCAATCGTCGACGCGGGCCTCACCGTGCAGGTGGACGACGCCTTCCTGCCCTACATGTACGATCTGGCCTTCGCCGGCAAGGAACTCGGCGACTATCTGAAATGGGCGTCCGTGCGCATCGACGCGCTCAATCACGCGCTCGCGGGCCTGCCGCAGGAGAAGGTGCGCTATCACATCTGCTGGGGCAGCTTCAACACGCCGCACGTTAGCGACATCCCGCTCAAGGACATCGTCGACCTCGTGCTGCGCGTGAAGGCCGGGGCTTATTGCATCGAGATGGGCAACCCCCGCCACGAGCACGAATGGCGCGTATGGGAGACCACGAAACTGCCCGAGGGGCGCAAGCTTGTGCCCGGCGTCATCAGCCACTCGACCAACGTGGTGGAGCATCCCGAGCTGGTGGCCGAGCGTCTGGTGCGCGTCGCCAAACTCGTCGGCCGCGAGAACGTGATGGGTGGCACCGACTGCGGTTTCGCACAGGCTCCCCACGTCAAGCGCGTGCATCCTTCGATCATGTGGGCAAAGCTCGAGGCGCTCGCGGAAGGGGCGCGTATCGCATCGCGCGAGCTGTGGGGTCGCAAGGCGGCGTAGCGAGACCGCCTGCAACAAGGAAGCAGCAACTAGCTCAGGGAGGACGAACCGATGCCGAAAATGCGCGATGCCGCAGTGCTGGCCGCGGCCCTGTGCCTGGGCGGGCTTGCAGGAGATGCGCAGGCCCGCGAGCTCACCTTCGGCTCCTGGACACCACCGCGTGACGCGTTCAATACCAAAACGCTGCCGGCTGTGTTCGAGCAGATCAAGCAGGACACCAAGGGCTCGATCACGTTCAAGTTGATCGCCGGCGGCGCAGTGCTCGACGCGCGCGGCACGGTTCCGGGCGTGAAGGACGGTGTTGCCGATGCCGGTCTCGGCATCGCGCCCTACGTGCCCAATCTGCTGCCCGCCACCAACATGATCTTCAGCACCCACGTGTGGGGCGACGACGTGGTCGCGGCGACCGCGGCGGCCGTGGAGGTCGTCATCCTGCATTGCCAGGAGTGCCTCGACGAGCACAAGGCGCAGAACGCCTTGCCGCTCGGCGGCTTCACCGCGTCGGCCTACGTGCCGATGTGCCGCGACAACGTGAAGTCGCTCGCCGACCTCAAGGGCAAGCGCGTGCGGGCCTCGGGCGGTGGCGTGGCCCTGATGGAGGCGCTCGGCGCCGTCCCGGTCGCCATGGATCCCGGCTCTGCCACGACTGCCCTGCAGCGGGGCACCATCGACTGCGTGCACGGCGACCCCCAGTGGCTCGAGGGCTTCGGCTACATGGACGTGACCAAGTCGGTGTTCCTGCACCCGATGGGCATCGGCGGCCCTGCCATGGCGCTCTACCTAAGCCGCAACACGTGGCTGAGCCTGTCGCCGGACGAGAAGAAGGCGGTCGTGCGCGGCGCCGCGCTGGCGAGCGCCATGCAGGCCATCAACACCTTCATCCTCGAGGGTGAGCGGGTTCTCGGCGAGGCGAAGGCCAAGGGCATCGCGCTCAACCCCGGCGGCAAGGACGTGGACGACGTCATCGCTGCCTTCGCGCCCAAGCAGCGCGCCGGCAACATCGAGGCGGCCAAGAAGTTCGGGGTGAAGAACGCCGAGGCGATCGTGGCGTCCTATCTCAAGGCGCAGGAGCGGTGGCAGGGCCTCTCGAAGGAAATTGGCCGCGACATCAACAAGATGCGAGACGCGCTGATGCGCGAGGTGTACGACAAGTTCGACTACGCGAAGTTCTGATGGCTAGGCCAAGGGGGGCTAAGGCATCAGTGGGTGGAAATACGGGCTGATCCGGCCGCAACATGGCGGCCGGGGGATCGGGGGAAGCATGACTGTGATCGACAGGCTGATGAAGTGGCTGGAGATACCGATCAATCTCCTGCTGTGGATAGGCCTGATCGCCGGCTTCCTGATGATGATGCACGTTGCCGCTGACGTGACGGGCCGCACCGTCTTCAACCGTCCGCTGCACGGCACCACCGAGATCGTGTCCGGCTGGTACATGGTGGCCGTGTGCTACCTGCCGTGGGCGTGGCTCACCCAGAACAACAATCACATCGTGGCGGGCGTGTTCGAGCGCATCGGCACGGCGTGGTTCGGCTACTGGGTCGAGGTGCTGGTCAAGATCTTTATGCTCGTCTACGTCTCGGTCTTCATGTGGCAGACCTCGATCCGGGCGGTGCAGCAGACCTACGCCGGCCCGGTCGGCGAGGTGTGGGAGGCGGCCGGAGGGTTCATCCCGGTGTGGCCGAGCCGCTGGATGCTGCCGATCGCCGCGGGGCTGATGGGGATCTATCTCATACTGCGCATCATCCGCGACATCGTCCACGGCTACCAGCCACAGCCTCGTCAAGGCGACATCCGAGAGGGCGGGATATGAGCACGCTCACCCTCTCCCTCGGCAGCCTGGGACTGATCCTGCTGCTGATCGGTCTTCGCGTGCCAATCGGCGTCTCCATGGGCGCTGTGGCATTCTGCGGCTTGTGGTACCTGCGCAACCTCAACGTGGCGCTGAGCGTGCTGCGCGACACGCCCTTCGTATTTGCCGCCAGTTGGGATCTCTCCGCCATCCCCATGTTCCTGCTCATGGGCGCGGTCGCCGGCAACTCCGGCATCGGCACCGCCCTGTTTCGTGCGGCCGTTGCCTGGTTCGGCTCGCTGCCGGGCGGGCTTGCGGTTGCGACCAACTGGGCGTGCGCCGGGTTCGGCGCAGCGTCGGGATCGAGCGTGGCGGCCGCCGCCGTGATGGCACGCCTCGCCATTCCCGAGATGCTCAAGCACAAGTACGACAAGGGGCTCGCCACCGGCGTCTGCGCCAGCGGCGGCACGCTGGACGCGCTCATTCCGCCCAGCATCGCCTTCGTCATCTACGGCATCTTCGCCGAGGTCTCGATCGTCAAGCTGCTGCTCGCCGGCATCCTTCCCGGTATCCTGACCGCGACCGTCTACATGATCATGATCGTCGGCCGCGCCTGGTACAGTCCCATGCTTGCCCCGCCGATCGTGTTCGAGGATCGCCAGGCACTGTGGCGCGAGCGATGGGCGTCGCTGGCAGAGATCTGGCCGATCCTCGTGTTGATCCTGGGCGTGATCGGCGGCCTCTATGGCGGCGTGGTGACCCCCACCGAGGGGGGCGCAGCCGGCGCGCTGCTCGCGGTCGTCATCGGCCTGGTGCAGCGCAAGCTCAGCTGGGTAGGTTTCGTCGACGCCTTCAAGGACGCCATCGGCACGACCTCGCAGCTGTTCTTCGTCGGCATCGGCGCGGTGATCTACACCAAGTTCCTGGCGCTTGCCGGCTCAGCAGAGATGTTCACCCAGCTGATCGGCTCCTGGGCGATCGACCCCATTCTGCTCGTGATCGCCGTGTCGATCATCTACGTCATCCTCGGCATGTTCCTCGATCCGCTGGGCATGATCCTTCTCACCATCCCTGTGTTCGTGCCGCTGTTCGCCGCGCTCAAGCTCGACCTCGTCTGGTTCGGCGTGCTGGTGGTGAAGTATATCGGCATCGGCCTGTTGACGCCGCCGGTCGGCTTCAACGTCTACGTGGTCAAGAACGTGGTGGGCAACTCCATCCCGCTGGAGACTATCTTCAAGGGCTGCTTCTGGTTTCTCGCCTGCGAGGTGGTGATCATGACGCTGCTGATCGCGTTCCCTGAGATCTCGCTGTGGTTGCCGAATTCCATGAAATGACCCGCAGGGAGCTCGATCCCGGCGGGCAGGTGTACTGAGAGGAGACGACCAAAATGACAAAACTTCGCCGTGCTCTGTTTGCCGCCGTCGCGGGGCTGATGGCCCTGGCGGTGCCGCGTGCCGAGGCGCAGGAGCTGGTCTACGGCTCCTGGGTGCCGGCGGGCGATTTCCTGAACAGCAACGCCCTGCCCATCGCCTTCAAGCAGATCGAGACCGAGACCAAGGGCGCCATCAAGTGGAAACTCATTCCGGGCGGCCAAATTGCCGATGGCAAGACCACGTTCACGGCCGTCAAGGACGGCCTGATGCAGGCGGGCCTCGGCATCCCGACCTATGTGCCAAATCTGCTGCCGTCGAACTCGATGCTCTACAGCACGGTGATCCCGGGCGACGACGTCGTCGCCGCCACCGGCGCCGGCAGCGAGGCGCTGCTGCTCAACTGCCCATCGTGCCTGGCGGAATACAAGGCGCTCGGCGCCATCCCGCTCAGCCCCTATTCGGGCGCGGCGTCGGTCTTCATGTGCAACACGCCCATCAAGACCGTGTCCGAGTTCAAGGGCAAGCGCGTGCGCGCGGTTGGCGCGGCGGTCGAGCTCGTCAATCTCGCCGGCGGGACGCCCGTGTCGGCAACGCTCACCGAGGCAATCAGCCTGCTGCAGCGCGGCGGCATCGATTGCGTCTACGGCGTGCCGGAGTGGCTCAAGACCTACGGGTTCGGCGACTTCGCCAAGCACGTCGTCGACTATCCGCTGGGCGTGCTGTCGCCGGTGATCGCTTTCATGATCAGCCGTGACGCTTTCCACAAGCTCACGCCTGAGCAGAAGGTCATCCACCTGCGCGCTGCGGCCCGCCTCACCGCGGTGCACTCGATCGGCAACTTCATCGTCAAGAACGAGGAGTCCTACCGGGACGTGCTCGCCAACAAGGGCGTGCAGAAGGTGGCCGTGGGCAAGGACTTCGACGAGCTGATGGCCAGGTACAAGGCCGGCGAGCGCGAGCGCAACATCAAGGTCGCCAAGGGCTTCGGCGTGGCTAACCCGGAAGCCATCCTGGATGCCTACGCCAAGGCGACCGAGAAGTGGCAGAAGATGTCGAAGGACATCGGCCGCGACCCGGACAAGTTCACCGAGGCGCTGTGGCGCGAGGTGTACTCCAAGCTCGATCCGTCGAAGCTTTGACAATCCGCATCTGCATTCTGCAAGGGATAATCTCGCAACGAACAGAGGGACCGCCGATATGCTGCACCCCGCTGTCCACACTTTGAGCCGCGGCCTTTTCGCCGCCTTGGTCGGGCTGATGGCCCTCGCCCTTCAGCCGGCCAACGCCCAAAAGGAGCTCATCTACGGCTCGCAGGTGCCGGCGGCCGACTACCTCAACAGCCACGCCCTGCCTGCCGGCTTCAAGCTGATCGAGCAGGAGACCAAGGGGGCGATCAGGTGGAAGATCATTCCCGGTGGCCAGATCGCCGACGGCAAGGCCACATTCGGCGCCATCAAGGACGGCCTGATGCAGGCCGGCCTCGGCATTCCGACCTACGCGCCCAACCTGCTCCCCTCCAACGCCATGCTCTACAGCACGGTGATCCCGGGCGACGATGTAGTTGCGGCGGCGGGCGCGGGCACTGAAACGCTGCTGCTCAACTGTCCTTCGTGCCTGGAGGAATACAAGAAGATCGGCTCCATCCCGCTGAGCCCCTATCCTGGTGCCGCGTCGATCTTCATGTGCACCAAGCCGGTGAGGACGGTGGAGGACCTCAAGGGCAAGCGCATCCGCGGCATCGGCGCGGCCGCCGAGCTGATCAAGCTCGCCGGCGGGATCCCGGTGGGGGCGACGCTTGTCGATACGGTCAGTCTGCTGCAGCGCGGCGGCATCGACTGCAACTATGGTCTGCCCGAGTGGCTCAAGACCTATGGCTTCGGCGACCACGCCAAGTATGTCGTCGACTATCCGCTCGGCGTTCTGTCGCCGGTCGTGGCGTTTCTGATCAGCCGCGACACCTTCCACCAGCTGACGCCTGAGCAGAAGATCATTCATCTGCGCGCGGCAGCGCGGATCGCCGCGGTGCACGCGATCGGCAACTTCATCGTCAGGAACGAGGAGTCCTACAAGTACGCGATTGCCAACATGGGCGTGCAGAAGATCGCGGTCGGCAAGGACTTCGACGAGCTGATGGCCAAGTACAAGGCCGTCGAGCGCGAGAGGAACGTCGCGGTGGCCAAGGGGTTCGGCGTTGCCGACCCCGAGACGATCCTCAATGCCTACGCCAAGGCGATCGAGAAGTGGCAGAAGCTGTCGAAGGACATCGGCCGCGACCCCGACAAGCTCACCGAGGCGCTATGGCGCGAGGTGTACTCCAAGCTCGATCCATCGAAGCTGTAAGGCCGGGGCGCGTGTGTCGGCCACCTTTATGGTTAATGCTGAACGTCGTGCGGGAATTGTTTCACGTGAAACAATTGCGGGGATAGCGAGTGCTGGTCGCGGCGCGCGTCGGCAGTTTCTGGAGCTGAGGCCGCATGAGCGAGGCCCGCACATTCGACTACGTGATCGTCGGCGCGGGCTCGGCGGGCTGCCTCCTCGCCAACCGCCTCTCCGCCGACCGGCGCAACCGCGTGCTGCTGCTGGAGGCGGGCGGGCAGGACGACTGGATCTGGTATCACATCCCCGTCGGCTATCTCTATTCCAACAACAATCCACGCTCGGACTGGTGCTACCGCACCGAGCCCGAGCCCGCGCTCGGCGGGCGCAGCATCCCCTATCCCCGCGGCAAGGTGGTGGGAGGCTCCTCGGCCATCAACGCCATGATCTACATGCGGGGACAGGCGGCCGACTTCGACCAGTGGCGCCAGCTGGGCCTTGGCGGCTGGGGCTGGGATGACGTGCTGCCCTACTTCAAGGCGCACGAGGACTACTTTGGCGGCGCGGACGAGATGCACGGGGCAGGCGGCGAGCACACCGTCAGCATGCCGCGAGTATCGTATCCGGTGCTGGACGTAGTGCGCCGCGCCGCGCTCGAAGCCGGCATTCCCGCAACCGAGGACTTCAACCGGGGCGACAACGAGGGCGTGGGCGTGCTGCACGTGAACCAGCGCCGGGGCCTGCGCTTTCAGGCAACGAGGGCGTTCTTGCGCCCCGCGCTTATCCGCCCCAATCTCACGCTTGAGACCGGCGTTGTCATCGAGCGCATTCGCGTCGACGGACAACGCGCCGCCGGAGTGGAATATCGCGCGCGCGGCTCGGGCGATATAGCTTTCGCCGCACGAGAAGTGATCCTGGCCGCGGGCGCGATCGGCTCACCGCAACTGCTCATGCTATCGGGGATCGGTCCCGCCGAGCACCTCAAGGCAAACGGCATCGAGGTGAAGCTCGATCGCGCGGGGATAGGCGCCAACCTGCACGACCATCTGCAGATCCCCCACCGCTTCACGGTCGAGGGCATCGGCACGCTCAACGAGCGCTTCCATTCCCCGCTCGGCAAGGTGCTGATGGCGGCCGAGTTCGCGCTTCTACGGCGCGGGCCTCTGACGATGGCGCCTTCGCAGCTCGGCATCTTCACCCGCTCCTCGCCCGACGCCGACCGCGCCGACATCGGCTACAACGTGGTGCCGTATACCCGCAGCAACACCGCCACGCCGACGCTGGATGAACGCCCCGGCGTGACACTCACCGTCTACGACTGCCGCCCCACCAGCCGCGGCGACATCCGCCTCAAATCCGCCGACCCGCAGGCGGCCCCCGCGATCCGGCCCAACTACCTCGCAACCGAGCGCGACCGCCGGGTCGCCGCCAATGCCATGCGGGTCACGCGCCGGATCATGCGCCAGCCGTCCATGCAGCCCTACCACCCGCAGGAGTTCTCGCCCGGCGACGACGGGGCCGACGGCGACGAAGCGCTGCTGGCGCAAGCGGCCCGCGTCGCCAACACGATCTTCCATCCCGTGGGCACCTGCAAGATGGGGCTCGCGAGCGACCCGGCGGCAGTGGTCGACGAGCGTCTGCGCGTCATCGGCCTCGACGGCCTCAGGGTGATCGATGCCTCCATCATGCCGCAGATCACCTCGGGCAATACGAATGCGCCGACCACGATGATCGCCGAGAAGGGCGCGGCGATGATCCTCGAGGACGCGGGCTGAGCTGGCCGCTGCCCACGATCCCTTCAGGATCAGCGTGCTGTGGTTATGAAACGGATGCCACGAAGACGCTGCTTGGGGTCGCGAGCCACTGGCGTCGGTTGTCAGGGCTACAACGGAGGCGCGTGCTGAATCCGGACTTTGCCGATTTTGGACGCGATTGAGACATTCAGTGAGCTTCCGGCAGCAACTCGTCCGTGCCTGGCAGCGCTGAGGTCGCAAACGACGCCTTCAATTCACAGACGCATAGTCAGGGCGAGGCGGACCGTCCGCCCAGCCCGCTACATCTTACTTTGATCGGCATTGCGGGCCCCGTGATGGTGATGACGATGCATCAGATGCATCAGTGGACAGGCCAACAAGGCGAAGTAGGGCAGGATAAGTGCAACATGTACCAGGTGAAAGACCAGCAGGTAGATGCCGAGTGCTGCTCCGACGAGGCAGGTCATCAATCCCACTGTCGATCCGAGGAACGCTTTGACTTGTGACATAGTGCATTCTCCTTCTGCTCGGTGCTCAACTACCTCGCCAATCCATTCTGCCTGGGACCAATTCGCCCGATGCCCCTTACATGCTTATGGAGGTCTCTCTTCGCTCGAGATCGAGCTTGGTGCCATCAACCATGCTCGATATGCACTAGCGACTGTACGCGCCAGCCAGCGCCCAACCGAGCGCTCGCCAGATGCCCGCGCGCGGCAGTTCGTAGTCGATACTGATCGTCAGGCGCGAGGATGTGGGGGAGACCGGTTCCACCAGGACGGGCATCCCGTAGCCCGCGATGATCAGCAGCTCGGGCTTGCCAATGGTGCGCCAGACCTTCTCTCGGCCAGGGATGTATTTGGTCACCGTCTCGGAGAAGTCGATCGTTAGTCCCATCATCTGACCGGAATACCGGTAGACTGCCCCCACGCCCGTCGGATCGGGCGTCATGATCTCCAGCTGAAGCTTCGAGCCCATCATCGGCATCGAGCGGCTCTCGCTCATATGGCGCGCGAGATTGCGAATATCGTCGACGTAGGCAAAGACGCGCTCTGCCGGCGCCGCGATCATGGTCGAGCGGTTGAGCGCGGGCAAGGCTCAGAGCCTCACGCGTTTGAGGCGGAGAGCATTGCCGATAACGCTCACCGAAGAGAGCGCCATGGCGGCCGCGGCAATGATCGGCGACAGCAGGAGGCCGAGCACGGGATAAAGCACGCCCGCTGCAACCGGCACGCCGGCGGCATTGTAGATGAAGGCGAAGAACAGGTTTTGGCGGATGTTGCCCATCGTTGCCGCCGAGAGATGCCGGGCCCGCACGATGCCGTTGAGGTCTCCCCTGAGCAGGGTCACGCCGGCGCTTTGCATGGCGACATCGGTGCCAGTACCCATGGCGATGCCGACGTCGGCGGCAGCCAGGGCCGGGGCGTCGTTCACACCGTCACCGGCCATGGCCACGACCCGCCCCTGGCTGCGAAACCGAGCCACGACCTTGCCCTTGTCTTCCGGCAGGACTTCGGCTTCGACGTCGGCAATGCCGAGCTTGTGTGCCACCGCTTTGGCCGTGGTGGCGTTGTCGCCCGTCAGCATGACGACGCGGATGCCGGCTTCCTTGAGGGCCGCGATCGCGCCAGGCGTTGTCGCCTTGATCGGATCGGCGATGGCAATGATGCCCGCCGCCTTGCCGTCGATGGCCACGAAGATCGCAGTGGCGCCTTCGCCGCGCAGCTGGTCGGCGCTCTGATCGAGACTGCCGGTGCCGACGCCTGCCTCGGTCATGATGCGGCGGTTGCCGATGACGAGCTTGCGTCCCGCGACGACGCCTGTCACGCCTTTGCCGACAGGAGAGTCGAAAGCCTCGACGGCGGCCAGGGCAAGACCCCGTTCATTGGCCGCCCGCACGATCGCGGCAGCCAGCGGATGCTCGCTGCTGCGCTCTAGGCTTGCGGTCAGACGCAGCAGTTCCGTTTCGTCGATGCCAGGTACCGTCTTGATGGCAACGACGCTCGGCTTGCCCTCGGTCAGGGTGCCGGTCTTGTCGACGACCAGGGTATCGACCCTCTCCATGCGCTCCAGAGCTTCGGCGTTCTTGATCAGCACGCCCGACTGGGCACCTCGGCCGACGCCCACCATGATCGACATCGGCGTCGCGAGGCCAAGCGCGCACGGGCAAGCAATGATGAGCACGGAAACGGCAGCGATCAGGCCATATGTGAAGCGCGGCTCCGGTCCCCAGATGGACCATGCGGCAAAGGCCAGCGCAGCAAACAGAATGACGGTTGGCACGAACCAGGCCGACACCTGATCGGCCAGCCGTTGAATGGGCGCGCGGCTGCGCTGGGCTTGGGCCACCATCTGCACGATCTGCGCGAGCACGGTGTCGCGCCCGACCTTGTCGGCGCGCATGACGAAGCCGCCCGACTGGTTCATGGTGCCGCCGATCACCTTGTCACCGGCACCCTTGGTCACGGGCATCGACTCTCCCGTCACCATCAACTCGTCGATGGCGCTGCGCCCCTCGCGGATGATGCCGTCCACCGGCACGCGCTCGCCGGGGCGCACCCGCAGGCTTTCGCCCGCAGCCACCTGATCGAGGCTCACATCTTCGTCCGTGCCGTCGGGCCTGATACGCCGGGCCATTTTCGGGGAGAGATCGAGGAGGGCTCGAATGGCGCCGCTGGTCTGCTCGCGGGCCCGCAGTTCCAGCACTTGGCCGAGCAGCACGAGGACGGTGATGACGGCGGCGGCTTCGAAATAGACGGCAACCGAGCCGTCGTGCCCGCGCATCGTCGCTGGAAACAGACCCGGCCACACAGTTCCGATGATGCTGTAGACCCAAGCCACCCCCGTGCCCATGGCAATGAGCGTGAACATGTTGAGGTTGCGGGTCTTGAGCGAGGTCCAGGCCCGCTCAAAGAACGGCCACCCGGCCCAAAGCACCACCGGTGTTGCCAGCAGGAGCTGTATCCAGTTCGAGGTCTGCTGCCCGAGCCACTGATGCAGGTCGGCCAGGTGCCCGCCCATCTCCAGGGCAAACACCGGTGCCGCCAGAGCCAAGCCGATCCAGAAGCGCCGCGTCATATCGGCGAGTTCGGGATTGGGGCCGGTGTCGGCCGATACGAGCTCCGGCTCGAGCGCCATGCCGCAGATCGGACACGAGCCGGGACCCGGTTGCCGGATCTCAGGATGCATCGGACAGGTATAGATCGTGCCTGCCGGCACAGGGTCGGCGAGCCGCGGCTCGCGCTCGAGGTACAGCGTGGGATTGGCCGCGAACTTCTCCTGGCAACCGGCCGAGCAGAAGTAGTACGGGCGCCCATTGTAGGTGTGGCGATGCTTGGCGGTGTGCGGGTCGACGGTCATGCCGCACACCGGGTCTTTGACGCCCTGCTCCGGGTGCTCATGCGCACCGTGCCCAACATGCGCTGAACGAGCGAGAGCTTCGTGTGCTGCCATGACTATCCGTCTCTCCTTTGTACCCCTAGGGGGTATTGACATTTATACCCCGGCAGGGTACTCGTCAAGCATGTCCAAGGCTTCGAAAGC
Organism: uncultured Alphaproteobacteria bacterium; assembly: GCA_963832445.1. Taxonomy (GTDB): domain Bacteria; phylum Pseudomonadota; class Alphaproteobacteria; order Rhizobiales; family Hyphomicrobiaceae; genus AWTP1-13. Next base: position 87,701 of record CAWHUM010000018.1, read on the forward strand.
ATCCAGTCTGAAGCGCCTGAGCCGCATCGAGGGTCAGGTGCGCGGTCTCGCGCGCATGGTCGAAGAAGATCGCTATTGCATCGACATTGTCACGCAAATCTCAGCGGTGCGCGCGGCGCTGAGGCGCGTCGAGGAAGAGGTTTTGCGTGACCACATCACCCACTGTGTCGAGCACGCCATTGTCAGCGGCAACGCCGCCGAACAGAGGCGCAAGATCGCTGAATTAATGGACACTCTCAGCCGCACCGCGCGTTGATCAGCGTCAACACGTGGTCGACCGAACGATGAAAGGCATGTGCTATGCGTTCAAATCTGTCGATCTATACGCGCCGAGCCATGCTCGGAGTGATCTCCTCGGTCACCGTCGCATTCGCAACGGGCGTGCGCGCTGATGCACGGCCCACCATCACGGTTTCGAAGGATCCGAACTGTGAGTGTTGCACCGGTTGGGTCGAGCACTTGCGCCGCAACGGTTTCGTCGCCACGGTCGTCGAGACTACCGACCTGCAGGCAATCAAGATGCGCCTCGGCGTCCCCGCGGAATTGGCCTCCTGCCACACGGCGGAGATCGCCGGCTACATCATCGAGGGCCATGTGCCAGCTCAGGCCATCAGGCGCCTGATGGCCGAGAGGCCTGATGCCCTCGGTCTCGCAGTGCCCGGCATGCCGGTCGGCTCGCCTGGCATGGAAGGCGGCGCCCCCGAGATCTACGACGTGATCCTGTTTGGGAAGCGCCCACCCATGAGCTTTGGTCGCTTCATGGGCGATCGGCCTGTCTGACTTGATCTGCCAGGAAACCCGCACTTGCGCACCGCAAGGGGAGCCAGCAACCATGATGAACGATCAATGGATCTGGGGCATGGGCTTGGGCCATCTTGTCGGCCTCGTTCTGATCGCCCTGATCATAGCCGCTCTCATCAAATACATATTCTTCAGGTGAGGGGGCCTTCCGTTCAGAGGATTGTGGCCGCGCCCATAGGCAATCAGTCCGGTGCGTAGAGCAAACGGAAGGCTCCGTTCAATGGATGCTCGCGAATCGTGGACGTGACTTGTTGCGCTGCACGAGTCGGCTCTTGGCACATTCGCCCCGTAGGGGGTGACCGCCGGGGCGTCCGCTCTTGGAAGTAGATGCGCCGTCGCAGGACCGTAAGCCAAGTGAGTACGCGGCCGTCACTGCGTTACCGGGACACCGACACGCCGCCCCTCACTTCGCCGCCATCTCCGCCCGCACGATCATGCTCACGTCGCTGTACACCTTGACCACCGGCGCGGTGAACTTGTGCCAGGTGTTCTTGGTGATCAGGTAGTCGTGCAGCACCAGGCAGTCGATGCCGGTCATCAAGAAGCACTCCATGGCGTCAGCGGGTGACTCGACGATGGGCTGGCCCTTGATGTTGAAGGAGGTGTTCACCAGCACGGGCACGCCGGTGAGCGCCTCGAAAGCCTTGAGAAGTCTGTACAGCTCCTTGTTGGTCTCCTCGCGCACCGTCTGCACCCGCGCCGTGCCGTCGACATGGACCACTGCCGCTATTCTGTCGCGCCATTCCGGCCGCACCCGCTTGGCGATCAGCATGTAGGGCGAATCCTCCTTGCCCTCGAAGATCTCCTCGGCGCGCTCGTAGAGAACAATCGGCGCGAACGGGCGGAATGCCTGCCGGAACTTGACGCGCTTGTTCAGAATGTCCTTCATCTCGGGCGTGCGCGGGTCGGCCAGGATGCTGCGGTTTCCCAGCGCGCGCGGCCCGAACTCGGAGCGGCCCTGAAACCAGCCGACCACTTTGCCGTCCGCCAGCACCTTGGCTGTATCGGCGCTGACATTCTGGCTGGGCGTCTTCACGGTGCTAAAGCGCACCAGCCCGCCGCTGGTGGTGTTCTCGACCTCCTCCTCCTTGTAGGGTCTGCCGAGATAGGCATGGTTCATCACGAACGTGCGCGGCTTCTTCTGGATCTCCAAATATCCGTAGTAGGCGCAGCCGATGGCGATGCCGTCGTCGCCCGCCGCCGGTTGGATCCAGACGTTGTCGAAGCCCGCCTCCCGCGCGAGCCGGCCGTTGGCCACGCAGTTGAGCGCGACGCCGCCCGCCATGCAGAGGTTCTTGGCGCCGGTCGCCTCGCGCAGCCAGCGTGCACGCTCGAGCAGCACGCGCTCCGTGTCGTCCTGGATGCGCCATGCCAGGTCCTCCCAATGCGACATGGCGGCGCTCGCTTCCCAGGACTGCTGGCTGTCCTCGAGCCAAGGCTGGGTATATTCGGCGGGCCAGCTCGGCACGCTGAGCTCGCCGTTGTTGAGCTGCAGCAGCGGTTGCATTCGCTCAGGGCGACCGTAGGGCGCCAGGCCCATCAGCTCGCCGCATTTGTTCCAATCTCCGAACACGTAGGTCGAAGCCCGGCTGTACATGGCTCCGAGCCCGGGCATGTTGTAGAATTCATCGCTCAGGAAACCGCGCTCGGGCCCCATCCAGACTTTCTTCATCGGCTCCAGCTTGGAGCCCTTGAAGGCGTAGTAGCTCTCCGACTCGCGCGCGAGCGGGTTGACGCTGTTGGAGAGCCAGTGCTGCTCCGGAACGTCGGACGCGTAGCTGCCAACGCCGTCCACCACCATCACGACGCCTTCCTCGAAGGGGCTTGCCGCGAATGCGCTGTAAGCGTGCGCCACGTGGTGGGAGACGGTTACGACCTTGCCCGACTTGGAAAGATACAGCGGGTGCTTGAATGCCTCCTCCCGCTGTTGCTGGCCCTCCAGGTAGAGCGGCTCATCCTGATGGACCATCCGCTCCTCGATCTCCGGCACCGGAAGGACGTAGCAGTTGGTCACCACCAGATCGACGTCGTCGAGAGAAATGCCTTCAGCCTGCAAACAATAGTCGACCACATCGCCATAGAAGCCGGTCGCATGCTTCTTGCGGCTGATTCTTTCCTTGTTGATTGCGAACGCCAGCTCGCCGTCGCGAAGCAGGCACGCACTCGTGTCGTGGTCGTAGGCGTTGATCCCCAGTACGTAGGCGTGGTTCTTGGGCATGAGACCTCTTCTACGCTCCAAGCGGAAAATCCTGGAGTTCTCAGTGATTGGGGTGATTTTGCGGTCGACGAAATGTCACCCGCGCCGCGCGCTCGTCAAGCTCGGTGATCCGATTTGGCACAGCTTGGGCGCAACTACCGCGGGTCCTCGTCGGCTGCGCTTTCCTTGACCTTTCAGGGGGTGCGACATAAGATTGCCATCTCGCGTTGCCCAATTGTCCTGTCGAGCGCCTGCGCGGCAGAGCGAGAAGTCGACGTGCGTCTGGACGCCGGGGATATCATCCAGACTTGCATCAAGAAGGGAAATCGGAAATGGCAGGAAGTATGTCGGGTGGAAAACGACTCAAGGCGGTAACGAACGTCTTGGCTGCGATCGCAATGGTTGGGGTTTACGTCCTCCAGACGATTGCTGTGACGGGACTTACGGTCACCGCTACCACAACGTCTGCCGAAGCCCGCCGTGGCCGCCGTGGCCGTGGCCGTGGTCGTCGAGGCCGCTGGAGAGGCGGTGTCTGGGACTGCGGATGGTGGGTTGGGCCGGTGTGGGTTCGGTGCTGAGTGCCGTGCACTTAGGCTAGCTGCACATCTGCCAACAAGATCGAGGCTGCCTCTTTCGCAAAAGGGGCAGCCTCTTTCATTGTGCGGCCAATGGTGACGCCGAGGCGTTTGTGTGACTGCGGCCAACCGCTCTAAGGGCACTTCTCGACCAGCATATCGATGCCCTTGGCATACGCCTTGCCGTCCGCCGATTTCTCGTCGAGGTCGTTGCCGGCGGCCCAGGCAGCCTGGAAATCGGGCCCCAGCTGCTTCATGAGCCCGTCGACCTTGGCGGCGGCAGCCTTGTCCTTCTTCTCGGAGGCGGCTTCCATTGCACTATCCATCTCGCAGAAGGTTTTGAGCTTGCCCGGGTCGGCCGCGACCGCCTTGAATGTCTTGAGCGCCGCTTCGATCTTCGGGCTCGCCGCCATGACGGAATAGACCCCGAGGCAGGTCGCGGCAGCGGCTACGATTACGCGCTTCATGTTGGTTTCTCCGGAGGAAGTGCGGCCGCGCTGATTGAGGCGGGCCGCTGGACCTGGCAATGATGGAGGGTAGACCCTACCTCAGGCCGCGGCAATCCTTTGGCATACTCCCCGGGCCAGGGGGGCCGCTTCCGGGGAACTGTCGGGTTGGCGCGGCGCGGGGTGGGGAGCATGGGATGCACCTGCCCCGGGGCTTGCCGTCGTAGTTTGGTTCCCCTATGACGGTTGCGGGTTCCAGTCGGTCGAATTGCCGATCGCGTCAGCTGTCGTGGGCATTTCAGCCTTTTGGCCGGATGCCCTCTCGGGTCTTCCTGACACGCTGATCAATGCCGCAGTAGCTCAGGGGTAGAGCAACGCATTCGTAATGCGTGGGTCGGGGGTTCAATTCCCTCCTGCGGCACCACTTTCGGCTTTGTTCGCCCGCGTCGTGCGGGACCTTCCCCAAAATATCGATACTCTTGGCGACCGTTGCGTGCGCTTGGCACCTGACGGAAGATGCCGAACGTGATTGAGAACGGGGCCGAGGAATTTGAGCATGCTGCAGCGCCTCATTGAAGGCATCTACATGCCTCACGGCTATTGCCTCTTGTGGGAGCCCTGGCTGATTACGCTTCACGCCGGGTCGGATCTTCTGACGTTCGGTGCCTATTCGGCAATACCGCTCGCGATCTGGATGTTCCTGCGCAAGCGCCCGAACATCGAGATGCGCGGGCTGGCGCTGCTGTTCGCAGCGTTCATTATGTGGTGTGGCCTCACGCACTTGTTCAACGTCATCACGCTTTGGCACCCGATCTACGAGGTGCAGGGGCTCGTCAAAGCGGCGACCGCGGCAATCTCGCTGGCGACCGCAATCGTGATCTTTCCACTCATCCCGAAGGCGCTGGCGATTCCGAGCCCAAACGAGCTACAGATCGCCAATGCCGACCTCGAGCGCGAAATCCTCGCGCACAAAGAGACCCTCTCCAAGCTGCAACGAGCGCGCGCCGAACTGGAAGAGCGCGTGGCGACGCGAACCAAGGACCTGGCGGAAGCAACCGAGCGGTTCAAGGCGCTGTTCGAGCATGCTCCCGCCGCCATGCTCATCATCGACCGCACGGGGGCGATCCAGCAGGTCAACACCGCCGCCGAGCAGGTGTTCGGGTGCAGCCGGGAGGCGCTGCTGCGCCAGCCGGTGGAGACGCTGCTGCCGGAGCCGCTGCGCCCGCATAGTCCCAAGCTGCGCGAGGAGCACGTGAAGGCGCCCGCAGCCCGGCCCGTGGGCACAGGACGCGAGCTGTTTGCGCTCCGCCACAACGGCGAGCAGTTCCCGGTGGAGATCGGTCTCAATCCGCTGCCCGGGGCGGACCGACAGGCGGTCATCGCCTCCATCGTCGACATCTCCAGTCGGCGCAAGGAAGAGGAACGCGTGCAGTTCATCATGCGCGAGCTTTCGCACCGCACGAAGAACCTGCTTGCGGTCATTCAGGGAATGGTGCGCCAGGCGATCGCGGCCAGCCCCGACATGGCGACTTTCGAGCGCAGCTTCAGCGAGCGCCTACAGGGCCTTGCGCGATCGCACGACCTGCTCGTCGGTCGGGATTGGCAGGGCGCCCCGATTGCCGAACTGGTGCAGGCGCAGCTCGCCTTTCTGAAGCGCGAGGACAGCTCCAGCGTTTCGATTGGCGGGCCAGATATCGTGCTCGCGCCTCAGGCGGCACAGGCTCTCGGCCTTGCGCTGCACGAGCTTGCGACCAATGCCGCCAAGCACGGGGCGCTTGCGAGCAACGCCGGGGCTATCAGCGTGTCCTGGCACATCGCCGGCGAGGGCAGCAAAGCGCACCTCGAATTCCGTTGGCAGGAGGAGAGCGGCTCGCCTGCCGCGCAGCCCGGCCGCGGCGGGTTCGGTCGCACGGTGTTGGAGCGGGTGGTGCCGGCGACCCTCGGCGGTACGGCCTCCCTCGAGTTTCGGGATGGCCAGGTGTGCTGGTTGCTGCAGGCTCCGCTGTCGGGGCTTACCAAGAAGGCGACCCAGGCAGCCGCCTAGACTAGGCTCGCTTGAGGGTGGCAACCGCCTCCAGGAGGTTGGCGGAGGTGAAAGGCTTGGAGAGTATCGTCAGCGGCTTCGCCTGCATGGCGCGGGTGTGCGTTACCGGGTCGATGTTGGCGGTCACGAAGATGACCGGCAGCTTGAACTTGTGCGTGATCTCCAAAGCCGCATCGATGCCGTCTCTCGGCCCGAGCAGGCGGATGTCCATGAGCACCAGGTCCGGCAACAGCCGACCGGCCGTGGCCACCGCGTCGTCGGCCGAGGCGGCGGTCGCCACGACATCGTAGCCGGCGGACGTCAGTATGGCTTCGGCGTCCATGGCCACGAACACCTCGTCCTCGACTATCAGGATGCGGACGGCGCGGGCGGCGACGCCCTTCTCGGGCGGCAGGGCGTCCTGCTGGGGCTCATCCTGCGGTGCAGCTGGCAGGGTGCGCCAGGGCTCTGGCAACATGGGAGAAGCACTCCAAAACAGCATGCATGTTGTTAGGCGGCGGTAGGCACCCCGTCAACCGTACCCGCCGGCGCTCGGTCTGGTTATCACCGAGCTGCAAGCGCCACTTGACACTGCTGCACAGCGGCGGAGGATCAAGGTCTGCGGGGCGACGGCATATTCGGCACAAGCCTGGAGGAGCCCGGCCATGAACGGTTCACAACGCGCACCCTCGTTCATCTGGCTCTTTCTTGGCCACGTCCTGCTGCTGGCGGCGACAGTCGTGGTCGTGTGGCTGGTCTATGCCTATCTTCATGCGTTCCGGCTCGATTGGCTCGGATGGTTCTAACGCCAAGCTGCTGCCGGTGACGAACGGCTTGTACACGGTGGTCGAGACCTATTTCCCCGACGATGTGAAGTACAAGATCCGCGGCGCCATCACCGACGATCTCGGACAGCGATCCGTATTTCTGCTGCTTCTTACGGCGACTGTGGAGCTTGCGCTCGACAGCTTGTTCAAGGGCGTGAGGTGGATCGTCGCCCGCGTGCTGGCGAAAAGGAGCGCAGGCGCCGAGGTTGCGCGCTCTTCCGTGTGAGGATCGGCGTATGGAACGCAATGCGAACGGGATGCGGTGTCGTGATGCGTGGCCGACCGGTGCGGGCGGTGCTAGGCTGGCTTTTGGGGAAGACTTGATGCGAGTGGTGTCGTGAACGTAACCAACATTCTTGCGGTAAAGGGTTCGGACGTCTTCACGATCAAGCCAACCGACACGATAGGCGCGCTGTCGGAGCGATTGCGCGAGAAGCGCATCGGAGCCGTCGTCGTCAGCAGTGACGGACAGGCGATCGACGGCGTCATTTCGGAGCGCGATATCGCCTACGGCTTGGCCGTCCACAAAGACGGCTTGCCGTCGATGCCCGTCTCGGCGCTGATGACCAGGACCGTGATCACCTGCAGTCCCAACGACAAGGTGTCGGTCGTCGCGTCGACCATGCTGGCGCGCAATGTCCGCCACCTTCCGGTGGAGGACAATGGTCGGCTCGTCGGCATGATCAGCATCCGTGACGTCTTGAAGCTGCGCCTCGAAGAGCTCCAGCAGGAGGCCAGCCTGTTGCGCGCGCTGGCAAGCGAGACGGGCCGGGATCGGGCGATGGATCGCTGACGCCTGAGCGGCGGCGCGAGGAACGGGAGCCCAGTGAGTACGGCTACTGACAGGTCCAATGCCATTGTTCGCCCGCCAATAGCTTTGGCTTTGGCGGTGGTTGCGGGGCTCGCTCTGGATTGGCTGATATCCATTGCCATTTGTCCCGTTTGCAGGTCGTGGTTGGGTTGGTGGCGCGATCTTCGCGGTCGGCTTGGCGATTGTCGCCTGGGCCTTTGTCACGATGCGCAGGGCGGGCACGCGAGTTGAAACGGTCGAGCCGACGACGGCCATCGTCACCGATGGCCCATACCGCTTTACCCGCAATCCCATCTATGTCGCCATGCTGCTTGGACTGCTTGGGCTTGCCGTTGGCTTTGACAGTCTGTGGATCGCGCTCGCAATGGTGCCGTTCTATGTCGTCGTTAGGTACGGCGTGGTCGCTCGCGAAGAGGCCTACCTCGAGCGCAAGTTCGGCGAAGTCTATCTTGGGTACAAGGCCAAGGTCAGACGTTGGGTGTAGCGGCGGATAGGATTACAATCCTGCCCATTCGCGGCCGTCGCTCTGGCATCGGTATGAAATGCGACATGCACCAAGGAAAAGCAGCCGCCGAGCGGCACTGGCACGAGTGAGCGAGCCTGATCCCGCCCATCTCATGATTCGCATCGACTTCGGCGCATTCGGCTATCTAGGCCCCGGCAAGGTTGCTCTCATGGAGCTTATTGCCAAGCGCGGCTCGATCGCGGCCGCTGGCAAGGAGATGGGGATGTCCTACCGGCGGGCTTGGCTGCTGGTCGACGAGATCAACCGTATCTTCCGCGAGCCGCTGGTGTGCAAGCAGACCGGCGGCTCCGGCGGCGGGGGCGCGCAGTTGACCCAGCTGGGTCGCGAGGTGATCGATCGCTACCGTGCCATCCAGGTCGCGGCTGCAACCGCTGCGGCGGTCGATCTAGGTGCGCTCAAGGCCTCGCTGCCGAACCGGCCGTCTGGCTCTGTCCGCAGTCGCGCCTGAACAATTGCTCAGTGTCAGGCATCGCTCGCATCCGCGTCGGCTCCGGTATTGGCCTGGATCGGACCGCTGAGGGAGCGGCGATCGAGAGCGACGCTTTTCACGAGCGCGAAGACGTGCGCGCCGGGCGCAATGCCAAGCCGTTCCACCGAGTATCGGGTCAGTCGCGCCAACAGCGCATCGCCGTTGCAATCGAGGCGGATGTCCACGATCGGGCCTTCCCCGGCAGCGATAGCAGAGACGACGCCTGGCAGCACATTGAGCGCGCTCAGATCCGGAGGCGCCGACCCCGCCAGCATCACGTCGCGGGCGCGCACGCGCAGCCTGAGCCGGGCGCCGATTGGCGCATCCAGCTGCGGAAGCTTCCACAGCCCCGCGGGCGAGCGCAGCTCGGTCAGCCCGAACGACTCGTCGTGGCGCTCCACTGTGGCCTCGATCACCGCGCCCGCTTCGGCGCGGCCTGTGAGCGGGAACAGGTCGAGCCGATGCATGATCTCGCTGGTCGACCCAACGGCCGCAACCTTCCCCTCGGAGAGAAGCACGATGCTGGTTGCCAGCCTTGCCACCTCTGCGATGGAGTGGCTGACATAGACGATCGGCACGCGGCTCTGGTCGCGCAATCGCTCGATGTAGGGGAGAATCTCCGCCTTGCGCGCCTCGTCGAGCGAGGCGAGCGGCTCGTCCATCAGCAGCAGCCGCGGGCTTGCAAGCAACGCGCGTCCGATGGCGACGCGCTGTTTCTCACCTCCCGACAGTCTGCCGGGCGCACGCTCCAGAATGGAGCTGATGCCGAGCAGGTCCACCACCCGGCCGAGGTCGTCGCGGCGGTCGGCCTGCGGCACAAACCAGCGTCCGTAGAGCAGGTTCTGCCGCACGGTCAGGTGGGGGAAAAGGCGGCCCTCCTGGAACACGTAGCCGATCCTGCGGCGGTGACGAGGAACGAACACCCCTTGCGCCGTATCGACCAGCACCTCTTCGCCGATTGCCACGCGTCCCTGATCGGGGCGGATCAGCCCGGCGATGATGTTGATGATCGAGGTCTTGCCCGCACCCGAGCGGCCGAACAGCGCAACAAGGCCGCCACCGGCAGTAAATTTCGCGTCGAGCAGGAAATTGCCGAGGCGGTGGCGAATGTCGACCGTGAGCGTCATTCGACGTCCAGGCGCCGGTTCATGCGGCGCGCCATCACCTCGGAGGCAACCAGCGCCGCCATCGCGATGACAATGGAGACGAGGGTGAGACGCAGCGCGCCGACGTCGCCGCCGGGCACCTGGGTAAAGGTGTAGATCGCCGATGGCAGCGTCTGCGTCTCCCCTGGAATGTTGGAGACGAAGGTGATGGTGGCGCCGAACTCGCCCATGGCCTTGGCGAAGCACAGGATCATGCCGGCGATGATCCCCGGCACGATCAGCGGCAACGTCACGGTGAGGAACACCCAGATGCGATTGGCGCCGAGCGTGCCGGCGGCTTCCTCGAGCCTCGCGTCGACCGCTTCCGCTGAAAGGCGGATGGCGCGCACCATGAGCGGAAATCCCATGACGCCGCAGGCGAGCGCTGCTCCGGTCCAGCGAAACGAGAACACGATGCCGAAATTGTCGTAGAGAAAGCTGCCGATCGGTCCCCGCCGGCCGAACAGGATCAGCAGAATGTAGCCGGTGACCACGGGCGGCAGGATCAGCGGCAGCAGAACGAACCCGTTGAGCAGTGAGAGCCCCCAGAAACGGCCGCGCGCCAGCGCCATGGCGACAAGGACGCCGAGCGGCAGGCTCGCCAGCGTGGCCACGAAAGCCACCCGGAGGCTGAGGCGAACCGCAGTCCATTCCTCGGGGGTCAGCGTCATCCAGTCCATTCTCGACGACCTACCCCAGGTGCCAGGCGGCGGCCAGCGGCTGCGCTTAGGATCGCCCGGAGCCGAGCACCGTGAACCCCTGCGCCTCGAACAGCGGCTTGGCCTTGTCCGACCTGATGTAGGCGAGCAGCACGGAGGCGTCGGGATGGGTGGCGCCGGCGGTCAAGGCAATGGGATAGATGATGGGTGGATGCGTATTTTCCGGGAACGCGCCGATGATCTCCACGCTGCGGTCTGAGGCGGCGTCCGTCTGGTAGACGATGCCAGCGGGCGCTTCGCCGCGCGACACGAGCAGCAACGCCGCGCGGACGTTCTCGGCCTGCGCAACCTTGCCGGAAACGCTATTCCATACGCCAAGCTTCTCCAACGCGGCCTTGCCGTACTTGCCGGCCGGAACGGCATCCACGTTGGCCATGGCGAGGCGCCCGTCGCCCAGAATTTTGGCGAGGTCGAAGCCGGGTTTGATGTCGACGGCCTTGGCCTTGTCCTTCGGCGCGATCAGCACGATGCGATTGCCGAGCAGGTTGGAGCGTGTCTCGGGCTTGATCAGGTTCTTCTGCGCGACATAGTCCATCCAGTCGAGGTCGGCAGAAATGAATATCTGCGCCGGCGCGCCCTGCTCGATCTGCTTGGCGAGGGCCGAGCTTGCAGCATAGGAGATGCTGGCTTTCTTGCCGGTCTCCTTCTCCCACCGCCCATTGATGGCATCGAGCGCGTTCTTGAGGCTGGCGGCCGCAAACACGATGACGTTGCCGTCCTGCGCCCGGGCCGGCGACTGAAGTGGCCCCCAGGCGAGCAGCACAGCGGCGGCGAAAGCGAGCGCCCTGCCAATCCATTTGCGTCTGTTGGCGTTCATCACGCTTCTCCTATCCCTACTGCACAGGCGGTGCGCAGGTGTGGATACAAACACGATCCTGCGCTATATTCCACTAGATATTACGAGCGGGACGAGCTGCTGCCAAGCTCGAGGGAGAAGGCATGCCTGATCGGTTGGTTGGTTTCCGCCTGTGCCTGTTGGGGCTGGCGCTGTTGGTTGGCTCGGCAGCAGCCTCGGCGCAGGAGCCGGCACGCACAGTGGTCGACTCGGCGGGACGGCGCATCGAGGTGCCCCAGCGCATTGCGCGCGTCCTGGCGGCGGGGCCACCCGCTGCCTGTCGCCGGGATCTAGCCATTAGCTCGGCGACGGGGCTTCATGGATCGCGGCAACAAGTGCGGCGTGATATTCAGTGCGCCAGTGGCCCACCGACTTTGCGCCACGCGTCGAGCCCTCCATGGATGTGGCACGCGGAGGCGATCCCCGCGTCCTGCGCCGCCTGCACGGCCATTGCCGAGCGCTCGCCGAAGGCGCAGTAAAACACGATGCGCTTGCCAGTCGAAAGCGCGAGTTCGTGCAGCATGCCGCCCTTGCGAATGTTCTCCTGCAGATCCGGGTAGGGCGCATGCAGCGAGCCCGGGATGATGCCGTGCTTCTCCCGCTCGCTGCGCTCGCGTAGGTCGACCAGGGCGATGTCGCGCTGGCCAACGAGGCTTGCGGCCTGAGAAGGCGTGACCGCCCAGCCCTTGCGCGCGATCTCGTCCTGAGCCAGCCCAACACGCATATTGGCGGGAACGGCCACGTCCATCATCTTGGGATTGGGAAGATTGAGCTTGCCCATCAGGTCGACGTACTCGTCGACCGACTTCACCTGCAGGCGCGGGTTGAAGCGCTTCTCCTCGCCGATGGTGGAAACCGTGTCGCCCTTGTAGTCGTGCGCCGGGTAGACCAGCGTCTCCTCAGGCAGCTTCAGCAGCTTGTTGAAGAGCGAGTCGTACTGGGCGCGGGAGTTACCGTTCTGGAAGTCGGTGCGGCCGGTGCCGCGGATGAGCAGCGTGTCTCCCGTGAACACGCGATCGCCCATGAGAAAGCTGTAGGAATCGTCGGTGTGGCCGGGCGTGTACAGCACATCCATCGACACGCCCTCGATGGTGAGCTTGTCGCCCTCCGTCACCCGCATGGAGACGACATCCACCTTCGCATTCTCGCCCATCACCGTGATGCAGTGCGTGCGGTCGCGCAGGGCACCGAGCCCGGTAATGTGGTCGGCGTGGACATGCGTGTCGACCGCCTTGACGAGCTTCAGGTCCAGCTCCTTCACGAGCTGGAGGTAGCGGTCGACCTTCTCGATCACCGGATCGATGATCAGCGCCTCGCCGCCCTTGCGGCTGGCAAGCAGGTAGCTGTAGGTGCCCGAGGTGCTGTCGAATAGCTGGCGGAAAATCATGGCTACCTCCGCAGGAAAACCCGAACAATCTTTCTAATATGGGCTACAAGCGTGGTCATTTCCAGGCCTTGGAGTGCCGGTCGGCGAAAACGCTGCAAGGGGCAGAGGGGCGCGGTCTGGGCCGCGCCCCGCCCGGCCACGCGTCAGCGCGGCTGCGGCACGATGCGGATATAGGGCTTGGGCGCCTTCCAGCCCTGCGGGTACTGCTTCTTGGCGTCCTCGTCCGAGACCGAACCGGCGATGATCACATCCTGGCCCTGCTGCCAGTTCACCGGTGTTGCCACCTTGTGCTTGGCGGTCAGTTGCAGCGAGTCGATCACGCGGAGCACCTCGTCGAAGTTGCGCCCGGTGGTCATGGGGTAGACCAGGATCAGCTTGACCTTCTTGTCGGGCCCGATCACGAACACGTTGCGCACGGTCTGGTTGTCGGCAGGCGTGCGGCCCTCGCTGGTAGTGCCTGCTGCGGCCGGCAGCATGCCGTAGAGCTTGGAGATCTTGAGGTCCGGGTCGCCGATCATCGGGTAGTTGGGCGCGTGCCCCTGCGTCTCCTTGATGTCGTCCGCCCACTTGGCATGGCGATCGATCGGGTCGACGCTGAAGCCGATGATCTTTACACCGCGCTTGTCGAACTCCGGTTTGATCTTGGCCATGTAGCCAAGCTCGGTCGTGCAAACGGGCGTGAAGTCCTTGGGGTGCGAGAAGAGCACCGCCCAGCCGTTGCCGATCCAGTCGTGGAACCGAATGCTGCCCGCGGTGGTATCCGCCTCGAAATCGGGCGCGGTGTCTCCAAGTGCCAGGGCCATTTGAGCCTCCTATTCGTTGTAACCATGTAACGCTTACGTCAAGAGCGTGGCTTTTTGCTGCCAGCCCTCATGCTTGTCCAATGCATATTGGACCTGGATGGTCATGCCACAACGGCATAAGACGTCGGCATGGACCTGCGTCGCCTGAGAACTTTCGTCACGGTGGCCGAGCACGGCAGCGTCTCCAAGGCGGCCGAGGTGCTGCGCATCACTCAGCCGGCACTGTCGCGCCAGGTTGGTGGGCTCGAGCAGGACCTGGGCTTTGCGCTGTTCGAGCGCATCGGGCGCCGTCTTGTCCTTACGCCACACGGAGAGCAGTTCCTCGGCGATTGCCGCAGTCTGCTTGGCCACGCCGGCGCGGTCGAGGAGCGAGCGCTGGCGCTGCGGCGCGGCGACGTCAGGGTGCTCCGGGTCGCCGCCTCCGCACTCACCATCGAGGGTGCCTTCCCGACCTTCCTCTCCCGCTATGCCGAGCTGGCTCCGGGGGTGCAACTGACGACGATAGAGGAGGATGACCCGGCCGAGCAGCTGAGCATGCTCGACCGCGGGAAAGTGCATCTGGCGATCAGCGTGACCAATCTGGTGACCGTGAACGACCGGCTCACGAGCCACCAGCTGCCCTCGTTCCACGTGCTTGCGGCCGGCTCGCTCGACTTCGCTCGGGGCGCCAGCATCGACATCTGCGAGCTCGCCGAACATCCCCTGCTGCTGCCGAAATCGACCTTTGCCACCCGCGCCATCTTTGATGCCGCGTGCCGGTTGGCAGGAGTGAAGCCGAGCGTGGTCATGGAAAGCCGGGCCGCGCACGCGCTGCTGGCCCTCGCGCAGGCCGGCCACGGCGTGGCGATCGTGCCGTCGATCTTGCGTCCAGACCCCAAGCAGTTGGCGGTCATGCGCGTCACCCACCAGCAGCAGCCCCTGCAAATCACCTTGGCTGTGCTGTGGGACAGGCGGCGCACTTTGCCGCAAGATGCTGAAAACTTCGCCCACCTCTTTGCCGCCCACATCAGGCACGCATGCTGCCCGGATCAGCCGGCGCCGGCGCGCAAGCGAGCCCCGGCCCGCTTTAGGCGCGCCTAGTCGCCCCTGCTTCGTGCACCTCCCAAAACAGGCGGACGACATCACCGCTGGCGGCAACTTCGGCGCGAGGCGTTAATGTCGCCAGCGCGACCTGACACGGCGGGCTTACGCCAAGCAACGCTAATGAAGCCTTTCTTCCGCAGTCGGGTCATGCCGGCGCGTAACCGATTGGACCCCAGGACATCTGCCACTGCTTCTCGCCACACACACGGCGATCTGCTTGGAAAACAAGTCCCTTCGCCCTGGCGGCGCAGCAGCGCCCGAGGTTGCCCAACCAATTGCTCGATCCCTAACGGGTGGCTAGCGGTGCCACTACCACTTCGCATGCGGAATTAACTGCAAGTTATGGTCTGCCCCCTAGGCTGCCTCCGGGCAAGAAGGGGAAGTTGGTTCCGTCATGTTGGTTGCGTCTGCAGCACCGGGCACGCACAGCTCTCTGATGGGCGAGTATGCCGCCCTGCTGGCGGATGCCGTGCTGCGTCAGCGGGCACGCGAAGCCGAGCATGCTGCCCGCGTCGAGACCGAGCTGGCAAGCAAGGTCAAATCCGAATTCATCGCCAACATGAGCCACGAGCTGCGCACGCCGCTCAACACCGTGATCGGCTTTGCCAAGCTGATCGGCGAATCCAGACGTCACCATCTCTCGAGCGACCAGATCGCCGAGTACGCCGATCTCATACGCGATGCAGCCACGCATCTCCTCACGGTGATCAACGATATTCTCGACATCTCCAAGATGCAGAGCGGCAAGTACACGCTCGATGCACGCGAGGTCGACCTCGCTGAGATCATCCAATCGGTGATGGCGAGCTTCTCGCGCAACGCCGCAGACCTCGGCGTCTCGGTCGAGAGCCGCATCGATCCAACCGTTCCGACGGTGCGCGGCGACCCGGCCAAGCTGCGCCAGGTGTTCAACAACCTGATCAGCAATGCCGTGAAGTTCACGCCGCCCGGCGGCTCGGTGCAGGTGAACGCAGACGCGCTTGCCGACGGCGGCGCCGCGGTCACCATCCGCGACACGGGTGTCGGCATGACCAAGTCGGAAATCGCCGTCGCGCTCACTCCCTTCTCGCAAGTCGACGCCAGCCATTCGCGCTGGCGCGAGGGGGCCGGCTTGGGCCTGCCGATCGCCAAAGCGCTCGTGCAGCTGCATGGCGGCAAGCTCGAAATCCGCAGTGCCAAGTCGCTCGGGACCGAGGTTGCGGTGACCCTGCCGTCGCGCTTCCAGGTATCGGTCGTGCAAGGCCGCGACATCGTTCTCGGATCCGGCGGCAACCAGACGCTCTAGGTGAAACAATGCAACACCAGACCACAGCTCTTGCCGATATCCCAGAAGCCGAGCTCGGGGGCCAGGCCAACGACGTTCCGATCGGCCGCATCGTCTCCGTCACCGGCTCCAAGGCCATCGTGATGCTCGAGGGCGGGCACGTCGGCCACGACAACCGCCTGTGCGAGCCCAAGCAGCGGCCCGAAATGGGCACGCTGTTCGCCATCGATACGACCAACACCGCGGTGCTCGCCATCGTCTCGGCCTTGAGCGTGCCGGTGCCTGCGCAGCGGGAAGGCGAGCGCGAGCTGTGGATCGCCGAGCTCGGCCTGGTCGGCGAGCTGTTGAAGGGCGCGGACGGCCGTGCCGCTTCGTTCAACCGCGGCGTTTCCGTCTACCCCGCACTCGGCGACCGCGTGCGCATTGCCTCGCGCCAGGAGCTGGACCTCGCCTTCTGCGGCGACAAGAAGAATTCCGTGCGCGTGGGGTGCATTCGTCAGGATCCGTCGATCTCGGCGATGATCCGCGTCGACGATCTGCTCGGCAAGCACTTCGCCGTTCTTGGCACTACGGGTACCGGCAAGTCGTGCACCACGGCCCTCATTCTGCGCTCGATCCTGCAGAAGAACCCGGCCGCGCACATGGTGCTGCTCGATCCCCACAACGAGTACGCCACCGCGTTCGGCGACTGGGGCGAGGTGATCAGCCAGCGCAACATGCAGCTGCCCTACTGGCTGCTGACGTTCGAAGAGCTGATCGAGGTGCTGTTCAGCAACCCCAACGAGCGCAAGGCGGAAGTGGAGATCCTGCAGGAGCTGATCCCTATGGCCAAGAGCCGGTATGGCTCGGGCCGGGCCAACGCGCAGCAGGGACTGCGCCGCTCCGCCGACGTCAAGTTCACGGTCGACACGCCGGTGCCCTACCGCATCTCGGACTTGATCTCGGTGATCGACGAGCGCATGGGCAAGCTGGAGAACAAGCGCGACCTGGCGCCCTACCGCAACGTCAAGGGCCGGCTCGAGGGGATCAGCCAGGATCCGCGCTACGCCTTCATGTTCGGCTCGCTGACCGTGTACGACGGCATGGCGCAGATCCTCGGGCGCATCTTCCGCGTGCCGGTGAACAACAAGCCGATCACCATCCTCGAGCTGACCGGGCTCCCCACCGAGATCATCAACGTGGTGGTCTCTGTGCTCTGCCGCATGACCTTCGACTTCGCGCTGTGGAGCGAGGGCCAGACGCCGGTCACTCTGGTGTGCGAGGAAGCGCACCGCTACGTGCCGGCCAACCCGAACCTCGGCTTCGAGCCGTGCAAGCGGGCGATCGCCAAGATCGCCAAGGAAGGGCGCAAATACGGTGCCTCGCTTTGCATCGTCACGCAGCGCCCGGCTGAGATCGACCCGACCATTCTGTCGCAATGCAACACCGTGTTCGCCTTGCGCATGTCGAACGATCGCGACCAGGACATCGTCAAGTCTGCCATCGCAGATACGGGATCGGGTCTGCTCGAGTTTCTCTCCGCGCTCGGCCAGCGCGAGGCCATCGCTTTCGGGGACGGTGTTTCGCTGCCGGTGCGCATCAAGTTCGACGAGCTGCCCAAGCATTTGATGCCGCGCAGCTCTACGGCGCGGTTCACGGAGAAATGGCAGAATTCGGTCGGCGACGAGAGCTACCTGGAAGCCATCGTCGACCGCTGGCGCTGCTCGTCGAGCACGGCGACCATCGAGAACATGACCATGTTCGCCGAGGCCATGAACCTCCCGCAGGGAGGCGGCCAAGAGGCGCCACAAGCCCCGCGCGACACGAACGCCCAGCGCGTCAGCGGCGGCTATCCTGGGCAGGCCGGCTTTGCGCCTGGCGACGGTGCGCGCTCGAACGGGGCTCGCCGGCGTGACGACCCGGCCACGCCCCGGCCGGCTGGCGCAGCGCCTGCGCAGCAGCCGCAAAGCGATACGTTCCGCTCGATCCGCGAACGGCTGCAGCAACGCTGAAATCGCGCAACGGCGGCGCGCGCCCCGATCGGCCGAGCATTCTTGAGACAGGCCCCGGGCACTGCTATGGGTGCTGACCCCGCAGATCGAGGTTTGCTGCATGCCGCGCATATTTCCAGTCGTTCTTTCAGGAGGCTCGGGCACACGGCTGTGGCCTCTGTCGCGCGCCGCCTATCCCAAGCAGTTCATCCGCTTTTCCGATGAGCAGGGGGTGAGCTTCCTGGCGGCAAGCTTGCAGCGCCTGCCCCCTGGCGGAGGCTTCGAGCGCCCCATCATCGTCTGCAACAACGCCCACCGCTTCCTGGTGCGGGACGAGGCCGAGCGGGCTGGCATAACGCCTGGAACCGTCGTGCTGGAGCCGCTGGCGCGCAATACGGCGCCGGCCATTGCGGTTGCGGCATTGCTCGTGGCGCGCGCGGCTCCCGACGGCATCATCGTGGTGATGCCATCCGATCACGCAATCAAGGACGAAGCGGGCTTCCTGGCGGCAGTACGCCGGGCGAGCGAGGTTGCCGAAGCGGGCAAGCTCGTGCTGTTCGGCATAGCGCCTCAGTCGCCGCACACGGGCTACGGCTACATCCGGCGTGGCGCGCCGCTGCCTGGCTTGGAGGGGGCATTCGAGGTTGCCACCTTCGCCGAGAAGCCCGGCCGCGAGACCGCAGAGCGCTATGTCGCGAGCCGGGAGTACTATTGGAACAGCGGCATCTTCGTGCTCGGCGTGCGCACGTTTCTCGACGAGTTGGAGCGTCTGCAGCCTGCGGTGCTGGCGGCGGCCAAGGCTGCCTTGCTGGCAGCGCGGAGCGACCAAGGGTTCCTGCACCTCGATGGCGAGGCTTTTGCCAAGGCGCCGGTCATCTCGGTCGACTACGCGGTGATGGAAAAGACCGCGCAGGCGGCTGTGTTGCCGATCGACGTCGGCTGGAGCGACGTCGGCTCCTGGTCGTCGCTGTGGGAGCTAGCGAGCCGCGACGGGCAGGGCAACGTCGTGCAAGGCGAGGCCGTGCTCGAGGCGACCCAGGGCAGCTATATCCATTCGGAAAAGGCGCTGGTGGCGACCGTCGGCGTCAAGGACTTGGTCATCGTCAACACGCCCGATGCCCTGCTGGTGGCCGATCGAGGCAGAGCGCAGGATGTGGGGGCAATCGTCGCGCGCTTGAAGGCGGCCAAGCGCAAGGAGCACGAGAGCCACGTTCGCGGGCTTCGCCCATGGGGCTTTTCCGAGAAGCTCAGTGTCGCCCCGGGCTTTCAGGTGAAGCTCCTGCACGTCAACCCGGGTGCAGCGGTATCGATGCGAATGGGTGAACAGCAGTGCGGGCATTGGGTGATTGTGCACGGCAGTGGCGAGGTGACGATCGGCAGCGAGCGCAGCGAGGCTCACGAGAACCAGTCTATCAACCTTGCCCCCGGGCAATTGCACCGCTTGCACAATCCCGGCAAGGCGCCGCTGGAGTTGATCGAGGTGCAACTCGGAAGCGACCTCGGCGACGATGACGACGCTGCGGAGACGAGGTAGCGCGCTCGCCGGTCAGTGCTTGGTCTCGCCCGCGGGCGCCTGCACGATGTCTTGCTCGTTGCCCACGTTGACGAGCTCGGTCCCCGGCGTTTGCTCGGCCGGCTCGTACAGCTTGCTCTCGAAGCGCCGGTAGCTGAGGGGGATGGTGCCGAGATACAGGATCGTCCCCAAGGCCAGCATCGCGTAAGGGTAGGTGAGGAGCAACGCGACGGCGGCGGCGACGCCGACGAATGTCGGCAGTACGTAGTCGCCCGAGATGCGCTCGCCCAACAGCTTGCCCGAGAAAGTGGGGATGGTGGAGACGAGCAGCACCGCTATTGCCAGCGTGTAGAAGGCAGTGAGCCAGGGCAGCATGCGCGCGTCGAAGAGGCCGAGGCCGTCGAGATAGAGCGGCAACAGCACGATAATGGCACCGGCGGGTGCCGGAATCCCCGTGAAGTAGGCGGCTTGCCACTTGGGCTTCTCGACGTCGATCAGCGAGTTGAAGCGGGCGAGCCGCAGGCCCATGGCCAGTGCAAACACCAGCGCGACGATCCAGCCAAAGCCGCGCGGCAGGCTACCCAATCCCCAGACGAACATGATGACCGCTGGGGCGACGCCGAAGTTGACGAAGTCGGCGAGGCTATCGAGCTCGGCGCCGAACTTCGACTGCGCCTTGAGCGCACGCGCGAGCCGTCCGTCGACACCGTCGAGCAGGGCGGCGATGACCACAAGCGCGATCGCCAAGTCGAAGCGCTGCTCGATGGCCATGCGCAGCGCGGTGAGGCCGGCGCACAGGCTCAGCACGGTGAAGAAGTTGGGCACCAGCAGGCGCAGGGGGATGCGGTTGTGGCGAAACAGCAGGCGGCCGCGGCGGCGCCGCTCCTGCGTCTCGAGCCTCGGCAGCACGGGATCCATGGTATTCCTCTCGTCTCGCTGACGCGCGCCTAGTGTCCTGATCGCGAAATCATACTACTGCCGGCGCGCTTCCCGCTCCACCTCTTCCGACTTCAGGTCGGCCAGCACCGTCTCGCCACCGACCGCGCTCTGGCCGACCGCCACCAGCGTTCCGCGCCCGGGCGGCAGGTAGACGTCCACCCGCGAGCCGAAGCGGATGAGGCCGAAGCGCTCTCCGGCGCCGATGCTATCGCCCTCGCGCACGAACGTCACGATGCGTCGCGCGATGAGGCCGGCGATCTGCACCACCCCTATCTCGGTGCCTTCGGGCTTGGTTATGACGATCGCGCAGCGCTCGTTCTCCTCGCTGGCCTTGTCGAGTGCGGCATTGAGGAAGGCTCCGGGCACGTAGACGGATCGGGCGATGCGCCCGGCGACCGGGGCCCGGTTGATGTGCACGTCGAAGATGGAAAGGAAGATCGACACCCTGACGCGCTCGGCATCGTCGAAGCCGAGTTCGGGCGGCGGCCGTACGCGCTCGACGGCCGTGATGCGCCCGTCGGCCGGAGCGACGACGAGGCCGTCGCGCAGCGGCGTTACCCGCGGCGGGTCGCGGAAGAAGTATGCGATCCAGGCCGTGACGAGCACCGCCACCCAGGCCAGCGGCGGCCACAGCCAAAAGAAGAAGAGTGAGACGCCCGCGCCAATCGCCAGGAACTTGTAGCCGTCGGGGTGGACCGGCACGATGCCGTCGGCAATGGTGTCGAGTAGGCTATGGCGCTCGGACACGGGGCCTCTCGGCTTCGGGTGCAGTCAGCTTTCTCTCCAACGTGCCTCGGGCCGCCTTTGCTGCGCCGTCGGCCGGCTGGTCATTGCACCGGTACAGCAACGAAGCGTAGGTCGCCCTTGGAGTTCTCTAGCCGCAGCAGCACGGCGTTGCGGCCGGCCGTGCGCACGCGCTCGACGCCCTGGATCACGTCCTCGATCGAGGTGACCTGCTCCTGCGCGGCCTCGACGATGACATCGCCCGCCTTGACGTTGCGTTCGGCCGCCGGGCTCGCCGGGTCGACCTCGAGCACGATTACGCCGCGCACGTTGCCGTTCAGGCCATACTTGGCGCGCAACTCGTCGGTGAGGGGCGCCAGCACCAACCCGATCAGCGAGCGCCCTCCCGGAGTTGCCGGGGGCTGCACGCTGCTGTCCTTCTCCTTGGACTTGCTGCGGCTCTTGGGGGTAACCCTGACGCCGGGCTTCGGCGCGGGCTTGACCTCCTCGGCGAGCCTGCCGACCGCCACCTTGAGCGTCTTGCGCAGGCCCTTGCGGACGACCTCGACGTCGACCTCCCTGCCGATCTGAGTCTGCGCCACGATTGAGCGCAGGGAGCGCATCGAGATCACGTCCTTGCCGTCGAAGCGCAGGATTACGTCGCCGTCCTGGATGCCGGCCTTGGCGGCTGGGCCGCCCGGCGACACGCTCGAGACGAATGCGCCGGTGTTCTCCTTCAGGCCATAGGTCTCTGCGAGATCCTCCGTGATCGACTGGATGTTGACGCCGAGCCAGCCACGCCGCGTCTCCCCATAGAGGCGCAACTGATCGACAACCACCATCGCCACGTCAGAGGGCACGGCAAAGCCGATGCCGACCGAGAACCCCGTAGGGGAGATGATTGCGGTGTTGATGCCGATCACCTCGCCGTCCATGTTGAACAGCGGCCCGCCCGAGTTGCCCTTGTTGATGGCAGCGTCGGTCTGCAGGTAGTCGTCGTAGGGGCCGGTATTGATGTCGCGCTGCTTGGCGGAAATGATGCCGACCGACACCGAGCCGCCGAGCCCGAACGGGTTGCCGATGGCCATCACCCAGTCGCCCACCTTCATGCGGGAGGATGCGCCGAAATTCACTTGGGTGATCGGGCGTTTGGGCGTGACCTTGAGCAGGGCGAGATCGGTCTTGGTGTCCTTGCCGACGATTTTGTCGACCTTCAGCTTGGAGCCGTCGCTGAAGTTGATAACGATTTCGTCGGCTCCGTCGATGACATGATTGTTGGTGACGATCAGGCCCTCCTTGCCGTCGATGACAAAGCCGGACCCCTGAGCCGAGACCTTGCGCTCGGTCGGTGCACGTCCACCCTTCTTGTTGAAGAAGTCATCGAAGAACTCCTCGAACGGCGCACCCTTGGGCACCTTGGGCAGCGGCGCACTTTCCGCACCCTTCAGGGTCTGGTTGGTCGAGATGTTGACGACCGCCTCGAGCAGCTTCTCGGCGATGGGGGCAACGCTCGGCGGGCCACCGCGGCTCTGAGCCAGCGCCGGCGCGAGCAGCATGGCCATGCCGCACGCTACCAGGAGGGTCGACAACAGGGCCAATCGCCCGATCGGAGAATGCGCGGCCCGCCGTATCGACCGCCCACGCGGCGCGCCCACAGCATCGGATTGCACAGGCCCGCTCATGGCCACACTCCTACCCCTCGCCCTGGATCGCGCAAGGCCGGTTCGATGTTTATCCTCGTACCAGCCAGACGACGACAATCCCGGCTCCAACCGCAGCCGCTCCGCCCATTCGCAGAGCCTGTTCGGGCATCTGCGCTGCTGCCGCGAGTAGCCTGAGGCCCAGCTGTGGGGCGGCAGCCCACAGCAGACCCTCGATCACAAGAACCAGCCCGACTGCAACGAGCAGATCACTCATCGCTTGGTCTGACCAGCCGGCGGGTTGCCGCCGTTCGGATTGTTGAAATATTTGAAGAAATCGCTGTCCGGAGCAAGCAACATGCGCGTGTCCGCTTTAATTCCGGTCTCGTAGGCCTGCATCGAGCGGTAGAAGGCGAAGAAGTCGGGATCGCGATTGAAGGCATCGGCGAAGATGCGGTTGCGCTCCGCATCGCCATCGCCGCGGATACGCTCGGATTCCCGCGTGGCGTCCGCCTTGATCACGGTCACCTGCCGATCGGCGTCGGCCTTGATGCGGTTGGCCGCGCCAACCCCTTCCGCGCGCGCCTCGGCGGCCTCGCGCTGACGCTCGGCGCGCATGCGGTCGAAGATGTTCTTGGAGTTCTGCTCGGGAAGGTCGGCCCGCTTGATGCGCACGTCGACAACCTCGAGCCCGAATTCCTTACCCTCCTCGTTGACCTGTTTGGCGATGCGCTTCATGAGCGCCTCGCGATTGTCGCGCACGAGGTCCTGAAACGTGGCCCCGCCCAGGACGCGCCGCAAGGAGGATTCCACGATCGGTCCCAAACGCGAGCGCACCATGCGCTCATCGCGGACGGTCTGATAGAACAGAAGGGGGTCGACTATGCGGTAGCGAGCGAAGGCATCGACGACGAGGCGCTTCTGGTCGGAAGCCGTCACCTCCTGCGAGGTGGTATCCAGGTCGAGAATGCGCTTGTCGAAGTAGTCGACGGTCTGCACGACCGGAACCCTCCAGTACAGTCCCGGGTCGTTGATGATCTTCACCGGCTTGCCGAACTCCAGAACGATTGCCTGCTCGTTCTGGTGCACGATAAAGAACGCGAAGTAGGCCGCCGCTAACGCAGCGCCCAACACCACCACGATCGTCGCGGAAAGCGCCTTGAACATCAGTTCTGCCCTTCCTTGCGCTTGCCGATCTGGTCCAAGGACAGGAATGGGACCACGCCTGCTCCGGCCTTGCCGTCGATGATGATCTTGTCGGCGCCGCCGAGCACGCGCTCCATGGTCTCAAGGTACATGCGCTTGCGGGTCACCTCGGGCGCCTTCTTGTATTCCTCGTAGACCTTGAGGAAGCGGGCCGTCTGGCCGGTGGCCTCGGCGATCGTCTGCTGCTGATATCCCTTGGCGCCTTGCAAAATGCGCTCGGCTTCACCGCGCGCCTCGGGCACGATCTTCTTGGCGTAGGCGAAGGCCTCGTTCTGGAACCGCTCGTTGTCGGCGCGCGCGGCCTGCACGTCGCGGAAGGCGTCGATCACCTTTTCTGGCGGGTCCACCTTCTGCAGTTGCACCTGATCGATGCGGACGCCCGAACCATAGTTATCGAGCACGTCTTGCATGAGCTTCTGCACGCTCTGCTCGGTCTTCTGGCGCGCCTCCGTGAGGATCGGGGCAATGTTGGACTGGCCGACCACCTCGCGCATCACGCTCTCGGCCACCTCCTTTACGGTGGTGTCGGGATTTTGGATGTTGAAGAGGTATTTCTGCGCGTCCTTGATGCGCCAATAGACCACGAAGTCGACATCGACGATGTTCTCATCGCCGGTCAGCATGAGGCTCTCTTCGGGGATGTCGCGGATGCCGCCACGGCTGCCCATGGCTGTGCGCATACCGATCTCGATAATGTTCTGCCGTGTGACCTTGGGCAGACGCACTTCCTCGATCGGGTAGGGCAGGCGGAAGTGCAGGCCCGGCGCCTCCTGTCGGTCGACCTTGCCGAAGCGCATGACGACGCCGAGCTCGTCCGGATTGACCCGGAACGTGAATGCAAAGAAGGCAACGATGGCCGCCAGCACGACGGCGCCGAGGAACAGCAGCGAACCGGGAACGCCCGTGCCGCCGGGCATCACCTGCTTCAGCCGGTCCTGACTTCGCTTCAGCAGCTCTTCCAGGTCCGGTTGCTGATGCGGTCCGCCGGACGGTCCCTGGCCCCACGGGCCACCCCCGCCACCCTTGCGTCCGCCGCCGCTCTGATTACTCCAAGGCATTGGAATCTCACCCCTTCGGTGACATCACGGACGTGGCGACAGGTTGCTGCT
This sequence comes from uncultured Alphaproteobacteria bacterium, assembly GCA_963832445.1. Lineage (GTDB taxonomy): Bacteria > Pseudomonadota > Alphaproteobacteria > Rhizobiales > Hyphomicrobiaceae > AWTP1-13. The sequence goes on from CAWHUM010000018.1 coordinate 112,712, forward strand.
GAGGCGCTGGGACCCTGAGTGCGGCACCCTGTCTTCCCTTGCCTCTGTCAGGAGCGATAACGCACGTCTTATCGCTTATAGGGCACCCGCTAGACCGGCGCAAACCTGGCACGCCGTCCCGATATATGGCGATGGAGGATGCCACAAGCCAGCCCCGGCACCCATTAACGCTGACGATCCAATACGATGAAATCGGCCGCAAACTGGTCGCCACGGGCTTGTTGCATAGGCTCGCGGCTGGTCTGGAGCCACAGTTTCGGCGCAAAGGGGGGTAGCACCACATCGCCGTCGGGATGGGCGTGCACCAGCGTCAGATATACCCGCTCTGCAAACGGGAGAAGGGCGCGGAACACCTCGGCCCCGCCGATGACGGCGATCTCGCCGGCACCCCGTGCAGCGGCCAGCGAGCGGGCGAGTTCGAGAGCGGCGGCGGCGGTTGTCACGACATGGACGCCGGGCGCGGCGAAATCGCGCTTTCGGGTCATGACGATGTTGTCGCGGCCGTCGAGCGGCCTGCCGATCGAACTCGTAGGTCTTCCTCCCCATGACGACCGGCTTGCCGAGCGTGAGCTGGCGAAAGCGTTTCAGATCGGTCGGCATACGCCACGGCAGCTGGCCTTCGCGGCCGATCACCCCGTTCTCGGCCATGGCCACAACGAAGGCTACGATCATCGGCGATGGCTCAAGGGGATCAGCTCGTCGGGAACGTGAAACCAGTTGCGCCGGCCGGTGTAGGGTATGAATGGCATCGGCCGCGGGTTCCTCAGCAGCCAGGCGAAGGTACCGGGCCGATACCAGACGCTGTCGCACCGCTCGGCGACATCGACAATTTCAACCGAGCCGACGAAGCCGCCGGCAGCGAACTCGTCGGGGCGGGGCATGATCGCGTCCTCGCCGGCGGCGGCCAGCGCTTGCAGGGCCCTGTCGAAATCTTCGGGCATCAGCTCGAGGCTCGCGTGGACGAGAAAACGCCCGCGGTAGTGGCAGCGGCGCGACCGGTTCTCGACGTCCTTGCCCGCGTAAATGATGGTCCACGCCCAGGCCGGGCGAATGCTGAGGGCCATCATGCGATCGAGCGGCCGCAAATCACACCGCCACCTCGGCCTTGATATGCGGATGCGGGTCGTAGCCGGTGAGCTCGAAATCCCCGTATTGGAAATCGAAGATCGAGCGCCGTGCAGAGTTGATCTTCATCTGCGGCAGGGCGCGCGGCGTGCGGGAAAGCTGCAAGTCGGCCTGCTGGAGGTGATTGAGATAGAGGTGGGCATCGCCCAGGGTGTGGACGAACTCGCCAGGCGCGAATTTGGTCACCTGCGCCATCATCAAGGTGAGGAGGGCATAGCTGGCAATGTTGAACGGGACGCCGAGGAACACGTCGGCCGAGCGCTGATAGAGCTGGCAGGAGAGGCGGCCGTCGGCGACATAGAACTGGAACAGGCAATGGCACGGTGCCAGCGCCATGTCGGGGACGTCGGCAGCGTTCCAGGCCGAGACGATCATGCGGCGGCTGTCGGGATTGGTCTTGAGCGTCTCCACCACCTCGCGGATCTGGTCGATGCTGGGTCCATCGGGCGATTGCCATGAGCGCCACTGCTGACCGTAGATCGGGCCCAGATCGCCATTTTCGTCTGCCCACTCGTCCCAGATCGAGACGCCGTTGGCGTTGAGGTATTTGGTGTTGGTATCGCCGCTGAGAAACCAGATGAGCTCGTGGATGATCGACTTGAGGTGGAGCTTCTTGGTGGTGACGAGAGGGAAGCCTTTGGCAAGGTCGAAGCGCATCTGGTGCCCGAACACGCTGAGCGTGCCGGTGCCTGTGCGGTCGGTCTTGGCGACACCCAAGGTGCGCACCCGCCGCATGAGGTCCAAGTACTGCTGCATGGCAATTACTTAGGTTGATTCTAGCGCGGTCCCAATGGGCTCGGATCGAGCATCTGGTGGTCAGCCGGGCAAATCCACAAAGCGCAGCGCCAGCACGACCAGCGAATTGTAGAGCGCATGGCAGAAAATGGCGACACGCAGGCTGCCGGTGCGCCACAGCAACCAGGAGAGGACAAGGCCGATGGCGAATACCTCCAGGATGCCCATCAGCGAGTAGCCGGCATGCATTGCGGTCCACAGCCCCGTGGCGATGAGGGCGGCGCCCCAGAAGCCGAGCCGCGTGCCGGCGAGCGCCGACAGCAGAAACCCGCGGAACAGCAACTCCTCCGACAAGGGGGCGCCGATGCCGATGACGGCCGCTGCAAGCGGCCAGTCGGGCCCGCGCACGAGCGCAACGAAGGGGCGCAGATCTGCGTACAGGTCGCCCGAGAAGCTGGTGTATTGGACGATCGTCACCACAATCTGCAAAACCAGCAGAGCGACGATTGCCTCGAGGTAGCTGCGCCATCCCCTCGAAGCCGAGTGCAGCGCCAACACATCCCGAACGCGCCCGCCGCGCAAAGCGCTGACAATGAGGGTCAGCAGGATGACCAAGCCTTGCCACAGGGCGAACGTTTGCAGGCCAGCTGCAAGCGTGCTGGCGTCCCTGGCCGAGGGCAGGCTTGTGGGGGCCCTGCCCAAACCGGTCGTGGCGGTGAGGACCGCGGCACCGCCGAAGCTCGTGACGACAATGGCCAAGGTTACGAGCAAGCCGAGGCCCGGCCCCCAGGGGGTCTTCGGCCTGAAGGCCGGCGGCCCGCCTAACAGCCCGCCGCGAACCGCGTCGCGCTGCTGATCATATTGAATTTCCACGATTCCTGCCGTTCGGGTTGCAGCGCGTCGCGGTGGACGCCGCCACGGGATAACTTTTCTTTAGCCCCAAGTCTCCCTATATTGGTGGTGCCGGATTCGTCCGGCTATGGCGATAAACGGTCATCGTAATAAGCCTATCGGACCCGGGGGCAGTACCCGGCGCCTCCACCACATGCCCGTGCTTCGGCCCCAGGATGGCGAGAGCACCAATAGCCAAGAGCGGGCATCTGATGGGGGCGAACTAGGATCGACGAGGGTGTAAAGGGTGCACTTTTGCCCGGCATGATACCGCCGTTATCGGGTCAATCAGAATAGTTGCCAATGACAACTATGCTGAGGCTGCTCTCGCTGCGTAACGCAGTGCGAAAAGCCTGAACTTGAAGCCCTGGCGTCTAGCCACGCCAGGCGCGGTAACGGAGGGCACCGGGCAACAGAAGCCCTCCACTTTAGTTCGTGCCGCGGCTGTCCCGTGGCTTTTTGCTGGCGATGACGGGCGAACGGCATATCGACTACGACGCGCTGGCGCAGGACGCTCTGCGCAGGATTGTTCGCGCCGTGCTCGTGCGGGTCGCCAAGTCCGGCCTGCCGGGCGAGCACCATTTCTACATCTCCTTCTGCACGTCGGCCCCGGGCGTGAGCATCTCCCCGAAACTGAAGGAGCGGTATCCCGACGAAATGACGATCGTGCTCCAGCATCGCTTCTGGGACCTGACCGTCGGCGACGATCGCTTCGAGGTGAAGCTCACGTTCGATGGCATCCCCGAGAAGCTCGTGATTCCATTCCCCGCGATCAAAGTATTCTTCGATCCGAGCGTGCCCTATGGGCTGCAGTTCGCAGGCTCCGACCTTGCCGACAGCGGCGTGGAACTCGAGCCGGATGGCGCTCAGGATGCGGCCCCGCCCTTTGGTGCCGCGCGGGCGCCCGAGGCTGACATGCCGCCTTCGGCACCTGCCGAGAAGAAGGTGAAAGCACCGCGCAAGCCGCGCGCCAAGATGCCTGGCGCCGAAGAGCCGGCAGCCAAGCCGCGAGCCTTGCCCGCGCCCGCCGGAGACGGCAGCGCCAACCGTCAGGGAGCGAGGCCTAAGCTGGTGACCTCCACGCCCGGTCAACCAGAAGCTGCAGCCAACGACACAAAGGTGGTGCAGCTGGACAAGTTCCGGAAGAAATAGCCGCGGCTGTCGGCGCTACTCTATGCGGGCCTTGCCCTTCTCGGCACAAACATGAACAGCGTGCCGATGCGCTCATAGCCCGCGCGCGGATAGAGGAGCGCGCCCGTGTGGCTCGCCGTCAGCACCGAGCATTTCGAGCCGCGCGCCCGGTCGTCCCGCAGCATCCGGCCGAGCAGCGCCTGCCCGATCCCTCGCCGCCGGTGCGATTTCTCCACATGCATGTCGGCGCACCAGGTGGCGCCGGCGGCATCCACGCTGCGTACGCGGCCAACGATCTCATTGTCATCGAGCGCCACGAACTGGCGGAACGGCGCGTTGCCGGTGAGCAAGCTGTCGGCAATGGGCCGGGTGCGCGTCACTTTGCCGAGCCGCGCGGCGAGCTCGGGCGTACGCACGCGCTCTATCGTCACGGGCGACGCGGGCCTCGGGATGCGCGTCAGCCGCTGCACGAAGAACCCTTCGGTTGCGAGCAGCCGGTAGCCGAGGGCCTTGTAGGCCGATCGAGTGGGCTCGTCCGGCTCTCCCTCCCGGACCATCGCGCACACGAAGAACCAGCCTCGCGTGTGCTGGCGCGCAATCGCGTCCACTTTGGCGGCGTCGACGTCATGCGCAATCCACTCCTCCTTGCGGTAGTCGCGAGGATTCTTGCAGGGAGCGTCTCGCATCACCCACACTGGACCGACGCGGCTCACTTCGTAGGGGAAAGTACGGCTCTTGCCGGCGCTGTGCCCGCGCACGAAGACTTCGATCGCAAATTCGATCTCAGGGTGCCGACGCCTCATACGCTGAGACTACTACTGGTTGCGCCCGGTAGAATATGATCTGGTGGCCATACTCTCTTGGTCTCTTCTCTTCTGTGCCGAAAGCCGGAACGTGATCGCAACCGAGCGTCTGTATCCGATCCGCCGCCCGCTGGCCGCAGCGATGGCAGGAGCGGCGGTGGCAATCCTCGGCGGCCTGATCGGGCTCGGCGGTGCCGAGTTCCGCCTGCCGATCCTGATTGCGGTGTTCGCCCTCTATGCCCACCGCGCCGTGCGCATCAATCTGCTGATCAGCCTCGCTACGCTCGCCATGTCGGCGGTCTCGCGCGTGGGCTTCGTGCACACCACCAACGTCGGCGACTATCGCGCCGAGATTGCCGGCCTGCTGGCGGGCGGCATCGTTGCGGCCTGGTTCGGCGCCGGCTACCTCAAGCACATCCCCAAGCCGCGCATGATGGCCGTGATCGCCGTGTTGCTGCTGGCCACTGCCGCCCTGCTGGCGGTCGAGGCGCTCGTCTCCGGCTCCGCATGGACATTGCTGGCGCAGGAGTCTACGTGGCGACTGCCGGCTGCCGTGGCCGCCGGCCTGCTCGTGGGTGCCATCAGCAGCCTGCTGGGCGTGGCCGGCGGCGAGTTCTTGATCCCGATCCTGATCTTCGTGTTCGGCGCCGACATCAGGACGGCGGGCACGGCCAGCGTTCTGACCAGCCTTCCCATCGTGCTGACCGGTGTCGGGCGCCACTGGCTCACCGGCCATTACCGCTCGCAATCGCTACTCGTCTATCTGGTGCTGCCGATGGCCATCGGCTCCGGCGTCGGCGCCATGATCGGCGGCTATCTCGCGGCGTGGGCGCCGACCGATGCCTTACGCCTCGTATTGGCGGCAATCCTTGCGATATCGGCAATCAAGGTTTGGGTGCAACAGTCGGCCGTTCAGAATTCAAGCTCTCCCACTCCCCCGACCGCGGCTCCTTGATGTAGGCTGATCTGGAGGCTGCCCAGCCGGATTGGCACAGATTTCACCATTTTGAGGATACTGATCTTGCTCTTTCCGCAGCGCCCGCGCGGATCCGCAGTCATGATCTCAGGACGCCATTTTAGATAATTTGTTTTCAGACCTTTCTTGGGCGTTGGCTGTAATCGGTTGAGATTGGCGGCCACGCTCGGTTTCAATACGAGCTGGGACTGGACAGGCTCTGCTATTTGTGCCTCAGTCCGCGCTCGTCCGGCAGCCTGGGGTGTGTCACATATGAGTGGCGCCGACATCGGGGCGGGTCGTCCCCCTGCGAGGCTGCACCTGTCAGAAGTGCAAGGGCTGCTGCTCGTGGGCTTCGCCTATTATTTGGGGGCGGAGGTAGCATTTCTCATTGGTACATTGACGGACAAGATCTTCGCTCCGTTTTGGCCTCCTAACGCGATCCTGTTTTGCGCCCTGGCCTTCGCCCCCTATCGGCGCTGGCCGCACTATATCTTGGCCGTTCTACCGGCCCACATCATAGCCGAGCTTGGCGTAGGTATGGGTTGGCTACAGCTGTTCGTCGCCTTTGCAACGAACAGCTTGGTTGCGCTGGTGAGCGCGTTCGGCTTGCGTCGCCTGTTGGGTGCGCCGCCCTGGCTCAACACTTTACAGAGAGCCACGGCCTATGTGCTTATCACTGCCGTCTTCGGTCCGGGCATTGCGGCGTGGGGTGGCGCGTTTGTTCGCATCACTGGCGCGGGTGAGCTCGAGCATTATTGGCAGTTCTGGGCCGAATGGTACATAGCCAATGCGCTCGGCAATCTTTCGCTTGGCGCCATGTTGCTGACGTGGATGACGAACAATGCCGATTGGGCGGAATTCCGTTCCCGTTGGCGACCCGTCGAGGCGTTCTTTCTCCTGGCGGGCCTGGGGCTCGCGTGCGCCATAGCCTTCACGGCGCACCCCTTTACCAAGCCTTGCTACATTCCAAGCCTGCTGTACTTGCCGTTGCCTTTTGTCGTTTGGGCGGCCGTGCGTTTTCAAAGCGTGGGCGCAACCGCGGCCGTACTCGTAATGACGGTGGGTTCCATCGCAAGCGCGCTGCAAGGCCCGACGGTCTTCGCCGGGGCGAATGTCGAGGAGAATGTTCTGGCACTCCAGCTGTTTCTCGTGGTTGTGTCGGTATCGACGCTCTTGTTGGGAGCATCGGCCGACGAATTGCAAAAGGCCGAACGAACGACGGCCCGACTAGCCCGGTTCGTTTTGGGTTCGCAGGACGCCGAGCGCCGACACATAGCGAGACGCTTGCTTGATGACATCGGTCAGCGACTCGCGGCCGCCACATGGGCGACCCACCAGCAGCCCGCTTCAGCTGAGCTCGAACATACGGTTCAGAGGTCGATACAAGATCTCAGAGAGCTCTCCTACCTCCTGCATCCTCCAATGCTTGAGGAAGCAGGTTTGGAGGTGGCCCTCCGCGCGCGTTTGCACACCTATTCGGAGTGCAACGGAATCGCGGTTACGCTCGAAGCCTCTGGGCTCGGACGGTTGCCGGCTGACGTCGAGTTGACGATCTTTCGCGTCGTTGAGGAAGCACTGGCGAATGTCCGACAGCATTCGGGAAGTGCCACAGCGCGGGTCAGCATCCAGCGTGACCCGGGATCGGCTGGAGGCGGGGTCGTGGTGGCAATTGAGGACGCCGGGAGAGGGATGCCGTGGATGCCCAACATGGGAGCACTCATTCAACGGCTGACATTGACCACGGCCAGCTGGGGATTGGGACTAGCACGCATGCGCGAGCGCGTTCATCGGATGGGCGGCACACTCGAGATAACGTCCGTGAGCAGCAAGACGATTGTGCGGGCTTTCATTCCGGTGACCCACGAAGAAGCGCATCAACCCACCTAGTCATTGTTGGATGAGCGCCGCGTCGCCATTCCAACGTCGGCCGGAAGCTCTTACGCTTGATGACCGCGCGCGAGACGTCGACAGCTTGCCGGCGCTGATTTAGCAAGCGGGCAGCGACAAGGGCGGGGGCTGCTGGCGGGCAAAGATCAGTCTGCGCAAACGTCGCTCAAGGGAGCGTCTCTCCATCGCCCGCGAGCCAGGAATTGAGCCCGGCCTCGGTGAGTGCTGCGCGGGCCGCGCCCCAATCCTTCGTCGCGACCAGAAGGCGGCGCGGAAAGGCACCGATGGAGCCTTCCAGCAGGCTGATGTGCTCGTCGGCCAGGACGCTGGCGATGCCGGCCTGCCGCAGCAGCGATTCGGCAAGGCTCAGCAGCACGGTATCGTTGCTGCGCAGAAGCTCACGCATGATTGCACCATAACCTCGACCGGGACCCGCAAATTGCAACTGCAGCTCGAGAAGCCAATCCGTAGACCTCCGATCAATAACCTTCGACTTCGACCACCGCTTCGGCAAAGGCCTGCGGGGCTTCCTGAGGCAGATTGTGACCGACGCCGCCCTGGTGGGTGGCGGCCAGGGTCATGGCCGCCGTGCCAACAAAGCTCCGGCGCTCACGATTGATGGTTTCACGCATGGCGTCGACTAGCGCAGCGATTTGAAGCCCGCGCGAACCTCTTGCACAAAGAGCTTGGGCTGTTCCCACGCCGCGAAGTGGCCGCCTTTGGGAAGCTTGTTGTAATGGATGAGCTTGGGATAGGCCCGCTCTGCCCAACGTCGCGACACCGTATAGATCTCGGTTGGAAAGACACTCACCGCAACCGGGATAGCAACGTTCTTCGTGGCAACGAAACTCAGCTTGTTCTCCCAGTACAGGCGCGCCGAAGAGACCGCCGTGTTCGTCAGCCAATAGAGGGTGATGTTGTCGAGGATGTCGTCTCGCGTCAGGCCCTCGGATTGACCGTCGAAGACGCGTGCAATGAGTTCGTAGCTGCTTATGTCATGGTCGAGTATCCAGGCGGCCAGGCCGACGGGTGAATCGGCAATCCCGTACAGCGTCTGTGGGCGGTTCCCCATCTCCTGAGCGTAGGCGAGGCCTTTTGCATAGAAGAAGGCGAGCCGCTCATACGCGTGCCTCTCCTCGGCTGAAAGGTCGGCGGGCGGAGGAGCCCCGGTAAAGGCCGCCTTGTCGATTTCGGGCGGAACTGCGCCGGCCATGTTGGTGTGGATTGCGAGCAGTTCCGGAGGCGCCTGCACTCCCATCAGGTCGACGATAACCGCACCCCAATCGCCGCCTTGCGCCACGAATTTCGTGTAGCCGAGGCGCTTCATCAGCACGATCCAGGCACGCGCGATGCGCTCGGGGCCCCAGCCGGGAGCGGTCGGCTTGCCCGAGAAGCCGTAGCCCGGCATCGACGGAATCGACGAGATGGAAAGCGTCCGACGCGCTCCCGCCATGTGCCGTTGGATTGGTCAAGTGGATCGATGATCTTGAGCTGCTCGATGACCGAGCCGGGCCACCCGTGCGTGACGATCATCGGCAGCGCATGTCTCATGTTTCGAGCGAACGTGAATGAAATGAATGTCGAGCCCGTCGATCTCGGTGATGAAATTCGGCAGCGCGTTGAGGCGCGCCTCGACCCTGCGCCAATCGTGCTCCGTCGCCCAATAGCGCGCGAGTTTCTGGGTCGTCGCAAGCTGCACGCCTTGCGATGCATCCGTGACCGTTTCCCGCTCAGGCCACCGTGTCGCCGAGACACGCCGGCGAAGCTCGACGAGTGCCTCTTGCGGAAAGTTGACGCGGAAGGGGCGGATTGGGGTGTCGTTGGTGGTAGCCATCAGCGAATCTCCTTGGTTCGATGGTTGCTGCGCGGTGCGTCGTCCGCTCTGGCCAGATGCTCGGGAAGCAGGCTGATGGCACCTGAGGCTGCGGAGGTGACACGCAAGCGGCGCCGGGGGGGCGACAGCGATGTTGCGCGCATGAACGTTCTCCCTTGGTGGAAGCGGGAGCTTGGCCGCACGTGCATGGTTTCACCCGCGACGGTGAGACTGCCGCCAACGCCGGGGTGTCAGGCTGAACGGGCGTTCACAGCTGTTCCCGCTCAGACCGCGAACGTCCCAAAGAACCACCCGATGGCAGCGATTGGCGCGAGGTCGAACATCAACGTCGAGTGTTTGACAGCCGAGGAAAGGGCGTTGCTATCGGGAAAAACGCTTAAACTTCGTGTGCAAGCACCTTGGGTTCCCGGTGCAGACTGCGAACATTGAGAGACCGCCGAACGGGCAGCTCCTGGCAGGCGTCGGCACGTCTGTTCATGCATCGGCCTCGTCTACCAGAGCTGATATCTGCCCGCCCGCCGGCGGGCGTCTCGTTAATGTCAAGGCGATATATTCCAACCCCTAATTGAGCTTCTTCATTGCCGGTTCATCGGTGCTGTGATGTCATGTGACGTTTACATGACGATTGAGCGTCAAGTATATGACGGACCAGACGGTTGGTTTGCCGGGTACCCCGGCAAAAGCGGGGTACCTGCGCGCTCTTGCGGCGCGCGCCACGCCTCGCAGGGAGATGCGACCGGCGACCGCCTGGGCCGTTTCCGCCCTGCTGTTGGCGCTTCTGATGCGCCACTTCTGGGTCGATGAGGGCGAGTTCCCCAACATCCTTTTCACCCTCGCGGTCACTGGTGCGCTGGTCGCGGCTGTGCTGGCGATCTCCCGCCGCGCATTGTTCGCCACCGTGGTGGTTGCATCCCTCGTCGCCGCCATAGTCGCCGCTGCTGCTGCCAAGCGTGCGGTCATGAACATGGTGGTGCACGCCTATGATCTCTTCTTCTATCTGAGCTCGTGGTCGACCATCAGCTACCTGTGGGCCGACCAGCGCCGCTACGTGCTCGCCGCGGTGGCGGCCTCGTTGGCGATGGCCATCGCGGGATGGCTCGCCTACCGCCTCGACAGCACGCGCGTGGCGCGCCGCTGGTCGGCGCTCGTGCTGGTGGCGTTCGTGGCGTTGGCCTGGTGGGGCGCCTACGGCAAGGGCGAGCGGCGTCACATGCAGTTCTACTACGCGAACCTGTATGTCTCCTCGTTCTATGCCTCCTGGGGCGAGACGTTGGAGGCTCTTTGGCGCGGCGCGCTGCTCGAGGCTGCTCCGCACGCCAACTCGCCGACGCGCCCGTTCACCATTCCCACCCGTTGCGACCTCGCCAGTCGCCCTCTGCACATCATCCTGATCCATGAGGAGTCGGTGGTGCAGCCGTCGCTGTTTCCGAGCTTGCGCTACAATCAGTCCGTCGACCCCTTCTTCCGGTCGGACGACAAGGGCGTGCACAAGCTGCGCGTCGAGACCTACGGCGGCGCCTCGTGGCTGACCGAGTTCTCGCTGCTGGCCGGGGTATCGACGCACTCGTTCGGCGGCATGCGCCAGTTCGTGCAGACGTTCACCCAGAACAAGCTGAAAGACACCGTCCCCCAGGTGCTGGAGCGGTGCGGCTATCGCAATGTCGTCTTCTATCCTCTGTTCAGGAACTTCGTATCCAACGACCGGTTCTATGCCTCGATCGGGCTGCGGGAGATTTTCGATCTGAAGGCGCAGGGCGCCAAGAGCCAACAGGAGCGCGACCGCTTCTACTTCGACAACGCCATGGCCGAGATGGGGCGGCACTTCGAGAAATCGCGCCAGCCCTTGTTCACGTTCATCCAGACCATGTCGGCGCACTGGCCCTACGACTACGCCTACGCGCCCGAGGTCGACGTGCCGGGCGGCGGTCCGGGCACCGACAAGGAGATGCACGAGTACCTGCGCCGGGTCGCCATCGCAAAGTTGGACTACGACTACTTCCTCGCCGAGTTGCGTCGCCGCTTTCCGCAGCAGCGCTTCCTGGTCGTCCACTACGGCGATCATCACCCGATGGCGACGCGCACCTTGCTCGGCTTCAAAGACGAGACGGAAGCGGAGGACGTCACCCTCGATCCCGAACTCCATTGGTTTTCTCACCTATTATTCTGCCCGCGGCATCAACTATCGGGTGCCGGCACTGCCGCAGCACGACAGCCTCGACGTGGCCTATCTGGGCACGCTCATGCTGGATCTGGCCGGCATCCCGCTGTCGGACTCGCACAAGGAGCGCAAGCGGCTGATGGCGGCGTGCCGGGGCCGGTACTACAGCTGCGCGAACCGCGACGAGATCCTGCAGTTCCACCGCCGCCTGATCGATTCGGGCGTGGTTGCAGCCCAATGATTGCTGCATGGCGGTTGCTCGCGGCATAAGTTGGCGGGCGTAGCGGCGGACCGGCTGGCCGGCGCCGTTCTAGCTCACGGGCGGTGAGGAGGGCGGCGTCTGCGGGCGGGCAAAGATCAGCTTCTGATAGACGAGGCCGATGCCGATCAGCACGGCGCCGAGGCAGATTACCGAGAACGCGCGCCAGAAGCCGCCGATGCCGGTGAGGTCGTAGAGGAACACCTTGAGTACCGACAGCACCACCAGCGCCGCCGAGGCGAGCCGCGCCTCCGTGGAATGGCGCAGCATGCCGTAGCCGAGGAAGATGAGGCCGAGCGCGAGCCAGGCCACCGAATAGGACCACATCTCGGGCGCGCTGGTGCTGTCGCAGGAAGCCGATCCGGTCGCCCTGGAAGACGTGGCGCACCTCGAGCGTGACGTAGCCGAACAGCAACAGCAGCGCGAGGACGGCAACGCCGGTGACGTACCAATCGGGGCGCACGCCGCGGGCAGGCCGGGTGAGCGCGACGGCGCGCAACGCCCGGCAGCAGGTAGGCGAGCAGCAGCGAGCTGAACACGACAGGGCCAAGCACGCGGTCGTTGCTGAAGCAGCGGGTTCTCGACGATGCCGAGCCCGATGAGGATGATCAGCGCCGACAGCACGCCGAAGATCAGCGAGGCGACGCGGAAGACGGGGTTGGCGCGCGCGCGGTCGATGCGGATCAGCACGTCGGCGAAGCCGAGGCTCGTCAGGGCGAACAGACCCTGCTCGACATGGCCCGAGGTGTGGGCCAGCGGATCGCCGCCGTTCAGCGCGTGGCGGATCTGGAAGAAGACCAGCAGCGCGGCGAACAGCACGCCCAGCGCGTCGCACAGGCGCACGGCCAGATCCTCGCCTTCGCGCTTGAGGATATGGCCGGCAGCCAGGAAGGCGAGCGCCGGCACGCCGTAGCCGAGCAGCAGCCAGTTGAAGATGGGCCAGGTGCCGACGTCGGCGCCCATGATGCGCGGGTCCCAGGCGAGGCGGCCGAGCACGATGAAGCCGATGCGCGGCCACCACGTAGCGCAGCAGCGGGATGCGGTCGGCGACGGCGAAGATGGCGGTGGTGAGCGGCGGTGACGGCGAAGGCGACGGTCAGGTAGCCGCGGTCGAGCACCATGACGAAGGCGAGCGACATGGCGGCCGCCACGCCCGAGGCGATGGCGCCGGTGGCGAGACGTGTGGCGGGCGTCTGCTGCGCGGGTCGGCGATGCCGTGGAAGCGGTCGGCGGCGAAGATAGAAGATGGCGGCGAGCACCACCGCGAACAGCGAGAAGGAGATCGAGCGGTCGAACTGGGTGACGCGCAGGTAGGCGAGCACCAGCGCCAGCAGCGGCGGCACGACGGCGGCCAGCGCGTAGAGGCCGGCGGTGACGATCGGCAGCCGGCGTCCGCGCCAGAGGCGCAGGCCAGCAGCGGCGGCGACGGCGAGCGTCGAGCAGCCGGCGAAGACGAGGAAGCTCGAGACGTTGTCGGGCAGACGCAGCACGCCTTCCAGCGCCGGCGCCAGCAGGCGCGGTTCGGGCGGCGCGGCGAGGCCGGGCCATATCGCGATTGCCGCCAGCGCGACGATGCCGGCAAGCGGAGCCGCCGCGGCCGCCGGCGCACTGCGCCAGGCAGTGGCGAGAACGATGGCAATGACGACGGCGGCGAATAGGGTCCACTGGCCATGCGAGGGCGCTTCGGCGAGCGCCAGGATGGCGAGCACGGTCAGCGCCGCCAGCGCCGCGGCGGCGATCCAGTCGGGCTCGGCCGCCTCGTCGGCGTGCCGAGATGCGGCTCGAGCGCCCATGAACGCGGCGGCAAGTGCCAGCTGCAGGCCAGCGTGCACGAATAGCGCGGAGGCCCACATCGGCGCACTGCCCTCGCCAACGGTCGCGGTCAGCGCCAGCCCCCACACGAAGGCGCCGGCGACCACCGCCGCGGCAAGCCACAGCCAGCGCCGCAGCCGCGCCAGCGCATAAGCGGCCGCTGCGACCACGGCCAGATAGATCACCAGCGGCCACGGGTTGGGCGTCGTGCGACTCGATCAGCAACGGCACCGCGAGCGCGCCGGCAAGCCCGAGCCCCGCCAGCGCCGGCCCGTGCAGGGCGGCGGCGAACATGGTGGCGACGCCGATGGCGCCGAGCGCCACGAATGCCGCAGCCGGGCCGATGAAATGGTAGAGGCCGTAGGCGGCATACACGGTGCCGAACAGGCTCGCGGTGCCGGCGGCGGTGAGGATGCCCGGCACGTGCGCGGCCGGTATCGCCTCGATCAGGGAAGCGCGCTCGCCGCGGCGGAACCACTCGCCCGCCGCGATCAGCGCCAGGGCGAACACAGCGCCGAGCGCCACGCGCACGCCGGGCCCGAACACGCCCTGCTCGATGGAGAAGCGCACCAGCAGCACGCCGCCGAGCGCCAGCGCGGCGCCGCCGACCCACACCGCCCAGCGCGTGCCGAGCCGCTCCTCCAGCGTCGGTGCGGGAGTTGCCGCAGCCGGTGCAGGCGCAGCCGCTTGACCTTGATCCGCATCGCCGGTCGCTGGGGCGGCCGGCGCCGCCTCCGGGTCTGTGCCGGGACCGGCCGCCGGTTCCGCCGCGATCGGGGGCACGGCGGAGGGCGCGGCCGGCGCTTGCTGCGGCTCGGCCGCTTGCGGGCCTGCACTCAGGCCGGCGGCGCGGAGCGCACGCAGTTCCTGCGCAAGGGCCGCCAGGCGCACCTCCACCGCCGTCAGCCGCCGCCCGGTCAGGAAGGCTATGACGAGGGCAATCAGCCCGACGATCAGTGCAAACCCGTCCATGGGCGGGGTCTCCAGCCAGCGCCTCGAGCGCGGCGCGCGAGCGCCGCCAGCGAAGCTACGGGGCCAGCATGTCAAAACGTGGTGGAGGCCGAGTAAATCTTAAGCATTTGTTGTAACGGGCCGTTCGTTTCTCATCGCGCGCCGGCCGACTTGCGCGACCAACACATGCATCCCCCGGGTCCCGGCAGCCCAGCTCCGCCCAGCCTCCCGCTGGACACGGCGGCCAGCCTCGCCCCCAATAGGCGACCCGGTCCTCTGAAAGACCCGCGAGACACCACCCGGCAACACGAGGCAACCAGCATGACCCCCCTCGGCCTTTTCCGCGGCGAGCACGCCCTCGTCACCGGTTCCGCTTCCAACATCGGCAAGGCGATTGCCGTCGCGCTCGCCCGCGAGGGCGCCAGCGTGCGCCTCATCGATGTGGACCCTGCCCGCAATGCACAGACGGCGGATGCAATCCGAGCGTTGGGCGCCACGGCGCACGCCGTCACTGCCGATCTCTCCACCGCCGACGGTTGGCGCGCCGCGCTTCCCCCGGAAGGCGAGGCAATCGCCATGTTCGTGCATTCGGCCTCGCCGCCGCGCCGCGAGACCGACGGTGCGCTCGCCGTCTCGGAGGCGACATGGGACGCCATGGTCAACACCAACCTGCGCTCGGGCTTCTTTCTCGCCCGCGAGCTCGGCCGGCGCATGCAGGCAGCCGGCAGCAAGGGCCGTTTGCTGTTCATCACCTCGCTGCACGCCGAGACGCCGCGCAACATCCCCCACTACGCTGCTTCCAAGGCCGGCCAGACCATGGTGGTGAAGGAGCTGGCGCGCGCGCTGGGCCCCGCCGGCATCCGCGTCAACGCGCTGGCGCCGGGCGCCGTGCCGGGCGGCGGCTTCAATGCCGCAGCGTTCGACTTCTCGGGCAAGATTCCGCTAGGCCGCCTCGGCACGGCGGAGGACATGGCCAACATGGCGCTGGCACTGCTCTCCGACCGCTTCTCCGGCTACGTCACCGGGACCACGGTTGCCGTCGACGGCGGCATCGCCCTCTACAACTGGATCCCGCTGCCTGGGTGATCACCATGTGGCGGGCATGGATGCAATGGCGGCAGTTACCGAGCGGCGAACTGACGGCGGACGCACCGATCGTTTATGGTGCACACCCTGGGCCGGCTATTGCAATGCTCGACCTTGTTCGACTTGGACGGACGCCGGCATCGAGCCATTGCCGTTCGCGCGCGCAGGGATCACCACGTGCACAATCGTTCCCCTCGATTTGCTGCGGATGTCCAGGGTTCCGCCGAAATGACGGACGCGAGCGCTCATTCCCGCAATCCCGAGACCCGCGGGCAGCAATTCATTCTGTCGCTGTTGCCGCCAATGACCTGGTCCGCAGCCGTTGCCATCATCTGTGATGATCAAATGGAAATGCTCTCCGACGCGGCTGAGCTTCACGGTGGCTGCGGCAGCCGACGCGTGGCGATGCACATTGGCCAGTGCTTCCTGAATTATCCGCAGGAGGGATTGCTGCAGCGGCAGGCCCAACTGTTCGGCCGCGCTGCTCAGCTTCAAGGTCACGGCCAGTCCTGTGCGTTGCTTGAAGCCTTCGATGTATCGGCGCACCGTCGCGCTCAGCCCGTCGCTGGCCAGTGCCGGGGGGTGCAGGAGATAGGTGAACGACCGCAGTTCTCGTGATGCTTCGGCCAGAGATGTCTCGATATCGTCGAAGATGCTGGTTGCGTGGCTTGCAGCTCCGTTCGCGCCCCTGAGCGCAACCAGGTTGAGCACTGCGGCCGATATGTGCTGAGCGGTCGAATCGTGGAGTTCTTGGGCGATCCGCTGCCGTTCCTCATCCTGGATGCTCATCACGCGCTGCGTAAGCTGCTGCGCCTCGAGCAGGGCCGCCTTGTAGGAAGTGATGTCGCGGAAGATTCCGCTGGCGCGGGTCGGCTTACCCTCCCCATCCAAACTGGTTTGGCCCGATGCCTGGAGCCATCGAACCCCTTGCGTTGGATGCAGCACTCTAAATTCGCTCGATTGATCCACCAGCTTGCCGAAGGTAGCGGCACGTATGGAGGCAACTGCAACCCCCCGATCGTCGGGGTGAACGGCGCTGATCAATGCTTCGGTGGTCAGGGGACAGCCTGCAGGCAGGCCGAACATGGCGCCGCAGTGTTCGGACGACCAAAGATGATTAGCCCGAGTATCGTATTGCCACAGACCGATGCCGGCCGAGGCAGCGGCAAAGCCCAGGCGCGCCTCGCTCTGGCGTAGATGATCCTCGCTGGTTCTGAGATGGGCCTCGCTGGCTCTGAGATGGGCTTCGGCTCGCTTGCGTCGGCTGCTCTGTATCGCCAGGAGAACTATCGCCGCCGCCATCGCAACGAATATCCCGAAAGCGGTGAGCACCACACCACGGTATTGTTCCCACAGCCCTGGGCTCCTGGCCAAGACCAAAGTGCCGGCAGGCAGATTGCTCTCCGAAAGGTTCCAGCGCCGAAGCTCTCGCGCGTCCACCCGGAAGGCGTGCGTAGTGCTCATCTGCGGCGGTATATGTGCGGGATCCTCGCCGTCCAGGATGCGCAGAATCAACTCCCCGGCTTGTGTTCCGATATCCTCGAAACTATCGCTGTGACCTCCCACAAATCCGCGGCGGCCTGCGGGGTTGTAAGGATAGTACACAGGGGCACTCGACGCGTTCGCCACTTCTTCGGCGAGTTCGCCCGGAACGAAATCGCGGCCCGCACCGTCCCTGAAGATGGTGAGGATGATCACGATGGTGTCCCGAGACAGCTTGCCGACTTCGTCCAGAAGCGCTTCGCGCGTCAGCCCAACGAGATACCGCGTATTGATTTGCTTCTCGGGTTCGAGCTGGCGACGGGCAACTTCCACCCAGCGCCGATCGAACGGCGCTGAACCGGCAACCACCACCAGGTTGCGAGCTGTGGGTTGAAGCCGCCGGGCAAGCTCCAGGGTCTTGGAGACGCTGAATTCGCTGGTAATGCCGGTCACGTCGGCTGGGCGCTCGATCGTACCCAGCGTAATTGGTGACACGCAGCAAAAGGCAATCGGCACTCCAGGGGCCAGGATGTCACGGTTGTCGATAGCTATGCGCAGAGCATCGGGACCGATCGCGAACACGACATCCAGCTTCGTCTCCGCGAACGTTTCGGCCAGATACCTTATGACCCGCTGCTTATGCGCGGCGGTCGGAAACCGAGAAAGATCGAGAGATTCTTCGAACGCGCGGATGGCTACCTTCGAGCGCTCGGACAGCTTTTTTTTCGCTTGCTGACCGACCGAGTTGCCTGCAGGGATGCCGTCTGGATGGAGGAACAGCACGCGCCTTTGGCGTTCCTGCGCACTCGCTGGTGCGGCAAGCGCGATCGTTGCGACGGCGATCAGCAGCGTGGCCCGAGTGTTGAAGCGCGCACGACCAAGTCGCCGTATCGCATTGGCAACGGCATTGTGCATGCGGGAGCTGACGCGCAAATTTCCTGCCGTCGACAGCACATGACCCCCAACGAACGCGCGCCAAACATCGCAAGTGGTACAAAATACGTGCGTGGCGGGCTCCCCTGAAACGCTTAAGCGCGGACCTCCTTAATTGCCAGGGTGGCGAGGCTTAGCAAACCGGGTGAAACCCTGAGGCGAAATGACGAATAACGTGATGCCTTGCATCATTTGGCGGCGCTGATGCTCGGAAGATGCGGCCTTTCGCTCTCGGGTTTGGCCGAGAATGCAAAAACGTTCGACAATCCTTACCGCATCGCCGGCCGGGAGCGCTGCGCCAGCACGACGGCGATGCCGCCGAGCATGGCGCCCGACGCCACCAGCAGCCGCAGGGTCACGGGCTCCCACAGCAGCAGCGCGGCGCCGATAGCGGAAATGGCCGGAACCGATAGCTGCACGGTTGCCGCGCGGGCAGCCGGCAGCTCGCGCAGCGCCAGGTACCATATGACGTAGCCGAGGCCGGAAGCGACCGCTCCGGAGGCGACCGCCAGCAGAAGGCCCGCCGGCGCGACGTGGGAGTGGGCGAGGTCGGCGAGATTGACCACGGCCGCAAGCGGCAGGCAGCACAGGAAGTTCGTCGCGTTGGCTTCGACCGGATGATCGGCCCCGCGCGCCAGCAGCGAGAACACCCCCCACGCCATGCCGGAGAAGGCCATAAGGATCGCGCCGATTGGATCGGGCGCGCTCACACCGGGCGCAACCAGATACACAAGTCCCAGGATAGCGATGGCGAGGCCAGCCCAGCCGAGCGGCGTGAACCGCTCACCCTCGCGCAGGGCGACGCCGAACATGGTGAGCTGAACGGCCGTGAACAGGATCAGCGCACCCGTTCCGGCTGTCAGTCGGGTGTAGGCGAACGAGAAGAAGATGAGATAGCCGAACAGGGCGAGCACCGAGCCGGCCTTGGCGTAGGCAAGGCTGGGCCGGCGCCGCCGCCGCAGCCAGACCACTACCGCAAGCATCGCCGTCGCCGACAGCACGCGCACCGTGGTGAAGGTTGCCGCATCGATGAGGTTGGGCGCCAGGGCCAGCCGGCACAGAAGCGAGTTGGCGGCAAAGCACAGCATGGCCACGCACGTGAGCCCGATCGCCCGCCAACTCAGCACATCAGCCCCGAACGCTTTGCTGCCAGCAATGGCCCCTCCAGCACGCCGAAATTGCCCAGGCACGAGCGCCCAGGCGAACTCGCGTTTCAAGGGCCGCAGATCTTGGCGTATGCCTGGGCATGCTGGGCGCTCGCAACTCGTGTGCATCATTACGCCGGTGCGGGCGCCCTCTGTAGCCGATTGTGGGGCCGCTTGCATCCAAGCCGGGGCGCCAGCGAGCCTGCCCGCCGCGGCCGCATCCCAGGGCGCCTGGAGCCCCGGCCAGGGTCGTCCTTGCAGAGGCTGGTGAGCCCGCCGCTGACCCATTGCACCCGGCCAGGGCCGCCGCTATAACCCCGCCAGCATTTGCAATGGGGCCGCGGTCGATGCGACCGAGCCGGCCCATCCCCGCATTGGAGAGAGGCCCCATGGCCCAGAAGTCGGCCCAGCAGCTGAGCGAGATCAAGGCGTCCGCGCGTCCGCGCTCCGGCACCGGCGGCGCCCGCGCCACGCGGCGCGAAAAACGCGTTCCGGGCATCGTCTATGGCGAGCCGGGCACGCCGCAGACGATTGCGCTCGATGCCAACGACCTCGGCATCGTCATCAACCGCGGCAAGTTCCTGTCGACGGTGTTCGAGCTCAACGTGGACGGCAGCAAGACGCGCGTCATCCCGCGCGAGGTGCAGCTCGATCCCGTCAAGGACATGCCGATCCACGTCGACTTCCAGCGGGTGAGCCCCGGCTCGCGCATTCGCGTCGACGTGCCGGTGCGCTTCGTCAACGAGGCCCTGTCGCCGGGCCTCAAGCGCGGCGGCGTGCTCAACATCGTGCGTCACGAGGTGGAGGTGACCTGCCCGGCGGATGCCATCCCGGAATTCTTCGAGTTCAATCTCGAGGGCCTGGAGATCGGCCGCTCCGTCCACATCTCGGCCATCAAGCTGCCCGAGGGCGTGAAGCCCACCATCCAAAACCGTGACTTCACGGTCGCCACCATCGCCGGCCACAAGATCGAGGAGGAGCCGACGCCGGGCGCCGA
This sequence comes from uncultured Alphaproteobacteria bacterium, assembly GCA_963832445.1. GTDB lineage: Bacteria > Pseudomonadota > Alphaproteobacteria > Rhizobiales > Hyphomicrobiaceae > AWTP1-13. Next base: position 132,899 of record CAWHUM010000018.1, read on the forward strand.
GGCTGCCGCCACTGCCGAGGGCGTTGCCCCGGCCGAGGGCGCGGCACCTGCCGAAGGCGCGGCCGCGGCCGCCCCCGCTGCCGACGCCAAGGCGCCTGCCGGGCGGCCAAGGCGCCTGCCGGCAAGGAAGCTGCTGCTGCCAAGCCGGCGGCGGCAGCCAAGCCTGCCGACAAGGGCAAGAAGTAGCGGCTCGCGCGCCCCAAGCGTCTTGAGCCCTTGCGCCCGGGGGACGTCTGTCCATGAAGCTTTTCGTCGGCCTCGGCAACCCGGGCAGCGGTTATGCGCGCCACCGCCACAATGTCGGCTTCATGGCGCTCGACCGCATTGCCGAGCAGCACGGCTTCCCGGCCTGGAAGAAGCGCTTCCACGGCCTTGTCACCGACGGCCCCATCGGCGGCCGGCGCGTCATGCTGCTCAAGCCGCAGACCTATATGAACGACAGCGGCCAGGCCGTCGGCGAGGCGCAGCGCTATCTCAAGATCGGCGAGGGCGACATCTACGTCTTCCACGACGAGATCGACCTCGCCCCGTCCAAGCTCAAGGTGAAGGTCGGCGGCGGCAACGCCGGCCACAACGGCTTGCGCTCGATCTCGGCCCACATCGGCAACGAGTTTGCGCGCGTGCGCATCGGCGTCGGCCATCCGGGCTCCAAGGACCTGGTGACCCACTACGTGCTGCACGATTTCGCCAAGGCCGACCAGGAGTGGCTCGAGCCGCTGCTCGATGCGATGGCCGAGGCGGCCGGGAGGCTTGCCGCGGGCGACGAGGCGCGTTTCCTCACCGACGTGGCCCGCCGCCTGCAGCCCGAGCGCGGCGGCAAAGGCGGCAAGAGCGATACCGACGCGCCGGCACCCGACATGGCGGCGAAGCCCGAGATCGCGAAGGGATCGCCACCCGCACCCGCGGCGGCGCATCCCGCCGGCGAACGGCAGGGCAAGCGCGGCAGCGCGCTGGCCGAGAACCTCAAGCGCTGGCTGCGCGGGCGCGGCCAAGACAGCTGATCCAAAGAGATCCGATTCATGGGCTTCAAATGCGGCATCGTGGGCCTGCCGAACGTCGGCAAGTCCACCCTCTTCAACGCGCTGACGCAGACGGCGGCCGCCGAGGCCGCCAACTATCCCTTCTGCACCATCGAGCCCAACGTCGGCGACGTCGGCGTGCCGGACCCGAGGCTCGACAAGCTGCGCGACATCGCCGGCTCGGCCGCCAAGATCCCGACGCGGCTCACCTTCGTCGACATCGCCGGCCTGGTGCGCGGCGCCTCCAAGGGCGAGGGCCTCGGCAACCAGTTCCTCGGCCACATCCGCGAGGTCGACGCGGTGGCCTACGTGCTGCGCTGCTTCGAGGACGCGGACGTCACGCACGTGGAGGGCCGCATCGATCCCATCAGCGACGCCGAGACGGTCGAGACCGAGCTGATGATCGCCGACATGGAAAGCCTGGAGCGGCGGCGCGAGCCGCTCGAGAAGAAGGCCAAGCGGCGACAAGGAGGCCAAGGCGCAGGTCGCGCTCATCGACAAGGCCCTGGAACTGGTGCGTGCCGGCAAGCCCGCGCGCCTGGCCAAGCTCACACCCGAGGAGGAGCGGCCCTACCGGCAGCTGCAGCTGTTGACCGCCAAGCCTGTCGTCTATGTGTGCAATGTCGACGAGGCCTCCGTCGGCGGCAACGACTATTCGCGCACAGTGCAGGAGCGCGCGAAGGCCGAGGGCGCCGGCTGCGTCGTGATCTGCGCCAAGATCGAGGCCGAGGTCGCATCTTTGGAGCCGCACGAGCGCATCGAGTACCTGCAGCAGCTGGGCCTCACCGAGCCGGGGCTCAACGCGCTGATCCGCGAGGGCTATCGCGTGCTGGACCTGATCACCTTCTTCACGGTCGGCCCCAAGGAGGCCCGCGCCTGGACCGTGACGTCCGGCGCCAAGGCGCCAAGGCCGCGGGCGCCATCCACACCGACTTCGAGAAGGGCTTCATTCGCGCCGAGACCATCGCCTACGACGACTTCGTGGCACTCGGCGGCGAGCTTGCTGCCAAGCAGGCCGGCAAGATGCGGCTCGAAGGCAAGGAGTACGTCGTCAAGGACGGCGACGTGATGCTGTTCCGCTTCGCGAATTGAGCGGGCGCTGCGACACGGGTCGCCGCGCCGGCTGGTCTTGCTCGCCGAACTGGCTACCGTCGCTGCCGCCGGCCGAGGCGCAGCCAGCCGAGCACGGCTTGCCGGAGCAGCGCGCCCAACGTCAGCTCGCTGGCGGCAGGCAGCGGCACGCCGAGGCATTCCAGGCCGGCGTAGTCATTCTGGCGATCCTGCATAGCGCGCCTCCATCCTATGCCGCGGCTGCCGCCGAGGGCCGCCGCAGTCGCATCTGCAGCGCCTCGATGATCGCCGGGGCGTGGGTGAGCGGAGCCATGTGGCCGGCACCCGCGATCTCGGCCAGGTGCGCGGCCGGCAAGGTTTCGTGGAGCAGCTCCACCACCTGCGCCGCCGGGGCACGCGTGGCCGTGCCGCGCATGAGGAGCGTCGGGATCTCGAGCTTGCGCAGCCGCGCCAGGTCCGCGGTCGGCGCGAACATGCTGCGCCATTCGTCGGCGACCTTCGGCATCGTCGCGACGACGGCCTGCCGCAGCGGCTCGGGCAGCCCTTGCCAGCCGTGCGTGCCGATCCAGAAGCCCATGAACGCGTCCGCGGCAGCAGCCAAGTCACCGGCCTCGACCAGCGTGATGTGACGCCCCGCCAGCTGCGCAATCTCGTCCCAGGCCGCATCGCCTGCCTCCTTCAGCAGGTGGAACGCGACAGGCTCGATCAGGATCAGCGACGCCACGCGACTCGGCTCGGTCAGCGCAAAACTGAGCGCCACCGCCCCGCCGTAGGAATGGCCGACGAGGTGGACCGGTCCGGCAGCTTGGTCCACGAGCACGTGCAGGAGCTCCTGCTCGTGCGCCGCCTTGAACGGCCGGCCCTTGAGATCGATGGTTTCGCCGTAGCCGACGAGGTCCGGCGCCAGGCAGCGGTAGCTCGTACCCAGCGCCGCCAGGTAGGGCTTCCACTGTGCGCGCGAGGCGCCGCTCGAATGCGCAAACAGGATGGTGCCGTTCTCCGCGTTGGCCGTGCCGGCCTCTGCGTAGCCGATGCGTAGGGTGGCGGTGGTGAGAGTGGGCATTAGAGCTCCTCTAGATGCTGTGGGTTGCCTTGCTGCGCAGGCCTCCGCGGTCAGCGCCTTGGCCCGTTCTGTAGGCCCTGGCCGTCCCCTGGCCGTCCCCGCGCGGCGCTGTTGCCCTCTCCACACGCACTCGTGATAAGGGTGCGCGAATGGCCAGCTATGCCCTCACCCTGCTCGGCTATCCGCGGCTTGCCTGCGACGGCGCAACCGTGCCGCTTGCCCTGCGCAAGGCGCTGGCGCTCGTCGTCTATCTCGAGCGGGAGAAGCGCCCCGTCGCCCGCGAGGCGTTGGTGGCACTGCTGTGGCCCGATGCGGACGAAGAGAGCGGCCGCGCTGCCTTGCGCCGGCTGCTGCATCGTCTACGCCCATACGTACCGGGCCTGCTGGCCATCGCAGGCGACGCAGTGGCCATCGATGCTGCGGCCGCACTTAAGTCCGATGCGGCCGATCTCGAGCGGGCCATCGAGCTTGTGGCCGATCCGACGGAGCAAAGCCTTTCCACGGCTGCGGCTCTGCTAGAGACCGTCGGCGCTCCGTTTCTGGAAGGCTTTACGCTCAACGGCTGCGAGGCATTTGAGGATTGGCGGCGTGCGGAGGCCGAGCGCCTGCGAGCGCTGTCCAGTCGATTGCTCGCGACTTTGCACAAGGCCGAAACGGCGGCCGGCCGCCACGATCGCGCAACGGAGCTCGCCCGCCGGTGGGTTGCGCACGACCCGCTGGAGGAGGCGGCGCATCGCGCGCTCATCGGCTCGCTTGCTGCCGCGGGCCGCCACGCCGAAGCCGGCTATCAGGCGCAACGCATGCGCGCCCTGCTGGTGCGCGAGGTCGGCGCCGGGCCCTCGGCCGAGACGCTCGCCTTCCTTGCCTCTGTCGCGGCAACCAAAGCCTCCCCGGCATCCTTCACAGCCGCGCTGCAGTCAGCCGCGAGACCCGAGACACGCTATGTCGCGAGCGGCGGCGTGCACATTGCCTATCAGGTCTCGGGCAGCGGCAATCGCCACCTCGTGCTGCTGCCGGGCTTCGTCACGCACCTGGAGGTGATGTGGGAGTCGCGCAAGGCTGCGGCCTTCCTCGAAGCCCTCGGGCGCATGGCACGCGTCATCGCCTTCGACCGGCGCGGTATCGGCCTGTCGGACCGCATCGGTCTGGCGCCGTCGGCGGAAGCCACCATGCGCGATATGACCGCCGTGCTGGACGCTACAGGCGTGAAGCGCGCCATTGTCTTTGGCACATCGGAAGGCGGGCCCGCGGCTATCCTGCTCGCCGCGCGCAAGCCCGAGCGCACCCGCGGACTGATACTCTATGGAACAATGGCGAAAGGGCTCGCCGGACGGGACTACCCCTGCGCCCTCACCGCCGCCCAGTACAATGCGTGGCTGTCGCAACTCCGCTCGGGATGGGGCGGACCTGTAGGACTGGAAGCGTTCGCTCCCTCGGTGGCGGCAGACCCCGCCACCCGGTTGTGGTGGTCACGGCTTTTGCGGTTGGCGGCGACGCCTGGCAGCATGGCTGCCATCGTAGAATCGCTGCGCGACTCCGATGTGCGCGCCGAGCTTGCGCGAGTGAAGGCGCCCACGCTCGTGCTGCACCGACTTCAGGATCGCGCCGTGCGCATGGATGCGGGCCGCTACATTGCCGCCAGACTCCCGCACGCGCGCTTCGTGGAGCTGCCGGGCCACGACCATTGGCCCTGGATCGGCGACAGCGACGCGATCCTGCGCGAAGTCGAAGCCTTCGTACGCGCACTCTAGGCAGAACCAGCGCGCAGCTCTGCGCTCAACGCAGTCGTCGCTTCGCCACAAAGCGCACTACCATGGCGTTGTCCGGATATCATTCCGGGCAAAGCAGTGGAGTTCGCAACATGGCAAAACCTCTTGTCACGCTGATCATCGAGGGCGCGCGCGCGCTCATCGACAACCAGGCGACGTGGTGCCAGGGCACGTTTGCGCTTCGTACCGACGGCCGTCGCTGCGAGGCGCATGAAGCCGGCGCCGTTCGCTTCTGCGCCTACGGGGCGCTCCAGCGTGTCGCTTTCGACGTGACCGGCAAGCGGTCGCTGGCGGAAGAGTTCGCCCAGCGGGCGGCTGTGGCCATCACGGGGCGAAGTGCCGCGCACGCGCGCGCCTGCATCATTCAGGCCAACGACAGCCAGGGGCGTGAGGCCGTGCTCAAGCTGTTCGACCTGTACCTGACGGCGCCAGAAGGCACGGAGACGGCCAAGCCCGAGGCGCCGCGCCGGAAGCGCAAGGTTCTCGAGCTGGTGCACTAGGCATTCGAGGGCGGCAGCCGGTAAGCCGGCGGGCTGCGCTGCCGCCGCTGCCCGAGATTTGTTGGTCGGCTCCGCCTAACCGGCGAGCGCGGCCGCCGCCCTGCCAGCAACGCGGCCCGAGAAGATGCAGCCGCCGAGGAACGTCCCTTCCAGCGCGCGGTAGCCGTGCATGCCGCCGCCACCGAAGCCCGCCACCTCACCCGCCGCGAACACGTTGCCGAGCGGTTGCCCGTCGGCCTTGAGCACTCGCGCGGAGAGGTCCGTCTGCAGCCCGCCCAAGGTCTTGCGCGTGAGCACCCACAGGCGCACCGCAATCAGCGGCCCGGCCTTGGGGTCGAGCAGGCGGTGCGGCGTCGCCACCCTGATCAGCTTGTCGCCCAGGTAGTTGCGCGCGCCGCGGATGGCAGTGACCTGCGCGTCCTTGGTGTAGGCATTGTCGATCTCGCGGTCGCGGGCCTGAATTTCTCGCTCGAGCGCGCGGGCATCGATCAGGGCCGCGCCGGCACGCTCGTTCATGGCCGCCACCAGTTCGGTGAGCGTCTTCTTGACGATGAAGTCCACGCCCTGCTTCTTGAAGGCGTCGACCGGGCCCGGCACGCCCAGGCGCCGGCCCAGAACCTTGCGGATGCTCTTGCCGGTGAGGTCGGGGTTCTGCTCCGAGCCCGACAGCGCGAACTCGCGCGCGATGATCTTCTGGGTGAGCACGAACCAGGAATAGTCGTAGCCGGTCTTCCTCAGGTGCTCGAGCGTGCCCAGGGTGTCGAAGCCCGGGAACAGCGGGATGGGCAGGCGCTTGCCGGTGGCGTCGATCCACAGCGACGACGGACCCGGCAGGATGCGGATGCCGTGCCTCGTCCAGATCGGCGCGAAGTTGGTGATGCCCTCGGTGTAGTGCCACATGCGGTCGGGGTTGATGATGTTGCCGCCCGCCGCCTGCACGATGCCCAGCATGCGCCCGTCGACGTGGTCGGGCACGCCCGAGAGCATGTGCTTGGGCGGCTCGCCGAGCCGCTTCGGCCAGCTCGAGCGCACCAGCTCATGATTGCCGCCGATGCCGCCCGAAGTCACGATCACCGCTTGCGCCCGCAAGGCAAAGTTGCCGACAACCTTGCGCGAGCTGGGCGCGCCGCGCTCGGCGTTGCTCGGTTCCAGCACATCGCCTGCAACGCCGTCTATCACGCCAGCCGACTGCGTCAGCTCGTCGACCCGATGGCGGAAGCGCAGCGAGGCGAGGCCCGCCTTGGCGCCCTCATAGAGGCGCTTCACGAACGGCTCGATCAGCGCCGGCCCAGTACCCCAGGTGACGTGGAAGCGCGGCACCGAGTTGCCGTGCTCGGTGGCGAGATAGCCGCCGCGCTCGGCCCAGCCGACGATCGGGAACCAGCGCACGCCCTTGGCATGCAGCCAGGAGCGCTTCTCGCCCGCCGCGAAGCCGACATAGGCTTCGGCCCACTTGCGCGGCCAGTGGTCCTCGTCGCGGTCGAAGCCCGCCGAGCCCATCCAATCCTGCAGGGCGAGGTCGTGGCTGTCGCGGATGCGCAGGCGCCGCTGCTCGGGCGAGTCGACGAACATCAACCCGCCGAACGACCAGAACGCCTGGCCGCCCAGCGACTGCTCGCCCTCCTGGTCAAGGAGGATCACGCGCTTGCCGGCGTCGATCACCTCGCAAGCTGCGACGAGGCCCGCCAGCCCGCCGCCCACAATGATGACGTCCGCGTCCATGCTTTCCTCCCCGTGCCTTTGCGCGGCGCTGCGTTTATCTTGCGCCGTTGATTTGATCCGGTGACAAACCGGGTGAGCCCGCGCCGGCGGCCTCGGCCTGCCTGACCTGGGCGATGATGCGCTCGGCGAGGGGCGCGCGCACGCCCGATTTGCGGGCCAGCTTCAGGATCGCCCCCTGCAGGTAGTCGATCTCGGTCGCCCGCCGCCGCTGCAGGTCCTCCCACATGGAAGAGCGCGCTTGCGGATCGATCGCCAGCATGCGCCGCGCGACCACCCTGAAGAGCCAATTCGGTAGCCGCAGGATGCGCGGGATGGCGCCGGGCGGCACCCCCTCGATGCGGGCCGGACGGATGCCTGCCGCCTTGAGCACGGCCAGCGCCTCGTCCATCTGCGCTGCCAGCAGAAGCCGCCAGCGGCGGTCGGCGAGCTGGATGACGAGCGGCACGCCCGAAAGCGCATTCAGTGCGTTGTTGAGATTGAGCAGCAGCTTGCCCCACAGAACGCCCGCCATGTCGGCGTCCTCGGCGACCCGTGCACCCGCCACATCCAGGGCCTCGCGCAGTCCCGGCACGCCGGGCCCGATGCGGATCGTGCCGCTGGTTCCGCGATGAAAGCGCGCCGGCTGGCCAAGCCCGTGCGTCTGCACCACGTTGAACGCCACCATGCCCGGCACCACGCGAGCAATGCCGCCGACGCGGGCCAGCAGCACATCGACGTTGCCGACGCCGTTCTGCAGGCTGACCACGGTCCCGTCAGAAGGTGCGTGCTCGGCGATCAGGTCGGCCATAGCCGAGGTGGCCCCGCTCTTCACCGCAACGAGGATGATCTCCGCCTCGGCGAAGGCCGCTTCCGGGTCGGTGGCGAGCTTGACGGCCGTGGGAGCGAGCGTGCGGTCGGCGCCGTCGAGGTCCGAGATGCGCAAGCCATGTCCGGCGATCATCTCGGCGAGCGCCGGCCGCAGCAGCAGTGTCACGTCGCGCCCCGCCAGCGCCAGGCAACCGCCGACGTAGCAGCCGATGCTGCCGGCGCCGGCAACGACGATGCGAGGGTGGGTGCTGTCGGTCACGGTGAAGGCGTTATTTATAGCCTGGCGCGGAGGAACTCCACCACGCGCCGAAAAACTTGATGCACCGGGTGGTCGGGATGCACCGGGTGGTCGGGCCCGGCGTCGGCGGCTTTGGCGTACTCCGCTGTCAACGTGGAGTGACGGGGGAAGAAAATGCGCTGCAGCGCCGATGCACCGCCGTACTCCTCCACCTCGATGTTGTCGCCGAAAGCCTCACGCAGCCGGTCGAGGCGCGCCCGTGGGCAGATGCGATCCTCCTCGAAGCGCAGTGCCAGCATTCGCATGTTGTCGGCTTTCAGGCGGCGGCCGGCGGCGGCCAGGTCCGCGTCCGCCACATTGAGCTGGCTCGCCCAGCGCCCGTGGCCGAGGCCGGTGTACACGTAGGTGGTGGAGAACGGCACCGCCGGCTGGGCCGCCACCGGGGCCGCAACCCAGGGGTCTATGACGAGCGGGATCACGAACGCGCCCGTCAGGCACATGCCGATGGCCCCGACCCGGCCGTTGCCATGCCGCGCGCTCATGTCCTGAGCCAGCGCTCTGAGCCAGTCGGTGATGGGGGCTGATTTGCCGGCGGCCAACCTGGCGAACTCGCGTGAGATGCAGAGCCTCAGGGAGTTGCTCAAAGAAGCGGAGTGCAGAGGTTTGCCGAACAGATGCGGGAGGTACACGCGGAAGCCTTGACCTGCCAGGCGGCGCGCGAAGTCCACCGCGGCCGCCGTCAGGCCTGGCAGTTCGTGCATCACCAGCACCGGGGGGCCATCGCCGATGACGTAAACGTCGTGCGAGATCTTCCCGCGCGACCACTGATAGGAAGTGAAGCCGTCGAGCCCTGTGCTTTGCATTGCGATACCCTCGATTGGAAATGGCTGCTGCTGAAAACGTTCTGGCTGCTCACCCCAGGTACCCGCGCCAACTGCAAATCGGTCATGACCCTGACGCTTTGCAGCGGCGCTGACAAGGCGTGCGTGGGCCTGTATGAGGGATTGATCCGCAGCAGCGAAGGACCAGGGCGTGCAGGATACTCCTCCCGGCGAACATCGCGCCGACAAGCTCCATCACGAAGACATCCAAGTCGGCAAGACGCTCTGGTGCGGAAGCAAGCAGCTCTCCAAAGAAGAGATCATCGCCTTCGGGCGCGCCTTCGATCCCCAGCCCATGCACGTCGACGAGGCGGCGGCGAAGGCCACGCTGGTGGGCGGCCTGTGCGCTTCGGGCTGGCACACCTGCGCGATCATGATGCGGTTGCTGTGCGACGGCCTCATCAACCGCATGGCTGGGCTCGGCTCGCCCGGCGTCGACGAGGTGCGCTGGCGGCGGCCGGTGCGGCCGGGCGATCTGCTGAGCGTGCGCTATACCGCGCAGGAGAAGCGGGTCCTGGCATCGCGGCCGGACGTCGGCGTGTCCAAGGTTCTGGTCGAGCTGGTGGACGACAAGGGGGAGATCCCCTGCACCTGGCTGACCAACCAGCTCACCCGCTTGCGCCACCCTGCCCCGCGACAGGGGGTTGCGAGCCGGCCGGCCTCGCCAAAGGCGCCCAAGCCGAGCCTCTGGGACGCGCCGGCGCCAAGCGACCCGCCCCGGCCGGACGGTTTCTTCGAGGACCGCGTCATCGGCGAGATCGCAGACCTCGGGCAGCACACCTTCGCGCGCGAGGAGATCATCGCCTTTGCCCGCGAGTTCGACCCGCAGCCCTTCCATCTCGACGAGGACGCCGCCAAGGCTTCCCTGTTCGGGGCCCTGTGCGCCTCTGGCTGGCATACGGCGGCGCATTTCATTCGCGGCGTCGTCATCACCAGGCTTGCGGTCAATGCCGCGGCGCGCGCCGAGGGCCTGCGGCTGCCGGCCTATGGCCCGTCCCCCGGCTTTCGCGACCTCTCCTGGTTCAAGCCGGTCTATGTCGGCGACACCATCCGCTACCGGGCCCGGCTGGCGGAGAAAATCGACCTCAAAACGCGCCCCGAACGGGGCCTGCTGGCCAGCCTGGTGCAGGGCTGCAACCAGAAGGGGGAAATCGTATTTGCCGTAACGTCCCAGATACTTGCGGAGCGGCGGGAGCCCTATCGGCCGCGCTGAACTGTCATATCTCTGATAAGTGAATCGGGTTCTGTCCCGGTCATGCGAGACGACCAAGACCACGGCGACGCCCCGGCCTCCCGGCACTACCGCACGGTGTTCATTTCCGATGTGCACCTCGGCCAACGGGCCGCACAGGCCGAAATCCTCCTCGACTTCCTGCGCCACGTAGAGGCCGACACCTACTACCTGGTCGGCGACATCATCGACTTCTGGAGGGTGCGCCGCGGCCCCTACTGGCCGCAGACCCACAACGACGTGCTGCAGAAGCTGCTGCGCAAGGTGCGCAAGGGTGCGCGCATCGTCTTCATTCCGGGCAACCATGACGAGGGCATGCGCGACTTCTGCGGCATGCATTTCGGCGGCATCGAGATCCTGCGCGATACCATCCACACCACCGCCGACGGCCGCCGCTACTCGGTCCTGCACGGCGACGAGTTCGACGTGATCGTGCGCTATGCCCGCTGGCTGGCCTTCCTCGGCGACCGCTCCTACGAGCTGGCGCTGTGGTCCAATGCGCCCCTCAACTGGGTGCGGCGGCATCTGGGCTACGGCTACTGGTCGCTGTCGGCGTTCCTCAAGTATCAGGTGAAGACGGCGGTGAACTTCATCGGCGAGTTCGAGCATGCGCTGTCCGACGTCGCCAAACGCGCCCATGTCGAAGGCGTCATCTGCGGACACATCCACCACGCCGCGGACCGCCGCATCGGCAACGTGCACTACTTGAACTGCGGCGACTGGGTCGAGAGCTGCACGGCGCTGGTCGAGAACGAGAAGGGCGAATTCCAGATCCTGCGCTGGCGCGAGGAGATGGAGGCACGCAACCGCACCCCGCTTCTCGCCCCGCCCGTCGCCGCTGCGGCTTGATTTCACGCAAGTTGGGTTGGCGGCCATCACGCTGGAGAGATTTCGCTAGGTCAGCACCACCAGCCCCGCGGGCTTGCGGCCAGCGAAGGTGCGACGGGTACGCGGGCGCCGCATGGGCGACCCGGGGGCCGGTTGTCCTCCGGCCCCAGCAGACCCGGCCGGGCCTGCTCGAGGGCCCTTCTAGTGGGCCCTCCGGGACCTGGCGGGGTCCCCTGGGTTGCCTTGCGGCACCCGCGTGACGGCGATTTCTGTCCTGGGCCATCCTTTGGCTTCCCGCTTGTCACCCAGCTTGCGCCAGGCTCGAGCGTTCTCACCTTGAGCCACTGAAGGCGGTCAACGGCCGCTCCCGCCATTGCTGGCGGTGCGTCGTTAACGGTCGGCCCAGGCCTCCTGGAGCTCGAGCCATCCGCTCTCCTTCCAGGCGCCGATCGTTGCCACGTGGGGAGGTGAATGGGCCCATCCACGTCCCGTCGCAAGCAAGCGACGGACGTAGTATGCGCACAGCTTTAGTGAGCGGGGATAAGGGGTAGGTTGGATTGGCGCGGCCACGCCTCCGCGGCAATGTTGCCGGGTCAGAGTCCGCGCGTAACCCAACAACCGCGCTAAGCCTTATCCAGGTGCGGCCCGACGACAGCCTGCGTGTCCTTGCTGCTCACCACCGGCACGATCTCCAGGCTGACGCCCGAGCCGCGCAATCTGAGCGCCCATTCCTGAAACAGCCGCACGTCGTCGCATTCCATCAGCTGGAAGCAGCGGCTGAAGTTGGGCTCCACCCAGCTGTCGATGTACTTCAGTCCGTCCGGCAGCAGCCGGCCCTCGTCCCGCACGCGCTTGTAGATCGGCAGCATGTCGCTGTCCTTGAAGCGCTCGATCACCATGAACAGCATGCCCGTGCTCCAGATCGTGCGGTCTAACGCAGCGCCGCCGCGATGTTGCCGCCATCCACCGTCGCGATATGCCCGGTGGTGGCGCGCGCCTTGGCCAGTGCCACGAACGCCTGCGCCACGTCCTCGGCCGTCACCTCGCGCTGCAAGAGATTGCCGCCCATGTACTCCGCCTCGCTCACCCCGCGCGCTTTGGAGCGCTCGGCGATCATGCCGTCGTTCAGCAGGCCTGAACGAATGCGGTCAGCGTTCACCCCGTTGGCGCGAATGCGCTGTGCACCGTAGTCGATGGCGTACTGGCGCATCAGCGCCAGGGTCGCGGCCTTGGGCAGCCCGTAGGGCCCGAAGTCCGGCCCGGGGTTCACCGCCTGCTTCGACACGTTGAACAGCAGCACGCCGCCGGTGCCCTGCTTCAGCATGATGGCCACGGCCGCCTGCGCCACGGCCTGGTGGGCGAAGAAATTGAGCTCGAAGCTTCGCCGCAGTACATCGTCGGCAACCTCTCCAATGCGGCCTCGCCACGCCGCGCCGGCATTCGACACCACGATGTCGACTCCGCCGTAGCGCTCGGCGACGCGGGAGAATGCGGCCTGCACGGTACCGCGGTTCGTCACGTCGCATGCCACCGCCAGCCCGCCCACCGATCTCGCCGCGGCCTGGGCTGCCGCCTTGTCCACGTCCAGCACCGCCACCGCTGCACCTTCGGCTGCGAATGCCTTGGCCGCAGCGAGGCCGATGCCGCTGCCGCCGCCCGTCACAATCGCGATCTGGCCGGTGAAGGGCTTGGCCACCGCGCCCTTGAGCTTGGCCTGCTCCAGGCTCCAGTACTCCACGTCGAACAGGTCGGCCTCGGGAAGCGGCTCGTAGGTGCCGATCGCCTCGGCATCGGTGACGACGCGCACGGTGTTCTCGGCGAGGTCCGCCGCTATCCTCGCGTCCTTCGCCGTGGCGCCGACGCCGAACAGGCCCACGCCCGGCACCAGCACCACCCGCGGCATGGCATCGAGCTTGGTCTTGGTGCCGCCCACGCGCGCGTTCTGGCGCGCGAACTCGGCATCGTAGCGGGCGGCATAGTCCGCCACCGCCTCCCGCACGACCACTGCGTACGCATCGAGCTTGCCCGCGTCCGGAGCCGGCACGAGCAGAGGCAGGTTCTTGGTCCGGATGACGTGGTCGGGCGTCACCACGCCGCGCTGGCTGTAGCTCCCGACGTCGGCGCCGTTGACATAGTTCAAGATGTCCGCGCCGGTGCGGAACTCCAGCACGAAGCGTCTGGGCTCCGCGCCAGTCTCCGCCGGCCGCACCACGCAGGCACCGCGCATGATCGGCGCCACCTCGGCCACGGCCGCAACCGTTCGCGGCAGCGGCGCGAGCGCGAACACGTTGCGCCGGCCCTTGGCCAGCCGCGCCTCCGCCCGCGACACGTGGTCGATCATGCGCTCGTAGGCTTCGCGCGCCGACGCGCCGAAGGTGAAGATGCCGTGCTTGCCGAGGATCAGCCCCTCCACATCGGGCTTGGCATCGAACACGTCGGCCGCCAGCTTGGCCAGCTTGAAGCCCGGGATCACGTAGGGCACTAGCCCCATGGCGCCGTCCCAAACCTCGCGCGCCAGCGCTTCGCCGTCGGGCTGGTCGACCAGGCTCAGCACGGCCGCCGCATGCGTGTGGTCGACGAACTTGTGCGGGAGGAAGGCATGCAGCAGCGTCTCGACCGACGGGTTGGGCGCGCCCGCATCGATCAGGCTCAGCCGCTGGGCGTTGACCATGTCCTCGTCGGAAAGCGCAGCGAGCGCGCGCAGCCTGCGCAAGGGCGCCAGCTTCACCGCCGGCAGCCCGGCCGGCTCGATGGCGCCCATGTCCCAGCCCGAGCCCTTGACGCACAGCACCTCGTGCCGCTCGCCCAGCAGGTCCGTCGCCTGCGTCTTGACGGAGGTGTTGCCGCCGCCGTGCAGCACCAGCAGCGGATCGCGGCCCAGCAGCCTGGTGGTGTAGATGCGCAGCGCCACGTCCTCGCCCAGCCCCAAGCGAGCGTAGTCGGCCACGATCTGGCGTGCTTCGGCCTCGTTCCAGCGGCTCTGCATCCGGTCCTCGCAGGCGCCATATGACCCGTGAAACGCGGCGGAGGCCAGCCTCGCCGGGGCCTCGCGGCGGGATATCCGCCACTGGTCCAGCGGTTGCCGCAGCAACATTGGCGACATAAATGCCGAATGTTCAACAATGCTGTGAACAACAGAAAATAATCGCTGAAGTGTACGTCCTATCAGTGGACTGCACGATCCGCCTGTCATGCCATTGTAACATTTGGGCGGAAACGGCGGCAAACGGGTGTTGCACGGAACGTCCGCAGCCCTATTGTTTGCCCGGGGTAGAAGAAGTAAGGAGCGCGGTCGAAGGCGGATCGCGCTCTTTACTTTTCGCGCGGACGCGCTGCCGCGGAAAGCCGTGCTACCCAGCCCGAGATCCTTGAAAAATCGGCGACGGTGAGAGTGGCGGCCTCGTAGGGCGCAATAAGGCGTCAGCGGCATTGCGCCGATCAACCGAGAACGGCGCAATACGCTTAGCTAATGCGCCCTTCGGCTATCCCGCAATCTTTGAAAAATCGGCGACCGTGAGGGTGGCAGCACGGATCTCAGAGAGGAGCGCCAGGCGGTTGGCGCGCAGGTGCTCGGCCTCGGCCACGCCGGTCACGTTGACGGTGACATTGTCGAAGAAGGCATCGACGGGCGCGCGCAGCTCGGAGAGCGCCCGCATGGCGCCGGCGAAGTTTTCCACGTTGATGGCGGCCACCGTGTCGGCCTTCACCTTGTGGATCGCCTCGTACAGCGCGATTTCCTCCGGCGCGCGCAGCAGCTCGGGGTCGGCAGCTCCGGCGTAGCTCTGCTTATCCTTCTTCTCCTCGTCGCGCAGGATGTTGGTGGCGCGGCGCACGCCGGTGAGCAACACGGCGCCGTCGTCGGTCTTCAGGAACTCGCCCAGCGCCTCGACCCGCTTCACGATCAGCGCGAGGTCGTCCTGGCCACCCAGCGAGAACACCGCGTCGATCAGGTCGTGCCGTGCGCCCTTGTCGCGCAGGTGCACCTTGAGCCTGTCAGCGAAAAAATCGATGAGCCCCACCGCCGGATGAGCTTCGGGAAGCACCAGCTGCCGCGTCCTTTGAAGATGCTCAAATCTCGCCCTCTCCTCGGCCACTCTCCTGCGCCACTCCTCGCGAAGTCGCGGCAAATCACGAGCGAAGTCACCAGCAGTCTTGGCAGTGAGTTCCCGATCCTCGGCGTCCATCATGGATTTGAGAATGTACTGATAGATGCCCACAAACACACGAACAAGCGGCAACCGCACATCATTCTCCAGCACGATCCGGATCACCCCCAGCGCCGCGCGCCGCAGCTGATAGGGATCGCCGCTGCCCGTCGGCTTCTCGCCGATCGCCCAGAAGCCCACCAGCGTGTCGAGCTTGTCGGCCAGCGCCACGGCCACGGCGGTCGCGTCGCCCTCCTCCACCCTGGGCACCGTGTCGGTCGGCCCCTTGGGCTTGTAGTGCAGCTCGATGGCGCGCGCGATCTCCGGCTTGATGCCGCCGGCTTCGGCGTAGTAGCGCCCCATCAGCCCCTGCAGCTCGGGGAACTCGCCCACCATGTCCGACACCAGGTCGGCCTTGGCCAGCTGCGCCGCCCGCCGCGCATCCTCCGGCACCGCGTCCACCGAGCCCGCGATCTGGAACGCCAGCTCCGCGACGCGCTCCACCCGCTCTTTCTGCGAGCCCAGCTTCTCGTGGAACGTGATGCCGCCGAGCGCCGCAGCCATCTCGTCGAGCGGCTTCTTCTTGTCCTGCTCCCAGAAGAACTTGGCGTCCGACAGCCGCGCCGCGATCACCTTCTCGTTGCCGGCGATGATGTGCTTGCCGCCGTCCTTGGCGATCAGGTTCGACACCAGCAGGAAGCAGTTCGCCAGCTTGCCCGAGCGCGGCGCTTTGAGCGAGAAGCACTTCTGGTGCTGCTTCATGGAGAGCATCAGGCACTCGGCCGGCACGGCGAGGAACGCTTCGTCGAAGCTGCCCATCAGCACGGTCGGCCACTCGGTGAGGCCCGCGTTCTCCGCAAGCAACGCCTCGTCCTCCACCAGCGCCAGCTTGTGCTCGGTGGCAAGCGCGCGCGCCTGCTCGGCAATGAGCTGGGCGCGCTCGGTCGCATCCAGGATCACCTTGTGGCTCTTGAGGCCCTTGGCGTAGTCGGCGGCACCCTCTACGTCGAACGGCTCGTTGCCGTGGAAGCGGTGGCCGCGCGTCTCCCTGCCGCTCTCCACGTCCTCGATGGCGAACGGCACGATCCGGCCGTCGAGCAGGCACACGATCGAATGCAGCGGCCGCACCCACGTGGTTTTGCCCGAGCCCCAGCGCATCGACTTGGGCCATGGGAACTTCGCCGCCACTGCCGGCACCACCTCGGCCACGATCTCCTTCGCCGCGCGGCCGGGCTTCTCGATCTTGACGACGTAGAAGTCGCCCTTCTTCTCGTCCTTGACGACCTCGGCGTCCTTGATCGACTTGAGGCCCGCCGACTTGAGGAAGCCCGCGATCGCCTGCTCCGGCGCGTTGATCCGCGGGCCCTTGCGCTCCTCGGAGATGTCCGGCGACTTCGCCGGCACGCCTTCCACCACCAAGGTCAGCCGCCGCGGTGTGGCGTAGGCTTTCGCCTCGCCCGCCTCCAGGCCCTGCGCCTTGAGTCCTTCCGTGACGAGCCTGCGCAAATCCTCCGCCGCGCGGCCCTGCATCCGCGCCGGGATCTCCTCGGAGAACAGCTCGAGCAACAGCTCAGGCACTGTGATTCTCCGTCGCGAGCCGCGCGGTTCCCCCTCTCCCCGCTTGCGGGGAGAGGGTCGGGGTGAGGGGCAGCCACATACGCTTAGGTTGGAGCAAGCTTCTGCCCCTCACCGTAACCCTCTCCCCATGCCGGAAGAGGCATGGGGAGAGGGGATAAGAACGATCCATCACGCCCCGCCCCCTTCGGTCATGAGCCACGCGCCGCAGCAGGCCTTGGCCAGCTCGCGCACGCGCAGGATGTAGCTCTGCCGCTCGGTCACCGAGATCACGCCGCGCGCGTCGAGCAGGTTGAAGATGTGGCTGGCCTTGATGCATTGGTCGTAGGCCGGCAGCGCCAGCTTATGCCGCTTGTCGTTGCTATCGGGCTTCGGCGCACCCGCTTCCAGCAGCGCCTTGCATTCCTTCTCCGCGTCGCGGAAGTGGGCGAGCAGCAGCTCGGTGTCGGCGTGCTCGAAGTTGAAGCGCGAGTACTCCTGCTCGGCCTGCAGGAATACATCGCCGTAGGTCAGCTTGCGCGCATCGTCGCGGCCGTTGAAGTTGAGGTCGAACACGCGGTCGACGCCCTGCACGTACATGGCAAGCCGCTCGAGCCCGTAAGTGATCTCGCCGGAGACCGGATTGCAGTCGTAGCCACCGACCTGCTGGAAGTAGGTGAACTGCGTCACTTCCATGCCGTCGCACCACACCTCCCAGCCGAGGCCCCAGGCGCCCAAGGTGGGGCTCTCCCAGTCATCCTCGACGAAGCGGATGTCGTGCACCTTTGGGTCGATGCCGATGCGCGCCAGGCTCTCGAGGTAAAGATCGAGGATGTCCGGCGGGGACGGCTTCATGATCACCTGGAACTGGTAGTAGTGCTGCAGCCGGTTGGGGTTCTCGCCGTAGCGGCCGTCCTTGGGCCGGCGCGAGGGCTGCACGTAGGCGGCGTTCCACGGCTTCGGCCCCAGCGCGCGCAACGTAGTCGCCGGGTGGAACGTGCCCGCGCCCACCTCCATGTCGTAGGGCTGCAGGATCACGCAGCCCTGCTCGCCCCAGAACTGCTGCAGCGCCAGGATCAGGTCCTGGAACGATCTTGTCGGCCGCAGCGACGGCGGCGCCTTGGCCTCTTTGGCCGGCTTGGCGGCTTTCTTCTGCATGGCTCGAGGCACGACGATTTCGTGTTGCGCGGCGCGCACTATACGCAAACCGGGCGGGACGTCACCTGCAATTGCGTTCACCCATCTTGAACCGAGGGTGATATACACATATCATATGTGTAGGAGGCGAACCCATGAACAAAATGGTCCGCAAGCAGTTTTTTATCACCGCCGAGCAGAACAAGCGGCTCAAGGCGCATGCCGCGGCCACCGGCGTGTCCGAGGCGGAGCTGGTGCGCGCCGGGATCGAGCTGCGGCTGGAGCAAAAGGACGAGAAACCAGACTGGCGCCGCCTCGCCGCCAGTTTTTCGAGTTCCTGGGCCGAGCGCGAAAACCTCGATGAGGAAATGCGCGAGATCCGCGGGCGTTGGAACCGGCGCGACCAGCTCTTGGGCCGACGGTCCAAACGCGCAAAATGATCCTGGTGGATACCAATATTCTCATCGACTACCTGCGCGGGCGCCCGGACGCCATCGCTTGGCTCGAAGCGCTGGACGAGCGTACCGCCATCTCAGCCATTTCGGTGCTGGAGCTTTACGCCGGCGCCCGCAGCCAGCGCGATGAGCGAGATATCATCGCCCTGCGCGAGCAGCTTACCTGTCTCCCAGGCGGCGAGGAGATTACAGAACGCGCCGGTGCAATCTTACGACACTATCGCATGAGTCACGGCATCGACATTCCAGACGCCCTAATCGCTGCCACGGCCGAGCACCATGGGCTCCGCCTCGCCACGCTCAACACCAAGCACTTCCCGATGTTTCCCAAGCTCAAGCGCGCGTATTGATCTGGCGCGCCCGCTGTGGCTAGCGCCGCGTCGGCCGGTAGACGCCGCTCGCCGGATCGTACTCGAGCCGGCCCATATCCTTCTCGAGGACGCCGCCGGCAGCCCGGCGCCGCAATTCCTCCTGCGCGCGCTCGACCTCCGCCGCGATCTCTTTGGTGGCGCCCCAGAACCAGCGATAGCCGGCGTAGAGACCCGCACCGACAAGGGCTAAGGCGATCAGATGTGGCACCACACACCTCCTTGGGGCCCGGCGATACCTCAGCCCCGCATCTACAGGCCGTATCGCGACCAAAGCGCCCGCGCCTCGATCGCCGAGACCAGATCATCGGCCAACGACGGCCCGAATGCAAATCCGCCGGCTATTGAACTTTCAAAGCTCGGAAAACGGCGAAAGCGCGACAGCAGACCGGCCGGCGCCAGCGAAACGGCCTTCAGCCGCACTTTTTCCCCATGCAATGCGCGCATCTTTGTGCGCAGGTCGGCGATGCCGTCGATCAGGCCATGCTCCAGAGCCTTGGCGGCCGACCAGAAGCTCCCCGAGAACAGCTCCTCCTCGGCGCCGTTGAGCTTGCCGGCCCGGCGCGCCTTGACGATGCCGATGAAAACATCGTGAACATCGCGCTGCAACTCCTTGAGGCGGGCCACATCCTCCGGGCGCTCGGGCTGGAAGGGATCGAGCGCCCCCTTGTCCTTGCCGGCGGAATGCACGCGCCGCTCGATGCCGAAGCGGTCGATGAACTTGTTGAGCCCGAAGCCTGCCGAGATCACGCCGATGGAGCCGACGATGGAGGAAGGATCGGCATAGATTTCATCGCCAGCCAACGCCAGGAAATAGCCACCCGATGCCGCGATGTCCTCGCAGAACACGTAGACGCGTTTTTCCTTCTCAGCGGCCAGCTGGCGGATGCGGCTGAAGATCAGGTGCGACTGCACGGGCGATCCGCCGGGCGAGTTGATCACGACGGCGACGGTCGGCAGCTTGGACAGCGAGAAGGCCTTCTCGATCGGCCCCGCCAGCGAGCTGAGCGCCAGGCCCGGCCGCAACGGGGTGACCAAGCCGATCGGGCCGGAAAGGCGCAGCACCGGAACGACTGGGCTGCGGTTGAAGAAGAGCATTGGGGACGTCCTGTGCGATGAGACAAACCGGCGATGGTCGTCGTTGGGGTCGAACCCTCAAGGAATATGCGTTGGAAGTGGCCGAACTCAAGGCCTGGCAGGCTCGCTCCGTACGGTGAGCGGTGCCACGCCCCGCAGAATCGCCTCCACCTCCGGCCGGAACCCGTGCTCGGGGTTGTGCAGCACAAGACCCGGCCGCAGCTCCAGGGACGCGCGGCTGCCCTTGACGGCCTGCACCAGCACGCGCGATGCCGATTCGCCTTCGCGGGGATGCAGCGGGAGAACGACGGCGCCGCCGAAACGGCCGTCGAGCGCAGTCAGGATCTCCTTGAGGGCATCGGCCCGGTGGACGAGCGTCGCCGTGCCTCCGGGCCGGGCCATGGCCGCCATGAAGCGCACCCATCGTTCGAGCGCTCCGGCCGGCATGGCATGGGCACCGGCCTTGGCAGGGTCTTCGGAGGCTGTGCCCTGCCCTTCGATATTGTAGGGCGGATTGGCCGCCACGTGGTCGAAACTCTCCGCAGCTGCCGCAAGCTCTGCGTTCTCGCGCAAAGGCCGCCCGATGTCGGCCTCGATGACATGCACGCGCTCGGCCAAGCCATTGCGCACGATATTCTCCCGCGCCAATGCGGCAAGGCGCGCCTCCCGCTCGACCAGGGTGACGCGCACTTGGGGCAGGCGTCGCGCCACGGCCAGGCCGACCACACCGACGCCAGCGCCCACATCGAGCACGCGCTCGCCCTCGCGGGCAGCTATCGCGGCAGCGAGCAAGACCCCGTCGAGACCCGCACGATAGCCTTTGACCGGCTGCAGCACGTCGAGCGCCCCGCCGAGAAACGCGTCGGCGGTCACGGTGGAGGCCAGCGGCGCCTCGGAGGATCTGACATCGCTCACGCCTGCGTCTCGTCATCGTTGATGAGCCAAACTTCCAGGCCGGCATCGGTCAGCGCCCGCCGGGCGGCTTGCCAGTCGGTGGCATCGACCAGCAGCCGGCGCGGAAAGGCGCCGATGGAGCCTTCGGCGACGCTCATGAACTGGTCGGCAAGAAAGTTTGTGATTCCAAGTTCATGCAGAACGGCTTGGGCGAAGCTGATCACCACCGCATCGTTGCTGCGCAACAGCTCACGCATCGAAGCAAACCCTTGCTGCTCTTGCAACTTGGCGGATAAGGCGCTTCTGTCGCGGTCGGCAAGCTTGACTGGTCCAGGGACTGCTAAAATATATGTTTGGGCGGGCCAACACTAGTTGGAGGTAGGACGGTTGTGGGCGTTGTCGTCCCATTCGAGGACCCGCGAGATCCCTCCGAGGGTCTGCAGCCGTTGCTCGACATCGTCGCCCAGGACATGGCGGCGGTCAATCGCATCATCCTGGACAAGGCAGTCTCGAACGTCGAGCTGATCCCCAAGCTGGCGCACCACCTGATCGATTTCGGGCGGCAAACGGCTGCGCCCGATGCTGACGATCGCGGCGGCCAACCTCTGCGGCTACCAAGGGGACGGACACATCCGCCTGGCCGCGGCGGTGGAGTTCATGCACACGGCGACACTGCTGCACGACGATGTCGTCGACGGCAGCGACTTCCGGCGCGGCAAGGCGTCGGCCCGGCTGGTGTGGGGCAATCAGGCGAGCGTGCTGGTTGGCGACTTCCTGCTCGGCCAGGCCTTTCGCATGATGGTCGATGTCGGCTCGCTGCCTGCGCTCAAGATTCTGTCCAACGCCGCCGCCGTGATCGCCGAAGGCGAGGTGATGCAGCTCGCCGCCGCCAAGGATACCTCGACCACAGAGGACGAGTACCTGGCGATCATCGCCGCCAAGACGGCGGCCTTGTTCTCGGCGGCGACCGAGGTGGGGGCGGCGATGGCGGGCCGCCCGGCAGCGGAGCAGACTGCGCTCAAGTCCTACGGCCGCAACCTCGGCATCGCGTTCCAGCTCGTCGACGACGCCCTCGACTACTCGGGCGACAGCGGGCGGCTTGGCAAGTCGGTCGGCGACGATTTTCGCGAGGGCAAGATCACGCTGCCCGTGATCTTGTGCTTCCGCCGCGGCGGTACGGCCGAGCGCGCCTTCTGGCAGCGAACGCTGAGCGAGGGAAAGATCGAGGATGGCGACCTCGATCACGCCGTCAAGCTCATGAAGAAGCACAGTGCCATCGAGGCCACGCTCGAGCGCGCCCGGCACTACGGGGCCATCGCGCGCGACGCGCTGGCCATCTTCCCCGATGCACCGCCCACGCGGGCGCTGGCTGGCGTGATCGGCTTTTGCGTCAATCGCGCGAACTGAGGCAGTGGCCGCTCAGGCCTCGGCGCATCCCTGCAGCACGGTAGGCTTGACCCACCAATCGGGGTGGATGCTGGCGATGCGTGCGGCCGCCGCCGCCGCCTGGTCCTGATCGGCGAAGATGCCGAAGCAGGTCGGGCCGCTGCCCGACATTGCGGCCAGGCGGCACTCCGGTTCCGCTTCGAGCGCCGCCTTGACGTCGCGGATGGGGGGCAGAAGCGCCATCGCCGGCCGCTCCAGGTCGTTGCCGTGCGCGCGCATGTAAGCAACGAGGTCGACCAGCCGGGAAAGATCGGGCGCGACGGGTTTGTGCCGTGCCGCCGGCACCGCCGCAGCGCCGAGGGCCTTGAACACGTCCGCGGTCGCAAGCGGCAGGCGTGGATTGACCAGGACCGCGTTCGTCGACGGCAGGCTCCGGACCGGCGCTACCTTCTCGCCGATGCCCCACACGAAGGCCGGGCGGGCGCCGACGCAGACCGATACATCGGCCCCCAAGCGCATCGCGATGTCAGACCAGGCGATAGTGTCCGCGCGATCCCCGTTCGCTTGCCTGACGGCCCGCAGCAAAGCCGCCGCATCCGCCGAGCCGCCGCCGAGACCCGCTGCGACGGGCAGGTGCTTGTCGAGCCGCACCGAGCCCAGTACCAGCCGGGCGTCGGCGCCGCGCAAGAGGGTCATCGCGCGAACGAGCAGGTTCTCGCCGCCGATGTAGCTCGCGAACGGCCCCGCCACGGTGACGCTGCCGCCGGTGCCTGGATCGAGCGTCACCACATCGTGAATGTCGGCGAACGTGACGAGGCTCTCGAGCTCGTGATAGCCGTCCGGCCGCTTGCCCAGCACCTGCAGCGTCAGGTTGATCTTGGCGTGGGCGAGCTCGCGGACCGGCATGACTGCAGCTCAGGCGCACCCTGCGAGCCGTCCGGCACGATTCTGTGCCGCCCGAGCCGGCTTGCTGCCGGCCGCCGCGATCATTGGAAGGACGGCGACGAAGGCTTGGCGGTGCGCCGCTTGCCGCGCTCCTGCCGCTCCGGCTTGCCGCGCTTGGATTGGCGCGCCACCGCCGGCAGGCCGTGCTCCAGCTTGTGCCGGATCTTCTCGGCCTCGACCGGCTCGGGCTGCAGCGTCAGCGCCTGGTCCCACTGGAAGCGGGCCTCGCGCTCGCGGCCGACGCGCCAGTAGACGTCGCCCAAGTGATCGTTGAGGGTGGCATCCTCGGGTCTGAGCTCGACCGCGCGCTCTAGGTGCTTGAGCGCCTCCCTGTAGTTGCCGAGCCGGTAGTACGCCCAGCCCAGGCTGTCGACGATGTAGCCGTCGTCGGGCTTCAGCTTCACAGCCTTCTCGATCAGCGCCATCCCCTGGCGCAGATTGCGATTGTGATCGATCCACGTGTAACCCAGGTAGTTCAGCGCCAGGGGCTGGTCGGGGCTCAGCTGCAGCGACTTCTGCAAGTCGGCCTCGGCCTCCGGCAGCTTCTTCAGGCGCTCGTAGCAGGTGCCGCGCGAATAGTAGAAGGCCCAGTACTTCTGCTCGGGCCGTTCGATCAGCGCGATGGCCCGCGAATAGTACTCCGCAGCCTCGGCATACTGCTTTTGTCCGCGCATGATCGAGCCCAGCGCCTCCAGCGGGCGGATGTCGGTTGGATGCGCGCTTGCGAGCTTGTCCAGCAGCTCCTTTGCCTCCTGCACGCGCTCGAGCTGGTTGAGGTTCAGGGCCTTGCGGATGTCGACGATGACTTCGAGCGGCGTGCCTCTGGGAACGCGGTCGTATGCGGCAATGGCTGCGGCATAGCGCTTGGCGTTCTCCTGGGCGGTGGCGAGCGTTACCAAGGGGAACATGGAATCAGGCGTGAGGTAGAGGGAGAACTGCAGGAGCACGACGCCGATGCCCAGGTTGCCCTCACCCGAAAGCGCCTCGCCAAGTCCGTAGAACACTTCCGCCAAGCCTTCGGCGGGAGTGCGGACCAGCAGCTCCGGCCGCTTGCCGGCTTCGATCTGCTCGAGCAGCGCGCGCGCGCTTGGATGCGGTTCCGATTTGGCCCGCTCGACGTAACCGCTGATGATGCTCTGCGCGAGTTTGGTGTCCCCGGCACGAGCAGCGTGGCTGGCGAAGGCCAGCGTAATGCGCAGCGTGCGCTGGTCGTTCTTGGAAATGCGCTCATAGGCGGCCCGCGCATCATTGGGCCGTCCCGCGACGTCGGCGATCAGAGCGCGGTGGTAGCGCAGGAAGTAGCTGGCCCAGTCGGGGAGCTTCTGCGTCTCGAGAAGGTCGAGCGCTGCTTGAGTGTTGTTCTGTGCCTGCAGTATCCAGGCGCGAGCCAGTGCGCCGGTGAGCTCGCCGAGCGGATGAGCGCTGGCTTCCGCGAAGTGGGATTCGGCCTCGGTGAAGCGGCCGGCCTTGAAGGCAGCAAGACCCAAAAATGTGCGGGCGGTGCGGTGGGTTGGCTGCGCCTTTACAAGCTCGCGTGCCAGCGT
Source organism: uncultured Alphaproteobacteria bacterium (assembly GCA_963832445.1). Taxonomy (GTDB): domain Bacteria; phylum Pseudomonadota; class Alphaproteobacteria; order Rhizobiales; family Hyphomicrobiaceae; genus AWTP1-13. Next base: position 157,533 of record CAWHUM010000018.1, read on the forward strand.
CTCGACGCGAGCCCAGTTGCCCTCGCTCGCATCCATGAGGAACGCGAATTCGACCAGCACTTGGTTTTCGGGATCGCGCTGCAGGGCCTCGCTGTAGTACGCGGCAGCAGCCAGCGTGTCGTTCTGACCACGCGCAAGGCGGCCGGCAAGGTAGCTGCCGAGCAACGAGCGCGGCTGCTCGCGTTCCGCCGCATCTCCCACTCCCGCCGTCGCAGGCGGGATGCCGGCCAGCAGGCCCAAGACAGCGACCGACAGGATCCTGAGGAGCACCAAGGAGCGTGCGCGCATGTCACCTCTTGCCGGGAGCGTTGGCTGCATCCCCGATTTTTCCTGCAACGATTTACGCTAGCAGAGACGGCTTTGGATTGCGACCCCTACTCCGGCGCAACGCCAATCACTTGTGCAGGAGTGTTGCCGCAGGCTTGGGCAAGACTGCCACAGTAGGCGTCAAGCGCCAGATACCTCCTAAGCAATTTTGAACGCTCGCTGCAGATGGGTTGCCGCCATTGCAATCAGGCGGTCGGAGTCGGCGACGAGGCGGCCCATGCTCAGGAAGCCGTGAATCTGGCCGGCAAAGCGCTCGAGCGTCACGGGCACCTGGGCCTCGGAGAGCGCCTTGGCGTAGGCCTCGCCGTCGTCGCACAGGGGGTCGAAACTGGCCGTGACGACGAGCGCGGGAGGGAGTTTTGCAAAGTCGCGCGCCCTGAGCGGCGATGCCCTCCAGTCGGCCTGGTCCGTCGCGCCGCGCAAGTAGTTGTCGACGAACCATTGCATGGTGGTCCGGCGCAGCGGCAACTGGTCGGCGTGGCGGAAATGCGAGGGCAGCACGAGCGCCATGTCGGTGACGGGATAGATCAGCACCTGGTAGGCGAGCGCCGGGCCGCCGTTGTCGCGCGCATCGATGCGCCACTACGGCCGACAGGTTGCCGCCGGCGCTGTCGCCGCCGACCGCCAGGCGCGCGGCATCGATGCCGAGGCGCGGCGCGTTGTCCGCAATCCAGCGCGTGGCAGCGATGGCATCCTCGGCGGCGGCAGGGAACTTGTGCTCCGGCGCCAGCCGGTAGTCGACGGCGACGACGATTGCGCGCGCCGCGTTGGCGAGCGCGCGGCAGACCTGGTCGTGGCTGTCGAGGTCGCCGATCACCCAGCCCCCGCCATGGAAGAAGACGAGCGCGGGCTGCAGTGAGCCCTCGTCGGCGCCGTGGCCGCGGTAGAGGCGCAGCGGGATGGGGCCGGCCGGGCCGGGTGCCTCGAGAGCTGCGACCTGTGCGACCTGGGGCGGGTCGGGCTGCAGCACCGGACGTGTGGCGAGATAGGCGAAGCGCGCCTCCACCGGCGTCATGGTCTCGAGCGGTGGCCGGTTTGCCGCCACGATCAACTCGCACACGAATTGAGCATCGGGGTGCAACTTCTCGGTGGACATTTCCGTTTCCTACGCGTCGCTGCCAATCACATTCCGGAATAGTTCGGGCCGCCGCCGCCCTCGGGCACCACCCAGTTGATGTTCTGGTTGGGGTCTTTGACATCGCACGTCTTGCAGTGGACGCAGTTCTGCGCGTTGATCACGTAGCGAGGGCTTCCACCCTCCTCCACCCACTCGTAGACACCTGCGGGGCAATAGCGGTTGGACGGGCCGCCGTACAGGTCGTGCTCGGAGCGCTTCTGCAGCTCCATGTCGTTGACCTTGAGGTGGACGGGCTGATCCTCCTCGTGGTTGGTGGCGGAGAACGACACGCTGGTCAGGCGATCGAAGGTGAGCTGGCCGTCGGGCTTGGGATAGGCGATACGCTTGGACGACTGAGCGCTTCTGAGGCCCGCGTGATCGGGCTTCTTGTGCTTCAGCGTATAGCCGAGCCCGACGCCCGGCAGCAGCGTGTTGGCCCACATGTCGGCGCCCGACAAGGCGGTGCCGAGCACCGTGCCGAACCGGGCAAGAAACGGCTTGGCGTTGCGCACCCGCCTCAGATCGCGCGCGATCGGGCCCTGGCGCAGCGCCTGCGGGTAGGCGTCGAGGCTGTCGTGCGATCTGCCCGCGGCGATGGCCGCGAACGCCGCCTCGGCCGCGTGGATGCCCGACAGCATGGCGTTGTGCGAGCCCTTGATGCGCGGCACGTTCATGAAGCCCGCCGCGCAGCCGACCAGCACGCCGCCGGGAAACGCCAGCCGCGGGATCGATTGCCAACCGCCCTCGGTCAGCGCGCGGGCGCCGTAGGCGATGCGCTTGCCGCCTTCGAAGGTGGGGCGGATCAGCGGATGCGTCTTGAAGCGCTGGAACTCGCCATAGGGCGAAATGTGCGGGTTGTCGTAGTTGAGGTGGACGACGAAACCCACCGACACGAGGTTGGCGCCGTAGTGATAGAGGAACGAGCCGCCGCCGGTGCGATTGTCGAGCGGCCAGCCGAGCGTGTGCTGCACCAGCCCCGGCTTGTGCTGCTCGGGCTGCACCTCCCACAGCTCCTTGAGGCCGAGGCCGAACTTCTGCGGCTCGCACCCCTTGGAAAGGCCGAACTTGCCGATCAGCATCTTGGCGAGCGAGCCGCGCGCGCCCTCGGCGATCACGGTGTACTTGGCCCTGAGCTCGATGCCGCGCTGGAAGCGGTCGGTGGGCTTGCCGTCCTTGCCGACGCCCTTGTCGCCGGTGGCGACACCAACCACCGCGCCCTTGTCGTCATAGAGCACCTCGGCGGCGGCGAACTCCGGGTAGATATCGATGCCGAGTTCGGTCGCTTGCTCGCCGAGCCAGCGCACCACGTCGCCGAGGCTCACCACGTAGTTGCCGTGGTTGTTCATCAGCGGTGGCATGACGAGGTTCGGGATGCGCAGCGCGCCCGAGGGACCGAGGTAGTAGAAGCGGTCCTCGGTCACCGGCGTCTTGACGGGCGCGCCCTTGGCCTGCCAGTCGGGAATGAGCTGGTTGAGGCCGATGGGATCGATCACGGCGCCCGAGAGAATGTGCGCGCCGACCTCGGAGCCTTTCTCCAGCACCACGACGGAGATGTCGCTGCCGGCGGCGGCGGCCAGCTGCTTCAGGCGGATGGCGGTGGCAAGGCCCGCAGGCCCGGCGCCGACCACCACCACGTCGCACTCCATCGCCTCGCGAGGCTCTGCTTCCGCTCCGTCAAGTGCCATGGGGGCGCCCCAAATTGCCAGCTCGTCTCAAGCTCGATAGGTCGCCAGCTTACCGAGCGTCAAGCGCGGACTGGGGGTGGGGTGCGGCGCGGCGGTGTCGGCAGCTACCAAGGCCTCCATACAACCCTCTCGTTGATCGCATAGAGCCTGCACGGCTGCCTGGTGACTTTCTCGCACAGCGCAAGCAACTCGGCCATCGCATCGGGTCGACCCGCAGCGGTGGCGCAACCTCCCCCAGGCGAGGTCGCAAAAGCCCTGGGCATGTCCTGATCGAGGAAGAAGTCGTAGGCCTCCAGGCACCTGCGCGACAGGTTCACAGCGGGGGGCGGCTGCTGCAGTTTGCGCAGCGCAAAGCCGATCGAGGTCAGAAAGCGATCGAGTTGGGGCCGCCAGTGCTGGCCACCAAAGGCTATGATGTCGTGGCCATCCTCCTGCAAGGGCGGCAGCATGTGGAATTCGGCCGTGCCGCCGGCCTCGACGTAGGCAGCGTGCCACGTGCGCGGCAGCTGTGCGCCCCACAGGCGGTCGTTTTCGGCATAGAACCAGATACTTGGGATGGCGCCTCGCCGCGCCGAAGCTACCAGCTGCAGCTCGATGTTTCGTGGACTGCAGGGCTGCTCGGGCCGCAACTGCGACCAGCCGCCGGCGCCCCCGGCGAAATTCACCAGCGCCTTGACGCCCGGCAGGCTTTCGCCTGCGGCGACGACCGAACCGAAGCCCCCAACGGAGACGCCCGCGAGAACAAGGTTCTCCTTGTCAATCCACGGCTGTGCGGCCGCGTACTCGATGGTCGCCCGGATATGCGCCGTGACCGAGGAGGCCAAGGGAGCAAAATCCATCGCATCGCAGGAGCCCGCCGCGTACTCGGGGTCAATGCTCGTGCCGCTGGCGCCGTAGCCGATGCGCGTCGGGGCGAGCACGGCAAACCCCCGCTGCACCCAGTAGTAGCGCATGCGGTTGCGCCCAAACTCGGCGCGCGCACGAGGCGACCCGTCGCGGCCGTGACTGACCACGACCGCAGGAAAGGGGCCGGGCCCGCTGGGCTTGAACGTCGTCAGCACGAACTCACCCTTGTGCAAGGTCCCGCCCGGCAGCGTAAGGGTCAAGGGCAGCTTGACGACCTGCTCGTTCAGTAGCGGATCGGGCGGTGGGTTGTTGTTCGGCCGCGCAGCTGCAGCAGGCGTGCTGTGCATACTGCCTTGGTTCGGCAGCTGGCTGATTGTCAGTCCAGAGACCGCAGCAGCAAAGAAAACGATGCCGGTTGCGCACAACCAACGGGACCTGGCCGACCACGTGGCGGTTTGAGCCTCTTCCCGAGATCGAAGCCTGAGCAGCGATACCTTCGATTGCCCTTTCAGCGAGCGGCGACCAAATCCAGGCCGCGGACGACGCCGGCGACATCGCTTCTCGCGTAGCTCTCGCTGGAGCCGGCGTAGCCAAGCAGTCGGCGCCGGCGGTCCGACGCCCGCCCTCACGAGCGCCCGCGCTTGCCCAATCAGGCTGCGGGCGGCAGCGGCGTTACCCAGAGCATGCTCAGCGCGTGCGAGGAAGATCCGGATAAGAAGAGCATCGAACAACGGAGCTGCCTTGGCGGCCGCGATGGTCTGCAGCAGTGCTCTTCCCTCCCGGTAGCGACCAAGCTCGACAAGGACCGCTCCTCGGCTCCCTACGAGGGTCTTGACCTTGGGCCCGAGCCGCAAGGCCCGCTCGGACCATTCGTCGAGTTTGGGGCGCAGTGTGGGATCGCCGAAGATCGGTCTGTCGACGGCGAGCCCGTGGGTGATTAGCCAGTCGAGCGCGTACATCTCCTCCTCGGGCGTCAAATCGCCCCGGGCGACTTCTCGCTGCAATGCAGCCCACGCCTTACGGCGGCTTTCTGCAGTGTTCCGCATCTGATCGAGAGCGGCAGAATGCATGAGCCACACGAAGCCCAAAGAGCGCGTGCTTATTGGCGGTCGCGTCGTGCCCTCGCGGTAGGGCCTGATCTGGCGCGATCCCGCATAAACGAATGGCTCCGCCACGCTGGCGGCGATAACAATGAGCTGCGCGAAGATGAGAATGCCCAGCTGCGCGATGACAACAGGGGTTCCTACGTTGTTGCGAAGGATGGTCGGCACGACACCTGCGAGATGGAGCCAGATGATGACGCCGATCACGACGACGCTTGCGAGTGCGCCGCTGAGCAGATGAAGAAGCACTGCTGAGCGTTTCGGCATGCTCGGGGATTCGGCGCAAGTCACCACCGCGCCCATGGGCACAAGGCGCACCTCCACCCGCATGTCGCCGATACGCCCACGCACCAGGACAGGCCCTCGCCCGATCACCATCCGGCGAATGGGAATCGACCCGACCCTGGCACACAGCAGGCGCCCCGTTTTGGACGCCAGCGCGCCGACAGCAAGTCCAAGGAAGAACAGGCTCAACGACACAAACAGAAATATCGGCAAAGTCTGACCCATGTTCCGCGAGACTTTCTTTGGTGGCGCAATCCCGGTTCGTCCCGCCTCGGACACAGGATTTGTCGGCCGCCCGAGAGATGCCGGCCCGCTTAGGCGGGTGCTAAGCGCCCAATGTGACGCAAAGACGTACTCCGGGAGCGGCATCGATGCCTTCCGGGCGACTTGTCCAGATCGGTTCCCATCCGGTAAGGCTCTGAGGGAGGAACATTTCCGTTGCCGACCATGCCCGACAAGGCTCGAACCGACGCACTGGCGGCGCTGCTCGCCTGGTACCGCGCCATGGGCGTGGATCAGCCGGTGGGCGAGGCCCCGCTCGACTGGCTGAGCAGGGGCGATCTGGCGCCTGGCCAGGCCTTCCGGCTGGCGCCGTCGCCGGCTTCGCCGCCAGCACCGCGGCAACCTGCGGCACCCCGGGCGCCGGCTCCGCCAGCCACCCCGCCGCCGCCGCGCCAGTTCGCCGCCACGCCCCCCGATGCGGCGGTGACGTCCGCCCGCGCGCTCGCCGGGAAGGCAAGCAGCCTGGCAGAACTGGAAGCGACGCTTGCCAAGTTCGACGGCTGCAGCCTCAAGGTCACCGCCAAGAACTTGTGCTTCTATCGCGGGGCGCAGGCGGCACGCCTCATGCTCATCGGCGAGGCGCCTGGTCGCGACGAGGACCTGCAGGGCAAGCCCTTCGTCGGTCGCGCCGGACAGTTGCTCGATAGGATGCTGGCGGCCATCGGCCTGTCGGAAGCGGACGTGCACATCACCAACATCGTCTACTGGCGCCCGCCAGGAAACCGCACCCCGACACCGCAGGAGGCGCAGGTGTGCCGCCCGTTCCTGGAACGGCAGGTGGAGCTGGTGGCGCCACAGATCATCGTGCTGCTGGGCGGTGCCGCGGCCAAGCACATCCTGGATGTTCCCGAGGGCATCATGCGGCTGCGGGGGAAATTTCGCGACGTGGTTATCGGTTCGTTGAGCGTGCGCGCAATGGCGACCCTGCATCCGGCGTATTTGCTGCGGACGCCTGCGGCCAAGCGCCTGGCCTGGCGCGATCTGCTGGCGATCAAAGGTGCCCTCGAGGCGTAGCCTGCGCTCTCGCCTGCGACCTCGGAGTGGCGGCGCCGCGACGCTCGCCAGGGCGGGCCTGCAACTGGATCGATTTGCAGCTGCCCGGTTAAGATTCGTTCAAGAAGCGTTGACTATGATCCGGATCGATGGCGGCGCCACGGCGCTGCCTGGTCCTCTTTTTGGGGTGGTGAATTCGGTGCACGTGGCCTACCGCCATATTCGCCCTGTCTGCGTCCTCTATGCGCGCGCCACCGGTGACTATTGGGCCGCCTCCACCGCTGCCTGGGAAAGGCTCGACCGTTGGCTGGCCCGGCACAAGGTTCGCCGTCAGGTCGCGCGCGGGTTCGGCCTGTTTCACGACAATCCGCAGCTCACCGCGCCCGAGCTTCAGCGTTACGACGCTTGCGTGCAACTGACGACGGCGCTGGAAGCCGATCCCGCTGCGGGCATTGGCCGGCAGACCCTGAGCGGCGGTACCTACGCCGTGCATACCCACGTTGGAGCCTACGGGCCGATCGGCGGGCTCCTCTCGCATCTGCATCGCGACTGGGTGCCCAAGCAGGGCCTCGCGGTGGATTACGACCGCCCGTTCATGGCCATCCATCTCAACGATCCGCACGTGACCCGCGAGGTGCATCGGCGCAGCGAGCTGTGCATTCCGGTACTGCCGCTGCGCGACTATCAGCCCGCGGACGGCGTCGGCGACGAGGAAGGTCTGCCCTTCGTTCAGTCTGCCGTCGGCCGCAAGTAGACGCCCTGCCGCTATCGGCATGGCTCCGCGTGCATTGCCGAGCCGTTCTGCTAAGCTTGCCTGCATGCCCAAGCTCGACGAAACCCGCCCCTTTGTTGCGGTGCGCATTGCGCTGCTCACCGTTTCCGACACGCGCGACATCGCGAACGACACCTCGGGCGACACCCTGGCCGGCATGATCGCGGGCGCCGGCCACCAGCTCGCCGACCGGGCAATCGTCAGGGACGACATCGACGCGATCAGGTCGCGGGTCACCGCCTGGATCGACGACCCTCGCATCGATTGTGTGATCACCACCGGCGGCACCGGCTTCACCGGCCGCGATGTCACGCCGGAAGCCGTCAAGCCTTTGTTCGAGAAGGAGATCGAGGGCTTCTCGACCGTCTTTCACATGATCTCGTTCGGCAAGGTCGGCACCTCCACGATCCAGTCGCGCGCTTGCGGAGGGCTGGCGCGGGGCACCTACATCTTCTGCCTGCCGGGTTCGCCCGGCGCCTGCAAGGATGCGTGGAACGGCATCCTGGCGCACCAGCTCGACAACCGGCACCGGCCCTGCAACCTGGTCGAGATCATGCCGCGCCTGGAAGAGCACCGCCGCAAGGGGTGAGGTCGTAAAATCGTGAGGTCGTGAAGTCGCCAGTCGTCCGTCAATCCTGCTTGGCGCGCTCCAGCGCCACCAGCTCGCGCGTGGCGTTGGCCTGGTCGAACAGCGCGCGTGCCGCCTGGCCGCAAAACACGACGAACAAGCCAAAGCCGCACAGTCCTGCCGCTCCGCCGATGAGCTGGGGCAGACTGAGGAAGGGAATGCCGGCGCCAGGCAGCAACGATGCAAACGGCACCGCCACGCCGAGGAGCACGGTGAGCCAGCCAACGGCGCTGATCAGGACGGCCAGCGCCCGGCCGATGCGGTAGTGGTCCTTGGGAGCAACCGGGCGCCTGCGCGGCGCCCGCGTGGGAAAGGGCTTGATCTCGCCGGAGCGGCCGCCATCGTGCGCATGCGCCTGGCCGTTCATGTGCCAGACCTGCGACTGGGTGGCGCCGATGCGCCCTATGCCGTTGCGGCCCTCGGCGGCTTCAGATGTGTAGGCGTAGTGCTCGGTCAGATGGCGGTAGAACTGCATGGCAAGATCGAGCTTGCCTTCGCCTTCCGCGCGACGACCGGCCTCCAATAGCTGCGGTGGCGTGAATTGCTGCGACGTGTGCACCATGGTCCTGAATTCCCGCACGGACCTTTAAAAAGAATACACGCTCGCCGCAGTGCTGTCGCGGGATCAATTCGTTCTCGCCGCAAATTGGCAGGGAGGCGTAACCCGGCGGCCGAAGCGCGCCGCGGTGGAGGTGAAATCGCGCGCGTCGTCGACGTCGGACAGGGTGGGGAGTTGCCCAATTGAACGGCAGTTCAGGTTGGCAAGAGTGTCGGTGAGGGCGTGCTCCGTCGACCAGCGTACCCGGTCGAAGGGTCTGAGCAGGCGCGGCCGACGGCGCAATCCAACCAGCCAGTAGCCGCCGTCCCTGGCGGGTCCGAACACCGCGTCATGGCCGCCGAGCAGCCGAAACGCTTGGGCGATGTGGGTGCTGCGTATTCCGGGTACGTCGGTGCCGATGATCACCACGGGCCCTGGCGGCGTCTCCTGCATGATGCGCTGCATGCGGGCGCCGAGGTCGCCTTGGCCCTGCCGCATCCGCGCTACGCCCCGTGGCCAGACCGGCCAGGCCGCGGCGGCGTCGGGTGCGATGGCGAGCGTCGTATGCCAGGCATGGCTGCCCGACACACGCGCCAGCAGGGCAGCGGTTGCATGGCGCGCGAACCGGGTGGCCGTGGCGACGCCAAGCTCGCGCGCAAGGCGCGTCTTGACCTGGCCGGCCACCGGCGCCTTGGCCATCACCACCAGCCGGCATCGAAAGGGCGCCGCACGTACGCGCGGCGCCCCCTTCTTCACAACCTGCTTGCGCTTGCGTGAGAGTCCAAGCATTGCCCGCTTCCGGCCCCGCAGCAAGGCCCGGTCAGCACCTGCGTGCGGGGGTGGTCAGAGCACCGTGCTCCAAGCGATTGGCGCGAATCGGTAGCTGTTGCCATCCCTTTCTATGTAACCAGCCGATGGGAAGGGAAAGTGGAACCCCTGGATCAGCATCTTCTCTGCGGCTGCCATGTCGTAGAGCTTGCGGCGCGTCTGCTCGGCCAGCGGACCGTCCATCTCGAACGACGCATGCCATCCGGGATTGCGCACAAACAACAACCCGGGACCAGCGCTAACGTCCGCCTGGACCAGGACGCGGTCGGTGCCCGATGCAACGATGTGTGAAGTGTGGCCCAACGTATGGCCCGGCGTGAACACCGAGGTTATGCCGGGCACGATCTCCTTGCCTGCTTCGTACGGCGTCACCTTGCGGCCGAGCGCATCGAACACGCGCCTCGAGTTGGCGTGGGTGCCCTTGACGAGTCCCTCAGGGGCGCGGCTCGCGTTGCCGTCGTCCATCCAGTAATCCCATTCGGCTTTCGGCACCATGATCTCGGCATTCGGGAAGGCAGGCTTGTTGTCCGGTCCGATGAGCCCGTTGATGTGGTCGCCATGGAAGTGCGAGATGACCACCACATCGACGGACTTCGCGTCGATGCCCGAAGCGGTGAGGTTGGTGTGGAACTGACCAAGAGCACCCTTGCTCTGCTCGTAGGTCGCCTGACCCAGGCCAGTGTCGATGACAACAAGCTTGGGGCCGGTATTCACGACCACCGGCGTGAACGGGTAGACCGGCCTCTCCCTGTCCATGCCCAGGTACGTGGTGGCGAGCCCTGCACTCACGGCATCCTTCTGCGCGTTGCGGACGAAGTTATCGGCCAACGGTGTGGGGCGCACGCCATCGGTCACAACAGTGACCTCGAAAGCGCCGATCTTGTAGCGATAGTAGCCAGGAACCTGCTTTCCGACCGGGGGAGCAGCGGCCCGTGCCGGCAGACGCCCGCCCAGCGGACTGAGCGCGGTGGCGGTTGCTGCCAGAGCAGCGCCGGTGAGCACATTGCGACGCGTAAACTTGGTCATGGCATTCCTCTCTCGGCGGACTGAACCGCGGTTCTTCCACGATCAACGACAGGGCGAAGACGGAGCTTCCACTGCCATGCCCGGCGGAGAGCCTGCCCTCCGCCAACCCCCACGCCGCTCAATCGTGTGTGGCGACGCCGGACCGAAGGCGGCCCCGGCCGCAGCGGCGGAGATGACAAATCCGCGACGTGAAATGCTTTGCATGGCGCTCTCCCAGGCTTGTCGTTGACGAAGCGATACGCTTCGCAGCTGTAGACGACGTGGAGAAGACGGAGCTTCCGCGCTCACACACAAGTGATGGTCGAGCTGCTGCTGCAGTGCAACGAAGGCCGCATCAGCCGTACAGTCGGTTGATGACGGCAGGTCGTACGCGGAGGAAATACAGCGCCAGGCAGCTCAGATTGCGCATCGATCGGAGCAGGTAGCCGTCGCGCCTGAACCTCTGTGCGCTCGTCACCGCACGCGCCTGCAGCATCGCGATCTGCCGCCGCCCGAGCCGGCGCAGCAGATCGACGTCCTCCATCAGAGGATGGGGGTTGTGCCCGCCGGTCTGGGTGTAGAGCAGCTTTGGTATGAGCAGTCCCTGATCGCCGTAGGGCAACTTGAAGGCGGCGCAGCGCACCCTGACCAGCTGCTCCAGCACCCGCGGCCTCACCCCGATATCGTCGAGGGCGAAGCGGAAAGCTGCCGCCGCTTGGGGTCGTTTGCCGGCATCGACGGCGCCCATGAAGGCGCTGGCATCCCGCTCCCAGCCCTGCTCCAGGACGGTATCGTCATGCAGGAACAGCAGCCAGGGGAAGCGGGCGCGCCTGGCGCCGACCAGCATCTGGTAGCCGCGGCCTCCGCTGCGCTCCACGAACTGCGCGCCCGACTGGTCGGCAATGGCGCCCGTGCGGTCGGTCGAGCCGCCATCGACGACGATCACCTCCCGCACGATCCCCTCGACGGTCGCCGGCACCAGGGCCGTCAGCGTCTCGGCCAAGCCGGCTTCGGCGTTGAGCGTCGGTATGATCACCGAGATCATCAGGGGGCGCGTCTCCGTCTTTATGCGGCGGCACTATAGGTGCTGATGCAGGTGGCGACAGTGGCCATCTTCCCAGCGTGTTAAGAAAAATGTTCTTGTTATGTTCTGGGCGGGCAGCTAGGCTGGGAACGATGCACGACGATCCAACCCAAATAGACGGCGAGAGGCGGCGCGGCCGCGGAGCCCGCTCGAACAGGGTTGGACGCTACGAGACCGAGCTGCGCGAGGCCTTCGACGACGGCTGGGAGAGCCTCGGCGAGCTGGAGGCCTTCAAGACAGAGGTCTTCCCCGAGACGGCCAAGAGCATCATTGCGCACAACGACAGCCCCGACCTCAACTTCTCCCAATCGATCAATCCCTACCGCGGCTGCGAGCACGGCTGCAGCTATTGCTACGCGCGGCCCACGCACGCGTTCCTCGGTCACTCGCCCGGGCTCGACTTCGAGACCAAGCTTTACGCCAAGGTCAATGCCGCCCAGTTGCTCGAGCGCGAACTCGCCAATCCCCGCTACGTGCCCAAGGTGATCGCGCTCGGAGCCGTGACCGATCCCTACCAGCCCATCGAGCGCGAGCATCGCTTGTCGCGCTCGGTGCTCGAGGTGCTCGACCGCACCAGCCATCCCGTTGGCATCGTCACCAAGTCGGCCCTTGTCGTGCGCGATATCGACATTCTCTCGCGCATGGCAAACCGCAGGCTGGTCAAGGTCGCAATATCGGTGACCACGCTCGATCGCCAGGTTGCGCGCAAGATGGAGCCGCGCGCGCCCACACCGCAACGCCGTATCGACGCTATCAAAGCGCTGAGCGATGCGGGCGTTCCCGTGTGCGTGATGGTGGCGCCGATCGTGCCCGCCATCAACGACAACGAGATCGAAAGCATTCTGACAACCGCGCGACAAGCGGGCGCAACCGAGGCCGGCTACGTGGTGCTGCGGTTGCCGCTGGAGCTGAAAGAGCTGTTTCGCGAATGGCTGGCAACCGAGTTTCCCGACCGCGCCGCCCGCGTCATCAACATCCTGCGCTCGATGCACGGGGGAAAGGACTACGTCGCCCAGTTCGGCCTGCGCCAGAAGGGCAGCGGCCCCTATGCCCAGCAGATCGGCCGGCGGTTCCGGCTGGCGAGCAAGCGCCTCGGCCTCAACGAGCGCCATCTGGCCCTGCGCACAGACCTGTTCCGGCGGCCGGTGGCCAGGGGCGGGCAGATGAGCCTGCTTTGAACCTGACAGCGGCTGTCAGGAGCCTTTGCAGCACCGATGCGCGCAAATTGCAGACCGGTCATAGGCACTTGATCTGGCATCACAATCTAGTCAGGGCGCGGGTTGCGCAGGAAACCACGGCCACAGGAACGCCCTATCGTGTGGCACCCTTCCGGGGGTGAAGGCGTGCGTTCGGGGAAGGCCTCAATGATGAAGAAAACGAGGTCGAAGGTCGGCAACTTCCGCGCGGGTGTGCGTGGCCAGTCGTTCCCCGACGTGCGCTCGCGCGCGCTGGACTCGCTTGGCCGGGAGTGGCTCTGGGTGGTCGATGACCGCATGCGCGACTATGGCGAGATCGACTACGTGCGCCGCGTCATCCGCATCAACCACGCCATGCACAAGGAGGAGCGCGGGTCCCTCATCGACACGCTGTTCCATGAGGAGCTGCATCGCCTGTTCCCCAATCTCGGCGAGCGCGCGATCTGTGCCATGACCCGGCTCCTGCTGCCGACCTTGAGCCGACAGTACAGGGCGTGGCTCTATTCCCGCATCCGCCAGCGGTAGGTGGGCTGGTTGGCATTCGTTGCGCACCGATCGAAGTCCTGTACGCAAAAGCCTCAGCCGCGTCCCCGGCTGCCACTGACGCTGCCATGTCAAATCACCGCCCAAGAGCGGACGCCTCGACCCTCGACAGCGAACGGGGAAAATGTGCCAGGAGCCGACATGCACGAAGTGTCGCGCGAACTACCCATCAATCGCCAAATACAATCAGGGTTGCGAACTTGGCGCCCAAGTCGTGCGCACCCGTATCGGGGGTATCGGCCCAGGATGCCGGCTTGAATGCTGACGGGCCGAGCTCCGAATTTCGCCAGGCAGGAAGGAATTGCGATTGAGGCCAGTTCACTGCCTATGCGGGGGGGCCGCAGAGATCGAGAATGTGAGCCAAACGTTCCAGCCCTCGGCGCGGTGCTCTGCCTCGAATTCCTTGTACCCCTTCAGATTCAGGTAGCCTTCATGACCGCTGCCCAGCGGAAGAACGTAGCCGATCTGCGGCCCGATGCCGAACACGCGTGACTCGAAGCTGCCGACCCGATCGCCCGCTCCGCTGTCGCCCGTGAGTTGCTGGTATACGTAGCCGACCAGACCCACTTGCAGCTGTTTGGTCAGGAACTTCGACATTCCCCAGTCCAGGTGCATGTCGATGCCGTTCTGGTAGTCGGTGTGGTGGTTCTCGAAATTGTAAGTGAAGCCGAGCACCGCAGAGAATTCGTTGCCGGTCTTCGCATTCAGATAGGTGTAGCCGAAGCCGCCATCCGCTGCGATGTGTCCCAAGCCAAGGTTTGCCAGGCGCTTCGCCTGGTAGTTGCCAATCGTCGGCACATTGGCCGTGATGTATGTCGTGTAGTTGTGCACGCCATCATTCCACCGCAGCTGGGCCATGGGTGCCACATCGCCGAAGCCCGTCACGGAGTCGCTGGCGCTGCGGGATATGGTAATGCCGAGGGGCCCGGAACCGGTCACCGTTGCGTCAACGGAGCTGTCTGTGCGTCCGTAAGGCACCATTGCACTAAGGGTTAACTGTCCACCTAGGACCGGGGATTTGAGAGTGTAGTTCAGGGCGGCGAACGCGAGATTCGCCTCCGCATCCAGAACAGCCCTCAGGTTGCCGGCGAAGTTGACCGTGATGTTGCCGCGGGAGACCTGGCGCGCGAAGGCAATGTCACTTCCGGCGTTGACGGAGGTATGGTAGTAGATGGTTGCGACTGACCATCCCGGTTGCACGGGAGCCGCAGCAAGGCTGCCGAAGAAGCCGGGAATCCAGAAGCTCACGCCGCCCTCGTCCGCAACTGCGGCATTGGGCACACTCAAGACCGCGCCAAGCAAAAAAGCGCAAGTGAGCTTCGCGCCTCGAACCGACTGCATGGCCCGCACATGCTTGAGCGCGGCATTGCTCCCCATGGCCCCCTCAATTTCTCTGTGGTGGAGAACAACGCACCGGAAACCGCGATACAATTCGCTATCCCTCAACGCTGTTGAGCGCCGCACACCGGCCTCTGTTCAACGCATTCTCCTTGTGTGGGCCACGTACGTCGATTCGCTCTTGCAGGAAAGGAACTCGGCGGGCCCCGCGAAGTCGGCAGGCCTCCGCGCCGCGCTGTGCCCTGGTCGCATCAGATTGTTGTCTGATGCAGGACATCTGCAAAGCGAGAGTGACCGTTGGGTGCTGATCGTAGCACGTCTGCGACGGTGGCCGCCGACGCCGAACGATGCCCGATTGGGCAGCAGAATTAGTCAGAAGCGCGTGATATTCGCTGCCGGAGGGTTCGGATAGCGCCGAAGACTGGCCTTGTATTCCTCAACGACCTTCAGTGCGGGGCTTATTACCCACTCGTACATCGCGCTGATGTTGTACTCCTCGCGCGGATCCGCCTCGATGTTGAACACCTTGGGGTAGCCGTTCATGGGTGCGGCGCCGCTGCCGGTCCCCGGAAGGAGGTGCGCCCCGCCCCAACCGCTGCGGCCGGGCACCACGTCGGAAAAGTACGTGCGGAACTGCTTCCAGCGCGCTGCAACCAGATCGGGCCCGACGAAGGTCAGCAGCGCGTCGCGCGCGCCAGGGTCACTCTTGCCGAGCAGCAGGTCGGTCTGATCGACGCCGTCGATTGGGCGATCGTCGGGCACCTTGCCGCCCGCGAGGTGAGCGAGCGTCGGGAAGAAATCCATGATCGAGAACATCGCGTAGGATGGCCGCGGCTCAATCTGACCCGGCCAGCGGATCAACGCGGCGGTGCGGATCGAGCCTTCGCTGACGTCGCCGAGTTCGCCGCGGAAGGGACCGGGCGAGCCCATATCCGGCATGTCGCCGCCGAATTGGCGTACGACCTCGCCCTGGGGTCCGTTGTCGGAGGCGAACACGACGATGGTGTCCTGCGCGAGCCCGAGCTCCTGCAACGCATCGAGCATGCCGCCGACGATGGCATCTCCCTCCATCAGGGAATCGCCGAACTGGCCGATGCGCGAAGCGCCCTCGAAGCGCTTCGAGGGGAGGTTCGGAAAGTGCGTACGGGAGATCGGCAGATAGAGGAAGAAGGGTTTGCCCGCCGCCTTCTGGCGCTTCATAAAATCGATGCCGCGCTCTGCCAGCTCCCAGTCGATCTCGCGCCGCACGTCGGCCGTGTAGGGCTTCACGGCTTTCAGCGGCTCGCCCCGCTTGGCCTCGACGATATGCGGCCCCTTGTCGAGCGAGATTTCGAGCGATTTCGTCTGACGGGCCTGGCCGATCATCAGGAATGCGTCCCAAGTATCACCAGGCGGGATGCCGTAGAATTCGTCGAAGCCCTTGTTCTGCGGCTGGCTCTGAGGTGCAGACCCCAGATGCCACTTGCCGAACATTGCGGTGGCGTAGCCAGCCTCGCGCAACGTTTCCGCCAAGGTGATTTCGGTGGCCGGCAGCGTACTGGGGCTGCCAGCTACCGCAACCAGGGACAGTCCGGAGCGAATGGAATAGCGGCCCGTCATCAATGCTGCGCGCGACGGCGTGCATCCCGGCTCAACGAGGAACTGCGTCAACCTGAGACTTTCCCCGGCGAGCCGATCGATGCGTGGCGTCGGCGCGCCGCGCAGCTCGCCGCCACCATAGGCACCGATGTCCCCGTAGCCGATATTGTCAGCAAGGATGAAGAGGATGTTGGGCTTCTGGCCGGGCGGGGCGGTGGGCGACGGCCTTGGTTGAGCCCGAGCCTGCGCCGTCAACAAAGCGGGCACAGCCAACAGCGAACCTCCGCCCAGCAGCACATCTCGCCGCCCCAAACCCTGATGGCACGCTCCGGCCTTCTCGTTCGACTTCTGGGGCCGTCGCTTCTCTTCCATCGCGGATTTCTCTCATCGGGCAGCACGCCATAGTGCCTTGCCTCGGTGCGTCCTCGGGATCGGTGAAAACCCGGTCGATGCGCCGGTGAACTGTGGGAGTGGCTCGTTGACCGTCAGACGTGGCTGAGGTTCGCTTTGGGTCAGAACTGGCAATGGTCGGGCTGACTAGGGAATTTCTGTTCTTCGCCCAACAGCGGACTCTGGATGGCGCAGCCCCCGCTCCTTCTACAGCGTCCCTTTGACACCGCCCCTTCATCACGCGAAGCTGCCCCAAACGGGGCAAGGCGATTCGCGCTATGCGGGCGACATTCGAGCTGGAAGCGGTCGAGCTCGAGATTCACGGCGGGCCGGTCGCGGGCGTCGATGAGGCGGGCCGGGGTCCCTTGGCGGGGCCCGTGGTCGCCGCCGCCGTCGTGCTCGACCCCTACAACATCCCGGACGGCATCGCCGACTCCAAGACCTTGGAGGCTGAGGTGCGCAGGAGGCTCTACCGGGAAATCCTCGACACCTCGCGCGTCGGCATCGGGGCCGCCGATGTCGAGCGCATCGACGCCGAGAACATTCTCAATGCGGCGCTGTGGGCCATGGCGGATGCGGTGGCGCAGCTCAGCTGCAAGCCGAGGCTGGTGCTGGTCGACGGCAACAAGGTGCCGCCTAACCTCGAATGCGCGAGCCGCGCGATCGTCAGGGGCGATGCCAAGTGCCTCTCGATCGCTGCGGCCTCCATCGTCGCCAAGGTGGCGCGCGACACCATGATGATCGAGCTGGCGCGCGACTATCCCGAGTATGGCTTCGAGCGACACAAGGGCTATGGCACGGCCGAGCATCACGCGGCAATTGAGCGCTACGGCGTTACCCCGCACCACCGCCGCTCCTTCAAGTCGGTGCAGTTGGCGCTGGGGCTGGTCGAGGCCGAGGCCCAGGCTTGAGACCTCTGAAGCCGGGTCGTGGCAGCCTGCGCCACTCGGGCGCATTGGTGCCGGTTCCCAGGATATGCGCCCAATCCGGCACCCAAGCATTTTCCTGGCCGTGGCCTGGCGCGCTGCCGAACGCGCCTGACAAGCCTGCTCTCCCAAGCTATATGCCTCAGGCATGATGCAGCGCGCCTACGCCTGGATGATGCGCACCGCCTCCCACGAGAAGGCGCCGCAGGGCCTGTTCTGGGTGTCGTTCATGGAAAGCTCGTTCTTTCCGATCCCCCCGGACGTCATGCTGATCCCCATGGTGCTGGCCAAGCCCGCCAAGGCTTGGGTCTATGCGGCGATCTGCACGGCTGGGTCGGTGCTGGGCGGCATCCTCGGCTACGCCATCGGCTATTTCTTGTACGAGACGTTGGGCCAGTGGCTGATCAATCTCTACGGCCTTGCCACGCAGGCTGAGGCCTACCGCGCCGCTTACAACGACTGGGGATTGTGGATCATCCTCATCAAGGGCCTGACCCCTATTCCCTACAAGCTCGTGACAATTGCCAGCGGGGCGGCGGCATTCAATTTCTGGGTGTTCATCGCCGCCTCCATCGTCACGCGCGGCGCCCGCTTCCTTATGGTCGCCGCGCTCCTATATTGGCTGGGTGAGCCGATCCGCGAGTTCATCGAGCGCAGGCTCACGCTGGTGACGACCACCTTCGTAGTGGTCCTCGTCGGCGGATTCGTAGCGGTCAGGTACTTGCTCTGACAGCCAAACGCGACAGGGCTCCATGCTGACACTGACCTCCCCCTTGCAGCGCACTTCCCCCTACCTGATCGGCGGGTTGGTGCTTGCGGTGGCGGTCGCGGTCATCCTGGCCGCTCTCGCCTTCGAGCACATCGGCGGCCACACGCCCTGCCCGCTGTGCCTGCAGCAACGCTACGCCTATTACGCCGGCATCCCGGCGCTGCTTGCGGCCTTGGCCCTGCTCAAGAGGGACCGGGCCACGGCCGCGGCCGCAGTCTTTCTCCTGGTTGCGGTCGCTTTCCTCGTCAACGCTGGCCTCGGCACCTACCAGGCGGGTGCCGAATGGAAGTTCTGGGAGCCTCCGGCGTCCTGTGCCGCGCCGGCCGAGCTGCCGAGCTTCGACCTCAAGCGGGAGAGCTTCGATCGCATTCCGGCAAGCTGTGGCGTTGCCTCGTGGCGTTTCCTCGGCCTCTCCTTCGCCGGCTGGAACGTGGTGTTCAGCGTTGTGCTGGCGGCGGGCTCGCTGGCGGCCGCGTGGGAGGCTATGACCGGCCGCCCTGGCCGCTGATCGGCCATAGCGCTAGACTTGGGCGTGTAGGCAGTCCAATGGGATGGCAGATGCGGTATCTCGCTGCGCTTGCGGTGCTCGCTTCGCTCTCGGCGGTTCCGGCCATGCTGGCTGCCCAGGAGGCCGAACTCAACGCAACGGCCGAGCGTGATGCAGCCGAGGCCGACGCCGCCAAGGCCGGCTCCAAAGGCACCACGAACGCCAAGGACGCCAAGCAGGCGAGCAAAACGAAGCCTGCCAAGAAGGCGGTGGTGGTGCCGGCCAAGCTTCTGTTCGGCGCCGCCAAGACGCCCGCGCCGCTCGCCGCGCGCTCTATCGGCTTCTACGCCAAGGGCTGCCTTGCCGGCGCCGTGGCGCTGCCGGTCGACGGGCCGGCCTGGCAGGCGATGCGTCTGTCGCGCAATCGCAACTGGGGCCATCCTGACCTCATCGCGCTGGTCGAGAAGCTCGCGGTGGAAGCCAAGCAGAACGACGGCTGGCCTGGGCTGCTGGTGGGCGACATCTCGCAGCCGCGCGGGGGACCGATGCTTACCGGCCATGCCAGCCACCAGGTTGGCCTCGACGCCGACATCTGGCTCACGCCGATGCCCGATCGCCGGCTTACCGAAAAGGAGCGGGAGGAGCTTTCCGCCACGTCCATGCTGGCGGACGACCGCGTGTCGGTGAGCCCGCAGGTGTGGACCGAGGGGCACGCCCGCCTGCTCAAGCGCGCTGCCGGCTACAAGCAGGTCGAGCGGATCCTGGTGCACCCGGCCATCAAGAAGGCCGTGTGTGAGAGCGCGGCTGCCAAGGAAGGGGATCGCGCCTGGCTGAGCAAGGTCAGGGCGTATTGGGGCCACTACTATCATTTCCACGTCCGCATCGCCTGTCCCAAGGGCAGCGCCAACTGCGAGGCGCAGCCCTCCGTCGGCAGCGACGACGGCTGCGGGGCCGACCTCAAGCGCTGGCTGGCGCTGGTGAAGGCCCCGCCCAAGCCCGCTCCGCCCGGTGCTCCGCCCCCGGAGCGGAGGCCGATCACGCTCAGCCAGCTTCCCGCCGATTGCCGGGCAGTGCTGGCGGGCAGCGGCGCACCCATCCCGCCGGCACCTGTCCCGGCCAAGCAGGCCAAGCCCACCAAGCAGGCCAACCCCGCCAAGCAGAAGACGCCCGTCACCAAGTAGCGGCCATGCTCTTGCCGCAATGCCCCGCCGGGATAGGCCGCAACGGGGAGTTGACGGACGCGCCGGGCTGGACCGGCGAGGGGCAATGACGATCCTGATCACAGGCGCCACCGGGCTCATTGGGCGGGCGCTCACGCAATCGCTGGTCGACCATGGCATTCGGCCGCGCGTGGTGACGCGCAGGCCGCACCGCGCGCTCGAGATGTTCGACAGCCGTGTGACCGCGTTCGAGTGGCATCCGCGCACGGAGCCGCTTCCCGCCGATGCGCTCGATGGAGTGGAGCGCATCATCCATCTGATGGGAGAGCCGCTCTACGGGCCGCTGACGCGCGAGAAGAGAGCGCGCGTTGCGGCATCGCGCCGGATCGGCGCCGAGCGGATTGTCGATGCGCTGGGGGGCCGCTCGCGCGTGCATCTCGTTGCAGCCTCGAGCGTGTCGGTCTACGGCTACGGCGATGGGCCGGCGCTCACCGAGACCACCGCGGTGCAACCGCCGCGCAACAAGCTTGCCCTGGCGCTCATCGCCTGCGAGGAAGCGGCAGAGCCTCTGCGCGCAAGCGGTGCCGTCGTCACGCAAGTGCGCTTGGGCCCGGTGATCGCGCCCGGAACGTTCCCGGAGCAGCTCAAGGCGCTGTTCGACCGGCGTATGGCTTGGCGCAATGCCCACCCCGAAGCCGCTATCCCGGCAATCGATCTCATCGATGCTGTGGGGCTGCTCACGTGGCTTGCGCTGTCGAGGCCCATGCCTGGCGCCATCCATGCCGTGGCGCCTGAGCCCCTGTACTCGGCGGACCTGGAGAAGTTGCTGGCCCAGGCCTCGCCGCGCCGCGGCCGCACCGGCCTGCCGCGCTGGATGCTGCGCCGGCAGATCGGCGTGCTCGCCGACTTTGTGCACAGCCGCCGGCGTGTGGTGCCGCGGCGCGCGCTCGACGCAGGCTTCACCTTCTCGCGCCCCGATCCGCTGGAAAGCGTGCGTTCCGTGCTTGCGCAACACGACGCCGCCCAAGGAGCAGCGCAAGGCGGCCCGGTGATCGGCGCCATGGCGCAGAGGGCCTAGAGCAGGATCGCTAGGAACGATCTCGCTCTAGCCGGCCGCCGCCTTCAGGCCCACGCCCACAGGGCAGCTCAGCCCCGTGCCGCCGAGGCCGCAATAGCCGTGCGGCACCTTGGCCAGGTACTGCTGGTGATAGTCCTCGGCGAAGTAGAACTCGGGCGCATCGACGATCTCGGTAGTGATGGGCCCATAGCGGTTGGCTGAGAGCACCTTCTGATAGGCTTCCTTCGACGCTTCGGCCGCGCGCCGCTGCTCTGGCGAGGTCACGTAGATGCCTGAGCGATACTGGGTGCCGACGTCGTTGCCCTGGCGCATGCCCTGCGTCGGGTCGTGGCTCTCCCAGAACGTCTTGAGCAGCGCCTCGTAGCTCACCTTCTTGGGGTCGTACACCACCAGCACGACCTCGTTGTGCCCGGTGCGGCCGGAGCAGACTTCCTCGTAGGTCGGGTTCGGCGTCAAACCGCCAGCGTAGCCCACGGCGGTCACGTGGATGCCGTCCCCCATCTCCCAGAACTTGCGCTCCGCGCCCCAGAAGCAGCCAAGGCCGAAAATGGCCGTCTCGGTGCCCGCGGGATACGGGCCCTTGAGGGGACGCTTGTTGAGGAAGTGCGTGGCTGCGGTCGGGATCGGCTCAGTGCGGCCTTTGAGCGACGTCTCTGCAGTTGGCATCTCGCTCTTTCTGCGGGCGAACAGCATAGGGACTCCACGGTTTTAGGGAATGGCCTGCTAAATATAGTGTCGCAGACACCGGGGCGCCACAAACTCACGTTGGCTTGAACTGGTAGCCGGCCGACGGCCGCGCGTTCAGTTGGCGTAGATATTGATGCCCCGGCGCCGCCTGCCGGCATACGCCAGCAACAGGCCGAGTACCCCGAACACGGCCCAGGCCGGCAGCTGGAGGACCTTCGCAATGCCCCAGGTCCAGACCAGGGGGTGCGCGTTGCGCTGTACACCATTCTGCGCCGATTTGAGAGATGTCGGCGAAATGGCCGACCACATATCTTGCACGGTGGCAAAGCTGACGCGGCCGGCAGCTTGCGAGACCGTCCCGTCGTAGACGGCGAGGATCACCGCCACGAGCAAAAGGAAGCCTGCCAGAAATCGCACCAGAGCTTTCATGGTCGTGCGACCTGTACCCGAGCTGATCTCATCGTCACGAGCCCGCGCCGACGGACCCGACAGTGAACGCAGCATCCCCCGCCGCCAGCCGGCCGCAGGGCTTGCAACACCGTTCTTTTAGCAGCTTGCCGGAAAAGGCGAAAACGACGATAGTGCGGCCGCGCTTGCCCTGGCTGGCCGCCGGGGGCCGTGGGCTGTGGCTGGGAGCGTTGAAGGGGAGGCTATGGAAACTCTGATCATGTGGGCGGGCAGCGGCGCCGTCGTCGGCTGGCTGGCCAATCAAATCATGACCGACCGCAGCTATGGCTTGCAGGGCGACATCGTCATCGGCGCCGTGGGTGGCCTTGTCGGCGGTCTGCTTTTCCCGCAGCTCGGCTTCCTGCTTGGCGGCGGGCTGCTTGGCCATATCGTCAACGGCGTGGTCGGCGCGGTGATCGGCGTGTTCGCCAGCCGTTACGTCAAGCAGGCCGCCTAGGCTCACGCGCGCGGCCGATCCAGCGCGGCACGCGGCAACGTCGGAAAATCCAATCGTCTGCTAGACGATGCGCTTTTCGCGCAGCGCAGCGATTGCCTTTGGCGTGTAGCCGAGTTCGCCGAGGATCTTGTCGGTGTGCTCGCCGAGCTTTGGTGCGCGATGGCGGATCGAGCCCGGCGTTTCCGACAACCACACCGGCACCTTGGCGAGCGGTGCCGGCCGCGGCGCGCCGGGGAACTCGGTCTCCTGGAAGAAGCCCATCGCCCTGATGTGCGGGTCGTCGAGCGTCTGCTGCGGCTTCAGCACCGGGCCTGCCGGGAATCTTGGCCGTACCTAGGATCTCCAGGGCGTCGGCCGTGGTCCGACCCGCGCACCAGCGGCTCATGCGCTCGCTGATGATGGCGCCGTTGTCGCCGCGCTTTATGTCGTCCTTGAAGCGAGGATCGGTGAGCCAGTGCTCCTCGTCCATCAGTTTTGCCCAGCGCTTGAATAGGGGCTGGCCGATCACCTGAACCAGGATCGATCCATCCTTGGTGCGGAAGATGTCGACCGGGGCGGCGGTCTGGCCGCGGTTGCCGGTGGGGACGCGGTTGGCCTGGATCACCGCCTGCTCGATCAGCAGCGCATTGCCGAACGTCACGGCCGTGGCAAGCAGCGCGCCTTGCACCCACTGACCTTTGCCGGTGACCTTGCGCGCCATCAGCGCCGCCATGGTGCCGAACGCGCAATGCAGCGCCGTGCCGAAGTCCACCCACGGCACTTGCGCGCGATAGGGCTGGCCCTCGGTGCCGGTCATGTAGACCGCGCCCGACATGACCTGGCCGATGCCGTCGAAGCCCACGCGGTCGCTGTAGGGGCCGCCATTTCCGTACGCCGAGACCGTCGTGAGGATGATGTCGGGCTTCACCGCCTTGCAGCGACGTCATAGTCGAGCTTCATGGCGGCGAGCGTCTGCGGCGGCAGGTTGGCGATGACGACGTCGGCGGTGGCGACGAGCTTCCGCACGATCTCTTGCCCCTCGGGCACCATCGGGTCGAGCGTCAGGCCCAGCTTGTTGCGGTTGATCTGCAGGAACAGCGCGCCTTCCCCGGTCTCCGCCACCGGCGCCTGGAAGCGGTCCTCGCTGCCCTCGCGCTTCTCGATGCGAATCACCTCCGCCCCGTGCTCGGCCAGCATTGCAGCGCAGTACGGCCCGGCGATGTAGCGGCCGAAGTCCAGCACGCGGATGCCTTCCAGAACGCCGGCCATGCAGCCCCCCCAATCGTTGTTTGCGTCTGCGCCTCTATTTGCGCCATCGGAGCTGCGCGAGCAGTCTTGGGCAACCCGTTGGCGCCTATCGGCCTTTGATCAAGTTAACACAGCGCGTGATCGAGGAGCCCGGCGTTTTTTGCTGCTCTGCAGCCAAACCAAATCGGTGCGTAGGCGGCGGTTGTGCTGGCTGCGATGGACTAGGCGCGCTAACCTGCGAGCGCTGCCCGGGCCGCAGGAGGCCGCCCGCGCGCGGGCATGATCTGATCGAGACAGCGGCCTTAAAGGGAGCGAAGTCATGCCTGGCATCGAAGCTCTTATCATCTGGCTTATCATCGGCGCGATCGCGGGTTGGCTGGCCGGTCAGATAATGACTGGCGGCGGGTTCGGTCTCGTCGGCAATATCATCGTCGGCATTGTCGGTGCGTTCGTTGCGGGTTGGCTGCTGCCGCGCATCGGCATCTATATCGGCGGCGGCATTATCGGCGACATCATCAACGCCGTGATCGGCGCTGTCATCGTGTTGTTCGTGATCAGCCTGGTCAAGCGATAGCCAGCAGTAGCGGTGGAGCGGCGCCGGACAACCGCCGCTCCGCTTGCTCAGCCGCGTTGGCGCCTCATGCGGCGGTCTCTTCTTGTGCTCGCGCCGCCAATGCGGGATCGGCGGCGATCACGCGCAGATAGCTGAGAACGGCGCGCTCCGGTAGGCGCCGGCCCTGCTCCCAATTCTGCAGAGCATCGAGATCGAGATTGTAACGGCGCGCAAACTGCTCTTGAGTCATTGCCAGCTTGAGGCGTAGGGCACGCACATCGATCGGGCCAGTCACAATTCTTGCCGCTTTGACACCGGCCTTGCGCAGCTCGATGGCGAGCGCCGACAGGTTCTCGACAGTCGGCACGCCCACAACGGCTTCTCCGTTAGCCAGCATCGCCTCGATCGTCCGCTTGGCGCGCAGCATGGTCATGCCGCGGCGAGCCAGAGCCATCGTTGCGTCGATGGCCTTGAGCTTGCTGGGGTCAGCTCCCGGACGCAGGACCAGATCGGCGGGTGAACCGGAGCGGACGCGGTCGACGACCCGGACGGGCCCCAGTCGTGCGAACCGCTCCTTCAATTTCGATCGCATCGTAATCCATCCTGTCCATGACGACGTCTGCCAGGATACGCAAGTTTGCTGCGCCAACTGCGCTGACCCCCGCACCCTGCATGTGCATCCTGACCAAGCGTAGTGTTCGGCCGTGGTCCTCTACCTCCGCCATCGCCAGGATGCAGCCAGAGGGTGTCACGAACCTCACCGTCACAACCGGGTCGTCAGTCTCGTCATCGACGATGTCGAACGCAATGTCGCCCGGTCGCCAGCGCATGGCGACATATACGCCTTTGGCGTATAATTTTCAAGCGCTAGAGTTCTGCCGTTCACGGGGCGATGTTCGACGGTCGACAGCGCCGGCAATCCGACTTCCCCTTCAAGGCCGCACTTGGCCGGTGCCGCGCACGACGTACTTGAAGGTGGTGAGCTGCTCGACGCCGACGGGACCGCGCGCGTGCAGGCGGCCGGTGGCGATGCCGATCTCGGCGCCCATGCCGAACTCGCCGCCGTCGGCGAACTGGGTCGAGGCGTTGTGCAGCACGATGGCGCTGTCGAGCGCGGGCGAGGAAGCGCTCGGCGGTCGCCTGGTCTTCCGCGACGATGCAGTCGGTGTGCTGCGAGCCGTACTTGCGGATGTGGGCGATCGCCGCGTCGACGCCGTCGACGACCTTCACCGCGATGATGGCGTCGAGATACTCGGTCGACCAGTCCTGCTCGGTCGCCGGCTTGACCCGGGGATCGGCCTTCTGCGCAGCCGCGTCGCCGCGCACCTCGCAGCCCGGCCTCGAGCAGCGCCGCGACCAGCGCCGGCAGCGTGCCCGCGGGCGCGCGCGTCGACCAGCAGCGTCTCGGTGGCGCCGCACACGCCGGTGCGCCGCATCTTGGCGTTGACGACGATGCGCGCTCGGCCATCTCCGAGTCGGCGCCGCGGTCGACGTAGGTGTGGCAGATGCCTTCCAGGTGCGCGAACACCGGCACGCGCGCCTCGTCCTGCACGCGCGCCGACCAGGCTCTTGCCGCCGCGCGGCACGATCACGTCGATGGCGCCGTCGAGGCCCTTCGAGCATCATGCCGACCGCCTCGCGGTCGGTGGTCGGCACCAGCTGGATGGCGTCTCGGGCAGGCCGGCCGCGCGCAGCCCGCGGCCAGGCAGACGCTGGATGGCGCGGCTCGAGTGATGGCTGTCCGAGCCGCCGCGCAGGATCGCGGCGTTGCCGGCCTTGAGGCACAGCGCGCCGGCGTCGGCCGTCACGTTGGGCCGGCTCTCGTAGATGATGCCGATGACGCCGAGCGGCACGCGCACGCGCTCGATCTCGAGGCCGTTGGGCCGCGTCCACCGCGCCAGCACGCCGCCGACCGGATCGGGCAGCGCGGCGATGTCCTCCAGCCCCTTCGCCATCGCCTCGATGCGCTTGGGGTCGAGCATCAGGCGGTCGAGAAGGCGGCCGTGACGGCCAGCGGCTCTTCGGCGGCGGCCATGTCGCTGGCGTTGGCCTCCAGGATGGCATGCAGTCCGCGCGACGCAGCTCGCGCGCGGCGGCCAGGAGCGCGGCGTTCTTGGCCTCGGTGGACGCGAGCGCCAGATTCTGCGGCAGCCGCGCGTGCGCCGGCGGCCGATCGCCCGCATCGCCTGGGTCGACATCGGCCAGCGTCTCGGGCTTCCGCCTTGGGCGTCGCGTTCATTCCTTGTTGGTCCTGCTCAGCACCATGTCGTCGCGATGGATCAGCTCGGCGCGGCCCGCGATAGCCCAGGATGGCGGCGATCTCGCCGCTCTTGCGGCCGATGATACGCTCGCGCATCGGCCGCGCGCATAGGCGACGAGGCCGCGCCCGAGCTCGCGGCCGCTCGGGCGCCGCGGATGATGACGGCATCGCCGCGCTCGAACGCGCCCTCGACCCGCGTCGACGCCGGCCGGCAGCAGGCTCTTGCCGGCGAGCAGCGCCTGCTCGGCGCCGGCGTCGATGACCAGCGCGCCCTTGGGCTCGAGCTGGCCCGCGATCCAGCGCTTGCGCGCCGTCACGGGATCGGACGGCGCCAGGAACCAGGTGCAGGCGCGCGCCCTCGGTCAGCGCGCCGCAGCGGATGCAGCACCTTGCCCGACGGCGATCACCATGTCGGAGCCGGCGGCCAGCGCGATGCGGCGCCGCCTCGATCTTGGTCACCATGCCGCCGCGCGACAGCTCGGTGCCGGCGCTCGCCGGCCATGGCCTCGATCTCCGGCGTGATCTGCGCGCACCTCGGCGAGAGCGGCGTCGCGTCGGATCGCTGCCGGCGGATCGGCGGTGTAGAGGCCGTCGATGTCGGAGAGCAGCACCAGGCAGTCGGCGCTCATCATGCTGGCGACGCGGGCGGAGAGGCGGTCGTTGTCGCCGTAGCGGATCTCGCCGGTGGCCACCGTGTCGTTCTCGTTGACCACCGGGACGGCGCCGCTGGGCGAGCAGCGTGGCGATGGTCTGCGCGCGCGTTGAGATAGCGGCGGCGCTCCTCGGTGTCGCCGAGCGTGAGCAGGATCTGCGCGGCGGTGAGCCCGTGCGCCTTGAGCACGTCCTGGTAGGCGCTGGCGAGCGAGATCTGCCCGACGGCGGCGGCCGCCTGCGACTGTTCGAGCTCCAGCTCGCCCCGCGGCAGGCCCGAGCACGTGCCGGCCGAGCGCGATGGCGCCGGACGAGACCAGGATCACCTGCTTGCCCGCTTCGGCCGAGGCGGCGACGTCGTGCGGCCAGCGAGTCGAGCCAGGCCGCGTTGAGCGCGCCGCCGCGCGCGGTCGACCAGCAGGCTCGAGCCGATCTTGACGACGATGCGGCGGGCATTGGCCCACTGCGGGCGGGCGGCGGTCTGGCGGGCTTCGGCGGCGGACATCGGTAGCGGCTCGGGTTGCGGCGCCTCTGTAGCAGGATTTGGCCGCCGCCGTCAGGGCTTGCGTTGGCCACCTTTGCGCAAGGCTAACATCGGGTGCCGGGCTATGGTGCCGATCTCAAGGATGAAGCCGCGCCATGCCGCTGCACAAGCTTCGTATCGAGACCCAGGACCAGGGCAGGGCCGTCCAGGTTGCCGATTTGCTCGGCGCGCCAGCGGCACCCGAGGCGCTGGCCGTGACGATGTTCGAGCTAGCGCCGCCCACGTGGGTGGTGGAGGCCTACTATGCTGAGGCGCCGTCTCTGGCAGCGTTCGAGCAAGCGCTGGCAGGATATGGCGATGGATTGGCGAGGGCATCGCTCGAGGCAGTGCCCGGATGCCAACTGGGTGGCGCTGTCGCAGGCCGCGCTGCCGCCCATCAAGGCGGGCCGGTTCGTCGCGCATGGCGCGCACGACCGCCCGCGCTTCGCCATGCGGCGTTGGGCCATAGAGATCGAGGCCGGCGAGGCGTTCGGCACAGGCCACAACGCCACCACCGTGCTCTGCCTGGAGGCGCTGGACAGGCTGATACAACGGCGGCGCTTCCCGCGTGTGCTGGATATTGGGCTGCGGCACCGGCGTGCTCGCCATCGCCGCAGCGCGGGCGCTGCCCAACGCGCGCGTGCTGGCGAGCGACAACGATCCTGTAGCGTTGGGCATCGCTGGTGAGAATGCGCGGCTCAACCGCGTCGGCGCGCGGGTCGAGACCGTGTTGGCCGCCGGCTTCGACCATCCGGCCCTTCGCCATGCTCAGCCCTTCGATCTGGTGCTGGCCAACCTGCTGCCCAGCCCTCTCATCGCGCTGGCGCCGCCGATGCGCCGCGCCATCCGGCCTGGCGGCATTGCCGTGCTGTCTGGCCTGTTGAATCATCAGGCGCGCGAGGTCGCGGGCACGTATCTCGCTTCAGGCTTTCGCTTGCTGGAGCGGCGGCAGGATGCCGGCTGGACTGTGCTGGCACTCGAGCGGCGGCAGTGAAGCGGAGCGTCACGGCCGCCAGGGTGCCGGCTCCTCGCCCTCGGCTTCGGCGGCCTTGCGCTCCTTGGCTTGCGGCTAGACCCGATCTCGCGGGCAAGCGCGGTGAGGACCTCCTTGACGCCGCTGCCCGGCCACGGCGGACAGCAGCAGCGGCTTCTTGCGCGAGGCGGCCTTGAGCTCCGCGGCCTTGGCGGCAAGCGTCGCATCGTCGAGCGCGTCGCATTTGGAGAGCGCCACGATCTCCTTCTTGCGGTCGAGCCCCGCGCCGTAGGCCTTGAGCTCGCCGCGCACG
Organism: uncultured Alphaproteobacteria bacterium; assembly: GCA_963832445.1. Classification (GTDB taxonomy): domain Bacteria; phylum Pseudomonadota; class Alphaproteobacteria; order Rhizobiales; family Hyphomicrobiaceae; genus AWTP1-13. Next base: position 186,582 of record CAWHUM010000018.1, read on the forward strand.
GTGCGGTAGGCGCCGGCGACATCCTCCTCGGTGACGTCGACCAGATGCAGCAGCACGCGGCAGCGCTCGACATGGCCGAGGAAGCGCGTGCCGAGCCCCGCGCCCTCGTGCGCGCCTTCGATCAGGCCCGGAATGTCGGCCAGCACGAAGTCGAGCGCCGGCCTCGCCACCACGCCGAGATTGGGATGCAGCGTGGTGAACGGATAGTCGGCGATCTTGGGCTTGGCCGCGCTCACCGCCGCGAGGAAGGTGGACTTGCCGGCGTTGGGCAGGCCGACGATGCCGGCATCGGCGATCAGCTTCAGCCGCAGCCAGATCGTCAGCTCCTCGCCCGGCTGGCCGGGGTTGGCGTGGCGCGGCGCGCGGTTGGTCGAGGTCTTGAAATGCGCGTTGCCGAAGCCGCCGTTGCCGCCCGCGCGCGAGCAGCACGCGCTCGCCGGGCTTGAGCAGCTCGGCGAGCAGCGTCTCGTTGTCCTCGGCGAAGATTTGCGTGCCGGGCGGCACCTTGAGCACGGCATCATCGCCCGCGGGCCGGCGCGGTTCTGGCCCATGCCGTGCTTGCCGTCTGCGGCCTTGAAGTGCTGCTGGTAGCGGAAGTCGATCAGCGTGTTGAGATTGTCGACGCACTCGACCCACACGTCGCCGCCCCGGCCGCCGTCGCCGCCGTCGGGTCCGCCGAACTCGATAAACTTCTCGCGCCGGAAAGAGACGCAGCCGGCCCCGCCGTCGCCGGAGGCGATGTAGATCTTGGCTTGGTCGAGGAACTTCATGGGCGTCGCGGGTTCCGGGTCTCGCAGGGAGCGATCTGGGCCGTGGGACTAATAGACGGTCGGCCGCGGGCGATCTACCCTCAAGACCGGACTCCCCATGATCCGCCCCGAACGGAAGAAGAGTGCCGGAAGCGGCTGTTGGCGATCCTAAACGGTCGGGATGGTGCCGCCGTCAATCACGTACTCACTGCCCGTGATTGAAGCAGCGCGCGCTGAGACCAGGAACGCGATCAGATCAGCAACCTCATTGGGCTTAGCGGGTCGACCGATCGGGATGCCACCCAACGAGTTCATCAGGCCCTGCCGCGCCGTCTGTTCATCGCTACCGGCTTCAACTGCAAGGCGGGAAACGAGAGCAGCCGCCGCGGTCGTCTCGATCCAACCGGGCGCAACGCGCACTACGCGGATTCCCTTCGGGCCCACCTCTTTGGACAGGGCCTTGCTGTAGTTCGAGAGAGCCGCTTTTGCCGCAGCATACGCGATAGTCGACTGCGGCAAGAGGCATCTGCCGCTGGATCGAGGTGACGTGCACGATCACGCCCGACCCCTTCTTGATCATTGCCGGCAACAGAGCGCGGTCAAGACGCACGGCTGGCATCAGATTGAGGTTGAATTCTTTTTGCCACACGTCGTCATCGAGCACAGCGAACCCCCCGGCCGGCGCCGACGAGCCACCGACAACGTGCACGATGATGTCAACGCCACCAAGGTGCCTGCCGACAGCATCGACCACAGTGGCGCAACCTGCCGCCGTGGCGACGTCAGCAGCAACGAACATTCCATCTGCTGGTTGAGGACCAGACCGGGCCGTGGTCAGGACCTTGGCACCCATCTCTGTCAGCCGCGCGACGACCGCCCGGCCCAGACCCTTGGTGCCGCCGGTGACGAGGGCACGCTTCCATCTAAGTCGATCGAGATGGCCGCCGAGCATCACCGAATCTCCAGAGATACGATTTTGCCGCCCTCGATCTCAAAGATGTGGTCCAGCGTGATCGGGCTGCCTGGGAAATTGCCCGACACCCTGCCAGTCACGACGACCTTCCCGTCCAGCGTGGATACCGCGAGTGGTTCCACCGAATGATGATACTTTTCACCGGTCTCGAATCGCCATGCCTTGATCTCGGCAATACCTTTGATGCTCCTGCCCTCGTCGCGCACGGTGGCGTTGGTGGCGAAACATCTCTCGATGGCCGATGTGTCGTGTGTGTTCTCCGACACGAAGTAGGTTTCGAGTGCCGCTGGCAGTTTGATGCTCATCGCCCCTCCTTGTCGTGCTTTGGCGCGTTGCCGTTGCCCGAGACGAACGATGGGCTTAGGGTAGCCAAATGGCAAGAACGCACAAAAAAGTAAGGTACTTACCTGGGCGTAAGGACAGAGGACATACGCCTGCGTCCGCCGCCGAGGGTGTGGAACAGGTGCTGCAGGTTCTGGAAGGGCGTTGGAAGCTCGTGATCTTGTTCCACCTGTTTGACGGCAAGCTGGTGCGCTTCTCGGAGCTCGAGCGGGCCATCCCCTCGATCTCCCAGAAGATGCTGATCCAGCAGCTGCGGCAGTTGGAGAAGGACGGCGTCGTTCGCCGGATCGTCCATCACCAGGTACCCCCTAAGGTCGAATACGGTCTGACCGATTGGGGCGAGGCCCTCTGTCCGGCGCTCGATGAGCTGCTCAAGTGGGCTGCGTCGCGCGAGGACTTCAAGGGTGCCTCAAGCTCTGAAGCCTGAGGTGTCGGTTGGGCTGCTTGGGGTCAAAAGCGGCAAATTTTTCGGGACGAGCAGCACTTAACTTGTTCGCCCAGCTGCGGACGTGCGGGCGCTGGCTTTCTGCTGTGCGGTGGTCGACGCTCTACGGGTACACGACCTAGGCAGGCCAGCCGGCGAGCCGGCTGAGCCACGCGCGCCAGCGCGGCGTCGAAGGCGCCGCGGTGACGTGCGGCGGCAGCATCTGCATGGCACGCTGTGCGCTCAGCCAGTAGGTGACGGCCTCCACATCGTGGCCGCGGGCGACGCTGCCGATGATGCCCCGGCCGACCGGCTCGAAGCCGAGCTTGCGCAGCACGCCGGCCGAGGCCCAGTTGTCGACGAAGTGCGAGGAGGTGAAGCCCGGCAGCCGACGCGTCTGAAACCCGTAGTGCACGATGGCTTGCGTCGCCTCGGTGGCGTAGCCCCGGCCCCACCACGGGCGGCCGAGCCAGAAGCCGAGCTCGGCGGCACCGGAGCGCCGGCGATAGTAGCCGGCACCGCCGATCAGCTGGCCGTCGAGCTCGATGGCGAAACGCACCTCGCCGCGGCCGGGCCTCAGCCAGGCGAGGGCCTGCGATTGCGACAGCGGGTGGGGGATGTCGCTGGTCATGGAGGCGACCGCCCAGTCGCCCGCGAGACGCGTGAATTCGGCCGCATCGCTGCGGCGAAAGGGCCGCAAGAGCAGGCGTTCCGTTGCAAGCGTGACCATGGGATGGAGCGTCGCCGGGCGCGGGGTGCCAAGTCAATGGCTGTCAGCGCAGGGAAGCCATTACGCGACCGCCAGCCCAACATCGATGGCCTTCGGGCGGGGGCAGCCCGCTGGCTATTCCGCCGCGGCCTTGCCGGCGGGCTTCACCGACACGTAGACGCGTCCACTGCGCTTGGTGGCGAACTCGACGCTGCCCTCGGTCAGGGCGAACAGGGTGTGGTCCGTGCCCATGCCGACATTGGAGCCCGGGTGGACCTTGGTGCCGCGCTGGCGCACCAGGATGTTGCCGGCCAGCACCTGCTCGCCGCCGTATTTCTTGACGCCGAGCCGCCGGCCCGCCGTGTCGCGGCCGTTGCGGGAGGAGCCGCCCGCCTTTTTGTGTGCCATTGCCTCGTCCTTTGCCGATGCCGGGTCGCCCTCAGGCGCCGACGATTTCCTTGATGCGCACCACGGTCTGGTGCTGGCGGTGTCCGCGCTTGCGGCGCGAGTTCTTGCGCCGGCGCTTCTTGAAGGCGATGACCTTGGGCGCGCGGCTCTGCTCCACCACCTCGCCGATCACCTTGGCGCCGTGGACTGCGGGCGCGCCGACCTTGGCCTTGCCGCTGCCGCCGACCATCAGCACCTCGGTGAACTCGATCCTTGCGCCCGCCTCGCCGGCCACCTTCTCGATCTTGACGACCTCGTCGGCGGTCACACGGTACTGCTTGCCGCCGGTCTTGATGACAGCATACATGCCTGATTTCCTTTGGACTTCTACGCTCGGCTTGGCTCAGCCGGCAGCAAATGCGCCGTGCCTGGCGCGATCTCGCGGCGCACTATTATCGAGGGCCCCTGCAAAGTCAATGTCTTGGCAACGGGGCATCGATGCGGCGCCAAACGGAGTTCCTACAGGTCCGGACCACCCGTTTTGGGCTCGTGATTACGCACGTACTTGTCCGTGTCGACGGTCCCCGGGGGCTGGCACCCGGCAAGAGCGAGGCCAACGGCCAGCATCAGAAGCAGTTGTCGCATGCGTGCCCTCTCGATGGCGCGGCACGGCCGTATGGCAGATAGCGAGCGCTTGATCAATCCTAGCGCGCTGCCAGCTCGACACCTGCGCCGGTTCGCGGATTGTCCCTATTGTCGGGCAATAGCGCCAGGACAATGGCCATCACGACAGGATGCCGAACAAGGGCCGCAACGCCTTGGCTCGCCTGGCATCGTAGATACGCTGACTGCGTCGTGGGCTGCGGTCCATCGCCGGCCTGCAGGATGCTCGTGTGTGGGGCTGAACGCGGCGTTGAGGCCATCGTTCCCGACCGGCAGGACGCCCAATCTTCGGTCAGGCGACCAGGATGCTCATTCTTGAGCCACCGCCCGATAGAACTCCGTGCTGGTGGTGGCGCTGCGCAGCCGGCCCAGCACGTCCTTGTCGCTCAGCCTGCGTGCGACTGCGGCGAGCGCATTGAGCTGGTCGAGCTGCGACGCCGCCGGTAGCAGGAGCAGGAACACCAGGTCGACGGGCCGGCCGTCGATCGCTTGGTACTCGATCGGCTGCTGCAGGCGGACCAGCAACCCGAACGGCTTCTTCACCTCGCGGAAGCGCGCATGCGGGATGGAAATGCCGCGGCCGATGCCGGTGGAGCCCAGCTCGTCGCGCTTCTCGATCTCTCTCGCCACAACGTCCGCCGGCAGGTTGAGGGCCGATGCGGCGCGAGCGGCGAGCTCCCTGAGCAAGCCGGCCTTGTCAGCGGCCGGCATGTCGATGGCAACGTCGGCCGCGGAGAGAAAGTCCTTGATCCTCATTGGCACTCCAGGTGGCTACTCCGGCGCCCGCAACCGGTAGCCAATGCCGGTCTCGGTCAGGAGGTACTGCGGACGCTCCGGGTCGGTCTCGATCTTGCGCCGCAGTTGGCGCACGTAAACGCGCAGGTACTGCGTGTCGGTCGGCTCGTCCCAAAGCTCCTGCAGAAGGAACCGGTGCGTGAGCACCTTGCCGGCATGCTGAACCAGCAGGCGCAGGAGGTCGTACTCCTTGGGCGAGAGCTTGACCTCCTTGTCCCCCAATTTCACGATCCTGCGAACGAGGTCGACGCTCAAGTCGCCGACATGGAAGACGGGCCGCTCGCCGTGCACCTGCAGCTGGTGGCGCAGCGCTGCGCGCATGCGCGCGAACAGCTCGTCCATGCCGAAGGGCTTCGTCACGTAGTCGTCGGCACCGAGGTCGAGCGCCGCCACCTTGCCCGCCTCGTCCCCGCGGCTCGACAACACGACGATGGGCAGGCTCTCCTGGCGATGGCGAATCTTGCGCAGCAGCTCCAGGCCATCGATGTCGGGCAGGCCGAGATCGAGGATGACGAGGTCGGGCTTCTGGGCAAGCTAGTCGAGTGCGGTCTTGCCGTTCGACGCATCGACAACCTCGTAGCCTTGCGAGACGAGGCCCATCCGCAGCAGCTTGCGAATGGGAGGCTCGTCGTCCACGACCAGTATCTTGAGGGGGGCGGCACTCATTGGGTTGCTTCCGATCGTTCAGCGGTCGCGGCGATGGGAAGGGCGATGGTGAACACGGCGCCCTGGCGGTCGCCGCGATTGGACGCCACTATCGTGCCGCGCATGGCCTCCACGAAGCCGCGGGAGATGGCGAGGCCGAGACCGGTGCCGGCGCGCACCTGGTCGCCCTTCTGCACCCGGTAGAACTTGTCGAAAACGCGCTCCAGGTCGGCCGGGGGAATGCCGGCACCCTCATCGAGAACCTGCAGACGCACGCCGTCGCCGTCGCGCCAGCTGCGGATGCAGACGGTGGTTGCCGGCGGCGCGTATTTGGCTGCGTTGTCGAGGAGATTGAACAGCACCTGCTCGAACAGCACTGCATCCACCATCACCATCGGCAAGTCCGAGCTCATCTCCATCTCGACGCGATGCCTGGCCAGGATCTTGGAGGCGCGCTGCAGGGCGGTGCCGATGATCTCTCCCATGTCATAGGGCGCGAGGTTGGGCGCGACGGCGCCCGACTCGAGCTTGGTCATGTCGAGCAGGTTGGCGATGAAGCGGTTGAGGCGCTCCGACTCGTCGATGATGGTGGCGACGAGGTCGGCCTTGGCCGCAGCGTCGAGCGACAGATCGCGCAACGCCCCGGCGGCGCCGAGGACTGCCGACAGTGGCGTCCTCAGATCGTGCGAGATCGACGTCAGCAGTGCCGAGCGCAGGCGGTCGGCCTCCGCATCGCGCTTGACGCGATCGATGTCCTCGACGAGATGCACGCGCTCGATCGCCAGAGCGCCCTGGTCGCTCAAAGCGTCCAGCAGGCGGCGATGCTCGGCGCGCAGCAGCGGTCCCGGCTCATCCCGTCTGATGCCCAGAATACCGATCGCGCCCCGGCCCGTGCGCATGGGCACGAACAGCCACTTGGCGCCTGGAAGCGCGTCGGAATCGCGCCCCGCCGGGCGGTTCCTCTCCCAGGCCCACTTGGCGGCGGCCAGGTCCGCCTCCTCGAGCGTGTCCTCCGGCGGGTATCCGGCCTTGAGGCCGATCGAGCCGTTCTCGGGCAGCAGCAGGACGGCGCGCACCTTCAGCATCGCGGCGATCTGATAGGCGGTGGCCCACAGCACGTCGTCGAGCGTGCCGGCGCCAGCCAGCTTGCGGCTGAAGGCGTAGAGCGACTCGATGGAGCGCACGCGCTCGAGCGCCGTGACGGTTTGCGTCTGGGCGCGCCCGGCGAGGTTCGAGACGATGATGGCCAGCACCGTGAACAGCACGAAGGCCGCGACGTTGGTCGGGTCGGTTATGGTGAAGGTGTAGGCCGGCGGCAGAAAGAAGAAGTTGTAGCCGAGCGAAGCGGCGACGCTGGCGACCAACGAAGGCCACAGGCCGTAGCGGACCGCGATGCCGACCACCGCCGCCAGGAGGATGAGGTCGATGTTCTCGATGCCGAACAGGGGCCGGACGATTATGCCGACGCCTGTCGCGACCGCCACGGCCACTACGGCGAAAATGTAAGGGAGCGGGTCGAAGGGCCGGGCCGCGCTCGCGGCGATGCTGCCGGTCGCGTTGGCCTCGCCTTCCTGCTCCTCCCCGGCGATGACGTGGACGCTGATGTTGCCGGCGCCGCGCACCAGGTCGTGAACCACGGAGCCATTCAGTATCTCGAACCAGCGCGAGCGAGTGGACTTGCCGGTGATGATGTGCGTGACGTTGTTCTTGCGCGCGAAGCCCAACACGTCCTCGGCGATGCGCCGCGAGGTGGCCGGGACGGTTATGGCCTCCCCATCGAGGCGCTCTGCCAGCCGCAGGGTCTCGGCAACGCGGTCGCGCTCCTCCTCGCCGAACTGCAGGCTGCGCCGCGTCTCCAGGTAGAGCGCCGTCCAGGGCGCGCGGAGGCGGTCGGCCAGCCGCTTGGCATAGCGCACGAGCCCGGCCGAGCGCGGGTCCTCGCTGACGCAAACGAGGATCCGCTCACCCGCCGCCCACGGCCCCGGGATGGCGCGGGCCTTCATCTGCTCGAGCAGCTGCTCGTCGACGCGTTCGGCCGTGCGCCGCAGCGCCAGCTGGCGCAACGCCGTTAGGTTTGCCGGGGAGAAGAAGTTCTTGAGGGCCCGCTCGGCCTGCTTGGGGACGTAGACCTTGCCCTCTTTCAGGCGCTGGATCAGGTCCTCGGGCGTGAGGTCGACGAGCTCGATGGCGTCGGCGCGGTCGAGAACGGCGTCGGGCACGATCTCGCGCACACGCACGCGCGTGATCTGCGCCACCACGTCGTTGAGGCTCTCGATGTGCTGGATGTTGACCGTGGAGTAGACGTCGATGCCGGCATCGAGCAGTTCCTCGACGTCCTGGTAGCGCTTGGGGTGGCGGCTGCCCGTGGCGTTGGTGTGGGCGAGCTCGTCGATCAGGATCAGGCTCGGCCGGCGCTTCAGCGCGGTGTCGATGTCGAACTCGTCGAGGATGCGGTTGACATAGACTATCGGCTTGCGGGGAAGGACCTCAAGGCCATCGAGCAGGGCCTCGGTTTCCTTGCGCCCGTGCGTCTCCACGACGCCGACCACCACATCGACGCCTTCTTTGAGCTTGGCGCGGGCGGCCTGCAGCATCTCGTAGGTCTTGCCCACGCCCGGCGCGGCGCCGACGAAGATCTTGAGGTGCCCGGCGCCGCTGCGCGTGTCACGCCGGGCCTCGGCAAGCAGAGCTTCCGGGGAAGGTCTCTGCTCTAGGTCAGTCCGCTGATCTGCCATGGACCAATCGGGCCTGTGGGCGGCCGCCGGGCTGGTCGGCCGCTACTTTGCAGCCAGCCGATCGAGGGCCATGTTCAGCGCCAAGACGTTGACGCGCGGCTCGCCGAGGAAGCCGAGCGTGCGACCCTCGATGAGCTGCGCCACGAGTTCGCGCAGACGATTGTCGGGCAAGCCGCGCGCCTTTGCAACCCGCGGCACCTGGAACAAGGCAGCCTCGGGCGAGATGTGCGGGTCCAGACCGCTGCCGGAGGCCGTCACCAAGTCGGTAGGCACCTTGGCGCCCGGGTTCTGGTTGGCGCGAGTCTCCACGTCGGCCTTCATGCGCTCGATCAACGCCTTGCTGGTGGGGCCGAGGTTGGAGCCGCTCGAGTTCGCCGCGTTATAGGGTGCGTCGACAGTCTTGGATGAGTCCTTGGGGTCGGGCGCCACCGTGGCCGACGGGCGGCTGTGGAAATAGCGGTCCTCGGTGAAGGCCTGACCGACAAGCGACGAGCCGACGACCTTGCCGTCCACCACCACCAGGCTGCCGTTGGCCTGGCGCGGGAACAGCACCTGCGCGATGCCGGTCATGGCGAGTGGATAGGCGAGGCCGGTGAGGATCGTGAACAGCACGATCATCGTGAGTGCGGGTCGGAATTCTCTGAGCATTGGTGTAACTCCTCAGGCGAGGTGCAAGGCAGTGACTACGAGGTCGATCGCCTTGATGCCGATGAAGGGAATGACGATGCCGCCGAGCCCGTAGATCAGCAGGTTGCGCCGCAGCAGCGGGCCGGCGCCGATCGGGCGGTAGGCGACGCCCTTCAGCGCCAGCGGGATCAGAGCGACGATGATGAGTGCGTTGAAGATGATGGCCGACAGGATGGCGCTCTGCGGCGTCGCCAGGTTCATGATGTTGAGCGCCTGCAGCTGCGGGTAGAAGGCGAGAAACATCGCCGGGATGATGGCGAAGTACTTCGCCACGTCGTTGGCGATGGAAAACGTGGTGAGCGCGCCTCGCGTCATCAGCAGCTGCTTGCCGATCTCGACCACCTCGATCAGCTTGGTCGGATTGGAGTCGAGATCGACCATGTTGCCGGCCTCGCGGGCAGCGACGGTGCCGGTATTCATGGCGACGCCGACATCGGCCTGGGCAAGTGCGGGCGCATCGTTGGTGCCGTCGCCGCACATGGCGACCAGCTTGCCCTTGGCCTGCTCGTCGCGGATCAGCTTCAGCTTTTCCTCGGGCGTGGCCTGGGCCAGGAAATCGTCCACGCCGGCCTCCGCGGCGATGGCCGCGGCGGTGGTGGGGTTGTCGCCCGTGATCATGATGGTGCGGATGCCCATGCGCCGCAGCTCGGCGAAGCGCTCGCGGATACCGCCCTTGACGATGTCCTTGAGATGGATGACGCCGAGCAGCTTGCCGTCACGAGCCACGGCCAGCGGCGTGCCGCCCGACTTGGCGATAGTCTCGGCCATCTCCTGGATTTCGCGTGCCGCATCGGTGCTCACGCCTGGCTGCAGCGCCTGAACGGTGGCGGTGCGCGATACGGGTGCAGGGGTCCCACCGTTGAGATAGGCGATGACGGCATCGACGGCGCCCTTGCGGATCGACGTGGTGCCGAACTCCACGCCGCTCATGCGGGTCTGGGCCGAGAACGGAACGAACCTGGCGTTGAGTTCGCTCATGTCGCGGCCGCGGATGCCGTATTTCTCCTTCGCCAGCACGACGATGGAGCGGCCCTCCGGGGTCTCGTCCGCCAGCGACGCAAGCTGGGCGGCGTCGGCAAGCTCTTGTTCGCTGGCGTTGCGCAGGGGCTTGAACTCTGTGGCCTGGCGGTTGCCGAGCGTGATGGTGCCGGTCTTGTCGAGCAGCAGGGTGTCGACGTCGCCCGCCGCTTCGACCGCGCGGCCCGACATGGCCAGCACGTTGAACCGCACCAGCCGGTCCATGCCGGCGATGCCGATGGCCGACAGCAGGGCGCCGATGGTGGTCGGGATCAGCGTCACGAACAGGGCGACCACGACGACCACCGAGATCGGGCCGCCGGCGTAGTTGGCGAAGCTCGGGATGGTGGCGGTGGCGAAGACGAAGATGATGGTCATGCCGACGAGCAGGATGTTGAGCGCGATCTCGTTCGGCGTCTTCTGACGCTCGGCACCCTCGACCAGCCTGATCATGCGATCGAGGAACGTGGAGCCCTGGGCCGCGGTGACGCGCACGCGGATCCAGTCGGACAGCACCTGGGTGCCGCCGGTGACGGCCGAGCGGTCGCCGCCGGCTTCGCGGATCACGGGCGCAGACTCGCCAGTGATGGCAGCCTCGTTGACGGAGGCGATGCCCTCGATCACCTCGCCGTCGGACGGGATCGTGTCGCCGGCCTCGACCAGCACGATGTCACCGACCTTCAGGCTGGTGCCCGAGACCAGCTTGTAGTCTCTGGAGTTGGCCGCGCCCAGAAGCTTGGCCTGCGTCTCGGTGCGGGTACGCCGCAGCGAGTCGGCCTGCGCCTTGCCGCGCCCTTCCGCCACCGCTTCCGAGAAGTTGGCGAACAGCACGGTGACCCACAGCCACAGCACGATCTGAAAGGTGAAGCCCAGATGCTCACCGCCCCTGAAGACGTCGTTCAGCAGGATCACCGTGGTCAGCGCTGCAACGACCTCGACCACGAACATGACCGGGTTTTTGACCATGGCCCGGGGATCGAGCTTGACGAACGCCGAACCGATGGCGGGCATGATGATTGCGGGGTCGGTCAGTGCCGACACGGCGACCCGCTTGCGAAGAGTGGAGCTTTCCATGACTTTATCTCCGGGAATTCGTCAGAACACCATCTTGGCCTGCATCGCGAAGTGCTCGGCGATGGGTCCGAGCGCGAGCGCGGGGAAGAACGTCAGGCCACCGATGATGACGATGACGCCGACGAGCAGGCCGACGAACAGGGCGCCGTGGGTGGGGAACGTGCCGACCGAAGCGGGTACTTTCTTCTTGGCAACCAGCGAGCCTGCCACCGCCATCATCGGAATGATGACGAAGTAGCGGCCGATCAGCATCGCCAGACCACCGGTCGAATTGTACCAGAGCGTGTTGCCGGTGAAGCCGGCGAAGGCCGAGCCGTTGTTGGCGGTCTGTGAGGTGTAGAGGTAGAGCACCTCACTGAACCCGTGCGGACCCGCGTCCTGCATGCTGGAGAGGCCGAACGGCAGCAGCACCGCAACAGCCGTGAAGCCAAGCATCGACAGCGGCAGGATCAGAATGGCGAGCATCGCCATCTTGACCTCCTTGGCCTCGATCTTCTTGCCGAGATACTCGGGCGTGCGGCCAACCATCAGGCCCGCCACGAACATAGCGACGATCACCATCAGCAGCATGCCGTAGAGGCCGGAGCCGACGCCACCATAGATGATCTCGCCGAGCTGCATCATGATGATGGGGATCATCCCGCCGAGCGGCGTGAAGCTGTCGTGCATGGAGTTGACGGAGCCGTTGGAGGCCGCCGTGGTGGCCACGGCCCACAGGCTCGAGTTGGCGAGGCCGAAGCGCACCTCCTTGCCTTCCATGTTGGCGGGGTCGATCCCGAGCGCGGCGAAGTTTGGGTTGCCGGCGGCTTCCGCCCAGTAGGCGATGGCAACGCCGACCAGGAACACGACGGACATGGCTGCGTAAAGCGCCCAGCCCTGGCGCTCGTCCTTGACCATGCGACCGAACGTATGCGTGAGGGCGGCAGAGATCAGCAGGATGTACAGCACCTCGAGGAAGTTGCTCAACGGCGTGGGGTTCTCGTAGGGGTAGGCGCCGTTGGCGTTCCAGAACCCGCCGCCGTTGGTGCCGAGCTGCTTCATGGCGATCTGCGAGGCCGCCGGACCCTGGGCGATCGTCTGTTTGGCGCCTTCGAGCGTGGTGGCGTCGACGTAGGGCCCCAGGTTCTGCGGTGTGCCTTGCCAGACCAGGATGAGCGCAGCGACGGCCGCAAGAGGCAGAAGCACATAGAGCGTGCACCGGGTCAGATCGACCCAGAAGTTGCCGACCGTGTTGCCGGAGGCGCGCGCAAATGCGCGCACCAGGGCGATCGCCAGCGCGATGCCGGTGGCGGCAGAGACGAAGTTCTGGGTGGTCAAACCGACCATCTGGCTCAAGTAGGAGAGCGTGCTCTCGCCGCCGTAATTCTGCCAGTTGGTGTTGGTGGTGAAGCTGACCGCCGTATTAAAGGCAAGGTCGGCTGGCACCGCCGACATCTCCGCCGGATTGAACGGCAACAAATCTTGAAGCCGCAGGATCGCATAGAGCAGCAAAAAGCCCGCTGCGTTGAACAGCAGCATGGCAACCGTGTAGGTGATCCAGTGCTGCTCGCGCTTCTCGTCAACGCCGGAGACGCGATAGAGGAGCGTCTCGACGGGTTGCAGCACGGGCGACAAGAATGTGCGCTGACCCTCGAACACGCGGGCCATGTAGCGGCCCAGGGGAACAACGAGAGCTGTCAGCACCGCGAAGTAGATCGCGATCTGCAGCCAGCCATTGATGGACATGACGTGCCTCTCTCAAGAACCGCAGTTAGAATTTCTCTGGCCGCAGCAGGGCGTAGGTGAGATAGACGAGCAGCACCGCGGTCACGGCGCCGCCGAGGATGTATTCGACGAGCATGGGAAACTCTCCGTTAGAGACGATCGCAGGCGAAGGCGTAGGCGATAGTGAGGGCGAAGAAGCCGATGCCTCCGGCCAGTAGGATCACGTCCAACATGGGTCTCTCCTGGAACGAGAAGGTCGAGGTCATCTCATGCGCAAGCGGCACAGTCCGCCTTGACGCCGGTCAAGGGGCAGGGCCTGCACGCCGCGGATACTTGCCCTCGGGCGCATATAAATTCGAGACGGCGGCGGTAACTGCTTCATAAAGATTCCATAAAGACAGCAAGATCCGCACAAAGAGAGTGGCCCTGGGGGGCGCGTTGGTCGGGACCGGCCGGGCGGTATACCAAGTGATCAGAGGAAGCGAGCTGATATGTCCAAACCTAGGAAAGTCCGAGTTGTCAGCGTGTTGGCGGTGGCCGCCATCCCCGCGATTTCTATGCTTTCCGGGCTGACCCTCCTCGGTCGCGCGTCGGCACACAGCAATCACACGTTCGCGGCGGGGGAGCCCGGAGATCCGAGGAAGCCGTTTCGGGTGGTCGAGGTGCTGATGACGGACGGTGCGGGCACTATGGCTTACGCGCCCGACCGGGTGGAGGTGAAGAAGGGCGAGCAGATCAAGTTCGTGCTCAAGAACGTCGGCTCAGTCGACCATGAGTTTCTGATCGATACCTTCGCCAACAACGCCAAGCACAAGAAGGAGATGGAGAAGCATCCGCATATGGACCATAACGAGCCCAATGCCGCGCGTCTGAAGCCCAACGCGCGCGCGGAGATCCTTTGGCGCTTCACCAAGGCCGGCACGTTCGAGTTCGCGTGCCTGATCCCCGGTCACTACGAGACTGGGATGAAGGGTACGTTCATCGTCAAGTGAGGGGCTGCGGCAGGCGGGCCGAGACATGAAAGCCATGGTCCTGGAGCAGCCCGGCCGTCCGTTGCGGCTTCGGCAACTGGCGAAGCCCACGCCGGGCCCACGGCAGGTTCTCGTCAAAGTCTCTGCCTGCGGCGTGTGCCGGACCGACCTGCATGTCGTCGACGGCGAGCTGACCGAGCCGAAGCTGCCCCTGGTTCCCGGTCACGAGATCGTGGGCCGCGTGGAGGCGGTCGGTGCCGGGGCCGAACGCTTCGACATCGGCGACCGCGTCGGCATCCCCTGGCTCGGTCACACGTGCGGGGTTTGCTCCTATTGCCGTGAGGGCAAGGAAAACCTCTGCGACGCACCGGCCTTCACCGGCTACCAGATCGACGGCGGATATGCGCAATACACGGTTGCGGATGCGGACTACTGCTTTGCGCTTCCCGATCGCTACTCGGACGTCGAGGCGGCGCCGCTGTTGTGTGCGGGTCTCATCGGCTATCGCTCGCTGCGCATGGCCGGCGAGGCGCAGCACCTCGGCATCTACGGCTTCGGGGCGGCGGCGCACATCGTCGCCCAGGTGGCGAGGTTCCAGGGCCGTTCGGTGTATGCCTTCACCCGGCCCGGCGACACCGCTGCGCAAAGATTCGCGCGCCAGCTCGGCTGCGTGTGGGCCGGGGGATCGGATGAAGTGCCGCCGGAAAAGCTCGATGCCGCGATCATCTTCGCGCCCGTCGGCGCGCTGGTGCCCCTGGCGCTAGCACAGGTCCGCAAGGGCGGGACGGTAGTGCTGGGGGGCATCCACATGAGCGATGTCCCCGCCATGCCCTACGAGCTCATCTGGGGCGAGCGCGTGGTGCGTTCCGTCGCCAACCTGACGCGCCGGGATGCCGAGGAGTTCCTGGCGCTGGCTGGGCAAGCCACGCTCCAGATCCATGCCGTGCCCTTTGCCCTGGAGGCGGCCAACGACGCTTTGGGACAACTGCGATCGGGTCGGCTGACGGGGGCTGCCGTGCTCATTCCCGACGCCGAGGACGCGGCGTACTAGCCGCCGGGCGGGACGGGCTCGCGCAACCGCGCCCGTCCCCCGATCGATCGGCAAGCGGGCTACATGCCCCAGCGACCGCCCATCCCGACCATCGGCAGCACCATGTCGTCCGCCTCTTTCTTCTGGTTGTCGGTCAGGGTCGCGTAGAGGCTCAGGAGGCTACCCTTGACTTGCCTCGCCTCCTCGAGCCGCGTGACCATGAACTGCTCCTGCAGCTCCATGCGCTCGGGCAGGGTCTTCGCCTTCGCGTCTGCGTAGAGGGCTTTCATGCGTTCGTAGCGCTGCTTGGCCGTGTTGCGGATGGCCTCAGCCAGCTCGTTCCATGCGGCCGTCTGAGCCTCGGTGATGGCAAGATCGGTCTTCAGATAGGAGAGTTGCCGCTCGACGCGCTCCAGCATCCGCTCGGGCCCACGGCTCCACCACTGCCGGAAGGGGCCGTCGCGCCACATGCCTCTGTCATCGTCGTCCCACATGCCCCAGCCGCGCTCGCGCATGTGGCCGGGCCCTCCTTGCGCCAGAGCCTGCACCGCAATAACCGATGCCAACGCGGCCGCGGCAAGCGTCACCGTCAAAGCCTTGTGTTTCATGGCAGCACCTCGATGTTCGTGTTGATACCGAATGGTTCGTGCAGCACAGCAGCGCCTGCTATGCGCTGATGACTTTGGGCAGCAGGCCCACATTGTCCTCCACTCGCTGGACGCCCTCTATGCCCTCCACCAGAACGCGCAGCGCACGGCGCTGATCGTCCGAGCCGACCGCGCCCCACAGCTCGACCACGCCGTCCTTCACCGTGATGTTGACGAGCGCCGCCTGCAGCCACAACTCTTGCTTGATCCGCGCCCAGATCGCTTTCTGCAAGACGCCGTTCTCTGGCCTGGCGGTCGAGGCCGTGATCGTCGCCTCCGCGAGCTTGCGCACCAGGTCCGTGCGGCTAATCATGCCCACCAGATTGCCGTCCTGGATCACGGGCACCTGGCGAATGCGGTGCGTGTCGAGGATCTCGGCAACCTCCGAAAGCGGGGTTTCCTTGGATACCGAGACGACGAACCGCGTCATCACGTCCCGCGCGACAATCCCATGACTCTTGATGAACTCGCGGGCCTTGGCGTCGGAGTCGGCGAACACCTCCAACCACCACTTGCGTCGCTTCTCCGTATCGGTCTCGCTACGGTGGCCGAGGTCGGTCTGGCTGACAATTCCCAACACCCGGCCCTCGCTCGAGACGACCGGAACGGCACTGATGCGATGCTTCACCAGCAGCGCAGCGATCTCGCGCACGGTTGTGCTGGGTCCAACCGTGATCACGTCCTTGGTCATGGCTTCATGCGCCTTCATGGCACCACCTCCGACACTTGGAATACGAGCCAACAGACTGTGCCGCCGTGGGCCGCCCAGCCTTGATCCGCGTCAACTGGAATGAAGGGGCCACCAGGCGTTGACCGCGATCAATGACGAAGGCCTGTGCTGATGCAGCATGTAGAGACCGCACACTGAGGGGGGCAACAACATGCTCGACTTGCTCTATGGCGCCGGCCTGGCCGACGAGGAGCGCTTGGCGCTGTTGGCGATCATTGTCGCTCCGGTTTTGCTGTTGGTGGGGATCGCGGTGGGACGGGCGGTTGGCTACTTCGTCGAGCGGCCCGACGCCCGCATGCGGTGAAAAATAGCAGGCCGATTTGATCAGGATCAAAGAGCCTGGACGCCGGGCCCCGACACTCTCCTCAACGAAGCAATTGTGAAAGGGAGGCCTTATGGGCGGGCTCGGCAGGGAAAACATAAGCAACAAGGGCGAGTTCATTCAACGCGACCGCGGCTGGCACCCGCCTGGGTACACGCCCAACTACAAGACGAGCGTAACGCGGTCGCCGCGCCTTGCGCTCCTGTCGCTGCAGAACTCGCTCTCTGAGGTGACGGGGCCTGTATTCTCAGCCAGCGAGCTCGGGCCGCTCGACAACGACCTCATCCAGAACTACGCGCATGGCGGCGAGCCGATCGGCGAGCGCATCATCGTGCACGGGCGGGTGCTGGACGAGAACGGCCAGCCGGTGCCCAACACGCTGGTGGAGGTGTGGCAGGCCAACGCCGGCGGGCGCTACCGCCACAAGAACGACACCTACATCGCCCCGGTCGACCCCAACTTCGGCGGCTGCGGGCGCGCGCTCACCGACAGCGAGGGCTACTACTACTTCCGCACCATCAAGCCGGGTCCCTATCCCTGGCGCAACTTCGTCAACAGCTGGCGTCCGGCGCACATCCACTATTCCGTGTTCGGTTCCGGCTTCGCCCAGCGGCTCATTACGCAGATGTACTTCGAGGGCGACCCTCTGATCCCGAAGTGCCCTATCGTCAGCACCATTCCCGACCCCGAGGCCGTCAAGCACCTGATCGCGCCGCTCGACCTCAACGCCGCCGTTCCGATCGACACGCTGGCCTACCGCTTCGATATCGTGCTGCGCGGGCGCCGCTCGACGCTGTTCGAGAACAAGCTGGAAGGGAACTGAGCCATGGTGCAACCGCTCCAATACCTGCGTGAGACGCCATCGCAGACGGCCGGGCCCTATGTGCACATCGGCCTCGCCCCGCAACAGGCGGGCTTCGAGATCTTCGAGAACAACTTCGGCAACGTGCTCGTGGGCCCCAAGACGCGCGGCGAGCGCATCGCCATCGAGGGCCGGGTGATCGACGGCACGGGAACGCCGGTGCGGGACGTGCTGGTCGAGATCTGGCAGGCCAACGCGGAAGGGCGCTACCGGCATCCGGCCGACACGTACAACGCCAAGCCGGTCGACGAGCAATTCCGCGGCTGGGGGCGTGCCTGCTCCGACTTCAAGAGCGGCGTTTACACCTTCGACACCATCAAGCGCGGTCAGGTGACGGGGCGCCGGGGTCACAAGCCCATGGCGCCGCACATCAATTTCTGGATCGTGGCGCGCGGCATCAATATCGGGCTCAACACGCGCATGTACTTCTCGGACGAAGCGGCTGCCAACGCCGCCGACCCGGTGCTGAACCTGATCGAGCAGGAGGTGCGCCGCTCCACGCTGATCGCCGAGCGGAGCGTGAGGGACGGCAAGGTCGTCTATACGTTCGATATCCGCATACAAGGCGAGAACGAGACGGTATTCTTTGACGTCTGATGCCGGAGTGCGGCAGGTCCATGCCATGAAAACACGCGAGCTGGACGGCACCGCCGCGGACGCCGCCACTGTCGCGGGCGTGAAAGTGCGCCGGGTGGCCTTCGACGCGCCCTGGGCGTGGCTCGCTGCCGGGTGGCGCGACCTGTGGACCGTGCCGCAGATCAGCCTCGCCTACGGCGCCCTGTTCGCGGCGACCGCGGCAGGGCTGGTGCTGGGGCTGACGGTGGGCGGCATGGAATCGCTCATCCTGGCGCTCGGCGGCGGCTTCCTGCTGATCGGGCCCATTGCCGCGGTCGGCCTCTACGAGACGAGCCGGCGGCTCGAGCAGGGCGAGCCCGTGACGCTCGGCGCTGTGCTCGAGGGCGGGCGGGCGGCGCCGGGCCAGCTCGGCTTCTTCGGCGCCATCCTGGCATTCTGCTACTTCGTCTGGCTGCAGCTCGCATCGCTGCTGTTCATGCTGTTCTTCGGCGGCCACGGCCTGCCGCCGGCCAGCGCCTTCGTTCCGACCCTGCTTTTCACGCCGCACGGGCTCGGCCTGCTGGTCACCGGGACCATCGTCGGCGGCATCCTGGCCGCCGTAGTTTTCTCCATCTCGGTGGTGTCGGTGCCGCTGCTCATGACTCACCGTATCGATGCGGTGAGCGCGATGGCGGCGAGCGTGCGCGCCGTGCTCGTCAACTGGCAGCCGATGGCGCTGTGGGCGGCGCTGATCGCCGGCTTCATGGCGCTCGGGATCGCCACCCTTTTCGTGGGGCTGGCGGTGATGTTCCCGCTGGTCGGGCACGCCACCTGGCACGCCTACCGCGACGTGGTGGCCGAAGGGGCCGGCGGCTAGCTCGGGTCCTCAGCGGCCGGGTCCGTCGTCGTCCTGCAGGGCGCGCCAGCTGGCGCCGTCGAGGTCGTCGTACTGGCCGCTGTCGAGCGACCATAGGAAGGCCACCAGCCCCACGAGGCCCAGCAGCAGCGCGCACGGGATGAGCCAGGCGAGCGCGGTCATTTGGCGAGCTCCAGGTGCATGGTCCTCAGCCGCACCGCGTTGGCGCTGACGGCGATGGAAGACGCCGACATGGCGATTGCCGCCAGCAGCGGCGTCACCAGCCCGGCCATGGCGAGCGGCACGAAGACGGCGTTGTAGCCGATGGCGATGGTGAAGTTCTGCAGCGCCATGCGGCGGGCAGCGCGCGCCACCGCGAGGGCCTCCAGGATCGGCGCCAGGCGCGCGCCCTGGAATACGGCGTCGGCTGCAGTCTGGCTGATGTCGGCCGCCGTCGAGGGCGAGAGCGAGGCGTGGGCGGTGGCGAGCGCGGGGGCATCGTTGAGGCCGTCGCCGACCATCAGCACCTTGCGGCCTTCGGCCTTGAGCTGTTCGAGCCGGGCGATCTTCTCGGCGGGCAGAGTACCGGCCATCCAGCGGTCGATGCCCGCGGCGGCTGCCGCTGCCTTCACCACGGGCGCCCTATCCCCGGACACGAGCTCGGTTGCGAGGCCCGCTGCCTGTAACGCGTGCACAATGTCAGGCGCGTCCGGGCGCAAGCTGTCCTCGAACTCGAGCGCAGCGGGCGCGCCGCCTGGGCCGCGGTACCATACCGCAGCGGTATCGCCGTCGCGGGCGGTCGCGCCGACCCACGCGACGGAACCGAGCCGCTCCGTTGCCTCGCCGTTGCCGCGCTCGAGGCCGCAGCCCGCGACCTCGCGTACGTCGGTCGCTGACGCGACTGCGATTCCCCGTGCCTCCGCCGCGCGCACAACCGCGCGCGCATACGGGTGGCGGCTGGCGGCTGCCAGGGCGGCGGCGCGCGCCAGCACATTCTGGTCGAGGCCTCCTCGATCCCTGAGCGTGGGCTCGCCGAGCGTCAGGGTGCCGGTCTTGTCGAACACCACGGTGTCGATTTCGGCGAGGCGTTCGAGCCCGTCCGGGGCCTTGACCAGCACACCCTTGCCGAACAGGCGGCTGGTCGCGGCCACCTGCACCGCCGGCACCGCCAGCGCCAGGGCGCACGGGCAGGTGATGATCAGCACGGCGATGGCGACCGTCAGCGCGGTTTCCCAGCCCTGCCCCGCGGCGAGCCAGCCAAGGAACGTGGCAAGGCCCAGGATATGCACGGCCGGCGCGTAGAGCTGTGCCGCCCGGTCGGCGAGCCGGACATAGCGCCCGCGCGCCTGCTCGGCGGCAGTCATGAGGCGACCGATCTCGGCAAGCAGGGTGTTCTGGTCTGTTGCCGTCGCTTCAGTGACGAGCGAGCCTGCCAGGCTGACCGTGCCGGCATAGACGCCGTCCCCTGGTGCCACGCTGCGCGGCGTCGTCTCGCCCGTGATCAGGCTGTCGTCGACCTCGCCGCGGCCCTCCACCACGCGCCCGTCGACGGCAAAGCGCTCTCCCGCCGCCGTGACGATGCGCATGCCGGGCTCGAGCAACCGCGCACCGAGGCGCACGGTGGTGCCGTCGGCCTGCAATACGGTGGCGGCCGTCCCGCGCAGTCCCAGCAGATTGGCAGCGGCGCCCGCCGCGCGCGTGCGCATGCGCTGGTCGAGGAAGCGGCCGACCAGCAGGAAGAACAGCAATGTCACCGCCGCATCGAAGTACACCTGCTCGCTGCCGCGCATGGTCTGGTAGAGGCTCATGAGCGTTGCCAGCGTCACGCCTAGCGAGATCGGCACATCCATGTTGAGGCGGCGCGCGCGCAGGGCCTGCGCGGCCGAGCGGAAGAACGGTTGACCCGCGTAAGCCACCGCCGGCAGCGCGATCAGCGCGGAGAGCCAGTGGAACAGCGACTGCACGGAAGGGAGCATGTCGCCGCCCGAGGCCGACCACACCGACACCGACAGCAGCATGATGTTGGCTGCCGCGAAGCCAGCGACGCCCAGCCGCTTCAGGAAGTCCCGGTCGCCTGCATTCGCCTCGTGCGCGACCTCGTCGGCAAGCTCTGCCGCCTTGAAGCCGGCCCGGGCCAGCGCCTCCACCAGATCGGCCGAGTTGACGCCCGCGGCACCATGCACCGCGGTGGCGCGGCGGGCCGAGAGGTTGGCGCGGGCGCTCGCGACTCCGGGCACGCTCGCCAGGGCCGCCTCGACTTTGCGCATGCAGCCGCCGCAATGCATGTTCTCGACCACCAGCGTGGTCGTCGTTGCGAGACCACTCGCGTGAGCGGCGCTCGTCGAATCTCGGCCCAGCGCGCGGCGCCCCCCTCCCCCTTGCGGGGAGGGGACGGGGGTGGGGGTAAAGAAGGAGGTCTGTTGCCCTTGCATTTTCACCCCACCCCTAACCCCTCCCCATCGAGGGGAGGGGAATGCGGTAGTGCACGCTTCCCGCGGCTGCACTCCGCCCATTTGTTGGCGCGCTCCGCGTCACGGCTTCAGCCACAGGCGCCTCCGCAAGCGGTAGACCGGCTCTGAATCGCGCACGTCGGCGAAGGCCTCCAGCGCCACGATCCAATTGCCCTCGGCGAGCGGCGCGACCTGCGCCTCGTAGCGGCCCGCCGTCGTCTCCGTGAAATTCAGCTTGACGTCGTGGCGATTGGTGGACGGGCGGCCCACCACACCGACAATCCTGAGGCCGCCTACGGGACGGCCCTCGGCCTGAGTTACCTCTAGTCTGACCAGGCCATCCCGGGTCACCTCGAGGGCCTCGACCCAGCCCAGCCGGCTCTGGCGGTCATCGGCCGCGATGCGCTCGTTGTAATGCAGACCCTTGCGATAGGGCTCGTTGGCGACGAGGCCCGTGTGCGTCGACAGGGCCTGGTAGATCATCGCCCCGTTGGCAACAAACACGGCGGCGAAGAAGGCGAGGAACGCCGCCAGCACGTGGCGGCCCTGCAGGCCTTGCGCCTTCCTCGGTGCAGTCGGCAGAACGGTGGGGCTCACGGGACGCTTCCGGGGCTGGTGTTGGGTCGGTGGAACAGCGTGGCGCGCGCGGTCTCGTGGCCGGAGGCGGCATCGCGCACGACCAACTGGAACGGCATCGTCGCGGCGTCGGTCTTCGCCAGCTGCCTCGGCGGCAGAGTGACGAACACGCGCAGCTCGCGCAGATCATCGGTGGTGACGCGAACCTTGGCGCCCGCATCCATGCCGACGATCTTCATGCCGGCGCCTTCCAGGCCGCGCGTCACCAGCGTGAAGTCGCGCGGCTCATGCAGCTTGTTGAGGATCTTCACCGTATAGCCGTTGCGCACGCCGCCGTCGGACAGCAGCACGTAGGGTGGGTTGCGATCGTGCAGCACATTGATGTCGAGGGTGGAACGCCTGAGCAGCGCCGTCAGCATGATGAGGCCGACAATGCAAATGAGCCCCGTGTAGAGCAGCGTGCGCGGCCGGATCAGCCGCCAGGGTGCAGAAGTGCCCTTCGCCGCCGCCTCCTGGCTGGCGATGGTGTCGTAGGCGATCAGCCCGCGCGGCCGGTCCACGCGGTCCATGATCTCGTTGCAGGCGTCGATGCACAGCGCGCACTGGATGCATTCGAGCTGGGAGCCGTCGCGGATGTCGATGCCGGTGGGGCAGACGGCGACGCAGGCGCGGCAGTCGATGCAATCGCCGCGGCCCTCCCATGTCTGGCCCTTCTTGTGGGCCCCGCGCGGCTCGCCGCGATAGGGCTTGTAGCCGACCAGCAGCGTGTCGTGGTCGACCATGGCGCCCTGAATGCGCGGCCAGGGGCACATGTAGATGCACACCTGCTCGCGGGCGATGCCGCCGAGCACGTAGGTCGTGAGCGTGAAGATGCCGAGGAACAGGTAGGCGATGGCCGGCGCCGTGCCGGAGAGCAGCTCGCCGGCGAGCGTGGGCGCATCGCGGAAGTAGAACACGAACGCACCACCCGTCGCCAAGCCGATGGCGAGCCAGGTCAAGTGCGTCATGCCCTTCCTGAAGAGCTTGACCGGCCCCCAGGGGCGCTTGTCGAGGGCAATCCGCGCATTGCGGTCGCCCTGCCAGAAGCGCTCCACCACGACCATCAGATCGGTCCACACCGTCTGCGGGCAGGTGTAACCGCACCAGACGCGCCCCGCCACCGAGGTGATGAGGAACAGCGACAGCGCCGCCAGCACCAGTAGGCCGGTGACGAAGTAGAACTCCTGCGGCCAGATCTCCAGGAAGAAGAAGAAGAACCGGTTGTTGGCCATGTCGAGCAGGACGGCCTGGTCGGGCAGGTCGGGCCCGCGATGCCAGCGCAGCCAGGGCAGCGCATAGTAGATGCCGAGCGTCACCGCCATCACCAGCCACTTGGTGGCGCGGAAGCGGCCGTGGGCGAGCTTGGGGTAGACCTTCTGGCGGCCGGCGTAGAGGGAGCGATCCTCCTTGCGGTTGATCGCCTTGGCATCCAGGCGAGCCACTCCGGGCGCCGCTTCGCTGCCGGCCGGCACGATGTGAGCGTCCATATGCGTCATCTCAATCTTCGCCAGCGCGTGCAGCGCATTAATGCCTGCTCCCAGCCGCCCCGCCTAGCGCGTCTTTTCCCGGTCGCGCATCAGCTCGGCGATGCGCCGCTCCTCCCATGCGGACCCGAGCAGGCCGGTGTTGGTGAAGACGCCGTGCAGGATGAGGAGCAATCCCCAGCCCATCGCCGGCCATTGCACCCACCAATTGGGGCTGCTCGTCACATTGATGAGAAAGAGCATGCAGATCACGGCCGCATAGACGATCAGGTGCTGATAGAAGGCGCGTAGCGCCCGAACACGCTCGCGCGCTTCACGGTAGGCGGCATCATCCGACGTGGTCATCGTATGGTCTCCGGCACTACGCCTGTCATGCCCTGACCCTGCCTCGCCGGCAGCGTAGCACCTTGATCTGGCGCAACCAGGAGGACGGCACCGACCCGCACTGCCGGCCCGTCCTCCCTACCTCGCCAGCAGCTATTTGCCGCCGCCGAGGCTGTGGACGTAGACGGCCAGCGCTTTCAGGGTCTCCGGATCGAGGCGGCCGGCCCAGGCGGGCATCATGCCCCCGCGCCCGGTCTTGATGCTTTCGACGATGGCCTGCCGGCTGCTGCCGTAGAGCCAGATGGCGTCGGTCAGGTCGGGGGCGCCTTGCTCCTGTTTGCCCTTGCCGTCGGCGCCGTGGCAGGTGGCACATTGCTCGGCAAACAGCGTCTTGCCCCGCGCCACGGCGGCCTGGTCGCTGGCCTTGCCCGTCAACGACAGCACGTACTCGGCGGTATCGTTGATTTGCTTGTCGTCGAGCAGCTTGTCGAGCCCGTAGCGCGGCATCTGCGAAATGCGCGTCTCCTTCCGCTCGGAGCGTATGCCGAAGCTGATGGTCTTGTGGATGTCCTCGATGCTGCCGCCCCACAGCCATTCGTCGTCGTTGAGATTGGGATAGCCGGCGAAGCCCTGGGCGCCGCGGCCGTGACAGGGCGCGCAGTTGGCCTGGAAGACGGCGCCGCCGCCGGCGATGGCGAAGCGCAGCAGGTCCGCGTCGGCCTTCACCTTGTCGAGCGGCGTAGCCGCCAGCTTGTCGCGGAATTGCGACTGTGCCGCCTTGGCGGCGCTGACCTCGCTCGCCACCACTTCGCGCTGGCTGTAGCCGAGCATCCCCTTGGTGTAGCCGGAGAGTGTCGGCCAGGCCGGATAGGCGATCTGGTAGCCGATGGCCCAGACGATGGTTGCGTAGAAGGTCCACACCCACCACCTCGGCAGCGGCTTGTTAAGCTCCTTGACGCCGTCCCACTCGTGGCCCGTCGTCTCGACCCCGGTGACGTCATCGACCTCGCGCTTGCTCGTGCTCATCGGGGCCTCCGCTTGGCTGCGGCCGCTGGCTTGTCTGCGAGGCCGAGTGCGCGCCGCTGCGCATCCTCCAAGCGCGGGCCGTTCTTCGGCCAGAACACGTAGGCCAGCACGGCCGCGAACATGGCGACGAACATCAGCAGCGACGTCACCTGACTGATGGTGGCGATGGTGTCGTAGGTCATGGGGTCTCGCCTCTGCGCATCAGCGCAAATTGGGGCCGGAGGCATCGAACGTGGCGAAGTCGACCAGCGTGCCCAGCACTTGCAGATAGGCGATCAGCGCGTCGAGCTCGCTGGGCTCGGTGCCGGGCTTGCCGTCGAACTTGCCCACCTTGGCCTTGGGGTAGCGGCGCAAGAGCTCGCGCGCCGGACGGCTGTCGGGGTTGATCTGCGCGGCCAGGTCCTGCAGCGCCTTTTCGATCATCTCGTCGGTGTAAGGCACGCCGACCACCTTCAGCGTCTTCAGGCGCTGCACGACATCGTGCGTATCGAGCTTGTTCTCGGCGAGCCAGGGATAGCCCGGCATGATGCTCTCCGGCACCACCGAGCGCGGGTTGATCATGTGCTCGGCCTGCCATTGGTCGGAGTACTTGCCGCCGACGCGGGCAAGATCGGGCCCAGTGCGTTTGGAGCCCCACTGGAAGGGATGGTCGTACATGCTCTCGGCCGCCAGGCTGTAGTGGCCGTAGCGCTCCACCTCGTCGCGCAAGGTGCGCACCATTTGGCTGTGGCAGCCGTAGCAGCCCTCGCGCACGTAGATGTCGCGTCCGGCCTGCTCGAGTGGGGTGTAGGGTCGCATGCCCTTCACCTTCTCGATGGTGCTGTCGACCCAGAACAGCGGGGCGATCTGCACGATGCCGCCGATCGACACCACCACCAGGATGCCGATCAGCAGGATGAGGGAGTTGCGCTCGAAGACTTCGTGCTTCATGGCTGCCCCCTACTCCGCTGCCACCGGACGCAAGCCGGGCGCGGCGGCGATGCGGGGTTGCTCGGCCACGTCGACGGGCTCGTCGCCGCGCACCGTGCGCCAGATGTTGTAGGCCATGATCAGCGCACCGATGAGGAACAGGAGCCCGCCGATGGCGCGGATCACGTAGTAGGGCTTCATCGCCTCCACCGTCTCGATGAAGGAGTACTGCAGGAAGCCCAGCCGGTCGTAGGCGCGCCACATCAGACCTTGCGTGATGCCCGACACCCACATGGCGGTGATGTAGAGCAGGATGCCGATGGTGGAGACCCAGAAGTGCCATTCCACCAGGCGTAGCGAGTAGAGCCCGCGCCGGTTCCACAGCCATGGCACCAGGCAGTAGATGGCGCCAAACGACACCATGGCAACCCAGCCCAGCGCCCCGGAATGCACATGCCCGATGGTCCAATCGGTGTAGTGGGAGAGCGAGTTGACCGCCTTGATGCTCATCACCGGCCCCTCGAATGTCGACATGCCGTAGAAGGCGACCGACACCACCAGCAGGCGCACCACCGGGTCGGTGCGCAGCTTGTCCCAGGCACCCGACAAGGTCATGAGGCCGTTGATCATGCCGCCCCACGACGGCATCCACAGCATGATCGAGAAGGTCATGCCGAGCGTCTGTGCCCAGTCGGGCAGCGCGGTGTAGTGCAGGTGGTGGGGCCCGGCCCAGATGTAGAGGAAGATCAGCGTCCAGAAGTGCACGATGGAGAGGCGGTAGGAGTAGACCGGCCGCTCCACGCGCTTCGGGATGAAGTAGTACATGATGCCGAGGAAGCCGGCGGTGAGGAAGAAGCCCACCGCGTTGTGCCCGTACCACCACTGCGTCATGGCGTCCTGCACGCCGGCGAACACGATGTAGCTCTTGGCGCTCGTCAGGCTGACGGGGATCGTGGCGTTGTTGACGAGATGCAGCATGGCGATGGTGACGATGAAGGCGAGGTAGAACCAGTTCGCCACGTAGATGTGCGGCTCCTTGCGCTTGGCGAGCGTGCCGAGGAACACCAGCAGGTAGACGACCCAGATGATGGTCAGCCACAGGTCGGCGTACCACTCGGGCTCGGCGTACTCCTTGCCCTGGGTGATGCCGAGCAGGTAGCCGGTGCCGGCGACGGCGATGAACAGCTGGTAGCCCCAGATCACGAACCAGGGCGCCCAGCGGCCCGCCAGTCGCGCCCGGCAGGTGCGCTGCACGACATAGAACGATGTGCCGAGCAGAACATTGCCGCCGAAGGCGAAGATCACCGCCGAGGTATGCAGCGGCCTGAGCCGCCCGAAGCTGGTCCACGGCAGGTCGAGATTGAGCGCCGGGAACGCCAGTTGCCAGGCGAGCACGTCGCCGACCACGAAGCCGGCGATGCCCCAGAACACCGCGGCGATGGTGGCGACCTTGATGGGGCCGTCGACATATTCATCGGCCTGGCCGTGCCAGTCGGGTTTGCTGAACGAGACGCTGAGGATGAACACCGCGGCCGCGGCGCCGGCTAGCAAGAACAGCAGGCCGTGGAAGATCATGGCAGGGTGGCGCGAGCCCAAAATCAGGAACAGCCCGATCGCCACTATCCCAGTCGCGCCGATGAGCGCCAGGGCATCTGCGAACGCAGCCCGCTCCTCGACCCTCGTGGCTGCCATGTGCGCCCCATTCGCTTATTGCACGCGTGTGGGCGGCTTCTCTCACGGAGGCTGTGCCGCCTCGTTGATCTAGATCAAGAAATAAGGAATCGTCGCTGCTCGGGCCCAGCCGACGGTCACTTTCCACAACTTCATGCATTCGCACGGAGTGCGCTCAGAGCACGCCAGCGGCCCATACAACCAGCTCCCTGGCGATCTTGCCGAAGGCGACGTCGAGCGCGGCCGCGGCCGAAGCGGTGTCGGCAGCCGCGGCGGGGGCCGCGGCGCGAAACACCCGCGCGCCGACCACGCCACCCTTGTTGTTCAACACCTTGGCCGAGAAATCGATCTCGGCCGTCCGCTGCGGCTGCGCCGTCAGCTGAAAGGTGCGAATGTCTATCAGCAGCTTGTGGTCGCCCTCGAAGCCTTCCGTCGGCCGGCCGACGGCCCGCAGGTAGTTGGCGTTCTCGAATGCCTCGATCAGCTTTGCCTGCACGAGCTTGGGCAGGCTGTCGGCCCACAGGCCAGGCTTGGCCGAGGCATCGGGCGCCGGCGGCGGGCGGACGAGAACGGTCTGCGCATCGATCATGACGACCGCGGTCGGCTCCGCCACCACCAGTTGCGCTGCCCGCACCTTGCCGGCCGGCGGGAAGTCGCGCGGCGCGGTCAGGTCGTAGTAGGTGGTCGGCGTCTTGCCGGCTCCGCCAGTCATGCGCTCGAGGCCGGCGACGATGCCGTCGAGCTTTTCCGAGTTGCGTGCGAGTGCCGCCGAGAAGGTGTTGAGGTTGGCAATGGTCGACTGCAGCGGCTCGGCGTTGTCCACCATGATGCCGTTGAGGCGGCGCAGCGCGTCGCGAGCTGCCTGCGTCAGGCTTTGACCGGCGGCGGGGGGCGCAACCAGCAACGGCGGCTCGACGCCGGTCTTGGCCAATGCCGGGGAAGCGGGATCGCCGCCCCTGAGCGCGATCACCGGCGCGCCTGCCAGACCCTGAAAATCGATGTCGACTTGTGTGTCCGCGCGCACCGGCGTGGCAGGCTCGACGCCGATCGTGACCGTCACCTCGCGCGGGTCGCGCTGATTGAGCTGCAGTCCGGTGACCTCGCCGACGCGGATGCCGTTGAACAGCACGGCCGAGCCCCCGAGCAGGCCGGCCACCGGCGTCTCGAAGCGCACCCGGTAGAGCGTGCGATCGCGCAGGCCGCTGGCGTTGTTCATCCAATAGACGAACGCGAAACCCGCAACGATGGTGGCCAGCACGAACGCGCCGACCTGGATATAGCGTGCCCGTATTTCCATGGCATGTTACCTCACTGCGCTCCTTGCGCCAGCCCCTGCACGGCGAGATGGGCGCGCTTGCCCCCGAAATAGGATTTCACCCACGGATGCTCGCTGGCGAGCATGGCTTGCATCGGACCGACCGCCACCACCCGGCCATCGGCAAGCGCCGCCACGCGATCGCACACCGTATTGAGGCTGTCGAGGTCGTGGGTCACCATGAACACCGTCAGCCCCAGCGTGCGCTGCAACGTCTTGATGAGGGCGTCGAAGTCGCCTGCCGCGATGGGGTCGAGCCCCGAGGTCGGCTCGTCGAGAAATACGATCTCCGGGTCCAGCGCCAGCGCGCGGGCCAGTGCTACGCGCTTGGTCATGCCGCCGGACAGCTCCGAAGGAAGCTTGCTGGCGTCGGCGGCGCCGATGCCCACCATCTCGAGCTTGGCGCGGGCCACATCCTCCAACAGCCGCTCCGAGACGGCGAGATGCTCGCGCATCGGAAACTGCACGTTCTGCAGCACGGTAAGCGAGGAGAACAGCGCGCCCTGCTGGAACAGCACGCCCCAGCGCCGCTCCACGGCCCTCCGCTCCTCCTCGTTGGCACGGTCGAAGTCGACGCCCAGCACCTCGATTGAGCCGCGCCGCTTGGGCAGGAGGCCGATGATGGTGCGCAGCAGCACGGATTTGCCGCCGCCGGAGCCGCCGACCAGCCCCAGAATCTCGCCGCGATGCACCTCGAGCGAGAGCCCGTCGAGCACGACGCGATCGCCGAACCCGACCACCAGGTCCTGCACCCGGATCACGACTTGTGCGCTTGCGCCCTCCATCCCGCTCACATTCCGATCGAGGCGAAGAAGATGGCGAAGACGCCGTCCAGCACGATGACGAAGAAGATCGATTTCACGACCGCGGTGGTGGTCTGCAATCCGAGCGATTCGGCGCTGCCCTTTACTCTCAGGCCTTCGGATGCCGCCACCACCCCGATCACCAGCGCCATGAACGGCGCCTTGATCATTCCCACCTTGAAGTGGGTCACCGAGATCGCCTCCTTGAGGCGGTCGATGAAGATTTCCGGGCTCATGCCGCCGTAGAACCACGCCACCAGACCGGCACCGTAGAGGGCGGACAGGGAGCCGATGAAGGCCAGGATCGGCAGCGCCGAGGATCAGGGCCACGACCCGCGGCAGGATGAGGATCTCGATGGGGTCGAGCCCCATGGTGCGCAGCGCATCGACCTCCTCGCGCATCTTCATGGAGCCGAGCTCGGCCGTGTAGGAGCTGCCGGACCGGCCTGCCACCATGATGGCCACGATCAGCACGCCGATCTCGCGCAGGACGAGGATGCCGACCATGTCCACCACGTAGAGGTCGGCGCCGAACTTGCGGAAATGGAAGATGCCCTGCTGGGCGATGATGCAGCCGATCAGGAAGGTGATCAGCAGGATGATCGGCACCGCCTGCCAGGCCACCCGATCGAGGTGATGCACCGCCGACGTGAGGCGAAAATGCGCCGGCCGCCGCAGCGTGTTGATGAGGGCGATGCCGATCGCCCCCAGCATGTTGAGGAATGGGACGAACTCGCGTCCCAGCTCCACCACCGTGCGTCCCAGAGCCTCGAGGCCTGCAGCGATTCGGCCTGCCTTGGCGGGAGGAGTGGGAACGGTGAGATTGACCGTCTGCACCTCCTCGAGCAGGCCCCGATATTGCTCCGGAACTCCGGTGAGCCGGGTTTCTTTGCCGCGCGCTCTTCCCTCCCGGGCGATGCGCTCGAGCAGCCACGCGCCG
Organism: uncultured Alphaproteobacteria bacterium; assembly: GCA_963832445.1. GTDB lineage: Bacteria > Pseudomonadota > Alphaproteobacteria > Rhizobiales > Hyphomicrobiaceae > AWTP1-13. Next base: position 216,996 of record CAWHUM010000018.1, read on the forward strand.
AAGGTGTCGAGTGCGCGCACCCCGCTCAGGTCGAGTGCCAGCAGGCGCGCATCCTCCAGGTCGCGAACCGCGGTATCGACGAGGTGCTCCAGCGTGCTGGCGTGGCGCGCTGTCCATGCTCCGGCGGCAGTGAGTTCGAGGCGTTCGTTCTCGCGCACGCTCAAAAGGCTTGGTTGAGGGCTCACCACAGGTCCGCAGCGAAGGGTTGGTTACAAAGAATGAACCATAGCACACCGCATGTCGTCGGCGTTGCGCCCTGTCAAGCGCACGCCGCCAAGCGCGCCGCTTCACGCTGCGGGTTGCGACCTATTGTCTGGCTGGGCGAGCTGGCGTGAACTCGTGCGTCTGCACGGTATCGGCGGAATGTCTCAGCAATATGCGGCAGCTGCGGTGCTGCTGTCCGGAGTCGGCGGAGCTGACCAAGAGCACGACAGCGTTCCGCCGAACATGATCGGTGAACCTCGCAAACACGTCTGGCAGCAGCCAGGACGAGGCCAATGTACGGTCACCTTGGGTCCAGGTGGCCTCCTTGAGCAGCTTGCGCAGGAGAACACCATTGGTGCCGACGACTTCGACATCGCCAAGCAGGGGGTAGAGTGAGCGCACGCGGCCAGAGTCGAGAGAGCCGCCGAGCATGGGGAAAGCGGGACTCTCGGGCGGCATAACGCCGCTCAGAGCTTTTCGCGTTCCCGCAAGGCACATGTCGCGCCGCTTGAAGCCGTTGGCGTGCAGATCGGCGATCACGCTTCCAAGCCCTTGCGGCTCGTAGAACACGCCGCTCGCCAGCCGGAACGTATCGTCTGCGTTGTCCATTGCCGTCGGCACGCCTTCCGACTTCGCCTCGTGCACGGTGTCCAAATCGCCCGGAACCGAGCACGTACGATCGATCATGCAGTGCGGCTGAGGTGCTCTGACGTTCAACGATCGCCCCCGCCCTCAGCCAGCCGCTCGAGCCTCTGCATATCTCGAATGTGGACATTGGCGCTTTGCTCTAGGTCAATGATCCCGAGCTGCCTCAGCTTGGTGAACGTGCGGCTGACGGTTTCGATCGTCAGGCCGAGAAAATCGCCGATATCCGAGCGCGTCATTGGCAGATGAACGGTGGTTGCGTCGCCGCCGGATCGTTTGCTGCGGCGCGACATGGCAAGCAAGAAGGCCGCTACCCGCTCCGTGGCCGTGCGCTGACCGGTTGTCAGCAGGAGATCATGGGCAGCTTCCAGCTCCTGGGAGATCATCTCGTAGAGCTTGATTGCGAGCACGGGGTCGTGCCGCGCGATCTGATGCACCGTGCTCAACGACAATGAGCGCAAACGGCATGGCTTGGTTGCCTGCGCGTTGAATTGATGCTCGCCCAGCGGACCGAGGCCGACCACGTCGCCTGGATAAGCGAAGCCGAACACTTGGCGGCGGCCGTCGGGCAGAACCTTGTAGAGGCAGATGGCGCCAGTCTCGACGCGGTAGAGATGCGATCTGGCGTCCCCCTCGGTGAAGACGTGCTCCTTGGCCTCGATGGCCCGGACCGGCGCTCGCGAGATATGGGCGTCCAGGCCGTGCGACGCCGAGGGCTGCCGCTCTGCGGTCCGCTGCGAAATCGGGCGCGCGACCGAGTACTCTGATAGCGAGACTTCCTGCAGCATGATTGTCTCTCCTCGTGTGTAGCGTGGGCACAGGAGAGCAGCCGCCGGCTGCACGATTTCAGCATCCAGGAAATAGATTGTAATAGATTGTAACAGCGGCCTTCGTGCGCGCTGGGCTTGATGGAAATCAATACGGGACGCGCACGGATCGCCAATAAGAGTGGAATCCGCAGAAGGGCACGTAAGCGGAGTGCACCATGAACAAAACGCCAAGTAAGGATCCGAACAGGGGCGCTGCTCTGCCTCCAATCCTGACTGGGAACCCGTTCTGGCCGGTTGGCCCGGCCGCGCAGAGTGGTGCCGGTGCTGCGGCAGGTTTCGGCAGAGTGGCCACGGAGTGGATGAGCTTTGTGCATCGCCGGCTGGGCGAGGACATGCATCTGGCATCGCAGCTCGCCGCCTCGAAGTCGCCTGTGGAGTTCTGGGGCCACTACTCGGATTTCCTGCTGAAGGCAGGGCAGGACTACTGGCGGGAATACGTAACGCTCGCCAAGCTTGCGGGCGAAGGCATCAACGCCACCTCGGAGGCCGGCCGCGAGCACAAGGTCGGTGAGAACGTGGGCGCCGAGGCAGCGCAGACGCCGGACGTGGCGCGCGCAGCATGAAGCCCTGACGCGGCCGCAGCGCATACCCGTCCAAGGGAGGGGAGATGTACAAGCATATCCTGATTGCCACCGACGGGTCGGAATTGGCCGGCAAGGCGGTGGTTAGCGGGCTGGAACTTGCCAGACACATCGGGGCCAGAGTGACAGTAGTGACGGCAACCGAGCCGTGGTCCGCGATGATGCATGGAGAGCCGGCCGCGTTGGCGTTTCCAATCGAGGAATACGAGAAGTCTGCCACTGAGAACGCTCGCCGTATCCTCTCTGCCGTCGAGGAGGCCGCCAGGAAGCAGGGAGTTGCCTGCGAGACAGTGCACGTGAACGATTTCCCCGCCGAGGCCATCACTGGCACTGTCAAGGCCAAGGGCTGCGACCTGATTGTCATGGCGTCGCACGGACGTCGGGGCATTGCGAGAGTGCTGCTGGGAAGCCAGGCCGCAGCGGTGCTGACACAGAGCACGGTTCCCGTACTGGTCTGCCGCTAGAACGACGCAAGAGCCGTTTCAGCTCAGTCCGTGCGGCAGACGAGCACCGGCAGTGTGCTGTGACCGATCACCTTTGTGGCCTCGCTGCCGAGCAGCACGCCGGCGATGCCGCGTCTTCCGTGAGAACCCACGATGATGAGATCGCAGCGCTCTTTTGCGGCTGCCTCTATGATCGCCTGGCAAGGATCGCGATGGCGACAATGGAGCGTTCTGCACTCCACCCCGGCATATTGCGCCTTGTCTGCGACGGACCTCAGGAGGTTGTCCGCCGCCGTCTTGATCCTCAGCTCATAGTCGTTCTCCGGCACGATCACTTCAGGTACGACTACCGCCAGCTCTCTGGCGAACTGCACCGCCCATGGCGTTGTCACCGTGATGATAGTAACCTGGGCTCCCAGTGCCCGCGCCAGCGCGATCCCGTGCCGCGCTGCGCCTAGCGAGGGCCGGGAGCCGTCCACTGCGATAAGAATACGTCGGTACATGGCTCGATACCTTGGCCTTGCATGCGTGCACCCCGGTTGCCATTTTCATGCTCCAACCAGGGCATGCGCTCTGCCTTGATCCGCATCAAAGGGGACTCGCCGTCGAGACCACTCCTTCCGCGCCGTTTACCTCGACGATCGCGATCAGCCGAGCCATGAAAGGCTGCGGCCGTGGCGGACTTGATTCGCTGCGGCGGTCCCGCCATCCTGATGCGAGGGGGCGCATCGACGACAAGGAAATAGGCCCCATTCCAGGCCTGGGAAAGCAATCGAACGTGGCACGCAACCAAGGGTTTCGGTGATGGCCAATGCCGACACCCAGATTCTGATTGTCGACGACGAGCCGGAAATCCGCGCTCTTCTGCGCAAGTGCTTCGAGCGCGAAGGGTTTCAGGTTGCGGAAGCCAGGGACGGGGCGGAGCTTCGCGCGCGCCTCGAGGGCCGGCCTGCCAGTCTCATCACGTTGGACCTGACGCTGGGTGGCGAGGACGGCCTGGTGCTTGCGCGTGAGGTCCGCGCCAAGTGCAATATCCCGATCATCATGATCACGGGCAAGGGCGATACCATCGATCGCGTGGTCGGCCTTGAGCTCGGGGCCGACGACTACATCACCAAGCCGTTTCAGCTGAGAGAGGTGGTCGCGCGTGTGCGGGCGGTGCTCAGGCGCTACAATCCTGCCGATCAAGCGGCGCCCGGCGCCACCGACTCCCAGCATGAGCGCTACGCGTTCGACGACATGGTGCTGGACGTGACCTGCCGGGAGCTGAACACCGGCGGCGGCGAGGCGCAGGAGCTCACCACCGCCGAGTTCAACCTGCTCGAGATCTTCGCCAAGCGGCCGAACCGCGTGCTCTCCCGCGACAACATCATGGACCTGCTCAAGGGCCATGAATGGTCGCCGGTTGACCGCTCCATCGACGCTCTCGTAGGGCGCTTGCGCAAGAAGGTCGAGCCCGATCCCGACCAGCCACGATTGATCAAAACAGTGCGCGGCGTCGGCTATGTCTTCACGACCGACGTAAAGCGGCTCTAGGCCTCATCGATGATCCTGCGCAGGGCGCGCACGAGCTCGGTCCCGGAGTAGGGCTTGCGCAGGATCTCGAGATCCGAAGACCAAATCTCTCCGGCGCGCGCCACATCCTCCGCAAAGCCCGATGTCAGCAGAATTGGAACCGTCGGCGCATTGGTGCGCATCCACTGTGCCAGCTCGAAACCCGACATGCCGCCGGGCATGACCACGTCGCTGAACACGAGATCGATCTCTTGCCCCGACTTCAGCACCTGCACCGCTTGCGCGGCGTTGCCCGCCTCGATCACCGAGTAGCCGAGATTGCGCAGGCGCCGCGCGGTCACTGTGCGCACTTCGGCATTGTCTTCCACGAGGAGAATGGTCTCACCAATTTCGAGGGCTGCGGAGGCCACCTTTTTGGAAGCCGCGCGACGCTCCGCCTCTGCCGCCACGCGCGGCAGATACAGATTGACCGTCGTGCCTTTGCCGACCTCGCTGTAGGCGGTCACGTGCCCGCCCGACTGCTTGACGAAACCGTAGATCACACTGAGCCCCAGGCCCGTGCCCTTGCCCGGCTCCTTGGTCGTGAAGAACGGCTCGAAAACGCGGGCCAGCACCTCACGCGGCATGCCGATGCCCGTGTCCGACACGGACAGCCGCACGTAGTCGCCGGACTGAACGCCGACCTCGGTGGCGACGTCGCCGTCGTCGAGCCTGACGTTCTTGGTCTCGATCACCAGCTTGCCGCCGCCGGGCATGGCGTCGCGCGCGTTGATCGCAAGGTTGAGGACGAGCGTTCTCGATCTCGCTGGGGTCGGCTCGCACCTGCCACAGCCCCGGTGCCAGGAGGGTGGCGAACACCACCGTCTCGCCCAAGGTTCGGCGCAGCAGCTCGGCCATGGTCAGCACCTGCTCGTTGAGGTCTAGCACCATGGGGTCGAGCTTGCGCCGGCGGGCGAAGGTGAGGAGGCGGTTGGTCAGCCGCGCGCCCATGAGTGCCGCGTTGTTGGCGCGGGCCAACAGATCGCGTTGCTCCGCATCTTCCAGCACCATGTCGAGCAGCTCGTGGTTGCCGGTGATGATGGTGAGCAGATTGTTGAAGTCGTGCGCGATGCCGCCCGTCAGCTGGCCGATGGCCTCCATGCGTTGCGACTTGCGCAGGGCCTCGTCCTGCTCGACCTGATGGCTGATGTCGCGGTTGAGAGACAGGAAGCCGACGGCCTGCCCCTTCTCATCGCGCAGAACGGAAATCACGGTCTCGGATGGGAACACCTCGCCCGACTTCCTGCGGAAATTGATGGTGACGGTCTCGGGGGCCGCTTGCAGTTGCAGGCGCTCCTTCATCTTTGCCAAGCGCTCCGATTCATCGGCGTCTTTGTAGAGAACCGACGTCGGCTGGCCGATCAGCTCCTCTGGCACATAGCCGAACACGCGCGCCACCGCCGGATTGCAGAGGGTGATCGTCTTGGCTTGGTCGACGATGAGAAGGGCGTCGGGCAGCTGGTTGAAGATGGTTTGCAGAAGCGTCTGCTCGCGCAAGCCGTCGGTGGCGACCTGATCGGACAGGTCGTGAATGATCCCCGTGAAGTAGGGCCGGTCATCGACCGAGAACTGGCTGACTGCAAGGTGCGCGGGAAAGATGGCACCACTCTTGCGCCGCGCCATCACCTGGCGGCCGATGCCGATGATCTTGCGCTCGCCTGTCTCCAGATAGTGCTGGATGTAGCCGTCGTGCCGGCTACGGAAAGGCTCGGGCATCAGCACGTTGACGTTCTGGCCGACGAGCTCGTCGCTAGAGAAGCCGAATAGGTCGCTGGTCGCGGAATTGACCGTGCGGATGATCCCCCGCGCATCGATGACGATGATGGCGCCGGCGGCGCTCCGCAGCGCCGCTTCCAGCATCTGCGGGCTAAAGGCAGTATCGGGCATTGCCGGTTCCCTGGCGTCCCTGCAGTATATAGCCGAAGTTCAAGACTCTGTGACAGCGCAGTGGCGCCTCCCGCACTGGGCCTCGGGAGCGGGTGTTTGGCCCCCGCATGCGGTACCACTATTGACGATCATCAAAGCAGCGGACCGTGGCACCAGGTAGGATGGATAATTAGTGAGCCAAAGGAAAGACGATCCATGAAGCACAAGCGGACGTGGGTGGTGATTGCGGATGGCGGTCACGCGAAGGTGTTCGAGAGCCAAGGTCGGGCCGCTGATCTCGCTCCCGTCGAGGGAATGACCTTTTCTGCGGACCTGCCGCGCAGTCATGAACTCATGACCGATCGGCTGGACCGCGCCTACGAGTCCCGTGGTCACGCACGCCACGCTATCCAGAGTCGATCCGATCCGCATCGGGAGCTGAAGCGCCAGTTCGCCAAGCAACTCGCCGACATTCTCGAGGCCAGGCTGGCGGAGAAGCGGTTCGATAGTCTCGTCATCGTCGCGCCGCCGCCGGCGCTCGGCGACCTGCGCGAGGCGCTGCCCAAGAGTGTGCGGGCGAAAGTGACGGCCGAGCTGGCGCACGATCTGGTCAAGACGCCCCACAGCGAGCTTCCCCGCCACTTGAAGGGCGTTCTGAGCAAAGGGTCCGAGCAGTAGGGCTGCAGCCGCGCCCAAATACCCTAGGAGCAAACCCGGATGGCCAGCTTACGCATCGGCCTTGCGCTGGGCAGTGGCGCGGCCCGCGGTTGGTCGCACATCGGCATCATCGAAGCGCTGGCCGAGGCCGGTATTGAGCCCGACATTGTATGCGGGTGCTCGATTGGAGCCCTGGTCGGCGCTGCATATGTCGCTGAAGAGCTGCCGGCCCTGAAGGGCTTCGCGCAATCCCTCAACTGGCCGCAGATAGCGCGCATGCTCGATGTTCGCCTGTCCGGCGGCGGACTGATAGCCGGCCAGGAGATCGTCGCACTCCTGCGCAAGCTGAAGATCTCGGCCCCCGTAGCCAGCTACCGCAAACCCTTCGCAGCGGTTGCGACCGATCTCGAAACCGGGCGGGAGATCTGGTTGCGGGACGGGCCGATTGAAGAGGCAGTCCGAGCGTCCATCTCGATACCTGGCATACTCAGTCCGGCCCGGCATGCAGATCGCTGGCTAGTGGATGGAGGCCTTGTCAATCCCGTACCCGTTTCCGTCTGCCGAGCGCTCGGCGCCGACGTGGTGATCGCGGTGAACCTCAATGGCGATATCGTCGGGCGCCATGCAACGGACAACCACAAGCGCAACTCGGATAGCGCCAGCGGGGCACCGCCGGAATTCTTGACGCGCCTCGTCAATCAGGTGCCAACCGCATGGCGGGAGCAGGCATCGGCGATCCTTCCGAAGCTGGTATCGTCCGCGCCAACCTCACCGGGCTATTTCGAGGTGCTCATGACCTCGATCAACGTCATGCAAGATCAGATCACGCGGGCACGTCTTGCCGGGGAGCCGGCGCACGTGATGCTGGTGCCCAGGTTGAGACATATCGGACTAATGGAGTTCAATCGGGCAGAGGAGACGATTGCCGAGGGACGCGCAGTTGTCGAGCACGCACTGCCTCTCCTGCGGAGATACCTCTGATGCGCGTGCGGCCGCCTCAATTAGAGAATTCGGCCACCACAGCCGCATGGCAGGAGCCGGAAGAGCGTGCGTTGCGGGCATAGCCGACAAGCTCGTCACTCAACGTCTCGTTGTGCGCCTCGATGCTGTTGAAGCGCGCATGCAGCGCGCGGCTGACCAGGATGTGATCCAGCATCTGTGGGCGACCGTGATGCAAGACGCTCCAGCGGCGGTCTTCGGGCAGCGCCCGGTCGAGCAGCACCAGGGACCGGCTCGACAATGCCCCGTTGCCGGTATCCTCCTCCGCGCCGACGATGATCTTCAGCGGCACTTCGTGGTCCTCGGCATTGAAATCGCCTGCTACGGCGATCAGCCTGTGCGCTTCGGCGTCGAACATCTGCTCCAGCAGCAGACGTAGCTCGAGGGCCTGGCCCGAGCGCCGCAGGGCGGAGAGGAAATAGCCCTCCGCCCAGCCACCGACCGTCTTCCACACGAACGGCTCGAGCTTTTGTCCCGGCACGCTGGAGGCGAGCGGGGCGCGCAGATGCAGATTGACGACCGTGAGGCACTGGCCGTCCGGCAGCAGGATTTCGGCGACAAGCAAGGGCCGGTCGAAATGCACCGGCTCGACCTCTTGGGGGCGCGGATCGGCCGTGATGGGTCGCATCCGCAGCGGCTCGACGAGCGCGTGCAAAACCTGCCGATGCGCCCGGATCGGATAGCGCGACAGCGTCACCAGGTTGTGCACGTCGGCTGCGCCATGGCCGGCGGGGCCTGTTGTCGCTGCCCGCGCGTAGCCGGCATAGCGCGTGCCGGCGAGCAACCGGTCGAGCGCCGCCAACGTGCGGTCGCGCTGGCCGGGGACGTGCTGGCCGTTGACTTCCTGCAGGCACAGGACGTCCGCACGCAGGCGCTCGAGCGCAGGCCGCAGGACTTCGGCACGCGCCTCGAGCGGCATGGTGGCCCTCGGCGGCAGGTCCAGGCTTTCCAGATTGAAGGTCGCGATTCGCATCGGTTCGTGCAGGAGCAGCTATTTTTGCCCGACATCACCCAGACTGTCGATGAAGCTCAGCAGGGCGTCGATCTCCGGTGGATTGAACTTGAACTGCGGCATGTCGGGATGGCCGGTGACAATACCCTCCGCCAACGCCTCGGCCAGCTGCTCGATGGGATACTTCTTCGGCAGCACCCGGAAAGGCGGCGCCAGGGCCAAGGGGCTTAGCCCGGCCGCCGCAATGTCGTGGCAGCGGGCGCACAGTCGCTCGGCAATTGCCCGACCCTTCTGAACATCCGGGTCGCGGGCAATGACCGGTGCTGCGGTCAAACCCGCGACGAGCATGGTCGTGGCCAGTCTTATCCACATGGTCGCTTTCGGCACGCCGGCCCTCTGCTATTTGTGAGCACACGCACAGTCTCTGAGCCGAGCAGAAGCTCCTGCAGTGGCCCGAGAACCTGTCGCCCAGCAAGCGAAGCCTCGCCGGCTTGGTGATCTCGGTTGTTGCACGCACCATCCTGCCGACCAGGCTGCCTTGTCATTGACCGGCGTCAAGGGCATATGGAGCGGGCTTGTGCGCAAGCAGATCGCCGGCGGGCGCGGCAGTGCGTTTTCGACGCTGGCCTGGGCATCGAGCTCGAGACGGCACAGCGTCCGACCAAGAATTGCAAGCCGGACAGCAGGGTGGCGGACGAGACCCAAAAAAAGCCGCAAGACTGCTTGCGTTGGCGGGGGCCTGACGCTAGGTGAGGCGGCTTCGGAGAGGTGGCTGAGTGGTCGATAGCACCGCACTCGAAATGCGGCATACTCGCAAGGGTATCGTGGGTTCGAATCCCACCCTCTCCGCCATAGCTTTGTCCGTCATCGTCCAGCAATGTCCAAGAATACCAGTGATAGCAAAAGGAAACTCGGCTGAGGCGTCCGCAGGCATGCCCGACCGTCCGTTGATATCCAAAAATCAAACGTGTATAGGAACGTGGATAAAGGCGGCGAGGCGATTGCAAGCCCCAAGATGCCCAGGACACTGCACAGGCTCTCTTCCGCGAAGGTGACAAGCGCCAAGCCCGGCATTCATGCCGACGGCCTGGGGCTCTATCTTCAGTGCACGCTCGGTGCCGACTGCCGGATTAACAAGAGTTGGTTCTTCCGCTTCACGCGCAATGGCCACGAGCGCCGCATGGGGCTGGGCGCACTGCATGAGGTCGGGTTGGCCGAAGCACGTGAGCTAGCCGATGCGGCCCGCCGGCTGCACAGACAGGGCATCGACCCGATCGCGACGCGCGATGCTGAGAGACTAGGGAAGAGGGCGGGAGCAGCCGTCACGTTCCGCAGCGCCTTTGACGCCTATTTCGCTGCGAAGTGCCAAAGCCTTTCAAACGCGAAGCACAAGTTGCAATGGCAGCGAACGATGGAAACGTACGTGTTTCCAACCATTGGCAGCCTTCCAGTGGCCGACGTGACCACACAGCAAGTCCTCGACGTGCTGTCTCCAATCTGGTTTCAGAAGCCTGAGACGGCGAAGCGCGTGCTGCAGCGTATGGAGGCCGTCTTCAAGAGCGCCATCCTGCGCGGGCACCGCACAACCGCCTCGGCGTGCGTGGGTGTGACGCAGGAGCTTGGCACACGACACCGCGAAACGGTCCATCATCGGGCTCTGCCCTATAGCCAAGTGCCAGACTTCCTTGTGCGCCTTCGGGCTAGTCCGAGTTGGCCGGCGACGCGCCTGGCGTTCGAATGGCTCGTCCTGACGACCACACGCAGTGGCGAGACGCGATTGGCACGGTGGGCAGAGATAGATGAACAAGCGGAACTGTGGACTATCCCCGCCGAACGCATGAAGGCCAAGCGCCCATTTGTCGTGCCATTGTCGCCGCGCTGCCTCGAGATTTTGCGTGCATTGCGGGGTATCTATCCGTCGGCGCCAGCGGACCTACTGTTCCCTGGCACAAAGCCCGGCGCACCGCTCAGCGACATGACGCTCACAAAGGTGCTGCGGGACATGGGGCTGGCTGACAGAGCTACGGCGCATGGCATGCGTAGCGCATTCAAGGTCTGGTGTGCGGAAGTCGCCAAGGTTCGCGACGAAGTCAGCGAAGCAGCCCTGGCGCACACCGTCCCGGGGAAGGTTCGGGCCGCCTACCTGCGCACCGAATTCCTGCAAGAGCGGAAACAGCTGATGGCAGCGTGGGCACGGTTCTGTGCTGAGCGACACTGCGCGGTAGAACCCTTGCAGCAGCTATGACTTGAATCGTTTCTCAACAAGCTCCCCAATCCGAAAAGTCATCATCTGGCGACTGACTTCGAAGCGATCTGCCAAGGCAGCAATGAGGTCTTCGTTCTCCAGGTCGACAAGCCGACCTTGCAGTTGTTGATTGAGCACATGCTGAGGCACAAGCAACTCACTGGCAAACCGATTTGCCTCCACCTCCTTGCGATCCCAACCCAAAGATGACTTAGCGTCTCGCGCAAACGCCAAGAACTTCTTGTCGACATGCACCTCCGCGCCGATCTCTTTCATGTGCAGCTCGAAATGGCCTAGCTCATGGGCCAGGGTAAAGCGTTGCCGGTTGAGATGATGCAGCGAGTTGACAACGATGATTGCTGCATCCCGCATGAAGATCATTCCCGATAGGTCTTCCTCAAGCGGTACGAAGCGCACAGAGATGCCTTTCCGCCGCGCGATGTGGTCGACATCAACGGGGCAACCCGTAATCTCCAACTCCGCCAGAAGCTCGCGTGCTCTTGTCCTCGGGTCTTGGCTCTTCCTGGTTCGGGTCACCGGGTCCCTCGCTTCTCACGCGCACTGATGGAGCCGACCACTCTTGCAACTTCTTCCTGCTCGCGCTCGCTCAATTTTACGGCAGACCGAATTGCACGATCGATAGTTCCGACCGGTTCACCTCCGGCCACTGGAAGCAGGGCGTGGACATCGACCCTGAGAGCGCGCGCGAGCCTGTAGAGATGGTGTATCGGTATCCGCTGTCTGCCGGTCTCGATGTTGGCGATAGACGCCCGAGATAATCCGATGGCTCTGGCAACCTCGATCTGGTTCAGGCCAAGCCGCTCCCGATGCCGCCGCACGAGCTGCCCGAGTTGCCAATAAAGTTCTGATTCCTCCACGCACTCCCTTATGATCCGCCGACACCATAGCGTCAATCATGCAAACGTGTTTGCTAATAGCACATAAAGATGTGCTCTTTGTTGACAAAAGCATGGCAGGCTGCTGTCCGTCGTCAGGTTCTTTGCGACAGTTTGAGGTTTTCGTGACGGGAGGCTCTGGCTCGGTTGCGGTTTCAGCTTAGGCGGCTTTTCTCTGGTGGTGCAATCGTCGTTGTTTGATGGTCTCTCGTTTTATCCTTTCACGTTGAAGCAGGATGGTCTGGCCGCGTCCGAAGTAGACATCGGCCGGCGTCAGGTTCTGCAGACTTTCGTGGTAGCGGTGGTGATTGTAGTGATCGACGAAGCGATCGATGTGCGCTTCGAGGTCGCCGGGTAGGTAGTAGTTGTCGAGCAGGATGCGGTTCTTGAGCGTCTGATGCCAACGCTCGATCTTGCCCTGGGTCTGGGGATGTTTGGGCGCCCCACGCACGTGCCCCATGCCGGTGTCTTCGAGCCATTTCGCCAAGTCGCCCGAGACGTAGCTGGAGCCGTTGTCGCTGAGCAATCGCGGTTTGTGCACCACGCGCGCTGAAGCACACCCAGATGCGGTGAGGGCGAGCTGCAGCGTGTCGGTAACGTCGTCGGCCCGCATGGTCGTGCAGAGCTTCCAGGCGATGATGTAGCGCGAGAAGTCGTCGAGGATGGTGGACAGATAGAACCACCCCCAGCCGATCACCTTCAGGTAGGTGAAGTCGGTCTGCCAGAGCTGGTTGGGGGCTGTGGTCTTGTCTTTGAACTCGTCGGCGGCCTTGATGACGATGAAGGCAGGGCTGGTGATCAGATCGTGGGCCTTGAGCAGCCGATAGACCGAAGACTTCCGAGACAAAATAGCCTTCTGTATCGGTGAAGCGGGTGGCCAGCTCACGCGGCGACAGCTCCGGCACATCCAGCGCCATGGCCACGATGCGCTGGCGCACATCATCAGGGATGCGGTTCCAGACGCGATCGGGCTTGGAGGGTCTGTCTTCGAGCGCCTCGGGTCCGCCGGCTCGATAGCGATCGTACCAGCGATAGAAGGTCGACGGGCGGATGCCCAGCATCTCCAGGGTTCGTCGGGCCGGCAGATGCGATTGCTCGACCAGGCGGATGATCTCGAGCTTCTCGGAGCCGGGGAGCCTCATGCCTCGTCTCCCCCATCCGCGATCATGCTTTTTTTGAGCAGCCGCAGTTCCAGCGCCTGTTCGGCGACGACCTCTTTCAGATCCTGAGCCTCACGGCGGAGGGCCTTGACCTCGTCGCTGGTGGCGGCGCGGGCAGTGTCGCCGGCGAGCCGCCGCTTGCCGGCTTCCAGGAACTCCTTGGACCAGCTGTAGTAGAGGCCTTCGGCGATGCCCTCGCGGCGGCAGAGTTCGGCGATGCTCATCTCGCCGCGCAAGCCGTCCAGCACGATGCGGATCTTCTCTTCGGCCGAGTAGCGCTTGCGCGTCGCCCGACGGATGCCCTTGACGATGTCTTCCGATGACTGGGCGTTGGTGTTGGATTTCTGTCTCATCTTCGCTCCCCTGAGGGCTACGATGAGCCAGAAATCCTCCCTTCCTCAAGCCGCTAAATCTGTCTCACAGGTGCTGATGTCGGACACCCCATTGCCTAATCCAAGGAGCAAGCTCGTCGTCGGACATGAAGTCCAGGGAACTAGGTTCGCGTGCCATCATCTCCTCCAAAGCGGTAGTCGGTTTGCCTGTAGGACAAAGGGACACCCCTCTAGGGTGTGTCCCTTGTTGTCCCTCCGTAGTCCACGGGACATGTCTCCCAAATGTCCCGTGTCGTGCGTTGTCCCTCGACAACCAACCCAAGTCCGGGGGACCTCTAGATTGTTCCTTCCCACCTCTTGTTGTTCACCAGCCAAACGTGCTCAGCGTACTCACCGATTTTGTTCATCCGCGTGAGCGTCACTACGGCCCTTGAAAAGGCCCTCCTCTCGGCATCTTCCTCGCCATCAACAGACAGGCGCTTCTTGCGGCATGCTTCGCGCCAAACCAATTTCTTGACTAGAAGAACTCCGGCAGGCGCGCGAGCATGATTGGTGACCAGCTCTCCCCTCTCTGCAATCACTAGCTCTTACAGCTCAGCAAGTGCGTTTGCTGCCTGACTTCCGGCCAGGAGGGCTCGAGACGGGATATCCTCATTCGTCACCTCAACAACACACGTCGTGATCTCATCGCCGTCGTCGTCTGTGCCGAGGACGACTGGCCTGAGGCGGAAGTTCAACAACCGACCTGAACTGGCTTCCTTGATCTTTTCAGCCTCTAACGTCCGAACGCCTCCATTCACCGCAAGCCGCAGAGTGGCATCGCAGGCACCAAGCAAGACTGAGCTGCCGCGCATCCCGCGGCCCTCATCCTTGCCCGGATGATGCACGATGAGGATTGCCGCTCCTGTGGCGCTGGCTATCGAAGAACAACGATTGATGAACGCCGACATGTCTTTGGCTGTGTTCTCGTCGTCAGGGGCAATCGCGCGGGCAAGGGTGTCCACCACTATCAGTCCAACCTCTTGACCAGCTTCCTTTGCCAGGCGTTGCGCGTGACGAACAATCTCCCGCTCGCCGCCCTTTCCAGTGTCTCTGCCCAAAGGCGTGTGGAGGGTAAGACGCGCAAACATCTTGCCGGCGGAGTCAAAGAGGTCTCTGCACGCCAAGATCCGATGGCGTAAGCCGCGTTGACCCTCCAGTCCAACATAGAGGACAGGAGCACGCCGCACTCGCCGACCTGCATATGGCTTTCCGTGTGCAATGTGGTAGGCGAGATCAATCGCAGCAAATGTTTTGCCTGCGGCGGGCGGACCGTACAAGACCGCCAGATCGCCCGGATGAAGCACACCTTTGACGAGGGCATTGACAGCTGTCTCGACGCAAATGTCCGTGTCGAACTCCAAGTTCTTCAACGCGTCAGGGTCGTTTGCGTCATCCGCGGTGGAGTCGTTTGGTGTGTGCGTCAGGCGGGCCGGCGAACGTGACAATGGTTTCCAGCCACGCTCCTTTGCCATGTGCAGGATGGTGCCGGCGGAAACACCTTTCTCCCGCCCAAACGAACTCCACTTCTGATCGCATGCTCCCTTCTCCCACTTCGCCGAGCGCGAACTCCATCTTTCCCAAAGGAGCAATCCTTCATGGCTGCCACCAGCTACCGCGTGGAGCGCCATCCCAACACATATCCAAGGGTTATATTCATCGGGTGATATCGCAAAGAGCGGGCCATCGTCGTTTGGCCCGGCAAGGCGCATCAGTGCCGACGTTGATTTTGCACAAGACGACGAAACTCCTGGCGCGCTCTTCGACGCCGAACGAGGAGGAGGTGGTGGAAAAGCAGTCAGAAGCTCGCGTCTGGAATACCGAGCGCCGGTCTCTTGCACTATCCTGACGAGATGCGGCGGGCGGCTCGGCTTCTGGTTCCACGTTCCTGGCAGTCGAAGACGGCGCGCAATATCCTTGGCGTTGGCGTCAGAGCCGTAGACGTCGACAACGACCTTCATGATGGCGGTGAAGTCGTCGCTGTCGATGGGCTCTTCTGGGTCTACGAGCCAATAGACCTGGTAGCGACCAGGGCTGGTCTCCACCGTTGCGCTAGGCGCTATCGGCCACGGTTGCCTGGGCTCCGGCATGTCCAGGTCCGCGTAGACGGCGCGGATGTAGTCCACATCACTTTTGCGGGCGCTCTTCCCCTTCATGGCCTGAACAGCGACGAAGGCTCCCCAGCCGTTTTGCTGGCGCTTCTGCAGCCAATGCCTCGCCTGAGGCAGGGTGCAACGACGGTGTTGCCAAGACACATCACCTCGGCTGGTTTTTGAGTTTTGCGCGGATCGCTTTCTTCGCTCCTTGTCGTCGTCGCCACTGGCAAACAAGAAGACCTCGGCGTCGGGATCCAGCAGAGCTAGGAATTTGCCCGCCTCCGCGGCATCGATTTGGCGCAAGGCAGAGTTTGTCGAGCTACCTGCCGATGGCTGGTGGCCCTCCACTGCACCGATCGTTTCGTCGTGGACCACGTCCACCTCGCCATGACGACCTCAAAGTCGAGACTTGGATCGACCACATCGGTTTCATGGCGGTTACATGCAGTTCGGCGGTGCCAAGTCCGGCCAACGTCCACGGGCAGAAATGTCACGCAGATGCAAAAGCTGCGACAAAAGTTACTCGCTACTCACGGCTCACTCTTCACAGGTCAGTGTCCAGTAACGATCAGCCCCGACGGTGCCGGGTGCTCGCGGACCAAGGTGCGCGGTACGCAGTCAACGGAGGGCACAATGTTCCACAGCTCCATGAGATTGATTGGTTTTGGCTCGCCGGCACGCGAGCCAGTCCACACCATGGCTCAAAACCCGATTACCGACCCGGTGGGCAATCTGGCTGGTTGCTCATCTTCAATGGCACTGGCCGTCCTGATGATTGGCGACCAGGTTGCAGTGTGGAGGGAAGGCGGTGTGCGGCCTTCAAGAGAGCCGCCTGCCGATGTGCATGCCGCAGAACTGCTCGCCTGGTTGACCGACACCGCTTGCGCTGGTCACTGGGTTTCGGCAGCTGACATTAGCCGCCTGCTCTATCCGGAGTTCTGCCGCCTACGTGCCTGGCGTCCGCGCCCTATGCAATCGATCCTCAAACACTTGAAGAGGCTCACTAAGAAGCGTCAGCGTGATGTAGAGACGACCGCAAATTGCTGGCGCCGCAACGAAGTGCAGTACCGAGTGCCGCGTCGTTCGCGAACCCGCCAGTAGAACTCAAGCGGAGCCGTAGGCGATGTGCCGAGGAGCGAGATTTAGGCAAGCCGACTTGGTAAGGGCCCTCAAGGGCGCGCAGAAGGCTGAACTGTCGATAGCGTACGTCCGCATCGAACCGGACGGTACAATATTGATAGTTCCGGGTGCCCCCGAACAAATGTCACACTCGGTTCCCAATCCCTGGGACACCTGATCGAGGGCGCCGTGGCCAAGTTGGATCTGGACTACGTCGATGTCCAAAAAGACCGATGCGGCCGCCGCACGTACTATTACTTCCGCCGCAACGGTCGACGTTGGCAGTTGCCTGGCGAGCCGTTCTCCGATGAGTTCATGACTGAGTATTGGCGGCTGCTCGAGGCAACCAGGCCCGCGGCTGCTATGGGTCCCATCGATCGACGGGCGTACACTCCAGGGTCCTTCGGCGCCCTGATCAATGACTATCTCCAATCGGCCAGCTTCAAGCAGAAGAAACCACGCACGCAGGCAGAGTACAGGCGCGTTCTCGAGGCCATTGCGGCTGCACATGGCGAAAAGCCCGTCCGGCTGCTTGAGCGCCGGCACATAAGGAAGATGCGTGATGAACGCGCGGACTCGCCCGGCGCTGCTAATACAATTTTGCGCACGCTGAAATTGCTCTTGAGCTTCGCCGTTGACGACGGCTGGGTCAAAGCCAACCCTGCCGCGAAAATGCGGTTGCTCAAGGTTGGGGAGTGGCGCGCTTGGTCTGATGAAGAATGTCAGGCGTTTGAGCAGCGTTGGCCGTCCGGTTCGATGGAGCGGCGTGCCTACTGTCTGGCTGTGCTCACAGGCCAGCGCAAAGGCGACTTAGTTAGGATGACCCGCGCGCATCGGAAGGACGGCGCGATCCGTGTGGTGCAGTTAAAGACCGGCGAGGAACTTTGGATTCCGGAAGCCCGCGAGCTGACCGCTGAGCTTGCCAGCGGCAACGCCGATCATATGAGCGTGCTAACTACAACTCAGGGAAAGGCGTTTGATCCCGTGTATTTCGGCAGTTGGTTCGCAGATGCCATCGCCAAGGCCGGGCTCCCGGAAGATTGCGTGCTGCACGGCCTGCGGAAGACAGCGGCGCGGCGGCTAGCGGAAGCAGGGTGCTCTGAGCTTGAAATTCAGTCCATCACGGGTCACGCCACCAGCCGAATGGTGGCCCATTACACGAAGGGCGCTAGCCAGCGGAAGCGCGCGACGGCTGCGATCCAGAAACTTGAGAACAGCACCTGAACGAATAGTGCCAAACACAAACTCGAAAAAGTGCCAAACGCTGGAGTGCCCAACCAAGAAGCGCAATGAAATCATGGCGCGCCGGACAGGATGAAACTGCGAACACCTACGTCATTGCAATCGCGGTGTGATTTTTGACGCCATCCGGCTAGCTCAAAGTGCCATCGTGCTCGCAGCCGTCAAGGACAAGCCTATGGTGGCCTGTTCGCCATCCTTGACGGGCCGCTGCGCGCGACGGCGTTGATCGGCTGCAGGCCGGGGCGGAGGAACGGCGCGTCAGCCGAACTGAGGAACTAGACGCCTGCCGGCACCCTGGTGCGTGAGGGGTTGCGACCCCGGGCCAACTAGGCCGGGGGCGGCCCCAATCTGGCTAACTCAACCCGCTGAATGTCCGTTCGCAGAGGTATTCCCGCCGCCATATGCTCGGCCAGAGTTTTTCCGTGCATGACCCCCAGCAGAAGTTGATGGTGCGATGCGGCAGAACGCGTGGGCGGGAACGGGCGCACTGAAGTACGATGCCGCACGCGGCGGCTACCAGACCAATGTCACCGAGGCGCAGTTGCGGGATGCCCCGGCATTCAGCGATGATTCCTGGTCGGATCGGAACTGGGAAACGCGCACCCACACCCACTACAACGTCCGCCCTATTGGTGAGCGGTACCGCCACTCGCGGCAGCGCCTAGCTCAATTTGGCTTGGCGCATGCCGTGCTTGGTTGGCGCGCCGGTGTCCTTGGTGGGCTCGGTTTGCGCGCCGAGTGCGAGGCGCGCTTCCACCACGTCCTGTAGGAGGCTGGGCTCGCCACCGCTCATGCGCTCCTCGCTGGCGACAGCGAGTGAACGGGCCTCCAGCTCCCAGGCCTGCAGGACGGCAAGCTTTTCCTCTCGCGCCAGACGGCGGTCATCGACGACCTGCCTGGGTCGCTTGAAGTAGCGGGTCGGGTTGGTTGCTGCCTCGACAGCAAAGGCTGCTCGCTTTGACATGAATTGGTTCTCCAGTTGCCGGATGCGCCGGATTGTCAGGCGCGGCCGCGCTACAGCGCGCCGCGTGCTCAGCTGCCCGAGGAATAGAAGTAGGCCAGCAGGCCGCTTCCCACGACGACGGCGATGAACAGCGATACGATCAACCAGCATGGCGCGGGGCCCGGTCCCCTGCCTGGCTTCGGTGGGGGTCACCTCCACCGGCTCGTCCCGGTCTTCGGTAGCAAGGGTGTCCCGGTCGTCCTGCATCATCGCTACCCTCTCCATCACTACTGAGTAGGTGAAGCAGTGCTCGTTTGGCGTGCGACTGGCTCAGCCGCCGAGGTAGCCCATGAAGTACAAGACAAGAATGGCCGGCAGCGGAATTCCGACCAGCCAGAGAAGCAGACCGCGTCCCATTTGCATTTCTCCTGTTGTGTTCCTTGGTCCACAGCAACGACGGCAGCGCCGCGGCGCCCGTAGCCGGACAGATGGGTTTCCCGGCCACGGGGCGCGCAGGCGCGCTACATGCGGCTGAGCCAGTCGTCGACGTCTTTCCGCACCTGATCCTTGGCATAGCCGTAGCGGGCCTGGATCTTGCCTTCGAGCTGCTCGCGGTTGCCGTTGATCTGCGCGACATCGTCATCGGTCAGCTTGCCCCACTGCTGCTTGACCTTGCCGCTGATCTGCTTCCAGTTGCCCTCGATGCGATCCCAGTTCATGCGTGTCTCCATTTTTTCGCGGATGTGTGGATGTGAGTTGGGCTGCCGGGCGTTGTACGAGCCGTCCCGCCGATGCCCTCTCTCGGTAAGAACGCTGGGTTGCGGGCGTGGTTCCGCTGGAGGTTGAACGGATGGTCGCAGGCGAAACGCAAAAAGCCGTGGGATTGCTGCGCATTGCGGCGATTGATTGGACTACCGCTCACACTCTACGGTCTCACCCAACTTGGGCACGTCTTCAGCGGACAGGTCGAGAATCACGGCGCCGCGCAGCACCGTGAACGTCCCTGTCGAGATTTCCACCTCACGCGCGCCAAATCCAAGGACGGACCCGATCGTGATGCGCAATCGCTCCGGGCGGTTCTGCTCGTCCAGGATGACGTCGGCCACCTGACCGAACCTTACACCATCGTTGCAAAACACCGGCGCGCCGATCAGCTCCGCCGCCAGCTCGTCCGCTTCCGCATCGATTTTTCCAACCTGGTGCCTGTCGTCCGCGGTCGGTGGCAGAACGACCAGGGTAAACGCCAGGACAAGGACGATTTTCAGCATGTGGATGAAGCCGACCGTTCATGCCTCTTGGCACGCGATCTACAAACCAGTGTCCCGTGGAGTTGGTTCCGCAAGGCAGGCTGTCCAATAGTGTCCTGAACCCGAAGGGCGCGCCCATGCGCGGCAGCCGGATCTACGAGCTTCGAGTTCAAAGGGACACTAGGTTTGGTGCGTCCGGCCGAGGATTCTCAGCGCGCTGTCTCTCAGCTCGTCAGCGTCCGGCTTGGGGCGGTCGGGCGCGAGAGCAAGAATGATGTTTGCGAGTTTGGTGCGGGTTGCCTCGATGATCTGCGGATCGCTGCCACATGTGGGTGCGATCGTGGCCCAGGTGCTGTCGAATGCCTGGAAGAGGACCTTGAGCACATCCGGGCCGTAGGTGGCGCTGCCGATGAGTTGGCGAGCCTTCACCAGTTTTCTCCTTGGTTCGCAAGCACGCAGTTCACCCCGGCATATCGGCGCGCGCCCCTCTTCCAGTCTGTGAGACCAGCGCATTCTTTCGCAACCGGCAGCTTTCGTCTTTTAAGAATGACATAGACGCCGCGTCCGAGAATCTCTAGACGCGAGCCTGACCGTCGCCGCCGTGGACCATAATGGGCAAGACCAGCAAAGCGCGTGGCCCCTCCCCGCCGCAAACACCGTGCAAAAGTTGCCCACTGAGGCAGATCAAAGCCTTCCGGAAGTTCTCTCCGGAAGAGCTGGATTTCATGCAGAGCTTCAAGAGCGGCGAGCTGGTCCTGGACGCCGGCTCGACGATACTGGTCGAGGACACCAACAGCCCGCACCTCTACACGCTGCTCTCCGGCTGGGCCATCAAGCACAAGAGCCTGGAGGACGGACGCCGCCAGGTGCTGAACTTCGCCATGCCCGGCGACTTCCTCGGCCTGCAGGCCTCCGTGTTCGACAGCATGCATCACACGGTCGACGCGCTGACGAGCGTGGTGCTCTGCGTCTTTCCGCGCGAGAAACTGTGGACCCTCTATGAAAAACATCAGGGCCTAGCGTTCGACGTCACGTGGCTCGCGGCGCGCGAGGAGACGATCCTGGGCGACTATCTCGTGACTGTCGGGCAGCGGCGCGCGACCGAGCGCGTGGCCTTCGTCCTCCTGCACCTGTTCCGCCGGGCACGCCAGCTCGGTCTTGTGCGCAACAGCAAGGCCACCTTTCCCTTCACGCAGGACCATCTGGCCGACACCGTCGGCTTCTCGCTCGTGCACACCAACAAGACCCTCAAGCAGCTGCGGCGCACGGGCAGCTTCAAGTGGACGGGCACGGATTTCGAGCTGCAGGACGAGCAGAGACTGGCGGAGATCGCCGGCGATTCATCCCCCATCGGCGGTGTGCGGCCGCTGCTGTGAACGCGTGGGCGGCTCGCTTCAGCTCGGGGCCATTCACGGGGCGGGTGGCGGAGGAGCGCTCGCCGGATGCGGGCTGCCCATCGATACGGGGTCAGGGCCGACCGCAATCGCATCGAGCGCTCCATGGAGCCGGTAGCTCAGGCCGTCGGCGGCAAAATCGATCTGCGGATCTACACCGAAGTACTCTGCCATGACCTGCTCGAGCACGGTGCTGCCGAAGCCCTTCTGCGTCCGCGCGGCCACGGGCGGTCCGTCGCGCTCCTGCCAGTGGAACGTGAACTGAGCGGAGCCGTTCGGCTTCGCCACCGTCCACCGGATGATCACCCGTCCGCCCGGCTTCGACAACGCCCCGTGCTTCACGGCGTTGGTGGCGAGCTCGTGCAGGGCGAGGGCAAAGCTCTGCGCCGCCTGCGGGCTCAGCACGACCGTCGGGCCGCTCATGAACACCCGGTCGGTGAACGGGTGCACTTCGCTGCGCACCAGCTCCAGCAGGTCGCTGCCCTGCCATTCCCTGCTCGACCAGCAGGGCGTGCGTCCGCGCCAGCGAATGGAGCCGGTCGAGCACGGCCGTGCGCGCGTCTTCGACGGTGCGCTTGCCGGCAAAGCTCTTGGAGATGACCGCCTGCACCACCGCGAAGATGTTCTTGCGTGCGGTGATGCAGCTCGCGGGTCAGCAGCAGCTGCCGCGCCTCGGCCTGCTTGCGCTCGGTGATGTCGCGCGCGATCTTCGATGCGCCGACGATCCTGCCCAGGGCATTCCTGACCGGCGACACGGTCAGCGAGATTTCGACCAGGCTGCCGTCCTTGCGCTGGCGAACGGTCTCATAGTGATCGATGCGCTCGCCGCGCCGGATGCGCGCGAGAATTCCAGGTTCCTCGTCGTGGCGCTCCGCCGGAATGAGGACCGTGACCGACTTGCCGATGATCTCGTCGGCCGTGTAGCCGAACAACCGCTCCGCGCCCTGGTTCCAGCTGGTGATGATGCCGTCGAGGTCTTGCTGACGATCGCGTCGTCGGAAGACTCGACGATCGCGGCCAGATGCCGGGCGCCTGCTCGGCGTCCATGCGCTCGGTGAGATCGACCAGCATGTTCACGGCGCCGATGATCTTGCCGGAGGCGTCGCGCAGCGGCGTCGGATAGGGCATGAACGGCACGCGCGTGCCGTCGGGCCGCTCGGCCACGGCCTCCACGCCTCTGACGGGGCGGCCCGGTCTTCAGGGCGACCGCCATGGGGCATTCGTCGTGCGGCAGCGGCGTGCCGTCGGGCCAGTACAGCTTCCAGGAGCCGCACCATTCGCTCTTGCCGATCTCGGGACGGCAGCCCCACAGGGCGGCGGCGGCTTCGTTGTAGAAGGTGATCCGCCCGCTGGCGTCGGTCGCATAAATGGCTGCCGGCAGCGCGTTGACGAGGTCGCGCCACCAGAGATCGCGTTGACTTTGCTTCGTCACGGCACTCCCCATGGTACGCGTGGGAGATTGGCACAGGCCGCGGGGTAAGATGTATGCCATTTGCCCGTGCCCGATGTCCCGCCATGGCAACGTCTTGGCTCGAAATAGGTTGCAAGCGAACTGAACGTAATCGTTGTTCAGTCTGCTTTTCTTCGCAGCGGCGGAGGCTCCTAAGCCCCGAGCAGCAAAACGTGCCCATTCGGTCGAAGTCTACCGAACTACAAAGGCATACTGTGCGTTCCGCACTCATGGCATCTCGAGCCGGGCGGCATCGGACACGTGTTGGGGCGGGCCACGCTGCGATCGCCAGCGGCGAGCGGCGGCTGTCCCTTCGAGGACGCGTCCCCACGCCGGGTCCGGCGCCATGACGAACACGACGCATACCGTCCCTGAGGGCCAACCCAAGGCCAGGGAGAAGCCGAAGTGGGAGCCCTCCGGCGACGTCCTGTCGCCCAACAGCGGTACGGCAGCCGCAGCACCTGGCGCCCATGACCCCTGGGCACGGGCGAGCCATATCTCCCTGGTCGGCCTGTTCGTGATCGCCCTCCTGTGGTGCGCCTATGTAGCCCAGCCGGTCATCATGCCGGTGCTGCTCGCCTGGGTCATTGCAACGGTCGTTCTTCCGGTCGTGCGATGGATGGAAGAGCGCGGGGTCTCTCGCGTCGTGGCGGCCATCCTGGTGGCTTTCGCTCTGCTGCTGGTGATAGTGAGCCTGCTCGCGCTGCTGTCGACACCGCTCACGTTCTGGCTGGGCCGAGCCAACGAGCTCGGGCAGCTCATCAGGGCGAAGCTGCAGTCGATGAACCAGCCGCTCGCCATCCTCGACGACATCAGGAAGGCCCTGAACACGATCGGCGCCGACGGCGGCCCGTCGCTGAAGGTGGAGCAGTCGTCGGCAACTGTGGTCACTACCATCTTCTCGGTCCTAACGCCGGCTGTTAGCCAGTTCATCCTCGTCATGGGGGCGCTGATCTTCTATCTCGTCTACCAGACGAGGCTGCGCAGCACGGTGGTGTACCTGTTCTCGGATCGCGAGACGCGGCTGACCGCCTTGCGCATCCTCAGCAACATAGACGAGAACATGACGCGCTACTTCGGCGCGTTCACGGTCGTGAACGTTTGCCTAGGCGCGGTGACTGTGTTGCTCACCTGGGCTGTGGGGCTGCCGAATCCGCTGTTGTGGGGCGTGCTTGCCGCCGTCTTCAACTACGTCCCCTACATCGGCCCTGCCATCGTGGTCGCTACATTGGCCGTGGTGGGCCTCATCACCTTCCCGACGCTGGCCGAGGCGGTCGTCGCGCCGCTGATCTACGTTGCCATCATCACCGTCGAGGGGCATTTCCTCACGCCCGCTTTGATGGGCCGGCAGCTCGAGCTCAATCCCTTCGCCGTCTTCCTGGCGATCGCGTTCTGCACCTGGCTGTGGGGGCCGGTCGGCGCCTTCGTGGCCGTGCCCCTGCTCATGGCCCTGACCGTGACAATCGGCCACGTGTTCGCGGAGGAGAAACCGCAGCTGCCGCAATGAACCAACACACTCGGCGCGCGTTAAGCCATTGGATCAGCTCCAACTTTGCGAGGACTGCGGAATGGCACAGAGCACCCAGTATCAAGGCTCGAGGTCCGGCTCCGACTTCAAGGAGAAGGCAACCGACACGTTCGAGAAGCTCGCCGAGCAGGCGACCGATCAGGTCGGCCGGGTCGCAGGCACGGTCGAAGGCGTAGCCAGCAAGGTCGCCGAGCAGGGCCGCGAAGCCGGCCAGCAGGTGCAGGAGGTGGCCGGCAACATCAAGGGCGCGGTCGACAAGTCGGTCAAGGACCAGCCGATGGCGACACTGGCGGTTGCCGCCATGGTCGGCTTCGTGCTCGGCGCGCTGTGGAAGTCGTAGAGCCTGCGCTGACAAGGTCACGGAAAGGCACGCCCGTGTTTCGCACTCTGATCAACGATGCCAAGTCGGCGGCAGTCTCGGTGGTCGCCAAGTATGCCGTGCGCGCATCGGTGGCGGTGCCCTTCCTGGTCGCGGCGGGCTTCGGCACGGCGGCCCTGACGCTGGTGCTGGTGGAACGCTTCGGCTGCGCTCACGGCTTACGGCATCATGGGCGGCGGCTTTGCAGTGCTCGGTCTGCGTCGCCGCCCTCGCCGTCACCGTGAAGGAGCAGGAGGAGGAGGTCGCAGACGCCGCGGCCGAGCAGAGCGATACCGCGGAGGTCGCCACCGACGCGGCGGCGCAGGCCGCCGTGCAGCTGCCGCTGGCGCTGCTCGGCACGCTGCTGACGACCCCGCTGGGTCCGGGAACGGCGCTGGGCGGCGCCAAGATGATCGGGCGCAATCTGCCGCTGGTGGTGCTGCTCGCGCTGGTGGCCTTCCTGTTCTGGCCCGCCGAAGCGGCCGGCGCGGATGAGACATCGCCGGCCGAGGACCCGGCCGCCCCTCCCGAGCCCGACGCGGAGCAATGGCAGCTGCGCAACGGCATGGACCGGCACACTGCGGCGTGAACCGGCCTCGAGGTCGACGGTATGGACGAGCCCCGCAAGCGCTACAGCTTCAGCGAGATCGCTCGGCAAAGCGCGGACGCGCTCGGGAGCGCGTGGGGCTTCGCAGCCGCGTGCGCGCTGGTGCTGACATGGGCCGTGGCCGGCCCGATCTTTCAATTCTCGGATGCCTGGCAGCTCATCATCAACACCGGCACCACCATAGCCACGTTCCTGATGGTGTTCCTGATCCAGAACACGCAGAACCGCGATGCGCGTGCGCTGCATCTGAAGCTCGATGAGCTGATCCGCAGCAAGCGCGACGCCCGCAACCGCCTTATCGATCTGGAAGACTGCACCGATCAGGAACTCGACGCGCTCAAGCGCGAGTTCGAGGCCCTGCGCAACGGCGCCACGCGTGCGCCGCGCAAGCATACCGCACGCGTGGCGAAGGATGGGACGAGCGGCGGGAACTGACCGGCATCGTCGGGGTTGCATGCTCAGCTGGACCCAAGCAGGAGCGCCGAATGGCCAGAGGATCGAAAGCGAAATACACCGACAAGCAGAAGCGCAAGGCCGAGCACATCGAGGACGGCTACGAGCGGCGAGGCGTTCCGCGAAAGGAAGCCGAGCGCCGAGCCTGGGCCACGGTCAATGCGGAAACCGGCGGTGGCAAGAAGAGCGGTTCCGGCCGGGGCAAGCCCGAAAACAGGAGGTCCTCGCGCCAGGGCGGGCGTGTTGGCGGCCTGGCTGCGGCGGGACGGCCGGCGTCGGCTCGCTCGGCTTCCGCGCGCAAGGCTGCCGCAACCCGCAAGCGCCACGCTTCGCGCTAGGCGTCGAAAGCCCGAACAGAAAAAAGGCGGGAGCCTTGGCCCTCGCCTCTCTATCCGCCGGGACGATGCTACTTGCGCATGTCCTCGATTGTCTTGCCGGCCTTGTCGCCCAGCTCGCGCGCCTTGTCCGCAGCTTTCTGGCCCATCTCGGCCGCCGTCTCCTTGGCTCGCATGTAGGCCGTCTTTTCGGTTGCCTTGAACTCGGGCGCCGTTTGCAGGCGCTCCTTCGACAGCGGCACGGTGACGACCCGCTTGCCGTTGGCGTCGGCCGTGAACGACAGCGAGCTGGACGGAACGGCGACATTCTTCTCGCCCAGCCCGAGGAACCCGCCGACTCCGATCACCACGGTGGCGACGCGGCCGCTCTTGTCGAACAACAGATCGTTGATATCGCGGATGGTCTCACCAGCGACCACGCGGTCGTGCTCGCAACTGACGACGGATTGCTGCGATTGGGGACCCCGCAGGTTTCGAGTTACCGCGGGGTTCTTTACCGCGAGCTTGGAAAAGTTGATCCAGGACAGAGCAGTCGCAGTGTCACCGCGCCGTTCGCCTGCTGGGTTGGTGACACCCAAGGGACCATCCGTAATCTTCTGCGCGGGAATACCTAAGCGCCGGACTCCCGGAACGTAGCTGGCGATCTGTGGCACATCCTGCGGGACGAGTGAGAAGCGCTCCTCATCCGTCATGCGTCGCCTCTGATTTCATCACAAGCAGGCAATGTTCGTCCTAGTTCTTGTTTTTCTTGGCGCGATTTGTGAATTTGGCGTTGCCTAGTCCCGTGCCAATGGTGAGCACGCCCCAATGGTCGTGTTGTTGCATAAACGGAAGTTGGCTCAAGCCCTGCACCACCGCATCGTTATGCATGACCACAACGGTTTCGTGTTCTCCGATGCTTGGAATTTTGTCTCGAATATAGCGAGGAAGGTTGAACCGGCTACTCTCCCAGTTGCCTGGAAGGTTCTGGGCTCCGCGCTCGATGAAACCATCGGTGTCGATGACACCGGGGCACCCGATACCGACGAGGGGCGCTAGCGCGATGCCGCCTTTTCTCGCATCTCTTGTGAGAGCTTCCAGCATCTCCACCAAGCGGTCCACCGCATCATCGCGCTTCACGTCGTCGTCGCCGTGCCTCCATAGATCGGATTGCAGCAGGGCGGCTTTCGACAGATCCTTGGCTTTCGCCTGATTGAGATGGACGACACCGGCGCGAATGTTGGTGCCTCCGACATCCACGGCAAGAATCGCTTCATAGCCATCCAGCATCCATGCGGGTAGCAGATGCGCCGCGCCAAGCAGCCCTGCCTCGTCGGGCTCATGGCGGATGAGTTCTAAGTCGACGGCAACGCCGTCGGCCTTCAGGATTACCGCACTTCGGCCGATGGCGAGCTCACCGACCCGGCTGGCTCGAAAACCGCCGCCGATGACGATGCCGGCGGTATTGCGCCAGGTCTTGGTCCTCAGGAATCGACGGATCACCTTAGCAAGTTGCTGTGCGAACTCCTCGACGGCACTTTGCACAACTCCTGCGGCTTCGGGGGGGCCCTTCACAAGCAGTGCATCGAGCTTCTTCTTCGATATCTCGTCGGTTGGCTTGTCGCCAAACGGGTCTTCACCGAGCTCGCGCAGAGGCTGTCGCCATTTGTCCAGAAGTTCCCAGAAGGCGCCTCTACTGGCCTTGTCACCGATGAAACCATCCTCGTCCTCCACCTCGAGGTTATAACTGTCGACCTGAACGCTCGGCAGCATTGACGCGCCGTGGGTCGGAAGGGTCGCCTGTTCGGGGTCTTTGGCCATCATCCGTCGACCAACTTGCAGAGGGCAACGGCGTCGCTGGCGCTAGCGCCAGCCGCGGGGAACAAGACTGTCCCTGGTCGGAAGCTCCGGCAAGCGGGCGCGCCACGCGTCCAACCTGGATTGCGGGCGCTGCCGTCCCACCATCCACAGTGCGCCGACGGCGAACGCCAGTCCGGCCGCGATGGTCAGCGCCGTGTAGGGGCGTGCCTTGACGACAGTGACGACCTCGCCCGCCAGATCGAGAGACCGCTCGCTCAGAGCTTGCGCCGTTCCCGACAGCGTGCCCACCGTGTCGCAGTCGTCCATTCCCGGCCCGCGATGAGCGGATTCTGGTGCATGAGACATCAGTGCATCTTTCGTATTGGAGGCGAGTGCCGCCCCGACGGCCTATCACGTCAACCCCGCCAAGGCCCAGGCGTTCCGCTCAAGGTCCGAGAGAGCAGCGCGCTGGCGGCAGGATCGCTCGAGGTCGCGGCACCACAGTTGTGTCCACTCGAGAATGACTTGCGATTGTGACGCGCACCGCGAGTCAAGAGCTTCAGTTACGGAGTCGCATGATCCACGGCTCGTCAAGCGGACGGCTTGTTGATTGTGGTCACGGCGATATGCGTCAGCTTGTGGTTCGCCGCTTTCTCCTGATCCAGGATCTGCGAAAGCAGATCGTGCGCCTCACTTTCGCCAAGAGCCTTCGCCCATTCCCGCAACGTACCGTATCTGGCGATCTCGTAGTGTTCCACGGCCTGGCAGCAACCGATGATGACTGCGTGTTTGGCGGTCGCGCCGCCGGCCTCCTCGATTGCGCCCTCCGTCTCTCTGATCAACCCTTCGATGGCATCGCATTTCTCACCACCCGGCTTCTTGCCGATCGACTTGAAGACGGCGTCGAGGGTCTTGATCTGGCCCTTGGTTTCGGTGAGGTGGTATTTCAATGCAGTCTTGAGCTCTCGGTTGCTGACAGCCTCGATTACCTTCGGAAGGGCCTTTGTGATGGCGTGCTCGGCGTAGTAGACGTCATGCAGCGTGTGCTCGAAGGCGTCAGCGAGGTTCTTCATTTTGGCTTCTCCATTTCGTGCAGATCGCGCGGTCGGCCATCAACCAGCCTTCTGCTAGTTGAGAGCACCGACCAGGTGCAGGAGAACGATCACGATGAT
Source organism: uncultured Alphaproteobacteria bacterium (assembly GCA_963832445.1). Classification (GTDB taxonomy): domain Bacteria; phylum Pseudomonadota; class Alphaproteobacteria; order Rhizobiales; family Hyphomicrobiaceae; genus AWTP1-13. Next base: position 246,122 of record CAWHUM010000018.1, read on the forward strand.
CGGCACGCCCGCGAGCCACAATATCAAGTCCCTGAACATCGTCTCCTCTCCTCAGGTTGACCTGGCGCCGTAGCGGCGGTTGCCGAATTCGAACCGCGCCGGAACAGCGTTGTCCCGGTGCTGCCCGCCCTTGAGCGCGGCCCACCAAGCGGCGCCGAACGACACGATGAGGCTGATGGCCGTGACTAGACCGGTCAGAATTGCTGCCCGCCTAGCCTTGTCGGCCGCCTCGCGAGCTGCATTGAACGCAGCATTTACCCGCGCCTCGGCCTCTTGCTGCGACAGCCCGGTGTGCTGGGAGACAAGCTGGGCCAGGTAGCTGCTGTCGTCGTTGGAGACGCTGCCGCTCGCAACCGATCTCGCCAGGATGCGGCCAATGGTGGGGCGGGTCGCATCAGGAGAGGCCGCTGCGCCTGCTCTGGGCGCTGCAGGCGCGCCGGCCGCGGCCGGCTGTTGAGCCGCAGGTCGCAACAGGGTGTCGAGCACTGCGTCTAAGGGATTGGTCGTGGAGGACACGGCCGAGACGGCCGCCTTGCCTGCCACCTCGGCGCCTGTCCGAGCTACCGCTCCGGCCGTCGCCATGAAGAGCGCGGCACCGATCACGATGCCGAGGGCCCAGACCAGGCCGCCGTGTAGGCCGTCGCGGAACTCGGCCTCGGACTGTGGGGTCTCGGCCCAGCGAGTGCGCATGCGGCCGGCGATGTAGCCGCCAGCCAGGAACGCGCCGATCTGCTGGGCGAGGACCCAGAAGATGGCAAGCGAGGCGATCACTTTTCCGGAGAAACCGACGTTGGGCCACGGCGAGGTGGCGGATAGGCCGATAGCGGCACCGAAGGTCAGCAGCACAAAGGAAAGCGCCGCTGCCAGCAGCGCTCCCGCAACGATGGGTCCCCATTCGACGAACGCGGGCGCGGCCGCCTCGCCGGCGGGTCGTGTAGCGACAGGGGCGGGGCCGACGTGTGTCATTGGCGTCTCCATATTTCGACTCGTTCAGCGAAGCCCCAGGGCGCTGAGGATGAACATCACGATCACGATGAGGCCGACGAGGTAGATGATGCTGTCCATGTGTCAGCGCTCCGATCCAGTGGACGCGCGTCATACCCGATGACGATGCGTTGCAGGGTTAGTCTGCACAGTGAACGCGCTACCCTTTGCACCGTTCCCAGGTGTCGACCCGAGAAGGGTTGGGTATTTGTCCTGAGTGGCGCTGTCGGCGCTACTGATGGCCTGAGGGTTGTCAAGCGGTGGCCAACGACAGTCGGAGTAGAAGGTCCCGCGGCCACTTTATGTCACTTCGTGACAGGATTCGCGAAAGGACTTTCAGTGTATGTCAAATGACACATTCCCGTGGACTAAACTGAAAGTCGATGGAGTTTCATATATCGGAACGGTTTGCACCTCCTAAGCGTTGGTCAAACAAGTCCAAGACGCACAGGAGGCTCTGATGGCATCTGCCACGCAACATCCAAACCACCAGCTCATCTCAAGCGAAGATGTGGAAGGCAACGAAGTTTGCGACGCCGCAGGCAAGAACATTGGTCGAGTGGACCACCTGATGATCGACAAAGTATCCGGCCGCGTCGCCTACGCTGTGATCAGTTTCGGTGGCTTTTTAGGCCTCGGCCACAGCCACTACCCCGTGCCGTGGGGCGCGCTGAAGTACGACACCTCCCTAGGCGGCTTCCGCACCAACATAACGCAACAGCAACTCAGGGATGCTCCAGACTTCAGCGATGATTCCTGGGGAGACCGGAGCTGGGAAACCCGAACCCACCAGCACTATAACGCACCGCAATACTGGTAGAAGCGGAACCAAGAGAACCCAGGAACTTTCGCACGGACATCGGGGTTCAGCGTGGTAGATGCGGAACGCCTGAAGCGTTCCGATAGAGCTCTCACGAAAGGGACAACGATAATGCTTAAGACGGTAACTCTCGTGTCCACTCTCCTGCTAGCAGCTTCTCCGCTTGCGCTCGCGCAAGCGACAAGCCCACCTGCATCACCGACGCCGCCGGCGGCGACGACTCCAAGCGGTCAGCCGATGTGGTACTCCCATCAGGCTGACGAGATGCGCGCCAGCAAGCTGATTGGCACGTCTGTCGTGAACACCGCCAACGAGACGGTCGGCGACGTCAACGAGATCGTGCTCGGCAAGGACGGCAAAGTCGCAGCCGTCATCATCGGCGTCGGCGGTTTCCTGGGCATGGGCGAGCGCGAGGTCGCCTTGAGCTTCAACTCACTGCAGATGCGCCGAGACCAAAGGGACAACCTCGTGCTGGTTATCAACGCGACGAAGGACGGGCTCAAGAGCGCCCCGCAATGGCGCTGGGATACGAGAAACTAAGGTCATAGTGCTCAGAGGCGAAGACGACCTCAATCGACCTTCGCCTCTGAGCAGACGAGTGTCGGCAAGATCGGAAATCGTCGACATGGAGCACGACAGTACAAGCAGCGAAGGTCGATCAGCCCCAGCGTCACCCCAAGCGCCGCACCCAGCAATCCACCAGGCGCGGCGCTCAAATTCTCACTCTGTTGGAAGCGACAAGTCGTGTTGACCGCAGGCAACAGCGCCGCCCGTTGGCGCAAGGGGGGCTTCGGCGCAAACTTGTCATTGAGGCCGGGCTGGCGTGGCCTTGATTAACTGCGGCCACCTCCTGGGCGCAGTTGCTTCTGAATTTGGCATGCGATCTGCCCTGGTTTTTCGATGTTCCCCCGGTCCAACGACGGCGCAGTAGGGAGTTCAATTGAAGCTTGTGCCAAGAAGTCAAGTTAGCGCAGCACACCTGCCACGACCTCGACGACGCGTTCCTTGTCCGCGAGCTTGGTCAATACAGGTGCGTTAGGCCACTTCAGCAAGATGTCGGCTCGCGCGTCGCCGGTGTAAAAGACAAAGGGAATGCGCCTGTCTGAGAGGCGTTTGCAAACAGCCGAGCAGTCATCGCCGCGGCCGAGATTGATGTCCACGACGGCCGCCGACAGATCAGGCAAGCTGATCATCCGCAAGGCTTCCCTGCTGTCTGCAGCGGACATGATGCTTGCTCCAGCGGCGCTGAATGCCGCGTGAACCTCCAGCGCGATCAATGGTTCATCCTCGACGATCAGGATGGACCGACCAGCAAGCGCTCTGTTAGGCAGATGCACTCGCGCCTCCCGCTAGCAAAGTGTTCCGTTCGTCTGCCATCACGGCGTCGAGCGAACCATTGAGTTCGTAGCTCAGGCCGCCGACCGCAAAATCGATGCGCGGCGGCACCTCAAAGTACTCGGCCATCACCTGTTCGAGCACAGCACTTCCGAACCCTCTTTGCGTGGGCTGCGACACCGCCGGTCCGCCCCGCTCCTGCCAGCGAAAGGTGAAGTGGTCCGAGCCGTTCGATTTCAGCATGGACCAGCTGATATGGACGCGGCCGGTTGGGTTTGAGAGGGCACCATATTTTGCGGCGTTGGTTGCAAGCTCATGCAATGCGAGCGCAAAGTTCTGGGCCGCCTTCGCAGTTCAACACCAGAGGTGGTCCTTCGATCTGCACACGATCGGCGAAGGGCATCATTTCGGTGCGCACGACTTCGGTGAGGTCGGCGCCTTGCCAGTCCTTGTCGATCAGCATCACATGGGTTTGAGCGAGCGAGCGCAGCCGGCTGAGAACGGCCGACTCGGCATCCTTGACGGTCTGCTTGCCGGCAAAGCTGCGCGCAACAACGGCCAGCACCACGGCGAACAAGTTCTTCGTGCGATGCTGGATTTCATGTGTGAGCAGTTCCTGCCGGGCGAGCAATCTGCTTGCGCTCGGTGATGTCGCGGGCGATCTTGGACGCTCCAATCACCTTGCCCGCCGCATCCTTCACTGGCGATACGGCCAGCGATATGTCGACCAGACTTCCATCCTTGCGTCGGCGAACGGTCTCATAGTGATCGACGCGTTCACCGCGTCGGATACGCTCGAGGATTCCGGGCTCCTCGTCACGACGCTCAGGGGGGATGAGGATCGTGATTGGCGCGCCGATCATTTCCTCGGCCGTATAGCCGAAGACTCGCTCCGCCCCGCGGTTCCAGCTGGTGACGACGCCGTTGAGGTCCTTGCTTACAATCGCATCGTCTGAAGTTTCGACGATGGAGGCCAAGAGGCGAGCAGCGTGGTCGGCCTTCTTCAGCTCGGTGATGTCCCGAGTGAAGCAGCGTGTATGGACAAAGCGTCCCTTGTCCCAAAGAACGCTTGAGGCAATCAACACATCCCGCACTGAGCCGTCTTTGCAGCGCAGCTGAGCTTCGTAGTTGTGCAACACCTCGCCATCCGACACGCGCTTGAGAATGTCGGCGGCGGCTTCCCGGCTGGCGTGGATCTCTGAAATGTGGCGCCCGACGTACTCATCCAGGTCGTACCCGAGCATTTCCAGTTCGCGACGGTTGGCCTTGAGTATGACGCCATCTGGACCAAGCCGGTGCAGGGCAACCGGCGCGTTCTCGAAGAAGTCGGAAAGCTCTTCCTCGGCGCGGCGACGCGCATCCTCGGCGCGCATGCGTTCCACGCTGAAGCCGAGCTGACGAGCGATGGCGACGGCAAGATCGACCTCAGGATCGTCGAAGACGTGCCGAGCGTCGTAGTAGGTCATGAACTTGCCGACGAGTTGACCCTTCGCGACAAGGGGAATGAACGCAAGTGCGCCGATGCCCTCCGCTTTGACGATCGCCTTGAGGGCCTCCGGAATGTCCGCGCTCTCGATATCCTCGATACAAATTGGCTGCGGATCTCTGGTATCGCGCGCCCATGGCGAGTGCCCTTCAACCGCCTGCCGATAGCCGTCGGACAATCCGCGCCAAGCCGCAAACTTCATTATCCCGGCGTCATCAAACAGCAGTATCGAGGCGCGCTGGCAACCCAAGGCCCGACCGATTGCATCCAAGGCTGCATCGAAGACATCACCCAGGGCCTCAGCGCGGAACAATCTGTCGGTGAATTGATACAGGGCAGCCTGCCCCTCCATCTGTCGGGCCAACAACCTCTCGGCGCGCTTGTGCTCGGAAATATCCACCAGCATGTTGACGGCGCCGGTCATTGCCCCCGACGCATCGAAGAGCGGCGTGGGATAGGGGACGAAGGGAACTCGCGTACCATCAGGCTGCTCGGCAATCGCCTCCAACGCCGCGGATCGCGCGCCGTTGCTTGAGGGCCATCGCCATCGGACACTCATCATGGGGCAGCGGCTGGCCGTCAGACCGGTAGAGCTTCCAGGATCCACAGAACTCGCTCTTGCCCAATTCCGGGCGGCACCCCCAAAGCTTCGCCGCGGCTTCGTTGTAGAAGGTGATGCGCCCGTCGGCGTCCGTGGTGTAGACGGCGGCCGGCAAGGCATGGAGAAGCTGACAGAACTGTTGCTCGGCTTGCAGCTCTCCGTTCATGCGCTGACCGGCGCCCTTCGCTTTGCTGGAGTTTGGGAGATCGCCGTCGGCTGGACCATTTCGGGTGTCGGCAGCCTTGACCTCGCGTGCGTCGAGCGGAAGCTCGCAACGCCTACATGCAGTCCCAGGCTCGTTGACTTGAACGCCAAGGTCGCTTCGAGCCTTTGGCTCAATGCGCGCATGACCCGAAAGCCGGTAGCGCCGTCCGTCGCCGGATCAAAGTCCTCGGGCAAGCCGACACCATCGTCGGCCACCTCAACTGCAATCACGCCTTCGGAATCTTGGCTGCACGCCACAGCGATCCTGCCCGGAATACCGGTTGGATGGGCGTACTTGATCGCGTTGGTGACGGCCTCCCTGACGATAAGCGTGACCAGAGTGGCCTTGTCGGAGCGCAGCACACAGTTGTCCGCCGCGGTCCGGAGGAATTCCAGGCGGCCATTGTACTGAAGGGTGGCGAGGAGCTCGGAGCACGTGTCATCCAATGATGCCGCGAGGTTCACCACCGCGTGGTGCTCGGATGCGAGGATTGCCCCGTCGATTGCTTCCCTTGGTGTTGTGCCACCATTTCTACACAAACGGGCTTTGCTTCGCGCTGAAGACTGACGCATGACATAGTTCTCCAAGTGGGAACTACATGAGGCATATAGATCAAAGGACCTGAAGCCAAGTCATTTCTTTATGTATACTATGATTAGACGATGTGTTATTTGAAATATGAGACCTATACTAGATTACATGCTTGCCAACTTTTGCGAATTCGGCCCCGAACGTGGCGAAGCAGCTTCACAACCATAAAGCACCCATGACACTTTTTTCTGCTAATGAGTAATTGACATCGTCGATGTAAGACATATATTCTTGTCACTATCGCCAGAAGCAGTAGGAGGCAGGCATGCCCGAGCTCACCAGAGGAGAGCGACTTCAAATCATGCTCACAAAGGCGGAATTGCGGGCTCTGGATGATTGGCGGTTCACGAAAAGGATGCCGAGCCGGGCTTCAGCCATACGCGAGCTGTTGAAGCGAGGCTTGGCGGCCGAGGGATTTGCCCTCGCTGACGAAGACTCGAGGTCACGAGACTTCGGGCTGATCGATGCGCAAGAGGCGCCAGTCAACACTCAACGAAAGAGAGCCGGTTAGGCACCCGGCGCGCGTGATTGAGCAGGTCTTGGCGTGTACTACGCTATGGGGCGCCGAAATGCGCCAAGAGCGAAGCTGCGCGAGCCCAAGCACCACGATATTGCCTTGTCACCCCGGCTACCCATCCGTGTCAGGAGGGCAACCAGTGCACGTCGCTTGCTGCGCTGCATGAGTCCGTCCGTGGCGCTCTTTCCCATTGGTCATACAGCGGGTTTGCGTCAGCTAACGAGGGTCAACTTGACTCACAAAGACCGCGACAGGCCGCGGCCTCGCTGAAGACCGAGCTGCCATGAGACGCCCATGCCGCGGACGAGGCCGGCGACCTCGCGGCCTCGGAAACGCTCCAGGATGTCCCGCCATCGGACCAGGGTGAACTGCTGCTCGTTGGCGATGACGGCAAACCGACCGCTGGTCAGCGTGACGGTTCCCCGGTAGATGCCCCGGATGGTGGTGCCGTCGCGCGCCGGGACATAGGCCAGGCCGCTGACGCTTTTGGCCTCGAGCTCTTTGCCGGCTCGGTCGAGCTCACGACGCTGCAGGGTTGCGAGCAGGTCGGGCTGGTAGCGCATGGCGCCGTCCTGGGCCCGATAGGCGAGCTTGCGCGCGATCAGGGTCTCGTTGCGCCGCTCCAGGGCCTTCTCGACCTGTCGCCCGAAACCCATGGGCGCCGTCTCGACCGGATGCCGGCCGACCAGCTGGCGGTCGAGCCAGGTGGCGGCATCGGCGGTGATCTGCCGGTCAAGGTCCACGGCGGAGTGAACCTCGACCACAAGCTTGCGAGCGTGCTGCTTGTCGTAGGCCGCCGCCTGCTCCAGGAAGTCCTTGGGGATTTCCCAGTGGTCGGCGTCCAGCCGCTCGACGATCCCCGCCCGGCGCAGGGCTTCGAGGCGCCGGACGTGGGCCTCAACATGGCCCTCGACGTCGCCGCCGGGAATGCGCTGGGTCAGCCTGGCGATCTCGGCGTGCTGGCGCGGCTCGTAGAACCCGTCGTTGCGGGCGGCGAACGTGGCGATGGTCTTGTCCACCGACCGTGCCGAAGGCTCCCGGCCGACGGTGAGGATGGCGCCGATGCCGGGCATCCTCGGGCAGCAGCGCTGCGTCGAGCTCGAGGTAGTGCACGCGGCGCGTCGACCCCGTCGATGACCAGGTAGGCCTTGTCGGTCAGCCCATCGCCGGCGAGGCCCTTGCCCTTGAGATGGCCGGTAATGGGCGATCGCGGCACCTCCCGGTGGATCATGAACTGCGACACACCTCGCTCGGCAGCCTCCTCGCCGAGCGCCTTGTGCATGAGGTTGATGGTGTCGATGCGCTGGCCCAGCTGCTTGAGGCTGCGCTCGAGCCTGGGTGACAGCTCCCAGACCCCAGGCTCGACCGGCTCGGCCAGCTCCATGGCCTCCAGTTTCTGCAGCCGGGCGATCAGCAGGTGGCGGTTGGCGCGGACCGAGATAGCTCTGGCCCGGGCTGATGCGCAGATCGATCTTGCCGTCATCGGCCTCGTTCAGGAGCGTCCGGTCGAGCCGCGTGAAGCGGTCGTGGTCCACCTCGCGGCTCAGTTTCTGCTGCACCTCCAACTCGGTTTGCCGCCCGAGCTGGCGGGTGACGAGATCGCTCGCCCGGGCCCGGATGCCGTGGGCGATGTAGTCGCCGGCGATGTAGAGGATCTTGCCCTCATCGGTGACGCCGCGGACAACGACATGGGTGTGCGGCTGCCCGGTGTTGAAGTGGTCGACCGCCACCCAATCGAGCGTGGTGTCGAGGTCCTGCTCCATCTGTCGCATGAGATCGCGGGTGAAGGACTTGAGGTCCCCGAGCTCGACGCCGTCCTCGGCGGCCACGATGAACCGGAACTGGTGGCGGTCCTCCAGCCCGCGATCGATGAAGGCCCTGGTGTCGGCGCGATCGTCCTCGCCTGAGTAGGCCTGGCCGTGCTCACCGTCGGTCGTGACGCCCTCGCGCTGCAGATAGCGCAGGTGGGCGGCGATGGCCTGGCTCTCCACGCCCTTGAGCTTGACCACCCGCGCCTTGACCACGACCCGGCGGGCCCGGTAGCGCATGCCGCCGGTCCAGGGCTCGCCGGACGCGGACTCCCAGCCGCCGTGGCCTTCGAGCGACGCTGCAGCCTCGCGTCCCCGGCCGCGGGCGTTGAAGCGGCCGCTCGGCTTTCGTGTCCCTGATCGGCCAACGCGGCGGGGATCGCCGCCCTGCTCGGCGACGGCGCGGAGGACCTCGCCAATGAACGTTCGCGGCCGCGTTCGGGATTGGCCGCGCGGTTTTCCAGGTCGAGGTTTGAATTCGAAGAGGTCGTCCTCGGACATGCCATCGAATTGGAATGTCGACGGCTGAAATACAAGGGTGCACAACCGCCATTGATATAATGCGTTGAGGCGCCGAAGTAATTTCTATGGGTGGAGTCAGTTTGGCGTCATCCGATTGCCGATTGCGCGACCCAGTCGTCGTAAAAAGCCATGTGCAGACAACAACTTACCCTTGTTTGTGGCGAAACGCGAGTTTCGCTTTATCTTGCTCTCACGCTTCTCATTTCAAAATCTTCCCGCAACTTCCCGGAAATGCACAGATCTGCACGGAATTACACTCTACAAAAAATTCTCAATTCAGCGTCTCAAGGCGTCTCATAATGTCTCCCATTCATTTCACGGCCATTTTTCGATCACATATTTTCGGGACTAAGAATAGAGGTAAATAGGGGGTCCGCGAAGGAACACGCCATGTCCGTTCCACGAACTCTGTACGTGGTGGTCGGGGCGATAGCGGCACCTGTTGGCGTGTGCGTAGGCGCGATGGCGCCGGTCGCAGGAATACTGGCCGGAACGATCGCGGTCGCCCTCGTGATGCTCGTGACCACGGCCGGCGTACTGCTCGCCGCCGATTGGCGGGCGGACCAGCAGAGCCGCCAGGCCTGGGCTGAAGTCGCGCCGGCGTTGGCTGAATGGAATCCCATCGTCCGCAAGGAAGCGGAGTGATATCGAGACGCGATACCTGCCTGCGGTCGCCGACGATGGGTTGCGCGAGCTCTTTCGCGCCCATCGCTTTCTGCCGCCGCAGCAGCGGCCGTCATGGAACTGCCGGTCGCGCGCTCGGCTTTCCCGGCCGCACCAACGCAGTCGTTCCCAACGCGGAACGCCTTGCCAGACTGCGCAGGGGAGCCGAGTCTGACGGCGAGAACGATGCGCGTGCGGTGCTCAGGGACGACCCCATTGATCAAGCGACGCTGGGAGCATCAAGGGCAAGGCCAGCCAAGAGCGTGACCTTGGTAGCTGCGCCGACGAGCGGGCCGGTGGCTACTGTGCCGTCGACGGGACTCGGGTACGGCTCGCGGTCAACGCTGGTCCGAACTGGCTGGCGTCGGATTGGGCTCTGGCAACGCCACGCCATGCGGCCGAGGTTGTCGTCCTTTCCAGTTGCCGCGACGCGCAGCACACGCGGCCTGCGGAGGCCGCAACGGAAACGGTTTGCGCCACCGGCACCGAGCCGCCCAACTGCCGCGGGCCTCCGTCACTCGAACAGCGTCGGCTGACACGCCGTGTCGCGACCAAGGCCGGGCGCGCGGCACCAGCGCGCGAAGGCGTCACCGGATGGCGATCTCGTGGTGCTCGACAACCTCGGGCAACCGGTGCCCGTTTGCGCAGCCGAGGTGGACGCGATCGAGACGTATCTCGGCGACGTCCTGGAGGAGCTGTTTGCGTCGTCGAAGGCCGGCTCGGAGGCTGAGCGCACCTGAAGGCTGAGTCCCTCGTCGACCGAGAGCGGGACAATGCGAGACGCGCTGCCGCCGTCGGCCCTGTCCGGCGCGAGATGCTGCGCGAGACGCATGCGGCGGCTGCCAGAGGCATTTTCTAGTTCGGCCGGATCGCATTTTCTCGCCCCGGCCGTGCGGTCTGTTGCCTGCACGGCGCGCAAGGCCGAGGCAAGCCTGGCCGTCGCGACGCTCCTCGACGCGAACTCAACGCTTCCAGGCCACGGCTTGCCCGGCCGAGCACCGTGCTACGATTGCGAGAGGCCGTGCCGATCCTCGGCATGGCGGTACCGACCAGGCGTTCGCTGCTTGAGCCACGCCGGTGGAGATAGTGCCGGACGCTCGCAGCGAGCACCCGCGGGAGGGACCGTCACCGGAATCGGACGAGACGCCGAAGGCGGCTCGGTCGCGCGGCTTGCCGCGCGATAGGGCCCGACCCGAGCCCCGCAGGGGCGAGGGGCCCGCCCAAGAGATGAAAGAACCCCCGAGCCGGGCGGATACTACGTCGCGCCAAGGGTAATGTAATACTGTTCCCGGAAGGCCTACCCTGCTCGCCTGAACGGTGAGGTAGTGCCAAAGGTGGACATTCGGGGGAATGCATCCCTATGGGCGCCCGCGCGGGTCGACCCGCACGTCAGTGCCGTTCAAGGCGAGGTACTCGATCTCGCTCCACGATACGCCGATGTCCCTGAGGTCGCGGTCTGGCAGGGCGTACAAAGCGGCGCGTAGCCTTGCGCGCTTGCGGCGCTGTTGAAGGGCAGTCCAGCACCTCTTGATGAAGGCGGAGAAACGCGGGGCCGGGTCGGCCGTCTCAACGAACTCCAGTGTTCTGTGAACCGTGGTCATCGCGCACCTCTTGACGGCGAAGATGTCATGTGAGCCGAGGATGCCGAGGCGCGGGCCGGAGCGCTTAACCTGGCGCTCACATTTTCCTAACGGCTGCCTGATTTTTTGCCTTCCAGCGCGTGCTACAGTGGCTCCGGATGGATTGATCCCGGTCAGGGAACGGCAGCTTGCGGTATCTCTTCGAGCACTGTGTGCTCGACACTCGACCGGCGTGAGCTGCGTCGCGGGACGGAGGCGGTTGCCGTTGCGCCGCAGGTGTTCGACCTGCTCGACTACCTGATCCGCCACCGTGAACGTGTCGTCAGCAAGGATGACCTGATCGCCGCGATCTGGGACGGTCGCATTGTCTCGGATGCCGCGCTGACCACTCGTCTCAACGTCGCCCGCAGCGCGATCGGCGACAGCGGCGAGGAGCAGCGCCTGATCAAGACGCTGCCGCGCAAAGGCTTCCGTTTCGTGGGCGCCGTGCGGGAAGAAGAGGGGTCGTCAGGCGCGACTGCCGCCGACGGAGCCCCCGTTGAACCGGCCAGATCCGCTCTGACCCTTCCGGACAAGCCTTCGATCGCCGTTCTGCCCTTCACCAATCTGAGCTCAGATCCGGAGCAGGAGTATTTCGCTGATGGCATTGTGGGAGACATCATCACCGAGCTGTCGCGCTTTTCCGAGCTCTTCGTCATCGCCCGCAATTCCAGCTTCCAGTACAAGGGCAAGGCGGTCGACGTCCGCCAGGTCGGGCGCGAGCTCGGCGTGCGCTACTGCTGGAAGGCAGCATACGACGCGGTGGCGATCGTATTCGCATCTCCGCCCAGCTAATCGATGCCGCGACGGGAGCCCATCGCTGGGCGGAGCACTACGACCGCAATCTGGAAGAGGTCTTTGCTGTCCAGGACGAGGTCGTGCGCACGATTGTCGCAATCCTCGCCGCGCATGTTCGAAAGGCGGAGACTGAGCGCACGCGCGGCAACCCGCCCAACAGCTGGCAGGCTTACGACTATTACCTTCAGGCGGCTCAATCCCAGGCCTCCTTCAGTTCCTCATCCAGGGCCGAGGACCTTGACGAAGCCGGGCGGCTGCTTCAGCAGTCGCTTTCCGTCGACGCACACTACGCCCGCTCCTACGCCCTCCTGTCCCGCACGCGCGCGGTCGCCTGGATGACCCCTTCGCACCGCGACTTTCTCAATTCTGCTGCGCTGGACCTGGCGCACCAATTCGCGCGCAAGGCCGTCCAATTCGATCCCAACTTGCCCGAGGGCCGTGCCGCACTCGGATTTGTGCTCGCGTGGAAGGGTCAGCACGAGGCCTCCCTGCGGGAAATCGAAAGAGCGTTTGCGCTGAACCCAAACTACGTGGAGTGGTACCTCGGACTGGCCCTCGTCGTTGCGGGACGTTCGCAGCGGGCTGTCGATGTCATCGAGGCCTCGATGCGGCTCGATCCGTTCTACTCCCCTGTGGCCTCCGGTGCCCTGGGATTGGCCCATTACATGCTCAAACAATATGAGCGAGCGTTACCGGTCTTGCGTGACTGCGTTTCACGGGCACCCAACCTTCGAGCCGGCCACAGTTGGCTCGCTGCGACCTACGCGCAAATGGGCCGGATGGACGAGGCTCGGGCAGAGGCCGCCGACGCTATGCTGATCCAGCCCGACTATACGATAACGGGGGCAGCGAGGCGGATCATGGGGTTCAAGTCCGCAGAGGACGCAGAGCACTTCTTCGATGGGCTGCGCAAGGCCGGCCTGCCCGAGTAGCAGTAGCCAGTAACTCGTGTGGGGGGATTTAAGGAGCAGTCATTCCGCGAGGCCATGGCCATATGCCTGTGCGATTTAAAAACTCGCGGCATCATTGCGCCTTGAAAGCGCTGCCCATCGGTCTCAGCCGAATGCCAGGCGCGAGGCGCGTCCATGGTAGGTCTGCTGGATCTGCCAACATGGGACCGGGCGCCTTGGCCACCAGGATGGCTTTGGCAATGGGTTCAAAATCGGCGCGGAAGTGGACCGAACTCTTGTTCACCAGGATCTTCATTCGCTCCGGCTCTACGCCAGCCATTCGGTATTGATTGCGATCCACCATTTGTTCCTTATTGGTGCTGACGACGACTTGCACTCCCTTAAGCGATAGGCGGGCAGTAGGACCAACATCGCCCTGCTTGCCATGCGCAACGGGACCGTCAAAGCGGCAGCGCCCGTCCGAAAGCTGCTCGACGCGGAAGGTTCCGCAAAACGGAGCATCACCACGAACACCGGAGTGTCCTCCGAGCGCAATGGTGATGTCTTGCCCAACACCAGCCAGATGCGCCGCTTCGGCTGCCGCCGGGTCGACCATCAGGCCAAGAGCTGCGTCCTGTGCGTCGCAGTCTAGAAGTGCGCGCAGCATGCCCGTCGTATCTGAATTTCCACCGGCACCGGGATTATCCTGCGTATCGGCGATAACGACCGGACGAGAGGCGCCTGCCGCCAGCCGCTGCGCCTCGCGGACCGCCGCCTCAGGGGACAGAAATGGTACGACCCATTTAGACTCTGCCGCCACGATCTCTCGCGTGAGCGCCTCGACTGCGCGCTCGATCTGCTCGGCGTCGTCACCATAGCCCCAGACTGTGCCGCCGCATTCCTCGAAGTCTGCGGCTGGAAAGCCCGGAGCGAACGACAGCGAGACCACACTGCCCGTTTCGAGTGTTTCGAGCCTCCGATACATCTCGCGCGCCGGCTCAAAAGATGTGCACATAGCATTTATCGGAATGAGAAATGGGAGCCGGAGAGATGCGCGATGCGAAAATCGACCTTGTTCGAGCAAGCGCTTTAGCAATACGGCGGCGCGTTCCCCAGTTTGAGCCATGTCCACGTGTGGATACGTCCGATACGCTACCAGAGCGTCGGCATTGGCCAGCATGCGCTGGGTGACGTTGGCGTGGAGATCCAAGCTGGCGACAATCGGCACCGTGGGGCTGACCACCGCGCGAAGCCGCGCGAGCAGCTCTCCTTCGCCGTCGTCCAGGTGCTCACACACCATGGCGCCGTGGAGATCTAGGTAAATCCCGTCGAAGTCCCGTGACCGAGCTGCTTCAACGATCTCGCCAGCGATACGCTCGTACGCTGCGGTCGCCACATGCGCCGACGGTATGGCGTCAGTCCAGATGGACGGCACCAGAACAACCGCCGCACGCTCCATCGCTCGAATGAAGCCGCCCATCGGGATGTTCACGTCGCGCAAAGCAAGGATGTCGATCCCACGCACCATTGCGTGGTACATTCCTCCGTGGGCAAAGCTTTCGTAATCCGCTTTAGACGGCGCGAAGGTGTTGGTTTCGTGCTGGAAGCCAGCCACAAGAATACGCATGTGTTCAGCCCAACTGCTTCACGAATACGCTTTGAGTACAACGGCCGTTGCAAAGGCATATTCCGAACGCGAAGTTGACGCCACCCACTAATGCCGCTGACGAGTGCCATTGAGTTCCGTTCATTGCGCGCAAATCGGGCCCCTCCGACATCCGTGCAACTTCTCTAATGGGTCAGAACTTCGCCTGCCGCCGGCCTTGCTGGCAGGGAGCAAGTCCCTCCGATAGCTGACGGAATCGCTGCACCGCGGAAGTCGTCCGGGGTGTGCCATAAGCCGACGAACGAATGCGGCGCTCGGCGAACGGCAAGCCGAACAGGGGGAAGATTGGATCCTTGCTCTACGATGCGCCCCACATCCAGTAGTTGCGCATGCAGGTGCTTCTACCGGTGCTTCGGACATTGCAGGTCTCCTAACGTCACGATGACTGAGGAGAGCCATGCAAGAATGAGCCGGCCTGCGTCCGCCTCATAGCACCTCGCGGTAACTCCGCCATCTGTGCCCTCAACTAGGTTCCAGTCCCTTCGCTCTCATTGCCGGTAGAGCTGCTGGACTCGTCAGGAACTGGAGTAGGTCTCTGCCTGCGTCCGGCGAGGTGGTACTGGCACTGACCCCTCCAGTAAAGGTGACGTACGATTGGATTTCGGGCGGGAGTGGGCCAACGATTTCAAGCCCGGGTGTTGCTCGCAGGGTAGACATCGCCGTAACACCCACTTGCGCTTCACCTCGGGCCACCATGGGCCCCACCACATCTCCCTCTGGCAGTATGGTCTTGGACTTCAAGTCCTCTGCGATGCCCAGTCGCTTCATCAGGTCAGACAAATAGATGCCGCTCACTCCTGTCTTCAGGTAGGCGATCGATTTTGCATTAAGAAGCGTATTCTTGAACGCCTCGACCGAGCTGATGTCGGGCTTGTCTTGGCCCGCCTGCACGGCAACGCCGATACCTACACGCATGATGTCAGTGCGTGTATTAGCAATGAGCTGGTTTTCCTTGATCAACTGATCGATTACGGCGGGTGTCAGGATTGCGACGTCAAAGCGCTCACCGGCGTCGATCATCCTTTTGGCCGTAGCGGCTATGTGGGGCGTCATGCTGACCGTGTGGCCTGTCTGTTGCTCGAACTTGGGGGCAATCTCATTCCAGACAAGCACCATCGACTGTGTCCCGAGGACTTTGATCTCAGCGGCGACTGCATCGGCGGCGGTTGTCATGAACAGTCCAGCAGCGGCAAGCACCCTACGCATAGCGTCCATCCTACTTGAAGCACGTTGGTAGGCCGCGGCGATAGGGAATGGCTCAACGGAGCAATTCTCGATACGTCGCACAAGGCGCCGTTGGAACGTGCGAGCCCCAATTTCCTAGTCCGAGAGTAGAGCCGTCGGGCGCAGCGTGGGCCAGCCGACCTGTGCCAATGTTTCCGCCCGCACCGGCAACGTTCTCAATGATAATGGTCTGACCGTGGGTGACCTGCATCCGCTCAGCCAATATTCGGCCGATCACATCGAGCGGCCCGCCGGCCGCATAGGGGATGACCATCGTGATCTGGCGGGCCGGCGCTTGCTGGGCATCAGCTCCATCGTTGAAGACGAGCGCGAGAGCGCACGTGAGTGCAGCCGGAAAAACCAGCGGACGCATCGGGTTGCTCCTCGATTAACTGATGGCTCGAGATCTGCAGCGTCAGGGCAGTCCGTCCCGCGTCTCGAGGCGTTGTCCGGGCTCCGTCTCCTCACCCAGCCATTGTGTGCCAGGTGGACCCGGGAAGAAGCAGAGCTGCCGAAGCGGAACGCGACCAATGTTGCGGAGGGAATGACGCTGCCTCTCAGGCAAAATGATCACGTCGCCACCTGCGAAGGTCTCCGTCCCTTGCTCGGTGTGACACTCGCCGAGCCCCTCCAAGACCACAATGATCTCCTCCACACAATGGAGATGCCAAGGAACGCTGCCGCCAGGGTTGATGACGTTCTCATGGATCGTCGACTGCTTGGTGCCCAGCACTTCGTTGGCAAGGTAGTTGCGCAGGCGGCCTGTCGGCTCGCTCGGCGACTTGCCAAGAAGGTTCTTGAGCACTGGCATTTCCGGCTCCTTGGAGATGGAAGCTGCCGACAAGAGTAGCGTGGTTGGCTATAAAGGAAACTCCATATTTTCCGTTGACCCCATCGGGAACCACCTATGACCAAGGACATCGATTGGCATGCGCGCATCGGCCGGCGCTTGAGGCTCAGGGACCTACACGTCCTGTCCACCGTTGCCGAGCTCGGCAGCATGGCCAAGGCCGGCGCGCGCCTGGGCGTGTCGCAGCCGGCCGTGTCTGAAGTCATTGCAAATCTGGAGCACGCTGTCGGTGCGCAACTTCTCGACAGAACTCCCAAGGGAGTGGTCCCCACAATCTACGGCAGGGCACTGCTGAAGCGCAGTGTCGCGGCCTTCGACGAGTTGCGCCAGGGGATCAGAGACATTGAGTTCATGTCGGATGCCGCCACCGGGGAACTCAGACTTGCCTGCCCCGAATCGATTGCCGCAGCAGTACTTCCACCGGTAATCGAGCAGCTGTCACGCAAGTACCCCCACGTCGCTCTCCATGTCACGCAAGTGAAGAACCCGGTTCAGCAATTTTCCGAGTTGCGGGAGCGCAATCTCGATCTCGTGCTGGCACGGCTGCTGCCCTCGCCCGCCAGCGACACGCCGGATGACCTCAATGTTGATGTTCTTTTCAATGATCGCCTGGTCATCGCGGTGGGAACTCAAAGCCCCTGGGCCCGTCGTCGGAGAATTGCCCTTGCGGACCTCATCGATGAGCCATGGGTTCTGACGCCAGCGGAGACCTGGAATAGTTTTCTTCTCGAAGAGGCATTCCGTGCCGCTGGGTTGCCGATGCCGAGGATGAGCATCGTGGCGTTTTCGCTTCACCTTCGCATTCACCTCTTGACCACAGGTCGGTACGTAACCGCCTTTCCTAATTCCGTCCTGGGCCTGAACGAGAAGCGCTTCTCTCTCAAGGCGCTGCAGGTCGAAATGCCGGCACGCCCATGGCCAATCGCGATCGTCACCTTGAGGAACCGCACATTGAGCCCGGTCGTCGGAGTGTTCATCGAGAGCGTTCGCGCGTGCATGAGGTAAGCGCGCCGACCGGAATGCCGCACTTCCGTTGAGGGTCAAGAGTTCGCCTGCTAGGCGCTGCTCCACCACGGCAGAAGAACCTCAGATAGCAGTCGAAATCGGCGCGCTGCCAAAGAATTCTGCCTCGTGCCAAAAGCGGCTGTTCCTCGGCGCTCGGGACGCCTGACACTTCGCGCAGACGGTATTGGGCACTGCCGCGGAGCACCTGAGGTGTGTCGCGGTGCCGGTAGCGGAGGAGCGAAATGGGTATCGGATACCTGAGCGCTCATGTCGAGATGCCGGGACGAAGAGAGGCGGGACCCCTGATACGGCTTGGCGGCCATTCTCTGTTTCAGATTCCTAGCGCTCGCCGCCAGTTGGAAATGGTAGCGGGCGAGACGTTGAGCTGCCTGGCGATCTCGGTGTTGGTGAGGCCCTGAGCGACAAGGCGGCGAACTTCCGGTTCGCGCGCTTTGCGCAGGGATGCCGGCCTGCCTTTCGTCTTTTCCCTCGTGGTGTTGTCGAGCGCGAAGGCAATGCGCGTTGCGGCATCGCTGCTGGAGCTTTCGTCGAGGAGATGCGGCTCGAGCCAGACGGCCCAGCGCATGATGGCGCCGCCATTGCGCCTCTTGCTGCCGAGCGTGGGCCAGTTCTTGCCGAGCTCCAGGGCAACGGCCGCGGCCACCTCGACAGGCTTGGCATTCGGGTTGATGCGCAACACCTGGCGGGCGATGTTTATGCACTCCATCCCGCTGGCGGCGCGGCGCAGCAGGATGTTGGGATCCAAGTTCGGCTTGGCGACGGAGCGGATGGCGTCGCCCTCGGTGGCGATGAGCTTGAGCGCGCGCAGGTCGTGGTAGGTAGTCGGGTACGGCATCTGCTCCTTGGGGATGGTGCCTGCTTTGTATATGTGCTCGAACGCTGCAAGTGCATGCGGCGGCGCGCTGTCAGGAATGAAGAAGCTGCCGCGCTTTTGACGCGCGGGCTCGCCTTCGGCGGAAGGGCCGATCACGTCGGCATGCAGGCCCAGGGCGATGAGAGCGCTGACCTCATGACCTTCCTCGGCCGCGAGCCACTGCTCCACCTGGGTGCCGTCGATGGTGACTTGGCGGCGGCTGTTGCCGGCAAATGGCGAGGTGGCGCGCTCGGAGTACGGCCGCACCAGGAGCACATGCGAGGCGATGGTTGCGTCAGTCCCGGTGCCTTCCTGGTGCATGCGTAGCTCGGTCTGCATCATCAGGTGGCGCAGAAGCAGCTCGAAGAACTGTTTGCGCCGATGATCCTTCATCAGCCGCTTGACCTTGTCGAGAAGCCCGGGCGGGTGCCGCACGATGTCGGCGTTGTCGAAGTTGATCCACGGCTCGCGTACCTTCACGCGGGCAATGACGCCGGAGATGCGGCCGGCGTCGTAGGGCGTGACGCGCCAGCCCTTGAAGTCGGTTATGATTGGGCCCTGGAGATAGCTCCCGGTGGGGCCGACGGTGATCGCGTCGCCGCCTAGGCGGTGCCAGTCGTAGCGCACGATCTCCTGTTTGGTCGTCGTCGACGACATCGCGGTGCGCTGGACGTTCGCGTCCAGATCGGCCTTGCCGGTCACGCCGGCGGCGCCGCCGGATAGTCGTCCGGCGAGTTTGGCGAGCGCGTTGGAGTGCTTGCCGGCATGTTCCGTGATGGTGCGCTTGTATTCCTCGACGCGCGGGTGCTCGTTGATCTCGGTGTATTCGCAGTGATGGAAGGAAAGCTCGATGTTGGCCTTGTCCATCGAGAAGTCGACCTCGATCTCGAAGTCGTCGGAGACGAGGCTGATGCGCTCCTTGCCGAAGGTGGCGGAGAGCTGCAGGTCGTAGCCTTCGGTGGGGTTGTTGGTGGTCGTTTTGAGCGTAACGGTGCTGATGTTGCGGTCGAGCGGCCGCGGGCTGCGGAACTCGCGGTCGACTACGAGCTCCGGCTCATCGGCCGGCTCGGGCGCAGGCTGCGCGGCGGTGGCCTTACGCATGGGAATCCCCGGTGTAATGGCGAGCGGGGGCTATACCACAGGCGGTCAATCTTTGATGTGGCCGCGGGCGGATTTGCCTGTGCATAGGCCCTTGGACCGGCAAGCTATTTGTGCGGGCGGGGAAGCCTTCACGAGCCCGGGGACCTCGCGGAGATCACCGGCACGTGCCACCGGGCCGGCGCCATGCAATGAGTCGGACAGCGTCACGAACGGCAAGGCTCGACAGGAGCATATCGCATCCGGATCGCCCCCGATCTCTGCCGAACATCTCGACGGGGGCTTGCCCTGGAAATCCGCTTCGTAGCTGGTTCGCCGCTTTGAGGGGCTCAGGTCGTGCGAAGTGCCTCGTCCAGCGGTGCGAGCAGAAGCGCCTGCGTGTCCTCCGGCACGGTGCAGCGCGCGACAACGTGCGGCCATAGCTCGATGGGCGGGGCGCCGACGAGCGTGGGGCTCAGGGTCACGATCTGGAGGTCGTCGTTCAGGTGCTGCCGCAGGCCGCAGCTGAGCGCCCGGCGGGCGAACGCGCGGGAAGCACTCGCGGTAGTGGCAGATGCGCCCCAAGTAGCGCCCCGCCGCGTCGGCAAGGAAGATGTCGGCCCCCAGGTTGATGGTCTGCGCTGTCCCCAGGAGGCGCCGTCCGAGGCGGGCGAGAGGGCCCAGGTCGGTGGCGGCATCGATGGTGACGAGCACATCGGCATCCTTCGGAATGGGCTTGTCGGTCGTCAGGGAGCCGAGGAGGGCGATCCGAAGGGCACCCGGTGTCGACCGCGCCGCCCGCACGAAGGCGAGCACGGCTTCGAGCAGGTGGCGTCTCGGGTCCGGCACAGAAGGCCGGGGTACAAGCGGCCGGCTGTTGCGGCGGCGTGCCATGAGGCTGTTGGTCTCCTTCCGCGCTGCACGCGCGCCACGTCTCTACGCGCGGCTGTGAGCTTTGCAAGGAGGCTCTTGCGGCAGGCCCGCAATCGTTCAAACTGGGACGCGAGCTGACGAGGCGAAAGCCGGATGCAGCGGTGGCTCGCCTTCGGTCCGACCCTGCCGCCGCGAATGCGTGGAGCCGCGCCAGGTCGAGGAGAGGTGTCGCCATGAACAGCCCTGGAAAGCCGCCGCGATCAGGACCAGCCATGCCAATTGGTGCGCCGGCGTCCGCCCCGCGAGCGGTGATCTACCTGCGCGTCTCGACCGGTCGCCAGGCCGAGCACGACCTGTCGATTCCCGACCAGAGGGCCCAGACGCAGGCCTGGGTCGCGCAGCGCGGCTGGACCGTGGTCGCCGAGTACGTCGAGCCCGGCGCCTCGGCGACCGACGACAAGCGGCCCGAGTTCCAGCGGATGATTGAGCGCGCCTGCGACGGCGAGAACGCGTTCGACGTGATCGTCGTGCACTCGTTCTCGCGCTTCTTCCGCGATGCTTTCGGCCTCGAATTCTACGTGCGCAAGCTGGCCAAGCATGGCGTCAGGCTGGTGTCGATCACCCAGGAGCTCGGGCGACGACCCGGCGCAGGTGATGATGCGGCAGGTGATCGCTCTCTTCGACGAGTACCAGTCGAAGGAGAACGCCAAGCACGTGCTGCGCTCCATGAAGGAGAACGCCCGGCAGGGCTACTGGAACGGCGCCCGACCGCCCTTCGGCTACAAGGCCGTCGAGGTCGAGCGGCGGGGCAGCCGCATCAAGAAGAAGCTGGCGATCGATCCGGTCGAGGCCGAGACCGTGCGGCTGATCTTCCGGCTGTTTCTCGAAGGGCGACAACGGCTCAGGGCCGATGGGCGTGAAGGCTATCGCCGTGTGGCTCAACACGCACGGCTATCGCACGCGCGCCGGCGCCACGTGGGGGCTTGGGCCGATCCACGCCCTGCTGACCCATCCCGTCTATGCCGGGCGCATGCCGTTCAACCGGGTGGAGGCGCGCAGCGGTCGCCGCAAGGCGAGTCGGAGCAGGTGTTCGCCGAGGTTCCGGCCATCATCGAGCCGCAGGTGTTCGAGCAGGTGCAGAGCCAGCTCAAGGCGCGCAACCCGCGGATCACGCCGCCGCGGGTCGTGACCGGGCCGATCCTGCTGACGGGGCTTGCCGTCTGCGCCACCTGCCGCGGGGCGATGACGCTCAGGACGGGCACCTCCAAGACCGGCAAGGTGCACCGCTACTACGCCTGCTCGAGCTGCGCCCGGCACGGCCAGATGGCGTGCAAGGGCCGCTCCATCCGGATGGACAAGCTCGACACGCTCGTCACCACCCATCTGGCCGACCGGCTGCTCCATCCGGAACGGCTGAGCGCGATGCTGGCCTCGCTGGCCAGCCGACGGGCCGCCAAGGCGGCGGCGGTGGATGAGCGGCTGAGTGCGCTGGAGAAGGAGGCCCACGAGGCCAATGAACGCCTGCGCCGGCTCTACAAGCTCGTCGAGGAAGGTGTCACGCGAGATGGACGACGTCCTCAAGGACCGCATCACCGCGCTGAAGGCCGATCGCGATCGCGCACAGGCTGCGCTCGATCGCGCCAGGGCAGGGATGAGGCCAGCCGTGGACATCAGCCCGATCGTCGTGGAGCGCTTCGGCCGACATCATGCGGGAGAAGCTGACGACCGGCGAGGTGCCGTTCCGCAAGGCCTACCTGGGTTCGATCGTCGACCGGGTCGAGGTCGATGACCGCGAGATCCGCATCGTCGGCCGGAAGGACGTGCTGGAGCAGGCGGTCCTGGCGAACGGCGGCCCCGTGCCCGGGGTTCGCAGTTTTGTTCGCAAATGGCGCACCGTAGGGGAGTTCGAACCCCTCTTTTC
>CAWHUM010000019.1:0-90322 GCA_963832445.1 uncultured Alphaproteobacteria bacterium
GTGAACTAGACAGCAGTGGGGCAAGTTCAGCGCCCAGGAGATCACCGCCCTCAAGGACAAGGACGATCTGGTGGCCCAGGTCCAAGCGAAATACCAGCTCGACAAACCCCAGGCGCAACGCGATGTCGATGCGTTCGCGAAAGGGGCGGCAGCTCTAGTCATGCGTAGCTGCCACGAGGTCGCCCTCGGCAAATGCCGGGGGCGATCAGAATCTGCGGCTTCCACTCGAAGCCGTCGCGTCTTGTTTTTGCGACCAAGCCAATCTTGAGGGAAGCACGCCGAACAGTGGAGAGGAACTCGATGACCATCTTCCTGTCGCGGTTCATGAATGAGGAGTGGACGGTGGCGGTGGCGGGAAGGATTTCGGTCAGTTGGTGGGAGCATTGGCGTTTCGCCAAATCGATTTGGGCAAGTTGAAGATTGCGAACTTCCCAGACTATAGGCCATCAGTCGTTGAGATTAGAAACAGATTACCCATAACGGCGACAAGGGCGATACCCGTTACAGTCTGCAACCACGGATCGACATTTCCTCTCAGTATGAAGGCGACCCCGCCGAGTAGGGTGAGTATTGTTGCCGAGA
The DNA here is from genome assembly GCA_963832445.1 of uncultured Alphaproteobacteria bacterium. Classification (GTDB taxonomy): domain Bacteria; phylum Pseudomonadota; class Alphaproteobacteria; order Rhizobiales; family Hyphomicrobiaceae; genus AWTP1-13. The sequence continues at coordinate 583 of CAWHUM010000019.1, forward strand.
AGAACAACGCAAACAAAGAGCGACGTCTCATGTTGCTTTCCTTAAAGGTTTGCGAGGCTCAGATGCCGGCTGAACGGATGGGAGCGCTGAGGCGCACGAATTACGCCAGAGGCGGAAAGACAAAAATGCGCCAGTGAGCAGGAAGGCGATTGCAGAGATGGAAAGGTTGGGGCCGCTCGCGCCACCAATCACGCCAGCAATTAAGCCGCAGACGATGGCCACGACCACCGTCAGGGCGACTGAAACAACGGCCTCATAGAGGAGGCGGATGATAGTGAGCACCACAAATCTCCTTAGGCGGGCCCTGACCGCTGCTGATTGCCGTTCCCGGCGGCGTCCGTCGCGCCTAGGCGGCGCGGCAGCTAAACAGGTTACCGTCTTACCGTCCAACGAGGGGTCCAAAAAAACAGAACAGACGTGCCCTGTGGCACGTGGCACGCCTGCTTGCATTTTAGACCTTAGGCGGCGACCGACGCATCGATCGTCTTGTTCCCTTTGGCGGCCGTCGCGCCAATCTTAATCGTACGAGGCTTTAGGCGTTCAGGTACCTCACGCTCAAGGTCGACAGACAGCAGTCCATCCTTTACATCAGCGCCCCTCACTTCGACATGGTCAGCGAGCTGGAAGCGGCGCTCGAAAGCGCGGGATGCGATGCCGCGGTGGAGGAACGTACGCTCCTCTTCCGGCTCGTTCTTCCCGCCTCGGATGGAAAGTGTGTTCTCCTTCACCTCGATCTCGACGTCTTCCTTGCTGAACCCGGCTACCGCCATGGTGATGCGGTACTCGTTCTCGGAGCGACGCTCGATGTTGTAGGGCGGATAGGTGTTGCCTTCATCTTCAAACCTGGCGACCTGGTCAAGCATCGACGCAAGGCTGTCAAAGCCGACGGTTGAACGATAGAGCGGGGAAAGATCAAATCTCATAGCATCCTCCTGGAAGCGATGTGTGTGGATGGGCCTGCCGATTTCGGCCAGGCGTCTTAATTCGCGCAACCAATAAGGCCTGCGCTCATAATTACATGGGGTAAGCTCGCTCTTTGTTCAAGGTGTTTGGAATTAATCTGACCCATTAATTCGGCAAATATATTTGTCAGCGAGAAGACTGTTCACTTTAAATTGGGGAAATATCCGCTTGAACTATTTGTGGCCGTTTGCACGAGCCGACGTCTGCCGTCATGTAGACGCTGCCGCCTGCCGGAAGGTTCTGCGGAATTTGTCGTTGATGTCGGCGATGCGCTTCTCGCGCGAAGGCCTTGTCATCGGACATCTCCGTCTTGCTAGCGATGCTCGAACAACCGAACACCGCAGTGCGGGACGGAGGCATTGGAAGAAGTGTACGATACTCAGGTGAGGCAGCTAGACTTCCCGGGCATGGTTGACCGCGTCGCGCAAGCGCCGTGGACAAGAAACGGAGAGCTTGCCATGGATAGGAACAGAGTTCTCCTGATCGGAGGAGCGCTCGTGCTCGTGTTGTTTCTCGCATACCTTTTTGCACCCGGCGGCATCCTGCCTCGATAGCCGACCTAGGGGAGCGCGATCGCTCAAGGAACCCTAATGAGAGGCAATGAAGGAGGGTTGCGGAGAGCTGTCCTGCGTGCGGCGGGCCGGTTGAGTGCGGCATGACGAAAGGGGATGAGAGGTGTTGGTGTCTTGCGCTGCCGCGTGCCCTGCCGATGTCGTGAGCACTGTCGAAATGATAGCCAGTGCAGCTACAGAAAATATTTCTGCCCCGCGAGCGCGATGGCGTTCGCCGCTTAGTGAGGAAGCGGATTTTCAGCTGCCACTCGTGTCGTCAGCTGCCGCTATTCTGTAGTAGCATTCAACAAAAGAGCGCAGCGAACCGCCAACAACGGCTGCGCAGAGCAAGAATGGGAGGACAACATGTCTGCACGGCTAGCGATGGCCGCGGCCATGCTACTCTCGGCGCTGCTCACAGCAATCGAGCCGACAGCGGCGCAGAAGCAGGGTGGCACGCTGCGCATCTATCATCGCGACAACCCGCCGAGCGCATCGCCGCACGAGGAATCGACTGTATCCGTCACTCTGCCCTTCATGTCGCTGTTCAACAATCTGGTGCTGTTCGACCAGACAAAGCCCTTGAACAGCCTCGACACCATCGTCCCCGAGCTTGGCGCTAGCTGGGCCTGGGACGCGAGCAAGACCAAACTTACGTTCAAGCTGCGCGAGGGAGTCAAGTGGCACGACGGTAAACCGTTCACCGCTAAGGATGTGCAGTGCACCTGGCACGCCCTGCTCGGCAAGGAGGGACAAGAGGAGTTCAATCGGAACCCCCGTAAGGTCTGGTACTACAATCTGCAGGAGGTGACCACCAACGGTGACCATGAGGCCACCTTCCACTTGCGCGAACCCCAACCGTCGTTCGTGTTGCTGCTCGCCTCCGGCTTCTCGCCGGTCTACCCCTGCCACGTCTCGCAGCGCGACATGCGAACCAAGCCGATCGGCACCGGCCCGTTCAAGTTCGTCGAGCTTCAGCGCAACGTCTCGATAAAGCTCGTGCGCAACCCCGACTACTGGAAGAAGGGCAAGCCTTACGTCGACGCAGTCGAGATGCGCATTATCGACAATCGCTCTACGCGCATCCTTGCCTTCGTCGCAGGCGAGTTCGACATGACCTTCGATCGCGATGTCACGGTGCCGCTCATCAAGGACGTTCGTTCCCAGGCGCCTAAGGCAGTGTGCCAGCTTAGCCCCACCAACGTCAGCACCAACCTGGCAGTGAACTCCGGCGCTCCGCCGTTTGATAACCCGCAAATCCGCAAGGCGATGGCTTTGGCGCTCGATCGCTCGGCCTTCATCGACATTTTGACGGAGGGTCAGGCTTCGAAGGGGGCCGCCATGCTGCCCGCGCCCGAGGGCCAGTGGGCGCTGCCGCCCGAGGAGCTCGCCAAGCTGCCGGGCTACGGCGCCGACGTGCGGAAGAATCAGGATGAGGCACGCAAGATCATGGCTGGCCTCGGCTATGGTCCCGGCAAGCCGCTCAAGGTGAAAGTATCAGTCAGGAACATCGCGATTTATCGTGACCCCGCGGTGATCCTGATCGACCAGCTCAAGAAGATCCATATCGATGGCGAACTTGAGCCGATCGATACCACGGTGTGGTACGCCAAGGTGCAGCGCAAAGATTACTCGGTCAGCCTCAATCTGACGGGGGTGGCCGTCGACGACCCGGACGTCAATCTGATCGAGAATTACACGTGCCGGTCGGAGCGCAACTATACCCAATACTGCAATCCGACGGTCGACGACCTGATTTTCCGGCAGTCGAAGGAAATCGACCTCGCGAAGCGCAAGCAGTTGGTGTGGGAGATCGAGCGCAAACTCGCCGAGGACGTGGTGAGGCCCATCATTTTCCACAACAGGGCGGCGACGTGCTGGCACCCGTACGTCAAAGGCGTCGTGCTGCACGAGAACAGCATCTATAACAATTGGCGTCTGGAGGATCTCTGGCTCGACAAGTAGCGATCGACAACAAGTGCGATATCTACTTGGGCTCCGACTGGGCTTACTGATATGCCAGCACCCGGAGGCGATTGCGGACACAGCAGCAGCCTTTGGCGCGCCGGTTGGCGGCGGTTGCGCCCCGTGAGCCTTCCGGTCTAGGCTGAATGGAGAGCGGGCGTAGTTCAGTGGTAGAACATTAGCTTCCCAATAGGTCTTGGATGTTCAGCTTTTTCAAGGATTTACAAGCTTCCGGGCTCTATCTGGGCTCATCGGCCAAATAGGAGTGGCACGGAGTAATATGGCGCAAGGCAGGTGTGCTTTGAGCGCCAGGTTGGGGTTTTGTGACGTGAGGCTCGTGTGCAGTGCCTCGTTAGCCCGGGGAAAGTAGGTTCAGCTTCTGCCGTGCCTCCGCCGTGGCATCGACGGGAGTACGTGCCAAGGGCTGCCGGGGAGCGCTTAGGGGCCATGAACATCGACTATTGCGCCGTCATAGACTCGGGGCAGGCCACTTGTCGGACATCGGGGGAGGCTTCATGCCTACACTTCAGGAAGATCGGAGCACACGTTCCATGGATCGGAACGGATTTCTGCTCTGGTTGTTCATCGCTGCTTTGATCATCGCGATCACCATTGCCATCCTCTACGCCATGGGACGAGTGCCTTTCCCCAAGGACGGCACCCAGTTCTGGTATGGCGTGCGCAGCGGACCAGGACAGTCACAGCACTTCACCGACGTGTATACGTTCACACATGTTGTGCATGGCCCTGTGTACTTCTTCTTGTTGTGGCTGATCTTCAAGAAAGGTCTCAAGCTCACGCTGCCAGCGGGTCTCCTCTTTGTGCTCGCAGTCGGTATCGAATGTGCCTGGGAGACCTTCGAGAACTCAGATTTTGTTATCAACCGCTATCGCCGGAATCGCGCCTACAGTGGCTATTCCGGCGATACCATCATTAACTCGGTAGGCGACATCCTCGGGATGGTCGTTGGCTATCTCTATACCATGCGCTTTCAGGGAATCCTGCCGGCACTTGGCTTGGTCGTCGCGCTCGAAGCAGGGCTTTATGCGCTCGCGGGTGACAACTTCACGATCAGTCTGATCCGTCTCATCATGCCAGGTGTATTTCCGTAAACAGTTGGCCGGAGGATGCCCCAATGGGCTTTGTTTTTGTCAGAATGGTCGGATTAGCTGTGTCGCCAGACGTCGGTGAGCACATCGCTGACCAATGCCCCACACACGGTGCCGTATCTAGTTCATTCGGACCTTTCAAATCACGCCGACAATGATCGCGTCCGCAAGTTGCAGGGGGATCAGCACTTATGACTCAATTCCTTCAAGGCAAATGGTCTGACGTACGCTGCGTCTTGCACGGCGCACGCATTGCATGGGTCAGCGTTCTCAGCGCCGTTGCTGGCTTTCTTCTTTTCCTAAGAAGTCCCGAGGCGAGAGATCTGTTCCTTGAGGTCGGCGATCTTCAGTCGAACCTCGTGTTCTGGGCGCGATTTTTTCTACTTGTCGTATTCGTTTGGACATTTCCGGTGTTTGTTTCCGCACGCTGGATCCTGACTCAGTTCCAAGAAGGAACGTCACAGACTGCCAACGTTGAGGCCGTGCCGATTTGGGTGCGAAACAGGATCCCAACTGGTCTCGTTGTCCTGTGTTTTACGGCACTTCTTGTTGGTCAATTTGGGGCCTTGAATAACGCGCCAAAAATCAGTGATGCATCCATCCGTGGGACTATTGATGAGGCTGAAAGCGCTCTTGAGAGAGCCGCGCAAACGCAGAAGCGTCCTCAACAGGTCCAAAGCGCAATCAAGGACGAGAAAGCGCAGAGCAGCACCTGCACAAGTAAACTGTTCAGTGACGAGGAATGCAGGGGGCTTCTACGCTCGGTCGTTATAGTGCTTGGATCCAGGATCAAGCGGTGGGGGAACGAGCCTTTAGTCGTATTTGGCTTGATCTCCTTTATCGTTTTGTGGGTCTACTTCGGAACCATAAGCAATCAATCACAACGTTCCGTTGGCCGCCGAGTTGGATTGCTCGTGGCAGCCATTGCATTAATTGTTACCAGCGGTAGCTCCTTCGACATCAATCGGGTCGATCGCTTGCCAATTCTTTGGGTGGCTCCTTACATCTTCTTTGCAACCATTGTGATGATGCTCGGAATTGTCACATTGCTCTTTGTATGGGGGCGCGATCCACGATTCTTCCGTATCTTCTGGTGGCTAGGCACACTCTGCGCGGTGCCAGCTGTGATACTCGTCACGTTTGCCGTGTATGCGATAATTGTCCTGGAGAACGAAGCTGTATTCGGCTTGGCACACTTGGCGTACCTCCCCTTCGGGACCATCGTTGCAGGCATAGTGTTGTGGGCGATCGTTAGACATGAGGGGCTCGCGGCAAAGTTCTTCCGACTCATCGCTCGGCTGGGTGGTGCGGTTGAGAAGATTAGGCTGCTGAATCCCATGTTCTATTTCACGCTCGCTGCAAGCGTCATTGCGGTCATTGGATTTGTGGCGATGGACCCGCTGGACGTGACGGGGGTCGTACACCGCGCGCTGCTGTTACCATTTCTGCTTGGATTGCCAGTGGCGGGGCTTACCTACGTGACCTACTGGTCGACGAGATCGCGGTTTCCGTTCGTGCTCGCCACCGTTCTTCTTGTCGGCATTATCGGCCCATTTGAAGGGTTTTTGCGCGGCGATTACTACGTGGTCCGAACCTTGGATAAGAAAACGGATCCGCGGCAGACGTTGGATGAGGCGGTGCACCACTGGGCCCTTGCAAACCAATGTGTACTCCAGAATGAGTCCCCGAAATTGCCGGAGCAAGCCTCGTTCAAAAGCTGCTCGGAGATTGCGCCAATCATAGTTGCGGCGGCCGGTGGTGCGAACCGGGCGGCATTCCATACGGCCGGCGTTATTGGGGCGCTTTTGGACAAAGACCGGCTCGCGCCTATTGCCGGATCCCGCGAGTTCACAAGTGCGGCCTTCAGTCCCGACGGCACGCGCATTGTCACGGCGTCATTCGATAAGACAGCGCGGATCTGGGACGCCAATAGCGGAAAGGAATTAGCGAAGCTCGAAGGGCATGAAGGAGGTGTCTACAGCGCTAGATTCAGTCCGGATGGCAAACAGATAGTTACGGCAGCCTGGGAAAAGACTGCGCCGGTGCGCTTGTGGGACGTGAGCAGTCTTCTAGACGTAAAGGAAATCAGGCGTCTCGGGCATACCGACGACGTCAACAGTGCCGTTTTCAGCACCGATGGCAAAGTCATCGTCACTGCCTCTGACGACAAGACCGCGCGTGTGTGGGATGCCAGCAGCGGAGTAGAATTGCTGAAGTTGGTCGGTCATGAGGGTTTAGTACATAGTGCCGCCATCAGCCCGGACGGGAAACGGGTCGTCACCGGCGCATGGGAGAAAACCGCGCCGGTCCGGTTATGGGACATGGCGGACGGCAGAGAAATCAAACAGCTGGTAGGTCATGAGGTTGATGTAAATAGCGTGTCATTTAGCTCGGACGGTCAACTCATCGTCACTGCTTCCGACGATACGACCGCGCGCATTTGGAGCGCAGACAGTGGAGCGGAACTGGCGAAGCTAAAGGGCCACGCGGGGCGTGTTGTGAGCGCCGCGTTTAGTCCCGACGGCAAGGCGATCGTCACAGGATCTGAGGATAACACGGCGCGGATTTGGGACATCTCAAATCTCAAGGACCCTAAGGAGGTCCGCAAGCTGACGGAGCATTTCGACGACGTCCGGGATGCTCGTTTCAGCGCTGGCGGCAATTTGATTGTTACCGCCTCCAAGGATCGGCGAGTCCGGGTCTGGAACGCAAAAATCGGACAGCTTGAACCCTGGAAACCGATCAGCGGCCCAAACTCCTTCGGCAATCAACTGTTCGCAATTTCGGCAGTATCGGGCGGTGCGCTAGGTGCGGTGGTCAGCTACGCGGCATTGGCCGATAGTCAGCGCGAGGATCGGGCAACGAATGGGTTGAATAACCCTCCTTGCGCAATGGCGGCATTCCAAACCGACCGGGATTATTTCAAGGCCGGGGGAGCCAACCCTGCTAGCTTGTGGCGTGACTGCCTGCAACTCCTGGTTGCCGGGGACTTTCTTTCACCAGTGGTCCTCGGCATGACGAGCTCTGATCCTCTGCCTTTTCATTGGCGGGGCGACCGTGCCGAGCTACTCGAGCTGGCATGGGAAAAGCGTTATGAGCGGTTTACGAACCAAAAGACACTTGCCGAACCGTTGTCGCAACTCCGTCGAACCATTCCGGCCACTGGATGGGTCCCAATGTTGCTGCTGAACGGTACGCTTGTCGATGACGGGCGGCGGATCATCACGAGTGATGTCGATCTTGTCCAACGTGACGCGAGAGGGCTGGTGGTCAGTGGCGTCCTACGCGACGCCGAAGATTTGCATAGTCTTTTGGGAACGCGAGAAACACTTGGAGACCAGGACGCTGTTTATGGGGTCACGGTGTCGAAGGACGGAAAATACCTCGCTACCGCTTCGAAAGACAACGCAGCTCGCATTTGGGAGGTCGAGACGGGCAACGAAGTCGGCACGTTCAAGGGGCACACGGCGCGGGTAGCTAGCGCAGGCTTTAGCCCCGACGGTAAGCTTTTTGTAACAGCATCTGACGATCGAACAGCACGCATCTGGGACTCCGCGACCAGAGCGGAAATCAAGCGGCTGCTTCATCCCAAGGATGTCAACAGCGCCGCGTTCAGTCCCGATGGCCGGCTCATCGTAACTGCTTCTGATGACCAAATAGGTCGAGTGTGGGATGCCAGCACGGGTGCCAAACTGGTCGAACTCACCGGTCACGAAGGTCTGATCTACAGCGCTGCATTCAGTCCCGACAGTAAGCAGGTCGTCACTGCCGCATGGGAAAAAAGCGCGCCGGTCCGGTTGTGGGACGTAGCCAATGGCAAGGAGGTCAGACGATTTATAGGTCATACGGGTGATGTGAACAGTGCCTCCTTCAACGCCGACGGCAGGTTTATCGTGACGGCATCTGATGACCGAACGGCACGCATCTGGGATGCCAGCAGCGGAACCGAGCTCGCGAAGCTGAAGGGGCATAGCAGCTTCGTGTACGGCGCTGCCTTTAGTCCCGATAGCAAGAGCCTGATCACCGTTTCACGGGATCGGTCGGTCATGATGTGGGATACCTCAGTCATTGAGCAACCAAAAAGCGTCTGGCGAAAGCTGGAGCACAAAGGCGAAGTGCGAAGTGCAGCCTTTAGCGGCACCGGCGAGTTTTTTGTGACCGGTTCCAAAGATAAATCTGCGCTGCTTTGGAATTCCAAAACAGGCAGACCGAAACGCGCTATGAAAAAATATGATCAATTGCTGCCGTGTGATGGTTTGGGTTGCGACATCCGATTGAGTACCGCGGTGACGATGAGTGCGCGCTTCCCGATCATTTCGCCGCCTGGAAGCATCGTAGATCGCCATAAAAGGACACGAACCATCGGCCGTGTCGTCGATGGTGGCTATCACGACAACTTCGGCGCGACAACGGCACTCGAGCTAAAGAAGGGACTTGCCAAATTCGGGTTGAGGGCCGTCGTTGTCTTGATCAATACGGAACCGACTTTCAATGGCCTGGAGTGTGTGGAGCAAGAAGGCGAACGTCAAAAGGGGCTGCACATTTCGAAGCTATCGGCAGATTCCTGGCTGTGGTTTCCTACTTTCTTGAGCCCGCTAAATGCAATCGAAAACAGCCGCGTAGGTCGAGGGTCCCACGCTACGGTTGATCTGTGCATGGAATTAAGAGAAGAGGATTCATCGCCAGAAACGAGATTGAAGAGCGCTGATCGGTTTGCATTCATCACGGTTGGGCAAGATCCTACTCCTGTGAGCTGGTGGATGTCCAAACGGGTGCAAAGAAATCTGGACGACCAGCTCAATAGCGGTGGCGTCAACCGCGACGCGTTCCAGACAGTATCCAAAATGCGGCCACGGCAATGATCTGGATGCTCGAGGGTTTCACCGCCAATAGGTGTAGACCTTTGCTCATTGTCATGGTTGAGGATCTGCCTCCGATAGAAGCAGTGCCAATCGGACAGCTGCCAGGGCTTCCGCTCGGGGGCGATACTGTTCTCTAATACCGCGGATAGCTGCCGGAATTCCTGCAGCGCCAAAGTCTTCCGGGTTGTGCCGGGCGCGGAAAACAATGCAGCCAACATCATGGTCGCAGCTATCGACAGCTTGAGGAGCTATAAGCAGAAGACCCCAGCAGCCACCGCCGAGAACGTGGAGATTACCCTGCGCAGAATACTGGAGCAGATGATCCGAGTGCCAAATGGAGAGTTCCTGATGGGCTCACCCATTAGCGAGACCGGGCGTCTTGAGGTCGAAGGACCGCAGCGCATGGTAAAGATCGAAGCGTTCGAGGTGGGCACTTTTGCTGTGACGATGGCCGAGTTCGATCTATTCGTGACCGCATCTAGATATCCTGTTGCGGGCATGTGCCAGCTACAAAAAAGCACCGGATGGGAGCTTGTGGCAGGGTCGTTTGGAAGTCCAGGCTTTGGACAAACGGGCGGTCATCCAGCTGTTTGCGTGAGTTGGGATGATGCGCAGGCCTTCGTTCGTTGGCTTTCCGCGGGCACGGGTTCTTCGTTTCGTCTGCTCTCCGAGTTGGAATGGGAGTATTGCGCGCGCGCTGGCACCACTACGCGCTACCCATGGGGTGACACGATCGTGCCGGGCCAAGCTAACTGCAAACTGGCAGCACTATCCGAACAGCAGGTTGCAGTCGGAAACCAGCGACAATGCACCGTGCCTGTGATGAGCTACGCGCCAAATCCCTGGGGCATCTACCAGATGCACGGAAACGTCTGGGAATGGGTCGAGGATTACTATGTGCCGGATTACAATGGCGCCCCGACTGATGGGAGCACACGCCTGCTTGCGGGACGCGAATTGAGGGTGCTCCGCGGCGGCTCGTGGAACAATGGCCCAAATGGTGTCAGATCAGCTCGCCGTCATGCAGCGCGGCCCGAATTCCGCCGGACTGACGTAGGCTTTCGAATAGCTAGAACGCTGTAATTCCGCGAACAATTGTCACGCAGCGGCAGCCGGGGTTCGGAAGCAATCTGGATTGCCAGTGGGATCGATTCCTCGAATTTTTGTCGCCTCAGATAAGCATCGTGCCGACCGGCGTTCCGTTTTCAATTGCCGGAGCGCTGGCGGCTGCTGAGCAGATGGGCCGACTTCGAGGTCGCCTAACGCTGATCTTGCGATGTTGCGGCAGGGGTCGTAGCGTGCGCGGCGCTTGGGCCAGCTGCGCGCTATGGGCTCTGGGATCGGCAGGGAGCTCCCGATTTCTCGCTGCAGAAGCGCTTTATCCCCTCGTTCAGACACCCGGCATCGTTGGCGTACTGCCGATCGCCCATGGGGCCGCCGTCCTCGTCCCTCAGTTCCGGGTTGGACCAGTAGAGTATCCGGCGGCAGACATCCCTGCCGGCGGCGCAGTCGTAGGCCATGATGGTCCTCCAGCGGCCGGGGATGCTGTAAAGGCCGTGGCCGTACTCGCATGGTTGGGTATGTCTATCCTTCTCCCAGTTATGCCGCGCTCCGATGATGTGGCCGATCTCGTGTGCGAGCGTTGCTTGTTTCGTCAAGCAGCTTGCTTTGACTGCGGCGAAGGCCGCGGCGTGGCCCGGCACCCGGTCCTTGGGGGGGTGGGGGAAGCCCAGGCCGATGCCGTTGCTCTTGCCGCATTCACCCTTCCCATTTTGCGTCAGATTGGAGATCACCAACACGGCAATATCCTCAGTCTTAGTGCGCGCTTTAAGCAGTTCGGGCATCGCAAACTTATTGATCGCTGCCCATTCTGTGCCCTTGCGAATGGTCCGCGGGACAACGCCCGTCTGGTATCTCTTCGTCTCGTCGTAGCGCACCTGGTATGTTCTCGACACCTTCAGCCGGATGCGGACCGTGCTGTTCTTGTATGAGTAATTTGCCTGCTGCTCTGCAAGTGCGATCTCACCTTCGATATCCCCCAGCAATTCTTCGGCTTTGGCCGTGTAGCCCACAAGGACGTTGAGGCTGACGACCTTGGGCGCGGCGGTGTCGCTCTCATCGTCAGTCACTGATTTCGCCGGCCCGGCGCCGCGCGGCGGAGACGACTTGTCCTTCGACCCCGCCATCGGTCCTTTCACTGGCGCAGGCGCCTCATCTGAGCTGAGATGGTCGGGAGGAAGGAGCGACTCATCGATCTCGGCGACGCCGTGGTTCCCATCGCCCAATGGAACGATGCTGAGCAGCCCTAAGGGTCCACGTACCTCGCCTGTGACCTTGCCGTCGCGAACCACTAGGATCACGGTGCTGAGCTTGTGGTCGGCAACCTTGCCGAACCACGTGAAGCCGTCCTTGGTGCGGCTCTCGAGTGCGCCTGCTACATCGTACGTCCTGACTCCATGGGTGAAACGGAAACCGGTCAGGTTCTCGGGCGCCGCAAGCAGCGCTACGTCGATAGCGACGACTTTCGCGTTTTGATCCTTCCCATCCTTGCCGCGCTTGGCAATCCGCTTGAGCGACGAGATCCGTTTCTCGGCCATTTTTGCGGCGGGTTCCTGGCTGGCACGGGGGGCGACAAAAAGGTCCGGAACGGTCTGCGCGTAGGCGAATCCCCCCGTCAGCGCCAGTGCAAGAGCAGCCCCCAAGATTTTCGACATGGACAAGACTAGTCTCCCCACCTGCAAGAAATCCGTAGGCGTTAATGCTAGTGCGGATCAGCTGCGACATCCAAGAAATAGTTGAGCCTGCGCCAGCCTTCGCCGGCGCGGACTCGCCCCCTGGGGAGGTCACCACGCTGCCACCGGCCAAGCAGACCTAGACTGCCAATGCGCTCGTTACGCACCGTGATTGCTACCCATGTCTGCAACGTGAGGCTCGACAGTCGGCGACGGCGCAAGACCAGGTGCTCGTGTGGCTGCCCGTGTCAACTACAAGAGCGGCGCTCGGTCCTTGTGGACTTTGCACAGAGCATCATGGCATCTTCACGTGGGCGCTGCTTGAAGCTCTCAGAAAACGGCGACACCAATAAGAATGCGAGGTGTAACAATTGAGCTAGATGAGAAGTGGGCTCGCATTGGCCATTGCGAGCCAGTCTTAGGTCCGTGGGATGCGACGCCATCAGTTGTTCCAGCTGATGGTGCCCCGGCAGGACCGCATGATGGGGCGATATCGGGCGCAACTTGCCGACCTTAGGGCGCGGGGTGCGACGCCTCCAGTTGTCTCGTGGCGCTGGGTAGCATGGGTGCATCCCGCCGCGCATCCGGATACTTTCTTCCGCCGAGTAGCGCTGGTGACAGACATCGGGCCTTCTGCGTGTCCTCGCAGGCGAACAGGAACTGAACTTGTTGTCGAGTCCCGCGTGGGAGCAACGCTTCCCGGTTTTTCCCGGCACGCCCGCGCCCTTCCCGGGTATCTTCCATAGGACGCAGGTCGGCTCGCCTACAACGGGGAGTGGCGCGAGGTCGAATTGTAGTCGTTCATAGACTTCGCGGCGTGTGCAGACTCACGCCGCCCCGCCGCCGCTGTTAAAAAGCCCCTCCAAGGATGGCCATGTTACCGTTGGCGTCAATTGTCGCACGCAAATAGATTGCATTCGGATTGGTCAGGCGTCTATGACGCCGGTTGTGTGCGGTTGGCTTTGGATTGGGGCGATGAGTAGGAACAATGGCAAAGAGTAACGGACGGCTTACGGCTAAATCGGTGGGTGAATGGTTCTCAGTGATGGAGTTCGAGGATCAGGCGGCATTCCTGGGCGAGCTGCACGGAGTTCACGACAAAATGCGGCAGGTGAAGATCAGCTCACTCCAGCGGCAACTCGACATTCTGCAGGGCAAGCATGTTGCGCCGACTGTTAACGGCCGCGCAAAGCCTGCGAAGCGCGCAAAGAGGAAGGGTAGCGTGAAGGTGAAATACCGCGACCCAAAGTCTGGGGAAACGTGGAGCGGCCGCGGGCGGATGGCGACTTGGCTTGCGGTCAAGGTCAAGGCCGGCGAGAAGGCCGACAAATATTTGGCTTGAGTTGGCGCTGTTTCCTGCCTTGAGGCCGGAGCCGCAGCCGACTCGGGAGCTCCGTTGAACGGATGCCAACGACTTCGGCCCGGTCGTTGCCGCGCCCTAGAATGGCGTTCTCAGGCGTCAGATGTTCTTTCCTTCTCGCGCGAGGCTTGCCTCTCGGCGCCCACCGATGCGAGGGGGGCGTGCTGAAATTTTGATCCGTGGACGTGTTTACACAGCCAGGATCATAACGGGACCTAGTCTCCGACACAAATTCCACAACCTCTTGCTGTAGCCGCCGACACGGGGTCAGCGGGTTGCGGACATGGCAGGGTTCACCATCGATGGCCGCCCGTTCACGGGCAGTCGCATCCAAATCAGCGATGGCGGAGGTGTTCTCATTGATGGCGTACTGCTGGAGGACACATTGCACGGCCGAGTCGAGATCCACGTGATCGAGGGTGTTATCGAAGATCTTGAAGTGAATGGCGATGTTCACTGCGGGGTGGTTGGCGGTGACCTTAATGTGGCCGGTAACGTCACATGCCGCGACGTGAGTGGCGACGTCGATGCAAGAGGGAATGTAACCTGCGGCGACGTGAGTGGCGACGTCGAGGCTAGCGGCAATGTCGCCTGCGGTGCTGTTGCAGGAGACGTTGATGCGCGCGGCGGCGTGACCTGCGGCGATGTGCACGGCGACGTTGATGCCGGGGGAGCAGTCACGATCAATCGGCGTTCTTGACTTGCCGCTCGGTCCACCAATCCAGTGCTGACGACTGTGTACGACTGCTCGCAGCTGGTGCCAAGCGCTGGGCGGTGCCGACGTGTAGGGAGGCTCGTAACCGCGAAAATTCAGGTCGCCCGACAGGTGAACATCCGATATGGCCGGTTTCGGCGGCTGCGGGTCAAACTGAGAAGAACCCACTCCGAGCATCATGTCCGTAGCATCTCGGATACCTTCCGAAAGGGTATGCTGCGCCTTGCCCCGAGGTCCTCCGTTGTTCCAATTGGTGACCCGATCGAGCACGAACTCGCCATTGGGCTCTGATCGGGCTCACCGAACACCGAGCGCTCAATGCAGTTGTTGGACCACGCTGGCGGCGCTTGCACTCCGTCAGATGTCTGGTCTAGGCTGAATGCAGAGCGGGCGTAGTTCAGTGGTAGAACATTAGCTTCCCAAGCTGAGTGTCGAGGGTTCGATTCCCTTCGCCCGCTCCAAATCCCAAATCGCGCTCGACTATCAGCCGCCGCCGAGCGCGGCGCCCGGAAACGGCCATTGCGGTGCTGCCGGCTGCGGCGCGACGGGCCCGCGATAATTCGCCCGCACGCTGCGATCGCAGATGGCGTAGCCCCAGTTGACGAGCTCGTGCGACGTGCTCTCGCCCAGATCGCTCAGGCGCGTGGCTACCCGGGCGAGCCGATCGGTCACATCGCCGCTGCAGGGCAGCGCATCGGGCGGATCGAGCTTGGCAGCATCGGTGTCGATGCCCCACTAAGCGCCCATGCGCTCGTGCGGGCGCACCTCTTCGGCGCTGAGCGTGCCGGCCGCAAAGGCGCGATTGCCCTCCCGCAAGCGCTCGATCAGGTCGCGCCGGCGCAGCGCGCGCACCTGGTTGTCGGTCACCTCGAGTACGCGGCGCAGCTGGCTGATCCAGTCGGCCGGCGGATTGCCGCTGCGCCCGAAGGGTGCCCCGCCGTCGCTGACGAACACCGTCATGTAGCGCTTCACGATCGGCTCCAAGCCGTGGTTGTCGTAGACGCCGCCGTCCGTCAGGAGCACTTGCGCGCGGAAGGCGGCCAGCTCCGACGCCGGCAAGGTCGGATTGTCGTTCGGCCAAGTGCGAAAGCTGCTGGCGAGCACCCTGAGCACCATTGGCGACAGCACCGGAGGGAAGGCGGAGGAGGCCGCCACCGCCTCGGCAATGCGCGTGGTTGGGCGATCGATGCGGCCGACGACGTAGTCGCCGGCATAGGGCTTGGAGAAACGCCACAGCACGCCGGTCTGCAGGTTGGTGGCGCAGAACACGAAGCGCGGCGTCTCGGGCAGGTTCTGCAGGGTGCCGGAGCCCATGAGCCGCTGGTAGCTCTTGGCGACCTCGTCGGCGGCCGAGGTCCACGGCAGCAGGCCGGTCAGCGCGTCGACGATGTCGATGCGCTCCCTCGAGAAGCGCACGATTGGCTCGACGATCTTGCCGTGGAAGTCGCTGAA
Source organism: uncultured Alphaproteobacteria bacterium (assembly GCA_963832445.1). Classification (GTDB taxonomy): domain Bacteria; phylum Pseudomonadota; class Alphaproteobacteria; order Rhizobiales; family Hyphomicrobiaceae; genus AWTP1-13. The sequence continues at coordinate 16,292 of CAWHUM010000019.1, forward strand.
TACGCCCTGTGTATCCGCCGACCCGAGGCGCTGCCAGGAAGCGCCGAGGTACCCGGCCGCGATGGAACCTCCGGACACGCTGGAAATTCGGCTCACCCTGGAAAGCAGGCCCAACTCGTTGAGCCGCTGCAGGGCGCCGGCGTGAAACAGCATGGCGCGGAAGCCGCCACCCGACAGCGCAAGACCAATGCCCGGCTCCAGTTTGTTGCCGTCCCAGGTGAAGCCGGCGGCATGGTCGGCGCGGGCTATGTCTGCGGCAGGGGAAGCGTCGAGTACATCGGGCATCGGGAAACTCCTTGATCAGCACATTGTCGCAACCATAGCGTGCGCGGCATTTCCCGCCGCCAATAGGTCCCGAGGGCCTAGGTGCAGCAAGAGCCCCAACCTCAGGTATTATCGACCTAGAATATCAGTAAACCAATTTATAAACCAGAGGTTGAGGAATGCGCTATCCGCGCATAGGATGACTGCTGAATACTGCCGACCGCCTAGCAACAACGCCAGTGCTTAAGGCCTTTGATTGGGAGACATGAGGTGCCAAACGCCCGCGCGGCCCGACACAGCTTGCCGACCACTCGGCAACTGACCATCATCGCCCAAGATCCATCGATCAAGATCGACGGCCACATTCTGACGGCAGAGGTGGAGATTCCTGCCGAGGAGCTGGCGCCAGGCCCCTGCGGATATCGAGTCAACGTCGTCGATTACAATTCCACAGCCAACGTTCTCTACGATGAGGCAACCTTTCCTGCGCTGCGGGGCGAGGCATACGAGGACCCGTACGGCCTCGAGGATCGGGAGCGGCCGCCCACTGGCTACGACAAGAAGCTCCTCACCGACCCGCGCTTTCATGCGCAGAACGCCTACGCCATCGTCATGCGCACCTTGGCGCGCTTCGAGTTCGCGCTCGGCCGCCGTGTGTGCTGGGGCTGCGATGGGCATCAAATCCACGTTGCGCCGCACGCCTTCGCCGATGCCAATGCGTTCTACTCCAGGGACGATCGCGGCATCTTCTTTGGGTATTTCACCGGCCGGGACGGGCAGCCCATCTTCACCAGCCTCTCGCACGATGTGATCGCGCATGAGACGACGCACGCACTGCTCGACGGTCTGCGCAGCCGCTACATGGAGCCGTCCTCGCCCGATCAGGCGGCGTTCCACGAGGGCTTCGCCGATGTCGTGGCGCTGCTGTCGATATTCTCCCTTCCCGAGGTCGTCGGCGCGTTGCTGGACCTGGGGCCCGGAGCGGGCGGAAGCTTGATCGATAAGAAGCGCCTGACACGGAAGGCTCTGAGCAAGTCGGTGCTGCTGGGGCTGGCCGACCAGATGGGATCGGAGCTCAGCGGCGTGCGCGGCAAGGCGCTGCGAAACTCCGTCGAGCTGACGCGTGGCAAGAACTACGCCTCGATGCCCGAGTTCCAGGAACCGCACCGCCGCGGCGAGCTGATCGTCGCGGCCATGATGAATGCGTTCCTTGCCATCTGGCTGGCACGGCTCGACAAGATCGGCTTCCTGCGGCCCGGCAAGAGGGACAAGAGCCTGGTGGTCGAGCAAGCCGCGCAAGTGGCCAATCATCTGCTCACGATGGCGATCCGCGCCATCGACTATTGCCCGCCCGTCGACCTCACGTTCTCGGACTACCTCTCCGCATTGCTGACCATCGATCGCGAGGTGGTGCCGGACGACACCAAGTACGGCTACCGCGAGGCACTGCTCGACAATTTCCGCGCCTACGGCATCGAGCAGGCGGAACACGCAGGCACCGACGGCACGTGGGCCCGCTTCGACAAGCCGCTCGTCTACAGCCGCACGCGCTTCGATTCGATGCTGCGCGATCGCGAGGAGGTTTTTCGATTCATCTGGGAGAACCGCGGCAAGGACGGGCTCGAGATTCACAAGGACGGCTATGTCGAGGTCCAGTCGGTGCGGCCGTGCACGCGCATCGGGCCGGACGGGTTCGTGCTGCGCGAGACCGTCGCCGAGTACGTGCAGATCCTCACCTTGCGGGCAGACGAGCTGCCGGCGGGGCTCAAGATCACGCCGCCAGAGTCAATTCCAGGGTGGCGCCGGGTGCGCATTTTCGGCGGCGGCGCGCTGATCTTCGACGAGTACGGCCAGCTCAAATACCAGATCCGCAACAGCATCGAGGACGCCAAGCGGCAGCAGCGGCGGCTCGACTACCTGGCCGAGATCGGCTTCTTCGAGAGCGAGCCGGAGCCTAGGCAGGCGGCCCCGCCGGTGTCTCCGTTCGCGCAAATGCATCTGACGCGGGCTACCGGGTGAGGAGAGCGGCCATGACAAGCGCACCCGACAAGGTTGCCATCCGCAGCTACAACGTGGGATTCGGCGACTGTTTCCTGCTGAGCTTCCAATATCCCGCAGACGAGAGGCACGTGCTGATCGACTTCGGATCGACGGGCGTGCCCAAGGGCGTGAACGCCGCCAAGCGCATGATGGCCATTGCGGAGGACATCAAGAAACGCACCGACCCCAAACTGCACGCGGTGGTGGCTACCCATCGCCACAAGGACCACATCTCCGGCTTCGCGACAAAGCCGGACGGCAAGGGCACCGGCGACGTGATCCGGTCGCTCAAGCCCGACCTGGTCGTGCAGCCATGGACCGAGGATCCCGACCTGGCTCCTGAGGCCACGGGCATGCCTGTCCCCTTAGCTCAGGCCAACTCGTAACGATCTGATGCGAACCAGCGACAGCGCGGCGTCTGGTCGATCAACTTTCGCATGGTGAGTGGCCCGCGGACGACGAGCTGCTCGATGACGCGGGCAGCGATGCGCCCAACGCCGTTGGTCTTGCGGCGATTGTGTCGGAAGGTGAACTCGTCGAGATAGGCCTGGAGGTGCTTGGGTCGCACGGCGCCGGCATGGGTGCCGAGCAGCCAGCGCTTCAGAAGCGAAGTCGTCCAGTGGCAGCCCTGCAATGCGTCGCTCTCGCCCCGCTCCTGTTTGGTCTGCACGATCGCCTGGTGCGGCCGCTCGCCGAGGCTGCCGCTGTTGTAGCTGGCGAGCCCGTCGGTCACGACCTGGGTGTCCGACGCGATCTGGCTGTCGGCGAAGGATTTCAACGTGCCTTCATCGTTGTTGTCGGCGTGGGCGAGACGCACCCTTCCGTCGACCTCGGCCGCCACCAGAACCAGCTCCTTGTGGGGCGAGCCCTTTCCCCCGACGAGGGTCTCGTCGGCCTGCACGAAAGGGCGCAGCGGCTCCCGATCGGGGCGCACCATCGCCGCGCGCAGCTTGTGCAGCCAGCTCCACGCCGTCTTGTAAGAGCCGAAGCCCATGATGCGCTGGAGGTCCTTGGCAGAGATGCCGGTGCGCCGGGTCGAGATCTCGAACACCGCCCGGAACCACATCTTGAACGGCTTGCGCGTCTTCTCCAGCAGCGTGCCGGAGGTCAGGCTCGTCTGATGGTCGCAGTCCGCGCACTCGAACGTGGTGCCTTCACGGATCGTCCACACACGCGTGCTGTGGCAGCGGGCGCAGGCGGGCTTGCCGCCCCAGCGGGCTTCAATCCAGTAGGCACGACAGTCCTCCTCGGTCGCAAACCGCGCTTCGAATTCTGTCGCCGTCTTGGGGAAGTCACGCCACAGATCGTCCGGCATCGCTTGCTTCATGGCCCAACTCCTTGTTGAGCCATGCATACCTCACCATTGCGCCGGAACTATGGGGATAGGCATGGGCCACGGGTCCCAAGGATGATTTGGGGACCGGAACGGGAAGCCAAGTCGCGGCGCTGGCGCACATGCACGGCGTGGCTGAAGCGACGCTGCGCGAGGCCAAATCGACCCGCTATTTCAGCCCCGCTCTCAAGGCGCAACTGAGCTTTCTCGGCGAGACCAACATCAATAATCCGAGCGCCGTGAAAAACCTTATGGACATGGCCGAGAACGATTACGTGTTCTGCGGCAAGAAGACGAAGCTCGAGAAAATACTGCCCGGTGTCAAAATCGATGTGCTCGGCCCTCCGACGGTCAAACAGACGGAGTCGATAAAGCGGCAGCGCAGCAGCGATCCCGACGAGTTCTGGCAACTGCAGGCCCGTGCCCTGCGCACCGCCGGCACGGCCAAGGCCGAAGGGCAAGTCCTGTTTCCGCGCTTCGTGCGCAGCCGCGGACCCACGTTTCCGATCGGTACGCGCTGGCTGATCTACCACGCCAAGTTGACGCGCTCAGCCCAGGTGCTGCAGATCGTACGCATGCTGGACTCGGCTATGAACAACACGAGCGTCATTCTCGCCTTCCAGGTCGGCAAGACCCGCCTCCTATTCCCTGGCGATGCGCAGATCGAGAACTGGCAATTCGCGCTGCAGCTGAAAGATGCGAACAACAAGAAGAAGTACGAGGAACTGCTGTCGAACGTCGACCTCTACAAGGTTGGCCATCACGGCAGCCGCAACGCGACTCCCAAGTCGCTGTGGGAAATGTTCAAGAACAAGTCGGCCGACAGAAGCGCGGCGGGACGCCTGCAGTCCTTGATGTCGACCATGGAGCACAAGCACGGCAGCGAGGGCAACCGTACCGAGGTGCCGCGCAAGACGCTGGTGAGCGAGCTGGATCGCAATTCCAACCTGTTCTCGACCAACAAGTTGGCAGACGAGGAACTGTTTCACGATACGGTCCTGACGCTTGCCGACGGTGGCGGCCAGGCGGGGCAGGGCCAGCCGCGCAGACGGGCCCGCCGCTCGCGCCGCTAGCCCGGCACGCAGATCTGGCCTGCAGCCCTGCCATATCGGGTCCCTGACCACTGCCCACAACACGCTTGCCGGGGTAGGCAGGCGAAGGCTACTTGTTGGCCAGCGCGCGGTAAGCGCCGTTGCCCGCCGCTACCCGAGGAGACCCGACGATGGCCGAGGCCTACATCTACGATGCGGTGCGCACGCCGCGCGGCAAGGGCAAGCCCGACGGGGCTCTGCACGAGGTTACGGCGCTGCACCTCGCCACTCACGTGCTCAAGGCCGTGCGCGACCGCAACAAGCTCGACACTGCGCTGGTCGATGACGTGGTGCTGGGCTGCGTCGCGCCGGTGAAGGAGCAGGGCGCCGACATCGCCCGCGTGGCGGCGATCAACGCCGACTACGCGGAGACGGTGGCCGGCGTGCAGATCAACCGCTTCTGCGCCTCGGGGCTGGAGGCGACCAACATGGCGGCGGCGCAGGTGATGGCCGGCCAGTCCGACTTCGCCATCGGCGGCGGCGTGGAGAGCATGTCGCGGGTGGCGATGGGCTCGGACGGCGGCGCCTGGGCGACGGACCCGACCATTGCCTTCAAGAGCTACTTCGCGCCGCAGGGCATCGGCGCCGACATGATCGCCACCAAGTGGGGCTTCTCGCGCGCCGATGTCGACGCGTTCGCGGTGGAGAGCCAGAAACGCGCCGCGGCCGCCTGGAAGGATGGCCGCTTCAAGAAGTCGGTCGTGCCGGTGAAGGACCAGATCGGTTTGACCCTGCTCGATCACGACGAGCACATGCGGCCCGACACCACCATGCAGTCGCTGGGCGGCCTGAAGGCGTCGTTCGTGCAGCTCGGCGAGGACTACGGCTTCGATGCCGTCGTCAACCAGCGCTACCCCGACGTGGAGCGCATCGAGCATGTGCACCATGCCGGCAACTCGTCGGGCATCGTCGACGGCGCGGCCGCGATTCCTGATCGGCAGCAAGGAGGCGGGCGCCAAGGCTGGCCTGAAGCCGCGCGCCCGCATTCGCGCCTTCACCTCGATCGGCTCGGAGCCGTCGATCATGCTGACCGGCCCCGAGAAGGTGACGCGCAAGGTGCTGGCCCGCGCCGGCATGAAGGCCAGCGACATCGATCTCTATGAGCTGAACGAGGCGTTCGCCTCGGTGGTGATGCTGTTCATGAAGCTGCTGGAGCATCCCGCACGACAAGGTGAACGTCAACGGCGGCGCCATCGCCATGGGCCACCCGCTGGGCGCCACGGGCGCCATGATCCTCGGCACCCTGCTCGACGAGCTGGAGCGGCGCGACGTGGCCACCGGCCTCGCCACGCTGTGCGTCGGCGCCGGCATGGGCACCGCCACCATCATCGAGCGCGTCTGAGCGTCCTTCGGAGTTTCAGTCATGACCAATATCCACGTCGAGAAGGACGCCGACGGCATCGTCACGCTGACCTGGGACATGCCCGGCCGCTCCATGAACGTGCTGTCGGAGGATTCCATCAGCGAATATGTGGCGGCGGCCGACCAGGCCATCGCCGACCCGAGCGTCAAGGGCGTGGTCGTGACCTCGGCCAAGGCGGCCTTCGTCGCCGGGGCCGACCTGTCGATGCTGCAGAAGCAGACCGGCGAAGCCTCCAAGGCCGGCGCCTCGCAGGAGCAGCGCGCCAAGGCCGTGTTCGACAACCTGATGCAGTTCAACCTGGCGATGCGCCGCATCGAGACGGGCGGCAAGCCGTTTGTCGCTGCCATCAACGGCCTGGCGCTGGGCGGCGGGCTGGAGGTCTGCCTCGCCTGCCATCATCGCGTCGTGGCGAACGATCCGCGCATCCAGCTGGGCCTGGTGGAGTCCAAAGTCGGGCTGATGCCGGGCGCCGGCGGCACGCAGCGCATGCCGCGCCTGATGGGCGCCATGGCGGCGTTGCCGATGATGCTCGAGGGCCGCACGATCGGGCCCGACGCCGCCCTCAAAGGTGGGCTGGTGCACAAGGTCGTGCCCGCAGCGGACCTGATCAAAGAGGCCAAGGCCTACATCAAGGCCGGCGGCAAGGCGGTGCAGCCCTGGGACGAGAAGGGTTTCAGGGTTCCCGGCGGCGATCCCTACAGCACGGCCGGCGGCCAGGTGTTCGTGGCCGGCAACGCCATGCTGCACGCCAAGACCATGGGCAACTATCCCGCGCCCGAGGCCATCATGTCGGCGGTGTACGAAGGCTTGCTGGTGCCGATCGACGCCGCCTTGCGCATCGAGGCCCGCTACATGACCAAGGTCATGATGCATCCGGCCTCGCGCAACATGATCCGCTCGCTGTTCATCAATATGCAGAAGGCCAACAAGCTGGAGCGCCGGCCCAAGGATGCGCCGCCCACCAAGCTCGATAGAGATCGGCGTGCTGGGCGCCGGCATGATGGGCGCCGGCATCGCCTACGTCTCAGCGCTGGCCGGCCTCGAGGTGGTGCTGATCGACCGCTCGATGGAGGAAGCCGAGAAGGGCAAGGGCTACTCGGCAAAGCTGCTCGCCAAACAGGTCGAGCGCGGGCGCATGAAGCAGGACGCTGCCGATGCGGTCCTGGCGCGCATCAGGCCCGCGACCAGCTACGATGGCCTCAAGGACGCCGACTTCGTCATCGAAGCCGTGTTCGAGGACCGCGCCATCAAGGCCGACGTCACCAAGAAGACGGCGGCCGTTCTGCCGGCAGGTGTCCCCTTCGGCTCCAATACCTCGACCTTGCCGATCACCGGCCTTGCCGAGGCCTGGCGCGACGAGACGGCCTTCATCGGCGTGCACTTCTTCTCGCCAGTCGACAAGATGCAGCTGGTCGAGATCATCCGCGGCAAGAAGACGTCGGATGCGACGCTGGCGGTCGCCATGGACTACGTGAAGCGCATCAAGAAGACGCCGATCGTCGTCAACGATTCCAGGGGTTTCTACACCAGCCGCGTGTTTGCGACCTACACCGGCGAGGGCATGCGCATGCTGGCGGAGGGCATCAACCCGGCGCTGATCGAGAATGCCGGCAAGATGACGGGCATGCCGATGCCGCCGCTGGCCCTCTCCGACGAGGTGGCGCTCGATCTCATCTACAGAATAGGCAAACAAACCGCCAAGGACATGGGCGGCTCCTATCAGCCAAGCCCCGTCGACCCGATGATCGAGAAGATGGTGGTGCAGCTGGGCCGTCTCGGCAAGAAGGCCGGCAAGGGCTTCTACGACTATCCCTCAGACGGCAAGAAGCGCCTGTGGCCGGGGCTCGCGGAGCTCGCCCCGCGCGCGGCCGAGCAGCACCCGGTGGATGAGCTCAAGAAGCGCTTCCTCTACATCCAGGCGCTGGAGACTGCGCGCTGCTATGAGGAGAATGTGCTGACCGCGCCGGAGGATGCCGACGTCGGCGCCATTCTCGGCTGGGGCTTCGCGCCCTGGAGCGGGGGCCCGCTGTCGCTGATCGACACGGTCGGCCCCGAGGCGTTCGTGGCCGAGTGCGATCGCCTGGCGCAGGCCTACGGCCCGCGCTTTGCACCCAACGCGCTGCTGCGGCGCATGGCCCAGAAGGGCGAGACCTTCTACGGCGCTCAGCCCGTGAACTCACACGGATCGGGGTGAGCGACGTATTGCCGAGCTCTTCGTCGATGCGACGACGGGAAAAGTCGTCGACTATCAGCACCTCATGGCCGCGGTTGGAAAGATGCAACGCTGTCGGCCAACCACAAAATCCATCGCCGCCGAGAACAATCAAGATGGTGTCAGTGTCGAGATTAGAGTGGTGCGGGTTTCCGGCCATGGTGGGGCCGGAACCTCAGGCCCGGCAGCGTCCGCCCCGCTCCTTGGACAGCTCGCCTTCGACCTGGGTGCTGAGGGCGCGGGTGCGCGACCGCTGTTCCACGGTAACCCCGAGCACCTCGTTTGCGAGCGCCTTGGAGGCGGTGCGCACTTCCGCGAGCGCCAGATCAAGCTCCCGACAGGACAGCTTCTTGCGCAGGGCGCGGTAGGCAAAGAGGCGCATGCCGTCGGAATAGGCTGCGGCAGGTTGTTGCTCGCCGACCCACCCGCGATTGGGGTCATCGACCATCCTCTTGAGCGCTGACTTGCATTGTGCCGGGGCGCCGCACCCCTCAGTCTTGGGTGCAGGCGCCGCCGTCTGCGGTTGCGCAGTGGCAAGCAGCTTGTCGAGCAGGCCCTGCGAGCCGTAGTCTTGGTTTGCCGAGGTGGAGCAGCCTGCCAGCAATACAGCCGCCAGGACGCCCGTTGCGTGTTGGGCCGCGTAGCGCGGGAAGAACGCACAAAGGCGCATGGTCGGAACGTGTACGCTCAGCGGTCTGACCGCAAATGACACTAGGCCTGTCGAAACGGCGCCTCGCTATCTCACATGGCTTTGTGGTTAAATCTGGCCTTGGCAAGCTCGCCTGCAGGGGCTGTTGGCTGGCTGGCAGAAACTCATGGTAACTTCTGCGACAATAGGACTAGGGTTAACGGCCGTAAAATCCGGGGAAAGCGTTGGGAGGATTGAAGATGCGAGGCGTCCGAACATTGTGGCTGGCCTGTGCCGTATTTGCCTTGGCTGTGCCGGGTGCCCGTGCGCAGGACGCTGCAAAGTATCCCGAGCAGTTGGTGCGGATGGTGGTGCCGTTCTCGGCCGGCAGCATGACCGATCTGCTCGCCCGGGTGATATCCGAGAAGCTCGCGCAGCGGTGGAACCAGCAGGTGATCGTGGAGAACCGGCCTGGGCTTGCCGGCCCCTCCAGCGTCGCCAAGGGGGCGGCAGACGGCTACACGCTGATGCTCACCTCCAACGGCCATACGGTCATCGGCCACCTCAACAAGAACCTGGCCTTCGATCCGTTGAAGGACTTCGTCGGCGTGACGCCCGTTGCCATCACTCCGCTTATCTTGGTGGTCCCTCCCGACTCGCCGGTCAAGAGCGTCAAGGAGCTGATCGAGATGGCCAAGGCCAAGCCGGGGGTGCTCAACTACAGCTCAGCCGGCCTCGGCAGCACCACCGGCATTGCCGGCCACCTGCTCCGGCAGACCACCAAGATCGACATCGTTCACGTGCCCTTCAAGGGCCTGCCCGAGACGCATACCGCTATCATCCGCGGCGACGTGGCGCTTGGCTTCTCGTTCTTTGCGGCGGCCGGGGACCTCATTCAGAGCGGCAAGGTGCGCGCGCTTGCGATCACCGGCCCCAGCCGGCTCAGCGTCCTGCCGAATGTGCCGACTTTCGCAGAGGCCGGGCTGCCTGAGTACCAGTACGACTCCTGGTTCGGCATCCTGGCGCCTGCCGGCGTGCCCAAGGCCATCGTCGACAAGGTCAGCAAGGATGTGACAGATGTGCTGAAGCAGGCCGATGTGAAGGCCCGCTTCGAGCCGCAGGGCGCGGTGCTCGTCTTCTCATCGCCGGCCGAGTTCGATCGCCTGATCGCCGGCAACGCCGAACGCTACGGGCCGCTGTTCAAGACCAATTGAGCGGGCCAGTCCGGGCCGCATCCTTGCGAGCCGAGCCGCCGCGTGGCATTGCACTCGTGCGTCTCGGCTCAAGCCCCCCACTTGCACGGACCTAGTGTGATGATCGAGAAGTCCGCCGCATCGCGCTGGGTCAGGTGGGGAGAGGACTTCTCGGTCTGAATCACACTAGCGTCATGATTTTGCTAGTGTCCTTCAGATCGCGAAATTCGTACCGAGTTCGCCGCACAGTGAGACGAATTTCGCGATCAGGACACTAAATGGCAGAAGGACCCGAATTCCGCACCACGATGAGCTTCGCCTACGGGGTGCCGCGCGAGCTGGCCCCAGGCGTTGTGCGCATCGTTGCCAACAATCCAGGGCCTTTCACCTTCAAGGGCACCAACACCTACATCATCGGCACCGGCAACGAGCTCGCGCTGATCGACCCGGGCCCGGAGGACGCCGCTCATCGCCAGGCCATCATCGACACCATCGGCAAGCGTACGCTCACCCATATTCTCATCACCCACACCCACCGCGATCACACCGACGGCCTGCCAGCGCTGCGGGCGGCAACCGGGGCCAAGACCGCGGGCTTCGGTCGGCGTGCGGGTCAGCGGGGCAGCAAGCGCACGAGCCCTTCGGGCGGCGAGTTCGTCGACCAGGGTTTCGTGCCCGACGTACCCCTCGCACACGGCAGCAGCCTCACCGGTGACGGCTGGGCCTTCACCGGGCTGCACACGCCGGGTCATGCGCCGGATCATTTGTGCTTCGGCCTGGAAGGAACCAAGATCTTGTTTTCGGGCGACCACGTGATGGGTTGGAACACCAGCGTCATCGCCCCGCCGGAGGGCAATATGGGCGACTACATGCGTGCGCTCGAGCTTCTCGGCGAGCGCGACGATCGGGTGTACTTTCCCGGCCACGGGGGGCAGGTCGCCGAGCCCCAGCGCATGGTCAAGGCGTTCCTGCTGCACAGGCGCATGCGCGAGCGCGCGATCCTCGACTGCATTCGCGAGGGCACCGACACCATCAATGCGATCGTGCCGGTGATCTATCGCGATCTCAACCCCAAGCTCCTCAACGCTGCCGCTCTTTCTGTGCGGGCGCACGTTGAGCATTTGATGGAGCGGGGCCTCGTAAGTTGCGATTTGCCGCTTGCTGCGGATCGCCATCTTTCTGCCGCTTGAGCAGCGCGCGGGCGCGCGCACTGCTCAAGACGCGCCGGCCGGTCAGGCCCGGCCCCCCGGTAGCCTCCGCACGCGCCCGCAGCTCGGCAATGAACCTGCGCACGCGGGCGGCATTCTGGCCGAAGTCGAATTTGCCATAGCGTGAGGCGGAGCGCACGTCCACGCGGGTGCGGGCAGCGCCCCCATCGACCCGAACGACGATATCGTCCGTGAAACCGACCAGCAGCGTCTGATCGGTGGCCTCCAGCGTGCCGGTCTTGGTGGGACGGCCGGTCGGCGGCTCGGCAGCGGCCACGCGCCAGCGCAGTTTGCGGATGGTTTCCTCCACCAGCTCGAAGGCCTCCTCCACCGGGCGATCCAGAACTATCGTGCGCAGGTCGGGATATGCCATGACCTGCAGCTCGGAGAACTGCTGGCCCGGATAGGAGCTGGAATTGGCGCCCTCCGAGCGCTTGGCGAGTGCGATAAACTTTGGCGGCGAAGACAGGTCGGTCGTCACGTCGTTGATGCGCGGCAGGTTGGAGTAGGCGGTGAGATAGAACAACGGTCCGGCCAAGGCGGCGAGCGGCAGCAGGACGGCGAGCGTAGCGAGGCCGGCGCCGCCGAACCCCGTCCGCCAGATCCGCACCAGGGCGACAAGCCCCACCAGCATCGCCAGGCCGGCCCCGGCGTAGCCGACCGCGAACAGGTTGATCGCCGCGGTGGTCGGGAAATTGGCGAGCCGGTGCAGTACCAGTCCCGCAAGCAGCAGGCACATGGAAAACAGCGCGAGCCGCCAAGCCCAGCGGGCGATGGGGGACACAATCGATGTCGAATAGTCCGTCATGCCCTAGTGTCCTGATCGCCAAATTGGCCGCCGTGTGCCGTAAACTCTGAACGATTTCGCGATCTGAAGGACACTAGCAGAATCATGTTGCTAGTGTGATTCAGATCGAGAAATCCGCTCCCGACCTCGCCGGCCACGATTATGCGGATTTCTCGATCATCACACCTAGTCGCACCGCCTTGCTTGCCGCTCATTAGCAGGGTCGCCCAGCGCTGCCAACGCACGAGCGGAGCCTCGCCAAGCCGTTGACGGGAGACTGTGCATCGGCTTTCGCGACTTCCAGGATGACATTGAGCGCTCGTGGCGTAGGATCGCCGGCAATTGCGACGAACCCGCGGTGAACCCATGCGTCCGATCTCCAACTTTGCCGCCCGCGACGTCGAGGCGCTGCTGCACCCGACCACCAATCTCCTCACGCACCGCACCACGGGGCCGCTGGTGCTGGAGCGGGCCGAGGGCGTCTACGTCTGGGACAGCAGCGGCAAGCGCTACATCGAGGGGCTCGCTGGCCTGTGGTGCACGGGGCTCGGCTACGGCAACGCCGAACTCGTCGAGACCGCGCGCGAGCAGATGTCGCGGCTGTCGTTCTCGCACCTGTTCGGCGGGCGCAGCCACGAGCCGGCCATTGCGCTGGCCGAGAAGATCAAGGCTCTGTCGCCGGTGCCGGCCTCCAAGGTGTTCTTCACCAATTCGGGCTCGGAGGCCAACGACACCCAGATCAAGATCGCCTGGTACTACAACAACGCACGCGGTGAGCCCAAACGCAAGAAGATCATCGCCCGGCATCGCTCCTACCACGGCACCACCATCGCCACCGCCAGCCTGTCGGGACTTGGCGTGTTCCACGCCGACTTCGATCTGCCGATGGCGCGTGTGCTGCACACCGATTGCCCGCACTACTGGAAGAGCGCCGAGGCGGGCGAGAGCGAGGAGGCCTATTGCAGCCGGCTTGCCCGGAACCTGGAAGACCTGATCGAGCGCGAAGGGCCCGAGACGATCGCGGCCTTCATAGCCGAGCCGGTGATGGGGGCAGGCGGCGTGCTCATCCCGCCGGCCACCTACTTCGACAAGGTGCAGGCGGTGCTTGCCCGGCACGACATCGCCTTCATTGCCGATGAGGTGATCTGCGGCTTTGCCCGCACGGGCAACTGGTGGGGGTCTGAGACCTTCGGCATCAGGCCCTCGACCATCACCATGGCCAAGGCCATCACCTCGGCCTATGTGCCGATGGGCGCGCTGACGGTGCCGGAGGACGTGTACGAGGCATTGGTCGAGGCGAGCGGCCGGCACGGGGTGTTCGCGCACGGGTTCACCTACTCGGGTCACCCGCTCGCCTGCGCGGTGGCGCTGAAGACCATCGAGATCTACGAGCGCATCAGGAATCGTCAAGCATGTGCAGCGCGTTGCGCCCATCTTCCAGCTGCGGCTGAAGGCGCTGGCCGACCACCCGCTGGTGGGCGAGGCGCGCGGGGTGGGGCTGATCGGCGGGCTCGAGCTGGTGAAGGACAAGCGTGCCAAACAAAGCTTCGAGCCCAAGCTGGGCGTCGGCGCCAAGGCCGCACGCTTCGCCGAGGAGGAAGGCGTGCTCACGCGCGCGGTCGGCGGCGACAACCTGGCGCTGTGCCCGCCGCTCGTCATCGACGGCGCCGAGATCAACGCGCTGTTCGACGGCATAGCCCGCGCGCTCGACCGCACCGAGGCGTGGGCGCGCAAGGAAGGGCATCTATAAGCGCTGCATGGTCACTTGACGCCAATACCGCATTCCGCTGCGAACGCCTTCCTTTGGGAGAGGGATCGCGTGAGCCGGCCAAAGCCAGTCGTTTCGCGCAGGATGCCGAGCAGCGCGGCGCCGTGATCCGATTGAAAGAAGGCATTGATCTCACGAGCTTCATCAGCCGTGAGCTCATCCCATGACATCGGTACGCCGCCCGGTAGGATGATTGGACGCCTCAGGTCCGGCTTGAGCTCGGGCTCTCGACGTTCGACGGCGGCGCCGAACTTCCTTCCGGGCGAGCTCGCCAAGAAAGCCAGAATGGGTCGCGCACTGTCGGCAGTTGGAACGCTGCGCCCGATCAAGGGTAGAAGATCGGCCTCGAGACGCTCGTCTGTTGCCAGGCGGTCGATGCAGGACGCGAGTTGGGGATCGCGCTCGCTGGCCGAGAACCTCTTCAGGGCCACGCGCTCGGCTTTCGCAAGCCGAAGCGTCCGGATCAGGGCGCGGCGGTAGTCATCCTGCGGTCCCTGGGCATACGCGAATTCGGCTGCACCGAGACCGATCGCCATTAACGCCGGTACGCAGAAAAGCCACTGCATGGGACGCCTATGAGGTCGCGCTGCCTGGGCTTTGCTCAAGTCAAAATGTTGATCGGCTTGCCGGCGAGCCAGGCCTCGATCGCCTGCACCATGCCGCCGTAGAAGTCGCGATACGTCTCTTCCGTCACGTAGCCCAGATGCGGGGTGAGCAATGCCCGCGGCTCGGAGCGCAGCGGATGGCTGGCGGGCAGCGGTTCCACGTCGAAGGTGTCGGCGCCGAAGCCGGCAATGCGTTTCTCTCTGAGGGCTGCCAGCAGCGCCGCCTCGTCGACGATCGGACCGCGCGAGGTGTTGATCAGCAGCGCCGCGGGCTTCATCAGGCCAAGCTCGCGCGCGCCGACGACCCCGCGCGTGCGCGGCGACAGCACCGAGTGGATAGTGACGATGTCGGCGCGGCGGAACAGCTCGTCCTTCTCCACCCGCTCCGCCCCGCGCTCGCGAGCACGCTCTGCCGTCAGGTTCTCGCTCCAGGCGATCACCTTCATGTCGAAGGCCGTGCCGATGCGGGCGACCTTGGCGCCGAGGTTGCCGAGCCCCAGGATGCCGAGCGTCTTGCCTTCGAGATCGAAGCCGAGCGTCGTCTGCCAGCCGCCGCCGGGGCGCATGGCGTTGAACTCCTCGCGCAGGTGGCGCGCGAGCCCCAGCATCAGGGCGAAGGCGAGCTCCGCGGTGGCCCTGCCGGCGCCGCCGGTGTTGCACACCAGCACGTTGCGCGCCTTGGCGGCGTCGAGGTCGATGGAGGCATTGCGCTTGCCGGTGGTCACCAGCAGGCGGAGCTTGGGCAGCTTCTCGAACAGGGCGCGGTTGAACGGTGTGCGCTCGCGCATGACCCCGATGACGTCGAAGTCGGCGAGCGCGCGGGCGGCGCTCTCCACATCGGGCAGCCGCGTGGTGAAAACGACGACCCGGTTGCCCTGCTGCAGCCCCGACCAGTCGGCCATGCTGAGCGACACGTTCTGGTAGTCGTCGAGGATGGCGATGGCGGCCATGGGGTGCTTCCTTGGGTGTGTTTGGCGAAATCATAGCGCAAAGCAGCGATCATTCGTAGGCCAGGTCGAGCGGCGCCCCTTCCTTTCGCCTCGCTCCGCATCTAAGTGTTGGTCCGCCTGCCTGCTTCAGGAGCCCTCACTTGACTGTCGTGCTGATCGTTCTGGCTCTGGTGTTCGCGCTTGCCGTGCTGCCGCAGATGTGGGTGCGTCGGGTGATCTCGCAGCATTCTCATGACCGGCCGGATATCCCGGGCACGGGCGGTCAGTTCGCCCGGCACCTGCTCGACGAAATGAAGCTCGGCCACATCAAGGTCGAGGAGACCAATCTCGGCGACCACTACGATCCGGAAGCCAAGGTGATCCGGCTGCTGCCGCAGAACTTGAACGGACGCTCGCTGTCGGCGCTCGTCATCGCCGCGCATGAGACCGGGCATGCCATGCAGGATGCCACCGGCTATCAGCCGCTGCAGGCGCGCACGCAGATGGCCAAGCAGGCGATCAGGATGGAGAAGATCGGCGCCGTGGTGATGCTGGCCGCCCCGATCGTGATGGCGCTGGCGCGCGCGCCGCACGTCCTGGTGTTCGAGGTGTTGGCAGGCGTGCTGATCCTCGGCATGTCGATGGCCATGCACGCGGTGACGCTGCCGGTGGAGTTCGATGCGAGCTTTCGCCGTGCGCTGCCGGTGCTGCAGGCCGGGGGCTACATCAAGGCCGCGGACATGCCGGCAGCGCGCCAGATCCTCAAGGCCGCGGCCTATACCTATGTGGCCGCCGCGGCCATGAGCCTGCTCGACGTGGCGCGCTGGATCCGCGTGCTGCGGATGTAGCGGGTCGGCGCCGCCGCAGGGCCAAGCTATGGCGGCGGCGGTCCGGATGCGGCCCGCGCGCGTACCTCGGCGGCGAGGCTCGGCGAGGGCAGCGCCACCTTGGTTGCGAGGCCGAGCCACATCAGCAGTCGAATGACCAGCCAGGAGGAGTCGAACTCCCACCAGTGGTGACCGTGCCGCGCCGACGTGGGATCGGCGTGGTGGTTGTTGTGCCAGCCTTCGCCAGCGGTGATGAAGCCGATGAGCGGGTTGTTACGGCTGTCGTCGGGCGTCGCGTAGTTGCGATAGCCCCAGATATGCGTCACCGAGTTGACCGACCACGTCGTGTGCCACACCACCACCGTGCGCAGCGCGCCGCCCCAGACCACCAGACTGGAGCCGAACTGCAGGGCTTCTCCCGGGGAACCGCCCGACGCCATC
Source organism: uncultured Alphaproteobacteria bacterium (assembly GCA_963832445.1). Lineage (GTDB taxonomy): Bacteria > Pseudomonadota > Alphaproteobacteria > Rhizobiales > Hyphomicrobiaceae > AWTP1-13. Next base: position 32,981 of record CAWHUM010000019.1, read on the forward strand.
ACCCAGCCGTAGCCGGCCACGAAATAGACGAGCCACAACAGGAAGGAGACCTTGATCCAGTTCTTCCTGCGCTCGAGGAACGCATAGAGGGGATCGCGCATGACGTCCTTGGCATAGCGCTCGATCAGCGGGCGCGAGCGCATGTCGCCCGAGCGCATCAGCAGCCACCCGAAATGGGCCCAGAAGAAGCCTCTGAGCGGGGAATGCGGGTCTTGCTCGTCATCGGCATGGTGGTGGTGGCGGCGATGCACGGCCACCCACAAGGCCGGCGAGAACTGCAACGAGAACGTGCCGAGGACGGCGAAGGTGTGCTCCAGCCAAAGCGGCACCGTGAAGCCGCGGTGGGTTATGAGCCGATGGAAGCCCAGATTGATCCCGAGAATGCCGAAAGCGAACATCCCGAAGGCCAGGAGCGCGACCCCGGTCCAGCTGAAGAACCAGGGAAAAAACGCCAGCACAGCAAGCGAATGGCAGAGAATGAAGCCGATAAGGGCGTCAGCCTTGAACTTCATCACGCACTCCACACTGTGCGCGATGATGGGCTGTGCGGCCATCATCCAGGCCGCACTCCCCACTGGGCAGGGTCTTCATGCTGCGCCCCGCTTGCGGCTGGGAGGGCCGAGCAGGCTCAAGGCGCGCGTAACGGCGTAGACCTTCAAGGCCTCTGGGTCGCGCTGGCCAGCCCGGGCGTAGGCCAAGATGCCGTCGGCAACGTTGCAACGTCCTGCCTTCTCCGCCGGGGCGCCCACGTAGCGCGTACTTATCTGCGCCCATCCCTCGTCGAGGACGCGGCACAGCATGTGCGCGGTCGCCCGGTCGAAAGGCCCTTGCTCGATAAGATGGGTGGCCTGATCCATGGCTCCCTCATGGAGTGTCAGGCGGGAGCGGATCGTAGGCTCTCTCAGTCGGCGACGCCTGGGATGCCATGCCGCCGATGCGCCGCAAGGTAACGCAATCATGCGCCGAAGGACAGAGCGGGGGGCACTTTATTTGGCCCACGAGCTCACAGGAGCAATCGCTTCCAAACGGACCTTCGATGCCCGCTGCTGCAGCGATAGTGCTTGCTTATCCCTCTGATTGAGCGCCTAGTTTGGCGGGAATGGTGGCGGCACGAATCACGTGCCTTTCGTGTTCACCGCACATCCCGGTGCGCGACCCGCGGCGATCTCGGCACGCTGGATCCCTGAGCAGGACGCGTAGCGCAGGCGCGTTCATTCCCTCTGCGGCTTCTTCGATGGATGGCCGGGGAACGCTGCAGACAGACGTTGGAAAATGCCCAGCGTCGACCGTTTCGAACCGTGAGAGGCGATGAATGCGAGGAGACGCTCGGCGGCCGCACGGCGGTCAACGTTCAATCGAAGGGGTGTCCGCCGGTCACAGCCTCATTCTGCCTGCCCTGACGGTGTTCGTCGTTGCGGCGGCCATTGTCGGAGGAATTTTCGTCGGGGTGCATTTCGGCAGATGACCTACGGAGCGGTCCCGCCCATGAGGAGACGCCATGTCTGACACCTCCCGAACCGCCTACCTGTTCCAGTGCGAGGGCGAGGACCTGTACGCGGTGTCGCACGACAGCACGGGCGGCAACATCCCACGGTCGCCCTGCACGCTCGGCTGGCGCCTGTGCGAGAAGTTTCAGCTTGGCCTGAGCACACCCGTGCCGGCGCCGATAATGCCGGACCCCATCCTCAGGGGCATCGCCGACGTGGGTTACTATATGTGGCGCGGCTGGAGCAGCGGCCCTTCCAAGCGCCCGACGCGATAAGGCCGGTCGCCGCTGACTGCGGTCGGGTCAGGTCGGCGCGAACCGCCACCTCCCATCATGCGACCGCCCGCGACCCAAACCGGACGCGGGCAGCCTTCAGCCAGAGCGCGCCAAGATGGCTCAGCGGCCCGCCGACAGCGTCAGCTTGGAGACGCCCGCCGCGATGTTGAGGCCTTCCTGGGCCTGCACGCTGAGCGGCTGCAGCACGATGGAGCGCATCGAGCCGCCGATCAGCGCATTGACGCCGACACCGAGCCCGACGGTCGCTTCCGCGCTGACGCCGCCATAGGTGCCGTTGAGCGAGCCCGGCGAAAGATTGGAGGTCGGCGCCAGCACGGCCCAGGAGATCGCCGCCTGCTTGGTCGAGCCGATGTCGATGCCGAACTTGTCGATGGTGCCACTGTAGAACTCGTCGCGGCCCTGCCGGACGAAGCGGCAACGCAGCTCTCTGGACGAGCCGATGATGAAGCCGGTCGAGCCGCGGGCGGTGCAGGTGAGCACGCCGACCTCGACGCGCGTTTGGGCTTGCGCAGCTGCTGCCGTCGCCAGCACCGCCAGCACGGTGCCCGCGGTTGCCATCAAAGCTCGTTGCATGGATTCCTCCCAATGAAGCTAGGTTGCGCCAGAATCGTCAGATGTCACGTGAACATGGATTCGTGACCGGGCAATGTCCGTTACAGGACAAATGCTTCCAGCATTTGAGCCGAACCCGCCGACGGATCTGTACGGCTCGCACATTTGTGCAGATGCTCAGCCCAGTCGCGGTTCCGGCGCCGAAACAAACGTCCCAACGGACCTGCGGTTCCGGCACGGGAGAAGAAGGATTGTTGCCCGCCGCGGCGATGGCAGCTACAAGCCGGGCCCATGCGGAAATCTGCAACCAAGTCAACGCGCAACCCGAGCGCGAAGGCACGCCGTGGGGCCGCCAAGCCGGCTCCGCGCGTTGGGCTGGTCTCGCTCGGATGCCCAAAGGCGCTGGTGGACAGCGAGCGGATCATTACTGCACTGCGCTCGCAAGGCTACGAGCTGTCGGGCCAATATGCCGACGCGGACGTGGTGCTGGTGAACACCTGCGGTTTTCTCGATTCCGCCAAGAAGGAGAGCCTGGACGCCATTGGCGAGGCCATGGCCGAGAACGGCCGGGTGATCGTCACGGGCTGTTTCGGGGTGGAGAAGGACCGCATCCTCACCGCGCATCCCGGCGTGCTGGCGGTCACCGGGCCGCACCAATACGAGCAGGTGGTGGCCGCCGTGCACGAGGCGGTGCCGCCGCTGCACGATCCATATGTCGATCTGGTGCCGCCGGAAGGTTTGCGGCTGACGCCGCGGCACTACGCCTATTTGAAGATCTCGGAGGGGTGCAACAACCGCTGCTCGTTCTGCATCATCCCGCAGTTGCGCGGGAAGCTTGCGAGCCGGCCGGCGAACCAGGTGATGGCGGAGGCCGAGCGGCTGGTGAAGGCCGGCGTCAAGGAGCTGCTGGTCATCAGCCAGGACACCTCGGCCTACGGGCTCGACATCCAGTATGCCGAGAGCCCCTGGAGGGGCCGGCCGCTCAAGGCGCGCTTTTTGGATCTTGCCGAGGCGCTGGGCTCGCTCGGCGCCTGGGTGCGGCTGCACTACGTCTATCCCTACCCGCACGTCGATGCCGTGCTGCCGCTGATGGCGGAGGGGAAGGTGCTCCCCTACCTCGACATCCCCTTCCAGCACGCCTCACCGCGCGTGCTGAAGGCCATGCGCCGGCCCGCGCACCAGGAGAAGACGCTGGAGCGGCTGGCGCGCTGGCGCCAGATCTGCCCGGACCTTGCCGTCCGCTCCACGTTCATCGTCGGCTTCCCGGGCGAGACGGAGGAGGATTTCCAGCTGCTTCTCGATTGGCTGAAGGAGGCGAAGCTCGCCCGTGTCGGCTGCTTCAAGTACGAACCGGTGGAGGGCGCCACGGCCAACGACCTCGGCGCGGAGATCGTGCCCGACGAGGTGAAGGCCGAGCGCTGGCACCGCTTTATGGCCGCCCAGCAGGAGGTCAGCGCCGAATTGATGGCGGCCCGGGTCGGCCGGACCATCGACGTCATCATCGACGAGGAGGACGGGGACGGCGCCACCGGCCGCTCCAAGTGGGACGCGCCGGAGATCGATGGGTCCGTGTTCCTGAACGGCGCCACCGCCGTGAAGGCCGGCGATATCGTGCAGGCGCGTGTCACCAACGCGGACGAGTATGATCTTTGGGGTGAACTAGACCGCAGACCAGTACAATGAACAGGTGTTAGTGCGATCAATCCCCGAAAAGGTCTGGATACTCGTTCTTCATGGGGGAGAGGATCGCGTCGTCCAACGCGAGAGACATTTCCGCTAGGGTCCGCCGAATCGACTTAGCGATCTCAGGATTGTCGACGCGAAGCGTGAGCTCGGTCATATCGTTGAACCAACTGCCAAACTCTCGGTACTTTGTGGCGAATTCCCGTGCCAGGTCCTTATCCGTATCCCTTACTCCAGGCTATTACCGAGCTGGTCGTCGCCTCTCCCCTCAGGGAAAGGACGTGAGGCATGACCTGCAACCGCGTGCTCCACAGTACCAATCTGCCGCCATGTTTATGGCGCGGTTGTAAGTCATTTGGCCGAACTGGTGAGGGGCGACTTGCAACCGCCAAGGCCCCGTCGTCCGCCCTTCGGGCACCTTCTCCCCAAGGGGAGAAGGGCTAGATGGCGAGCTTGGCCAGATTCGGGATGGGACGCGCCGTCGCGGGATCGCGGGCCAGCGCTTGCTCCAGCGCGTGCGCCACGGCCAGCACGCGGGCGTCCGCGCCGTTGGGGCCAATCACTTGGATGCCGAACGGCATGCCCAAATGATCCACGCCGCACGGCAGCGCGGCCGAGCAGGCCAGCGCCAGGGTCGGCGCATAGGTGATGGCGAGCCAGCGCATGTAGGTCGGCATCCTCTCGCCGTTGATCTCCTCCACGAACAACTGGGAATGCGGGAAGGGTGAGACGGAGGCGGCGGGCGCGATCAGCACGTCGACGTCGCGGAAGAAAGCGAGGAAGCGCCGGTAGATCTTGGTTTGCTCCACATGCGCGCGGGAGACGTTGGCGAGCGAGAGCTGCATCCCGCGATCAACGTTGTCGATGACGTTGCGTGTGAGCAGCTCGCGCGACTGCGCCACGCGCTCGCCGTGCAGGGCTACGTAGTGCACGCCGCGCAGAACCTCGAAGGCATCGTGCACGCCTGAAAAATCGGGCGCACGCTCCTGCAGCTCCTTGAAGGCCGAGCCGAAGCGTGCGACGCGCTCGCCGAAAATCCGCGCAATTGCCCGATCGACCGGCGCGCAGCCGAGATCGGGCGAGACGGCAGCGCGCACGTGGCCGAGATCGACGCCGGTCAGCTCGGCTGGGACGCGCTTGTGGTCGTCGGAGGAGAACGGGTCGGCCTTGTCCTCGCCGATCTGGGCAGTGAGCAGCAGGTGCGCATCGGCGATGGTCCGCCCCATGGGGCCGGTGACGCTGAACGGGCTCAGGCCCGCGGGGCGATCGATGGTCGGCACGACGCCGGGCGAGGGGCGGAAGCCTGCCACGCCGCAGAAGGCGGCAGGCGTGCGCAGGCTGCCGCCGTAGTCCGTGCCGGTGGCGAGCGGCACCTGGCCAAGTGCCAGCGCGACGGCGGAGCCGCCCGAGGAGCCGGCACACGTCTTGGTTGGATCGAAGGGGTTGCCGGTCGGCCCGTAGACGCGGTTGGTGGTGTTGGCGCCGGCGCCGAACTCCGGCGTGTTGGTCTTGGCCAGGATGATGCCGCCGGCCTTGCGGATATTGGCGACGGTGGATGCATCGCTCGCGGGCACGTTGTCCTTGTAGAGCAGCGAGCCCAAGGTCGTGCGCAGGCCAGCGGTCGCCTGCAGGTCCTTGACGCCGATCGGCAGCCCGGCCAGCGGCCCCACGTCCTCGCCGCGGCCAATGGCCTGCTCGATCTCCTTGGCGCGCTTGCGGGCGGCGCCGGCGTCCATGGCGACGATGGCGTTGACGGCGCCGTTGGTCGCCTCGATGCGCGCCAGGCAGCTCTCGAGCAGCTCGACGGGCGAGAGCTTGCGCTGCCCCATCAGGCGCCGCGCCTCAACTGCCGAGAGATCGCAAGGCTCGGTCATCGGTTGCTTCCCTCGGTCGTCGTTGCCGGATTTGACGCGTTGGATTGTGCGGCAACCCGCTTCCGGCTGACAAGCGCCGCCATCGCGATCCCGCTTGCCAAGGGCCAACATTGGCGAAAAGGTACGGGGGGATGCGCCGACTCACAAGGCGCCGTCATACGAGGGAACGTCGCCCGGCATGCCGGTCTTCACGCCGCGGGAGGTGACGGCCAAGGCGCGCGACGATCCGATCGCCGCGGTGGTCTGGGTGACGATCGCCATGGCGCTGTTCGCCGGTCTGGCGGTGTTCGCGCGGCTCGCCATGAATGCCGGGCTGCACCCGTTCGTTGTGGTGTTTCTGCGCAACGTGTTCGCCGTGGCGATGCTGATGCCGCTGCTGGCCTGGCGCGGCCGCGGCCTGTTCCGCTCCTCGCAGATCGGCCTATACGGCGTGCGCGTCGCCATCTCGCTGCTGTCGATGCTGGCGTGGTTCTACGCCATCGCCCTCATCCCCATTGGCGAGGTGACGGCCATCAGCTTCCTAGCGCCACTGTTCGGCACCCTTGGCGCCATCGTGCTGCTCGGCGAGAAGGTGAGGATGCGCCGCTGGGCTGCGCTCGTCATCGGCTTTGCCGGCGCCATGATCATCCTGCGGCCGGGCGGCACGCCGATTGGCATCGGCCAGGTGTGTGCATTGGTGTCGGCGGTTGTGACAGGCGTGGTCGCCGTCCTCATCAAGCAGCTGACCCAGCGCGACGATCCCGACAAGATCGTATTCCTCACCAACATCATGCTCATGCCGCTGTCGCTCGTCCCGGCGTTGTTCGTGTGGAGTTGGCCGACGCCTTCGATGGTGTTGCCGCTCATCGGCATGGGCGTGTGCGCGGTGGTGGGCCACGTCGCGCTGGTGCGCGGCTACGCCATCACCGACGCGTCGCTGGCGCAGACGTTCGAGTTCTCGCGCCTGCCGTTCACCGTGGCCATCGCCTACGTCGCCTTCGGCGAGACGATCGACGTGTGGACCTGGATCGGTGCGCTCATCATTTTCGCATCTGCGATCTACATCACGCGCCGGGAAGCGCAGCTGCGGCGCCGGGCCTTACAGGACGTGCAACGCAAGAACTGAGCAGCGTTTCCATCGCTGCGGCGTGGAACTCGTCACCCCTCACCGCGTTTGGGCTCCACCGGGGAACATACGCTCGGCGTAGTGTGGCGCCTTCCCCGAGCAAGTAGCAAGGAGATGGACATGACACTCAAGTATTGGCTGGGCGGCGTGGTCGGAGCCATGGCGCTCGGCATGCTGTCGCTGTCGGCTCAAGCGGCACCGCTCGGTAGCGCGGCCGAGGGCGTGAGAGCGAACGCCGCCGAGAACTCGATGGTGCAGGAAGCGCGCTGGCACCGCCGTTGCTGGTGGCACAGGGGCCATCGCCATTGCCGCCGCGTGTGGCGCCGCTGGGGCGGCTACCCCTACCATCATCGACACTACGGCTACGGTTACGGCGGCCCGGCGATCTATGGTCCGGGCTTCAGCTTCTACTTCGGCCCGCGCCGGCATTACGCCTACTGGTAGGTATCGACATGGCGATCAGGCGGGCCCAGCACCCTCCCCCCGAGGGCGCCAAGCGCCGCCTGATCTTCTCCCCCGTAGCCATTGCGGCCGGTTCTGCCCGAGCCGCCTTCTGCCCCATCTGCCGCAGGGCGATCGCGATCACCAGGCCTTGGGCCCGGCCGCAACAAGCGCGGCGTCGGCCGGTCTTGCGGCGCGCGCCTCCGGCTCCGCCTCTTGCTGATCTTGCACCTCGATGTACGAGCGCGCGGTCTGCCGGACGTGGACGCGCAGCAGCTTCTGCAGGCCGGTGACCTCGCCAGCCTTGATCAGCTTCAGCATGTTGCAATGGTCGCGGAATGACAGCCGGTTGAGGGCCGCCTCGTCGGACAGGCGCGAGCGCAGCGCCTGGATTCGCAGGCCGACGGGCTCGTAGGCATCCACGATGTAGCTGTTGCCACAAGCTTCGATGAGGGTGCGATGGTAGTCGCCGTCGAGCGTGCGGTAGGCGACGTTGTCGCCGGCGTTGTACGCCTTGCGCATGTCGTTCAGAACCGAAGCCATGCGCAAGGCCAGCTCCCTGCCGTTGCGCTTCATCGCGATCGCCGCCGCCTCTACCTCGAGGACTTCCCTGAGCTCGCTCACCTTGACCACGTCAGCGGGGCTCAAGCGAAACACGTAGGTACCGCGCTGCGGGTGGATTTCCACCAGCCGGTCGAGCTTCAGTTGAAGCAACGCCTCGCGCACGGGCGTCTTGGAGATGCCGAGCTCGGCAGCCAGGGCGTTCTCGGACACGTTCTCGCCGAGCCGCAGGCGGCCGTCGATGATGCGGGCGCGCAATTCGTCGACCACCAGCGCGGTCAGCGACCTCGGGCGCTTGATGGCCATGTTTATCACTGGGGCTGCCATGCGCTGCGGTTCTTGTCTTTGCCGTCTCATATCTGATATCTTAGATACTAAACTGCAAAACTCAAGATTCCGCGAGCGTTAACTTGCGCTCGCCCGAGGAACGACGCCAACGGGAGGGGAAACGATGCGAATCGTGCCGAAGTTGACGGCTGGCTTGGCAATACTGAGCCTGGCCATGCTGGGGACTGCAGCCGCGCAGACCACCCAAACGCTCAAGTTTAACCACGTGCTCGGTCCCAAGGAGCCCTATCACGATGGCTTCCTGAAATGGGCCAAGCGCGTCGAGGAGCGCACCAAGGGCGGCCTCAAGATCGACGTCTTCCACTCCGCGCAGCTCGGCCGCGAGGAGGACATCATCGAGCAGATCCGCCAGGGCGCCAACATCGGCCAGAACACCGATTCGGCGCGCATGGGCAACTACGTGCCCGGCATCGCTGTCATGAACGGCCCCTATTTCGTCGAGACGCTGGAGGACGTGGCCAAGCTGCGCAAGGCGCCGACCGTCATCAAATGGCAGGATGAGCTGGCCAGCAAGTTCGGGCTCAAGGTGGTGTCGTTCAACTGGGTGCAGGGCTACCGCCACTTCTTCACCAACAAGGCGATCAAGACGCCGGACGACTTGAAGGGCCTGCGCATCCGCACGCCGCCGGCGCCGATCTGGCAGGAATCGATCCGCGCGTTGGGCGCCGTGCCGGTGGCGATGGCCTTCGGCGAGATGTATCCGGGCCTGCAGCAGAAGGCGATCGATGGGGTGGAGCTCGTCTACAACAACATCCCGGGCGGGCGCTTCTACGAGGTGCTGAAGTTCGCCAACGAGACCAAGCACATCATGCTGGTCAACTTCGAGGTGGTCAGCGCCAAGTGGTTCGATGCCCTGCCGAAGGAGCACCAGACGGCGCTGATCGAGGAGTGCGACAAGGCCGGCGAGGAGACCTCGCGGGAAATCTTCCGCCTCGAGGCCGAGGTCGAGCAGCAGCTCAAGGGGCGCGGCATGACCATCGTCAAAGACGTCGACCTCGGGGCTTTCCGCAAGGCCGGCGAGAAGGCCTACGAGGCCCTGAAGATCATGGACGCCAAGATCGCCGTGCACAAGGAGATCGGCAAGAATTAACGGGGGGAGGTAGTAGCGATGAGATGGGTTTACGAGCGCATCTGCGCAGCCGAGGCGCTCATCGCTGCTACCTTTCTGGTGCTGATGGTGCTGCTGATCTTCCTCGGCGGCGTCATGCGTACGGTGGGCGAGCCGATCAACTGGTCCAACGACGCTGCCACCGCCCTGTTCGCCTGGGCCTGCTTTCTGTGCGCCGACATCGCCTGGCGCAAGAACGCGCTGATGTCGATCGATCTCGTCACCGCCAGGCTGTCATTGCGAGCACAGCGGCTGCTGGCGCTGTGCAACTACGCCATCATCATAGCCTTTCTCGTCTACGTGCTGGTCGGGGGGCTCTACCTTTCCTGGATCAGCCGCGCACGCAGCTTCCAAGGCATCCCGGAGGTTAGCTACTCCTGGGTTACCTTGAGCATGCCGTTCGGCGCAGTGCTGCTGCTTGTCACGGCCTTCCTCAAGGTGCGCGAGGAGATCACGGGCGGCCTGGCAGGCAAAGCCGCGCCCGACGCCCGCCCGTCAGGCTGAACGCAGCAGCCCGCCCATGCTCATCGTCACCTGCGCCTTCATCCTGTTCCTGGTCATGGGCATGCCCGTGGCATTCGCCATCGGCATCTCGGGTGCCTTGTTCTTCCTGCAGCACCCGGAGTTGCCCTCGACCATCCCGATCCAGCTGACACTGACGCAGACGCAGAACTTCGCCCTGCTGGCCGTGCCGCTCTTCATCATGGCCGGCAACTTCATGAACAAGTCGGGCATCACCGAGCAGCTTCTGAAGCTCGCGACCGTGCTCACCGGCCGCCTGCGCGGCGGGCTGGCGCAGGTGTCGGTGGCAATGGCCGCGCTGATGGGAGGGGTGTCGGGCTCGTGCATCGCCGATGCCGCCATGCAGACGCGCATGCTGGGCGACGGCATGCTGAGGCGCGGCTTTTCCAAGGGCTACGCGGCAAGCGTGCTGTCCTATGGCTCGCTGCTGACGCCGATCATTCCGCCCGGCATCGGCTTTATTCTCTACGGCACCGTGGGCCAGGTCTCCATCGGGCGGCTGTTCGCGGCGGGCCTAGTGCCGGCTTTTCTTCTGTGGGCGGCGCTGGCCGCCACCATCATGCTGACTGCCAGCCGGCGCGGCATCGAAACCGAGCTCGAGAGGCGGCCGACGGTAGGCGAGATCGCAAGCGCCATGCGCGGCGGCATATGGGCGATCCTGTTCCCGGTGGCGCTGCTCGTGGGGCTGCGGGCGGGCGTGTTCACCCCGTCCGAGGTTGGCGCCTTCGCGGTGGTCTATGCCGTGGTGATCGGGGTGCTGGTCTACCGGCAACTGCGCAAGGCGGCGGTGGCCGAGGCGCTCGAGGGCACGCTCGCCGATGTCGGTGCCGTGATGTTCCTGATCGCGCTGTCGGGGATCTTCGGCTACGGCATCGTGTTCGAGCGCGTGCCGGAGCTGATCTCGGGTGCGCTGCTCGGCGTCACCAACAGCCTCTACGGCGTCATGGTACTGGTCGTTGTGCTGCTGCTGATCGCCGGCTGCTTCATCGACGGCTCGGTGCTGATCATCATGCTGACGCCGATCTTCCTGCCGCTGATCCGCGACCTCGGCGGCGACCCGGTGCACTTCGGTCTGGTGTTCGTCATTGCCGTGACCATCGGCAACTTCACGCCTCCGGTGGGCTCGGCAATGTACGCGGTGTGCTCGATCCTGAAATGCCCGATCGGCGACTATACCCGCGAGTCGATCCCGTTCCTGATCGCGGTGGGCGTGGTGACGCTGCTGCTGGTGTTCGTGCCGGGCGTGGTGTTGCTGGTGCCCGACCTCATCTTCGGCAAGTACTGAAGCGGCCCGCGCCTATCGCCCGCGGCTACGCGCGGCCGATGCCCCAGGTCTGGGCCGCGAACGCGGGATACGTATCGGCAACGGTGCGGGCGATGTCGCCGCGCAGCAGTGCGAGGGTTGCTGCATCGGGTGCGGGCGTTGTCGGCACCTCGGGCGGCTCGTCGTAGTCGAAGCCGGTGGCGGCGCGAACTTTCTCGCGCAAGACGCGGGGGTGTGCGCTGGCAAGACTGAAACGCCCGCGGTCGCGGTCGAAGCGGAACACGCACAGGCTCGTCACCAAAGCGTAGGGTCCGCCGGGGCGATAGACCTCGGGCGGGCTCGTTCCGGGCGCGCTGACGAAGCTCACCTTTGGCACCAGAACGCGCGGGGTATGTTCCGAATGAAACAGAATTACCCGTGGCACTACGAAATAGAGATAGGCTGAGCCGAAGGAGCCCGGAAACCGTGCCTGCGCCCGCGGGTATTCGGCCACGTCGCCTATGCCCACCAGGTTGATGTTGGCGCCGCCGTCGATCTCTCCCCCTGAGAGGAAGAATGCGTCGATGCGGCCCTGGCCGGCGCAATCGAAGAGCTCGCGCGCCCCGTCCGTGAAGGAGCTGTGACGGCGGCTGCCGAGGATCGAAACGCGCAAGCGGCCGCCGGAGCGCGCGCGGGCCAAGTGGGCCGCGCTTCCAGGAATGGGCGAGCGCGCGCCCACCGCCACGTGGCCGAGCCCGTCGAGCATCGCGGCAATCGCCGTGATCATGACCTCGATATTGGTGGGCGCGGTGGCGGCCGGCTGCGCGCTGTCTTGCATGGCAGTCCCAGTTCTATGCACGTTTGCCCCTACTGCCAACCCGATGCGCAGGCGCTAGATTCAGGTTGAGGCGGCGCGCAGGGAGGGGGCCGGCTCGCCATTCTTGACGCGGTGCAGCGTCATGCAATACCGGTAAACATGGCAGCGAAGCTCAAGTATCTGCTTGCTTTGGCAGTGCCGGCGGTTGTGCTCGTTGTGGCGGGCACGCAGATGCCGTTGACGATGACCCGCGCCAGCAGCGGGCTCGTCTACGAGACGGCGGCGGTCGACTACGGACCGGTGCGCAAGTTCGTGTCCACCTCTGGTCCGGTGCGGGCCTTCGTGACAGTCAGCGTAGGCTCGCAGCTGTCCGGCCAGATCAGCGAGCTCAAGGCCGATTTCAACACGGAAGTGAAAGCCGGCGACGAGCTCGCCGTCCTCGACGACAAGTCGTTCGTCGCGAGGGTCGCGCAAGCGCGCGCGGATTTCGCCGCGGCCAAGGCCATGCTCGCCAACCACGAAGCAGCGCTGCTGAAGGCCGGGGCGGTCGAGCGCAATGCCAAGCGCCTGCTGCAGCGGGCGCAGACGCTGGAGGGCAAGGGCATCGCGGCCACCACGACGCTCGACAACGCCACGCGCGATGCCGAGGTGGCAGATGCCGAGGTGGCGATCGCCAAAGCGCAGGTGGAGAATACCAAGGCGACCATCGCGCAACGGGAGGCGCAGCTGGCGCAGGCCGAGGTGGATCTGGAGCGCACCCGCATCCGCTCGCCGATCGACGGCACGGTGATCGGGCGGACGGTCGATGTCGGCCAGACCGTGGCAGCGAGCTTCCAGGCGCCGGAGCTGTTCAAGATCGCGCAGGACCTGCGCCGCATCCGTATCGAGGCGCAGGTGAGCGAGGCAGACGTCGGCAGCGTTGCCGCCGGCAATCCGGTCGAGTTCAGGGTGGACGCCTACCCGCACAAGCGCTTTCGCGGAAAGGTAGCGCAGATCCGGCTGGGCGGCATCGAGCTGAACAACGTGGTGACCTACGCCGTCATCATCGAGGCGGAAAACGAGGATCGCGTGCTGCTGCCCAGTATGACCGCCGAGGCCAGGATCGAGAGCGCCAGCGTGGAGCGGGCATTGCGCCTGCCGATCGATGCGCTGCGCTTCAGGCCGCGCGGGCAGGCGGCGGTTGCAGTACGCAAGCAGGGACTGCGGCGGCTGGAGCGCGAGCTGGAGCGGGTCAAGCGCGAGGTGGCGCTCGACGAGGCGCAGGCGGCGAAGGTGTCCGCCCTGATGCAAGGTGCGGCTGGACCGCGGGAGGGCGGTGAGAGCGGGGCAGTAGTGTCCGGCGGCAAGCGCCAGGTTTTGGAGGGCGAGCCGGAGTGGCGGGTCATGCAGCGGCTGGTACAGGCAGTCGCCGGCGTCATCGGCGATGCGCAGCGGCCCGCCTTCGAGGCGTGGAAGGCTGCGCGCGAGGGGATCTCGGCCCGCGGCAGCCGGCGCGACGTGACCGTCTGGGTGCTCAATGCGTCCGGAGCGATCGACAGCGTGAAGGTCGACCTCGGCCTCGTCGACGACAACTTCGCCGAGGTGCTGGGCGATGCGCTGAAGGAAGGCGACAGGGCTGTGCTGCGCTCGCGCCAAGTCGGCACGCAATGAGCCAATCGCTCGAGCATCCGTTGCGCAGGGCGGCCACGGTGGGCTCGGAGCCGCCGGTGATTGCCGCGCGGGAGGTGCATAAGGCCTACCGGCTGGGCGACCAGTCGGTGCCGGCGCTCGATGCCGTTTCCTTCGATATTCATCAGGGCGAGTACGTCGCCATCGTCGGCCCGTCGGGCTCCGGAAAATCGACCCTGATGCACCTGATCGGCGCGCTCGATGTGCCGACCGCAGGAGAGGTGCGCATCGCCGGACGCGATATCGCGCGACTCTCGGACGACGATCTCGCCGCGCTCAGAAACCGCACGATCGGTTTCGTGTTCCAGCAGTTCAACCTGCTGGCGCGCGCCAGCGCGCTGCGCCAGGTGATGCTGCCGCTCGCCTATGCCAGGCCGCGGCCGGAGGACCCCGAGGCGGCAGCGAGGGCCAGGCTCGAGCAGGTGGGCCTCGGCGACCGGCTGCAGCACACGCCCCAGCAGCTGTCGGGCGGTCAGCAGCAGCGTGTCGCGATCGCACGGGCGCTCGTCAATAGTCCCAAGATCCTGCTGGCGGACGAGCCGACGGGTGCCCTCGACTCAACGACGTCCGAGAACATCATGCAGTTGTTCGACGATCTCAACGAGCAGGGCATCACGGTCGTCCTCGTCACGCACGAGACCGACGTGGCGCGGCACGCCAGGCGCCGGATCGTGCTGCGCGACGGCAAGATAGTGGAGGACGTGCCGTAGGTGCGAGGCGGCTCAGCTCGCGTTTCTGCCGCGCAGCCTGCACAGGCCCAGCCATGACGCCGCTCGATTTTCTCAAGACCGCACTGCAGGCGATTGCGACCAACACGTTGCGGAGCGCGCTGACGACGCTCGGCATCATCATCGGCGTCGGCTCGGTGATCGTCATGGGCGCCGTCGGCGCCGGCGCACGCTCCGAGGTCGACCGGCAGATCAGCAACCTCGGCACCAACGTGCTCGTCGTCAACTCGATTGCGCGGGTCTATGGCGCCCGTACCAGCGCCCCGGACTCCAACAGGCCCCTTTCCGAAGAAGATGTCGCCGCCATCGAAGCCAAGGTTCCCGGCGTGGTGGCGATCTCGGGCCAGCTTTGGGCCAGCACCACCGTGGTGCGGGCCAACGCGAACATGTGGACGCGCATCTGGGGCGTGCACGAGCAATACCTGACGGTGCGGAACTGGGAGCTTGCCGTCGGCCGGCCGCTGACCGCGGAGGATATCGCGGCCGGAAGGCGGGTGGCCCTGCTGGGGCAGTCCGTCGTCAAGAAGCTGTTCGGCGACAATGATGATCCGGTCGGCCAGATGATCCGCATCGCCGACAGGCCCTTCACGGTGATCGGCGCCTTGATGGCGAAGGGCAGGAGCATCAGCGGGGATGATCTCGACGACAGCATCCTCGTGCCGATGACGACCGCGCGCAAACAGCTGATCGGCTGGCGCAATGTCGGCCAGGTCGGCCAGATCTCGGTGAAGTTCGCGGAAGGCGCGAACCTGGCGGACGCGCAGGAGGAGATCGAGCAGGTGCTGCGCCAGAGCCGGCGCGTGCCGCCGGGCGACGACGACACCTTCTCCGTCGGCAACCTGACCGAGATCGCCAAGGCGCGCACGGCGGCGCAGGCCACCTTGAGCTGGCTGCTGGGCGCCACCGCCGCCATCTCGCTCATCGTCGGCGGCATCGGCATCATGAACATCATGCTGGTGTCGGTGACCGAGCGCACGCGCGAGATCGGGCTCAGGAAGGCTTTGGGCGCGCGCGGCTCCGACATCACGCTGCAGTTCCTGACCGAGGCCGTCACGCTGTGCATGCTGGGAGGACTGGCCGGCGTGGCGCTCGGCGTGGGCGCCGCGTATGCCACGGCCAACATGGCGGGCTGGCGCATCCTGATTGCGCCGGAAATGGTGGCGTTGGCGCTCGGCGCGGCTGCCGCCACCGGTGTCGTGTTCGGCTTTCTCCCGGCGCGGCGGGCAGGGTGCATGAGCCCCATCGACGCGCTGCGGAGCGAGTGAGCCTCGCGCGCAGCTCTACAGGGTTCCGGCAGCTCCTCTATCGTCCGTCGATGACGCTCAGCTTCACATGCTCGGGGCGAAAGCCGATGCCGATCTGCCGGGCGGGAATGCCCTGCAGCATAGGCCAACGCTGCATCAGCCGCGCGATCCAGGGCGGCTTGAGTTCAGCCGTGCTACGCAGGACCGGGTCTATGACGCGGTTCTGAACTGCAATCTGAAGCCTTTGCGTCGCCCATGTCGGGAAGGTCCGGCGCTTCTGGACGCGGTGCAGGTCCTCCTCGGTCAAATGGCCCTTGCGTAGCGGCTCGGCGAGAATATTCGCCGCCGCGATCGCGTCCTGAATGGCAAGATTGATTCCAACCCCGCCGACGGGAGACATGGCATGCGCTGCGTCCCCGATGCACAGCAGCCCGGGTTGGTGCCATTGCTTCAGGCGGTCCACAGTCACGGTCAGCAGCTTCACGTCGTCGAGGCTTCGGATCTCGTCAACGTGTTGCCTGCGCGCGAGCTTCGCCACGCGCGCGCGGAATGCCTCCAGGCCCCCTGCCTTGACCACCTCCGCCATGCCCTTGCGAATGATCAGCGCGCACTGCCAATAGTCGCCGCGGTCGAGCCTGATCAGGGCCTGTCCGGCCTCGATGCGGCCGAGCACGGCGTGCTGGTCGTCGGCGTGCCTGGCCAGCTTGAACCACAAGACGTCCATCGGCGCGGCGAAGTCTTCGACCTCGAGGCCCGCCACGCGGCGCAATGTGGAATGCCGGCCGTCGGCGGCGATGACGAGGTCGGCATGGATGGAGCGGGGCCGGGGCCGGATGGCGTATTTGCGCGTACGCCGACAACACGTTCACCCTGGCGCACGAGGTCGACCGCCTCTGCTTCCATCACAAGTGTGAAGTTGGGGTATTGCCTCGCGTGCGCCGCCATGAAGTTCAGGAAATCCAACTGCGGGATGAAGGCGATGAACTTGCAGCGGGTCGGCAACCGGGAGAAATCGGCGAGCCGGATGCGTTCGCCGCCGATCTCGCCCTCGGCGTACTTCACCTCCTGATGGGGGAGAGCCAGAAAGGCATCGAGCAGCCCGAGCTCGGCCAGGACATCCATCGTCGAGGGGTGAATGGTATCGCCGCGGAAGTCGCGCAGGAAATCGGCATGCTTCTCCAGCACCACCACGTCGATACCGGCGCGCGCGAGCAGATAGCCGGCGACCAGTCCGGCGGGTCCTCCGCCGGCGATCACGCACGTGGCTGTCTTGGGCAGCATTGCCATGGCTATGTCGATGGTGTCCTGGCAGACGGCGCGACGGCGTCGCCGAGATACATCGCAAAGCGCAGGCGCATGGTCACGTCCAGTCACGGAAAGTTGTGGCAGCCTTTCGCGTTCGTGACGTGATGCAGGATTGGCCGTTGCTTGTGGCAGATTCGTTAGCGGCCTCCGGGAGAGGCTGGTTGCCGACGACTACCAGATGATTCCGGTCCGCCGACAAATTCAATCTCGGCGGCGGCGTCTCTCGCAACCCAGGCCATCGTGCTTGACAACATACCAACTGGTCGGTATGTAGGCGCATGCATTTGAGGAATGCACAATGAACGCGAGCGCAAAGCCGTCGGCCAAGGACAAGATCCTCGACGCAGCCGTGTCCGTGATCAGGGCCAAGGGCTACGCGGCAACGACGGTCGACGACCTGTGCGCGGAAGCCGGCGTCACCAAGGGCGCGTTCTTCCACCATTTCAAGAGCAAGGAAGATTTGGGCGTAGCGGCTGCCGCCTACTGGTCGGAGAGGGCGCGCAACCTGTTCGAGGCAGCGCCCTTTCACGATCACGCCGATCCGCTCGACCGGCTCTTGGGCTACATCGAGTTCCGCAAGTCGCTGCTCACCGGCGCAATACCCGACTACACCTGCCTGGTCGGCACCATGGTGCAGGAAACCTACGGCAGCAATCCGGCCATTCGCGACGCCTGCGCGCGGTCGATCACGGGGCACGCCGCGACGCTGGAGGACGATATCCGCCAGGCGATGGAGAAGCACGGCATCGAGGCGTCGTGGACGCCCAAGAGCCTCGCCCTCTACACGCAGGCCGTGCTGCAGGGCGCTTTCATCCTGGCCAAGGCGACGGGCGGCGCGAAGGCCGCAGCCGACGCCGTCGACCATTTGCGCCGCTACGTCGAACTGCTTTTCCACAAGCCCCCAAGACCCGTTCGAGACCAACCCAAGCGAAGGAGGACGTGAGATGACCGTGCAGACCCTGAGCAGACCCAAGAACAAGCCCAAAGCCGCGGCGAAGCGGAAGCAGCCGCAGGCCGTGACGCCGCATCTGGTATGCGCCGGCGCGGCACGAGGCGATCGACTTCTACAAAAAGGCGTTCGGCGCGGTCGAAGTGATGCGGCTGCCCGGCAAGGACGGCAGGCTGATGCACGCGGCGCTGGAGATCGGCCGCGCCACCATCATGCTGGCCGACGAGATGCCCGAATGGGGCTCGCTGTCGCCCACGTCGCTCAAGGGCACGCCGGTGACGATCCACCTCTACGTGGATGACGTCGATGCGTTCTTCGCCCGCGCGGTGAAAGCGGGCGCGACGGCGAAGATGCCGGTCGCCGACATGTTCTGGGGCGATCGCTACGGCATGCTCGTCGATCCGTTCGGCCACAGCTGGTCGGTCGCCACGCCGCAACGCGAGGTGACGCCGGAGGAGATCCGGGATGCGCTGAAGAACATGCCGGCGTGCGGCGAGGCCAAGCAGCAGCAATAGCAGGCAGCGAGTTCCTCGGGCCGGCGCCGGCGTCGGCCCGACGATGCTGGAGACAGGGGAGCGGGAGCGAGGGGCGGCCAATGCAACTTTCCTACAGGTGGGTGATCATTGCCGCAGGCGCGCTGATGACCTGCGTCGCCATCGGCGCGATGTTCTCGCTGGCCGTGTTCCTGGAGCCGATGTCGACCGCCACCGGCTGGTCGCGCGCCGGCATCTCGAGCGCCATGACGCTCAATTTCCTGGTCATGGGCCTCGGCGCCTTCGGCTGGGGCGCGGCGAGCGACCGCTTCGGCACGCGCATCGTCGTGCTGATCGGCGCGGTGCTGCTGGGGCTTGCATTGGTGCTGGCCAGCCGCGGCGCACGTCGCTGCTCCAGTTCCAGCTCACGTACGGCATTCTCGTCGGCCTGGCCGCCAGCGCCTTCTTCGCGCCCATGATCGCGGCGGCCACGGCGTGGTTCGAGGACAACCGCAGCCTTGCCGTCTCGCTGGTCTCGGCCGGCATGGGCGTGGCGCCGATGACGATCTCGCCCTTCGCGCGCTGGCTGATCTCGACCTACGACTGGCGCACCGCCATGCTGAGCATCGGCATTCTCGCCTGGACGCTGCTGCTGCCGGCCGCGCTGCTGGTCCGCCGGCCACCCGCTGCGTCGGCCGCCAGCGCGTCGCGGAGCCGGCGCCGCCGGTGCCGGCATGTCGGTGGCGCAGGCGCTGCGCTCTCCGCAGTTCCTGGTGCTCGGCCTCACGTTCTTCGCCTGCTGCGCGGCGCATTCCGGGCCGATCTTCCACATGGTGAGCTATGCCATCTTCTGCGGCGTGCCGGCGATGGCGGCGGTCAGCGTCTACAGCGTCGAGGGTCTGGCGGGGCTGGGCGGCCGTCTGCTGCTCGGGCGTGCTCGGCGACCGGTCTGGGCGCCAAGCCGGTGCTGATCGCGGGCCTCCTGGTGCAGGCGCTCGCGATTGCGACCTACGTGTTCGTCAGCCGGCTCGGCGAATTCTACGCGCTCGCGGTGGTGTTCGGCACGGCCTACGGCGGCGTGATGCCGCTCTATGCGGTGCTGGCGCGCGAGTATTTCGGCCAGCGCATCATGGGCACGGTGTTCGGCGCGGCGACCATGCTGTCGAGCCTCGGCATGGCGCTTGGCCCGCTGGCCGGCGGCTGGGTGTTCGACACTTTCGACACCTACACGTGGCTGTTCATCGGCTCGTCCGCCGTGGCGCTCGGCGCAGTGGCCGTGGCGCTCGCCTTCCCGCCGCTGCCGCGCGAGCGATTGCAGCCGGCGTGAGCCATCGCTATCTCGGTGTCGCGCTTTTCTTGGCCTTGGTGGCCTCGACGTAGGAGCGATGCCGGGCCATCGCCTCCTCGTCCCACGGCTGGCCGCGACACGTGCAGTCGGCGACGTACTCCGTGCGGTAGAGGAAGGCCTTGGGGTGGTCGCGATAGCCGCGCCCTTCGAGATCGACCATGTCGTCAACCTCCTCTCCGGGGTTGCGATACAGAAAGAGACGCGCCTTCCCAGGGCAACTCTTTTCGCACTGCTCTGCATCGCGCTTGGCGCGATCGCGGGGAACGGAGTAGCTGATCGGCCAGTAGAAACCGTCGCAAAGCCTCACACACAGCGTCCGGTAGGACACCGGTGGCGGCGCAGCCTTGCGTACCGGTGGCCTCTCCCTCCTCTCGAGCCTGGGGGGAGGCGCCGGCGGGGCACCGAAGAGACTGCCGAACCAATCCAGCCAATCCCGCTGCGGGATCATGTGGCCCGTGATCGTCTCCGGTTCGGTCAACTTTGGAGCGGGGTCGGCGGGTGGCTTCTTGTCGCCAGGCTGAGCGAGCGAAGGCGCCTGGGGAGGCGACGAGGGCAAGCTCACGAGGGCCAGCGGGGTGATCGCGCATACGGCACCCACGGCGAGCGGCATTGGCCTCAAGAGTTGGCGGAACACCATTGCCGGTCCTCGCCACCAGGCACGTTTCACGACCGATTGCCCAAGGCGCTGCTTCTCGACGCCGCTTCAGGCCGACGGGTTCAGGGCCTTGGAAATCTCGGAGAGGGTGGCCTTTTCGGCCTCGCTGACCTGCACGCCGCCGAAACCGAGCGTGCCGCCCTCAGAAGCGGCGTTCGCAACGCGCTGCCCGATCGTCTGCAGCCAAGTTCGGACCGACGCAGCATCTTCGGGCGCCTTGGCCGCGAGCAGCCTGGAGGCTTGCTGCAAGGTCTCGATCGACTTCGTCTTGACGTCGCCCGGCTTGGCGCCCTGGAGCTTCTTACGCATGCCGTCCTGGACGCGGCTGCGCCCGTCCGAAGTTTCAAAGTCCGCAACGATGGCTTTGATCAACTCACTGGATTGGGGGTCGCTCTTGGCGGCCGCGAGCGTGCTGGCGCTGGCAATTCCCTCCTTGAGCAAGCCCCAGAGCCCGCTGGGCTCCGCCGCCGTCACCGCCATGCCGCTCGACATCACGCTTTCCATCAAGAGCTGCCATTCTTCGGGTGTGAAGGTGGTCTTGCTGGCCATGGCCAATTCCTTTCGTATCCACGAGTAACCGCAATAACGCGTCTTACGCGGACCCCACCTCGCCCGCAGGCTCGAGCGCCCGACAGGCGCAGGGCCGCCTCTCGTCAACCGTCGCTAGTGCTTGAGCTCGACCGGCACTTCGCCGCCGTTCTCGGCGAGCTTGAGCATGACCTGCTTGTGCAGCCAGATGTTCATGGCCGCCGTGTCTTTGGTGTCGCCCGCGAACTTCAGCTCCTGAGCAAGCTGCTTACGAGCGCCAAGGCTGCTGTCGAGCTTGAGGAGCTTCATCAGGTCCACGATCGACTTGCGCCAATCGAGGTCCTGATCCGACTGCTCGGCCAGTTTGTCCATGACCGCGGCGACATCGATCTTGGGTGCTGAACCCGCAGGGCCAGCCGGTTTGATCGCCGGCTGTGCCTGAGGTGACGAAGCCAAGGCTTGCGCGGTCGCCGCCACGGCTGGCGTCGCCTGGCTGCTACCGAAAATCGACGACATAATGCTGCCGAACATGCTCATCGCTGCACTCCCGATTTCTTGAAATTGCCGCCCCTCGGAACCTTGTCGCTTCCGCCACAGGAATTGCCGCGGCTCCATCGCCGCCACGGTTCGTGCCTGTTTGGCGAGGCGAGGATGCCTGCCGCGTCGGCGTGCAACCATCAGGGCTTCCCCGGAGAGTGCCGTTGGATTCCCCGTGCTCAGGGCTGCGCCGATGCCTAGGGCAGAGTTGGAAGAGTAGGCGCGGCGGCCGAAGTTCACTCGGGCAGGAACGCCGTCGAGCCGAACCGCGTTAGAGGCGGAGGACTGTCGCTTTCACCAGGAGGGAACAATGTTGAGGCTGTTGGCGTGTGCCGTGTTGCTTGCAGTGACGGTTGCGTCTGCCGGTGCGCAGGACGCGAAACGGCAGATGCCGGCGGGCGCGTCTGCCGTTCTCATTGGGCTGCCGGTCTACACTTCCGACGGGCGAGAAATCGGCCACATCACCGAGGTGGTGGGCGAGCCGCACGAGCCGTTGCTGATCGCAGAAATCGAGCGACCCGTCGGCCTTGGGTCGCGCACGGTGGCGATCCCGATCGATATTTTCGTGCAGCGAGCCGACAGGATCGAGCTTGCGCTGACTTTTGAGCAAGTCAGCGACCGGCTTTCTGGGCCTGAAGCAGAGCGCTGAGCACTCGGCGAACCCAGAAATCCAACAGTGGACCGGCGGCTCGTGCACAGGGTCTGATTTCGGGAACGCTGCGCCATCGCCTGGCGAGCGTTTGAACTCTGGCCTAAGGCCGTTCCGCCTCCCTTCAGCCGAAGGTGTCGCGGCGGCTCGAGCAAAACGACCGGTGTTTCGAGCAAAGCGACCGTCGTTCCGATCATGGAAAACGACCCGGCAAATGACTACGTGACCGACGGCCGAGCAAAAAGACGGCTGGGGGCGAGCTTGCAACGACACGCCCCCAAGAAAACGAGAATTGCGGAGATGATCATGAATGCGGTTTCAGACACGTCCCCAGCAGGGGTCGATACAGATTCGCTCGCAGCGTGCGAACGCGTGCTCGATCTGTTGCTCACGCATCGCGGAAATCCTTCCGCTGAAGTTGAACGGCTGCTTGCCGACCATCCCCAAAGCGTATCTGGCCATTGTCTGCGCGCCGCGATCATAGTGCGCAACGACGATCGCCCCGCACGTTCCTCACTGGCAGAGAGCGTGGCCGTCATCGAGGCGGCGTGCCCGGGTGTCGACGACCCCGCGCGTCGTCATGCGGCCGCCGCACGTGCCTGGCTCGAGGGCGATCTGTCCCATGCGGCTGAAATCTACGGCAGCATTGTCATCGACTGGCCGCGCGACATTCTCGCGCTCGTGGTTGCACATGCGCTCGACTTCCGCCTCGGGCGGCGGCGCATGATGCGGGATCGTATCGCCCAATTGCTCCCGGAATGGGGGCCCGCCGTGCGCGGCTACGCGAGCGTCCTGGCGATGTACGCATTCGCCCTCGAGGAGAACGGCCAGTACGGCCGTGCCGAAAGGATAGCTCGGCGCGCACTCGATCTCGACACGGGACATCCCGGCGCCATTCACGTCCTCGCCCATGTGATGGAAATGCAGGGGCGCGCCCGCGAAGGTCTCGCCTTCCTCGCCGCAACCGAACCGGCATGGTCCGATGGCACCGCATTTTCCGTGCATCTTGCATGGCATCGCGCACTATTCCATCTCGACGCGAACGATCAGCAGTCAGCGCTCGCGACCTACGATACGCAGATCGCAAATACCTCGGACATGTCTGCGCTCGCCGATGCTTCGGCGTTGTTGTGGCGGCTGCAACTGCGAAACATGGAGCTGAGCGCGCGGTGGCAGCTGTTGGCCGATCGCTGGGAGCTGCAAAGGCTGGCCGGTGCAGGGCCCTTCTACGTGGCGCATGCCATGATGGCGTTCGCTGCCGCCGGACGCACTGTCGCCGCTACGCGGCTAGTCGAAGCGCTGCCGAACCCCGACACCAGTGGAGCTGCGCCGTCGCTTCCGGACAACGCGCTTACGTTGCCGTTTTGTGAAGCGTTGCTCGCCTTCGCCCGCGGTGACTACGCTGCGTGCGTCGAAGCGCTAACGCGCGTGCGCCACATCGCGCATCGCTGCGGTGGCAGCCTTGCTCAGTGCGACCTCATCCATCTTACCTTTACCGAGGCGGCATTGCGCGCGCAAAGCGCGCGCCTCGCCCGCGCGTTGGTGGCGGAGCGCACGGCTCAGAAGCCGGCTAGTCTACTCAATCGGCTGTTGCGGGAACGGCTTCGTGCGATGCCGGCGATGGCATAAAGGCCGGGCATGCTCCGGAGCTGGTGGTGAGTGGTATGCTCTGAGAGCCAGCGGTGAAAAGCGGGCAGATCGAGCGCTGGTGCGCCGACCTGCCCGCTGCCAGCTCGTGTACCTAGCGGCTAGTTCCGACGCTGCGGCTGGGAGGGCTGAGCCGGCACCTCGCTGCGTTTCCGCTCCTGCTCGACGTCGCGCAGGGACTTGAATGCGGGAGCGTTGGCCAGCTCCTCTTTCTTCGCATCCATAGTCAGCTTGACGCTGCCATCGGCTGCCGGAGTGATCCTGAGCTTGTCCATCTGCAGGGCAACGCTTCTCTCGCCGATGCCGAGGAACCCGCCGATGCCGATCACGAACCCCTGCACGTTCTTGCCGTCCTTGCTGACGATCAGGTCGCTGATGCTGCCGATCCTCGCATCATCGGGCGCATAGACGGTCTGGCCGATGAGGTCCCTGCTGGCAAGGACCGTGCTGGCATCCTGGATCATGATCTGCCCGGCGACCGGCGTTTTGGGGGCAGGCGCCGGCGTCGGGGCCGGCGTGCTCTGCGCCAGGGCGTATCCGGACAATCCAAGCGTAAGCGCCAGCGCAGTGAAGCTAGTTGCTGTTCTGAGCGTCATGGTGAACCTCCGAGACAATCCATTAGTGGCAGAGCCCGCGGAGCGCGTGGCTCCAGATGCGACCTCAACGCGCGACGGCGGCAGGAGTTGCACGCTGTTTAGGTGTGCGGGACCGGCGGCTGAGCGAGGCTTGATGGAACCCTGCGCGCTTGCGGCGGTTTTGACTTACGACACGCCATCCTCGACGTGTCGCAGACCCTGCAATTCACCCCAACTGCAGGGGTCATTCTCCAGCAGGGCGCCTCGCCTCCCCCTCCCCCCAAGGCGAGGCGCCCATTTTCTTCGTTTTGACCGGGCCAGCGGCGGCCGCGCAGCACTCGGCGTCCTCGCAACCGGGATCAAGCCGAGCCTTTTGGACCCGCCGCGTTGGGATTGGTGATCCATTGACACCAGCCACGGAGCGGAGCTGACGGTTGGGTCAGCTGTTGGGGAAATCGTGACGCCAAAAAGCCCGGCTACAGGCTCCACGTGGGCGTGGTAGCTTCCATCCCAACACGGCGCATGATCGTGACAGGGGAGGAGGCCGATATGGCATTGCGCGGTTTCATCAAGGCTTTGGCGATCGCGGCGGCGGTCTGGCCGGTTGCAGCACGGGCGCAGGACTATCCCTCGCGGGCGATCACGGTGGTTGTCCCCTTTGCGGCGGGGGGATCCTTCGACACCGTCGGCCGCATCATCGCGGCGCGCATGCAGGAGCTGCTGGGGCAGCCGGTCGTCATCGAGAATGTCGGTGGCGCCGGCGGCATCGTCGGGGTCAAGCGTGTCATCGCTGCCGAGCCCGACGGCTATACGGTGCTGTTCGGCACGATCGGCACGCATGCCTACAACCAGACCATCTACAAGAAGCGGCGCTACGACGCCGTCGCCGATTTCACGCCGGTCACGCTGTGGTCCGAACAGCCGATGGTGCTCGAGACGCGCAAGGACCTGCCCGCCAACACGCTCGCCGAGTTCGCTGCGCTCTTGAAGGCGAACGGGGGCAAGATGCAATACGGCTCGGCGGGTGTCGGCTCGACCACGCATCTGGGCTGCGCGCTGCTCACCGCGCGACTCGGGCGTCAACGTCGCGCATGTGCCCTATCGCGGCGGCGGCCCGGCGGTGAACGATCTGCTCGGCGGACAGCTCGACTACTTCTGCGGCAACCTCGGTGGGGCGGTGCCTCTGATTCAGGCCAAGCAGGTGAAAGCGATAGCGCTGCTGTCGCGTGCGCGGTCGCCGTTGATGCCGGACCTGCCGACGGCGCATGAGCAGGGCCTGGCCGATCTCGACGTCGTCACGTGGACGGCATTCTTCCTGCCGAAGGGCGCGCCGAGACCGATCGTGGACAAGCTGATCGCGGTCACGCACGCGGCCATGGAAACCCCGGAGATCAAGAGCCGCATGCTCCAGATCGGCGTGACCGGGGTGACGCCCGAGCGCAGGAGCCCGGAGTATCTCGCCAAGTTCGTGGTGGACGAGGTGGCGCGCTGGGAGGAGCCGATCAAGGCCGCCGGGCTGCAGGTCGAGTGACGCCTCGCTCTTGCGGGATCGTTGACCCCGACAAGATCGGTGAAGCCCTTGGGGCGTGACCGGCTAGCGCTTACTCGCGCTGCTTGACGACGGCGGCGCAGGCCTGCTGGCCGGCGATCGGGGCCAGCGCCTTCACGGCGCGGAAGCGCGGCGCCTCGAGACCGAGGTTGCGCCGGTCGCGTTCCGCCTCGGCCTGATGTTGCGTGGCATGCTTCGACATGAGGCGTATCTCGCCGCCGCCCAACGGTTCCACTACCACCCAGGTGTCGAGCGGCAAATCGGAAGTCTTCATCCCGCGTCTCCTATTGTTCGTCTTGGTCTTGGCCCTCAGGGCGAGGTGCACGGTTGGCCGATTGCGTGCCGCTCGCCTTTCCCCCGCAGTTAAACACGTTTTGGGGCGAGAGGGTGGACTGAGGCTTGGCACTGTGTCGCAGAGCACGTGCTGCGCTACGGCAATCGCCTAGCGCGGCGCAGCATCACGCGGGCGCAAGCTGGTCGGTCCACGTTGCCGCCCACCGCGCGTAGCCCTCAGGGGTCGCCGCCGCGGCAGCATATTCGGCGAGCGCCTGGTGGTCGGGAGGGTAGGCGTTGTCGAGCCCCACCGGCCAGGCGCCGTGCTGCACCTGCGCAATCGCAGTTATGTACAGGCCCGGAATAATTCCGGGGGCAAGTGCGGGATCGCGCAGGAAATTGCCCTCCTCGATCCGCTCCACCGTGACGAGCACGGTTCTTGAGGCGTGCGCCATCGTCATCAATTCGCGCTGGACGCCGATCCAGACGTTGCCTTCGCTGTCGGCTTTCAGCGCGTGGAACAGCGCCACGTCCGGGCGGATCGCGGGAAGGATCACGATCGGGTCGTCGCGCGCGCCAGCCTTGGCGAACGGGTTGTCGATCACTTTCCAGTCCGGCCGCACGCGCATGAGGTCGGAGCCCAGGATCCCGCGTAGCGGCATGAACGGCACGCCCTTCTCCGCCGCTTGCAGGCCTGCGTGGATAGCGGGGCAGGTCGCGTCGCGCATGTCGATGGCGCCCGCTTTGATCGCGGCCGTGAAGCGCGGCGCGGCCCCGTGCTCGCCGAGCGTGACCGCGGCAGCCTCCACGCGCGCGACACAACCGGCGCCGATCAGCATGTCCACTTGGAAACCGCCTTGCGGCACGCACACCACGTGCAGCCCGCGCACGCGGCGCCGCATGAGCTGGCGCACGGCCGCCATAGCGCAACCGGAGTAGTCGGCCGGCAGCGCAACGCACGCGCCGTCCGCGATAAGCGCTGCAAGCGCCGTTAGCGAAACCAGTTGTGGCCCGGTTGTCATGCGCGGGATGTCCCGTTTCCATGCCCGTGGCACGTTTTTAGCTTGCGCGGAGAGTAAAGGAAACTCTGCCCGGGGCCCGTGCCTTGTGACCCGCCCTGGCAAGCGCTAAGGGAACGGCCATGCTCGATCACCTCAAGGCCAGCAACCGCGCCTGGGCGCGCAACAAGGTGGCCGCCGATCCCGAATTCTTCCAGCGCCTGGTGCGGCAGCAGGCGCCGGAGTACCTGTGGATCGGCTGCGCCGACAGCCGGGTGCCGGCCAACGAGATCGTCGGGCTCGACCCCGGCGAGCTGTTCGTCCACCGCAACGTCGCCAACCTCGCGCCGCCCCAGGACGCCAACTATCTCTCGGTCCTGCAGTTCGCCGTCGACGTGATCAAGGTCAAGCACATCATCGTCGTCGGCCACTACGGCTGCGGCGGGGTGAGCGCGGCAGTCGACGGCAGGCGCCGCGGGCTCGTCGACCATTGGCTGCACCCGATCCGCGAGGTCTATCACGATCACCGCGCCGAGCTCGAGGCCATCGCGGAGGAGCGCGCGCGGCTCGATCGCCTGTGCGAGCTCAACGTCGTGCGCCAGGTGAAGAACGTGGCCTCCGACGTGTTCGTGCAGGACGCCTGGGCGCGCGGCCAGGTTCTCTCGGTGCACGGCTGGGTCTATTCGATCGCCGACGGCCTGGTGAATGATCTGGGCGTCACGGTGAGCCGGCCCACGTAGTCCTCCGCCCGCGCCCGCGCGCCGTCCCGGCACGACCATCACAGTCCTAACGAATTGATGCCGTAGCATCGCCGCGCTCGAGAGGGAGTTGCGGAGCATGCGTGCACATTTGCGTTCATTGCTTGCGTTGCTTGTCCTGCTGATCGCCGGCGCGGTCCTGGCGCAAGAGCAGGGTCAGAACTGGTTCGGGATCAACGCGCAGGATGTGACCAAGGAGGAGGCCGACAAGCTCGGCTGGGAAGCACAGCGCGGCGTCAAGGTTCTGCGTATTTTCGAGGGCTCGCCCGCCGCAGCGGCGGGCCTTGAGCCGGGCGATGTTATCGCCATGCTCGACGGGGTCGAGGTCAAGGACGGTCGAGACCTCCGCGCCGGCCTGTTGGCCAAAGGCAGCGGCGCAGTGGCGAAGCTGCGTGTGCTGCGCGCCGGCCGCGAAAAAACCGTGTCGGTGACGCTCGGCACGACGCCTCCCCCGACTCCCGTTGCCCGCGCCGATGCCCTGCAGCTGATGCTCGATACCGGCGGGCACTCCACAATCGTCCGGGGGTTGGCCGTTACGCCAGACGGCAAGCAGGTCGTGTCGGCCTCGCAGGACAAGACCATCAGGGTCTGGGACATCGAGACGGGCAAGACCGTGCGCATGATCCGCGGCGAGACCGCTCCCGGCGATTGGGGAATGATCTACGCCATGGCGTTGTCGCCCGACGGCCGCCGGCTGGCCGTTGGAGGGTTTCTTCACGGAACCGACAAGTCGATCGCCACCGCGATCCGCCTCTACGACTTCGCGACCGGGAATATGACGGCGCTGCTCAAGGGTCACGACAATGTCGTCGACGCGCTCGCCTTCTCCCCCGACGGCAGGCGGTTGATATCCGGCGGCGCCGACAACACGGCAATCGTCTGGGACATGACCAAGCTGCAACAAGTGGTCAGGCTTTCCGGCCATGCCAAGCGCATCAAGGCCGTCGCCTTCACCGGCGACGGCGAGCGCGCCGTCACCGGCAGCGAGGACGAAACCTTGCGGCTCTGGAGCATCGCGGACGGCAAGCTGATTGCCGAGATGACGGAGCACAAGGCGGCGGCGGTGCGGCAAGCCGCAAAACGCGACGCAGAGCGCAAGCGGGACGACGGCAAGAAGTCTGACCCTTGGCACGCGGGCGTGGTGTCCCTTGATGCCTCGCCGACGGAGCAATTGATCGCGTCGGGCAGCGCCGACGGTCGCGTCCTGTTGTGGGACGCACGCACCGGTGCGTTCGTGCGCCAGCTCGTTTGGGTCGGCGGCTTGCCGGGCGCCGCCAACATCTATTCGGTGAGCTTCAGCCCCGACGGCCGCTGGCTCCTTTCCACCAGCGTCGAAGGCGGTTGTCTGCTGAGCGAGGTTGCCACCGGCCGCAGCCTCTACGACGGCGCCGTGCACGACAAGTTGCGCACCTTTCTCGACGAAGGCCACATTGCCTGCCGGGGAAAGACGGCCTTCAGCCGCGACGGGCGCCTGGCGGCCGCCAGCAACAACAACATGATCCGGCTCGTGGACGCTCGCAAACGCACGGTGCTCAAGACGCTGCAGGGCTCGGGACGAACCGTGTGGGCGGTGGGCTTTGCGCCGGACGGCAGCTCGATCGCCTGGGGCGACATCCAGGACGATGCGCCAAAGCAGGCGGCAGATGGCACATTCAAGCACAAGCTGACGCGCCGGTTCCGATTGCCGCACGACGGCAAACCCCTGGGCGGCAGCGAGGAGATAGGCGCCGACGCGGCGGCCGCCGTTGCCCCCGGCACGGCCGCCGGCAGCTACGTTCGCGGCAATCGCAAGCACGGTGCGCTGGAGGTTGGCTTCAGGCGCCCGCAACCGTTTCTGATCGACCCGCGCGTCCTCGAGGTCACCAAGGACGGCAAGCTTCAGCTGGAGATCACTCTGAAGCGCGAGGCCGGCTTCAACGACAACCACATGACCTTCTCGCCGGATGGTCAGTCCATCTTCATAGGCGTGACGCCCGGCATACAGGCCTACGACGTGAGCGGCCGCTACCTCGGCGATTTCATCGGCCACGACGGACAGGTGCGCGACATCGCACCTTCAGCCGATGGCCGCTTCTTGCTGTCCGGCGGCTCGGACCAGACCGTGCGGCTGTGGAACCTCAAGACGCGCGAGTTGATCGTCACCTTGTTCCACAGCAGCGACGGTGAGTGGGTGATGTGGACGCCGCAGGGCTACTACACGGGCTCTCCCGGCGCGGACAAGATCGTCGGCTGGCAGATCAACAAAGGCCCCGAAAGCGCCGCCGAGTACGTCGGTGCCGAGCAGCTCCGCCAGCACCTCAACCGCCCCGATATCGTCGAGAAGGCAATCGTGCTCGCCTCCGCCGAACAAGCCGTACGCGAGGCGCCGGGCACATCGTTCAAGATTGCCGACCTGCTGGCGCGCCCTGTGCCGAGGTTCGCAATCGTCTCGCCGTCAGCCGGATCGGTGGAACGCGGCGGACGCGCGATCGTGAAGATCGCAATCGAAGAAACCCCAGATCCTGTCCGGCTGATCCGGGTGCAGGTCAACGGGCGGCTGGCCGCAGAGGAGACGCCCGACGTCGGCTCGGGCGGCATCGCAGCCGGCGAGCGTATCCTGAGCGTGCCGCTCGCCAAGGGGCCCAACGAAATCCGCGTGAGCCTAACCAACGCCATCGGCGAGAAGGCCGAGGCCCTAACGCTCACCCACGAGGGCGAGGGTGATCTCGATCGGCGCGGCACGCTGCATATCCTCTCCATCGGCGTCAACGACTACAAAGGCCTCGGCAACCTCTGCGGTAACAGGGGCTGCGATCTGCGTGCGCCTGGCGCCGACGCGCGTAAGTTCGCCGAGGCTGTCGAGAAGCGCATGGGATTTGGTCACCAGCGCATCGCAAAGCGCGTGCTCGTCAACGGCGGCGATGCCAAGGACGCGCCGACGGCGGCCAACATCATCGATGCGGTGGAGCTGCTGCGGCAGGCGCGTGAGAACGACACCGTGGTCCTGTTCATCGCCGGTCACGGGGTCAACGAGGGCCCAAGCTACCGCTTCCTCCCAACGGATGCGACTTGGACGGGTGGCGCCCTGCGGGGCTCTACCGTGGTTCCGTGGCAGGTGTTGCAGGAGGCGGTGGAGGCAGCGAAGGGCAGGCGGCTCCTGTTCGTCGACACCTGCCACTCCGGCAACGCCTACAACCAGCGGCTTGGCAACGCCGCCTATCACGCCAACATCATCGCCTACTCGTCTGCCCGCTTCGATCAGGAGGCGCTGGAGGACCCCGCGCTTGGGCATGGTCTCTTCACCTACGCCGTGGTCGAAGGCCTCGAGGGCAAGGGCGCGATGGCAACCAAGGGCCAATTGTCCACCAAGGACCTGGCCGAATACGTCGTGGGTCGAGTTGGCGCGCTGGCAAGAGCGATGCAGGCCGAGCAGGAGCCGCAGTACTTCAAGGGCCGCGACGCTCGGGACTATGTCCTGGCGCGGTGGTGATCACCTAGATCACATGGGCATTCGAGAAGTGCGAGACCCGCCTCACTCCCGCCCCAGCAGCCCGCGCAGCTCCGTCTTCAGGATCTTGCCGTAGTTGTTCTTGGGCAGCGCCGCGACGAAGCGGTAGCCCTTGGGCCGCTTGAAGCGCGCGATGTTGTCGAGGCACAGCCGGTCGAGGTCCGCGTCGGACACGGCGGCGCCAGGTCGCGCCACCACGAAGGCGATCACCTCCTCGCCCCACTCGGCATGCGGCCGCGCCACCACCGCGGCCTCCCGCACGGCCGGGTGGGTCAGCAGCACCTCCTCGATCTCGCGCGGATAGATGTTGGAGCCGCCCGAGATGATCATGTCCTTGGAGCGGTCCTTGATGGTGACGAACCCCTCCTCGTCCATGGAGCCCAGATCGCCGGTCCACAGCCAGCCGTCGCGCAGCGCCCGCGCCGTGGCCTCCGGATTGTTCCAGTAGCCCAGCATCACGCAGTCGCTGGCCGTGACGATCTCGCCCACCTCGCCGCGCGGCAGCTCGCGGCCGTCCTCGCCCGCCACCTTCACCGCCACGCCGGTGCGCGCGATCCCAGCGCTGACGAGGCGGTCGTCGCGACCTGTGCGGGCGAACTCGGCATGCATGGCCTTGTCGAGGCCCGTGATGGTCATCGGGCTCTCGCCCTGGCCGTAGAGATTATAGAGCTTGGGCCCGAACAGCTCGAGCGCGCGCTTGAGGTCGGAGAGGTACATCGGCGCGCCGCCGTAGATGATGGTCTTCAGGCCCCGCGTGTCGGCCGAGCCTGCGCGCGGATCGTTGATGAGGCGCGAGACCATGGTCGGCGCCGCGAACATGGCGCAGTTGGCGTACGTGCCGAGCGCCGCGAACACCCGCTCCGGCTCGAACGAGCCTTCCAGGATCACGTTGTGGGCGCCGCGGGCGATGTGGGCGAGGCCGTAGAGGCCCGAGCCGTGGGTGAGCGGCGCGGCGTGCAGGATGGTGTCGCGCGTATCGATATAGTCGATGTCGGCCCAGTAGCACTGGCAGGCGAACAGCAAGCTGCGGTGGGAGAGCATCGCGCCCTTGGGCCGGCCGGTGGTGCCGCTGGTATAGAACGTCCAGGCCTCCGCGTTCGCATCGCCCGGCTCGCCTTGCACGGGATCGCCCCTGAGCAGTGCGTGATGGTCCGCAGTGCCAGTGACAATGATCGGCGGCAGCGGGCCGAGATCCACCGCCGAAAGGCCATCGGCGAGCTTTGGGCTGGCGATGCACAGCTTGCTTGCCGAGTTGGCCAGGATCCAGGCCATCTCCTTGGCGTGCAGCTTGCTGTTCATCGGCACGGCGGCGAGGCCGGCGCGCCAGATGCCGTAGAGCAGCGGCAGGTATTCCGGGCAGTTCTCCATGGCGAGCGCTACCCGCTCGCCACGCCTGAGCCCGTGCCGGGCGATCAGCGCGCCGGCGATTGCCTGCACCTGCGCTTCGAAATCGCCGTAGCTGAGGCTGCCACCGTCCCACGAGATGGCGGGACGATGCGCGTGGACCCTGGCGATGGCGCCGAGCGTGAGGGAGAGATCCATTGTGCGGTTCCGTGCCGGTACGGCGGCGTATGGGTTGCGCCCGCGATTATAGGGACGCGGTCCCCGGCGCGGAATGGCGCCGTGAGGCCATGACGCTGCGGCGGCGTGGCGGCTGCGGGTAGCGCTGGACCCCGAGGGCTTCGAGGCGCCGCGTGGGCGTGAGGGCTGCACTTATCCCCGGGGGGTGCGGGCCGTGCAATGATCGCCGCGTCGCCTGTTGCGACGGGACGTGGCATGCGCATCCGCTTCCCATGTGCAGGCGACCGGCGCCCGGAAGGTAGGTCGAGATGGCCCGAGCTCCAGGAGGCCTGGACCGACCGTTAACGACGAACCGCCAGCAATGGTGGCGAGGCCGTTGACCGCCTTCAGTGGCTACAGGCGGACCGCCAAGTCCCCGTCAGGGGCGGAGCGGAAAACCGAAGGATGGTCCAGGACAGAAATCGCCGCCACGCGGGTGCCGTAAGGCAACCCCCGGGACCGTGAGGTCCCTGGGACCCCGAAAGGGGTCCCCGAGGAGACCCGCGCGGGTCTCCTGGAGCCGCAAGGCTCCGCGGTTGCCGACAAGGCACCCGCGTACCCGTCGCACCCTTCGCGGGCGTTTTCCCGCGGGGCTGAAGGCGCGTGGACGCGAGGCTTGCACCATCGGGCCGTTGCGCGATGATAGGAGACCTAGTGGGTGCAGCACCGGAGAACCGATGGGCTACGAGACATTGAAGGTCGCAATCGGCGAGGACCGGGTCGGCATCATCACGATGAGCCGGCCCGAGGCGCGCAACGCCATGAGCACGCGCATGATGGAGGAGCTGCGCGACCTGTTCGCCAGCTTCTACGTCGAGCCCAATTCGGCCGCGTGCCTGGTGCTGACGGGCGAAGGCGCGGGCTTTTGCTCCGGCGCCGACCTCAAGGAGCGCAAGGGCATGACCGACGACGTCTGGCGGCGCCAGCACGCCATCGTCGAGCAGATGATGCGCGCGCTCATGGATTGCCCGATCCCCATCGTCGCCGCGGTCAACGGCGCGGCTTTCGCCGGCGGCATGGAGCTCGCCTTGGGATGCGACTTCGTCTATGCGGCGCAGTCGGCCCGCTTCGCGCTGACCGAGGTGACCTTAGGCATCATGCCTGGTGCGGCGGGGACGCAGAATCTGCCGCGGGCGGTGGGCGTGCGCCGGGCCAAGGAGATCGTGCTGACCGGCACGCCGTTCACCGCCGAGCAGGCGTACGAATGGGGCATGGTCAACAAGGTGTGCGCCGACGCCGAGCTGATGGGCGAGGTGCTGGCGGTAGCGCGCCGCATCGCCGCCAACGCGCCGGTTTCCGTGCGGCAGGCCAAGAAGGCGCTCGACAAGGCCACCGAGCTCGACCGCATGTCGGGCTATGCCTTCGAGATCGAGGCCTACAACCGCACTGTTGTGACGGAAGACCGCCAGGAAGGCATCAACGCCTTCAACGAAAAGCGCAAGCCGAGATACAAGGGCCGATGATATTGCCAGGCAGCGCCGTCCGTTACCCTCCCCTTGACGGGGAGGGTTGCTCGGCACGCTCTTCGCGTGCCGTGCCGGGTGGGGTGAAACCGCGAGGGCAACGTCGCCCTTCTGTCGTCACCCCCACCCCTAACCCCTCCCCGCAAGGGGGAGGGGAATCCGGTAGTGTCTCAGTTTGAAATTCAAAGCGGCTTTTTACGGACTGCGATGGGAGACAAGGCTCATGACTGTGAAGGCCTACGTCGGCTGGAGCATCTACATCCGCACTTCATCAATTCAGAAGGTGCGTGAAATGCATCTTCCAGCAATCGCGGAAGCTTTGGGCGAGTTCGGCTTTGAATGGGAAGTTCTGCAAGAGGAAGCAAACCCCGGGCTATATCGGCTGGTGAACTATCAGAACATGACAGGCGAGACGGCGGCCGACGTAATTCTCCCGGTTCTGCGGTGCGCCTATCGACTTCGCGACGGTTGGACCGTCTGGGGTTTGCATCAACTGGCAGACATAGATTTGAAGCACCTTGCAGGGCATTGGAAGGGTCAGCCGTCGCACAAGCCGCCCGCGATTGACTCAGTTCTGTTTGAGATGGAGCGCGGCGAAGTAGCTGGGAGGACCACCGACGGCGGATGGCAGATTAGCCAGTAAGCTCAGCATTCCGAGAATCGGACGGCGCCTCCAGGACGGTCAGGATCAAGCAGGGTTCGCATGAGCAGTAAGACAGATTCAGTCACCCTCGCCCTCGATCTCGGCTGGGGCGACATCCGCGAGGGAGTGCGGCGCATCTGCGAGCGGTTTCCCAACGAGTATTGGGTGAGGCTCGATCACGAGGCCGCCTATCCGACCGAGTTCGTCACCGCGCTCACCGAGGCCGGTTATCTCTCCGCGCTGATCCCGGAGGAGTACGGCGGCTCGGGCCTGCCCATCAGCGCTGCCTGCGCGGTGCTCGAGACCATCCACGACAGCCCCTGCAACGCGGCGGCCTGCCATGCGCAGATGTACACCATGGGCACGGTGCTCAGGCACGGCAGCGAGGCGCAGAAGAAGAAGTACCTGCCGGGCATCGCCAGCGGGCGAGCTCAGGTTGCAGGCCTTCGGCGTCACCGAGCCGACCACGGGCTCAGACACCACCCAGCTCAAGACGCGCGCGGAGAAGAAGGGCAACGACCGCTATGTCGTCAACGGGCAGAAGGTGTGGACCTCCCGCGTGCTCCACTCCGACCTGATGCTGCTGCTGGCGCGCACCACGCCCGCCGACAAAGTGCGCAAGCGCTCGGAAGGGCTCTCAGTTTTCCTGGTCGATCTAAGAGCGGCCAAAGGCAAGGGTGTCGAGAT
Organism: uncultured Alphaproteobacteria bacterium; assembly: GCA_963832445.1. Taxonomy (GTDB): domain Bacteria; phylum Pseudomonadota; class Alphaproteobacteria; order Rhizobiales; family Hyphomicrobiaceae; genus AWTP1-13. Next base: position 68,742 of record CAWHUM010000019.1, read on the forward strand.
CCGCAAGATCGACGCCATGCTGAACCACAACACCTGCGAGGTGTTCTTCGACAACCTGGAGGTGCCGGCCGAGAACCTGATCGGCGTCGAGGGCCAGGGCTTCAAGTACATCGTCGACAGCATGAATGCCGAGCGCATCCTGATCGCCTCGGAAAGCCTCGGCGATGCGCGCTATTTCATCCGCCGCGCCACGGAATACGCCAAGGAGCGTGTCGTGTTCGGCCGGCCGATTGGCCAGAACCAGGGCGTGCAGTTCCCGATCGCCCGCGCGCACGCGGAAACCGCGGCCGCCGAGTTGATGGTGAAAAAGGCCGCCGCCCTGTTCGAGGCCGGGCGCGACTGCGGCGCGGAGGCCAACATGGGCAAGATGCTGGCCGCCGACGCGGCCTGGGCCGCCGCGGATTCGTGCATGCAGACCTTCGGCGGCTTCGCCTACGCGCGCGAGTACGGCATCGAGCGCAAGTGGCGCGAGACGCGGCTCTACCAGACCGCGCCCATCTCCACCAACATGATCCTGGCCTATGTGGCCCAGCACGTACTGGGCCTGCCGCGGTCGTATTGAGGCGCGTTCCCTCTCCCCGCAGGCGGGGAGAGGGGGTTACTGCTTCGGCCGCGTCGCCTCGAACGCCGGCACCGCCGCGGCGAACTCGTCGAGCCAGGCCACCAGCTTGGGATGCCCCGCGCGCCATTTGCCCTCGTGGCGGAAGTCGAGATAGCCCAACGCGCAGGCGAGCGTGATGTGCCCGTAGTCGGGGCTCGCGCCGAAGGCCGGCGGCGCCTTCTCCAGGTGATCGAGCGCGCGGTCGATCTTGCTTTGCTGGCGCTCCACCCACGGCTGGTGCCACTTCTCCTCCGGGCGGAAGCGCTTCTCGTAGACCAGCAGCAGCGCCGCATCGAGGATGCCGTCGCACAGCGAGCCGAGCGTCAGCGTCTTGATGCGCTCCACGCCGCCCTTGGGAAACAGCACCGGGGTCGGTGCCAGGCTGTCCAGATACTCGCAGATCACGTGGCTATCGAAGATCGCCGTGTTCCCGTCGACCACCAGGGCAGGGATTTTGGCCAGCGGGTTGACCTGATGGATCTGCGGGTTGTCGGGGGCATTGGTGTCGATGTGGACGACTTCGATCTTGTCCCCCAGCCCCTTCACGCCCATGGCGATCTTCACCTTGCGGCCGTAGGGCGAAAGCGCGTTGGAGAGCAGTTTCATCATGGCATCGGAGCCTTTCCACCGTTCGCTGCGCCCAATGCGCGGCCGGGCCGCAATGGTGCCCTTGGGAACGGCTCTGGGCAAGTGCGGCGCTCGGCGGTGGCTGGAAGGGAGCCAACCCGCACTGTCGGGCGGCATGGTGTTGCCGCCCAATTTTGCGCCCCCGCCGGGGTTGGCTCCCGCAGGTACACTAGCTGCCGGTCACGCGCATGGCACGCAACGGATGCTGCCGAGACGCAATCGTCTGGGGAAAATTCTCGCGGCGCGGTGAATGGAGTGGCGCCGAGGTCACGCCGCGTCAGTCGACCGATGTCGGCGCGCGTGGGCAGGGGCTCGCGTCAGCCAGCCACCACGGGCCGCAAGGATTCTACCAACAGACGCATCTGTGCTTCGGCGTTGCCGAGTTCGAGCTGCGCGGCAAACCAGTCGTGCACCATCTGGCACACTTTCTCCGGCGCCGCCTGGGCGAGCGCCCGCTCGTCGGAGAACAGCGCCATGTCTGCCTGCGTCCACCCCCGCTTGGTGAGGTCGGCCGCAAGCAGGTCGTAGTCCGCCTGGCGCGGCTGCGGATAGACGCGAGGCTGCTTGCGGCCTTCGGCGATGGCCTCGAACACCGCCGTCAACTGCGCCTGCAGATGCGCAGTGTGCTGGGAGCCCTGCAGCATGGCGACGACCATGGGGTGGGCCTCGCCTTGCGAGATGAATGCGAAACACGCTTCTGTGCCCTGCGCCTTGAGCTTTGCCAGGTTGTTGTAGAAGGCCGTGGCGACGAGGTTGAGCTTGGGTAGCGTGGCCGACAGCGCATTCGCCACTTGCTGCCGGCGCAGCTCCACCAGCTTCTTGGCGATCTGTTGGCTGATCGCGGCCTCGTCGGTGCCGGCGCGGGCTAGCGTCACCCCCTCGTTGAGCCGCTGCGTGTACCAGTCCGGGAACTCGCGCTTGATGACGCGCCACAACGCGGTTTCCTGCAGCTTGGCGTCGGTTGCCTCGGGCGATTCGCTGAACCCTCCGAACGGTGGCGCTTCCAGGCTCTTGCGGTCGGCAATGCCAAGCGCGTCCGATGTCGCAAGCAGCTTCACGGAAGCGATGAGGCCTCTCAGCCTGTCGCGGTGGGGATAGGCGAACCATCCGGCCGCTGCCACTGCCGCGACCAGCAGCAACAGCACCAGCAGCCTGCCGCCGCGACGGGATCGACGTTCCCTTCGCTCGTCTTGGCGGTGGCCGGCAGGTTGTGCACGTCCCGGGTTGCGGTTGGTTGCTTCCGGCTCGGGTGCGGAGCGGCCGCGCGCTTTGGGGGCAGTTGTGGGTCGTGGCGTTGTCTGGCTCGGTGCGGGGAAGACGACCATCGCCGGCCGCCAGTCCGGAAAGCCGTCGCGCCAGAGCAGGTCGTTCGGCTGCAGGTGTCCAAGCTCGATGAACTTGGCGAGCTCGGCGTCCGAGATCGGCCCGAACTGCTGCCCTTCGCGCGCGAGATACCACTGGTTCGATGAGGCTGGCGCTGACATTTCCCGTCACCGGTCCCCGCCCGGCAGGCGACTCACATTTGCGATCTGTGGCCGCCCGTTACCGCGGCGGCAACTCGAATACTAGTGCTCCCTGGCGTCAATCGTCCAGGAAGACAAAGACTTAAGCAGCCGGTTTGCGGCCAAGCGAAGGCGGCCAAATAGGCAATTCCGCCTACCCGCCAATTCTTGGCCGTCCATCCACATCGTCGGGTTGTGGGATGCGGCGGGGGCGGGCTATAAGGCGCGCCGAACGCACCCAAATACCAGCGGAGAGCCGGATGGCCGTCGAGCGTACTTTGTCGATCATCAAGCCGGATGCAACGGCACGCAACCTGACAGGCGCAGTTAACGCCCTGATCGAAAAGGCGGGCTTGCGCATCGTCGCGCAAAAACGCGTGCGCTGGACCAAGGCGCAGGCGGAGAAGTTCTACGAGGTGCACAAGGCGCGGCCTTTCTATGCCGACCTCGTCAAGTTCATGACGTCAGGTCCCATCGTCGTGCAGGTGCTGGAGGGCGAGAACGCCGTCAAGAAGTACCGCGACGTGATGGGCGCCACCGACCCGGCCAAGGCGGAGGCCGGCACCATCCGCAAGCAGCTGGCCGAGAGCATCGAACGCAACTCGGTGCACGGCTCCGACAGCGCGGACAATGCCCAGGTTGAAATCGGCTTGAATTTCAAACCGGAAGAGATCGTCGGCTAGCCCGCCTGCCAGCCAGCGCGGGAGGCGCAACATGATCACGCCCGACTACGTGCGCACCATGGCGGACTACAACCGCTGGCAGAACCAGAACCTGTACGGCGCCGCCGACAAGCTGACCGATCAGCAGCGCAAGGAGCCGCGCGGCGCCTTCTTCGGCTCCATCCACGCCACGCTCAACCATTTGCTGTGGGGCGACCAGAATCTGGATGAGCCGTTTCGCGGGGACGCCGAAGCCGAAGGCCGACGGGATCCCGAACTCGGTTGCCATGTACGAGAGCTGGGACGACTTGAAGCGCGAGCGGGTTGCCTTCGATCAGGTGATCATCGACTGGGCGTCAAAAATCGATCCGCAATGGCTCGAGGGCGACATGACCTGGTTCTCGGGCGCCGCCGGCCGCGAGCTGTCGAAGCCCGCGGCTCTACTGGTCACGCACTTGTTCAACCACCAGACGCACCATCGCGGCCAGGTGCACTGCATGCTGACGCAGGCCGGCGTGAAGCCGGGCGCCACCGACCTGCCGTTCCAGCGGGTTTGACGGCTAACGCGGCAGCGCTCGTCGCGGCTTGGCCTAAACTGACCTATCTTTGACCTTTGGGCCAAAGACCGATGCGGTTAGCCTGCAGCCATGGCCAAGCCGCACCGCATCCTGATGCTTGCGTTCCCCGACTGCCAGTTGCTGGACGTCACGGGGCCGATGCAGATGTTCGCCGGCGCCAACGGCGAGCTGGGCCGGCAGGCGTATCGCCTTTCGATCCTGGCTCCCGAGCGCGGTCCGCTCCGGACCTCCTCGGGAATCCGCATCGTGGCGGACCAGGCCATCGGCGACTTCCCTCCAGCGAAGCTGCGTAACTCGGACACCGTCATTGCCGCAGGCGGCAGCCCCGGCCTGCAGCACGCTCTCGAACGTGGCGAGATCGCCAGGTTCGTGCAGCGGGCAGATCGGAGCGGAGCGCGCATCGTATCCGTTTGCAGCGGCGCGCTGCTGCTGGCGACGGCGGGTGTGCTCGACGGGAGGCGCGCTGCTACGCACTGGAGTGTCGTCGAGCAACTTCGTCGCCTACGGCCGCAGGTCGAGGTCGATGCCGAGGCCATCTACGTGCGCGACGGCCACGTCTGGACATCGGCTGGCGTTACGGCGGGCATCGATCTGGCGCTGGCGCTGATCGAGGCGGACTTCGGCCGCGCCACGGCCCTGGCGGTTGCGCGGCGCCACGTGGTGTTGCGCATTAGGCCTGGCGGGCAGCGCCAGTACTCGAGCGAACTGGCCGCGCAAGGCATCCGCGATGAGCGGCTCTCGCGCTTGGCAGAGCGAATCGCGGAACGGCCACAGCAGGACTGGCGGATCGAAGCGCTGGCGAGCGAGGCGGGGATGTCGCTGCGCTCGCTCAGCCGATTGTTCCGCAAGGAGCTGAACGCCAGCCCGGCCGAGTTCGTGGAGCACGTTCGCATCGATCGGGCGAGGCGAGACCTGCTCGACACCAACGCCCCCGTCGCCCAAGTCGCGGCACGCTGCGGGTTCGGGTCGCTTCGACGTATGGACCGCGCGTTCGCCAGACTGATTTCCGCAACGCCCAGTGAATTCCGGGCTCGTTTCAAATCGCCAGGAGCCGCCCCATGAGCACATTCGACATCGGTTTCGTGATCTTTCCCAATCTGACGCAGCTCGACTTCACCGGCCCGCTGCAGGTGCTCAATCGGCTGCCGGGATCGCGCACCCACATCGCCGCCAAGTCGCTCGATGCGGTGCCGAGCGATTGCGGGCTGAGCCTGCTGCCGACCACGACATTCCAGGATTGCTGTCAGCTCGACCTGATCTGCGTGCCGGGCGGCTTCGGCGTTGCCGAGGTCATCGGTGACGGGGAGACGATCGATTTCGTGCGCCGCCAGGCTGGTGCAGCGAAGTATGTGACGTCTGTGTGCACCGGCGCCTTCGTCCTCGGCGCGGCCGGACTGTTGGAGGGCCGGCGCGCGACCACACACTGGGCCTACACCGATCTGTTGCCCATGGTGGGCGCCATCCACGAGAGGGCGCGCGTCGTGAAGGACGGCAGCATCATTACCGCCGGCGGCGTGACATCGGGCATCGACTTCGGGCTCAGCATCGCAGCAGAGCTGGCCGGCGAGGCCGTTGCACAAGCAATCCAGCTCGGCATCGAGTACGATCCCGCGCCGCCGTTCGATGCGGGCCACCCCGATCGAGCGCCAGAAGCGGTGAAATTGGGTCTGTCCGGCCGCTACGAGAAGTCGCGAAAGGCATATCGCGACGGCATAGAGCGGCTACACGCACGCTGAGCCTCCGCGTCGCCAGGGCGAGAACCCGAACGCGCCTCAGCGCCGGCAGCGCCGCCTGCCCCGGTCATCGCGCCAGCAGCGTCTGCCCACCAAGTTCGGGCCGCCAACCCTGTAGCCCGCAACGGCGCCGACGACAGCGCCTACCGGGCCCAGAACGATCGCCCCGGCGCCCGCACCAATTCCGGCGCCTTCCAATCTTCCCGCGTTCGCCACGAGGGGCGCGGCAGACAGTGCCGCCAGGAGCATTCCAACCTTGAGAATAGCGCGCATGATGAACCGTCCTCTGATTTGCGAAGGCTTATCGGTTACGCACCACGACGACACCTGGGCGACTCGTATGGCCATTCCGTGGTGTCACCGCCGCTGAGCGTGTTTACCGGGCCACCTGTGAATGACGACTAAATGCAGTTAGTCCTCAGGTGCGAGACCCGTTCCCCAAGCTGCCGGACTCCGCTACCGTAGGTCTACGCAACTTGGAACGCCGCATGAACATCCGCGCCAAGGTCGATATCGGCCACTCCGTCTGCCCGCACGACTGCCCGTCGACCTGTGCGCTCGATGTGGAGTTGCTGGGCGACAACCGCATCGGCCGCGTGCACGGCGCCAGGGACAACAGCTACACGGCCGGCGTCGTCTGCGCCAAGGTCGCGCGCTACGCCGAGCGCATCCATCACCCCGACCGGCTGATGCACCCGCTTGCGCCGCAAGGGCCCCAAGGGCTCGGGCCAGTTCGAGCGCATCTCCTGGGACGACGCGCTCGACATCACGGCCGAGGCGTTCCTCGCCGCCGAGCGCAAGCACGGGCCCGAGGCGGTCTGGCCCTACTACTACGCCGGCACCATGGGCCTCGTCATGCGCGACGGCATCAACCGCCTGCGCAACGCCAAGCGCTACTCCAACATGTACGCCACGATCTGCACGACGCTGGCGTGGACCGGCTACATCGCCGGCACCGGCAAGCTGGCGGGTCCCGATCCGCGCGAGATGGCCAAGTCCGATCTGGTCGTGATCTGGGGCACCAACCCGGTCAACACCCAGGTCAACGTGATGACGCACGCCACCCGCGCCCGCAAGGAGCGCGGCGCCAAGATCGTGGCGGTCGACATCTACCAGCAACGGCACCATGCAGCAGGCCGACATGGCGCTGTGCCTGCGGCCCGGCACCGACGGCGCGCTCGCCTGCGCGGTGATGCACGTGCTGTTCCGCGACGGCTACGCCAACTGGCCGTACCTGGAGAAGTACACCGACTGCCCGCGCGAGCTGGAGGCGCACCTGCGCTCGCGAGACGCCGGAGTGGGCGAGCGCCATCACGGGGCTCAGCGTCGCCGAGATCGAGACGTTCGCCAGGATGGTCGGCACCACGCCGACGCAGCTACTTCCGCCTCGGCTACGGCTTCGCCCGCTCGCGCAACGGCGCCCACAACATGCACGCGGCACTGTGCATCCCGACCGTCACGGGCGCGTGGCTGCACGAGGGCGGCGGCGGCTTCCACAACAACGGCGCCATCTATCACTGGAACCGCTCGCTGATCGAGGGCCTCGACGTCGCCGACGCGCAAGTGCGCGTGCTCGACCAGTCGCGCATCGGCCCGGTGCTGACGGGCGATCCCGCCGACATCGGCGGCGGCCCGCCGGTCACGGCCATGCTGATCCAGAACACCAATCCCGTGCAGGTGGCGCCCGAGCAGCGCAAGGTGAAGGCCGGCTTCGCGCGCGAGGACCTGTTCACCTGCGTGCACGAGCAGTTCATGACCGCCACCGCGCAGATGGCCGACGTGGTGATCCCGGCCACCATGTTCCTCGAGCACGACGACGTCTATCAGGGCGGCGGGCACCAGCACATCATGCTCGGGCCGAAGCTGGTCGAGCCGCCGGGCGAGTGCCGCTCCAACCACGAGGTGATCTGCGAGCTGGCAAGCCGTGTCGGCGCCGAGCACAAGGGCTTCGCCATGAGCCCGCGCGAGATCATCGATTGGACCTTGCAGAAGTCGGGCTGGGGCACGCTGGAGGCGCTGGAAGCGAGCAAGTGGATCGACTGCCAGCCCGAGTTCGACGAGGCGCACTACATCGGCGGCTTCGCCTATCCCGACAGGAAGTTCCGCTTCAAGCCGGACTGGCAGAACATCCCGGCGCCGCGCGCCAACGGCATCCGCATCGAGGCCGACGTGCCGGGCTGCCCGACCACTGGGACGTGATCGAGAAGGCGGACGAGAAGCATCCCTTCCGCCTCGCCACCAGCCCCTCGCGCGACTACTTGAACTCCTCCTTCAACGAGATGCCGACGAGCCAGGCCAAGCACGGCAAGCCGCGCGTCAAGGTGCACCCAGACGATCTGGCGCAAGCTCGGCATCGCCGACGGTGCGCGCGTGCGCATGGGCAACGAGCGCGGCGAGATCACGATTGCGGCGGAGGCGTTCGACGGGCGTGCAGCGCGGGCGTGGTGATCGTCGAGAGCATCGCCCCCAACGAGCACTTCGAGGGCGGCGAAGGCATCAACACGCTTGACCAGCGCCTTCCAGGCCGCGCCTTACGGCGGCGCCGTCGTTCCACGATAACCACGTGTGGCTGCGGCCGGCTTGATTTCGCGACAACGCTTCGGGGGTTGGGGAGGGGGTAGTAGCGGCCGCGGGGCGGCCACAGGCAACCACCGGAGGAAGGCGATGACGTTCGAAGATATCCAGGCCGAGGTAGGCCTGCTCCTCACGCGCATGCAGAACGAGCCGGAGGACTGGCACGAGCTCTATCTGCAGATCATGCAGAAGCTCAACGAGCTGAAGGCCTACGGCATGCCGCTTCCCGAGGATCTCGTGCAGCTGGAGAAACGCCTGGAGGCGGAGTTCGAGGCGGACTTGCAAGCTTCTCGGCGCAGCTGAGTAGCGGGCAGGGCCCCCGGCTCTGCGTCCGGGGACGCAAGTCGGGAGGATTGCGCCCACCTCGGCGCCAGCAAGCGAAACCTTGCTCATGGTGGCGGCCGTCGCGCATCTCGGCAGACTGCGTTGCATCGCGAACCCCGGGGGCGGGCAGGCCCGGCGCGGTCGGTCGAGCAAGAATTTTTTTTCCGCGGGAGGATCAATGCCCGCGCTCACGCCCAGCCGATCATCATACCGTATCGCATAAAAACTTGATAACTACAGGCACCACAAAGATTAACTGCGATTGACGCGGGGCGTCGACCTATGTCATCCAAGTGCAACCCCCCGCGGCGGTTGACCATCTTTGCGGTCGAAACTTACCTCGCCGCGCGCGCCCTGGCACGTAAGGCGCAGGGGGGCGGGCACGAGCCGTAAGCTTCCCATGGGATCGGGGAAAAGCATGGGCTTCGACTCACCAGCTCCGCTGCGATCCGACGCCGGGGAGTTGGCATCGCTGAGCCACGTCACCGAGGCGAACGATGCAATCGGCGCGCCGCTCGAGCGAACACGCCTGGATCTGTTGCGGCTGATCGACGGCTTGAGCGGTCTGCTGGGCGAGCATGCCGCGCCCCTGCTGGAGGCCGCAGCCAACCAGCTCGAGCAGCGCTCCTGCCGCATTGCCGTGATCGGCCAGATCAAGGCCGGCAAGAGCACCTTCATCAACGCGCTGGTCGGCCGGCCGGGATTTCTGCCGGCGGACATCAACCCCTGGACGGTGGTGGTCACCGCGCTCCACTTCCGCAGCAGCCTGACGCCGCCCGAGCATGCAGCAGTGTTCCAGCTCTTCTCGGTGGGCGAGTGGAAGGAGCTGGCCGAGGGCCGCGGCCGCCTGCGCGAGCTGACCGAGCGCCTGGTCCCGGGCTTCCAGCCCGACCTCCTGCGCGCCCAGCTCGAGGTTATGCGTAAGCGCGCGGAGCGCCGGCTGGGGTCGAAGTTCGGCGATCTGCTCGGCAAGTGCCATCGCTACGACACCGTGACGCCCGAGCTGCTGGCCAACTACGTCAGCGCCGGGCACGAAGGCACCGAGGCGAAGGCGGGCGATACCCGCCGCATCTACTCCGACATCACGCGCTCGGCCGACCTCTACTTCAACGAGAGCCCGTTCGCCTACCCGATCACGCTGATCGACACGCCGGGCACCAACGATCCCTTCCTGGTGCGCGACGAGATCACCCGCCGCAGCCTGGAGAACCCGGACATCTACGTGTTCGTGATCTCGGCCCTGCAGCCGCTCTCGGCGGCCGACATCACCATGCTGCGGCTGCTCAACGGTCTGCACAAGGACCGCATCGTCGTCTTCATCAACCGCACGGATCAGCTGGCCAACCCGGCCGCCGAGGCCCCCGCAATTAGGGCGGCGGTGGAAAAGCGCTTGCGCGTGGAGTTTCCCGCACTCGAGATCCCGGTGATCTGCGGCAGCGCCTGGCTCGGCAGCATGCGGCTGCCTGCCGGCGCCGATCCCGGCTCGCGCCACCTCTCGGCGCGCGACCGCTCGCGCGTCTCCGCCGCCATGTACATGAACTCCGGCATGCGCGAGGTGTCGGCGGCCGTTACCAGGCTCATGTGCACGAGCAGCATCGCCATGCTCCAGCGCCAGATCGCGATCTGCCTGGTGGAGCTTGTGCGCTCGGCCGATGTGACGGATCGCGCCGAGCTCAAATCCATCTACGAGCTGCTCGAAGTGCGGCGCGAGGAATCGGCGAGCCTGCGCGCGAGCGTCGCCGAGGAGCAGAAGTCGCTTGCGGCCTTCTCCGAGCGGGCGGCCACACTGCAGGCCTCGTTCCAGGACATCGAGCAGCACTTCGACGAGCTGATCGGCTCGGCCAAGCAGATGCTGCGCCAGGAGCTGACCGCCCTGGTGCGCGAGTTCGCCGGCGACCAGGCCGAAGCCCTGCTCTTTGCGCTGGACACCGATCCCAAGCAGCGGGCGTGGCGCTGCGACGTGGCGCCCTTGCGCGAGCGGATGGAGGCAGCGTGCCTCGTCTCCTTCGAGCAGGCCGCCGCCGACCTGGCCCGCGTCGAGCAGTTCCTCTATCCGCAGCTCAAGGTGATCGTCGCCTCGCTGCTGCCGGGCTATCAGGGCAGTCTCCTGGAAACGCCGGCCTGGCCGCCGGGGCTCACGCCGTCGATCGCGCCGCTGTCCGACAAGGTGACGATGGATCTCGGCAGCTCGTGGTGGCGGCAATGGTTCGCGACGCGCCGCGCCGCCGAGGAGCGCGCCAACCACCTCCACCGCCTGATCGAGGACGACTTCCTCAAGGTGGCGGACGATCTGGTGGCCGAGACGGAGACCCACCTCAGAGAGCGCGTGGACTACATCATGCAGCGGGTCAACGCGATCAGCAGCGGCCTGCGCACAGGCATCGAGCGGCGCAGCACCAATCTGGCGCGCGAGCACGCGCTGCTCAACGGGTCGGGCGACGAGCATTCGCTCGAACGCTTCGAGATGGAGCAGAACCAGCGCGCCGAAGCCTGCGTGCGCAAGCAGGATGCTTATACCGCCGCCCTCAAGGAGCTGACCTCGCTGCTGCAGGGGCTCGACGACGTGCAAAGCGACACAAGGGTGCAATGAGCGCAGGTGCCGACAGCGCGCAGGCAACCCGGCGAGAGCGGGAAGCGCGTGAGACTGCACCGGGCTCCGGCGATAGCGAAGGCAAGCGCCAGCGGCCGGCGCGCATCGTCGTGATCGGCGAATTCAACAGCGGCAAGACCTCGCTGGTGAACGCCCTGCTGGGCTCGCCCGTGCTGTCGGCGAGCTTTGTCACCCGCACCGTGCATCCGACGGCGGTCGCCTTTGCAGCCAAGCCGTCCTTCGCGGCCGAAATCGCTCACCGCAGGCGCATTCGCCTCGCCTGGGACCGCCTCGACCACCAGTTGCCGCAGGACACCCGCTGGCTGCACGTCGGCCTGCCGCTGGAGCGGTTGCGCACACTGCGCGTGATCGACACCCCCGGATTGGGCTCCGGCGACGAGGTTTGCGACGAGAATACGCTCGGCATCTGCAGGCAAGGCGATACCGTGGTCTGGTGCACGCCTGCGATGCAGGCATGGAAGGCGAGCGAGGAGCGCGCCTGGCTGACGCTGCCCGTGCGCGTGCGCCAGCGCGGCATCCTGGCCGTCACGTTCGAGGATGCGGTCGCCTCGCCAACGGATGTGGAACGGCTGCTCGCGCGCCTGCATGCCGAGGCCGCGAGCCATTTCAGCCGGGTCGTCATGGCCTCGAGGCTGAGCCTGCTGGTGCCGGGCCATTGCGCCGGATGAGGAGCGCCCCGAGCGCCGATCAGCCGCGGCAGCGGGTGGCGAACTCTGTGCGCAGCTCCAGGCCGACTGCCGCATTGAGCGCCAGCACGCTGCTCGCCTGCCTGGCGCTGACGCCGGGCACGGGCGAGCGGAACGTGGTCGCGGCCTGATCGATCTCGCCCAACGCCAGCGTGATCTCGGCGCAGGTGAGCTTTGCGCGCAAGCCACGGTAGGCGAAGAGCCGGGTGCCGTTGGCGAACTCGAGCGGAGACGGGCGCTGGTTGATCCAGCGGCGCTCGGGGTCCTCGATCAGGGCCTTCAGCTGCACCACGCAGTCCGTTCCCGTGCAACTCGGCGGCTCCACCCGAGCGCCGGCGGCAGGCTGATAGGGCCTGCGCGGGGCAATCGTTGCGAGCTTCTTGTGCGGCTGCGGCGCCGGCGGGGGTGCGAGCGTTGCGGGTTCCGGGGTGTCCTTGATCGAGCGCTGCCCGGCAGCGCCGAGCGCGCTCGGCATGGGACTGCCGCCGAACGTCGCGCATCCTGACAGCAGCGACGCAGCCACGAGTGCCGATATGAGGCGTGCCACGCGACAAGCACGAACGCACATTTTGCTACCTACGCCCTCACCGATCCTTTGCGGATAATCCGGAACAAGCGTTTAGGATCCGCTAACGATGGCGCAAGGCGCGAGCAGAGAGAGTTGGGGAAAACGTGGGCGTGCCGGCCAGGGGTGGGCCAGCTAGATGCCGTTGGCCAGGGTCTGATCCAGCGACCACACGCGGATCATGCCATCTTGCCCGGCGGTCATGATGCGCCGGCCGTCGGGCGAGAAGCCGAGCGCGCGCACAGGACTATGGCCGGCGCCCAGCGTGCGCAGCACCCGGCCTGCGCGCAGGTTCCACAGCTTGACCTTGCCGTCCTCGCCGCTGGTCGCGAGCATGCGATCGGGCCCGAAGGCGATTGCGACGATGCGCGCCGGGTGCGCCCGCAGCGTGCGCACTGCGCGCGAGGAGGAATTGGACCAGACGTTGATCGAGCCGTCGGCGGAAGCCGCGGCGACGTAGCGCCCGTCGGGTGAGATGTCGAGCGCGGTGATCTCGCTGGCGGGCCCGCGGTAGGTGCGCAGCAGGTTGGGGCCGTCCGTGCGCCACAGCCGGATCGCGCGCTCGCCGCCAGTGGCGGCGACGAAGTCGCGCGAGCGCGCCGCCGTCACGATCAGTCCGGTACCGTCGCGGCCGTCGAGTAGCACCGCGGCGGCGGAGGGCGTGTGCGTATCCAGCAGGGCCACGGTGCCGTCCTGGGCGGCGACGGCAAACGTGTTGGGGTTGGCGGTGAAGGCCAGCGACACGATGGGCGCGCTGCCGAGCTGGAAGATGGCCATCTTCTCGGCCCGCTCCAGGTCCCACAGCACGATGGCGCCGCCCTTGTGCCCGGCAAGCGCCTGGCGGTCGCCGATGGCGAGCGCGGTCGGCGCGCCCTCGTCGAGCTCGATGGTGCGCACCAGCGCGCCCGAGCCGGCGTTCCACACGCGCAAGGTGGCGTCGGCTCCCGCCGATACGATCCAGCGGCCCTGGTCGCTGCTGGCCACCGCCAGCACCGGTCCCTTGTGCCCGACAAGCTGCATGGCGCGTGCGAAATCGGTGCTGTGGCTGGAGACCATGCCGGCGCCGCGGGCCTCCGTGCGAGGCTCAGTGGCGCCGTTCTGGTAGGCTACGGCAAGGCTGGCGATGGTGATGGCGGCCGCCACCTTGAACGCAGCGGCACGCCACCGCCGGGAGGGCATGCGCCACGCGCGGCGCGGCTTCGGCGTCGCCCGCCGCTCGGCCCTCTCCTTGCGCAGCACGCGCGGGGCCCGCCTTGGCGCGCTCTTGGGGCCCACCTCGGCGGCGACCGGGGGCGGCGCTTCCTCCTTGCGCGGCGCCGCGGCTGCCGGTGGTGCAGGCCGGGGAGATTTTGGCGCCGGCTTCTTCTTGGGTGCCAGGATCGGCGGGCGGCGCCGTTTCAGGGCGTCGATGAAGTCGAGCAGCTGCCCCTTGGCCTGCGGCGCATCCGGCGGCACCGGCACCAGGTCCTGCGGCACATCGGTCAGCGCCACTGTCGGCTCGGCGGCGGCCGGCGCCGGCCTGCCGGTCAGGCGGCTGATCGTACCGGCAATCGGCAACCGCAGGCCGAGCCGGCCTGGCGTACGTTTGGGCTCGGGCGCCAGCAGCGCGCCGCGCCATTCGGCGATGGATTGCGGCCGCTCGGTGACTTCCAGGTGCAAGGCCTTGTCGATGGCGCCGAGAAAGCCCGAGCGATAGGACCCGAGCGCCGCCTCGGCGGCGGGGATGTACTCGTCGCTGACGACGCGCGAGGGCGCATCGGGGGGACGCTTGCCGGCGATGGCGTGATAGAGGGTGGCGCCCAGAGCGTAGATGTCGGTCCACGGCCCCTGGCTGCTGGTGGTGGTGGCATACTGCTCGTAGGGGCTGTAGCCCGGCTTCACCAGCGCGCTCACGGTGCGCGAGTGTGAGGCGATGTGGCCGCGCGCCGAGCCGAAGTCGATCAGCACCGGCGAGCCGTCCTTGCGCACCATGATGTTGTCGGGGGCGATATCGCGGTGCAGGAAGTTGGCCCTGTGGATGATCTCCAGCGCGTCGAGCAGCGGCGCGATCATGTTGTCGAGCTCGGCCTGGCGCGGGGCGCGATTGAGGCCCTTGAGCCACGACTTGAAGCTGCCGCCCTCCTCGAAGTGCAGCACCATGTAGGCGGTGTTGTTGGCGCGGAAGTAGCGATGCACGCGCACGACGTTGGGATGGTCGAAGCGCGCCAGCGTCTGCGCTTCCTCGATGAAGCGGTCGAGGCCCCATTGATAGTCGCCGGCCACCTCTTGCGAGCGCGCCGCGGCGCTGCCGCCCTTGCGGGCCGCGAAATCGGCCGGGAAGTATTCCTTGATGGTGACGAGGCGGTTGAGCGCCTTCTCGTCGGCGAGGTAGGTGATGCCGAAACCGCCGGCCCCGAGCACCCGCTTGATGCGGTAGTCGCCGACCAGCTCAGTCCCGTCGGGCAAGGCCAGCAAGTTGTCAGTCGGCGCCGGCTTGGCTCGCATTGCCTTCCTCTCGGGCCCTCAGGCAAAAGCGCACGCGGGAGGTCAACTCCCCGATCTGATCGATGTCCCTCCTACCGCGCCCTACCTTGCGCCGGCAATTCCCCTCCTGCTGGCGAAGCAGGACGTTGGAGGTTGTAGGCACTAATGTGGCGGAACAATGGGCCGCCCGTCCAGTCGCGCCTTCGGCTTCAACACCTGCCATCGTGCAATTTCGCTATTTTCTGCGCGCGCCGGAAGCAGTCGCTCGAATAGGTCTTGCTGTTGCAACCGCAAACGGGGCGATAGCCCTTGCTCCTCTTGCGCGCGAAGCACAGCCTCGGAATGGTGACGCACACGCCGGCTTGCGACACGCATGCTCCCTCGGCTGGCTCGCACCACAGTCCCTTGTCGCAAGCAGCATCGGTGCCGCAGGCTGCTCCTACCGGGAGCGCGCTGGCCGAGCCGTGGGGCGCCAGCACCGCTATGACGCAAAGCGCAAGAGCCAGGGCCAAATACTTGATGCAAAGCATGAACGTGGCTGCGGCCGTCCGCTGAGGAGCTGAATCGGTGTGGAACGGCAAAGCTTCCACGGATGAGCGGTCGATGGCAAGCGGCTTGGTGAGCACCGATTGGCAGCTGCGACAGCGTAGCGGTGCAAGCTGAGATTGCGGTTTCGCCCGTGCTTTCGTAGCCATGTTCCTGCCCTCATACTGGGGCATCGTCCTGGACCTGGAGTGGGGATTGACTGACGTGCCATATCCGGCCCTGCCGCCTGCAGCCGCCGCATGGGTGGTGCCGGCTCTCGTGCTGGCAGCGGGCTTTCTGGAAACCGCCGAATCGATTTTCGCGCAGGGCGTTGCAGCCATAGAGGCGGGCTACCGGCAGCAGCCCGTGCTGATGCTCGTGCTGTCTGCGCTGCTCGTTCTGCCGACAGTGGCCCTGATTTCGCTGATGTACCACAAGGGCGCGCGTCGGAAGGCGCGCCAGCAGGCGCTGCAGGCTGCCCAGCGCCGGGCCCAGGCCGGAGAGCAATGGGCCTCCCAGGCGTTCCCGGCCACCGGGCTTCCATCAATATCATCGCAGGCTTGGCTCACCATCGAGGGCAAGGGCTACGGCACCATGCCGCTCGCGGGCCACACCGTCCGTATCGGGCGGCATCAGGACAACGACATCCGTCTCACCGACAGCTCCGTGCACCGCTATCATGCGGTGATCGAGCGCACGCCCGAGGAGGCGTTCGTGATCATCGATCTCAGCGGCAAGGACGGCAACGGCGTGCTAGTCAACGGTGCGCGAACGGCACAGGCGCTCCTGGCCGACGGCGACGTGATCGAACTCGGCCGCATGAAGCTGAAATTCGAGAGTGCGCCCGTGTGAGGGGCTCGGGCCGGCTGCCGAAGCAGAGGAGAGTGACATGACCGACGACAAGCGCGCCAAGGCCAACCCGCCGGCGGCACCGGGTGGCTCGATACCGAACCGCCTGCTGGGCTCGCTGCGCGAAGCGCTGGCGGCTGCCAGCCGCGACGCCACCGGCGAGATCACCGTCGGGGAGCGTACCGAGATTCTGCCCAAGGAGCAGCCCCAGGACGCCCAGGCCGCCAAGCCAGCCGGCCAGGCGCAGCCGCCGCCACTTGCGACGCCCGCCCAGAGCCAACCAACTGCTCAGCTCACCGCCGCCGAGGCCGTGCGCGAGGCCAAGAACCCGGGGCGAGGCCACTACGAGGCCGAGCCCACCGGTCGCGTTGCCCGCGGCAAGGGTGGGGATGCGGTCCCCATTGCTGCCGGACCGTCACGCACCCAGGTCGTGCGCGGCAAGCCCAAAGTGGCCCGCGCAAGCTTCGAGCAGGACCCGATAGTCGGCTGGCTGGTGGTGGTCGGCGGGCCTGGCCTCGGCGCCTACCGGCCGATCTTCGAGGGCAACAATGCGGTGGGCCGCGGACCGGACCAGCGCATCCCGATCGACTTCGGCGACAACACCATCTCCTCGACCGAGCAGGCCTACATCCGCTACGATTCGATGGACCGTTCGTTCCTGTTCGTGCCGAACCTCGCCAAAACCAACGTGGTGGCGGTCAACAACCGGAAACCGACCGGCGCGGTGAAGCTGGAGCACATGGACGTCATCACCATGGGTCGCACGCAGCTTGCCTTCGTGCCGTTCTGCGGCGAGGAGTTCGACTGGTCTGAGCTTACCGGGCTCGAGGAGTAGCAGTGGGCTTCGAGCATGCCATCCGCGCCAGCAAGGGAGCGCGCAGCTACCAGGAGGACACGGCGGAGGTTCTCGAGAATTCCGGCGCGCTGACGGTGGTATTGGCGGACGGCATGGGCGGCCACGCCGGCGGAGCGCTGGCGAGCGGGCTCGCCTGCAAGTTCTTTCTCCACGCCTACGCCACCTCCTCCGGCGAGGCTGCGGACCGGCTGGCCGAGGCGCTCGACCTCGCCAACGCCGCGATCGCGCATGAGACGGCGGAGAACCCGGGGCTGAGGGGCATGGGCTGCACCTTGGTCGGCGTGGCGTTCAGCCCTGAGGGTGTCGAGTGGGTGAGCGTCGGCGACAGCCCGCTGTTCCTAGTGCGCGCCGGCGAGATCGCGCTGCTCAACGAGGACCATTCGATGGCGCCGGAGGTGGACAAGCTGGCGATTGCCGGCAAGATCAGCTGGACGGCGGCGCGGGCGGACCCACGCCGGCATTTCCTGCGCTCGGCGCTCACCGGCACCGAGATCGAACTCATTGACCGATCGCACCGGCCGCTGGCGCTGCGGGCGGGCGACGTGGTGATCCTGGCTAGCGATGGCATTCATGCGATATCGCAAGCCGACATCGCCGGTGTGGTCGAGAGCGCCCGCGGTCCGGAACGGATTGCCGACGCCCTGCTTGCTGCGGTCGCGGCGGTCGGCGATCCGCACCAGGACAACACCACCGTGGTGGTGGTGCGCGTCGAGGGCTAGCACTTGCGTCCTGGGCCGTATGCCCGAGGAGGGCGTCCGAACGCGTTGGGCCAAGGCTCAAGCGGCGAGGCCGGCCTCGACCGGCGCGGCCGCGACTTCGATCTCGGCAAGGCATTCGCAGCCTACAAAGCCTATTTTCGCGCGAACGCCTTCGGCGATCGCCTGCATCCGGCGATTGAGCGCGTGGCAGCTGAGGTGCAGCTGGGCAACGTTGCGCGCCCGCGCCGCCTCGATGACCGCCTCCATCAGCGCCTTGCCGATGCCCCGGCCCTGCCATTGCTCTTCCACCGAGAATGCGATCTCGGCTTCTGCACACCATTTACCCTCGAGGGAGCGCAACTCCACCGCGCCCCGCATGTGTCCGTCGACGAAGCAGCCGAGCACCACCGCGTTGGCGCCGCCGACGCGCTCGCCGTACGCGCGCAGGAATGCGTCGGAGGTAGGACAACCGAAGCGGGACCGGCGGCTGGCGTCCGCGAGCCGCAAAAGGTGCCACTGGAACTGATAGAGCTGCGACGGCTTCAGGGCGCGAATGCACTTCTCCCACGGCGGTTGGGGTGTGGTTGCCGCCGGGTTCGAGCCGCGTGCGTGTGGCTGTGCGTTGAGCATTGCTTCGTCTCCTGACGGGCCGGCCGCATGGCGCGGGCTGGGTTGGCATCTCGACGCGAGCGGCGGGCGAAGGCCCCGCGTCGCTTGCGGTCAGGAGGGAGTGAACCCGCCGGCCGTCATCGGCCGCGCGGGCGGGGCGTGACAAAGGCGTTAAATTCGGCCGAAATGGCGTTAAAACAGCGGGTTGAGGCCATCCGCGGGCCATTTTTGCGACTGCTGGAGGCATTGCGTTCTTGCCCCGGAAGGCCGCGTTGACCCAGCAAGGCCCGCCGTTATGATGCGCCGCTTCGTGCGCCGAGCCCCAGTGGCGGAACCGGTAGACGCGCCAGACTCAAAATCTGGTTCTCGCAAGGGAGTGGGGGTTCGAGTCCCTCCTGGGGCACCATCCGGCCAAATTCGCCAATGAAAACAACGGCAAAAGCCGGGTGGAAAACACAGCGGGCCAAAGGTGGTAAACATCATCATCCCGCTTTGTTCCGCCGGGCCATGGTGTCCATGCCGGCCTCGCTCAGTTTGGTGCGCTCGGCCAGCCGCGTATAGTGCTCGGCCTGCTTCAGCGTCAGCCACCCAAACATGGCCATGAGCTGGTGTGCCGTGGCCCCGTTCTCGGCCGCCCTGGTTGCCGCAGCCTTGCGCACCCCGTGTGCCGACAGTCCGTACAACTCGGCTTCGTCGCACCACTGCCTGAACTTGTTGCCAAAGCCTGCGATCGAGAACGGCTTGCCGTACGCGGTCACCAGGAAGGTGAGCTCGCCCGTGATACCGGCCGCCTGGCTGGCGTCGATGATGCGCTGCAGCTCGGGGATGATGGGGAGGCTCAGGGGCGGCACGGACGCCTTGCGGCGGCCCTTGTACATGCGGAAGACAATCTTGCTGTCCCTGACGTGCTGGCGCCCGAGCAACGGCACGTCGGAACGCCTCACCCCGAGATACTGCACCAGCCCGAGCGCCAGGTGCGCCTTAGTGCCGATGGGGTGCCGTTCCTCGAACTTATCTAGGTTGGCTGGCGTCCACTGCGGAAAGCCGCCTACCCTTTTGGGATCCAGCCGCTCGACGTTATCGCAAGGGTTGATGGTCACGCCGCCGATGCGCTTCTTGATGGCCCTGCGGAACATTGCCCGCACGCGCTTCACTAGATTGTTCGCCGCCTCCGGGGTGTCGGCGCGGCGATCGCGCAGCGCCTCCATGGTGTCCCTGGTGAAGTACCGGATGGGCATGTCGCCAACGGTGTCGGCGCCGCCGGGCACCACGGCCTCGGCCAGCATCTTCTCCACGATCAGCGCGGTGACGTAGCGGGTGCGCTCGCTGGTCTTGTTCAGGTAGTCCGTATCGGTGGACACCTTCGTCCACAGCGACCGCATGGTACCCTCGACGGGCATGCCCTGCGGCGTCAGCTTCGTGGCGCCGGCCTCGCTCTGCCGTAGCAGCTCGGCGACGCGGGCATGGAATTCGGCCGTCCCTGGTGCCTCCCGGATGCGGATGCGGCGATACCCACGGCCGCGCCAGAAGTACACGCGCTCCTTGCCGTGACGGCTCGGCACCCTGTACACGAACTGCGGCAGCTTCATGGGCGGCACCATCACGCCGGAAAGCCCCTCACCTTCCAACGATCGGGGCTTTCCACCTCGCTTTCCATCATATCGTCCAATTCGGTGTCAATGCGATAGCGGTCATACAGCACGCGCTTCCCGATCCTGAAGGTGATCTTGCGATCCTTCGCCCACTCGTCAAACTTGGTCGCGCTCACCCCGACATATTCCGCCGCCTGCATGCGCGACAGCCCGCGAGGCGCCATTCCCAGGGGAAGGCAGCTCGATCGCGGGGCGCGGACGGCGGCGGTCATCGCTAGGCGGCCTTCCTCGCAACGATCTGCGGCGGCGCCGCATCCCGAGGCATCGTCGGGTCTACCTTCTGTGCCGCCTTGATCTTGCGCTGCAGGTGGGCCCGGAAGGTGATTACGTCCTCCGGCTCCCCCTCCATCTGCGGCAGTTGGGCTAGCCACTTAACGATGGACCTTGGAGCGGACTGCCGGACTTGAACTGGCCTCTCCAGCTTGGAAGGCCAAGGCACATGTCATAGAGCAAGTCCGCGAGCGGACTATGCTGTGCCTTGAGCCACTCCGAGCGTTATCAGAATCTGCTCACGCTTGCGATCGTCGGCGTCCAGGAAGGCGAACACGTTTGCGAACATCTCGTTGGCGACCACGTCGTCCGCGTCAACATCCAGATACATGTTGTCGACCTGATCCACGATGCCTTCTATCGCGATTTCCAGCGCAGCGTAGGTCAGGATGTCAGGGTCCACGAACAGTGGCAGAGCGGCCTTTGCCATCACGTCTTTGACTTCGCTGACACCGGGCGTGATGCCGTCAATTGGCCGCTTGCCTTCCGTCGGGATGGCGGACCACCTGCCGTTGTCGCGGCTGTAGATCGTGTCTGCCCTGGCGCCTGCATACGTGAAGATAATCTCGACACGTGAATCGATACCCTCAAAGAGGTCGATGCAGGCCTGCATGTCACAGCGGTAGCCGTCCGGCATGTGCAGTTGCCCGGTGCGGCGGGCAACGTCATAGCGCACGCCTAGCACTTCCGTACCCATTCGCTCGATAGGGGAGAGCTTATCCATGTTGGCTGTTCTTCAGGGTGAGGAGCTTGGCGACGATCGGCTTGGCATTGAGGCGGCACCTGCGCTTTATGCACTCCCACGCGGAACCGAGAGCGCCTCCGCACTCCGGGCACACGTTTGTTGCGAACGAGCTCCTTGCGCACGACTACGGCGACACAGAACATCATCACCGCTGCCGGGGCGAGACAATTGGGAAAGGCGGGAAATCGCAGGAGGTCAGAGGAATTGAAGGGAGTTCGTAGGCGACCAACAGTGCGCCACGAGTTTTCGCCCGACCTAGGGTATGGAGGCAGGCGAGAACTGCGCACACGACCGGTGTGGCAGCCGCCAAGAGGATCAGGTGCTGGCCAAGACATGTCAGGTGCGTCGCCACGATCCAGGGCACCAAATTGATCCTGATGGCGATCGCGCGGCTGGGAGGAGCCGAGTAGCTGCGGGAAGAGGTGGGAACTATAAGAAAGTGGTTGCGGGC
>CAWHUM010000020.1:0-181267 GCA_963832445.1 uncultured Alphaproteobacteria bacterium
TGGGCCTACCCTCGCCGCTGCCGATGCTCAACACCATGATCTCGCAGTCGGGCTGCTTCCAGATCGTCGACCAGGCGGCGGCGAAGCTTGCGCGCGGCAAGGGTAAGGGCAAGGGGCCGACGCCCGACTATCTGCTCTCCGCCGACATTCTGGCGCAGAGCCCAAATGCCGGCACCGGTGGCATCAGCTCGTTCATTCCTGGCATCGGGGGCTCGATCGCCGGCTCGGTGTCGGTGAAGATCTCGGAGGTGCGCACCGCGCTTTTCCTCAGCAGCACCAAAACTGGACTGCAGGTCACCAGCGTGCAGGGGTTTGCACAGACGGCGGACGTGGGCGCAAATATCAGCCGCATCGCCAAGACCAAGGTGAAGCTCGGCGCCTATACCGACACGCCGATCGGCCAGACCACTACCGCATCGTTTCTCGACGCCTACATCAAGCTCGTGAACTTCGTCAAAGCCTCGCCTACGCCCGTCAAAGCCTCGCCCAAGCCCAAAGAGGTGGCCAAGCGCTAGGCCCGTCAAGCATCGGATTCCAAAAGATGGAGCGATGTTCTTGGTGCAGCACCTGAGCGAGCTCGCCCGACAGCTATGGGACGCGCGGCGCCTTGGTCACACCGTGGATGCTTCCGCCTGCCGATTGCCGGTCACCAAGCAAGAAGCATATGCGGTTCAGGATGAAATCGTCGCCATCAGCGGCCTCGAGCGGCGCGGCTACAAGGTCGGGTCAACGAGCAAGGAAGCGCAGCTTCTGCTTGGAACCGATGAACCGGGCGCGGGCGTCCTGCTCGCACCCTATGTTCTCGCAAGCCCGGCCCGCGTGTCCATCACTCCGGCGCACCTGCCGGCGGTCGAGGGCGAGTTCGCGTTCCGGATGGCGCGCGATCTGCCACCCCGGCGCACCCCTTACACGCTGGCCGAAGTGTCTGAGGCCATCGAAGGCGTGGCCGGCGCTATCGAAGTGGTCGGCACAAGGTTTGCGGGAGGCCTCAAGGGCAAGGGGCGGTTTCTCACCACCGCCGACTGCGGCGTGAACATCGCCCTGGCGACGGGACCCTGGTTTCCTTGGGCCTCACAAGATCTGCGCTCCCAGAAGGTCACGATGACGATCAACGGAGCCAAGAGCGGAGAGGGGACCGGCAGCCGGGCCCTGGGCGACCCGCTCAACGTTCTATTGTGGCTGGCCGATCATCAATCCGCGGCGGGACGCGGACTGAAAGCCGGCGAGATCGTCTCGACGGGCACCTGCACGGGACTCGATGCGGTTCATCCCGGCGACGTGGTACGCGCCGACTTCGGGGCCCTCGGAACGGTCGAGATCGCCTTTGAGCAGTAGCGATCAGAAGCCGTGACGGGGGAGCCTAGGCCATCGAAGGGTGCGCGGGGCGACAACGGCATGTGCGAGGGTATGCGAATAGAACCTTTTCCCCTCAAGCACGATTCCTGACCTTGCAAGAATTTTGCACGACCGTCGTGTGTCGGCTGGCGCCTTGGCGCGCCAGGCATGAAGCCACATCAACCGTTGTGGTGCCGTGCAAAATGATCCCATGACGACTTGTAGCAGTGACGCAACATCACCACGGACTGGGCCAATGCCGCGCATGACTATCGGTTGACTCTAGAAGAGTTCCAGAGTGAGTTGATTTGCGAGGGCGGTGCTGAAAGGGGTGCTCTTCATGGAAAAGAAAGTGAAGTCTTCGACCAAGCCGATTGTCAGTCTTTCCGACGCGGAAATTGCGTCGGCACGAGTGACCCGGCGATCTTTGTTGGGCACCTTAGGGCTGGGTGCTGGGGTTGCCGCGGCAGCTGTCCTTGGCGCGACATCGCCGGCCCATGCAGCCGATGCCGAAGGTCGCGGCCGTCGATGCCGTTTCCGCGATGGGGACCGGGGCGACACCGTGAGGGTGCATTGCGGTCTTACGGACAACGACTAGAGCGTAGACCCTGCAGAAAAACTTGCCTTGAGGCGGCCGGCGGCGAGATGCTTGGCTGATGGAGGCCGTGTGCTCTCGCCTTGCAGCGGCCCGTCACAAGCGGCGTCGGATGGAGATTCATGTATTCGCTCGAGTGGTTGCTCCATCCGATAAAGCCGGAGGTCTTCTTCCAAGAGTTCTACGAGCGCGCGCCTTTGCTGGTCGAGCGGAGCGATCCGGCGCGCTTCTCGCAGCTCCTCTCGATAGAAGCCATCGACAAATTCCTCGCCACCACCTCGCCGGGCGCGGGCCAGTTCTTTCTTGTCGACGCCGCGCGGGAGCTGAAGCCGGAAGACTACACTCGCGCTCAATCCAACTCGCCCGGCCTGATCGACCTGCCCCGCGTGCACGAGCTCTTTCGAACCGGCGCGACGATCTCTGTGTCTCACCTGCATGAGCGCAACCCCGAATTAGCGGCGCTGTGCGAGGCCGTCGAAAAGACGTTCAGCCATCACTTTCAGACGAACATCTATTTGTCGCCCCCGAATGCCCAGGGGTTCAAGACTCATTATGACAACCATGACGTATTCGTCCTGCAGGTGGCGGGCTCGAAGCTTTGGACATTGTACGACACCGGCGTCGAGCTGCCGTTGCAAAGCCAGGGCTACGATCCGGAAAAGCATGTCGCCGGGCCGCCCACGCGCGAGTTCGCGCTTCGCGCTGGCGATATGTTCTATTGCCCGCGCGGCCTTTATCATTCCGCCCGCGCCACCGACCAAACCTCCCTTCACATTACCCTGGGACTGCTAGGAAAGACCTGGGCCGATTTGCTCGTCGAGGCCCTGTCGGAGGCGTGCCTCGCTTCGCCCGCATTCCGGCAAAACCTGCCGATCGGTTATGCCAATGACGGCTTCGATCCAGGCCCGGCATCCAAAGTCTTCGCTTCGCTGCTCAAAGAATTCGTCGACGGTGCGCGGCCTGCGCAAATTCTTGCGCGGTTCGCGGATGATTTTGTCTCTTCGCGGCGCCCCATCATCAATGGCGACCTGGAAGGCTACGGATCGTCCCATCCCATCTCGTTGCACACCAGGGTTTCGCCACGACCCAACCTGATGTGTCGGCTCAGTCAGGTCGATGACAAGATCAGAATTCTTTTCGGCTCCACCGAAATTACTCTTCCCGCGGCAGTATCGGAGCAGTTGAGGTTTTGCTTGAGGGGGCCATCCTTCCTGGTGAAAGAATTGCCTTGCGAGCTGGACGATCCGGGCAAGATTACGCTGGTCCGGCGTCTAGTGCAGGAGGGGTTGCTCGTCAGGACAAACTAAGCGCCGCTTCGGCACCGCCGATCCGCGACGCCAGCGTCATGGTGTATGTCGAGATCAACAACGCCAGCCAATGGCACGTTCGCGTGCGGTGCTGGCTGGCGCGTCGTCAGCTTTGAGGGCAAATCAACCGTGGCAAGTCCGTCGGCAGAAAAGGGACGCGCCTGATCGTCCAGGAGTACGTGACCTACGGCGTGTATTCAAATTCGAGATGCAGTCGCGCGCCCACGCGAGGCCGTGCCACGCTGCGGCAGTTGACGCCCCGGCAACGGACGTGGGCTGCAATCGGGCCACACCGGGCAAGAGTGCCAGGAGCTGCCGTCCACTTCATTCGGGCAGACCCGCTTTTCGCAGCCCGTCTGCCCACCTGGCGAAGTCTTCGGGTCGCCCCAGGGGATACCAATCCTTGAGGTTAGAAAGGCGCAGCGTGGGATCGATCTGGCGGACCCGTTGTGCGGCCCGTTGCGCTTCGTCCAGCCGTCCAGCAAGCGCATGACTTGCGGCCGCGACGGCCGCAGCCGACAGATACTTCGAGTCGTTTCGATAAGCCTGTTCCACCCAAGAAGACGCTTCGTCATAGCGTCCAGCGAGCAAATGCGCGAAGGCGGTGCCGGTCTGCATGTTATAGAGAGCCGGATCGAGGGGGCTCAGGCGCATGGCCCGGGCCAGATGCTCGATCGCCATATCGGGCTTTCCGACAAAGATTCTCACCCAGCCGCTGAGATACCAGGCCGTGGCCTGATTTTGGTTGAGAGCGAGCGCCCGGTCGATGGCGGCGACACCAGCGTCGACATCACCGATAACGAAGGCCAGCGCGTGGCCGCCCCTAGTGAGCGCCACAGCATCGTCTGTGCCCAACTCGACCGCCAGCCGGGCCAACCTTACCGCTTCGGCGGTTTCGACAGCGCGGTCGCTCATCCAGCCATTCAGTTTGCGCCACACGTAACACCAGGCAGCCATGCCATAGGCTGATGCGAAATCGGGATCGAACTCTGTTGCCTTGGAAAATTGACGCAGCGCCTCGCTGTTGGCCTCGTTCGTTCGCCGATAGAAGCTCGCCATGCCGCGCAAGAAGTAGTCGTAAGCGTCGAGGCTCTCCGTGGGCTTGCGCTTGGCTCGCTCCATTTCGGCCTGCTCGAGTCTCCGAGCGATCGCGCCAACGACGCTCGCGGCGACTTGATCCTGCAAATCGAAGATGTCTTCGAGACTGCCGTCGAAACGGTCTGCCCAAAGATGTGCTCCACTCGAAGCATCGATGAGCTGTCCCGCGATGCGAACCCGGTTCGCTGACTTGCGCACGCTGCCCTCGAGCACGTAGCGCACGCCCAGATCGCGGCCTACCTCCTTCACAGCGACCACGCGGCCCTTGAAGGTGAAGCTCGAATTACGTGCGATCACGAACAGCCAGCGCATCTGCGAGAGCGCCATAATAATGTCTTCCACAATGCCGTCCGCAAAGTATTCCTGCTCCGGATCGCCGCTCAGGTTCTGGAACGGCAAGACGGCAATCGACGGCTTATTTGGGAGGGCCAACGCTGAAGTCGTCTTTGAAGCTTGCTCGCGCGCGTCTTCAAAAGTGTGGTCCTGTTCTTGTTTGACCTCACCAACGAAGCGGAAACCCTTGCGTGCCGCGGTGCGGATCAGGCGCTGCTCATCCCCACTATCTCCAACCGCCTTGCGCACGGCATTGATGTGACTGGTCAATGTCGACTCGGAGACGATCCGCCCGCCCCAGACGGCTTCAATTAGGTCGTCCTTGCTGACGACACGCTCGCGATTCTGGACGAGGTACACAAGGAGGTCGAAGACCTGCGGTCCAATGGAAATCAGCTCAGACCCGCGCTTAAGTTCGCGTCGGTCAATGTCTAGCTCGTAGTCCCCAAACAAGAACTGCACGACGGCACTCCATCAACCTCGTGGTCATCTGCCGCGCAAGTGGGTCTAGCGGTTGTCCTAGCTAGCCGCGTAACCCATTGATAGCACAGATCAGACAGATCGGTGTTAGGTACATCAAGGTCGCTTTTGGTGCCCTCTTGGACGAGAAATCAAGGCCCTTTCAATGCGAATCCAAGGTCTCTGCAAAGCCTTCCGCGAAGCTTGCGGGCATCCTGTCCTCACGTTGGTCGCGATGGACGTGATCGACACAGAACTGGAGGATACCATGCTCAAGCACCTTTCGATTTGTGCCGCTCTTCTTGCGTTCGGCACGGCTACTGCCGCTGCTCAGCAGCAGGAGGCAGTGCTGCAAAGGGTGGAGGTAACAGGCACCAGTTTCGACATCGTGCTGGCTATGCCGAAGTCTCCAGCCCGTCCTGCGTACGACCTCAGCGAGTCACCAGACGCCCTCATTGTCCATCTGGTAGGTGGTGAACTCGTGCTTGCGTTTGACGATGCAGAGAAGATGCTGAAGGCTGCGGAGTTCTTGGGATCACCGGTTGGCGCCTCTCACGTGGTGAGCAAGGACGGAAAATCCAGCATCCCCTTCGCGGTCTACGTCGCGCCAAAGGCCGAATAGCTCATCTCCACACAACGCCATCGCAAGCAGGTACCACGGCAGTCGGCCACGCCATCGTCGAATGATGTGGCCGACTTCTCATTCGGGTCAGAACCAGCAAGTCTATGAGTGAGCACAATCTTTCCGATGTGCATCCAACAGCAGACCTGGGGCCCAACCAACCCGTTCGGTACACGATCTAGCGGATGAACCCGCGCAGGCGCGCCGCGTGGCTCAAGCGCACCTCGGGCCGCGCGCCGACGACGCCGATGATCTCCGCCGCCGCGAAGCTGCCGAGCCGGCCCGCCGCCTCGAGGCCCATGCCGTGCGACAGGGCGTAGAGGAAGCCCGCGGCATAGAGGTCGCCGGCTCCCGTCGCGTCGACCACCTTCGACACCCGCTCCGGCGGCACCACGATCGCCTCGCCGTTGGCAACGATCACCGATCCCTTCTCGCTGCGCGTCAGCACGGCGAGCTTCAGGTCGCGGCCGGCCTGGCGCATGGCATCCTCGAAGCTGTGCATTTCGTAGAGCGCCATGATTTCGCTCTCGTTGGCGAACAGCACGCCGATGCCGTCGTGGATCAGCCGCAGGAACTCTGTGCGATGGCGCTCCACACACAGCGAGTCCGATAGCGTCAGGGCCACCGTCTTGCCCGAAGCGTTGGCGACCATCGCGGCGCGGCGGAACGCGGCCTTCGCCTCCGGCCGGTCGAACAGGTAGCCTTCGAGCAGGACGATCTTGGAGGCGGCGATGGCTTCCATATCGATGACATGATTGTCGAGCTCGGTGCTGCAGCCGAGGAACGTGTACATCGTGCGCTGGCCGTCCGGCGTCACCAGGATCAGCGAGCGTGAGGTTTCCTTGCCGGGCGCAACCGTCGCCGCCGTGGCAAATGTGACGCCGATCCCGCGAATGTCGTGGCGGAAGATGCGGCCAAGCTCGTCGTCGGCGACCTTGCCGACAAATGCCGCCCGGCCGCCGAGCGAAACCACGCCGACCGCCGTATTGGCGGCCGCCCCGCCGGCAACTTCGATGCCGCCCCGCAACCGGTCGCTGATCGCCGCGATGGAAGCGGAGTCGGCCACCAGGCTCATGTGGCCCTTGGGGCCGCCGACCTTGTGCAGAAAGGCTTCGTCGCAGCGGCGAATGATATCGACGATCGCGTTGCCGATCGCCAGCACATCGTACTTTGTGGTCGCCACGGTCTCCTCCTGCGGTCCTGCTCCATCGTCCCTGTGGAGCGTGGACTAGAAGTCGCTCCAGCCGTCCTCGGCGGGCGCGGTGTCGGTCTTGCGCAGCGCGGTTGCAGCGCCGCGGGTGGAAGCCGCTTTCTGCATGCGCGCGGTCTGCTGCGCAGGTGCGGACTTGGCCACGGCCGGCCGAACCGGCGCGGCCGTTGCCGCCCGGCCCACCGCAGGCTCCGACGCTTGGCCGACCTGGAACTGGCCGACGAGGCCCGACAGCCGCTGCGCCTCCTGCGACAGCGACTGGCTGGCCGCGGTCGACTGCTCGGCCATCGCTGCGTTCTGCTGTGTCATCTGGTCCATCTGGTTGATGGCCGTATTGACCTGATTGAGGCCCGTGGATTGCTCCTGCGCGCCCGCGGCGATGTCGGAGACCATGCGGTTGATCTCCGCAACCTGCGCGATGATCCGCTCGAGCGACTTGCCGGTCTCGCCGACGAGCTGCACGCCTTGGCCGACCTGGGCGGTGGAGGTCGAGATCAGGCTCTTGATCTCCTTGGCCGCATCCGCCGAGCGCTGGGCGAGTGCCCGCACCTCGGAGGCCACCACCGCGAAGCCGCGACCGGCATCGCCGGCGCGTGCCGCCTCTACGCCGGCGTTGAGCGCCAGCAGGTTGGTCTGGAACGCGATCTCGTCGATCACGCCGATGATCTGGCCGATCTGGCGCGATGACTTCTGGATGCCGCCCATGGCCTCGACTGCCTTGCGCACCACCTCGCCCGACTTCTCCGCGTCGTTCTTGGCATGGGCGACGATGTCGCGCGCCTCATGCGCGCCCTCGGTGGCCTTCTGCACGGTCGCCGTGATCTGGTCGACCGCGGCCGCGGTCTCCTCGAGATTGGTTGCCTGCTGTTCGGTGCGGCGTGACAGGTTGTCGGCCGCGCTCGACAGCTCCTCGGTCCCGGAGCCGATTGCCCGCGTGCTGGCAACGACGGCCAGCATGATCTCTTTGAGCTTGTGGACCGCCGCGTTGAAGTCGGTGCGCAGCTTCTCGGCATTGGGCGCGAACGGCGTATCGATGTGGCAGAGCAGGTCGCCGTGGGCGAGGCGGTCGAGGGCCTCGGCCAGTGCCGTGATGGTCGCCTGCGCCTGGCGGGCCTCTTCGGCCTTCTCGGCCTCGCGGGCGGCGCGCTCCGCCTCGGCGCTGAGGCGCGCGGCCTCGGTTTCCTTCTCGAGCTGCTGCTTGGCGATAGCGTTCGCCTTGAAGGTCTCCACTGCGCCCGCCATGTCGGAAAGCTCGTCGCGGCCGCCCTTGGGCACCTCCACGTCGAGATTGCCGGCGGCGAGACCGGTGATCGCACCGTTGAGACGGCGCAGGCGCCGGATCACGCTGCGGCTGATGAATATCCAGCCGCCGAACAGGGCCAGGAAGCCGACCGAGTTGATGCCGATGAGCGTCAGCTTGCTGTTGGAGATGGCCGTGCTCGATCCAGCGACCGCGGAGGACATCTGCTCGCGCGCCTCGCGCGCCGCCTGCTCGACGTCGGCGGTGAGCGCCAGCGACTTGGCTCTGGCGGCGGCGACCAGTTCCCAGCCTTGGGCGATGGTCTTCAGCTCGCGCTCCCGTTCGGCGGGAATGCCGTTCTTGGCGTCGCCCAGGGCCGCCAAAGCCTGCAACGCAGCTTTGAGCTCTGCGGCATGCTCCGTCTTCTGCAGCTTGGCAACGGCCTTGCCGGCGCGCACCTGGGCGGCGAGCAGACGGTCGCGCAGCGGTGGCAGCAGCTGGGCCGAGGGCGCCAGTGAAATCTCCGTCATGATCCCGAGCAGCAGGTTGCTCTCGATGCGCAGCTCGGAGATGCCTTCGAGGATGAGGATCTCCTCGTCCGCGATGCGCTCCACGTCCGCCTTGTTCTTGTCGATGTCGGTGCTGTCGCCGATCGAACGCAGGCCGAGGGTCAGGTTGAAGTTGGCGTCGTCGGCGAGGGGTGCCGTCTTCGCCGCGAGCTTGCCGTGCACCTCGATCGCATTGGCGACGAGTCGCGCGCGCTTGGCGCTGATCTGAAAACGCTCGCCGACCGAGGCCGCCAGCCGCTCGGCGCTTTCGCCGAGGTTGCCGACTTCGCGCTGCAGAGCGTCGACCCGGGTGCGGCCGATCCCGGTAGCAGCCAAGCCGTTGAGGCTCGCCTCGATCGCCTGGCGCGTTTTGGCAAGCGCAGCCTTTGCGTGGTCGAGGCCCTCTGGGTTCTCCGCCGCTGCGATCGTTGCCGATACGGCCGACAGCTCCGCCACTTGCCGGGCGAGCACGAAGGCGTGCGTCATGCCGGGCAGGCTTTCCGCCTCGATCCTGTGCAGGCTGTCGCCGAGAATGTTGTAGGAGATGAAGGCGACGGCAGTCGCCACCACGGTCGAGCTGGCAATCGCCGCAAAGCCGGCGACGAGCTTGAGCCTGATGCCCGCCCTGGCAGTCCTTGGTGCCGAGGCGCCACCCGGCCGAGCGCTGTTGGGCATCGCGTCCGGCTCCGCAGGCGAGGCCTCTCGGCCTTCGCCTGCCACCAGCGACGTGGCGTCAACACGCTTCAGCACGGGTGTCTCCTTGGTTCTCTTGTCTAGTTGGCAGGCCGGGGCTCTAGCCGCCGATCTGCTTCAGGCTGGTGGCCGGCTTGAAGGTGCCGTCCGGCTGAATGACGGTCAGAAACACCTCGTCCATGCCCTGATTGTCATTGGCTCCGTACACCAGCCGCACGCCACCGAGGTCGAAGGTGTTGGCGAAGATCGTGTCGAGCAGCGCACGTCGCGTCGGCTCGCCTTGCATCTTCTCCAGCGCCGCGATGACGACGCGGCCGACCATGTAGCCCTCGAGCGTGCCGAAGCCCGTCTGGGTGTCGGGGTTGACCGCCTTCAGCGCCGCCTGGTAGCGGGCAACCAGCGGGATCGAGGTGTCGCCCGGGAAGGGCACGACCTGCGTGACGACCACGCCGGCGCCGGCGGCACCCGATTCCTTGGCCAGCGCGTTGCTGCCGACGAAGGAGATGTTCACCATCACCGCGTCCAGCTTGACCTGGCGGGCGAGCTTGATGAACTCGGCGCAGGGCCGGTAGGGGCCGACCATGATGATGGCTTCCGGCTTGCCCTTCTGGATCGACAGCAGCGCGCCTTTCACGGCGACGGTGTTGCGCTCGAAGGTGCCTTCGGAGGCGAGCTGCATGTTGCGCTTGGCGAGCGCCTTCTGCACGCCGGCGAGGCCGGCGCGGCCGAACGCGTCATCCTGGTAGAAGATGGAGATGCGGGTGATGCCGCGGTCCTTGGTCAGGCGCTCCACCATCTCCTCGGTCTCCTGGAAGTAGGAGCCGCGGACGTTGACGACGTTGGGCTGGAACGGGTTGCGCAGGAACTCTGCACCCGTGAACGGTCCGATGAACGGCACGCCTTCCTGCAGCGCGATGGGCTGGGTGGCGGCCGACGTCGGCGTGCCGACCGGGCCGATCAGTGCGAACACCTTGTGCTCGTCGAGAAGCTTCTTGGTGGCTTCGATCGACTTGTTGGGCTCGTAGCCGTCGTCGAGAGAGACGAGATCCAGCTTGCGGCCTTTGACGCCGCCGGCCTTGTTCGCCTCTTCGAAGGCCGCGCGGATGCCGGCCTGCATGTCCAAACCGAGCTGAGCGGCCGGCCCCTCCAGAGGTGCGGCCTGTCCGAAGACGATTCTGTCGTTGCTGACGCCCTGCTCCGCCTTCGCCGCCAATGGGAAGCCCACCAGAAGGAACGCGGATACCAGAGCCGTGGTGCGGCGTAGTGCCATAGGTAACCCCCGAGTTAACTGCACACAGCAGAGGCCGGGAGTGTTGCAAACGCCCATTGGAAAACGGTTAATGCGACTACTGATCGATTGGTAGATCGGTAGGCTGACTGAGTGCTTACGGGCGACTATCGCTTGCAGCTGGCCGGTTTAGTGATTGGTTCACCACGGCGCGCGAAATGCACGCGGGACGCCGGCCATGCGCGCCTTCGGCGAGCTGGTGACCGTGATCACATCGCTCTTGCGCCGGTGCTGCCGTCCGAGCTGATGTCTGGGGATCTGCGAGCCGGGGGGAATAGCGTCCTTCGACAACGTTTGACAGTGGCTCAACGTGTAGCGGAACGGGACGGACGCTAACGTTGTCGCCGGGATTCATCGGCCGCTCCAGCACGTCGTGGCGCGGCCACGACGCAGCGGCAGTTGCTCGTCACTCGAAGGGATCGAGCGCGGCCTGGGCCTTCTTGGTGAGACTGGCGCGCACCAGCTTGTAGGATCGCGTCAGGCGGTGGCGAAGCTCGCCCTCGGGCGTGCCCCAGGGCAGGTTCACCCACGAGCGGTGGAAATAGGGCGCCTTCACGCCGACGCCTGCGTCGATCAGCATCTGCGCCGTCTCGACGCTGTCGGTCTTGACAGAGACGCCGGGCATCACGGCGCCGATGCAGGCGAACATCTTGCCGCCGACCTTCCAGGCGTCGTGACCTCCGCCCCATGGATCGGAGACCTCCGCACCGGGAAAGGTTCTGCACATCGCGTTGACCTTCTTCCGGCTCATCGCCTCACCCTCGATCTGCCGCGCGCATTCTGCCTGCCGATCGTGACATGGCAAGCATGCGAAGCTCGACCGGAGCAATTGGCGGCAGCCGGAGCGTCCGTAGGAATACGGGTCTCTGATCGAGCCAAGAGTGCGCCAGCGAAAATTGTGCGCTCGCGGCGACGGATCGGCGGCGCATGCTACGTCAGCGGAACTAAGCAGCCGATCGCCGGTTAAGCGATGGCGAGGGCTGCTTGGAGGCTTGGGCAGTTGAAGGGGAGGACGCATGGCAACAAGCGCAATTGATGGAACCTACGCAAACCGCGCGACCCGCTTGCTCACAACCGTCGCTCTGGTCTGCATGTACCTGTTCGGCGCCGTCGCAGGGACCGGTGCCGCTTTGACCTTCAGCGCATCGCCTGCCGAGGCGCATCGCGGCGGCCGCGGACGCTGGCGGGGACATCGCGGACATTGGCGAGGGCGGCGCGGAAGGCGCGGTTGGAGAGGATGGCGAGGCCGCCGCGGTCGTTGGGGACCCGGCTTCTGCTTCTACATCCACGGTGTCGGCTTCTGCGGGCGCTAGGACAGGCGAGCCAAAACCTCGTCCGATCCGATCCTTGACACGGCACGGCGGCGCCACGATAGGCGCCGCTTGGCATGTCGCGTACCGTGCGCATTCGGCCGGCCGCAGGCACGTTGCCGCAAGCGTCATTCGTCTTTAGTCTTGGACCCTGTCCGCTATGCGGACGGGTGTGCCGTCGCGATCGGCGGGTGCTTCGACTTTCCACAAGAGACCAGGGCAAATTGCATAAGTCTGCGGGACAGGCCGAGCAGACTGGGGCACGCTATCAAGGTCAAGCTGCATTGGGGGTAGCGAGACGATGATCCGGGTCCTCGCGCTTGTACTGGCTCTCGCGGCCGCACCCCAGTTCGCCCAAGCGCGCCCCCTCGCCGACTCCGCAGGCCGGCTAGTGGAGGTGCCCGACCGGATCGGCAAGGTGTTCGCCGCCGGCCCGCCGGCCTCGATTCTCCTCTACATGTTGGCGCCCGAGAAGATGTCGGGCTGGCCCAGTCCGCCGACCGCGGAGGAGCGTCGCTTCATCGCTCCCGCCTATCGCAGGCTACCGGCGCTGGGACATCTCACCGAGCGCGGCGGCGCTGCCAATCTCGAGGCGGTGCTCAAGGCCAAGCCCGACCTCATTCTGGATCTGTGCTCGGTAGGCGACACCTACGTCTCGCTTGCGAACACCGTGCAGCAGCAGACCAAGGTCCCATATATCCTCATCGACGGTCGCTTCGAGGCGACGCCGGCAGCGTTGCGGTTGCTGGGCGATATCCTGGGGGTCAGGGCGCGCGGAGAGGAGCTTGCGCGCTACGTGGAAGCGACGTTCGCCGCAATCGGCTCCGTTCTCAAATCGACCCCTGAGGACAAGCGCCCCCGCGTCTACCTGGCGCGCGGGCCCGACGGACTCGAGACCAGCGTGGTCGGCTCCGTCAACACCGAGATCATCGAGCGCGCCGGCGGACACAACGTGATGGCGGCGGCCGGCCAGAGCGGGCTGGTGCGCGCGTCCCTGGAGCAAGTGATCGCGGCCGACCCGGAGATCATCATCACCTGGGACCGCACCTTCTTCGAGCAGGTCGGCAGGGACAGCCTGTGGGCCGGCATTCGCGCCGTGCGCGAGAAGCGGGTGTACTTGGCTCCCACCGCTCCCTTCGGGTGGATCGACCGGCCACCCTCGCTCAACCGCGTGATCGGCTTGCGGTGGCTTGCCGGGCTATTCTACCCCGACGAGCTGGCGCACAATCTGCGCGCCACTACGCGCGATTTCTATCGGCTGTTCTATCACGTGACCCCGAGCGACGCCGAGCTCGACACCCTGATCGCCTGGTCGAAAGGCGGGGCCAAGCGGTGAAGGCTGTCATGCGGCGGCTGGCGCCAAGCCCAATGCTGAACGCTGGATTGCTTCACGTGAAACAATCCGATGTTCAGTATTAGCCGTAACGGTTAGCGCAGGCTTTCCGCGAACAGCGGCTGCAGCGCCAGCATACCGAATTGCGGCACCCAGTGGCCGACGCCCTCGTAGCTGCCGCGCCAGAGCGCCGGCGTCTCGTAGGTCTGGCGGAAGTGGGCGAGGTAGGCCGCCAAGTAGGCCTCTTTGTCGTTGGCCCGGCCGGTCGCCGCATAGAGCTGCCACAGCCCCCAGGCTCGGCTGAAGTTGAGACCGTGATGGTGCCAGGAGAGCGGCTTGGTCACCGGGCGCGGCAAGCCTGAGCGCTTGAAAAAGGCCTGCGCCCAAGGGTCGAACGCGTCTCTCGCCAGCACTTTGCTCACCAGCCACGCCCAGTTGCTGCAGGCCGCCATGAACTCGCCGGTCTCCAGCGCGTAGTCGCAGCCGCCCTCGTGCCTGACGAAGTGCGCGTTCACCGCGGTATTTATGGAACGTAGCGCCGATGCGTTGCCGGAAAAGGCGGCGTACTCGTGCATGTTGATGAGCGCCCAGGAGTCGCTGCCGTAGCTGCCGCGGCGCGGATCGGGGGGGTGCCGCCGATAGTGGTCGAGCATGGAGGAAAGCACCTCCTCGGCCATGGGCGCGAGCGCGTCGCTGCCGTACGCAAGCGCGTGCTCGACCGCGAGGCGCAGGAACCACGCGCGCCCATAGGGCATTTCGAAACCGGGCTGCGTGCGCAGCAGTTGCCGCTCCGCCTCGATTTTCGCGGGCGTGAGCGTGCTTGCGATCATGACCGCGTCCTGCTTGTCGCCGGTCATGCGCCCGTATGCGATGAGCGCCCAGGTCCCGTGCACGGCCGAATGCCAGTCGATGCAGCCGTGGAACGCGGTGTGGCCCGTATCCTTGCGTACGACGCACTGGCGCACGGTCGCCGCAAGCTCGGCAGCGATCTCGCCCTTGCGTGCGGTCAGCGACGCCAGCTCGCGTTCAGTCTCCGAGGCGTTGCTTTGGTTCATGGCTGCCATCGCCAGCAGGCCTGCGGCTGCTGCCGCCAGACCCTTCGTACGGGTTCTCATGTGCAGCTGAGCCTATGTGAGGCCGTGTCCGCAACACAAGCCGGGCGTCAACTTTGGATATGATTACCGCCGCGGCGAGGCCTGCCGCCATGGCCGCGCCCGCCCCTTATCCGTCAGCACCTGACCTCACGCCCGGTCATAGGCGCCACCGATCGCCGCAACGTAGCGCTCCACGGAATCCTGCAAGATCTGCTTGGCGCCCGAAGGAATGACGCGCTCGAAGTGGTGGCTGTAGACCCGATCGAACGCGAGAGGCGTCAGCGCCGCGCCGATGGCACGGACGCCCTTTGCGGAAAGGGGGATATTGTTCGGATAGCTGCGCATGAACGTGAAGGACTTGCGGTCCAGGTTCACGGTCGCGATGTCTGCCGAGCACACCACGCCTTTACCCTCGGCTCCCGCCGGCCAATACAGCATCGTTCCGCCCGGGAAGTGCCCGCCGCCGCGGATCAGCGACACGCCCTTCAGCAGCTCGCATGTCTCGCCTTGCCAGAACTTGATGCAGCCGTCCGGCCGCCTCACCCACTTGGAATCGTCGGCGTGGAGATAGACGGGTACATCCCCGAACGCTCGGCTCCACTCGACAAGCGACGTGTAGAAGTGCGGATGCGAAATGGCGATGGCGCGCAATCCGCCAAGCCCATTGATCAGGGTGACCGTGGCGTCATCGATCAGCGAGATGCAATCCCACAGGATGTTGCCTTCAGGCGTACACACGAGCAGTGCGCGCTGCCCGATGGCGA
Source organism: uncultured Alphaproteobacteria bacterium (assembly GCA_963832445.1). GTDB lineage: Bacteria > Pseudomonadota > Alphaproteobacteria > Rhizobiales > Hyphomicrobiaceae > AWTP1-13. Next base: position 15,230 of record CAWHUM010000020.1, read on the forward strand.
ACTTTGGCTGCGTGCCGATGCCGATGAGGCCTGGCTCGTACTGGCGGAACCCGTTGAGGTGCGAAATCCTTAGCCGTTCCAGTGTCGTCCACGACTGCCCGCCGGGCGGGATGTACTGGCGCTCGTCCTCGCACACGGGGCACTGAGCTGGTGGAGCTTCACTTGGCGGATACTGCGTACCGCAGGCCGAGCAGATGAATGCAGGCATGATCTCACCTTTGGTCGCTAACAGTCATGGCACTGCGTCAGCCCGAGGCGGGACAAAGTCGCTGAGCGTGGCCTCGGAGGGTGAAGCCAGCATACCCACTGCGGGACGAAGAAAAAACTAGGCGCCGAGAACCTCGCCCTACTTCAGGGGCGAGACCACGTCGCGCTTGGCGAACTCCGGCAACGACTGCGATCTCGGCCGACCGCTGGGTGGGCGCGCTTTGCGCGGCCCGCCGCACTGGTTCCGGGACGGCTGGAAAGAGATGGGGTAGGATGAAATCGTAGTACTCCGGCGTAGGGAGTTGTGTTGTGGCGGAAGCGAAGAACCCCGCGCAACCGAGAATGCGCGACTGGCCGATGTTTCAGGTTCGCGCAGGCAAGGCTCGACGCGAGCGAGATGGACGACCGTTGCCGCGGATAGCGGACCTGATAGTGGCGCACGTCCAGGGTTCGCCGGCGGAGAAGCTGGCATGGCTGCAAGCGCAGAAGGCAGCCGGCAAGCTCGTCAGCGACGATCCCGAGGAGGTGGCACAGGCCGAAGCGCTGCTGGCGATGCTCGTGCGGCTTGCCGCGTCCAAGGCAAGGGGTCACCTGGAAGAGCTGCTCGATGAGGGCTTGAAGGAAACATTTCCCGCAAGCGACCCGGTATCGGTTGGGCATTTCACCAGTACCGAGCCGCCCAGCCGACCAATCGATAGAGCGGTAGTCGACTTGACCGGCACAGCCAAGATGAGGAGCCGTCGGACACAGGTGCGCGCTCGGCGGTATGGTTGAAGGCGATGTGCGATGCAGTTCACGGTTGGGTTGAAGGCGGACGGAAAGACAGATCACACCGTCGTGGATGCTGAGGACGCGCTCATTGCTGCGTTGAAGGTGAAGGTGCAGAGGCCGGAGGCAGAGATCCTGTACGTGCGGCGCGCGAACAAGAGGGGAGACGCGCGGCACCCGGCGCACGCGCTCAAGAAGGCGCGGTAGTGGCGGGGCGACGTTGGCGCCGACCGTCGCCCTACTTCACGGGCGAGACCACGTTGCGCCTGACAAGCTCCATCAGCGCCGACCGCGGCATCAGATCCACCTGGCCGGAGAACGGCGGCCGGTCGTTGATGAACGAGCCGACGATCACCGCGCGCGTATCGGAGACGGCGATGTTGGTGACGTATTTCGTCGCCACCGGCACTTTGCTCACCGTGCCACTGGCTGCAACCACCATCATCTTGCCGGAGCCGTATACCGGAATGAAGGTGTTGCCTTCGAAGTCCACCTCGATGCCGTCGGGCCCCGTTTCCGCGTAGGCGATCTCGGCCTCGTTGAGGTAGCGGTCGACATCGAGAAACACCTTGCGGTCCGAGATGGCGAAATCGGCGCTGAGATGGAACTGCCACACCTTGCGCGCCAGATGCTCCGACACCAGCAGCCGCTTCCGCGGGAAGTCGACGGCGATGCCGTTGCTGTACTGCATACCGTCGACGAGCTTCACCATCCGGCCAGCAGCGGTGAGGTGGTAGACCTTGCCGGTGGCGGGTGCCCCTTTCATGAAGATGCCGGGGTCGGTGAAGAACACGCCGCCGCGCCCGTCGATATGGCAGTCGTTGGGGTCGCGCAGCGGCTCGCCGTTGGATGACACTGCGAACTCGCCGATCTTGCGGCCGTTCTGGTCGAGATGCACCAGCTTGCCCTGGAAGTGGCAGAGCACGATGAACTGTGAATCGCGGAACTGCGCGATGGCGGTAGGCCCGCAGCCGGGCTCGCTCCAGAAATCGCGCCGCTTGCCCTCCTTCCATTCCACCACCCGGTGCAGCGGCATCTCCACATATAGCAACTGCTCGCCGACCCAGATCGGCCCTTCAGGATACGACGCCTCCCAGCTCGAGCGCTCGGGCTCGGCCGCATTTCCCGAGGCGGCCAGCAGGCACAGGCAGAGGACGAACCCCGCCACCGCCCTCGTGCTCAATCCTCTGCTCAAGCCGCGCTTGCTCACGTAAAGCAGCACGGAGACCGCAACCAGGGCGAGGCCGAAGGCGGTGGTGATGGCGCGCGTGCCGAAGTTGGGGATCAGGTAGAAGGTCGTGGCCAGCGTGCCTGCGACGTTGCCGAGCGTCGATACGCTGTAGACCAGACCTGCCGTCTTGCCGCCGGCCTCGAGATCGACCAGCAGCAGCCGCACGACGAACGGCGAGCAGGCGCTCAGGAACGCCACCGGCACGAACGACAGGGCCATGGAGGCGATGAGCACGCCCCAGAACCCGTCGCCCAGCGTGCGGATCAGGAACTGCAGCACCGCGTCGGCGGTCGGCGGCACGATCAGGATGGAGGCCGCCGCCGCCAGCACGCAGCCGGCGAACAGGTCGACGCCGGGATGCGCATCGACGGCATGGCCGCCCGCGAAATATCCGACCATCATTGCGAACAGCACCACCGATATCAGGCAGGCCCAGGTGGTGATGCCGCCGCCGAAGTAGGGGTTCAAATAGCGGCTGCCGAGCATCTCGAAGCCCATGAGCACGAACCCGATGGCGAACAGTGCCGCCAGCAACCCGACGCTCGCAATGCCTCGCGTACCCGTCATTTGCCCACCGGCTCGGCGATATCGTCCAGCTTGCGATTGTGCTTCTCGATGGCCAGCAGCGATTCCACCGGAGCGAAGTCGTCCGACAGCACCTTGCCGGGTACCGTACGGTTGACGGTGCGGCGCTGGCTCAGGATATCGGGCAGCGGATAGCGGAAGTTGTACTGCTTCTGCAGCGCGCCGGCGCGGGCCAGCAGGGCCGCCTGCGTCTGCTTCGGCCCGTCGTAGGCAACGGCGACGACGTTGCCGCCGGCGTCGTAGAGGTCGACGTTGGCGAACACGCGCTGGATGGTGGCCACGGCCGAGTCGAACATCATGGTGCTCGGCTCGATGTTCTGCACCGCCACGCCGCCGGGCTTCAGCTTGGATTTGACGAGCCTGAAGAATTCCTCGGTCAGCAGGTGGAACGGCACGAACGGCCCGCGGTAGGCATCGACCATGACGATGTTCCAGGTGGCGGAGCTCTTCACCATGTAGTTGCGCCCGTCGGCCACCTCGATTCTTGAACTTGTCCTCGGTGCGCACGCCGAAATGCTTCTTGGCGAGGTCGACCACGGCCGGGTCGAGCTCGACGGCGGTGATGTCGAGCGTCGGCACGTGCTTGTGCAGATACCAGGCGGTGCGGCCGCCGCCGAAGCCGACCTCCAGCACATTGTCGAGCCCGCTCGCGTAGGCGAGCCCGACGGTAGAGTAGCGGGTGTAGGTGACCGGCAGCGACAGCTCGTCGGTCGTGTCGTAGATGGTCTCGGTATAGAAGCGCTTGTTGTGCCCGAAGGTCATGATCATCTGCGGGCCGTCTTTGTAGACGTAGATGTTGTTGTAGGTGGAGCTTCTCTCTTCGACCAGCTGGGGCTCCGCGAAGGCGGCGCCTGCGAGAACCGTGCTGGAGAGGATGAATGCGGCAAGCAGACGAGAGCAGACTTGCATCACGAGGCACCGATGCTGCATGACAACCTTGTAATGATTGAGATTCTCGGGCCGCGTCATTGTTTGATCAACGAGAAGCGGCCGGATTGTGTTCCTATGCGCCACACGCCGGTGATGCCCAGGTAGTCCGAGGCGATCTCACCCTCGTAGTCCACCGTGTGCGACTGACCGCCCGTTCCATCATAGGTCTTGCGAAACATCAATCGGGGCGCACCGCCGCCGATCAGCAGTCGACAGTCGGTGTTGGCATAGAGCCGCGGCGCCGAGGGGAGGCCGAAGGTATTGGGCTCCTCGATACGGCCCTGACAGGAGTTGCCGACGACGCGAATGTCCATGGTGAACTCCACCGGGCGCTTGGTCCGGTCCGCATAGGAGTACATGCCCCACCACATTCCATCGAGGTCGCGCAAATCGATAGCTAATGCCGATGCGGCGAGGGCGAATTGCAGGGCGAGGGCGATCGCTCCTCGTCTCACGTTTACCATCCGACCCTCCCTGACCCGTTACCCATGTGGGTCCGCCTTCTAGCACACCGGCGCGGTCGTGGTGGAGCGGCTTGCGGCGGCCAGGTGGTGTGCGCGCCGGACTACTCGGCCACACGCTAGCCGGGCTGGCCAAGAAGCCGCCCGCCTGTCACAAAGACCTGCAACAGCGCCAGGCATACTCGCCATTGCATGTTCTAGGGTTCGCATGCCGGCTTCGCGCATCATTGCCCTGGTTTCGGTGATTGCGATCATAGCCATCGGCGGGGCTTCGGCCGCCTACATCCTCTTCGCCAATGCGAACTCCAATCGCGGGTTGCACCTGCTGGTGTCCGTAGACGCCGCCGAGCTGCGCAGCGCCAGGCTCGCCGAGCTGGTTGGCGAGGCGCGGCAGCGGCTGCGCGACGCCAAGATCGCCTTCGAGGGCCTCGGGGTGGTCGACGGGGCCGTCCAGCTTCGCGTTGTCAAGCCCGAGGAGGCCGACGCGGCCCTCACGGCTTTGCGAGCGATCGGCAGTGACATCGAGGTCGGAAGCAGCGCAGGCGGCAATATCATTGTTACGCTCCCCAAGGCGGGGCTGGACGAGCGAGTGGCCAACGGCGTGCGCGCAGCCGTCGAAGTTCTGCGCCGGCGCTGCGATGCCGCAGGCATTGCGTTGCGGCGCATCGAGCCTGACGGTCTCGATAGGATCCGCATTCACGCAGCCAACCCCGCGGACGTGGCACGGTTGAAGAATGAGATACTGAACCGCGGCGAGCTCACCCTCCACGAGGTGCACCCGGCCATGACCGCCGATGCGGCACAGAACAGCGCCGCCCCCACCGGCTACCGCCTCTTCCCTACTGCCGAGCCGGCTCTTCCCCCAATGCTGCTGCGCGTCGCCTCGGCCATCCACGGCGACGAGCTGGCCGATGCCCAGGCCAGCTTTGATGCCCGAACCAACGCGCCCGTGATCACCTTTCGGCTCAACGACTCCGGCGCCCGCAAGTTAGGCGGCCTGACCCGCACCAATGTGGGACGCCCTATCGCAATTGTGATCGACGGCAAGGTGCTGTCGGCGCCGGTGGTGCGCGAGCCGATCGTGGGGGGCTCCGGCCAAATCAGTGGCAACTTCACTCCCGCCGGCGCTCAACAGCTCGCCCGGCGACTGAGGTCGGGCGCCCTGCCGGCCAAACTGACTATCATCGAGGAACGGGTCGTCACGCAGAACCAGTAGATGGCTTCACCCGTTCGTTGGTCGAGTTCATAATATAGAAGACTTCAATAGAGTTTCTTCAGGTCAGTGGTTGGCAGGCAGGCCATTTTTGTGTCAGATGGCTGACGATATGCCCCATGTTGTCGGCGCTATGGTGCTAGCCGCAGGAACGCCGGGCGGGCGGAGACCGTGGAGGCGCGCATGCCTCGACGCGTGAAGATCCCGGGTGAGTACAGGACGGCACGGGAAGCGCCGGCCGAGAAGGATCTCACTGCGCGCTTGATGGAGTTCGCGACGCACTCGGTCGAGCTTGCCTCCCCCAACGACGTCTTGGACGCGCTGCAGACCGCCATACGCCCGTTCCTGCCGCTGCACGTGCTCGCCGCGGCGCGCTTTCCGCGCAAGGTCGGCGACTGGAGGGCGATGAAGGTGGGCGAGACCGTCTTCGTGCACAAGGACGCCCCGCAAGGGTGGTGGCGCGACTACTCCGAGTACAGCCAGCAGGCCTACGATCCCGCCATCATGATGGCGCGAATGAGCATCGCTCCATTCACGTGGACCGAGGGCCGGCGCATGATCGAGCCACTCGGCGCCGACCGCTGGGCCTGGGACCTCGCCATGAAGTACGGCATGCGCGACGGCTTCACCTGTCCCGTCGGCGGCCGCTGGGTGCTGGCGTATTGGTCGCGCAAAGTGCTGACGGACATCCTCACGAGAGAAGCGCGCGCCGCAACCTTCATGGCATCGTGCTTCGCCATCATGCGCATCGAGAAAGGCATCGAGGCCGATCCCGACCAGTTTCCCTCCCGCCCGCAATTGACGCCGCGCGAGCAAGCGGTGCTGCAGATGGCCGCGGCAGGCCGCGACATCAAAGCCATTGCCGAGGCCCTCGGGCTCGGCGCTGAGACCGTCCGCACCCACTTTCGCAAGGCCAAGCAGAAGCTTCACGCGCAAAATCGCACGCAGGCCGTCGCCGAGGCCATTCGGCAGAACATCATCTCCTGAATCCGGGTACCGAGCCGGGGTTGGCGCGTATCCCCCTTACCGGGGATGTCGCAAGGCTTTCGCGGAACCTATTTTTCGGAACGCAAGAATGCAGGCGGTTGGTGCCTAGCCCGCACCGGGCATCGACCGTTTGCGGGCCGCGTCTGCGTCGTCCCGGAGCTACGTGCACGAGGGACGCGCCGGCGCGGCCCACTCCTCTCCACCCCAGTTCCGACCTTGCAGTCCCGCCACTCGAAAGGGCCACATCGCCGTGCCTCCGCCTGACCTTGCGCGACAGATCGCCGACGTGGAGGCCGAGATCGCCGACGTCGAGGGCCGCATCTTCCAGCACCAGAAACGTGTGGAGAACTTGCAGGCCAGCGGCGGCGATACGGTCGAGTTGCAGTCGGCGATCGCGTCGCTGGGCAAGGCCCTCGCCGATCTTGAGGCCCAAAAGGCCGAGCTTCAGCGGCAATTGCAGAGCGGGTCCGGCAGCAGATAGCCGGCGTGCGGCGTGCGACGTCGATCCCGGCCTCGCGCGCGCAAGTGCAACCATTATTTAACCGCAATGGCTGCAAATAGTCGGACAAGCACGGCCGTGCCCGGGCCTCCTGCATCTTGCTCGTGCGACCGCCCACAAGGAAAAAATCCATGCGCCCGAGGCCCCCGATCCGTATGAGCGTCACGAGGCGTGCGGAGAAGGAGCAAAGGCTCTACGAGTTCGTGGGCGCGTATCTCTCCGAGGCGAACCGCGGCCGTTGCCCGACCAGCAACGACATCCTGTTGATCGCGCGCTCCGTGGAGAGCCCGGTCGTGCGGGCTGTCGCTTCGCTTGCGAGCGAGATCGCGGCGGCAGGCTCTTGCGTGCGGTTAATCATCGCCAGGGCGGATCGGGAGTCGCCGCCGCGCGACTGGGCGCTGTCGCGTGACGTCGACGTCGACTGCGAGGTGCGCTGGGCCAGGCGGCCGCGGCTGATCGAGGCGCACGAGCAACTGGTGCTGGGGCCGCAGACCTGCTGGATCGGCGATTCGATGCGGCGCGAGCCCGCCAAGTGCGACGCCTACGAGAGCTACGTCGACGTCTGCTCGGCGACAGCCGCCGCCGCCGCCGTTTCCTTCGAACGGCTGTGGGCCGCCAGCGAGCCCTTGCTCGGACATGCGCCGGTCGCGCCCGTCGGCGGCGAGCCGGTTGGTCTCGCGCGCCACCACTAACCCCGCCACTGCCGCCACAAGAAGCCTCCGCAGCCCCTGGCCGCAAGCGATCTGCCGCGTCCGGAAAACAGCAGAAAAAGGGCGCAAGCGCTTGCAACTTGGGAGAACTGGGCGACTTCCGCCACGGTTCAGTCACGCGTGCCTGATTCAGTCTCGCTCGCCGGCCGGATAATGCCGGCCTGATTGCGGGATTTCTCTACCCAGGCCAGGGGTTTCATCCATGCTAGTCGCTCTTCGAGTGCTCGGCTGCCTTCTCGTCGCGCTGGCAGCGGGCGTCGCGCATGCCCAGGACTTCAGGAGCTTGGGAGTGCAGGACGCGGCCAAGCGCTACGAGGATTACCTCAAGGCGAACTGGCAGCCGGGCGGCAAGCAGGGTCGCGACCTGCGGGCCGAAGGCAATCGGCTGTTGGCGGCAGGCACCGATTTCCGCGCCGCTTCGCGCGCCTTCGCGCAGGCCGTGGTGTTCGACGGCACCGACACGGAATCCTGGCTGGGTCTGGCCCGAGCCCTCCTCGCCATCAAGTCGGACCAGGGCGGCGAGCGTTACGAGCTTCCCATCAATGCGTCGGGTGCCGCTTGGTACGCCTACGAGCGCACCCAGAGCCCTGCCGCCAGGGCCGCCGCGCTTTGGGTGCTGCACGAGGCCTTCAAGCGGCGCTCGTACTGGCGTCCGGCAATCGATGCGCTCAGGGCTTCCATCACGCTCCACCGCACGGCCGAGGCGGAGGAAGCATTGGAGAAGCTGGTGGCGGAGTACGGCTTCCGCATCGCCGAGTACAAGGTGGACACCGAGGCGGCGCAGCCGCGCCTGTGCATCCAGTTCTCCGAGCGGTTGGCGCCGGGCACCGTCGACTGGGCACGCTACTTCAAGGTCGACGGCAAGGATCCGCAGGCGGTGAACGCGGAGGCGCGCCAGATCTGCCTCGACGGCTTTGCCCACGGCAAGCGCTACGAGGTGCAGGCGCGCGCCGGGCTGCCGTCGGCGCTCGCCGGCGAGAACCTACTCAAGACCGCCGAGCTGTCGATCTACGTGAAGGACCGGGCCGCATCCGTGCGCGCAACCGGCCGTGGCTATCTGTTGCCCAACAAGGGCCAGCAGGGCATCCCGCTTGTGACGGTCAACACCGACAAGGTGTACGTCGAGGTTTACCGCGTTGGGGACCGCAGCATCACGCAGGCGCTCACCGGCGGCGACTTCCAGAAGCAGATCTCTTCCTACGACATCGGCAATCTCAAGAACCGCACCGGCGCCCAGGTCTACAAGGGGGGGATGGCCGTTGCCTCCCGGCTCAACGAGGACGTGACGACCGCCTTTCCGGTTGCGGAGGCCATGCCCCGCCTGCAGCCCGGCGTCTACGTGCTGAGCGCCAGCGTCTCCGACAAGGAAAGCGATCAGGACAACGGCCGCGGCGCCACGCAGTGGTTCATCGTCTCCGATCTCGGCCTCACCGCGCTGACCGGCGACGATGGCATCCACACCTTCGTGCGCTCGCTCGCCACCACGATTCCCGTAGTCAACGCCAATGTGCGGCTTTTGGCGCGCAACAACGAGGTGCTCGCCGCCGCCAAGACCGACAGCCGCGGCTACGTGCGCTTCGATCCGGGGCTGCAGCGGGGCGAGGGCGGGCTGGCACCAGCCGTGCTCGTCGTCGACACGTCGGGCGGCGACTACGCCTTCCTCGATATGGCGACGGCGGCGTTCGACCTGACCGACCGCGGCGTTGCCGGCCGCATCGAACCGGGCCCCGTCGATGCCTTCGCTTATACCGACAGGGGCGTTTATCGCCCGGGCGAGGCCGTGCATCTTACTACGCTGGTGCGCACCCGCACCGGCGCTGCTGCAACTCTACCCGTGACGCTGATCGTTTCACGGCCCGACGGCGTCGAGCACTCGCGCATCGCGCTTACCGACCAGGGCTTGGGCGGACGGGTGCACAAGCTGGCGCTCGCCGCAACGGCCATGACCGGCACCTGGAGGGTGAAGGTCCACACCGATCCCAAGGACAACCCCGTCGCGCAGGCTGCCTTCCTGGTGGAAGACTTCGTGCCGGAGCGCCTGGAGCTGAAGTTGGAGGCGACCACGCCTGCGCTCAGCGCCCAAGCGCCAGGCACGATCAAGGTCGCGGGGCGCTATCTCTACGGTCCGCCCGCCACGGGCTTGAGCGTGGAGGGCGAGATCGCGGTCAGGCCATCCAGGCAGGATCTGCCGGGCTTTGCCGGCTTCAAGTTCGGGCTCGCTGACGAGCAGATAACGCCGGTGCGCAAGCCGCTCGAGAACCTTCCCGTCACCGGTGCCGACGGCAAAGCCGAGATCCTGGTCGAGCTGCCCGCCATGCCCAAGACCAACCGTCCGCTCGAGGCCGACGTGATCGTGCGGCTGCGGGAATCGGGCGGCCGCACCATCGAGCGCACCATCTCGCTCCCCGTCGACACGAAAGCCGCCCGCATCGGCATCAAGCCGCAGTTCAGAGGCGGCCAGGTAGAAGAGGGCGATCCGGCAGGTTTCGAGGTCATCGTGCTCGGGCCCGACGGCAAGGCAGTCGCGGCCAGCGGGCTCAAGTGGGAGCTGTTGCGCCTCGACCAGCGCTGGCAGTGGTACAGCCGCGACGGCTCCTGGGCCTACGAGCCCATCACCAGCACGCGGCGCGTCGCCTCGGGTACGGTGGACGCCGCACCCGGCGCACCCGGCAAGATCGAGGCGCGCGTCGACTGGGGCCGCTACCGCCTCGAGGTGAGCGATGCCACCGGGCTCATCTCCAGCACCCTGTTCAACGCCGGCTACTGGTCGGCGGAAGGCGCCGACAGCCCCGAGGTCCTGGATGTGGCGCTCGACAAGCCGAGCTATCGGTCGGGTGACATCGCCCGCGTCAAGATCACCTCGCGCATGGCGGGGCGGGCGGTGATCGCCGTGCTCAACTCAGGGCTGGCGTTCACGCAAGAGGCGGACCTGCCTGCCGGCGGTGGTGAGGTGCCGATCCGCGTCGCCAACGACTGGAACCCCGGCGCCTATGTCACCGTGACCCTCTATCGCCCCATGGATGAGAAGGCCAAGCGCATGCCGAGCCGCGCCATGGGCTTGCGGTGGCTCGCCATCGACCAGGCCGCGCGCACCCTGGGCGTCAGCCTCGACGTGCCGGAGAAGCTGAAATCGGGCGGCCTGCTCACCGTGCCCATCAAGATCACGGGCCTGGGCGCCGGCGAGCAGGCGCGGGTGACGGTGGCGGCAACCGATGTCGGCATCCTCAACCTTACGCGCTTCGAGATCCCCAAGCCCGATGCCTGGTTCTTCGGCCAGAGGCGAATGGGCATTGAGATCCGCGATCTCTATGGGCGCCTGATCGACGGCATGCGCGCCGAGCGCGGCAAGCTGCGCTCCGGCGGCGACGGCGGCGGCGGCATGGCAATGCAGGGCAGCCCGCCGGTGGAGGAAACGCTGGCGCTGTTCTCAGGGCTGGTCAAAGTTGGCCCCGACGGCACGGCAAGGATCGAGTTCCAGCTCCCGGACTTCAACGGCACCGTGCGCCTTGCCGCAGTGGCATGGACCGCCGACAAGGTCGGCTCGGCGTCGAAAGACCTGATCGTGCGCGATCCGGTGGCCATGACGGTATCGGCTCCGCGCTTCCTGACGCTCGGCGATCAGGCCCGCCTCGAGCTCGCGCTGCACAACGTCGAGGGCCAACCCGGTGCCTATACGGTCACGGGGCAGTACGAGGCCGAGGCCGGCGCCCAGGCGCAGCCGGGCTTCGAGCGGTCCGTCAGCATCGGCGCCGGCGAGCGCAAGCGCGAGAGCTTCCAGCTCAAGCCCACCGAGGTCGGCCTGACCAAGCTGATGGTGCGCATTGCCGGTCCCGGCGGCGTCGACGTGCGCCGCACGCTCACCTTCGACGTCAAGGTGCCGGCGGGCGATATCCGCCGCATGACGGTCGCGACCTTGGCGCCCAAGGGCGGCAAGATCTCGCTCTCGCCCGATCTGGTGCAGGATTTGATCCCGCGCCGTACCAAGGTGACGCTGACGGTGGGCCCGCAGGGCGCGCTCGACGTGCCCGGCATCCTGGCCTCGCTCGACCGCTACCCCTACGGCTGCGCCGAGCAGACGACCAGCCGGGCGTTGCCGCTGCTCTATGTCAACGACGTCGCCAAGCGCATCGGGCTGGCCTCCGATACGGAGCTGCGCGAGCGCATCGACGGCGCCATTGCCCGCGTGCTCGAGATGCAGGACGCCTCCGGCGCGTTCGGCATCTGGGGCCCCTCCGACGGGGACATGTGGCTGACGAGCTATGTCACCGACTTCCTGACGCGCGCCAGGGAAGCCAAGTACGCGGTGCGTCAGCAGTCGTTCAGCCAGGCGCTGGATCGGCTCGCCAACTACATCAGCTACGTGCAGGACTTCGAACGAGGCGGCGAAGCCAGGGCCTACGCGCTCTACGTGCTGGCGCGCAACGGCCGCGCCCCGATCGGCGAGTTGCGCTACTACGTCGACACCAAGCTCGACGACTTCGCCACGCCCTTGGCGCAGGCGCAACTCGGCGCCGCGCTCGCCATGATGGGCGACCGGCCGCGCGCCGAGCGCGCACTGCGCGCCGCGTTCCGCGGGCTCACGGGCAAGGACGACGACGTCACCCGGCGCGACTACGGCACCTCCATGCGCGACGGCGCGGCGCTCATCACGCTGGCCGCCGAGACGGGCGTCGCCAAGGCCGACGTGCCGCGCATGATCGAGCTGGTCGCCAAGGCCTACGCGTCCCGTGCCTATACCTCGACGCAGGAGCAGGCGTGGATGGTGCTGGCGGCGCGCGCGTTGGCCGAGGAGGCCAAGAGCATGTCGCTCACCGTCAATGGCGCGGCCCACCAGGGCCAGTTCGTGCGCGGGCTTACTCCCGCGGAGCTGAAGGCCGGCAACGTCACGGTAGTGAATAGCGGAGATGCTGCCGTCGGTGCCGTGGTGTCGGTGGTCGGGGCGGCGCTCACCCCCGAGCCGCCGGTCTCCAGGGGCTTCACCATCGAGCGCAGCTACTATTCGCTCGACGGCAAGAAGGTCGACTTGAAGAGCGCCACTGGCGGCCAGGGGCAGCTCACCCAGAACGATCGGCTGGTGGTGGTGCTCAAGATCGAGGCGATCGAGCCGGGCGGGCGCATCCTGCTCGTCGACCGGCTGCCGGCGGGCCTCGAGATCGAGAACCCGCGGCTCGTCGACTCCGGCGACATCAAGACCTTGGACTGGCTCAAGACCAGCCCGGCGCAGCACACCGAGTTCCGCGACGACCGCTTCGTTGCCGCCTTCGACTTCTTCGGCGGCTCGGACGGGCGCCGCCGCGGCTGGCGCGGCAACAATAGCGGAGACAACGGCGGGCCCGCCTCGACCGCCACCGTGGCCTACATCGTGCGGGCCGTGACGCCGGGCTCCTACGTGCATCCGGCCGCGATGGTGGAGGACATGTATCGCGCCGACCGTTTCGCCCGCACGCCCGCCGGCCGGCTGGAGGTGGTGGCTAAGAATTGAGGCCAGCGATGCTGCAGCCCGAAAACTCGACGGTACGCGGCCGCAGCAGTGGCCGCGCGCCTACTTCTTCTTCGCCTTCTCGGCCTTGCTCTTGCGCTTGATGTCCTGCCCATGCGCCTTCTTGTAGGTCTGTATGTCCTTGAACTTCCCTTCGCTGTCGCGCACGGCATAAAGCTTCTTGCCGGCGGAGCTGCGGAGCGTAGTGCGCTTGATGGGCATGGTCTGTGTTCCTTCAATTCGCGATGACCCACTATTCCAGCGCACCCACTGAAGAGCAACCGGTGGAAATCGGTGGGGCCTCCGCGCGAGCACCGGGCCGTCGTCGCCGCGGTTTTTTGGTGCTGCGTGCATTGCTGTTTGGCATGGCGCTTCTGGTCTGCGGAGCGGCCGCGCTCGTCGCGTGGATCTGGGTTCGGCTCGAGCCGCTGTCGCTAGCGCGCGCGGAGGCCGTCTCGGTCACCGTGCTCGACCGCAACGACCGCCTGCTGCGGGCCTATACGGCGCCCGACGGCCGCTGGCGGCTGCCCGCCGAGGTGAAGGACGTCGATCAGCGCTACCTCGCCATGCTGATCGCCTTCGAGGACAAACGCTTCCGCCGCCACCGCGGCGTCGATCCTTGGGCCATCGTCAGGGCGGGCTGGCTGCTCGTCAGACACGCGCGCCCGCTGTCGGGCGGCTCCACCCTCACCATGCAGGTGGCGCGCCTGCTGCTCGGCGAGCACCAGCGATCGCTCACGGGAAAGATCCGGCAGATGCTGCTGGCGCTGGGCCTCGACCGGCGGCTGGCGAAGGACGAGATCTTGCGCCTCTACCTGCGTCTCGCCCCGTTCGGCGGTAACCTGGAAGGCGTGCGCGCGGCCTCGCTCGCCTACTTCGGCAAGGAGCCCAGGCGGCTGTCGGTGGCGGAGGCCGCCCTGCTGGTCGCCATCCCGCAGTCGCCCGAGGCGCGCCGTCCCGACCGCTTCCCGCAGTCGGCACGGCGGGCGCGCAATCACGTGCTGGCCCGCATGCTGGCCGTCGGCGTCATCTCCGCCGAGGACGCCACGCGCGCGATGGCCGAGCGCATTCCAATAGCGCGGCGCGACTTTCCCATGCTGGCGCCGCATGTCGCCAACGGCGAGGTGGAGCGGCACAAGGCCCGCACCGTGCATCGCCTCACCCTCGACTTCGCGGCGCAGGCCAATATCGAGCAGCTGGTGCGCGACTACGCCGGCACTCTTGGCGGCCGACTGTCGGCGGCTGTTGTCGTCGTCGACCATCGCACCGGCGAGGTGATTGCCCAGGTCGGCTCGCCGGGGCTACTTGACGAGAGCCGGTTCGGCGGCGTCGACATGACAGCCGCCATCCGCTCGCCCGGCTCGACCCTGAAGCCTATCATCTACGGTCTCGCCTTCGAGCTGGGGCTGGCGCATCCCGAGACGCTGATCGAGGACCGGCCCTCGCGCTTCGGCATCTACGTGCCCAAGAACTTCGATCATGACTGGCACGGCACCGTCTCGATCCGCACGGCGCTGACGCAGTCGCTCAATATCCCGGCGGTGAAGGTGCTGGAGGCGGTGGGCGCAGGCCGCCTCTACACGCGCCTGCAGCAAGCGGGTGCGAGCCCCGTGCTGCCCAAAGGCACCGACCCGTCGCTCGCCATTGCGCTCGGCGGCTTGGGCCTCAAGCTCACCGATCTGGCCGCCCTCTACGCCAGCCTGGCGCGCGTCGGCGAGCCCGTGGCGCTGAGGTACCGGCTCGATACCGCGGCGCCCAAGAGCGCCGCCACCGGCCAGCGCCTGCTCAGCGAGATCGCGGCCTGGTACGTCGCCGAAATTCTGTGCCAGGCCATCCCGCCGGCCAACGCCAAGCCCGGCCACATTTGCTATAAGACCGGCACCTCCTATGGCTTCCGCGACGCCTGGTCGGTGGGTTTCGACGGCCGCACCACCATCGCCGTGTGGGTCGGCCGGCCGGACGGCGCCTCCACCCCGGGCCTCTCGGGACGCGCCAGCGCCGCGCCGTTGCTGTTCGACGCCTTCGCCCGTGTCTCACCGCGTCGCACGCCGATGCCACCGGCCCCCGCCGGCGTGCTCAGGGTCGCCAACGCGGAGCTGCCGCCGCCGCTCAAGCGCTTCCGCGAGGGCCCCGCGGAGGAAGGCCCAGGCGTCTATCTGGAGCCGGCCGTCAGAATCGCCTTCCCGCCCGACCGGGCCGAAATCGAGATCGAGGACGCCGATGGCGTCGTCGTCGCGAAGGCCGAGGGCGGCGCGCTGCCGCTCACCTGGCTCGTCGACGGTGAGCCGGTTGCCTCCGACCCGGGGCGGCGGGAGGTGGAGTTGCCTGCGGCGGGGCGCGGCTTCTTCAGGCTGGCGGTGATCGATGCCAGGGGCCGCACCGACCGCGTGACGATCCGCGTCAAGTGATTGACGCTGGGTGGCGCCGAGAGGAATCCCGCTCGAGGACGCGCCGCGAGAGGTTTGGCCCGGGGGCAACGCGCCTTGAACTGATCAACCCGCGCCGGCCCCGCGACAACCACGCCGTTTGCAGGGCGGAACTATCGAGCTAGATTTCCTCGCAGGACCGTCGATGGTCCGGATTATTTGTCTTAGAGCTGTCGTAGCAATCTTGGCATGGCTATGCCGTGCCTGTTTCTTTGAGTGATGTGATGCTCCGCTTCTTGGTGAGCGCTCTGGTCACGTTGGCGGTGGTGACCGCCGTCGTCGCCGAGCCTGTTCAGCTCAAGGTTGACGGTCGGGCGCGCACGTTCCTGCTGCACCAGCCCGAGCAAAAAGGGCCCCACCCGACCATTGTCATGCTGCACCGTGGCAATGGCACAGCCGAGGAGGAGCCACACCTGTCGGATCTCGCTCTGCGGGGGCCGCAACACGGGTTCGCGGTGGTCTTTCCGCAGGCGATCGGCGGGTATTGGAACTTCTTTCAGCGGAACAAGGCGTCCAAGCAGTACAGGCGCTTCTTTCGAATGCATGGCGGCGTTCCGGACGATGTCGCGTTTGTGCAGTCGATCGTGACCCAACTCGCTCGGAAAGGCATTTCCGATCGGAAGCGAATCTTCCTTGCCGGCCGATCGCTCGGTGGCGTCATGGTGCTGCGGTTGGTGTGCGCCCGCGCCGAGATGTTTGCCGCGGCTGTCCTGCTCACCTCGGCAATGCCCACCGTTACAGGCTCTGATTGCCAGCCGGCCATGCCCACGCCAATTCTGATCATCAGCGGCACCGAGGATCGAGTCCTGCCCTACAAAGGATCAAGAAGCGCGTGGGGGGAAATGCTTTGGCCGACTGAGCGCTTGGTTGCCTTCTTTCGCCGGCTCAACGAGTGCGTCGAGCCCAACGAACAGTCCTTCGTGCCACGTGAGAATCGGCCAGATATCGCAATAGAGAGCTCAACGCACTGTTCGGGGGGGCCGGTCATTCTCTACACCCTCGTCGGTGGCGGGCACGACATGCCAGCGCCGCTGGACGAGAGTCAGACGCTGATGGACTTCTTTCGGGAAAAATCGAGATAGTCGAACGGTGGCTTTCCCTCTGGGTGGCGCTACCGAAGCCTGCCGACCTTTGCGCTCGGCGGAGCCTTGAATCATCGTCGCACTTGCTTCGGAATCCTGAGCGATCCAACCAGAGTTGGATCTCCCGTCAAGTCGGATGCAGCCCGACCTTGGCCGGGATGCTCCGCTGCGGCGGAGCTTTGCGCGTTGCCCCGTTGCCGGGCTTGGCGCGCGCATCGCGGAACCACTCGGTCAGGAAGTCGAGCAGCACGCGCAGGCGCGGCAGCATGTGCTTGACGCTCGGATAGAGCGCCCACACGGCGGCCTTGCTGGTTATCTCGTGGTCGGTCAGCACCTCGACCAGCTCACCAGACGCCAGCTCCGCCATGACCTCGAGCTCGGAGGCGCGGATGAGGCCATTGCCCTCGAGCGCGGCAAGACACAGCAGGTCGCCGTTGTTCGACTTCAAGGGGCCGCTCACCCGCACCGCAACTTCGGCGCCGTTCCGGGCGAACGACCACTGCGACCGCTCACCGAGCACGAGGCAGCTGTGGTTGCTCAAATCTTCCGCCCGCGTGGGCCGTCCCCGGCGCGCCAGGTAGGCGGGCGAGGCGGCGATGACGTGCCGGTCGGGAGCGAGGCGCTTGGCGATCGCCGAGGAATCGGAAAGCTCGCCGGTGCGGATCGCCAGGTCGTAGCCGTCTTCCTGCAGGTTGATTGGACGGTCCTGCAGATCGAGCTGCGCTTCGATGTCGGGATAGTTGCTCAGGAATACGCTGAGCGCTGGCACGACGTAGCGGCGGCCGAGGCCCGCAGGCGCCGCGATCTTGAGCTTGCCCTTGGGGTTGCTCACCTTGTCGTCGACGCTTGCCCGCGCCGATTCGATCTCGGCCAGGATGCGCTCCACGTGGCCGAGGAAGGTGATGCCTTCCTCCGTGATGCGGATCGAGCGCGTGGTGCGGTCGAACAAGCGGGCGCAGAGTTCGTCTTCGAGAGCCTGGATGCGCTTGGAGATGGTTCCGGGGGTCAGGCCCAGCTCGGTGCCGACGGCTGACAAGTTCTGAACTGCAGCCACGCGCGCAAAAATGCGCATATCCTGGATATCCATCCTCGCTCCCACCCCGCCGCGAACGCAATGATCCCCTGCGCGGGCCCCCAGCCCGCAGTCTTGTATAATACTGGGATGCGACGGACCTTAGTCGCGGAAGCACGGCATTTCAACCGAAGTGAGATGCCATGGCTCAGAACCCGCAGTCGACGATACCCGGAAGACAATCTGACACGCCGCGCCCCGAACGGACAAGCCGCTCAACCGACTGGCTGCATTGGCTGAGGCGAGGGGGCCGCCGGCTCGCTCAGAACCGCTTTAGGAGCCGCTCCAGATACTCGAGCTCGACGGGCGGCCTGGTGGTCTCGCCCACGCGGCGGCGCAGCTCTTCCAGGATCTCCCTCGCGCGCTGGATGTCGATCTCGTCGGGGACCCTCACGCCGGTGCCCGGATCGGGGCCATCGGTGCGCTGCGGCGGCCGGCCCATGGGGTCGAGCTCGCCACGGTTGTCGTTGAGCCCATAGCGGGACGGCAGCTGGCGCAGCATCTGTTGGGCAAGCTCGCGCGCGCCCTGGCGGAGCTGCTCCAGCGCCCGGTTCTCGTGATCGGTGGCGCCGTTGAGATCGCCATTGCGCAGCGCGCGCTCGGCGCGCTCCATCGATTCCTCCGCGCCGTTGAGCTGTCCGGGCGACTGCATGCCGAATTCGCGCATGCCGCGCTGCAGCCGGCCCAGCCGCTCGCGCAGCTCTCTCTGGCGATCGCCAAGCCCGCCACCCTTGCCGTCCTTCTCGCCCTCGCCTTGACCCTTGTCGCCCTTCTGGCCGCGCTGGCCTTGACCATCCTGCTTGCGCTGCTGGCCGAAGGTGTCGTCCAGCAATCCCTGCTGCTTGCCGATGATGTCGCCGAACTCATCCATCATCTGGCCGAAGCGCTGGCTCTGACCCTGATCGGCCATGCGGCCGGACTGCAGGCGATCCAGCAGGTCGCGCAGCTGGCTCAGCATCTGTTGCGCCGCCTCGCGGTCGCCCGAGCGCGCCATGTTTTCGAGATTGCGCAGCATGCGCTCGAGGTCCTGCTGCGACAGCATTTGCTGGTTGGGATTGGCGCCCTGCATTTGCTGCTGGCCGTCGGCCTGCCGGTTGAGCTGCTCCAGGAATTGCGCCAACGCTTGCCGCAGCTCCTGCATCAGGCGCTGGATCTCCTCGTCCGACGCGCCGTCACGCAGCGCCTGCTGCAGCCGGTCCTGTGCGGCGCGCAGCGCCCGCTCGGCGTCGGTGAGATCGCCGTCCTCGATGCGCAGCGCGACGTTCCATAGCTGCGCGATCACGCTGTTGCGGTTGGCGCGGGTATCCTCCTGCTGCAAGCGCCAATAGGCCGACCGGAGCCCCAGGAAGACCTGCAGATCGTCGATGAACTCTTGCGGCTCCAGCGTGAGGGCATCGATAGCCTTGGCTACCATCACCCGATCGCGCGGGTCCTCCACCAGGTGGCGGCGCTGCTCGACCACCGCGCGGGCCAGCGGCTTGGTAAAGCGCCGCTCCGGCAGGGTGATCTCGATCGTCTCGCTCTTGCCGACCTGGCCGGCGAGGTCCTTGGCGATGAGGGTGAACTCGACCCGCATGCCGGCCCAGGGATGATCGCCGATCTCATGCAGGCTGTGGCCCTGCACCTCCTTGGCATAGGAGCGCGGGAGTCTGAGCGCCATGACGGGCGGACGCTCGTAGGGCGGCCGCGCGCCCTTCCTCGGCTCGCGTGCCCAGGCGGTTGACGAGGTGTCGGCCTTGGGCGTGAGGCGCCGTACGCGCGCCTCCGCGGAGACGATGCCGTAGTCGTCCTCGGCCTTGAAGAAGATCTTGAGGCTGCCGCGCGGCGAGCGCTCGGGCTCCTTGGTGAGCGAGATCTTGGGCACGTGGTCGGGTATGACCGTGAACGTCCAGCTCGCCACCTGGATGCCGCTGCTGGTTACGCTGACGGTTCCCGAATGTCTCACCTCGTGTTTGATCTCCAGCACGTCGCCAGGATTGGCTGGCGCCGGCGCCTCGAGTCGCCGCGGCGCGCCGTTCTCGCCTGGAACGTCGATGACGAGGTCGCGCATGCCGGCGCCGCTGGCGCGCACGATGAGCAGGCTGCGGTCGGGCACCTCCATTGCACTCTGCGGCCGTTTCTCCAGCGCGCGCGGACCGGTGATGCCGCCGTCGGCCAGCATGATGGGCGGCTTCGCCGTATAGGGCGGCGGGGTGAGCCAGGCATCGAGGCGCGCCTCGGCGCCCTTGGCTAGCGGACTGAGCCGAAAGGCGGACCAGAGGCGGTCGGCGGCGCTGTCGCCGACGACGATCAGCAGCACGAAGACCGAAAGCAGTAGCAGGGCGCGGACGGCAAGGGGATCGTAGCGGTCGGTGCGCGGGGTCGGGCGGCCGACGCGCAGCTTCGCCAGCAGGGCGGCCAGGCGCTGGCGATGCGCCCGCCATAGGGCGGCCGTGCGGCCGTCCTCGGCGCCGAGCGTCAGGGTGTCTTCGTAGGAGGAAGCGGGCCGGTGCTGGATGCCGGATACGGTCTCGACCCTGCGCAGCGCCTGCGCGCGGGCCGGCCAGCGCACACCGAGAAGAGCGACAAAGGCCCCGAGAAAGCCAAGGCCGAACAGCCCCAGCACGATCTTGTGCGGCAGCTCCGGCAGCCTCGGCCAGAGGCCTGCCAGCGACACCGCGACGAACAGCCCCGCAAGGCCCAGCATGATCCAGGCGCGGGGCCAAATCTGCTCGAACAGCAGAGCCCACTTGCTCAGCAAAATCTTGCGCTCGAAGGCCCCCTCCGGGCCCGAGCGCGAAATCGTGTGGCGTGATGACATGGAATCCACCCTAACACGCCGCGTTGCCGTGCTGCGACGCATTATCGAAGCTTCAACGGCTTTTGACCGCAAGAAATTGCTGAGGCATTAGGGCGGCAGCACGGCGCGGAAGTTCAGCTGTTCCTTTTTTGTTCTTGACTGGGTCGCGGCATATTATACTTCACGTACCAGCCGGAATCGGCTAGAGGGCGGGAGGTAAAATATGCTCGCGCCTGCTAGTGCGCGAGGACGCAGGCCTGCCCAACCGGGCAGCGTCGGGCGTCTGTCGCTCGCGCTTACCCACACGTGGCAACAGGACCAAATCTGGGTGGAGGTAACGACCTACATCGATGAGAGCGGAACCCACGGCGCCGAGGTCATGACGATCGGCGGTCTAGTAGGGCGGCTGGGACAATGGCGACAGTTCGATCTGAAGTGGAACAAGCTGCTGCGTAACGAGGAGATACCCTACTTCCACCTCAGGAAGTTCAAGCACGACCAGCCGCCATTTCGAGAGACGAAGCCGCCTCATAGGTCGTGGCAGCCGAAGCGCAAAGATCGCGTGTTGCGTGCCGTAGACCGCATCATTCATCGCAACACGCTGTTCGGCTTCACTATCGCGCTAAGCGCTTCCGACTATGCCGGGATCTACTTGCCTGGAGACAAGCCGCGCAAAACGCGGCTCGATAGCAAGTACGGGCTGTGTTTTCGGATGTGTCTTTCGATTGTTCCAGACCTCGTCCAAGCCGCGCTGCCGGGACGGGAAATTGACCTGTACTTCGTGCTTGAGGATGGTCACGCGAATTTCGGTGACGCGCAACGTGTGCTCAACGAGTTCAAGGATCGTGGACCGCCGCACATAGCCAAGATGCTCAGGACCGCGACGCCCGGCAGAAAGGCCGAATTTCCCGGCCTGCAAGGGGCCGACATTCCGGCACATCTGTCGTTCGGCTCTGAATTGAAGGGTGACGTGCCCGTCATTGATCTTGAACGTCCTGCCGCAGAGATGCTGGCAAGGAAGTCTCCGCTGTCCGATGCGCCCATCTATAGGACTAGGTTCACTGCGGAGAACCTGAAGGAGGCCAGACAGAACGCGATAGATGAGGTCACGCGGCGTCTGGAGTACAGACGGAAGAATGCCACACAGGCCTAGCTTGCCGAGCGGGGCCGCCCGCTTTTCTTTGTCGGCGCGGTGATCTTCTTGAACGCCCGCTCGAACTCTTCCTCGTTCTTGGTGAGGCCAGCCGTTTTCGCGGCTTTCTTAAACCGCTTGTACTGTTCGGCTGGAGTTAGGTCAGGCTCTTTGCGCTTGGGCATGGCCCTGAATGCGCCAGTTCGCAAACGCCGTCAACGCTTGCGAACCAGCAATTCGGGGAACAGATCTAGCTGCGCATCTCGCTCAGCCCGGCGGTGTTTGCGCCGCCTGACGCGCGCCTCATGTTTCGGGTCCCGTCCTATCAGTAGTGCGATAGGTCAGCCGCTTGCCCTTGGCGCCTTTGAGCACGCGGGCGGCGCGTTCCTGATCGTCAACGCCAAGCGCCGATGCGGTTCGTGTAGCGGAAATCGAACTCGGCCAGATAGCGGTGCAGATGCTTCTCCTTGCAGTGCTGGTAGGTGCCGCGCATGCCGCGCTTGAACACGGAGAAGTAGCCCTCGACCGTGTTGGTGTGGATCACCGGGCGGCCTTCCTCGTAGCGCACGTACTCATCCTGGCTGTGATCCACGCGGTCGTGGCTGGCGAAGTCGCGCAGCTGGTTCCGGTAGAGCTGGGCCTTGTCCGTCATCATCGCCGCTTCCTTGGCGACGTTGGCGCGCACGATGGGGATCACCTCGGAAACGGTGCTGCCCTCAACGTGGTAGCTGCGCACTTCGCCGCCACGCTCCACCAGCGACAGGATGACGTTCTTGTGGGCCGAGTTCCTGATCGAGGGATCGGGACGCTTGCGACCCTTGGGATGCGTTGAGGCGCGGCCGTAGATCGTCTCGTCGACCTCGACGATGCCGCCTTCGCCACCCATCGGCGGCTTGAGGCCGCCAGCCCGCATGGCCTCGCGGATGCGGTGGCTCATGAACCAAGCCGACTTGAGGGTGATGCCCATCATCCGGTGGAGCTGGTTCGAGCTGATGCCCTTCTTGCTCGCCGCCAGCAGCGCAATCGCCTGCAGCCACATGCGCATGGGGATGTGGCTGTCTTCGAAGATGGTGCCGACCTTGACCGTGAAGGGCTTGCGGCAGTCCTTGCACTTGTAGGTGCCGATCCGCGTGCTCTTGCCCTGCAGCTTCGTCCAACGGTCTAGGACGCCGCAGCGCGGGCACTGTGGACCGTGGGGCCATAGATGGGCCTCGACCCAGTCGTAGGCCGCCTGCTCATCCTGGAAGCGCTTGTGTGAAAGAACGTCAGCCATGGGTGATCTCCTAGGGCTGACAGTAGTTCATTTCCCGTGGTACGTCAAGTATAACATTGCCCTGGGTCGGTGGAGCGCCGGCACACTGCTTCCGGCATTTTCAGTCTGCGTTCAGTCCAGGGCCGCTCTGCGATGTACGGCCAGATTTCAACTGTTGCTTTTGTCGGCATCGAGGCCAAGCCGGTCGAGGTGCAGGTGCGCATCTCCGGCGGCCGCCACCTGTTTGCAATCGTGGGGTTGCCCGACAAGGCCGTCGCCGAAAGCCGCGAGCGTGTGCGCAACGCGCTGCACGCGGTGGGTCTGGGGCTTCCCTTCAAGCACATCACTGTGAACCTCGCGCCTGCCGACCTGCCCAAGGAAGGCAGCCACTTCGATCTGCCGATCGCGCTAGCCATGATGGTGGCCATGGGGGCCATCTCGCCCGACGCCATCGAGGGCTACGCGGCAATCGGCGAGCTGGCGCTCGATGCCTCTATCCGGGGAGTGCCGGGCGCGCTTCCCGCCGCCATTGGCGCCAACGCCATGGGAAAGGGCCTGATCTGTCCCGGCGCCAGCGGTGCTGAGGCAGCCTGGGCGGACGCGGAGATGCAGGTGCTGGCGCCACCGCACCTGCTGTCGCTGGTCAACCATTTCGCGGGCCTCCAGACCCTGACGCGGCCCAAGCCCAACGTCGAGCGGACCAGGGGCCGCAGCCCGATCTCGGCGACGTCAAGGGCCAGGAAAGCGCCAAGCGCGTGCTGGAGGTAGCCGCTGCTGGCGGCCACAACCTGCTGATGGTCGGTGCGCCGGGCTCGGGGAAGACGATGCTAGCGGCGCGCCTACCTTCGATCCTGCCGCCGCTGACGCCGGAGGAGATGCTGGAAGTCTCCATGGTGCATTCGCTGGCGGGCGAGTTGCTCGGCGGGCGCATCGCCACCCGGCGGCCGTTCCGCGCCCCGCATCATTCCGCCAGCATGGCGGCGCTGGTTGGCGGCGGCTCCAGGCCGCGACCCGGTGAGGTGTCGTTGGCGCATCTGGGCGTACTGTTCCTCGACGAGCTGCCCGAATTCCTGCCCAACGTGCTCGATGCGCTGCGCCAGCCGCTGGAAGCCGGCGAGACGGTGATCGCGCGCGCCAACCATCGCATCGCCTATCCCTCGCGCATCCAGCTGGTCGCCGCCATGAACCCGTGCAAGTGCGGCGGCAGCACGCCGGGACAATCCTGCCGGCGCGGCCCGCGCTGCGCCGACGACTACCAGGCGCGCATCTCCGGGCCCTTGCTCGACCGCATCGATCTGCAGATCGAGGTGCCCGCCGTGTCCGCCGCCGACCTGGTGCTGCCCGCCCCCGCCGAGGGCAGCGCCGAGGTGCGAGCCCGCGTCACCGCCGCGCGCGAAACGCAATGCGCGCGTTTCGCCGGGCTCGGCGCCAAGGGCGTGCGCACCAACGCGGAGTGCTCTGGCCGCCTGCTCGAGGAGATCGCCATGCCGGACGAGGCAGGCGTCGCCCTGCTGCGGCAGGCATCCGAGCGGCTCAATCTGTCCGCCCGCGGCTTCCACCGCACCTTGCGCGTCGCCCGCACGCTGGCCGACCTCGACGGCGCGGACAAGGTCTCGCGCGTCCACGTCGCGGAGGCGCTGAGCTACCGCGGCGAGACCTTGCGGCAGCAGCGCGCTGCCTAGGTCGCGATCAGGCCCGACCCAGCCTCGCCCGACATCCGATTGAAGAATCCGTGATCTGCAAGTAGGCCACGCATTAGCCATTCTGGCGTGCGATCAAGGTCCGCTGCAACCTCGCGGGGAGGTGCTGACGGCGGCGATCTCAAGACCAATTGCAAGCAGAGGGCTCGAGCATGCGTTTGGCGGCAATCCTGCTGACCCTGGCCTTTGTCACCGCGTTCAGTCCGGTGCCGGCCAGGGAGCTCAACATCTCGCATCAATGGCCTGGCAAGACGGACGCGCGCGACCGCGCCGCTCGCCTATTCGCCGAGGAGGTGCAACTGCGCACTCCAGGAATTTCCTTCAAGATTCACCCGCAGCTCGCCCTCAAGATCGGGGCCGAGGAGCAGTTCGATGCCCTGCAGTCGGGCGCGCTCGAGATGAGCGTCTACGTGCTGCCTTACGCGGTCAAGAAGGTGCCTGAGTTCTCGCTCGCCGTCCTGCCGGGGCTCTACCCAAGCCTCGACACCGTGCGCGATCTCAAGGGCTCCAAGGTGCTCGAGCACCTGCAGGATGTCGCGCACAACAACGGCGTGCACATCCTGGCCTGGTGGTGGGTGCCCGGCGGCTTCGTCACCAGAAACCGCCAGATCGCGGGGCCCGACACCGTGAAGGGCCTCAGGCTGCGCGGCGGCGACCGCCTGTTCGATCTGATGCTCAAGAAGGCCGGGGCCACGCCGGTGGAGCTGCACTCCAACGAGATCCACGCGGCGATGGCGTCCGGCAGGCTCGACGGCGCCCTCACCTCCTACGAGACCTTCGTGTCGACCAAGATCTACGAGCACGGCAAGTATTTCACCGCCGGCAGCCCCGGTATCTGGATGTTCCTCAACACGTTGCTCATCTCCAAGCCCGTGTGGGACAGCCTGTCGCCCGCCGAGCGGGAGGCGTTCGAGGCTGCCGCGGAGATCTCGGAGGAGTTCTTCGCCGCCACCCAGCGCGATGCCGAGCGGCGGTTCATCGACACGTTCAGCAAGGCCGGGGCCAAGTACTACAAGTTCACCAAGGAGGACTACTTGGCCTGGCTCAACGTGGCGCAGGAGACGGCTTGGCCGGAATACCTGGCCATCAGCCCCGCTGCCCGCCGGATGCTCTACGATACGATCGAGACGGTGCTGAACATACGCTGAGCCGGCGGTATCAGCACCGCCAGCCCGGATCGTAGGGCCGCTTGCGGTCCCGCCACTTGCTGTAGACGCACGATTCGATCTCGCTCGGACTGATGCCGATATCGTGCAGGGTGCGGTCGTCGAGGGATTGCAGGATGAGGACGGTCGCTTGCCGCGCCCGCCGGTCCCAGTAGGCGCGCCACCACCGCCGCGCCAGGCGGCCGAAACGCCCCGCGAGGGTGGTGGCGGGCGGCCGAAGCTCGAGTGAAATCCGCTGCTGCGGGCATGTGGTCGCGGTGCGCATGTTGGCCTCCTGTTGTTGGAGGCGCACCATGCCGCAGGCAGGCTGACAACCTGCTGTCAGCAGCCTGCCAACCTCCTGACATGGTGGTGTCAGGAGGGCTAAACTAACCTGTCGCTGCCAATCTCCCGCCAGCCAGCCGAGGGTGAGCCCGTGCGTCGCGCCGACCGACTGTTCGAGATCATCCAGTTCATGCGCCGCAAGGACCTGGCGCGCGCCCGCGACCTCGCGGAGGCCCTGGAGGTGTCCGAGCGCACCATCTACCGCGACATCCAGGACCTGACGGCTAGCGGCGTGCCTATCGAAGGCGAGGCCGGCGTCGGCTACGTGCTCAAGGCCGGGTTCGACCTGCCGCCCCTGATGTTCAAGGAGCAGGAGATCGAGGCCCTGGTGCTCGGCGCACGCATTGTGGAGTCGTGGGCCGACCCCGAGCTTGCCGCCGCCGCCAGCAACGTGATCGCCAAGGTGGGGGCCGTCATCCCCGACCGGCTGCGCGAGTACATGGCCAACACGGCGCTGGTGGCGCCGCCGCACCATTACATGGAGCCCATCACCTTCGATGTGGCCGAGCTGCGCCGCGCGCTGCGCGGCCGCCTCAAGGTGCACTTCCGCTATCGCGATGCGCTGTCGGAATCGTCCGAGCGCACCGTGCGGCCCCTGTGCCTCGCCTACTTCGGCCCCGTCTGGCTGCTGTCGGCCTGGTGCGAGCTGCGCGACGACTTCCGCACCTTCCGCCTCGACCGCGTGGAAGGCTTCGTGGTGCCGGGCGAGCGGTTCCGGGCGGAGCCGGGCAAGACGCTGCACGACTTCCTCAAGCGCGATCAGACCTGGACGCGCTCGCGCGCTACGCCCAACGGCCACGATCAATGCTGAGGAAGCAGCCCCGAGCCGCTCGCGGTTGACCGGCAAGATCCGCGCCGACTCCTTTCATAGGAGGTCTGCGCACAGGGGCGGGCTGTTGCCTTGACCCCACGCGCCGGCGTGGAGACAGTGCACATTGCACCGCGCCCGTCCTTTCGCTGTCGAGACTAGTGTGATGATCGAGAAGTCCGCTACATCACGCTGGACCAGGGAGGAGAGCGGACTTCTCGATCTGAATCACACTAGCATCATGGTTTTCCTAGTGTCCTTCAGATCGCGAAATTCGTACCTCGCTCGCTGCACAGTGAGACGAATTTCGCGATCAGGACACTAGGCCGAAATGCCGCCGACTGCCGATCTCGCAGCGCCGAACCGGACGCTCCTCGGCATCCTGAGCATGCTGGCGGCGAGCTCGCTGTTTCCCGTCATGAACGGGCTCGTGCAGGTTTTGAGCGAGCGCTACGGCACCGAGCAGATCGTATGGGCGCGCGCCGCCTCGCATTTGGTGTTCATAACCGCCCTGTTCGTGCCGCCCATGGGGCTCTCGGTGCTGCGTACGGCCGCGCCCAAGTGGCAGATCATCCGCTCCATGGTGCATCTGATGTCGATGCTGTTCTTCTTCACCGGCGTGAAGTACCTGCCGTTGGCAAAGGCCGCCTCCATCAGCTTCACGGCGCCGTTCTTCGTCGCCCTGCTGGCGTGGCCGATCCTCGGCGAGCGCATCACCGCTAACCGGCTCCTGGCAGTTCTGGTCGCCTTCGCAGGCGTGCTGGTCATCATCCGCCCCGGCACCGACGTGTTCCAGTGGGCCTCGCTCTATATGCTCGGCAGCGCCGTCTGCTACGGGCTCTACCAAATCCTGACCCGGCGCGTGGCGAGGCACGATTCGGCCGAGACCTCGGCCGTCTACAGCGCGCTGGTTGGCACGGTGGTGATGGCGCTGGTGGTGCCGTTTCTGTGGACGCCGATTTCCTCGTGGACCGACGCTGCCCTGCTGTTCTCTCTCGGCATCATCGGCGGGCTCGGCCACTACTTCGTGGCGCGCGCCATGGTCTATGCGCAAGCCAGTATCGTCGCCCCGTTCGGCTACTGGCAGCTGATGGGCTCTGTGGTTGTGGGCTACATCATCTCAGGGTATCTGCCCGACGCGTTCACCTGGATCGGTGCCGCCATCATCGTGTGCGCCGGCTGCTACATAGCCTGGACCGAGACGCGCGCGCGCCCGGCCATCAGCCCGCAGCGCGCTCAGGCGTAGCGAGGTGCTTACTTGCGCGCGTCGTCGCGGTTGCCGGCGCTTGTCTGCGGCCCTGGTTCGGACGACAGAAGCCTGAGCGCGATCAGTGCAATCGCGGCGCCGGCGACCGCGTACAGCGCTTTTTGCCACCAAAGCAGGGTCGACTCGCCGCCAGGGGGACCCAGAAGGACGGAGACGAGAAAGACAACGCCGAGGGTAAGCGCAAAGCACACTCTAGGCATGACCGACCCCAGCTTTCCAAGGGCCGAAGGATATCGTGGCCGCGTTTGACGAG
Source organism: uncultured Alphaproteobacteria bacterium (assembly GCA_963832445.1). Classification (GTDB taxonomy): domain Bacteria; phylum Pseudomonadota; class Alphaproteobacteria; order Rhizobiales; family Hyphomicrobiaceae; genus AWTP1-13. The sequence continues at coordinate 43,561 of CAWHUM010000020.1, forward strand.
ACTTAACAGCCGGGGAATGTGTCGAGGCTCGTTAACAGCAGGTTAGAGCTGCCTGCGTCGGGCCGCATTGCCGTCAGTCCGGCGGGAGAGCGACCACGGTAGTGCGGCTTTCGAAGCTGCCGGCCGAGACCTCGATGATCAGCTTCTTGAACACCGCCGCTGCGAAAGCCGTATAGGAATCGACCGCGATCACGAATGCATTGGGGCCGCCCACCACGTTGGTCCAATAGTACTGATCGAGAAACGGCTCCAGCACCAGGATCGGCAGGCCGTTGATGCTGACGCCGGCACGCACGGCTTCGTCGCGGGCGTCCGAGGCGGGCCGGCCGCGATTGTTGGCGCCGTCGCTCGACACGTCGATCACCCGCCGCGTGCCCTTGAACGGGGTCTTGGCGAACAGCATCATGGCGTGGTCGATGGCGCCGCTGATGGAGGTGCCGCCGCTGAACAGTTGCCGCGGTGCCTTCTCGATGGCATCGGCGAGCGCCAGGATGGAATCCTCATCCTTGACGAGGGTCCACGGCACCACCTGCAGCTGCATCTCGGGGCCAGTCCATTGCGTCATGGTGACGGCGATGGCCTGCGCCCCGCCCGAGCGGATCACCTGCAGCAGCCGCGGGTCGCGGAAGGCGGCGACATAGCCCTGCTGCTGCAGCAGGAACCGGTCCTGGCTCACGCTGCCCGAGACATCGACCGCCAGCACCAGCTCGAGGTCGACGGCGGTCTGCGCCCAAACCGGCGCGCCGGCCGCCAGCAGCGCCGCAACCATCGCGCAGAGCTTGAGTGCCCACGCTCGCAGCACCGGCCTCAACCTCCCGCGATCTGCGGCAGGATGTGCACCTCGCTGTCCGCGGCGATCTTCTGCAGCAGCGCGTCCTGATAGATCTGCCCGTCGATGGCCACGGCGAGGCCCTGCTCGAGGTGCGGCGCCAGCGCGGGGTACCTCTCGCCGAGCGTGGCGAACAGCTGGCGCACGTTGGCGGCATCCACTTCGAACTCGGTCACACCGCCGGTGTATTGGCGCAGCGTGCCGATCAGGGTGACATGGGCCATGGGGGGTGCTCGCAGCCGCGGAGGAGGGAAATCGCTAGTTGTCAGCAGCCTTCTTCAAGGCAAGCCCGATATCGTAGGCGCGTCCCTTGGCGACGCCAAGCGCATCGGCCACGGCCTTGGCGGCCTCGCTGAGACTCATCTCGCCAAGGAGCGGCGCGAGTTTTTCCGCGATCGCCTCCTCCGTCACCGCCTGCGCCGAGGGCGGGCCGATGAGCACGACCATCTCGCCTTTCGGGTGGTTCTCGTCCGCCCACTGCGCGAGCTCGGCGGGCGTGCCGCGCCGGACCTCCTCGTGCAGCTTGGTGAGTTCGCGTGCCACGGCGGCCTCGCGCGAACCGAGCACCGCGGCGATGTCGGCAAGGCTCTCGGCCAACCGCGACGGCGCCTCGAACAGCACCAGCGTCGCCGGCACTGCGCGCAATTCGCCGAGCCGCTCCCTACGCGCTCCCTGCCGCGCCGGCAGGAAGCCCGCGAAGAGGAAGGTGTCGGTCGCAAGCCCGGCGCTGGCGATCGCCGCGAGCAGCGCACTCGGGCCCGGAAGGGCCGTCACGCGATGGCCTTGCGCAATGCAAGCGCGCACCAGCTTGTAGCCTGGGTCGGAGACGAGCGGGGTGCCCGCGTCGCTGATGAGCGCCACCGACTTGCCGGCCGCCAGCTCGGCCATGATGCGCGGACGCTCGCGCTCGGCGTTGTGCTCGTGATAGGGCCGCAGCTGACGGCCGATCGCGTAGTGGGCGATGAGCGTGCGGCTATGGCGGGTGTCCTCGCAGTAGACGACGTCCGCCTGCGAGAGCACCGCAAGTGCGCGCAAGGTGATATCGGCGAGGTTGCCGATCGGGGTCGCGACCAGATAGAGCCCTGGCGCCAGGGCTTGCCCCATGAGGCCCTCGAGCACTGCGGCGGCGCGGCTCGCAGCCGGATGGCTCGCTCCATCGTCAGTGCGCTGACCCAAGCCGGCCTCGCTCAACCCGTGCCACCGGCCGACACTCTAGTGCGCTCGTCGTTACCCCGATAGCCGTTGAAATTAAGGCTCGGATAGGGGGTTTGCCCTGGCCCTGCCTTGGTTGCCGCGCTAGGTAGGAGACACGACTCACTTTGGCCAGGGGCGATGGCCTACGTTTCAATGCGATCCCGCGCTGCGCTGAGGGCCTGCGGCCTTGCCGCTGGGCTGCTCGGTGCCGTGCTGGTTGGCGCCTGCACCACGGGTGGACCGAACGGGCAGACGGGCTCTCTCAGCCCCGACCAGGGCAAGGACCGGCCGCTGGTGAAGGTGGCGGTGCTGGTACCGCTCTCGGCGCAGGGCCAGCCCGGCGTGATCGGCAAGAGCCTCAAGCAGGCAGCCGAGCTTGCGCTGTTCGAGCGCGACAATCCCCACCTGCAGCTCATCGTCAAGGACGACAAGGGCACGCCTGAAGGAGCCAGGACAGCGGCCGAGGACGCGCTCAAGAGCGGCGCCACGTTGATCATTGGACCGCTGTTTGCGAAATCGGTGGCGGCCGTGGCACCGGTGGCGCGCAAGGCGCAGGTGCCGGTGATCGCCTTCTCCAACGATCGCCAGGTGGCAGGCAGCGGCGTATATCTTCTGAGCTTCCAGCCCGCACCCGAGGTCCAGCGCATCGTCGGCTACGCTGCGAGCCAGGGCAAGCGGCGCTACGCCGCCCTCATCTCCCAGGACACCTTCGGCAAGCTCGTCGAGCCGGTGTTCGCCAGTGCTGTCGCCCGCACCGGCGGCACGGTCGTCGCGCTCGAAACCTATCCCCATGGCTCGGCCAATGCCATGCTGGAGCCGCTGCGCAAGATCGGTGCGGCGATCACTGCGGCGGAAGCGGAAGGCGCGCCCATCGATGCCCTGTTCATTCCAGGCGGGCAGGAGCATCTGGAGATGTTGGGGCGTCTGCTGCCGCAGGCCCAGATCAACCCGCAGCAGGTCAAAGTGATCGGCACGGGCGGCATGGACTATCCCAACGCCGGGCGCGATCCCGCGCTCGTCGGTGCCTGGTATCCGGGGCCCGATCCGCGCGGCTGGACGGACTTCGCGCAGAAGTTCGCCAAGAGCTACGGGCAGGCGCCGCCGCGCATCGCCAGCTTAGCCTACGATGCGGTGAGCATGTCGATCGTGCTTGCCGGCGGGGCCGAGGGGCAGCGCTACTCGCAAGCCACCATCACCCGGCCGAGCTGGTTTCACCGGCATCGATGGCGCCTACCGCCTGCTGGCGGACGGCACGGCCGATCGCTCCCTGGCGATCCTGGAGGTGCAGCGGTTTGGCGCCGCCATCGTCGAGGCTGCGCCCAGCGCACCGAGCTCGCCGCCGGCCGCGGTTTCGGGCGCTGGTTTCAAAATCTTCAATTTCATGAACTTCCAGCAGCCCTAGAATCTACGGGCCGCAAAGACGCAGCGAGCTTGGCGACAACCTCGTTGAGCACAATGCGCCCGGCAGCGGTTGCGGCGATGCGGCCGGCGGCGGAACGGTGCATCAGCCCGAGGTCGACCAGCCGCTCCACTTGGTCATCCTGCGGCACGTGCCCGGTCAGCTCGGCAAACCGGTCCAGGCGAATGCCCTCCGCCAGCCGCAGGCCCATCAGCAGCGCCTCGTCGGCTTCCTCGGTCCTGGTGAGCGCTGTCGTTTCAATAATGCCGTGCCCGTTCGCCTCTACCAAAGCCGCCCAGCGCTCCGGATTGCGCTCCGTCACGGTGGCCTGCCGCGCACCTCGGGCAACGATGCGGCCGTGCGCTCCCGCCCCGATGCCGGCGTATTCCCCATAGCGCCAATAGAGCAGGTTGTGCCGGCTCTCCTCGCCGGGCGCGGCGTGATTGGAGACCTCGTAGGCCGGCAGGCCCGCGCGCTCGGTCGCCTCTTGGGTCAACTCGTAGAAGGCACGCGCGGTCTCGCCGTCGGGCACGACGAGCTTGCCGCGCGCGTTGAGCTCGGCAAAGGGCGTGCCTTGCTCGATGGTGAGCTGGTAGAGCGACAGATGCGCCCCGGCGAGCGCCAGTGCTTCCTCAAGCTCCACGCGCCACGCGTCCATGGTCTGGCCCGGCCGCGCATAGATGAGATCGAACGAGAAGCGATCGAACGTGCGGCGGGCGATCTCGACAGCTGCGCGCGCTTCCTCCGATGTGTGCAGTCGCCCGAGCGCCTTGAGCTCGTTGTCTTCGAGGGACTGAACGCCGAGCGACACGCGGTTGACGCCGGCTGCGCGATAGCCACGGAAGCGGCCGGCCTCGACGCTCGACGGATTGGCCTCGAGCGTGATCTCCGCTTGCGCGTCCACGGTCCAGTGCCGTGCTATCGCTTCGAGGATCGCACCGACCGTGCCGGGGCTCATCAGCGAAGGTGTGCCGCCGCCGAAGAAGATGCTGCCGACCCTGCGGCCGGGCGCCAGCGCCGTCGCCCAGTGCTCGAGTTCCCGCAGGTAGGCTTCGAGAAAGCGCGCCTCGTCGATGCCGCCCGCGCGCACGTGGCTGTTGAAGTCGCAATAGGGGCACTTGGAGGCGCAGAACGGCCAATGCACGTAGATGCCGAACCCGGCGCCGTCAGGCGCGGCGTGCTTCGACGCAAGCGGCGACGAACTTGGCAAAGGCGCGCGCGCGGTGGCTGATCGCATGCTTGGCAGCGGGCTCCATCTCGCCGAAGGTCAAGGTCTCGCCATCGGCGACGAACATCGGATCATAGCCGAAACCGCGCGTCCCGCGCGCCGGCCAGACCAGATGCCCGTAAACCTTGCCCTCGAACACCTCGCAGGCCCCATCGGGCCAGGCGAGGCATAGGGCGGCGGTGAAATTGGCGCGCGGACCGGGCTGCGCCTGCCACCCATTGCGCTCGCGCACCTCGTCGGCCAGCCATTGCATGGCGAGCTTGAAGTCCTTGGCGGGGCCGGCCCAGCGGGCCGAATGGATGCCCGGAGCTCCGCCCAGCACTTCGACCTCGAGCCCGGAATCATCTGCCAGAGCGGGGAGGCCCGCCGCTTTGGCCGCGGCCAGCGCCTTGATCTCGGCATTCGCCTTGAACGTTGCCCCGGTCTCCTCGGGCTCCGGCAGCGCGAGGTCGGCCGCCGACACCACGGCCAATCCGTGCGGCCGCACCAAGTCGCCGATCTCGCGCACCTTGCCGGCGTTGTGACTGGCAACGACGAGGCGTGTGCCGGGCTGCAGGCGGCGGGTCATGGCGGCGTTGCCGACGGAATCACCCTAGCGACTTGTGAATTCGTGCCCCTCCATCTAGCTTCCGAAGCAGGATATCGAGGGTTGGGTGAAAGTGGGTGCACGGTCCGTACCACAGGCTGGAGTCGCCAACTCAAACTGCCGCTGATGCCGATATGCAGGTTCAGACGCAAATGATATGCGGGAAGGGTGCGCGTCAAGCCGGTGGCGGCTTTTCCCCGATCCCGTCCGTGAAGGCCTTTCGCGGGCCGCTGCCTACAGGTTCGCGCGGCATCGAGTTCATGACGCAGGTGGCGCCTTCTTACGTGCAGCCCTTTCAAGGGGGCCTTTGCCTCTGGCGAGCCGGTGACCAAGGCGTGCTGATACAGGGCGGCTTGGCTTGTATTCCGGTGATGATCGCCCACGTGAGTTGATAGAGGAAGTAAATGGCCATGCTTAGAGAGCTCGAGCGGTCCGTTACGTCGGAGACCGACTTCGTTCCGGTCGGCGCGCTGCGGCGCAGCCTGGACGGCCTTGCTCGGGAATTTGGCTTCAAGGTCGAGGAGGAAACAGACGACCTGGGACCCGTGCGGTGCGCCTATCTGGAAACGCAGGATGGTCACCGCTTCCTGCTGCGCCGCTACGCGAGCTACCCCGAGGAGATCGTGGACCTCTTCATCCCGTCGCGGCTGCAGGACTACAACGAGGCTTTGAACCGGATTGTCGATGAACTCAAGCTGCGGCGCGACGAGATCATCGCCGAAGAGGGCGAAAGCCGCCAGCGTCCGTGACCGGACTCCGCGCTATGTGAGCTTCCAGATGCGCGGCTCGGCGAACTCCAGGCAATTGCCAGCGGGATCGCGGAAATAGATCGAGCGGCCGCCGCCCGGCCATTCGAAGTCGGCTTCGATTGCAACCCCCTGTGCTGCGAGGCGCGCGCGCCAGGTGTCGATTTCAGCCGCCGAGGCGCGAAAGCAGATATGACCGGGACCGTGCGCGCCGTGCGGCGGCACCTGCAGCGCATCGGGGGGCGGAGGAATGCTGGTGGCGTCCGGATCGAAGATCAGCAGCACCTGGTTGCCGCAACGGTAGAAGAGATGCCGGCCGGCGACCTTGACGAACGGATCGAGCCCCAGCACGTCGCGATAGAACGTCTCGGTGGCTGCCAGGTCCTTGGCGTATAGCACCGTTTCGAGGACGCCCGCCGGACGCATTTTCAGAATACCGCCTTTGGCCTCACGTCACCGTCAGCTTCTGCAGCGAGATCAGCTGGGCAATGCCATTCCGGGCCAGCGCCATCAGCTGATCGAAGCTGTCCTGCGAGAACGGGTTGGTCTCGGCCGTGCCCTGCACCTCGACGATGCCGCCCGATCCGGTCATGACGAAGTTGGCGTCGGCGTCGGCCTCCGAATCCTCCGGGTAGTCGAGATCGAGCACCGGCGTGCCCTTGTAGATGCCACAGGAAACGGCTGCCACGTGGTCGCGCAGCACGCCCTCCTTCACCATGTCGCGCGCCTGCATCCACTTGATGCAGTCGTGCAGGGCAACCCAGGCCCCGGTGATCGCCGCCGTGCGCGTGCCGCCGTCGGCCTGGATCACATCGCAATCGACCGAGATTTGGCGCTCGCCGAGCTTGGGCAGGTCGACCACGGCGCGCAGCGAGCGCCCGATCAGCCGCTGGATCTCCTGCGTGCGGCCGGAAGGGTGCCCCTGGGTCGACTCGCGGCGCGTGCGCTGCGTGGTGGCGCGCGGCAGCATGCCGTACTCCGCCGTCACCCAGCCCCGGCCCTGGCCCTTGAGCCACGGCGGCAGCCGCTCCTCCAGGCTCGCCGTGCAGTGCACGTGCGTGTGGCCGAACTTGATCAGGCACGAGCCTTCCGCGTGCATGGACACGGCCCGATCGATGCTGACGGGGCGAAGCTCATCCGGATTGCGTTTCGAAGGCCGCATGGCGTGCGTGGAGCCTATGGTTGAGGGGTGCCGGCGGCACACTAGTGTGATGATCGAGAAGTCCGCAACATCGCTCTGAGCTGGGTTCGCTGGCGGACTTCTCGATCTGAATCACACTAGCACCATGATTTTGCTAGTGTCCTTCAGATCGCGAAATTCGTAACGAGTTCGCCGCACAGTGAGACGAATTTCGCGATCAGGACACTAGGCGACCGCCCTGCCGCCTTCAACCCACAAAGCCCGGCGGGTTTGACGCTGCGGAGGGTGCCACCCTAGAATTGACACCGCAACAACCGCACAACCCTGCGCATGAGTCCCGACAAGTCTCACGGCCAGCCGGCAGCGGCCGCCATCTCCGACCTGCAGAAGCTCAACGAGCGCTCGCGCGCGATTTTCCGTGAGATCGTCGAGAGCTACCTTGCGACGGGCGATCCTGTGGGCTCGCGCAACCTTGCGCGGCATCTGCCGATGACGCTGTCGCCGGCTTCCGTCCGCAATGTCATGTCGGACCTGGAGGCCCTGGGCCTCATCTATGCGCCGCACACTTCGGCAGGGCGCCTGCCGACGCAGTCGGGCCTGCGCCTGTTCGTGGACGGCCTGCTGGAGGTCGGCGATCTGACCGACGACGAAAGGCGCACCATCGAGGCGCAGATCGGCATCAGGCGCGAGAAGCGCTTCGAGCAGGTGCTGACCGAGGCCAGCGAGATGATCTCGGGCCTTTCGGCATGCGCCGGTGTGGTTCTGGCCGACAAGCAGGTGGGCAAGCTCAAGCACATCGAATTCGTGCAGCTGGAGCCCGGCAAGGCACTGGTGGTGCTGGTCGGCGAGGACCAGGACGTGGAGAACCGCGTCATCACCCTGCCGCCGGGCTTGACCCAGTCGAGCCTGACCGAGGCCGGCAACTATCTCAACGCCCACATTCGCGGGCTCAGCCTCAACGAGGCCAGGACCAGGATCGAGAAGGAGCAGGCCAAAGCCAAGGCCGAGCTCGACGAGCTGACCCAGAAGGTGATCGAGGCAGGCCTTGCCACCTGGTCCGGCGCGCTCGACGGCAAGCAGAGCCTGATCGTGCGCGGGCAAGCCAACCTGCTCAAGGATGTGTCGGGGCTCGAGAACCTGGAGCGCATCCGCCAGCTGTTCGACGATTTCGAGACCAAGCGCGACCTGGTTCAGCTTCTGGGGCTGGCAGAGCGGGGAGACGGCGTGCACATCTTCATCGGCTCGGAAAACAAGCTCTTCTCGCTGTCGGGCTCCTCGCTGATCGTTGCGCCGTTCAAGGACGAGAGGCAGAAGATCGTGGGCGTGCTCGGCGTGATCGGCCCAACGCGCCTCAACTATGCCCGCATCATTCCGATGGTGGACTATACCGCCAAGCTCGTCGGGCGCGTGCTGACTTGATTTTTGCAACGCCTTGCCCGATATGCGGCGTGGCTTTACACCCATCGCCGTGTCTAATCGGGGCACCATTTGCAGGGCGGCACGGCAATCCTGAGCGCGAAAGTGACGATGGCCAACACACCGCCAAACGATTCCGAACCCAAGAAGACACCGCCAGGCGATCAGACGGCGCCGGGCCAGGCGCCAGGTGCTGCCGCGGAAGGTGGTCGCACCGTGCACGACGTCATCGCCGCCTTGCAGGCCGAAGCGACCGACTTCAAGGACAAGTGGATGAGGGCGCACGCCGAGATCGAGAACATCCGCAAACGGGCAGAGCGTGAGAGGGAGGAGACCGCCAAGTACGCCGTCACCAAGCTGGCGCGCGACATCGTCGGTGTCGGCGACAACCTGCAGCGCGCCATCGGGGCAATTCCGGTGGGCGCGGCCGAGCAGGACCCCGCTCTCAAGAGCTTCCTCGAAGGCGTCACGCTGACCGAGCGCGATCTGCTCAATGCGCTCGAGCGGCATGGCATCAAGCGCCAGCAGCCGCTGAACCAGCCGTTCAACCCGCATCTGCACCAGGCGGTGATGGAGTTGCCGCGCAGCGATGTGCCGGAGGGCACCATCGTCGAGGTGTTCCAGCCCGGCTTCACCATCGAGGATCGCGTGCTGCGCCCGGCGATGGTGGCCGTCGCCAAGGGCGGACCGAAGCCGCCGGCTGCGCCGGGCAACTCGGGCAGCGCGCCGCCGCCCGCCAACGAAAACACCCCGCCCGGTTAGCGGGCGGGGTGCGACCGAGACAAATCCCGGCTGACGTCAGCGTATGAACTCGTCGGTGATAGAGGCCGTCGTAGCTCTTCAGCGCGTCCTTGGGCTCGAGCAGCTTGGCGTCGAGGCTGACCTTCTGCGAGTTCTCGAGCTGCTTGCACGTTCACGCGGATGTCCTTGGCATGCGCCTTCTGCGCGACCTTCCAGGCCTCGGCCAGCAGCGCAGGGTCCATCTTCGCGAAGCGCTTCTTCAGGACGGTCTCGAACACCTCGTCAGGCTTCTCCTGGATCATCTTGGCCGCGCCGATGTAGGCGCGTGCCATGCGGGCGCACAGATCGCGCTTCTCCTTGCAGACCTCCGGGCGGGTGTAGATCAGGCCGTAGGCGAAGGGCAGCAGCTCCGGCGCATCGAAGGTGGCGCTCGCCAGCATGATCGCCGAGCCCTTGACGACCGCCTGCGTCGTGAACGGCATGGACGTCGCGTAGCCGTCGATCGACTTGTTCTCGAGCGCCGGGAACATGGCCGGCGGGTCCATGGGCGCGACGCGCACGTCCTTCTCGACGTCGAGGCCGCCACGGTTGACGACATAGCGCTGCCAGGCGTGCACGATGCTGCCGATGCCCTGGACGCCGATGGTCTTGCCTTTGAGCGCCTTGGCGCGATCCACCGGCGAGGTCTTGTCGGTGATGCCGGCCGCGTCCGCGACGTCCTTGCGCAGGACCAGCTCGACCAAAGGCCGGTCGACCATGTTGGCAATGGCGAGGAACTTCTGTCCCTGCGATGCCGCGCGCAGGAATACCGGTCCAGTGCCAAAGGTGAACTCGGCGCTGCCGGCGAGAACCGCGTTGGGAGATGCCACGCCAACCAGGTTGCGCGTGTTCATCTTGAGCCCCTCCTTCTTGAAGAAGCCCGCGTCCTCGGCCACGAAGTGGGCCGTGAACGTAAGAGTGAGAGCCGGAATCGCAAAGACGACTTCCGTCTCCTGCGCCCGTCCCGCGGTGGGACCGAGCCCAACGGCAATGCCGAGGCTTCCCGCCGCTAAAACTCTTGCCCATTTGAACATTTCGCTCTCCCGAACTATCGTTGCCGCCCAGAACATCCTGTAACAAAAAGCGTCGCAACGCCACAACGCGCAAGGAATTGCCGCCGTCGCTCGGCGGCACGTGGAGAGGAAATGGCAACCTGGGAGCAGTCTCGCGAGCCGCCACCCGAGCGCATCGAACCCTCGCGGTTCGCCGCGTCGCTGCGGGCGCGCGTCGACCAGGTGCTGGTGCTGGTCGTGCTGTTCGCCATCTGGCAGGTCCTGAGCCTGGCGCTCGGCACCTATTGGATCGGCTCGCCTTGGGGCGTTGTCACCCGCTTTGCGCACGGCGTGGTCCAGGGCGACCTGCTGCAGCACGCCTCCTACACACTTATTGAGGCGGTTGCCGGCTTTCTGATCGGCGCCATCCCTGCCGCTGCTCTGCCCTTCGCGCTGCGCCGCCTGCCGATCGTCACCGCCATCCTCGACCCGTTCATGGTCGGCGGGTATGGCGCGCCGAAGCTGGCGCTGGCACCTCTCTTCATCCTGTGGTTCGGCATCGGCATCGAATCCAAGATCGCTCTGGTGGCGATCACGGTGTTCTTCATCGTCTACTTCAGCGCGCTGGGCGGCATTCGCGCGCTCGATGCCAAGCTCGTGCAGATGGCGCAGGTGGCTGGCGCCAACGAGCGCGACGTGGCGCGGCATATCGTCTTTCCCGGTGCGGTGCCGCACATCTTCACCGGCTTTCGCATCGCCATGCCGTATGCCATCGGCGGGGCGGTGATTGCCGAGCTGATCTCGGCCAACCGCGGGCTCGGCTATCTGATCCAGCTCAGCGCCATGAACTTCGATACGACCGGGGTGTTCGTGGCGCTCGTCGCAACCACGCTGATCGTGTTTCTCGGCAACTGGAGCGTGAATGCGGTGGAGGGGCGCCTGTTGCGCTGGCGTCCGCCCGCTGACGCGAAGGCGGGGGGTTGATCTTGAACACGCAGCCGCTGCTCGAAGTGCGTGACTTGAGCAAGCGCTTCGCCGCGCGCGCCGGCCGCGATCCCCAGTCCTGGGTGATCCGCGACCTGAGCTTTTCGGTCAACGACGGCGAGTTCCTGACCATCGTCGGACCTTCGGGCTCGGGCAAGACGACGCTGCTCAACATGATCGCCCAGATCGATGCGGCGAGCGGCGGCGAGGTGCGCTTTCAGTCGGTCTCGGCACCGATCAACGATCCCAAGGCGCTCAGCCCCGGCCTCTCCTGCAAGATCGGCTACGTGACGCAGGAGGACAACCTGCTGCCCTGGCGCACCACCATGCAGAACGTGGTGTTCCCGCTCTCCGTGCAGCGCCGCCTCAACGACGAGACGCGCGCGCGCGCCGAGGTGCTGATCCGCGCTGTCGGGCTCGCGGGCTTCGAGAACCATTATCCGCACGAGCTCTCGGGCGGCATGCGCAAGCGCGCCTCGCTGATCCGCACGCTGGTGTACGACCCGCCGGTGATCCTGATGGACGAGCCGTTCGGCGCGCTCGACGCACAGACGCGCATGCAGCTGCAGGACGACCTGCTGCGGCTGTGGAACCTCGGGCGCAAGACCATCATCTTCGTCACCCACGACATCGCCGAGGCGATCGCGCTGGGCGACCGCACTCTGGTGCTCTCGCGCGCGCCGGCGCAAATTGCCGGCGAGCATGTCATCGACATTCCGCGACCGCGCGACATCCGCAGCATCATGACCCATCCGGGCTTCGCCACGCTCTACCAGCGCATCAGGGCGCAGGTGCAATGACGAGCACGAGTAGCCAAGGCGCGGTTGATTTCGCCGAGCCTGGGCCGGTCAAATGGCGGCAGTACGCCGTCACCGCGGGGCGCATCGCTCTCGTCGTGCTGCTGCTTGCCGGGTGGAAGCTGGGCGCCGACGCGGCCGGCCCGGTATATGCCGCCGACCCCGTCAAGGTGTTCCAGCGCATCGTCGGCGACACGATGTCCGGGGTGCTGCTGCGGCACATCTACGTCACGCTTCGCCTTGCCGCGATCGGCTTCGCCATCGGCTGCTTCTTCGGCGTCGCGCTTCCCTTCGTGCTGCGCCGCCTGCCGCGGCTCACCAATGCGATCGAGCCCTACATCATGGCCTCGGTCGGCGTGCCCAAGTACGCGCTGGTGCCGCTGTTCATCCTGTGGTTCGGCATCGACGATGCGCCCAAGCTCTGGCTGGTCGGGCTGCTGGTCTTCTATCCCGTGTTCATCGCCGTGTTCGCGGGCATCCGCAACGTCGACCGCAGGCTCGTCAACATGGCCCGCGTGGTCGGCGCCAGCGAAGCGCGGATCTCGCGCGAGGTGATCTGGAACTCGCTGCTGCCGTTCTTCTTCTCCGCGCTGAAGATCGCGCTGCCACGCGCGATCAGCGCCGCCATCATCGGCGAGTTCCTGGTCGGCAACGAGGGCCTCGGCTACATGATCGAGTACTCGCGCCAGAACTTCGACACCACCGGCGTGTTCGCCGGCGTGGTGGTGGCGACCGCGCTGGTGCTGGTGATCAATGCCGTGCTGGTGCGGATCGACCGCCGCATCAACGCGTGGCGGCCGACCGAGCGCGACATGGAGCTCTAGATCGGCAGCCGGCCCTGGGTCCTGGTTAACATCTCGTGCATGGCCGTCGCGGCTTTCGCTGCCAAGCGCTTCGGCGCCCTCGCGCGACCCATTCGCAATGTGCGATGCACCTGTGCGATGCGCGAAGTTGGCACGCGGCTCAAACTCAGCTCATAGTGGCGAGCCGCGAGATCGCTCGCGAGGTGTCCAATGAACGGGCTCACACGTGAAAGTGCCAATTGAAGGCGCGATCGACTGCGATCTGCATCCTTCGATGCCGAGCGTCCGGGAACTGCTCCCCTACCTCGACGCTTTCTGGCGCGATCAGCTGGCCAACCGCCACATCGACCAGATGCCGTTCGCGCTGTCGAGCTATCTGCCGACGTCGCCGATCACGGCGCGGGCGGACTGGCGGTCGCCGTCGGGGGCGCCCGCGGCCGACCTCGATGCCATCCGCCGCAACGTGCTCGACCGGTTCGGCATCCGCTACGCCATCTGCAACCCGCTGCACGGCGCCGTCGCGCTCTTCAACGACGACATGGCGGCCGCGCTGTGCTCGGCGGTCAACGACTGGATGGCGACGGAGCTGCTCGACCGCGAGCCGCGGCTGCGTGCCTCGATCCTGGTGTACGGGCAAAACCCGGAGCTGGCGGTCGAGGAGATCGAGCGCGTGGCGCCCGATAAGCGCTTTGTGCAGGTGCTGCTGCTGGCGATGGGCGAGTCGCCGCTCGGCAGGCGCATCCACTGGCCGATCTATGCCGCGGCCGAGAAGCATGACCTGGTGATCGGCGTGCACGCCGGCAGCACGTATCGCGTGGCGCCGACCTACTCGGGCTGGACCTCCTACCGGGTGGAGGACTATGTGGCCCAGTCGGCCGCCTTCGAGACGCAACTGCTGAGCTTGGTTGCCGAAGGCGTGTTCCACAAGTTCCCTGCGCTCAAGGTGGTGCTGATCGAGTCGGGTTTCACCTGGCTCCCGTCCTGGCTATGGCGCACCGGCAAGACCTGGCGCGGGGTGCGGCCGGAGGTGCCGTGGATCGACCGGTCGCCGGCCGACATCGTGCGCGAGCACGTTCGGTTCACGCTGCAACCCGTGGACGCACCGGACAACGACCCCGGCATGCTCGTGCGCACCTTGGAGCATGTGGGCTCGGACCGGCTGCTGCTCTTCTCGACGGACTACCCGCACTGGCAGTTCGAGGGCGACGACGTCTTGCCCGCAGGGCTGCCAGAGGACACAATACGCAAAATGCTGATCGACAATCCGCTCGAAACCTACCCGCGGCTGGGCGACGCCGTCGCTGCCCGCGCGCGGTCGGAGCAGACTGCGAAGGAGGCTCCATGAACGTCGTCGTCAGGCAAGTGAAGGCCGAGTCCCGGCTGAAGGTCGTCGACTGCGACATTCACCCGGTCTATCGCACGGTCGCCGAGTTGCATCCGTTCATGTCGGCGCGCTGGCGCGAGCACATGGCGACCTTCGGTCCCCACATCCGCCACGGCCTGACCGGCCAGCTGCCCTATCCGCGCATGACGGCATCCGGCATGCGTGTGGACTCCTTTCCCGAGGACGGCCCGCCGGGCTCCGACCTCGAGCTGATGCGCCGCCAGCATCTCGATCCCAACGGCGTCGAAGTCGGCATGCTGATCGCGCTGGGCCGCGCCGGCATGGAGGAGCGCAACCTCGACTTCGCGGCGGCGCTCTCCAGTGCCGTCAACGACTGGCAACTCGAACGCTGGGTGAAGCCAGAGCCGCGGCTGCGTGCGGCAATCGTGGTGCCCCAGGAGAACCCCGAGCACTCCGTCGCCGAGATCGAGCGCCGCGCCTCCGACCCTGCGTTCGTGCAGGTGCTGCTCTCGCCGCGCACCAGCGACCCCCTCGGGCATCGCCGCTACTGGCCGATCTTTGCCGCAGCCGAGCGTTGCGGCAAGCCGGTAGGAATGCACGTCGCAGGCTTCAGCGGCGGCCATTCCTCGACGGGCACCGGCTGGCCCACCTTCTACATTCAAGAGCACTACGCGATGTCGACGGGCATGCAGAACACGCTCACCAGCCTGGTGTTCGAGGGCGTGTTCGAGCGCTTCCCGAAGCTCAAGGTGGTGATGATCGAGGGCGGCTTCGCCTGGGCGCCTGCGCTCTGCGCGCGCATGGACAAGCACTGGCAGCACATGCGCGCGGAGACCCCGCATCTGAAGCGCCCGCCGTCCGAGTACGTGCGCGAGCACGTCTGGTTCACCACCCAGCCGATGGAAGAGCCGGAGACGCCCGAGCACCTGGCCGACATCATCGGCTGGATCGGCTGGGACCGCTTGATGTACTCGAGCGACTATCCGCACTGGGACTACGACGATCCGAGGCAGACCTTCAAGTTCCGCCTGACCGAGGAGCAGAAGGCCAAGCTGTTCCGCGACAACGCCAAGAGCCTGTACGGGCTGCAATGAGCCGCCGCGTGTTGGCCAAAGCCAGCGAAGTAGCGCCTGGCACCTGCAAGATCGTCACGGCCATGGGCCGCGAGATCGGCCTGTTCAATGTCGGCGGGGAATACTTCGCGCTCTCCAACCGCTGCCCGCACCGCGGCGCCGAGCTTTGCCGCGGCACGATCGTCGGGCTGGTCGGCTCGGAGGGACCTGGAACCTACACCCTGTCCAAGCCCGGCGAGTTCATCCGCTGCCCCTGGCACGGCTGGGAGTTCGACATCCGCACCGGGCAATCCTGGTGCGATCCGAAGTCGGTCAGGGCGCGCAACTTCCCCGTCAAGGTCGAGCCTGGCTCCGACCTGCTCAAGGGGCCCTACGTCGCCGAGACGTTCCCCGTCTCGGTGGAGGAAGATTATCTCGTCATCGATCTCTAGCGATCGTTCCGGCACTACCCTGGGAGCCGCATGACAGCCGCCGAACCCACCAAGTCCACCCGCACCGTCAAGCGCGGACCGCGCGCCAATCCGCGCGAGCTGAGCGTCGATATCTGCGTCGTCGGGGCCGGCATAGCCGGCACGGCGGCGGCGCTGCAGGCGGCACGGTTGGGCCGGCGAGTGGCAATCGTCGACGGCTTGCCGGCGCTCGGCGGCCAGGCCGTCAACTCCATCATCGGCACGTTCTGCGGCCTGTTCTCCAACGGCACGCACGGCTACCAGTTCACCTACGGCGTCGCCGACGACATCCTGAGCGACCTCGAGAAGCAGGACAAAGCCCTCTACTACCGCAACGGGCCCATCACCACGGTCGTCTACTACGACGAGATCGCGCTCGGGCGCTGGATAGAGCGCGCCATCGAGGCCGCCGGCATCGTCACCCTGGTGGGCGCGGTGCTGCGCGATGTAACGGTGGAGGGCCGCCGCATCGCCAAGCTGCACTTCGCCACGCGCTATGGCGATGTGAACATCTGCCGCCACCGGCTTCGTCGATGCCACCGGCGACGCGGCGCTTGCCTGGAACGCCGGGCTTGCCTGCCGCGAACCCTCCGACGCCCGCGTGTTCGGCACGCAGATGGTGATCCTGGAGGGGATCGACGAGGCGAACGCCCCTACCAAGCAGGAGATCTCGGCGCGCATGGCCGAGATGGCGGACGCCTACGGCCTGCGCCGCCGCGAGGGCCTCGCTTTCATCATTCCCGGCCGCGGTGTGGCGGCCATGAACATGACGCACGTGGAAACACCGCTCGATCCGCTGGAGGCGTCCGCCAAGGCGCTGGAGGGCAAGGACCAGGCCGACCGCGCGGTGGCCTTCCTCAAGACCGAGTTCCCCAAGTGCTTCGGCGCCGCCAAGATCCGGGCCTACGGCTTCCCCGGCATCCGCCAGACGCGCTGGATCGCCGGCGTGCACCAGCTCACTGAAAGCGAGGTGCGCTCCGGCACCAAGTTCGACGACGCCATCGGCCGCACCGCCTGGCCGATCGAGCTGCATGACCACGCCCAGGGCCACCACTGGCACACGTTCCCCGAGCACCACGTGCACTACATTCCGCTCAGGAGCCTGGTCTCGCCCGACGCCGACAACCTGGTGGCGGCGGGGCGCTGCATGGACGGGGACGCGGCCGCACTCTCCAGCACCCGCGTCATGGGGCCCTGCATGGCCATGGGCATGGCGGCCGCGCACGCGCTCGACATCGCGGGCAGCGGCAGCGTGCACCAGATCGATCCGGCCGCGCTCAAGGCGCGCGTGAAGGACAACGTGGAAGCGAAGGTCTATCGCTGGGAGAAGCGGCCGTAGCCGCGGCTGTTGTCCAACATTTCCCGAGCTACGTCCGCTTTGCGATGTGCGGCTGCCGTGCCGGGACGCCTGCCAGACCGGTGAATTTCGACCCGGACCGGACTCAGGAGCGCCAGCTGCCTGTTAGTTTGTTCTGTACGATTTTATGCGGAGGGCAGCACCGATCAGCAGTTGTCCGGCGCGCTGCACGCCGTAGCCCAAGCCGACGCCGAAGGCGGGCGCCAGGGGTTGCGTCGGCTGGACGCACAGCCGCGCGCGGTCGATCTCATCGCTCAGTTCGTTGGACGAAGCCGTTGAGTGCGAGCTGGGCGCGGTGAATAAGCGGCCAAGCGTCAGGCTTCAGGCTCAAGATATGTTTACGTCGAATTCGGATCCTCCCCCCTGCTCGTGATAGGTGGTGCCGCTTCCGACCTCGGGCGTACCTGGCTCACACACCTGCACTAGTTCCACGGTTTCTTTAATAACTTGGGTCCACACCTCATCGAGTATTATCCACATATAATGTTCGACAGCTTTTTCTATCCAGTAACATTCCGGCCCCTTCGTCGTAGAGCCCACCTTGATTAAAGCGGAAACAATACTTTCGCTATCGGTTCCAAATAGAATTCGGTACTTATTTAGACCAATGGCGCGAACAAAAAGAACAGTATTCATGTTATGCAGAATATCAATTGTTTCGTCGTCAATTAAAGATTGAGCAAACAAAGTACACCGGCTTCTTAATATTGCATTGCGCAGGCTCTTCCGGTCGGCCTTTCGCAATTCGCACAAAGCCTTTCCGCTTTCGATCCTGTCAGTTTGTGCGGCGTTCAGACTTGTCGCTCGAAGAGGCAACCCAGCTATATTTGCTTTGAAATCCTGTGTCATAGCGTTCCACCTTTTCCAACGGCGTCCACTGACACTCTCTGACCTTATTAAGCTTACTAGATAACAACTTGCTATCTGAAGGCCAGCGCGCATTGATATGAATCAATCCTCGCGGCGGGGCGGGCAGCTCCACCCCGAAACCTGTCGGAGGCGGATCATCCCTCTTGGCGCTTGACGGCTGGGCCGTACATCTTGGCACATGACCACCGGAGGTATTCGGAGCGATGTACGGCGAATGTGCGATTGAGGGCGGACGTGCTCGGGATGGACTGCGGGAGACCACGAGCGGTGGCGGCATGGTGTCAGACCGGGAGGGTCTGACACCCGCTATCCCCGCCCCCCTGCCGCATGCCTACAATGCCCGCGTCGCCTGTTGCGACGGGACGTGGCATGCGCATCCGCCTCCCATGTGCAGGCGACCGGCGCCTGGAAGGTAGGGCGAGATGGCCCGAGATCCGGGAGGCCCGCTGCGACCGTTGCCGTCGAAGCGCCAGCAATGGCGCGGAGTGCGGCGACCGCCGAAAGGCACATGGCCGGCCACCAGCCGGCTGCAGCTTGCAGCGGTGCCCAAAATCGCCGCCACGCGGGTGCCGCAAGGCAACCCAGGGGACCCCTCCAGGGTTCCCAGTGGGCTCCCAGGTGAGCCCTCGGGCAGGCCCGGCCGGGCCTGCTGGGGCCGGAGGAAAACCGGCCCCCGGGTTGCCGAGAGGTGCCCGCGTACCCGTTGCACCTCGCAGCCACCCCCTGGCCGCGGGCGAGAAACGGCGCGTGGGGAATGGGGAGCCAGGAATGGGCCTCGGCGCGATGTACAACAGCCGATCGCCAGCGCTACTCTCGCCTCCAACCGGTGAGGAGCAGCCACAAATGCCGAGGCCGGAATATGCCGCTGCCCCTCACCCCGACCCTCTCCCCGCGCCGATAGCGCGCTCGGAGAGGTCAGCGATGCGCGGGGAGAGGGAGGTCGCATGAAACTCACCGATACCGAGAAGGCGATGCTCGATGGGGCCGAGGGGCGCGCCAAGGCCCGCGCCATGGATCTGCTGGTGCGCTACGGAGAGGCGCTGGGTGCGGAACGCCTGGTCGAGACCCGCAACGTCGCCGGCACCTGGGCCGCCACGCCCTTCATGAAGGACTTCATCGCCCGCGGCTACGACGCGGTGTTCTCCGAGTTCAACCTCGACAGCGACGAGGTGGTGGAGACGCCCAACACGGTGGTCTCCACCTGCCAGCTGATCGCCGGCGTCGATCACGAGAAATGGCGCATCCAGGGCGTACCCGAGGAGGCCGCCCGTAACCAGGCCGGTGCCGAGCAGTTCTTCGGCCGCCGCGGGGTGCAGAACTTCGCCACCTGCACGCCCTACCAGGTCGGCAACGTGCCGGTGCGCGACGAGCATTGCGCGTGGATGGAATCCTCCGCCGTCGTCTACTGCAACTCGGTGCTCGGCGCGCGCACCAACACGGAAGGGCGCGAGAGCACGGGCGCTGCCAGCATCACCGGGCGCGTCCCCTACTGGGGCTTCCACATTCCCGAGTATCGGTTCGCCACGCATCACGTCGATGTCGAGTTCGAGGTCGACGACATGATGGACTGGGGCCTGCTCGGCTACCACGTGGGCGAGATCGTGCAGGAGGAGATTCCCGTCCTCGACGGCATCCGCCACACGCCGAGCCTGATCAAGCTCAAGCACTTCGGTGCGGCCGCCGCCTCCTCGGGCGGCGTCGAGATGTACCACATCCCGGGCACCACGCCGGAGGCGCGCAACGTGGAGGAGGCGACGGGCGGCAAGCCCGCGCGCGAGCGGCTCAAGTTCGGCGAGGACGAGCGGCGGCGGGCCTATGAGAACCTCAACACCTCGGCGCGCGACCGCGACATCGACTTCATCATGCTCGGCTGCCCGCACAACTCCATCGAGCAGATGTGGCTGATCGCCAGCCTGCTCGACGGCAAGAGGATCAGCGCCAACACGCAGCTTTGGGTGCACACGCCACATGCGATCCGCGAGGTGGCAAAGCGCAGCGGCTACACCAAGGTCATCGAGGACGCCGGCGGCCACGTGATGAGCGACACCTGCCCCGCCATCTCTCGCTTCATGCCGAAGGGCACGCGCGTGACCGCCACAGACTCCGCCAAGCAGGCGCACTATCTGCCGGCGCTGACCGGCGTGCAGACCTGGTTCGGCTCGCTCGAGGACTGCGTCGATGCCGCCGTGACGGGGCGCTGGAACGGGGGGCTGTAGGTCGCGAGAAGGCCAGCACCCACCCGTACGTCGGTAGCCGGGCATACCAGGGAAGTGTCGCAGCCGTTGAGGGGCTTGCCGATTTTGACCCGACAAGGACCATATCCACTGTTTCAACTCCATGAAGGACCATATCCACTGTTTCAACTCCATGTCCGCTATGTCGCCGGGTAGCCTCTCTAGGCGGGACTTGATTGCTCAGAGCCGCGCACTAGCATCGCAAGATTGCCTAGGTAATCGATGGTGGGGGGCATGGGGAACGATGGCGTAGCCGACAGGCTCAGGATCTTCATATCGTACTCCCGCGCCGATGCGAGCATCGCTGACGAACTGGCCGACGCCCTCATCAGTCAGGGCTTCGACGTCACCGTTGACCGGCGGAATCTCGAGTTCGGCGCGAAGTGGCAGGCCGAGCTTGCTGACTTCATCCGCCTTTCCGACACGGTGATCTGGCTTGTCAGCGATGCTTCCATCCGCTCGGAGTGGGTGAACTGGGAGCTCGACGAGGTAGCACGCCGCAACAAGCGGCTGGTGCCTGTGATGGTCGGCAACACGCAGCGCCATCGTCTCCCCCGCCAGTTGGGCGAGATCCATATTTTGCCTGCCGAAGGAACCTTCGAACGCTCGCGCGATTTCGACGTACTCACTCGTGTCCTTCAGACCGATCATGCTTGGCTCAAGGAGGCCTCACGTCTGCAAGATCGGGCACACACACGAGTGGCTGTCCAATCAGCGTGCTTCGGGGCTGTTGCTGCGCAGCGCCGCGCTTGGCGCTGCAGAGAGATGGAAGGAAAGCCGGTCGGCAAAAGCGCCTGCGCCCGCAAACGAAGTGCTGGAGTTGATCCTGGCCAGCCGCCAGGCGGCGACGCGGCGCCAACGCTGGTGGGTCGGCGGCAGCCTTGCAGTAGCAGCAGGAGCCATCGGCCTTTCGGCACTCGCTTATCTGCAGAGCCTCGAGGCCACACGCCAGAGGGATGTTGCACAGCGACAGGCGCTTTCCAGCAAGCTGCTGAGTGCTGCGCTGCAGCAGGAGAATCGCGATCCCACGTTCGGCATGCGCCTACTGCAACATGCGCGAGATGCATTTCCGAGTGCGACCGTCGCGACAACAAGCAATGAGTGGTATCGATCCAAGCAGTTCTACAAGCTCGCTGTTACGCACAAAGATGCCCGCAGCGCCATCTTCCTTCCCAATTCCCTGGGGTTCGCCAGCGCAAGCGACGACACCGTCAGGCTGTGGGACGTCGAGGGCAAGCTGCTCAGAGAGATCGAAGCATCGCAGCCCATCGCTGTGTCGCCGGATGGCAAGCAACTGGTGGCCCTTACCAAGCGTTATGGCGGGGCGGTGAGAACCATAGATGTTGCCACTGGGCAGTTCGTTGCCGACTTGCCCCAACTCGATGGCCACACCCCAATGGTCATCAAGTTCTCCAAGGACGGCAAGCGCATTGCGGTCGGCTATGTAGACGGCTTGGCACGAGTCCTCCACACGGATACCGGCGCAGTCACATCCATCTCTGCCCACATGAGGGAGAGGTCGATACACAGGGGCACCACTTCCCTCGACTTCTCACCTGACGGAACGATGCTAGTCACAGGGGGAGATGACAATCTCATCCACATCTGGGGCAATGACGGCCGCTTGATTAAGACATTAGCGGGGCACCAGCACTACGTAGAGGACGCAACGTTTTCCCCCGACTCGGAGCTCGTCTTGAGCCGGAGCATGGATCGAACCACCCGACTATGGGCGCTGGATGGAACGCAGAAAGGGCAAGTTCGCAGCCATGCGACTTATGGCAGGAACGCCCTGTTCACGAAATATGGCCCTGCATTCCTGAGCGTTCTGGAACCCAATACGCTTGTGCTGTGGGATAGCGGGGGCAAGGCGCTGCAGCAGTTCACGGCGCCCGGCGAAATCATTGGCGTCGACCATAGCCCCGATGGGCAGTTTGTCCTGACACTTCACGGCGGCACACGGGATGCAGATGGCGATGGCGCCGCAATACGGCTGTGGCGGATGCAGGGGTTGCGGTCCTTCGTTAGGCCGAGTGGAAGCCATTGCGTCGGCACCCTGGGCATCTCCGATGACGCCCGCACCATGGTCATGGGGCCTCAGGACAACTGCATAGGGCGCAGTGGCGCACGCCACCTGGTCGGCTATGCCGGAGGCTACATCAATATTTTCGATGTGCAGTCACGCGCCGACTTGAAAGTCGATGCCGTCGGTTCCGATAGAATGGTGACGGTATCGCAGGATGGCCGGCTCGTTGCGGCCTGCGGGCGAAAGACGACCACCTTCTTCACCGCTGACGGAGCACGTGTTCGGAGCTTCGATAACACCCAATGTCCGACCGCGATTGATCCGCTAGCCAAGTACGCCTTGATGGCTGGCGCCACCGGGGCCGTTCTTTGGGACCGGGCCACGGACCAGCTCAAGACCTTGGAAATCGAGATCGCTCAAGCAACATTCTCCCCTTGGGGGGATAGCTTCTTGGTCGTGACCAAAAAAGGGACGGTCGAACACTGGAGCGTGGAGGGGCGCAGGCTCCCGGTGGCTGAGACAGGCAGTCCAGTCACCGCAATCGGCTTTGCGGCCGACGGCAGTCACGCTCTGGCCTTCGATTCGGTGGTCAGGATGTGGCCGGTCGAGGAGCCGGCCAAAGCGCGTGCTGTCGAGATCGGGGAATTTCGTCCGCTGCAGCTGCTGTATCTGCCAAACCGCAAAGTCGTTGTGACCAGGAGCTTTGCCAAGGTCGGGGTGTGGACGCTCGAGGGTGAGTTCGTCGCGGGGCACGATTCGTTGGACCAAGGGATCCTCGCAATTGTCCCTACGCGAGACGGCAACTCCATCCTGGCCGGAACGTCAGCGAGGACGGTGATGGACCTGTTCATTCCGTCTCCGCTCTCGGACTTCCAGAAAAGCAGTGATCTCGCGAACTTTCCACCCGCCGCGTACGTCCTGGCTGGTGTCGATGGCGAGTTCCCAAAGCTGCTGGCTGAGAAAGATCGATCGGTCATGCGCAGCGTCGTCAAGCAGTTCGGAGACCAGGCTTGGGAAGCTAACGATGCTGACTTGCTGCGAAAGACCCTCGTGCTCGCTGAGCGGTTGGCCGAACAGGAGAGCGACATCGCGAACGTGACCCACATCCTGGCAATCACGCACGCGCTGCGTCTCGACCAGAAATTTGACGGGTTGCTGCGCACTCTTTCGCCGAGGCAACTGATTGAGATTGTCGAGCTCTCCGAGAGAGAAGACCTGCTGGCGTCAGGGTCGCGAAAGGGCAGGAGCTACAGGCATATTGCCAACGCGATCGAATCTTATACCGCGAGCCGCAAGATCCCTGAATTCGAGGCGCGCCGCGCCCGCTTGCATCAATCGCGCTTGCTGGGCGACGCCCGCCGATACGAAGAGGACGCTCAAGAGGCGGTTCACAATCGTCAGTACGATCAGGCTGACAAGCTCTATCAGAGCTCGCTCGATGCCTACAAGGCGGCCATCGGCTCTGAGGCGGCGAACTCTGCGCAACGCGACCAACAGTTCGAGCAGGCCCTGAAGCGGCCAGTCGAAATCCTTCTGTCGAAGGGGTACGCCAACTACAGCAATAGGAAGCTCGCTGAGAGTGTGGCGGATTGGGCGGCGGCGGCGGCGTTGGCGCCCGACGATCTTCGCCCGGTGTCCAATATTGGCTTTGCCTTGTTCGAGCTGGGCCGTTTTGCCGAAGCGCTTGCGAGATTTGATAGGGCGATAGAGCTTGACCCGAACCGCCGTGAGGCCGATCCCCTGTGCGGAAGAGCGATCGCACTGTACGAGTTGGACCGGGAGGATGACGCCGTTCGATCATATCGATCATGCATCGATGCGTCCGCCGACTACGGCTTCCTGGAGCGCTTGCCCAAGCATGGGTGGTCGGACAACCAAATTTCTTCGGCGAGGAAGATTCTTCCGCTAGTCGGCAAGTAGTGTCCAACCTCGACGCTGTTGCATCCACCTACATTGACCAGCAATTGGCGCTCTTCTTCCGTTCAAGGTGATCATTCGGAGTGTCCGCTCTTTGAGGTTGATCGACCGTGGGAGGTCTGCCTCCTGGCCAACCGGTTGCGAGTTCATGCCCGTTCGCTTCGCGACTGGGCTGCCGTCCAGACCCGCATCATGCCGAAGCGTGCTTTCGACACATGCCGATGGCATGTCTTCGACACGACGAGACCCCGAACCCCTTTTCGTGACAGAATGGGTGGGTCTGGGAGGTCTGCTCCCGGTGAAGTAGTGTGGTCACGTCGAAGACATGCGACCGGCATGGCCCCGCGTCGCGCTGCGACAAAGGACGGCGAGAGGCAGAGCACCAGATGGACAAGATCATCCTCAGGGGCCGCAAGGTGGTGGGCGGCGTCGCTGAAGGCGAGGCGATGGTGACGCGCGACACCATCTCGGGCTGGGGCGGCATCGACCACAGGACCGGCACCATCGTCGAGATGCGTCACGAGATGCGGGGTAAGAGCTTCAAGGACAAGGTGCTGGTGTTTCCCGGCGCCAAGGGCTCGTCTGGCTGGTCGCACTATTTCCACATGACGCGGCTGGCGGGCGTGGCACCCAAGGCCATGGTGTTCAACACCATGACGACCAAGGTGGCGCTGGGCGCGGTGGTCACGCGCGCCCCCGCGGTGACCGACCTGGACCAGGACCCGCTCGAGGTGATCGAGACCGGCGACTGGGTGCGAGTCGACGGCGACAACGGCATCGTCGAGGTGACGAAGAAGCGGGCTGCGGGCTGATTGTCGGCGCCGCCGCAGCCTAAGCACGCGTTCCGGCCGACACCAACGGATACGCTGCTTGCTCCAACCGCTAAGCCCCGGAACTTGCCAGATCAAACAGGGAGAAGGCGTGCCAGGAGCTGAAGACGCGTCATTGCAGGCCTACTCGGCTGTCGGCAGCAGGGGTTTTTCCAACTCTGCCTTTGCCTCCTCCGCGAGGCAGAAGAAGCGCTCCCGAACCTCTGCGGCGTAAGGGTTTTCTTGCTCGATTGCCAGGAAGACGCTGGCAGCATCGTACCTAACCATCTCTATTGCTTGCATGAGGAGATCGAAGCTCGCAGTGGTCAACCGTTTCGGTAGTGGCTCCATGCGAACCAAGACCTTTGCAATGAGGTGTGTGACGCCCTGAACGACAGCGGCATCCCTGTCGTGCTCCTCAGGCGTCGTGATGTAGACGCGCAATCCGAGCGTACGACGAAGAAAAGCAGCAACCCGTTGGGCTCCATTCCCTCTCACAGGGCATACGGCGATCTTTCGGCCCTGTATGCCGTTCCGTGCACTCTGAGGGCCAAACAAGGGATGAGTTCCGACGATGTCGACGAAGTGTGGTAGCTGGGCTTCCATCACCTTTGCCGGCTTCATCTTGACCGATCCCACGTCCACAACAATGGTTCCGGGGCGCAGATACGGTCGCAGGCTTCTGATCGCAGATACCAGCTCACTGACCGGGACGGCGAGGATCACGACGTCGCAGCGAGCAACGGTTGCTACGTCACCGACCCGGACACGACTGCGAAGAGTGGCGGTGATCTGCGGCGTAGTCGGGTCATATACCACGAGCGGTAAGCGAGAGTGCAGATGCGTGGCGATCAACTGGCCGAACGCACCGAACCCCATGAGTCCGACAGTAGGGATTTTGACTTCCGACGGCATCGCATAGCTCCGTTGAAGCTGCGATGCCGGATGCTTGCCTTCTCTCAACCGCCGGGACGCAGCGGTTGTGCAAGAGGATGCGCCCGCCGTTATGTTGACTGCGGGTAATAGTGGCGGGTGAGAAGGCTGAAGCTTTGGCGCATGCGGTCTTCTAAGAAGTTGATGATGAACCTGTCAACCCGCACGTCGATCAACTGAATGTCTCAAACGGGTCACGTTTCACCGTGCCTTGCGCGGGGGATCGCGCCGGCGCCGCAGCCTGGCCAGCCGGAGGCGCGCGCCGAGCTCACACTGGGCGCGGCCTCGGCACGTCGCTTGGACGCGTCGCGAAGACGAAGATCACGTTGACGATGAACGACGCGACCATGCTGCACAGCGCCATGATCACGTAGTGATGGCCCGAGAAGCCCTGCCGGGCGGCGTTGGTGAGCTTCAGCGCGCCAGGTAAGCCAGAGGCGCTCAGCGCATCGAGCGACCACCGCCAAACCCAGTCTGCGAAACGCAGCAGGCCGGCATAGGCCTCGGGTAACATCGCATTGAAGCTGAACAGAACGACCGCCAGCACCACCGTCGACGGGATAGTGGTGAGGGCGATGGCCAGGCGCTGCAGTCCGCTGCGGGTGCCCCCGAGCAGCCGGTTGAACGGAATGCCGAAGACTATGGTGGCGATGACGATGGCCGGAATGGACAGCACCACGTGGGTCATGTTGACCCGCTCGCGCAGATGATTGACGGCCACCTGGCCCCAGCGGCTTCCCGAGACGAGCGTGTCGAGCCCCCCGACGATGCCGCGGCCGACATCGAAGGCGAACCTGATGACGGGCTCCAGCTCGCGGTCGTACACGACCGAAAGCACCATGATGCCGATCATGATGATGTAGCTCACCCCGCCGATGCCCATCGACACGACAAGGCGTCGGAGCCATCCGAGCAAACCCATGGTGCTCTCCCTCACCCGGCAATCGTCCGTCCCGTGAGTGGCAATGGGCAACCCACGCTGGCATTGTGTGTTGTTATACAGGGCATGCACGTTGGCGAATACCGCTTGCAGGACACACATCGAGCGCGATTGGGGTGCATTGCGCCGATCGATGCAACTGGGGCGCAAGCGCATCGCCACGCGCGGAAAACCGCGTTGCACCGTTTCGCACAACGCGGCAACGCGATAGGAGATGACCGCGGTGCGGGCATGTCCCGCGTTGCGCCGCAACCGTTGCTCAAGGTAGCTATGCCTTGGCCGCCGCCGCCGGCCCCGGTTGTAAGCTGTGACGGTACGGCCGGTGCGTAAGGGGTTGTGGCGCGTTTGCCAAACAGGGGAAGCCATTGCACATCCCGGGCGTAGTCCCGTTGCCGACAACGGTTGTCGCGGCGTTGCTGCTGGTTGTGGCGTGCGCTTGCGCAAGCGCGCAGTCGTCCGGGTCGCTGAGCATAGGCGGCGAGTTCTCCGGCCCCGCCGTGGTCGTCGACGGCAGCACCATCGACATCAAATCCAACCGCTTCCGCGTGTGGGGCATCGACACGCCCGAGCGCGGCTCCTGGTGCTACAGCTTTGGCCGGCGCTGGAAGCCCCTGGAGGATTCCACGATCGCGCTGCGGCGCTGCGTGCAGGGCAAGACCGTCACCTGCCGCATCCAAAGTATCGAGCGCGTCTGGTTCCGCCAGCGCCACACCGCGGAATGCTGGACCGACGACGGCCAGGACGTCGGCGAATGCATGATCCGCGCCGGCTGGGCCAGCGACTACACCTGCTACTCGGGCGGCTACTACCGCGACCTCGAGACGGAAGCGAGGAACAAGGCGCTCGGCCTGTGGGAGTGCGACAATGGCCCGCCGACCAGGCGCTGGGGCCGGCGCGGGGCCGGCGTCAACTGCGAGACGCCGGTGTATCGCCCGCGGGGGCCCGGGCCCAAGTGATGGACCAAGTGAGGGGGCGATCGCTTCGCTTGCACGGCCTCGCATGATGTCTAATGTGGCCTGCATCCAAGGTGCACAGGGCGAAAACGCAACCATGGTCAGCTACCTCAAGAAGGCCGAGCCGGCCTCGCGCCAGGACACCCGCGCGCTCACCGAGCGCGTGCGCGCCATGCTCGACGACATCGAGGCCAACCGCGACGAGGCCGTCCGCCGCTACGCCCGCGACCTCGACAAATGGGAGCGGCCCGAGTTCCGCGTCAGCGCCGACGAGATCGCCGCGGCCCGCCGGGCCATGAGCGAAACGTTCAAGGACGACTTCGCCTTCTGCAAAGCCCAAGTCACCGACTTCGCCAGGCGCCAGCGCGAATCTCTGCACGAGTTCGAGACGCAGGTGGGCGAGGGCATAACGCTCGGACAGAAGATCATCCCCGTGGAGACGGTCGGCTGCTACATCCCCGGCGGCAAGTATCCGCTGATCTCCGCTGCCATCATGAGCATCGCCACCGCCAAGGTGGCGGGCGTGCCGCACGTGATCGGCGCCGCGCCGCCGCGCGACGCGCGAGGCATTTTCCCCGCGACGCTCTATGCGCTGGCCGAATCCGGCGCCGACGAGATCTACGCAATCGGCGGCGTGCAGGCCTTCGGCGCCATGGCCTACGGCTGCGTCGGCATGCGCCCCGTCGACATGATCACCGGCCCCGGCAACCCCTACGTGGCCGAGGCCAAGCGGCAGCTGTTCGGCCTGGTCGGCATCGACCTGCCCGCGGGACCCGACCGAGATCCTGGTGATCGCCGACGATAGCGCCGACCCGGCCCTGGTGGCCACCGACCTGCTAGGCCAGGCCGAGCACGGGCCCGACAGCCCGGCGTGGCTCATAACGACATCGGAGAAGTTCGGCCGCCAGGTGCTGACCGAGATCGAGCGCCAGCTCGTCACTCTGCCGACGCGCGAGATTGCCGGCGTCTCCTGGCAACGGCTGGGCGAAGTGGCGGTGGTGGAGGACGACGACGCGGCCATCGCTTTGAGCGACAAATACGCGCCCGAGCACCTCGAGGTGCAGACGCGCCGCAACGACTATTACCTCAGCAAGCTCAAGAACTACGGCAGCCTGTTCCTCGGCGAGGAGAGCACGGTGGCCTACGGCGACAAGGGCGTCGGCACCAATCACACGCTCCCCACCGGGCGCGCTGGCCGCTACACCGGCGGCCTGTGGGTCGGCAAGTTCCTCAAGACCGTGACCTATCAGAAGCTCACCCCCGCGGCGAGCCAGCGCATCGCCCCCGTGATCGGGCGCATGTGCGCGGCCGAGGGCATGCTGGCGCACGAGCTGACTGCGACGGTGCGGGTGGAGCGATATGCGCAGCGGCGGCGGGTGTAGCTCGATCGTCCCTCAAGGCGGCAGTGCGCGACGGTCCCGTGCCGTATGCCATACTCGCACGACCTGCAGCTCTGTGTCCGTGAAGCGATACCACAGCACCAGCCGGGTGCGAGGTATCCAGGTTTCCCAAAGGCCGCGGTGGTCGAGGAACACACCTGTAGCCGGATAGACGGTTAGAAAGTCACGCAGGAACGACTTGACGCGCGTGGACAGCCTCTCGGCGGCGCCCACCGCCCCTCGCTCGATGAGATAGTCGAGTTGAGCTTGCAGATCGGCCTCGGCCTGACGGTCGAGGACCCATCGTCTCATGCACGTGCCTTGGCCACGGCTATC
Organism: uncultured Alphaproteobacteria bacterium; assembly: GCA_963832445.1. Taxonomy (GTDB): domain Bacteria; phylum Pseudomonadota; class Alphaproteobacteria; order Rhizobiales; family Hyphomicrobiaceae; genus AWTP1-13. The sequence goes on from CAWHUM010000020.1 coordinate 73,077, forward strand.
CGCTCATCGAGCCGGGCAAAGGCTTCCTCGCCAGGGACGCTCTCGCCGAGATCCAGGCGGTCGAGCGCGGCGTCGATGAGGGCTTTCTCTTCCGGCGGGAGCGTCGAGTAGACCGTGGGGTGCACGAGGGCCGTAGTGAACGCGGCCAGCCCTTCGAGCTGTTCGTCACTGAGCTTCTCGGCATTGGCCGCGATCTGGGCGATGGCTTCGGATCTGGTCATGAAACAAACATAGCACGGCTGCGGGGTGCTAAACCACCGCCCGATACCGCGCCACGCACGCGTCCAGCACCTCGTCGGGCGGCAGGCTCCACCAACGGTCGGAGAAGATCTCCACCTCGGCAAATCCCGTGTAGCCCACCGCCTCCACCCAGCCGCGCACCTTCTTCAGCTCGATGATGCCGTCGCCCATCATGCCGCGGTCGTTGAGGAGGTCGCGGGTGGGCACCAGCCAGTCGCACACGTGGTAGGCGAGCAATCGGTCGCGCCCGGCTCGCGTGATCTGGGCTTCGAGCTTGGGGTCCCACCACACGTGGTAGACGTCGAGCGCCACGCCGAGTGCGCCGGTGCGGCCGGGGTCGAGCGCGTCGCACAGGTCGAGCGCCTGCTCCAAGGTGTTGATGCAGGCGCGGTCGGCCGCCTGCATGGGATGCAGCGGCTCGATGGCGAGCGGCATGCCGGCCTGTCGCGCGTACTCCAGTGACGCGGCGATGCCGTCGCGCACCTGTGTCCGCGCAAGCCCGATGTCGGTGAAAAGCGGCTTGCCGGCGAGCGCGCCCGGCAGCGAGCCCACCACGAGCATCAGGCAGGGAGAGCCCAGGGTCTTGGCCTCGTCGATGGCGCGGCGGTTGTCCTCCAGCGCCGCGGCGAGGCCCGCGGCATCGGCTGCGGGGAAAAAGCCGCCGCGGCAATAGCCGGAAAGCACCAGCCCCGCGTCCTTGATCTGCCGGGCGACGGCGGCGAGGCCGGCGGCCGCGACCTGATCGCGCCACGGATCGATTGCCGGGATGCCGCGGTGCGCGCAGGCCTCGATGATGGCGGGCAGCGGGAGCTGCTTCCTCAAGGTCGCGGTGTTGATGGAGAGGTGCTCAACCCCTCGCGAGAAGTCGCGCATCTCCTACCCCCTGCGAGTTCGGGCGGGGGCTGGCGACAGGCAACCCGCGTGCTGCAGCCCGCTGGGCGAGCCGCGCACACTTCCCCTCCCCTCGATGGGGAGGGGATAGGGGTGGGGTGAAGACAGAAGGGTAGGCCGCTCTCGTCTCGTTACCCCCACCCCCGACCCCTCCTCACAAGGGGGAGGGGGGACCTTGCAGCCCGCTTCGACAATCAATGACTTCCAGCGCATGCGTTGTTCCATGCGACCGCCGTCACGCGATCCCGTGCAGGGCGAGGACGTGGCCCATGCGGCGGAGCGCGAGCTCGGGATTGCGCAGCAGGCCGGCGCGGTCGCCGAGGCGGAAGAGCTCGGCGAGGTGGGCAAGCGAGCGTGCGCTCTGCTGGCCGCCGACCATGACGAAATGGTCCTGCAGGCCGTTGAGGTAGGCCATGAACACCACGCCGGTCTTGTAGAAGCGGGTGGGCGTCCTGAAGATGTGGCGCGACAGCGGCACCGTTGGCGCGAGGATGTCGTCGAACCGCTGGCGGTCGCCGGACGCCAGCGCGGCCAATGCGGCGGAGGCCGCCGGCGCGATGGCATCGAAGATGCCGAGCAAGGCGTCGCTGTGGCCCTTGTCGTCGCCGGCGATCAGCCCGGCGTAGTTGAAGTCGTCGCCGGTGTACATGCGCACGCCCTTGGCGAGGCGGCGGCGCATGGCGATCTCCTTCTCCTTGTCGAGCAGCGAGATCTTGACGCCGTCGACCTTGGCGGCATGGGCGTTGATGATGCCGACCGCGGTCTCCATGGCCGCCAAGTGGCTGGCTGAGCCCCAGTAGCCGGCGAGCGCGGGATCGAACATCTCACCCAGCCAATGGATGATCACGGGCTCCTTGGCCTGTGAGAGCACGCGGGCATAGACGCGCTCGTAGTCGGCCGGAGACTTTGCAACGCGCGCCAGCGCCCGGCTCGCCATGACGATGAGGCGGCCGCCGGCCTTCTCGATGGCGGCCATCTGCTCCTCGTAGGCGCGGACCACCTCGTCGACGGAGCGTACCTGCGCGGGGTCGAGATGGTCGGTGCCGCAACCCGAGAAGATCAGAGCGGGGCGCCCGTTCGTCGCCTCCCAGGCCTTGCCCGCCCGCACTGCCCGCGTGATCAGCTCGAGCGAGGTCGGCCAGTCGAGCCCCATGCCGCGCTGGGCCGTATCCATCGCTTCGGCGACGCCTAGTCCCAGGTCCCACAGGTATTTGCGGTAGCGAAGCGTTTGCTCCCAATCGAGCGCACAGTCGAGCCAGGGGTCAGTGGCGGCGCGCGCGTCGGCCACCACGTGCGCGGCTGAGAAAGCGACGCGGTTGAACGTGGCGCTGGCCTTTTGGGGATAGGCCCGCGGCTCGGAGAGCACGAAGGTTTCGAGCTTGCCCGCGTCGGTGGGGAGGTTGATCTTCAGGGACGAGAGGATGGGTGCATTCATGGTCACATCCTTGGCCGCGACACCCCCTCTCCCCGTTTGCTGGGAGAGGGAATTGGACTCAAACCTTCAACTCGGGCACGTCCACCCAGCGGCGCTCCTTCCAGCTGCGCAAGGCGCACTCGACGAGCTGCACGCCCTTGGCGCCTTCCAGCAGGTCCCACTTGTAGGGCGCGCCCTCCACCACGTGGCGGATGAAGGCCTCCCATTGCAGCTTGAAGCCGTTGTCGAAGGCCTGCGTCTCGGGCACCGGCTGCCAGCCGGCGTAGAAGTCGATGGTCTGCCTGACGTCGGGGTTCCACACCGGCTTGGGCGTCGCCATGCGCTGCTGGGCCACCACATCCTGCAGGCCGGCCACCGCCGAGCCGTGCGTGCCGTCCACATGCAGCGTGAGCAGGTCGTCGCGGCGCACGCGCGTCGCCCACGAGCTGTTGAAATGCGCGATCACGCCGCCGTCGAGCTGGAAGGTGGCGTAGGCGGCATCGTCGGCGGTGGCCTTGTAGCGCCTGCCGGCCTCGTCGATGCGCTCGGGGATGTGGATCGCGCCGAGGCACGACACCGACTTCACGTTACCGAAGGTGTTGTCGAGCACGTAGCGCCAGTGGCAGAGCATATCGAGGATGATGCCGCCGCCGTCCTCGGTGCGATAATTCCAGGACGGGCGCTGGGCCGGCTGCAGGTCGCCCTCGAACACCCAGTACCCGAACTCGCCGCGCACGGAGAGCAGCCGGCCGAAGAAGCCGGAGTCGATCAGCATCTTGAGCTTCCTGAGGCCCGGCAGGAACAGCTTGTCCTGCACCACCCCGTGCTTGATGCCCGCGGCCTTGGCCTTGCGCGCGATGCCGAGCGCCTCCTCCAGGCCGGTGGCAACCGGCTTCTCGCAGTAGATGTGCTTGCCGGCGTCGATGGCCTTGGCCAGCAGACGCGGCCGCATCTGGGTGGTGGCGGCGTCGAAGAACACCGTGTCGTTCTTGTCGCCGAGCGCCTTGTCGAGATCGGTGGTCCAGCGCGCGATGCCGTTGGCCTTGGCGAGCTCGGCCAGCTTCGCCTCGTTGCGGCCGACCAGGATCGGGTCTGGCATGACCCTCTCGCCGCTGGCGAGGGCCACGCCGCCTTCCTTGCGGATAGCAACGATGGAGCGCACCAGGTGCTGGTTGGCGCCCATACGCCCGGTGACGCCGTTCATCACGATGCCGAGCCGCTGCACACCCATGCCTTCCTCCCGTGAAGCGTGATTGCAGCCAGTTACCGGCAGCCCAAAGGCGCTGTCAAATGCGACCGGCGGGCGGCAGGTCAGTCGGGCTCGCCAATGCGCTCGAGCTTCGCCACATCGCAGCTGAGCTTTCTGCCCGCGCGCTTGATCGCGCGCTCTTGTTCGAGCAGGGCCAGGGCCGCGTTGACCTTCTGCCGGCTAGCGCCCAGGAGCAGCGCCAGCTCGGTCTGCGACATCCCAAGCTCGAAGGCTGTTGCGGGGGTGTTGCCCTGCTTCTCCCGCTCGTTGCACCGCAACAGGAGAAATCGCGCGAGCCTCACCTCGATCGGATGCAGCGCGACCGCCTCGAACTGGTTGCTGGTCTCGCGCAGGCGGCGGCACAGGAAGGCGATCGCCGCTCGCGCCACCCTGGAGTTCTTCTCGATCAGCGCATTGAGCCGCGCTTGCGGCAGGCTCATCGCGTCCACGCGCGTCAGAGCAATTGCATCGGCCGAGCGCGTGCCGCCATCCAAAACGGCGATCTCGCCGAAGATGTCCCCCGGGTTCGCGTGCTTGAAGGAAAGGGACCGTCCATCCAGCGAGAAGACGTACAGGCGAACGCACCCTGCAACGACCAGGAACACCTCATCGCCGGGGTCGCCCCGCGCGAAGATGCTTTGCCCGCTCTTGAAGCCGACGGCACGCATCTGATCGGCCACGTCCAGCCGGTCGTCGTGCGCGAGGGAACCGAACAAGGCGGTCCTGCCGAGCAGGGCCGCGACCGAGCTTTTGTGCACCATGAGCGGACCACGCGAGAGACACGCCGGCAGAATACAAAAAAAGTTGGGATGTGGGTCGGCGAATGGAGGCGCTGTGGTAGGTATGGGCCACAGGGAGCCTGGGGATTCCCTGTGGCCCAGCAGCGGCATGGGCCACTGCTCCCGCACCGGGGCTTCCGGGAGGCGCTGCTGGCCTCGGCGTTAGGGACGCACCTGCTTCTAGCAGCGGCACTATGGGGCGGCATGTCCCGTAGGTGACAGGGCTTTGAAAAGTGCTGCTTGCATCACGTCACCGATAGGCGATGCATGGTGCTGACGAAGCGCTGGCGGAGCTGGTCGCGGCGCACGTGACGTCCATCGGCAACCACGCGGCGGCCGCCGGCGAACACGTCGCGCACTGCGCCATCGCCCGCGGCGAACACCCACGCATCGATCAGTTGATCGTCGCGGCGCCCGACCAGGGCCGGGTGAGTGTCGTCGAGCACGACGATGTCTGCCGTCTGCCCCACGGCCAGCGCGCCGGTCGGGAGCCCCAGCGCCTGCGCTCCGCCGCGGCGCGCGCGGTCGAAGAGATGCCGGCCGGTGGAGGCGCCCACTGGTCCCAGTCGGTTGCGCTTCTCATCGCGCAGACGTTGGCCGTATTCGAGCGTACGCAACTCCTCATTGAGGGCGATGCGCACGTTGCTGTCCGTGCCGACCGCAAAGTGCCCGCCGGCTGCCGCATGGGGCGGCGCGGAGAAGATGCCGTCGCCCAGATTGGCTTCCGTAATGGGGCACAGACCTGCCACGGCGCCCGATCGTGCAAGGCGTGTGCTCTCGTCCGCGATCATATGCGTGCAGTGGATCAGGCACCAGCGCGGGCCGACGTTCATGTTGTCGAGCAACCATTGCACGGGGCGGGCGCCGGACCAGGCGAGGCACTCCTCCACCTCGCCCTGCTGCTCCGCGGCGTGGATGTGGATGGGCCCGGTGGTCCATCGCTCGGCGAGCGCGCGCAGCTCTGCCGCGTCGACGGCGCGCAAGGAATGCGGCGCGATGCCGAGCGCGGCGCCGTCAAGGCGCTGCACATGCCGGCGACTTGCCTCGAGCAGCCTCCAGAACCCATCGAGATCGAGCAGGAAGCGCGTTTGGTGCGGCGTGGGCGGCTTCCCGCCGCTGCCGCCGTGGGCATAGAAAGAGGGGAGCAGGGCAAGGCCGATGCCGCTTGCCTCTGCAGCGGCCACGATGCGGCCGCCGGTCTCAGCCGGATCGGCATAGTGCGTCCCGTCCGGCGCGTTGTGCAGGTAGTGGAACTCGCCGACGCTGGTGAAGCCCGCCTCCAGCATTTCTACGTACGCCCATGCCGCCACAGCCTCGATATCGTCGGGCGTCATAGCCGCGAGAAAGCGGTACATGACCTCGCGCCACGTCCAGAAGCTGTCGTCCTCGGGCCCGCCGCGCTCGACGAGCCCTGCCATGGCGCGCTGAAAGGCGTGACAGTGCACGTTGGCGACGCCGGGCACGGCGACGCCGGCGAGGCGCTCGGCGGCAGGGGGTGGAGCAACGCCAACCTCGATCGCAGCAAGGGCGCGGCCGTCGATGCTGAGCAGCACATCCCGCTGCCACCCCGTTTCCAGCAGCGCATTGCGGACGTAAAGCTGGGGCACGCGATCTCCTTGTGGATCGATCGCCGGGTGGTCCACCGGCCGGGCTCAATAGTATAGACTGGGGCGCCATGAAGGTTGATCGGCTTTGGACGAATGCCCGCATCGCCACGCTCGATCCGGCGCGACCCGGTCTCGGCATCGTCGAAGATGCCGCCATTGCCGCGAGCGACGGCCGCGTCTCCTGGGTCGGCCCGCGCGCCGAGCAGCCCGCGCTCGAAGCGGCCGAGCGCATCGATCTGGAAGGCCGCTGGGTCACGCCGGGCCTGATCGACTGTCACACCCATCTCGTCTACGGCGGCAACCGGGCGCACGAGTTCGAGCTGCGCCTTGCCGGTGCGACCTATGAAGAGATCGCGCGCGCCGGCGGCGGCATCATCTCCACCGTCAAAGCCACGCGTGCAGCCTCGGAGGAGGATCTGGTGGCCCAGGCGCTGCCGCGGCTCGACGCGCTGATCGGCGAAGGTGTCACAACCATAGAGATCAAATCGGGCTATGGCCTGGACATGGAGACGGAAGCCCGCCAGCTCCGCGCCGCCCGCCGCTTGGCCGACGAGCGGCGTATCTCGGTCGCCACGACCTTTCTCGGCGCGCACGCCCTGCCGCCGGAGGCAGACGACAAGGATGTCTACATCGCGCGTCTGTGCGGCCAAACGCTACCTGCCATTGCCGAGGTCAAGCTCGCGGATGCGGTGGACGCCTTCATGGAAGGCATTGCCTTCTCGGGCGCGCAGACGGCGCGGGTGTTCGAGGTGGCCAGGCGGCTTGGGCTGCCGGTGAAGTTGCACGCCGACCAGCTCTCCAACCTCGGTGGCGCAAACCTCGCGGCGCGCTATGGCGCGCTTTCTGCCGACCACCTCGAGTACACCGACGAGGCCGGTGCCGCGGCCCTGGCCAAGGCTGGGACGGTGGCGGTGCTGCTGCCCGGCGCGTTCTATTTCCTGCGCGAGTCTCAGAAGCCGCCTGTGGAGCATTTCCGCAAGCACGGCACGCGCATGGCCATCGCCACCGACAGCAACCCCGGCTCGTCGCCCCTCACCTCCCTGCTGCTCACCATGAACATGGGCGCCACGCTCTTTCGCCTCACAGTGGAGGAGATCATCGCCGGGGTGACGCGCGAGGCGGCCCGCGCGCTGGGACGCCTGCCGGAGGTCGGCACGCTCGAAGCCGGCAAGTGGTGCGATCTCGCCATCTGGAATGTCGAGCGGCTGGCCGAGCTGCCCTACCGCATGGGCTTCAATCCCCTTCATGCACGGGTGTGGAGGGGCCGGTGAGCCTTGCTCCCGGCGACATCACCTTGCAGCCGGGCGCGGTGAGCCTGGATGACTGGCGCGCCATCTACCGCGGCGCCGGTGCCAAGCTCGATCCAACCTGCCTGCCGGCGGTCGAGGCGAGCGCCCGTGCGGTCGAGGCCATCGTCGCCAAGGGCGAGCCCGTCTACGGCATCAATACGGGCTTCGGCAAGCTCGCCAGCGTGCGCATCGCAGCGGCCGACCTGGCGCGGCTGCAGACCAACATCGTGCTGTCGCACGCGGCGGGCGTTGGCGAGCCGGCGCCCGTTGCTGTCGTGCGGCTGATGTTGGCGCTGAAGGCGGCAAGCTTGGCACGCGGAGCGTCGGGCGTGCGGCCGGAAACGATCATGATGCTGGTGCACATGCTCGGCAAGAAGCTGACGCCAGTAGTTCCGGCCCAGGGCTCGGTCGGCGCGTCGGGCGACCTGGCACCGCTCGCGCACATGGCAGCGGCGATGATCGGCGTGGGCGAGGTGGACATGCAGGGTGGTCGGGTGCCGGCGCGCGAGGCGCTGCGCCGTATCGGCCTGCAACCGCTGGAGCTGGCTCCCAAGGAAGGCCTGGCCCTGCTCAATGGCACGCAGTTTTCCACCGCTTATGCGCTCGCTGCCTTGTTCGCGGCCGCCGATCTCTTGCGCACGGCGCTCGTCACCGGCGTGCTCTCCACGGAGGCCGCCAAGGGCTCGGATGCGCCGTTCGACGCGCGCATTCATGCGCTGCGCCGCCATCAGGGCCAGATCGATTGCGCGGACGCACTACGCCGTCTGATGGCCGGCAGCGCCATCCGCGAGTCGCATCGCGTGGGCGACGACCGCGTGCAGGACCCCTACTGTTTGCGCTGCCAGCCGCAGGTGATGGGCGCGGTGCTCGACACCCTGCGCCACGTTGCGCGCGTGCTCGCCGACGAGGCCAACGGCGTCTCCGACAACCCGCTGATCATTGCCGAGGATGCCATTGCGCTCTCTGGCGGCAACTTCCACGCAGAGCCGGTTGCGCTCGGGGCCGACATGATGGCGCTCGCCATATGCGAGATCGGCTCGCTCGCCGAGCGGCGCATCGCCATGCTGGTCGATCCCGCGCTGTCGCGCTTGCCCCCCTTCCTCACCCCCAAGCCCGGTCTCAACTCGGGCTTCATGATCCCGCAGGTGACGGCGGCCGCGCTGGTGGCCGAGAACAAGCAGCGCGCCGCGCCGGCCAGCATCGATTCCATTCCCACCTCCGCCAACCAGGAGGACCACGTCTCCATGGCCGCGCACGCTGCGCGCAGGCTGCTGCCGATGGCCGAGAACCTCACGCAGATCCTCGCCATCGAGCTGCTGGCAGCGTGCCAGGGCTGCGATTTCCACGGCACCCTGTTGTCGAGCGAGCCTGTGGAGCGCGTGCGCCGGCTCGTGCGCGGGCAGGTTCCGCATCTCGAAGACGACCGCTACCTTGCCCCCGACATCGCCGCCGCCGCCGACCTGGTGCGCTCCGGCGCCGTGGTCGACGCGGCCGGCATCGCGCTGCCGGTGGTGTGGGAGACGGTGGAGTATAAGTCGTGAAGCGGGCGCGACCGAATCCCCCTCCCCTCGATGGGGAGGGGCTAGGGGTGGGGTGAACATGGAAGGGTGCCCGATCTTCGTCACCCCCACCCCCGACCCCTCCCCGCAAGGGGGAGGGGAGCCGTCGCGGTTCGCGCACGGCTCGACCATCAGCGAGAGTGGACGCTAGGGGCCATGGCTGTCGACATGCCAAGCTGGTTAACGGTGGAGCGGCGCGAGGCGCCGCTGATCGTCAGCTTCCCGCACACGGGCACCGACATCCCGCCCGAGATCGAGGCGCGCTGCGTCTCCCTTTGGCTGGCGCGCAAGGACGCCGACTGGTGGATCAACCGGCTCTACGACTTCGTGCGCGAGATGGGCGCCACCACCATCCACACCGCCATCTCGCGCACCGTGATCGACGTCAACCGCGACCCCTCCGGCGCCTCGCTCTACCCCGGCCAGAACACGACCGAGCTGGTGCCCACCACCACCTTCGATGGCGAGTCGCTCTGGCGCACCGGCCAAGCGCCCAATGCCGCCGATATTGCACAGCGAAAGCAGGCCTATTTCGAGCCCTACCACGCGGCCCTCGCCGCCGAGATTGATCGCCTGCGCGGCCAGCATGCATGCATCGTCCTCTACGACTGTCACTCGATCCGCTCGATCATCCCGCGCCTGTTTCCGGGCGAGCTGCCGGTGATGAACATCGGTACCAACGGCGGGACGTCCTGCGACATGGACCTTGCCGAGCCGATCACGGCGATTGCAGCGGCCAGCCGCTTCTCCGTCGCGGTCAATGGCCGTTTCAAGGGCGGCTACATCACCCGCCGCTACGGCGCGCCCGAGCAAGGTGTGCACGCCGTGCAGATGGAGCTTGCCTGCCGCGGCTACATGCGCGAGCCCGTCGGTCCGGTGGACGAGCGCAGTTGGCCCGTGCCCTACGATATCGCCCATGCCGCCGAAATCCGGCGCGCGCTCACCGCGATCCTGGAAACCTGCCTGCGCTTTGCAGGCGAGGGCAACGCGAGGAACTTATGACCCGCATCGACAACGCCCGCCGCATCAGCGCGCCGCGCGGAACGGAGATCTCGGCCAAGAGCTGGCTGACCGAGGCGCCGCTCAGGATGCTGATGAACAATCTCGATGCCGAGGTGGCGGAGAAGCCGGGCGAGCTGGTCGTCTACGGCGGCATCGGCCGGGCGGCGCGCGACTGGGAAAGCTTCGACCGCATAGTCGCGGCGCTGCGCAAGCTGGAGGCCGACGAGACGCTGTTGGTGCAGTCGGGCAAGCCGGTCGGCGTGTTCCGCACGCACGCCGATGCGCCGCGGGTGCTGATCGCCAACTCCAACATCGTGCCGCACTGGGCCACGCTCGAGCATTTCAACGAGCTCGATCGCAAGGGGCTGATGATGTACGGGCAGATGACAGCGGGCTCCTGGATCTACATCGGCAGCCAGGGCATCGTGCAGGGCACCTACGAGACCTTCGTGGAGGTGGGGCGGCGCCACTACGGCGGCAGCCTGGCCGGCAAATGGATCCTCACCGCAGGCCTTGGCGGCATGGGTGGCGCGCAACCGCTGGCCGCCGTGATGGCCGGCGCCTCCATGCTGGCGGTGGAGTGCCAGCCAAGCCGCATCGAGATGCGGCTCAAGACTAAATACCTCGACACCCAGGCCAAGACCTTGAACGAGGCGCTCGCCATGATCGAGCGCTCGTGCGCCGAGAGGAAGCCGCTGTCCGTCGGCCTCTTGGGCAACGCCGCCGACATCTTCCCCGAGCTTGCACGCCGCGGCGTGCACCCCGACGTGGTGACCGACCAGACCTCGGCGCACGATCCCATCAACGGCTACCTGCCCAAGGGCTGGTCGCTGGCCGACTGGGAGGCCCGCCGCGCGTCGGACCCCAAGCGCGTCGAGCGGGAAGCCAAGCACTCGATGGCCGAGCACGTGCGCGCCATGCTGGAGTTCCACAAGCGCGGCATCCCCACCGTCGACTACGGCAACAACATCCGCCAGATGGCCAAGGACGAGGGTGTGGCTAACGCCTTCGACTTCCCGGGCTTCGTGCCCGCTTACATCAGGCCGATGTTCTGTCGCGGCATCGGCCCGTTCCGCTGGGCGGCGCTGTCGGGCGAACCGGAGGACATCTTCCGCACCGACGCCAAGGTGAAGGAGCTGCTGCCTGGCAACACGCATCTGCACAACTGGCTCGATATGGCGAGGACCCGCATCAAGTTCCAGGGGCTGCCGGCGCGCATTTGCTGGGTCGGCCTTGGCGACCGGCACCGGCTGGGCCTCGCTTTCAACGAGATGGTGGCCAAAGGGGAACTGAAGGCGCCTATCGTCATCGGCCGCGATCATCTGGATTCGGGCTCTGTCGCCAGCCCCAACCGCGAGACCGAGGCCATGCGCGACGGCTCGGATGCGGTGTCTGACTGGCCGCTGCTGAATGCGCTGCTCAACTGCGCGTCCGGCGCCACGTGGGTATCGATCCACCACGGCGGCGGCGTCGGGATCGGCTACTCGCAGCACGCCGGCATGGTGATCGTGTGCGACGGCACGCCCGAGGCCGCGCGCCGCATCGAGCGCGTGCTGTGGAACGACCCGGCCTCGGGCGTCATGCGCCACGCCGACGCCGGCTACGAGGACGCCATCGCCTGCGCGAAGCAGCACAGGCTGCAGCTGCCCAGCCTCGGGGGGTGACCGCTGACTGCGACACGGTCGCCCTACGCCCGCTCCACCGCGCACAGGAAGCAGCCATGCAGCGCGGTGCGGATGTGCACCTGGCGCACGTTTGGATCCTCGAGCAGCTTGGCTGCCACGCCTTCCGCCTCGCGCCCGTCGGCGAGCCGCGAGTGGGCGTAGAGCATGAAGTCGCGCGCGTCGTAGGCGCGGATGTTGACCTGACGCGAGGTGACAATCTCCGGCAGTCGATCAGATGGGCTGTGCGCGGCGCAATCTTCGCCGCACAGGAAGATCGGCCCACGCTCGGCGTAGGGGCTGCGCGAGCGCGCGCTGAAGGGCGAGTACCGGAGCAGGATGAGGTCGGTTCCCGGGCGCGTCTGGCGCATGCAGTGCCGGCACGGCGCCGGGCGATCGACGCCAGGCAGCACCGTGACTGCCTCGCCCCAGGGGTCGACCCTGTCGCTGCGTGCGGCATGCACGACGTCGCGTGGGAAAGGGACAACTTTGAAGGTCATGACATCTCTCCGAGTGTTCCAATGCTCTGAGGGAGGGATGCCACGGCGGGAAAGCGTCCGCGACCCGTTTCCTGCTACCGCGAAGGCTGCAACTGCGCCTTGGTGACTCATGAAGGCGCCTGCTTGCGCAGCATCAGAATGCTGACCGCCATGAACCAGATGGCCGGCGGGAAATTGGCCACGAGCGCAGGTCCGAAGCTGCCGGCATTGTAGCGGCCGGCAAGGTCGACCGGGCCGCCATACATTGCCGGCACGCATGCGAGGCACAGCGCCGCACCGGCGTAGGCGAGCCAGCCCGTCCATGCGGGCAGCACCCGCGTGCCGAGCGTGGCAAATCCCGCCACCGCCAGAAACAGCGCCGTCATCACGAACGCGGTCGAGCTGTTGTAGATGAGCAGGGTGCCCAGGATCAGCGCTCTGACAGCGGAAGGGTCCGGTTGGGCGCTGATCGCGTCGAGAATGGCCCCGCCAGCCAAGCCGTCGGCAACCAAGGTGACTGCCAGCCACACGACGGCGGCGCCAAACAGCAGCGTGCCCACCCACTCGTAGTCCTGCCGCGCCTGCCGGATCAGACGGCGCAGGCCGGCAGCGAAAATCATCATGCACACGTAGACGCCCTGGTCGAGGAGGATGCGGGTGAAGGCGATGGTGCTGATGGCGTTCAAGTGCCGGCTGGTGGCCAGACCGTCTTAGACCGATGGTGGATTGCCAACCATGTACAGCGGGAACTGGCTGAGCCAAAAGGCAACCGTTGCCAGTCCGAATACCCCGGTCCAGCGAAAGACCTTGATGTCGCTCATGCGAACCTGCCCTGTCGGACGGCCCAGATTTGGCGAACATCGGGCCTTCGCAAACATTGGTCCTTGATCTCGATCATCGTCCGCAGGGCCGCCCGCCCCATGACATCCCGGCCACGTTCGGCTATTGCCTTGCCGCCATGCTCCACATCAACGACCTCACCTACCGCATCGAGGGGCGCCTGATCCTCGATCACGCCACGGCCGGCATCCCGGCCGGGCACAAGGTCGGGCTGGTCGGCCGCAACGGCTCGGGCAAGACCACCCTGCTGCGTCTCATCGCCGGCGAGCTGCATCCCGACGACGGCGCCATCAATGTGCCGCGCTCAACCCGCATCGGCCAGGTGGCGCAGGAAGCGCCGGGCGGGCCGGACAGCCTGATCGAGTTCGTGCTCTCAGCCGACAGGGAGCGCGCACAGCTGCTCGCGGAGGCCGAGACCGCGCACGATCCCCACCGCATCGCCGAGATCCACGAGCGCCTCGCCGACATCGGCGCGCACGCCGCGCCGGCCCGGGCAGCGCGCATCCTCGCCGGTCTCGGCTTCGACGAGGCCGCGCAACAGCGCGCCTGCGCGGAGTATCTCGGGCGGCTGGCGCATGCGCGTGGCGCTCGCCGCCATGCTGTTCGCCGAGCCCGACCTGCTGCTGCTCGACGAGCCCACCAACTACCTCGATCTGGAAGGCACCCTGTGGCTCGAGGACTACCTCAGCGACTACCCCCACACGGTGCTCATCGTCAGCCATGATCGCGAGCTGCTGAACCGCTCGGTCGGCGCGATCCTGCACCTGCATCAGGGCAAGCTCACGCTCTACACCGGCGGCTACGACCAGTTCGAGGAGACCCGCCGCGAGAAGCAGCGCCTCGACCTCAAGCTCAAGAAGAAGCAGGACGATGCCCGCCGCCACATCGAGGCGTTCATCACCCGCTTCAAGGCCAAGGCCTCCAAGGCCAGCCAGGCGCAGAGCCGCATCAAGGCGCTGGCCCGCATGCAGCCGATCGCCGAGCAGATCGAGGAGCGGGTGGCGCCGTTCCTGTTCCCCAACCCGGCCAAGGCCTTCGCCAGCCCGCTGATCCGGCTCGAAGGAGCGCGCCGCCGGCTATGTGCCGGGCGAGCCCGTGCTGCAGGGCCTCGATCTGCGGCTCGACGCCGACGACCGCGTCGGCCTGCTTGGGCGCCAACGGCAACGGCAAGAGCACGTTCGCCAAGCTGATCTCCGGGCGCATGGTGCCGATGGCCGGGTCGCCGCTATGCCTCCGACAAGATCGTGGTCGGCTACTTCGCCCAGCACCAGATGGACGACCTGCCCGCCGGCAAGACGCCCTACCAGCACATGCTCGACCTGATGCCCGACGCCACCGAGGCGCAGCGGCGCACCAGGCTCGGCACCTTGGGCTTCAGTATCGGCAAGGCCGACACCAAGGCCGAGAACCTCTCCGGCGGCGAGAAGGCGCGACTGCTGTTCGCGCTCGCCACCTTCCACGGGCCGCACCTGCTGATCCTCGACGAGCCCACCAACCACCTCGACGTCGACGCGCGCGAGGCGTTGGTGCGCGCGCTCAACGACTACGAGGGCGCGGTGATCCTCATCAGCCACGACCGCCACCTGATGGACGCCAGCGCCGACCGGCTGTGGATCGTGCGCGGCGGCACCGTGCGCCCCTACGACGGTGACATGGACAGCTACCGCGCCGAGTGCCTCGCCGAGCGCGGCGCCGATCCCGATGCGCCGCGCGCCAAGGCGCGGGGCAACGGTGCTGCGAGGCCCACCGCGCAGGAGCAGCGCCGGCTGGCGGCCGAGCAGCGGGCGGTACTCGCTCCCTTGAAGAGGCGTGTGAACTCGGCCGAGACGGAAATAGATCGTCTGAGCCGCAAGATTGCCGCCATCGATGCTGCCCTTGCCGACCCTGCGCTCTACACGCGCGAGCCGGCGCGCGCCCAGACGCTGGCGCGCGAGCGCGGCGAGCTCATGCGGGCGCGTGAGGAGGCCGAAGCTCAGTGGCTGTCCGCGAGCGAAGCCTACGAAGCGGCGCAAGCCAACAGTTGATAGTGGTTTGACGCAAACAGCGACTACCGTTGTCATCCCGGCGCTTGTCGCCGGGATCCATCTCTCAACTTGCTCCGGCGCTCGCGGATCGCTGGATACCGGGCACAAGGCCCGGTATGACGCGGGATGCAGGCGTCGGCGGCAAACCAATAGCTGGGTCGCTAGCGCTGTGTTTTGCTCTCTGGGTCAATCACGCTACCTTCCCTCAGCGCTGCGATCTCGCCGGCCGTGAAGCCGAAGTCGCCAAGCACGGCGTCCGTATCGGTGCCGGGCTTCTTCGGTGAGCTGCCCATCTCCGGCACCGTGCGCGAAAAGCGTGGCGCGGGTGCGGGCTGCAGCACGCCGTCGCGGCGGGAGAAGGTGGCGCGCGCAGCGTTGTGCGGGTGATCGGCAACTTCCGACAGCGCGAGGATCGGCGCCACACAGGCGTCGCTGCCCGCGAAGATGCGCTCCCACTCGTCCCGCGTCTTGGTTGCAATGGTATCGGCAAAACGGCGTCTCAGGTCCGGCCAGCCCGAGCGGTCGTGCTGCTTCGGCAACTCGCTCATCTCGAGGCCGAGCTTCGTCACGAACTCCTCGTAGAAGCGCGCCTCGATGGCCCCGACCGACAGCCACTTGCCGTCCTTGGTCTTGTACGTGTCGTACCAGGGCGCGCCGGTGTCGAGCACGTTGACGCCGCGCTCGTCCTTCCAGGCGCCTTGCGCGAACATGCCGTACATCAGCGCCATCAGGGTGGCCGAGCCGTCGACCATGGCGGCATCTACCACCTGGCCCTTGCCGGACTTCTGCGCCTCGAGCAGCGCGCACACCACGCCGAAGGCGAGAAACATGCCGCCGCCGCCGAAGTCGCCCACCAGGTTGAGCGGCGGCAACGGCGCCTCGCCCTTGCGGCCGATGGCATGCAGTACGCCCGCCAACGCGATGTAGTTGATGTCGTGGCCTGCGGCCTGCGCCAGCGGGCCGTCCTGGCCGAAGCCCGTCATGCGGCCGAACACCAGCTTGGGATTGAGCGCGCCGAGCACATCGGGGCCGAGCCCCAGCCGCTCCATGACGCCCGGGCGGAAGCCTTCGATGATGGCATCGGCCTTCGCCGCAAGGCGCTTGACCACGTCGCGTCCAGCCTCGGCCTTGACGTCGACGGCGATCGAGCGGCGGCCGCGGTGTAGCACCTCGAACTTCGGCTCACGGCCGGGGAGCCCGAGGTCTGCCGCCTCGCGACGGTCGACCCGGATCACTTCGGCACCCATGTCGGCGAGCAGCATGGCCGCAAACGGCGCGGGCCCGATGCCGGCCATCTCGATGATGCGGTATCCCGCGAGCGGGCCCATCGTGGTTAGCCTTTCCTTACCGTGTGTTACGCAGCGGCGGTGAGAGCGGGTGCTAAGCGATTCTCAATGCGCGTGTGCTTGCATCGCCCCAAAGGCGTCAACGAAAACCGAGCGTCAGTCAAGCGTGTCCCACCTCGGAACCCTCCCGGGCCGGCTGAAGGGCTGGCTACGCGCTTTGCGCCTGCTGGCTGCCGCGCGTGGCGCGCGATGGCTGAAGCGCCGACGCGCCGCAAGCCGCGATCTCGGCGCCGAGTTCGAGCGCTTCGCGCGCGTCGGCGAGACGCTGGAGCAGAGGCTCGAGGAGCTCAAGGACCTGCAGTGGCAGATCCGCGAGAACGAGGCGCGCTACCGCGATCTCCTCGACAACCAGGCCGACGTTATCCTGCGCCGCGACGCTCAAGGGCGGCTCACGTTCGCCAATCAAGCCTTCTGCCGCGTGTTCGGGCGCGAACGCGTAGCCGTGCTGGGCAAGCCCTTTCGCCCTGCCGTGTTCTCCGGCCAGCGACCGCGGCTGCTCACCCCTGGCGCGGCGATCCGCAATCAGCGCTACACGCAGGAGATCGAGACGGCCGCGGGTCCGCGCTGGTTCGAGTGGGAGGAGCACATCGTGGCAGGCGGCGAGGGCGCCGTGCCGGAGGTGCAGTCGCAAGGGCGCGACATCACCGAGGCGCGGCTCGCCGAGGCGGAGCTCACCGACGCGCGCCGGCAGGCGGAAGCCGCCAACCGCGCCAAGTCGCGCTTCCTCGCCGCCATGAGTCACGAGATCCGCACGCCGATGAACGGCATCCTCGGCATGGCGGCGCTGCTCGGCGACACGGAGCTGACGCCGGAGCAGCGGACCTATGCGAGCGCCGTCGACCGGTCGGCGCGCACCCTGCTCAGCCTGATCGACGAGATCCTCGACTTCTCCAAGATCGAGGCCAACAAGCTGATCCTCAAGTCCGAGCCCCTCGCCATCGAGGACAGCGTGCAGGGCGTGGTGGAGCTGCTGGCGCCCAAGGCCTACGAGAAGGGCATCGACATCGCTTGGGCGATCGACCCCAACCTGCCGCGGGCGCTGATCGGCGACGAGGTGCGGCTGCGCCAGATCGTGACCAACCTCGTCGGCAACGCCATCAAGTTCACGGACAGGGGCGGCGTGCTCGTCACCGTCAGCCGCCTGGCGGAGGCCGGACGGCCCTCGAACGGCGATGAGGTGCCTGTTTCCATCATGGTGGAGGACACCGGCATCGGCATCTCTGCCGAGGCCCTGGCTCTCCTGTTCCACGAGTTCGAGCAGACGGAGGCCGCTGTGCGCCGCCGCCAGGGCGGTACGGGGCTCGGGCTTGCCATCTCCCGGCGTCTTGCCCGTGCCATGTCGGGGGACATCTTCGTTGCCAGCGAGCCCGGCGTCGGCTCGACGTTCACGGCCGTGGTGCGGCTGAAGCGTGCCCAGCACAAGGTCAATGGCACCACCGCCGCGACGCTGCTGTCCATGCCGCATGTGCTGCTGGCGCTGGACCGCCCCATCGAGCGGCGGGCATTGCGTCTGGTGCTCGAAGGCGCCGGCGTTCCCGTCGAGGACGCCACGCTGGACGCCGCTGGCAGCCTGATCGAGGCAGCCGCGGAGGCCGGTGAGCCGTTCACAGCCATCCTCACCGACGCCATGGTGAGCCATGAGGTGGCCGCGGCGCTGCTCGCGCGCGCCCGGTCGGCGGCTGGGCGGGAGGCGCTGCGGGGCATCGTCGTACTGGACACTGCGGCCAAGGCGGCATTTGCCGAGCAGCGTGCTGCGGGCTTCGAGACGTATCTCGTGCGCCCCGTGCGGCCGCAGTCGCTGCTGGCCGCGCTGGGAGCCGGCTTTGCCGGCCAGCCTGAGCCCGCGCCTGCGGTGCCGCCGCAGGAGCCCGGCGAGCGGCCAGGCAAGACGATCTCCGTGCTGCTGGTTGAGGACAACGACATCAACGCGCTGCTGGCGGAGCGGCTGCTGGAAAAGAGCGGCTGCAAGGTCGAGCGCTGCCGCAACGGTGCCGAGGCAGTGCAGGTCTTCGAGCGCATGCTGAGCGGCGACGAGCCAACGGTCGATCTGGTGCTGATGGACCTGCATATGCCGGTGCTGGATGGGCTCGAAGCGCTGCGGGCGATTCGTGCTCTCCACGTGGGCGACAAGCGCCAATGCCCGCCGATCGTAGCGGTCACCGCCAACGCCTTCGAAGAGGATCGCCGCCAGTGCCTCGACGCCGGCATGGACGACTATCTCGCCAAGCCGTTCGACCGAGACGATCTCGTTCGCGTGCTGAAACGCTGGTGCGGTGCGGGGCGGCGGACACGGGCGGCGTGATGTGGCCCCTTCTCCCTCTCCCCGTCCTTACGGGGAGAGGGCCGGGGTGAGGGGCAGGGCACACTGCGCCGCTGGAGTCTGTGGCTGCCCCTCACCCTAACCCTCTCCCCACTGAAGAGTGGGGAGAGGGAAACTCAACATCACCCGTTGACGTCGTAGGCGGCGAGCGCCGCCATGTTGACGATGTCGGTGTCCTTGGCGCCCAGCGGGCAGATCTGCACGGAGTGCGTGAGCCCGACCAGCATCGGGCCGATCAAGGTCGCCCCGCCCAGCTCCTTCAGCATCTTGGTGGAGATGGAGGCGGAGTGGAACGCCGGCATGACCAGCACATTGGCGGTGTCCTTGAGGCGGCAGAACGGGTACTGCTTCATGGTCTCCCGGTTGAGCGCCACGTCGGCCGCCATGTCGCCGTCGTACTCGAAGTCGACCTGGCGCCTGTCGAGGATCGAGACGGCCTCACGCACGCGATCGGAACGCTCCCCGCGTGGGTGGCCGAAGGTCGAATAGGCGAGTAGCGCCACCCGCGGCTCCATGGCAAGACGCCGCGCCACGCCCGCTGCTTCCTCCGCAATATCGGCGAGCTGCTCGCTGGTGGGCATGTCTATGACGCTCACGTCCGCCACCAGCACGGCGCGACCGCGGATCAGTGCGATCGACACACCGATCACGCGCCGGCTGGCCCTGGCGTCCAGCACCTTGCGCACGTCCTCGTAGGCCGTGTACCAGTTGCGCGTGACGCCGGTCACCATGCCGTCCGCGTGCCCCATGGCCACCATGCAGGCGCCGTAGACGTTGCGGTCGTTGTTGACGAGCCGCTGGCAGTCGCGCAGCAGGTAGCCCTTGCGCTGCAGGCGGCTGTAGAGGAACTCCGCGTACTCGTGGCGCCGGTCATCGCGGCTCGTGTCGTGGGATTCGATGGCGTCGGTGAACTCGATGCCGGCCGTTGCGAAGGCATCCTTGATCGGCGCCAGGCGGCCGATCAGCACCGGCTGGCCGAGACCCAGATTTAGGTAGGCGTTGGCGGCTCGGGCGATCTGCGGCTGCTCGCCCTCGGCGAATATGATGCGCTTGGGCGCATTGCGGACCTGCCCGATGATACTCGCGAGCCAACCCGCCACGGGGTCGAGCCGGGCGGAGAGCTGGCCGACGTAGCCGTCCATGTCGACGATGGGCCTGCGCGCCACGCCCGTCTCCATGGCGGCCTTGGCCACCGCGGGAGGTACGTGGGTGATGAGGCGTGGGTCGAACGGCGCCGGGATGATGTAGTCGGGGCCGTACTTCACCTGCCGGCCCATGAACGCGGCAGCCACCTGGTCCGGCACGTCGGCGCGCGCCAGTTCCGCCAGCGCCTTGGCGGCGGCGATCTTCATGGCCTCGTTGATGGTCGAGGCCTGCACGTCGAGCGCACCCCGGAAGATGAAGGGAAAGCCCAGCACGTTGTTGATCTGGTTGGGGTAGTCGGAGCGGCCGGTGGCCATGATGGCGTCCGAGCGCACCTCGGCCACCTCCTCCGGCGTGATCTCGGGGTCGGGGTTGGCCATGGCGAAGATGATGGGCTTGTCGGCCATCGACCGCACCATGTCCTTGCTCACCGTGCCGGCCGCCGACAGACCGAAGAAGGCGTCGGCGCCTTTCATCGCGTCGGTCAGGGTGCGCGCCTTGGTCTCCACCGCGAAGGCCGACTTCCACTGGTTCATGCCCTCTTTGCGGCCGCGGTAGATCACGCCCTTGGTGTCGCACAACAGCATGTTCTTCTTGGGCATGCCCATGGAGGCCAGCAGCTCCATGCAGGCGATGCTGGCGGCGCCAGCGCCGTTGACCACCAGCTTGAAGGACTTGATATCGCGGCCGGTTAGCTCCAGCGCGTTCATCAGCCCGGCGGCGGCGATGATGGCGGTGCCATGCTGGTCGTCGTGGAACACGGGGATGTTGAGCAGCTCCTTGAGCTTCTCCTCGATGATGAAGCAGTCCGGTGCCTTGATGTCCTCCAGGTTGATGCCGCCGAAGCTTGGCCCCAGGTAGCGCACGCAGTTGATGAAGGCGTCGACGTCGGGCGTGTCGACCAGGAGATCGATGCCGTCGATGTCGGCGAAGCGCTTGAATAGCGCGCCCTTGCCTTCCATCACCGGCTTGGCGGCCAGTGCGCCGCGGTTGCCTAACCCCAAGATGGCGGTGCCGTTGGACACCACGGCCACCAGGTTGCCCTTGTTGGTGTAGTCGTAGGCGAGCTGCGGGTCTTCCGCGATCGCCAGCACTGGCACTGCCACGCCCGGCGAATAGGCGAGCGACAGATCGCGCTGGGTGGTGAGCGGCTTGGTCGGCGTAATCTCGAGCTTGCCCGGCTTGCCCTGGCTATGGAACTGCAAGGCCTCTTCCGCCGTGAAGCGGGCAGCGTCGAACTTGAGCGGCATGGGTGGCCCCCTGGCGGGTTTCTCCGTTGAGAACAAACGCCCTTTCACGATAGAGGCCGCGCCTGCGGGGCACAACCGGCGGCTTTGCTTTCGTTGCTTTCGTTGTTGAGCGAAGCTCCGGCCGCTATTCACCGGGCACGTCGGAAGTGGGCTCCGTGGTCGTCGACCCGCTGTATGTTGTCCTCCTTGCCGATGCCCGTCAGCTCTCGAACCTTGGCCAGAACCCGGTCGTAGCGCGCGTAAACGGGGGTCTCGCCGTAGAGCTTGATGTTGCGCCCCTTCTTCAGGCGTATCACGCCCCGATACGAGAAGGCTCTGGTCTCCCGGTCGAGGACACCGTCGAGACCGATCGAATCTATCTCGTGCAGCGGGATCACCTCGAGGGTTCGGCGCAGCGGCATGGTGCGGATCACCGTCATCTCGCGCCGCCCGAGGTTGAACACGGCCTCCATCAGCCAGCGGAAGGAGATGAGCTTGGTGGACGTGGCCAAGATGGCGAAGCGCCCCTCGACATAGAGCCCCATGCCGCGCTCGCTCAGCATGCCCTTGCCGTCCTCGAACGGCGCCCGCGCGGCGTTAGGGCTGCCCTTGGCGATGCCTGTCGCCGCGCACACGGCGGTGATCAGCCTGTCCAGTTGGGGGAAAGTCTCATGCGCATAGCTCAGCCGCTCGGATGTGCCATCGCGCAACTGCAGCTCGACGACGCAGCCTTCCGTCACGGCCAGTGCGTCGATGGACCCGAACGGATAGCTGTGTACGGAGCGGCCGCAGAGGCACAGCTTCTCGACGGTCGCCTGGCCCACGTCGCCGTCGAACGTCGTGCGGAAGCTGCGGGCACAGCCGATGAGCCCTGCAGCTACGCCCGCCGCCAGCAGCCCGCCCACAACCAGATACGGCCCCGGCCCCAGGATGCGGGCGGCGATCACGCCTACAATGACGGTCACCAGCAGCGCTACGCAAGACAGATCCAAGCGCGGCGCCGGGCTCAGCAGCGTCGCGCAATGCGGGCCGATGTCGGCCCTTACGTCGGAAACCCACGGCATCGCTTTTGTCCGCCTGGGCTGCGCCGAACGAGAGCGGCGCTTCTTGCTATGCCAACGCGGCCTTCACTGCGGCCTTGATCTGCTCCAGCGTGAACGGCTTGATGAGCACGCTCGAGACTTTGGACTTGAGCTGGCCGGCGCGGCCAAGCTCGTCTGCGAAGCCCGACATGAGGATGATGCGCAGCTGAGGGCATTCAGCCAGCCCCTGCTCGGCGAGTGCGATGCCGTCGAGCCCCGGCATCTGCACGTCCGTGATCAACAGGTCGTAGGCGGTCGGCGCGCCCTGCAGCTTCTCCAGCGCCTCGGCGCCGTCCTGGTTGCCATCGACGGTGTGGCCGCCGGTCGCCAGGGCGCGTGTGACGAGGTCGCGCGTGGCGGCATCGTCGTCCGCCAAAAGGATGCGTGCCATCAAGCCCTCCTTCGGCCCGCAAGGGCGACAGGCGCCCGCGAGCGCCGCTTCGATGCGTCAAAGCCTAGCACGGATTGGGGCGCTTGCCTCCACGCGGGTGGGGATCAAGACTGGTCGAGCCGGTGTGCAGAGCCCCATCACTCCGCCACAATCCTGACCATTGATCCCCCTTCCCCCCTGCCGCGATTGAGGGTAATGACCCCGACTTCCGGAGGCACGAGAGCTTTTCGCGTGATCAGACTGAGCGCAATAGGGTTGCGATACGAACGCGGCAACGAAGTGCTGCACGATGTAACCTTCCATTTGCGGCCGGGATCGTTCCACTTCCTCACCGGGCCGTCGGGCTCGGGCAAGACCTCGCTGCTGCGGCTGCTGTTCATGTCCATCCAGCCGACGCGGGGGGCGATCCATGTACTGGGCCAAGATATCTCGCGCGTGACCCCGTCGAAGCGCGCGCAGCTGCGCCGCCGCATCGGCATCGTCTTCCAGGACTTCCGCCTGCTCGAGCATATGACCACCTGGGAGAACGTCGCCATGCCGCTCAGAGTGAGCGGCAAGCGCATATCCGACTACAAGGAGGACGTGACGGATCTGTTGCAATGGGTGGGTCTCGGCGACCGCCTGCACAGCTATCCCTCGATCCTTTCCGGCGGCGAGAAGCAGCGCGCGGCCATCGCGCGTGCTGTGATCAACAAGCCGGAGCTGCTGCTCGCCGACGAGCCGACCGGCAACGTCGATCCGCAGATGGCGCGCCGCCTGCTGCGGCTGTTCGTCGAGCTCAACCGGCTCGGCACCTCGGTGGTCATCGCCACCCACGATCACCAACTGATGCGCCAGACCAAGGCGCCTCGCCTGGAGCTGCACGACGGGCATGTCCGGATCGTTTGACAGACCGACGGGGCGGCCGGTGCAGACGCACCCGCACGCGCGCTACCCGGATACGCAAGCCGCGGCGCCGCTCGGGCGCACGCGCACTGGGCCCGCCGGCGGCCGCCTCGATCACGCCACGCACACACACGGCCGCACCAGGCGGACCGCCCGCAATCTGACCAACGCGCCGATTGTGCCGGCCGGCTCGGTGACAGGACGGTCTCTGACCGTCGTCATCACCATCATGTGCTTTCTGGCGTCGCTGACTGCCGGCGCGGTCTACATGATGAACCAGTCGGCGTCGGCCTGGCTGCGCGACATCGCCAGCGAGGTCACGGTTCAGATCGAGGCCAAGGAGAACGCCGACCTCGACAAGACGGTCGTCGAGGTGACCGATTTCCTGTCGCGCCAGCCCGGAATCGCCCGGGTGCGGGCGCTGAGCGTCGCCGACACCGCCCAGCTGCTCGAGCCGTGGCTTGGCCAGTCCGACGCGTTCAAGGCACTCCCCGTCCCGCGGCTGATCGCCATCGAGCTCGATCGCGGGGCGCCACCCGACTTCGACGAGCTCAGGGCGTCCCTCACCAGCCGGTACCCCGGCGCCAGCATCGACGATCACCGCCGCTGGCAGCAGCAGATCCGCACGATCACCCGCTCTTTCGCGCTGGGTGGCCTCGCGATTCTGCTGCTGGTCGGCGCGGCCACGACCGCCATCATCGTCTCCGCCACCAAGAGCGCCATGGCGTCCAACCGGGACATCGTCGAGGTGCTGCATTTCGTCGGCGCGACCGACCGCTTTATCGCCCGCGAGTTCGAGCGGCACTTCCTGAGACTCGGCGTGCGAGCCGGCGTGGTCGGCGCCGCGTGGGCGACCTTTGTATTCCTTGCCATGCCGACAGTCGTGGAGCTGATGGGCGGCGGCGCGGTTACGATTGCCGAGATCCGGCGCCTGGTCGGCATCGCCTCGCTCGATCTGCCGGGCTATTTCCTGCTCGGTATCGTCGTGCTGGTGATCGCGGCCCTGTGCATGCTGACCTCGCGGATCGGCGTTTATCGCATCCTGAATAGTCAGCATTAACCGTTCCTGAGCGATTTGCTCCGGGCCGGAAATTCCATTTGTACTCTTGATCCTGGTATCGCAACGGTGCGTAATTCCGTTAGGGTGCTATCGGCCTTGCCCACGCCGGGGAAGCCTTGGGAGAGGTTGCGTGGCACGACCTGCTAGGTGGTTCGCCCTTGTCGTGGGCGTGGCGGTGCTGGCGTTTGTCGCCGGCTTCGTCCTGTTCGCTCGTGCCGTTGCCCATTACGTGCCCGCATCCAACGAGCGCGCGGACGCCATTGTCGTCCTGACGGGCGGTGAGCAGCGAGTCGGCGCCGGGGCGCGGCTGCTGATCGAGGGGCGCGGCGCCAAGCTGCTGATCTCCGGCGTCAATCGCCAGACCAGCCCCGAAGACTTGAAGCGCATCAGCGGGCTGCCGGACCAGCTGTTCTCCTGCTGCGTCGACATCGACTACGAGGCCCTCACCACCAGCGACAACGCCGATCAGGCGAGTGCGTGGGCGCGGCACGGCCGCTTCAACCGGCTGATCGTCGTGACGTCCAGCTATCATATGCCGCGCAGTCTCACGGAGCTGCGCAGGACGCTGCCGGGCGTGAAGCTTGTTCCCCATCCCGTCTTCTCGCACAGGCTGCAGACCAGGCGGTGGTGGTCGGATGCCTTCACGGCACGCGTGCTGTTTGCCGAGTATGTGAAGTTTCTGCCTGCGGCTGCGCGCTACAGTGTTGGCCGCCTGCTCCGGTGGGACAGCGCTGCGCACGCCGGGGCGAGGCTGCACGGCATGTTCTAGCGCAGGTTCGCTTCAGATTGAACGCTTGGATCCCATGCCGACGTAGTGGCTGAAGCTTGAATCCTGCTCTACATCTTGGTCAGGGCGAGATTCACGACGCTTGCGGAAGCCGAAGTGCTTTCATCAAGAACGAACTCGCTCTGGCGCGAGAGGGTGCCATCGTGCTGCTGCTTCGGTCGCTCGTCTTTTTTGTCGTGTTCTACATCAACACGGCGGTGTTTCTGGTGCTGGGCAGCTGGCTGCTGCTCGCCCCGCGCCGCTGGGCCATGGAAGGGCTGAGGCTGCACGGCCTCGCCAGCCTGTGGTGGCTCAAGGTGATCTGCGGCACGCGCATGGAGGTGCGCGGGCGCGAGAAACTTCCGGCCGGCGCCAGCCTCGTATGTTGCAAGCACCAATCGGCCTGGGACACGTTTGCGTTGATTCCGGTGTTCCGCGATCCCGCAATGGTGATGAAGGCGGAGCTCGGCCACATTCCCCTCTATGGCTGGTTCAGCCACAAGTTCGAGCACATCTTCGTGCAGCGCGAGCGGGGGCCTGGCGCGCTCAAGCGGCTCATCCGCGACGCCCGCGATCGCGCGGCGCAGGGACGCGAGATCGTCATCTTTCCGGAGGGCACGCGCCGCCCGCCGGGCGCGCCCCCCGACTACAAGCCGGGCTTCCTCGCGCTCTACGAGGGTCTCGGCCTGCCCTGCGTACCGATCGCGCTCAACTCAGGCCTGTTCTGGCCGCGCCGCAGCCTGCTGCGTTACCCCGGCACGATCGTGATCGAGGTGCTCGATCCGATCCCGCCTGGGCTGCCGAGAGCGGAGGCGCGCAGGCTGATCGAGGAGGCGATCGAGATCGCCAGCGCGCGGCTGATCGCGGAGGCCCGCGCCAAGCCCAATCCGCCGCCGCTGCCGGCGCAGGCGGAAGTGCAAGGCGCGATGGCGGCGCGGCCGTAACCGGGCGACGTCACCCGTCGAGGCTCGCGATGTCGAGCTGGCGCAACTGCTCCGGATCGGCAATCGCATCGATGGCGATGATCTTGCCCTCGGTGATCGTAATGCCGAGGACGATGCGCAGCTGCCCGCCAATGACAACGGCGACCCCGATGGCACCATCGACGAGCGCCGGCCGAGCCGCCTGGGCGCGGCCCTTGAAGGTCTGGGCCACGGCCGCAGCACCGCGCAGCTCCGCCACGCTGCCCATCTGCACCGCTGTGCGATCTGCTCGGAAGACGACATCCGGGTCGAGCACTGCGAGCAGAGCACCCAAGTTGCCATGGCGCGAGGCGGCGAGGAAGGCATCGACGACCTCCCGCTGGCGAGAGACATCGTCATCGGGAACCGCGGGCGCTCCCTGTACGCGGCGCCGGGCGCGGCTGGCGAGCTGGCGTGCAGCGGCGGGCGAGCGCCCGACGATAGGGGCGATCTCCTCGAAGGGCAGATCGAACATATCGTGCAGCACAAAGGCCACCCGTTCGGCGGGCGCGAGCCTCTTGAGCACCACGAGCAGCGCCACGCCGACCGAGTCGGCCAGCAGCGCTTCGTGCTCGGGGTCGGGGTGGCCGACGGCAGCTTCTTGCACGCCCGCGTCCGTGTCGGCGGGCTCCAGGGGTTCCTCACGGCGCGACCTGCGCGAGCGCAGCATGTCCAGGCACACGCGTGCCACCACGGTCGTCAGCCACCCGCTCAGATTGTCGACATCACCCGTGTTGGATCGGCTGAGCCTCAGCCAGGTCTCCTGGACGGCGTCCTCGGCCTCGGTGCGCGAGCCGAGCATGCGGTAGGCGACCGACCGCAAACGAGCCCGGTTGGCCTCGAACTGCTCTGCCAGGAAGTTTTTCTCGATCATCGGTCACATCCCTTGGTCCTGGTCCGTCAAGGACATGACGGATGAATCCCGGCCGATGTGACAACGCAGTTGGTCGGGCAACGGCGCCGTCAAGGCTGGACCCCTGTATCTGCAGGGGCCGGATAAGCTCGAACTTTGCGAAGGAGATCGATCATGCAAGCACGAATGAAGAACCCGGTGTTCCTTGTGCCCGATGCCATGAAGGCGTTACACGCGCTGGACAAGTCCACCGAGAAGCAGCTCCCGTATGCGCTGCGCAAGCTGGTCCACCTGCGCGCGAGCCAGATCAACGGCTGCAGCGTGTGCGTCGACATGCACTCGCAAGAGCTCAAGAAGGCGGGCGAAAGCGACCAGCGCATCTTCACCGTGACGGCCTGGCGGGAGACACCGTTCTTCACCGATGCGGAACGCGCGGCGCTCGCCCTGGCCGAGGCTGCAACTCGTCTCGCCGACCGGCCGGATGCGGTACCGGATGAGGTCTGGAAGGAGGCGGTCCGGCACTACGACGAGCCGGCGCTCGCCGCCTTGATCATCCAGATCGCCCTGATCAACGTGTGGAACCGCTTGAACGCCACAGTCAGGCAGATGGCTGGCGAGTGGAAGGCCTGAGCGCTGGGCCCGGATCGGCCCCCCAAAAAAAATCAGAGCGCCTCGTGCGGGGTTGAGGCGCCCTGATCACTGACCCACTGGTGCGGGGTTGAGCGGGTCAGTGCGACAACGAGTTAGGGGCGAACTTAATCCGGGGCCAAGCCAAGATTTATTTACCAAAGTCGTCCAAGGCTTCTCCCAGAGTGAACGCGAAAGTTGTAGGCATGAGAGAGTGCTCGCAGTACGCGATGTAATTTCAATTACTTAGGCTGACGCTTGGTGTGCCGATCAGCCCAACCCTCGGCAGGTATTCCGATTCTCGCAATCTGCTATGCGCAATTTCGTCTCGTGAAAATTGCCTCCCAAGGAGGACTCACGCTTGACGAACAAATAGAGAACATGTAGTCTGCTTGCGATCACGGTCCCATATATCCTTGCAGCTTCTGCCGGGTCCCCATCGCGTGCGTAGCCCGCCGCCACTACCCGCCATCTCCCAGCACATCTGGGAGATGAAATACCGTCTCACGGCGGCTGACGGCTCGCCCGTGGACCGTGTGCTCGCCGACACCTGGGAGCGTGTGGCTAAAGCGGTG
This sequence comes from uncultured Alphaproteobacteria bacterium, assembly GCA_963832445.1. GTDB lineage: Bacteria > Pseudomonadota > Alphaproteobacteria > Rhizobiales > Hyphomicrobiaceae > AWTP1-13. The sequence continues at coordinate 101,350 of CAWHUM010000020.1, forward strand.
GCCGAAGCCGAGCCCAAGCGGGCGCGCGCGCGCTGGGCCAAGGCATTCAAGGAGGCGATGGCGGATTTCGCCTTCCTGCCGGCGGGCCGCATCCTGGCGGGTGCCGGCGCCGGCCGCGCGGTGACGCTCTTCAACTGTTTCGTCATGGGCCGCATCGAGGACGACCTCTCCTCGATCTTCGACAACGTCAAGCAGGCCGCGCTCACCATGCAGCAGGGCGGCGGCATCGGCCACGATTTCTCGACCCTGCGCCCCAAGGGCGCGCCGGTGAAGAGCATCGGCGCCGATGCCTCGGGCCCCGTCAGCTTCATGGACGTGTGGGACGCCATGTGCCGCACCATCATGTCGGCTGGCGCCCGGCGCGGCGCCATGATGGCGACCTTGAGGTGCGACCACCCCGACATCGAGGCGTTCATCGACGCCAAGTCGGACCCGGCGAGGCTCAGGAATTTCAATCTGTCGGTGCTGGTGACGGACGCGTTCGTGGACGCGGTGCGCAAGGGTGCGGCGTGGGACTTGCGCTTCGAGGGCAAGGTCTACCGCACGGTGGAGGCGCGCGCCCTGTGGGACCGCTTGATGCGCGCCACCTACGACTATGCCGAGCCGGGTGTGATCTTCATCGACCGCGTCAATGCCGAGAACAACCTCGCCTATTGCGAGCAGATCAGCGCCACCAACCCTTGCGTGCCCGGCGATACCTGGGTGCACACGGCCGACGGTCCTCGCATGGTCTCTGAGCTGGTCGGGCAGGCATTTCAGGTGCGTGTTCAAGGCCAAGACCACGTCACCGCAGATGTGGGCTTCTTCCGCACGGGCAGGAAGCACGTTGTCCGGCTCCAGACCATAGAGGGATATGCCGTAAGGCTGACAGCCGATCATCGCGTCAGGCGCGCGTCACAGATGACGCGCTATCGATCTGAAAGTGAATGGTGTGCTGCCGGCGAACTCCGGCCAGGCGATCAGGTTGTGCTCAATGATCATCGAGCGCAACCACAGTGGGGTGGGGCGTTCGCCTTGGAGGAGGGCTATCTGCTAGGCCTCCTCGTGGGCGATGGCACGCTCAAGAGCGACAAGGCCGTGCTGTCGGTCTGGCGCCCCGCGGCGGTCGTCAACGGGACCGAGAGCGCCGGTGTCGATGGCGTCATGGACGAGGCCGTGCGGGCGGCAAGGACGCTGTCGCACAGAGCCGACTTTGCCGGCTGGCAAGCCGTCGCCGGCAGAAACGAATACCGTCTGTCGCTGGCGGCCCTGAAGGCGCTCGCTGGCAAAGTGGGGATGAGGCCAGGAGAAAAGGTTATAACGCCAGCCCTGGAGCACGCTTCGAGCGAATTCTATCGAGGGTTCCTGCGCGGCTTTTTCGACGCCGACGGTTCTGTGCAGGGGACCCAGGAGAAGGGTGTTAGCGTTCGGTTGGCGCAGTCGGATCTGCCGCGAATTCTGGCAGTGCAAAGGATGCTGCTGCGGCTCGGCATCGTCTCTGTGGTCTACAGGGACCGGAGGGTGTCGGCGGTTCGCAGGCTGCCGGATGGCAAGGGCGGACATGCCGACTACCACACCAAACCCAATCACGAGCTGATCATTTCCGGCGAGAACCTGGTGCAGTTTCAGGATCGCGTGGGTTTTGCTGATCATGACAAGGCCTCGCGCCTGATGGTGGCACTCGCCAACTACAAGCGGGCGTTAAATCGCGAGCGGTTCGTGGCGTGCGTGGAAAGGGTCGCGGAAGACGGCATCGAGGACGTGTACGATGTCAGCGTTCCGGGCGTGAATGCCTTCGATGCGAATGGCTTGCTGGCCCACAATTGCGGTGAGCAGCCGCTGCCCCCGCATGGCGCCTGCCTGCTGGGCTCGCTCAACCTCGCGCGCCTGGTGGAGGAGCCGTTCACGGCGCACGCCCGCCTCGACGAGGGGCGCCTTGCGAGCCTCACCGCCACCGCCGTGCGCTTCCTCGACGATGCCATCGACGTCTCCAACTACCCACTGCCCCAGCAGAAGCAGGAGGCCAACGCCAAGCGCCGCATCGGCCTCGGCGTCACCGGTTTGGCGGATGCGCTGATCCTCGCCGGCGTGCGCTACGGCTCGCCCGAGGCGGTGGCGCTCGTCGAGCGCTGGATGGCCGCGATCGAGCGGGCGGCCTACCTTGCCAGCGCCGAGCTGGCGCGCGAGAAGGGCGCATTCCCGCTCTACGATAGGGAGCGCTTCCTTGCCGCCCCGCACGTGCAGCGCCTGCCCGAGGACGTGCGGGCGGCAATAGCCCAGCACGGCATCCGCAACGGTCTCCTCACCTCGATTGCTCCGACCGGCACCATCTCGCTGCTGGCGGGCAACGTTTCGAGCGGGGTCGAGCCGGTGTTCGATTTCCGCTACGAGCGGCGCGTGCTGGAGCGCGACGGCTCGCATCGCACCGAGACGGTGGAGGACTACGCGCACGCGCTCTTCCGCGAGAAATTCGGGCCTGCCGAGCCGCTGACCGGCGCCTTCGTGCGGGCCGAGGAGCTCACCCCTCGCGAGCATCTGGAGATGCAGGCGGCGCTGCAGCGCCACGTCGACAGCTCCATCTCCAAGACCATCAACTGCCCAGCGGACCTGAGCTTCGAGGCCTTCAAGGACGTCTATCTGCAGGCCTACGACCTGGGGCTCAAGGGCTGCACCACCTACCGGCCCAACGCGGTGACGGGTGCAGTGTTGAGCCGGTCCGCGGCGGCGTCCGAGCCTGAAGAGATTGCGGCGGGCGCAGCCGTCGCGGCGCACGTCTTGCCTGACGAGCCCGAGACGCCGTTGCTGCCCTGGCTCAATCTTCCCGCGCGCCAGGGCGGCCAAGGCGAGGTGGTCTACATGGTGAAGCCGCTGGAGCGCGAAGGCGCGCTGTCGGGCTTCACCTACAAGCTCAGGTGGCCCGGCAGCGACCACGCGCTTTACATCACGATCAACGACATCGAGCGCGACGGGCGGCGACGGCCGTTCGAGGTGTTCATCAACACCAAGAACCTCGAGCACTACGCCTGGACCGTGGCGCTCACGCGCATGATCAGCGCCATCTTCCGCCGCGGCGGCGACGTCGCTTTCGTGGTGGAGGAGCTCAAAGCCATTTTCGATCCGCAGGGCGGGCAATGGGTAGGCGGGCGCTACGTGCCGAGCCTGCTCGCCGCCATCGGCCAGGTGATAGAGGAGCACATGATCCGCACCGGCTTCCTGAGCCCGCCGCGCGTGCCGGGCTCCGAGACGGAGGCGGAGCGCAGAGTTGAGGCCGTGGGCGTCCTTCGCGCAGAGGTTCTGCAGGCGGCGTCAGGACAGGCGGGTGCGGGCAGGGTTTGTCCGCGCTGCGGCTCGCGCTCCCTGCATCGCCGCGAGGCGTGCTGGGTGTGCAGCGCCTGCGACTATTCGAAGTGCGGTTGAACCGCAGTGCGGGCTCGGCGTTGACGGGATCGTGACCCGTGCCGGTGCGAAGGCGACCGCACAAAGCCTTGAAATAACTAAGCTCTGGCCACAATTCGGCTGAAAATCGCGTGTACCTCCAAATTTGCCACTCTGCAAGATGCGCTGATCTCTAGATCGCCCACGCCAAGATCGTCACGTCATGGCCATTGTCAGTCTTGCCCGTAACCACGCCGCGCCGGCCATTCCGGCGCCGCTGGCGTTGGGCTTGCCCGATGAGGTGCCTGCGCGCCAGCATCTGTGGCGGGGGGCGTCAGGCCAAGCCTACGTCCATAGCGTCTACAGCCTGATCGAATGTCCGCCGCTGCCCAGGGCCAGCTATGTCCTGGTGCGGCGCGAGGCCAACGGCCGGCGCGTCGCTTTGCATGTGGGGCTCGGGCGCAGCGACGCGGCAACCCTCAACCTCGCGCAGGTGCGCCAGGGGGGCGCCCGGCTCGGCGCCAACGAGGTTCACGTCCATTTCCCCGCGCTGTCGAGCGAGGAGCCCGCCCTGGTGGCCTGCGATCTGCGTGCCGGCCAGTTCGGTTCTCTTGCGGGCGAGCCGCAACGCCGGGCCGCCGCTTGAGCGTCTGCCGAGCGCTCGCGCCGCATTAACCTTAACAAATTGTTTCACGTGAAACATTTCTGGGGATAGCGACCCAGCGAAGCCGGCACCCTATCCCTCCAGCTTCAGCCTGTGCAGGAACCGCCGCCGCTCCTCCTTGCGCGCGCGCCGCCGCACCGGGGCCGGCCGTGACCGCTCCGCCCGCACCAGCGCCGCCGCGTAGGGGCTCACCGGCAGGCCGCCGGCCCGGCTCCAGGCCAGTCCCCCCGTCATCGCCACCAGCCGCGCCAGCTCGCGCTCGCGGATGCCCAGCTCGATCAGATGCCGCACCGTGCTCACCAGATAGTCGAGGTTGGCGCCCGACACTCCCCGCCCACCCCGGATCAGCCGCGCCTGAATGGCGAGCGGCAGGCGGCGCGCATAGCTGGGATGCGCGCGCTCGGCGATGAACGCGAGCGCCATCACCTCGGCTGGCCCCGCTCCTCCTGCGCCCGCGTTCCCCTCCAGCTCCACCGGCACGTGCACTTCGCGATAGACGCCGTTGATGAGCTCGCGCGCCCGCAGGTAGCGCAGCGTCTCGGCGACCTGTGATGCAGCAATACGATAGGCGATGCCCTCGCAGGCCCCGCCGCGGTCGAGCCCCAGCACCATGCCGAGCCGCTCCGGCGTGCCGCGGTGGTGCACCGAATAGATGCAGAAGCAGCGCCGGTAGCCGGTCACGCGCGCGCGGCGCGCCTCGAGATAGGCAAACCCCGGCCGCCACATGAGCGAGCCGTAGGCGAAGAGCCACAGGTCATGGTCGCCGGCCGACATTGGCGGATCACGCGTCCGGCGGCTTCGCCGCCCGCCGGCCGAAGTCGGGTGCCGCCGTATCCTGGCCCGCCTCGATGATGCCGCGGCGCGTGGCGCGCGCCTCCACGAACAGGCGGAACAGCGTCTCGCCGTCGCCGAAGCGGATGGCGCGCTGCAGCTGGGTCAGATCCTCGCTGAAGCGGCCGAGCATCTCCAGCACCGCGTCCTTGTTGGAGAGGAACACGTCGCGCCACATCACGGGGTCGGAGGCGGCAATGCGTGTGAAGTCGCGGAAGCCGCCGGCGGAGAACTTGATCACCTCGGTGTCGGTCACCTGCTCCAGATGCCGGGCCGTGTTGACGATGTTGTAGGCGATCAGGTGCGGCACGTGGCTGGTGATCGCCAGCACCAGATCGTGGTGGTCGGCGTCCATGATCTCGACGTTGCTGCCGCAGGCGCGCCAGAAGGCGGCGAGCTTGTCCACCGCGGCCTTGTCGGTGCTGGCCGGCGGAGTGAGCACGCACCAGCGCCCGTCGAACAGCTCGGCAAAGCCCGAACTCCGGCCCTGAATGCTCGGTGCCCGCGATGGGGTGGCCCGGAATGAAATGCACGGCTGGAGGTAGATGCGGGCCGACCTCGCGCACGATCGCGCCCTTCACCGAGCCGACGTCGGTGACGACGGCGCCTGCCTTCAGTGTGGGGGCCATCTCCTTGGCGAGGCGCCCGCATGCGCCAATGGGGGTGCAGAGGATCACCAGGTCCGCATCGCGCGCCGCCTCGGCGGCCGTGGCAAACGCCGAGCTGACGAGCCCGATCTTCAGCGCCGTGTCCCGCGTCTTCTCGGACTGCGCGTGGCCGACGATGGCGCGCGCCAGGCCCCGGCGGCGCATGGCATGGGACAGCGAGGATCCGATCAGCCCCAGGCCGATCAGTGCCACCCGCTCGAACATCGGCGCCGCTGGGGTTGCTGCCATCGCTGCTGCCTCTCGCCTGGTGTTCTGCATTTGAAGGTCGGTTCCCGGTCAAGTCGCTTCGCGAGAAGGCTAGGTCGAGCACGCATTGCGCGGTCGACAGCGCTCCTATCTACCAACGGACTTGCCGCGGTCAATCCACCCCAAGTGCAGACGAGCCGACGATCGGCCCTCGCGGCCAGGAAAAACCGAGCCGCTCACTACGTCCGGCGAGCTGTTGGCCTTGGGCGTGGGTAGGCCGCGGCCAGGTGGTTGAGGCGGATGCCTACGTTGGGATGGGGGTCCGAGCACCCTCTCCACACCTGAACACGCGCAGGAAGGTGCTGTCTGCAGAAGGCTACTCGACCACCTCTTCGGCGCGGCCGGCAGCGCTGGTGGCATACCGCGCGCTTTCGTGGTTCTTACATTGAGCTTGGGTGCGGGATGGCGGCAAACCGGTCAAGGGCAGAGTGAAGCGGAATACAGCACCCCCTCCGGCACGGTTTTCTGCCCGGATCGTTCCGTTGTAGGTCCCAACAATCGTGCGCGCGATTGATAGACCGAGCCCCGTGCCGTGCTCCTTGGTCGTGTGGAACGTATCGAAGATCTCGCTGAGCTTGTCCTCAGGGATGCCCGTGCCGGAATCACTTACCGACACTTCAACCATCGATCCTTCAACCAACCTTGTTTGAATAGCAAGCCTGCGAGCATGTGGAGGAGTGGCGCTCATCGCGTCCATTGCGTTCGTCGCCAGGTTCAATATCACCTGCTGCAGATGGACCGGATCGGCACGCACTGGCAATGCCTGCCGGACGCCGCTTACGTGCAGCTCGATACTTCGCTTGTTGGCCTCGGGCGAAAGAAGCTGCAATGCATCCGCAATCACTGCATTGAGGTCGCACTCTTGAATGTCGCTCTTGCGCTTGAGCAGGTTCCGTAAGTTGCCGGTAATGTCCACGGCGAGCCTGTTGGCCTGCCTGATGTCGGCCACGATCTCTTTCAGCTTGCCGACTTCCGCAGGGTCTGCCCGGAGCAGATCTTCCGCCCTTTCAATATTGAGCATTGCCGTTACCAGCGGCTGACTGACCTCGTGCGCAAAGGATGCCGACAGCGCTCCTGCTTCGGCTATTCGGTTGAGATGCAAAACCTCCAATGATCGGCGGCGGGCTTCGAGCTCCGCCTTGTGCCGCCAACACCGCTCTATCAGCAGCCAGCTGATGATCGCCGACTGAACCAGCAACACTGCGAGAAACCCTGTCAACTGCCAGCGGTAGCGTTCCCACGTCGAAAGCTCGCGAAATTGCACGACGCTGCCCTGCGGCAGTCGAGCTTCGCTGATGTTCCATCGTTGAAGCTCTCGCCAGTCGTACACTGGCACTCCGAGCCCTATAGGCGGCGTCTTGATACTGCCGGGACGCTCTCCGTTCAGGATGCGGGCGGCAATTTCCGCGGTCCTGCGCCCCAGCTCTTGCGTGGAGATCACGGGGCCGCCGACCACACCATGGCCAATATTGCTGTCGAGGTAGCTGAACATGGGCGCGTTTGCAGCTTCCCGAAGTCTCGTCAGCAGGCGGTCTTGCTCGTTGGGAACGCCGGCCGCGTCCATGCGCACGCTTGCATAGAAGATGGCGGAATGTGCCGGTCGCGCCCCGACGCGCCTCACCATTTCTGCCTGCGACAAGTCGTTGAACCACTCGAAAGTCACTCTGTGCGCGAAGGGCTGAAACGCCCGGCGCATCTCGTCTGCCCAAAACCGCTCCAGTGGCGAGGCGCCTATGACCAAGGCGATGTTGGTCGTATCAGGCAACACCTGCAGGATGTTTTCGATAAGCTTGGGCAGGTCCAGGGTGCTCGGGACGGCAGCGTCGTTCGACGTCAGTGCGCTTTCGCTGAACGCGCGTTGATCCGCTGCAGTAATGAGCAACGGCGTGGACGGAAAGAATTGCGGTCGATACTTCTGAAAGAAGCGGGCCGCGGGTGCGCCCACGGCGACAACCAGGTCGAGATCACGCCCGGCAAAGAGAGCACGAAGGTGGTCGGCTAGCGGACTTTCGTCCGGGGGCTGCGCCGACCGCGCCATCTCGAGGGAGGCTTCGTAGAGATCGACCGCATTCGGCAGTTGCTTTGCAAGATCCTCGCGGAAGCGTCCAGCCACCGAGCTCCACGGCTCGAAGTGCGGTCCGAAGGAGTGCAATACGAGAACCCGGCGCGGCTCGGCAAACGCCGTATCATGCGCGGCAAGAAGGACCAGGAGTGCTCCCGCCACCCCTGCGCGTGCAACCCATTTCATCCCGCTAATCCTCGCGGTGCCCTAGGGGATGTCGGTACAGCATCTGAATAGTCTAATGGGCGCATCCGTAGGGGCGCATCGGGTCAAACCCCTAGAGGAACCGCCCGACGCAAATCGGCGGTCTTCAGGGATGCCGCAGCCGGGTGCCCTGTCCGGACGGTGACGCCGGTCTGCGACGAGCGTCTCGTCGGGTCAGACCCGCGCCCGTCCTTCTCGCGCAGCTTTGGTGTCAGCGTCGATATCAAACGTAGCAGACGCAACACCAGCGCCCATATGCACTAGCGCCCCATGAACTCGGCGAGCGCCGCCACCACGCGGCGGTTGTCGTCCTCGGTGCCGATGGTCATGCGCAGGCAGTTGGGGAGCCCGTAGGCGGCGACGCGCCGCAGGATGATGCCGCGCGCCTTCAGGAAGTCGTCGGCCGACACCGCATCTTTGCCTTTCGCCGTCGGGAAGTGCATCAGCACGAAGTTGCCGATGCTGGGCGTCACCTTGAGCCCGAGCTTCTCCACCTCCGCCGTCACCCACGGCAGCCACTTCTCGTTGTGTGCCACCGCCGTCTCGACATGCGCCTTGTCGCCTAGCGCGGCCACGCCGGCCGCGATGGCCGGCGCCGTCACGTTGAAGGGCCCGCGCACGCGGTTGAGCACATCCGCCACTCCCGCCGGGCAATAGGCCCAGCCGAGCCGCAGCGCCGCCAGGCCGTAGATCTTGGAGAACGTGCGCAGCATCACCGTGTTCTCGGTGGTGGCGACCAGCTCCAGCCCCGCCTCGTAGTCGTTGCGGCGCACGTACTCGCTGTAGGCGGCGTCGATCACCAGGAGAACGTCGCTGGGCAGGCCCTTGTGCAGCCGCCGCACCTCTTCGTGCGGAATGTAGGTGCCGGTCGGGTTGTTGGGGTTGGCGAGGAATACGAGCCTGGTCCTCGGCGTCACCCGCGCCAGGATGGCATCGACATCGGCGCGATAGTCCGTCTCCGGCACCGATACCGGCGTCCCGCCGCTCGAGAGCGTCGAGATCCGGTACATCAGGAAGCCATGCTCGGAATAGATCGTCTCCTGGCCGGGGCCGACGTAGGCGTGGGCGATCAGGTTGATCAGCTCGTCGGAGCCGCAGCCGCACACGATGCGGTCCGGGTTGAGCCCGTAGTGCTTGGCAATGGCCGTGCGCAGCGCCGTTGCCGACCCGTCCGGATAGCGCTCCAGGTGGTCGGCCTCGGCCTTGTAGGCGGCAATCGCCTTGGGCGAGGGGCCAAGCGGCGTCTCGTTGGAGGAGAGCTTGATGGGTTTGAGCCCTCCCGGCACTTCGCTCTCGCCCGGGATGTAGGGGCTGATTTCCAGGATGCCCGGCTGCGGCTGGGGCGTCGTGTTCGGCATGGGGTGTCTCTGCTCTGGTGCGAGGATAGGCCCTCGCAAACGGGCGCATTAATAGGCGCAACCTTGGCCCTTGGCCAGCCCATGGCTGCGAGCGATGAATGCGGCGCCTTCGCTCTTCCCGTACCTTTCCTCCCCCGCACTTCGCGGGTAGGCGGCTGGCGCCTTCCCTCGGATTGCGTCTGATTTGGCCCCGTTCCGAGCGCTCCCCCCAAGCTGGGGCTGGTTTCAAAGTGTTCCGAGGGTGAGGGGCGGCAGCAGGGGATCCTCGCCAGGGCGCTGCAGTGTTTTCGGCCACGCCCGGTGCGGGCATCGCAGGTGGCTAGGCAGCATTGGCTGCGCGTCGTACCCGGGCGGCTGCAACAGGGAGTGAGAAGGTGAGCAGGTAGTACAGGAAAACATCGAGTTTGTAGTAGCCGTCCGGAGGATCGAGCAGCTTCACGATCAAGAAGTAGTCGAGGACGATCGCGACGATGCACCACCCGACGCCAAGCAGTACAGCGTCGCGCATGGCATCAACGCGAACCCATTTCCAAAGAACAAGACAGGTCATCGCGATGCCGATGGGCGTCACGTACCACCCAATAAGTGCCGTGGGGACGAATGCATAGAATAGGAACCCGAGCAGGTAGCCGATAAACCACAGCAAGAAGCCCCAGCCGAGCACGTCGCGTATGAGAAAGCGCTTCATGCTGATCGGCGCACTGCTAGTTCAGGCCCGCATCCGGCCAGTCCCGCCAGGGGAACTGCTTGTCGTCACTCGCGCAGGTCATGAAGCGTGCAGTCTCGGCAAACCAAGCCGACAGAGATCGACCGAAGAGAAGCAGGAACTGATTGGGCTCGTTGGCAAACAGCAGCCAAACGAACTGCACGACAGTGAGCACGTTCAAGACAAAATGCCCGACGCTGAATGCAATGGCGAACAGAAGCATGAACAGCCCTCGCTTCCAGACGTCTTGCGAACGGATGACCTGTACTTGCCTCTCAGCGTCCATCGGGAGCCTCCTGTGCTGCTCGTGCAATGCCTGATCGCGACACCAGCAGCGGTTGCGTACGTCGATGGGACGGAGCACGCCACAGCGCCACGCGATTGGCGTTGACGCGTATCAAGGTGCCGCGGCGGCAATGCGGAGGGGTATCGGCGCGGGCAAAATTCCGCGCCGAGCCACCGGTATGGAGATGGCCGAGGGCCGTCCAAAAGCGTCGCGCAATCGACACCATCTACCCCCAGTTGAGCCGCAACTTCGCCCAGCGCCACCGCTACGCAGCCGTTCGGGGCGGGCGCGTTGGTTGCGGGAGTTGCAAGCGTGGATTTGCTCGAGGTGCTGGGGCGCGCATTGCGCAGCCCCGCGTTCAAGTTCTTTCTGATCCTGTTCCTGATCCTGCTGCTCGTGGTGCCCCTGTTCCTGGTCTACGGCCTCATCTGGGAGCGCGAGAACCGGGCCAGCAGCGTGCGCCAGGAAGTCGGCCAGCTGTGGGGCCCCCAGCAGCGCATCCTCGGGCCGTTCCTGGCGGTGCCCTACACGGTGCGCATCGAGACCGTGCAGGGCGAGAAGCGCATCGAGCAGATCCAGGAGCGCCGGGCGGTGTTCACGCCGGAAGCGCTGGAGGTCTCGGGCCGCGCGGAAGCCAAGACGCTGCGCCGCTCGATCTTCGAGGTGCCGGTCTACGCCGCGCGGCTGAAGCTCTCCGGGCGCTTCAACGCGCCGCGCATATCCGATGTCGCCGCGGAGGTAGTGGGGGTGCGGTGGAAGGATGCGGCCTTCGTGCTCGGAATGTCCGGCGTCTCGGGCCTGAAGGAGGCGGCGTCTCTGAAGATTGCCGGAGCGCCCGACATACCCTTCGCGCCCAGCGTCGGCTTCCCGGCGACGCACCTGACCGGCATCCACGCCAAGCTGGCGGAGGCGGGCGGCACGCTGCTGCCCAATCCCGAGCAGCCGCCGCAGCCCTTCGCCTTTACTGTCGACCTCGCTTTCAACGGCTCCGTTTCGCTTACCGTCGCGCCGGTGGCGCGCGAGACGCGCGTGACGCTCGCCTCCGACTGGCCGCACCCGAGCTTCGCAGGCGCCTTCCTGCCCGACGAGCGGCAGGTGACGGGCGCCGGCTTCACCGCCGCCTGGAAGGTCCCCCACCTGGCGCGCAGTGTGCCCGAGGCCTGGAGCCTTGCGGAGCAGGGCCTGGAGCGGCTGCAGCCGTTTGCGTTCGGCGTGCAAATGATCGACCCAATAGACTTCTACAGCCTGATCAACCGCGCGGCGAAGTACGGGATCATGTTCATCGCGCTGGCCTTCATGGCCGTCTTCGTGCTGGAGCTGCTTTCGGGGAGGCGCGTGCATGCGGTGCAATACCTGTTCACCGGCATCGCGCTGGTGTTTTTCTACGTGCTGCTGCTGTCGCTCGCCGAGCACCTGGGTTTCACGCCGGCCTATCTCATGGCCTCCCTCGCTACCGGCGTGATGCTTGCCGTGTACGTCGGCGCGGCAATGGCCAGCATGGCGAGGGGGCTGGTGATGCTCGGCGTGTTCGCCGCGATCTACGGTATCCTCTACCTGATCCTGCAGCTCGAAGACTACGCGCTGCTGGCGGGCGCCATCCTCGCCTTCGGAGCGCTTGTCACCGTCATGTTCGCGACGTTGAGGGTCGATTGGTCCGGCAGCAGCTCACCGGGCCAAGTGCCGGCGCCGGCAGAGTAAGGGGCTCAGCTGGCAAGCTCGCGCGAGCGGCGGGCCGCCGCCGCCACGGCCTCTCGCATCAGCGTGGCGAGGCCGTCCTCGCCCATCAGCACCTGCAGCGCCGCGAAGGTGGTGCCGTTGGGCGAGGTGACGTTCTGGCGCAGCACGGCGGCGCTGAGGTCGGATCGATGCAGCAGCTCGCCGGCCCCCGCCACCGTCCAGCGTGCCAGCTGCTCCGCCAGTTCGGCCGGCAGCCCGGCGTCGATGCCGGCCTGCGCCATGCACTCGGCCAGGTAGAAGACATAAGCCGGGCCGGAGCCGGACACCGCGGTGACCGCGTCCATCAGGCCTTCGTCGGTGACCCACGCGACTTCGCCCACCGCCCGCAGCAGCGCATCGCAAGTCTCCCGCTGGGCTGGCGTTAGGTGCTTGTTGCCGACGGCCACGGTGATGCCGCGGCCGATCGAGGTCGGCGTGTTCGGCATCGCGCGCACCACGGCGGTGTCGGGCGGCATGTGCTGCTCGAGCCCGTCGATGCAGCGTCCCGCGGCCACCGACAGCACCACCGTCTTCTTGCGCGCCAGCTGGCCGAGCGGCGGAAACACCTCGTCCATCACCTGCGGCTTGACCGCCACCACGATGACGGCCGGCGGCTCCGGCAGGGAGCGCACCTCGGCCAGCGCCTTGATGCCGTGGGCGTCGAGCTGCTGCTTCACGCGCGCCGGCGGGGCCGGGTCCTGCACGATGATTTGCGCCGGGTCGAGGCCGCGCTCCAGCCAGCCGCTGAGCAGCGCGAAGCCCATGTTGCCCGCGCCTGCGAGCAGCAAAGGACCATCGAGTTTCAGGGTCATGTGCGATACCTGCGAAGGCGCCGCGCAGTTGCGGCCGAGCCAATGAAGCACTGCGGCAATCCTTAGGCAAACTGCCGGAAGTTGACTACATGGTGCCCTACTGCTCGCGTTTGGGAGCGCCGTAGAGCAACTCGAGCGGAACCTCGATGCGCGGCAGCGCGCGCCGACAATGCACCTCGTTGAAGTTGACCCCATCCAAGGACCAAACCCAGCCGACGTGCGCGCCGCCCGGAGCGACGAGCAAATGCCAGCGGTCACTGGCCGACCGGCCGTGCAAATCCGCCACGAAATACTTGGCTCCAGGCGCAAGGTGACCGATTTTGCTGCCGCCTGGTCCATCGTACACAGCCGTGGCGCGCTCACCCGCAACCTGAACCACGCCCAGCGGGCAGCTAGGTCGCTTCTGCTGTTGCGCGGCCGCGCTTGCAGCGCCCGCCGCACAGGCGAAGGCAGCGCACAGCGCGAGCCGCACCGGGCGGGACGGCCTCATGGTACGGGCACTTTCTTGATTGGACGCTCGCCAGGGCCCAGCTCCCGGCTGGTCGGTCGGGTGCCGAGCACGGCCTTGAGCTCTATGATGTCGTCTCTGCGCTTCACCCGCACAGACACCATTGACCCCGGTTGCCTCAGTCTCACCTTGTCGGACAGTTCCTTTCCACCCGTAATCGGTTCATGGTCGAGCGCCAGGATTACATCGTCCACCCGGATACCGGCTGATGCGGCAGGCCCGTTAGCCTCAACTCGGACGACCCTTGCTTGGGGAAGCACTGCGGTCTTCGTGCCGGTGTCGAGGTTCCAGCTGAAGCCTTCGGTGGTTACGGCAACTCCGAGCCACGCCTCTCCCTGGGCTAGCGCCAGTTGGGCAGCCGCGGCGAGGAGCAGCAATGCGACGAGGGTGCGGGCGACCTTCATGCGCGGCGACGAACCAGCAATGCTATCAATCCCGAAGTCTTGCTGGCTTATTGGGCGCGGCGCAGGCAGGAATAGGATGTGGGCGCAAAATCCCGCCGCTGATCCATTTTTATCACGCCGCTATGCGCGTCGATCGAACTCCGCAGTGGGGAGGCGCCAGTTGCGCATTGCCGGCCGTGGCGACTTCCCAGCCGCTCAGGCCCGGCCTTCGGTCTCGAACATGGAGGAGGCCAGCGCCTCGCGGCTTTCCTTGCCCGCCCACACTACGAACTGGAAGGCCTGGAAGTAGCGCTCGCAGGCTTCCAGCGCCACCTTGAACAGCGCCTCGCATTGGCCTTCGGTCGCTAGTGCGCCGTTCAGCATCAGACCGTGGCGGTACATGATGAGGCCTTCCAGAATCCACACGTCGAAGTGGCCGAGCCACAGCTGCTCGTTGATCTGCGCCACCAGACGGTAGACCTCGCCCAAGCGGTTCTCGGGGATCTTGGCGTCGAAGGCGGAGGCGATGTGCAAGGTCTCGAGATCGCCCCGCCAGTTGAGCGAGACGTGATAGTCGGTCCATTGTCCGGCAACCGTCAGCGTGAGCTCGTCCTCGCTCACGCGATCCATCGCCCAGTCGTGCTTGCCGGCGATGTGCTCTACAAGATCGAGCGGATTGTTGATGCGGGTCGGGCCTGCTTCGGCGGTTGCCATCTTTACAGCTCCTTGCGAGCGCCCCTGTCGGGTGTCGGCTCGTAGTTCGTGCAGCTGGCTTTCCGGCGGCCCCGCTATGTCCGCCATCGGTCCCTAGCGAGTCATGTGGTAGTCGAGCGACGCCGCCTGTGGCAAGCACACCCCATCAGTGTTCACGAGCAAAATGACGGCTCGGCGACACCAGTTGTGCAAAAGTGCAAACTCCCAAAAAGTTGGGGAATAATTCCTTAAGCGGACCGCATCTCTACTTGCGTAGCGCCGCAAGGGCCGCCTCCAGCTCGACAATGCGGGCGCCCAGCCGCTCGTTCTCCTCGCGCGCCTTGGCCGCCATCTCCTTGACGGCCTCGAACTCCTCGCGCTGCACCACGTCCATCTCGCGCAGGATGCGCTCGCCCTGGGCCCGCATCAGGGTCTCGACCTCGCGGCGCATGCCTTGCGCGGCCCCGGCCGCGTCGGTCATCAGCTTGGAGAACTCGTCCAGGAGGCGGTTGCTGGTCTGTGTCATGGCAGCGCAATGCTAATGTTGCAGGCACTTTCGCCTAAGTCGCTCTTGTACTATGGGGTTTGCGCCGGAACTGATCAAGCCGACGCTAGTGTGGTGTCTCCGAAATGCCGACACACTTCGCGGCTGGCCTACCTTCGGCATTTCGGAGACTGAACCACACTGGAATCTTTAGGTTCCTAGTGTCCTTTTGTCTCCGAATTGCCTTACCACCAAGCCGGCAAACGTGAAGGCAATTCGGAGACAGGACACTAGGCGCAAGCTCAGGCTGTCAGCGGACGCGTGCACATGGAATTGCTGGTCATTCCCTACCCAATCGTCGATCCTGTGGCGCTGCAGATCGGGCCGCTGTCGATCAAATGGTACGGGCTCGCCTATATCGCCGGCCTGCTGCTCGGCTGGCTCTACATCAAGCGGCTGGTCGGGCAGGCGCAGCTGTGGGCCGGCAACCAGCCCCCGCTCGTGCCGTCGAAGGTGGACGACCTGCTCATCTATATGACCGTGGGCGTGCTTGTGGGCGGCCGGCTCGGCTATGTGCTGTTTTACGAGCCGCGCTACTTCCTCACCCACCCGCTCAACATCCCGGCGGTGTGGATGGGCGGCATGGCATTCCACGGCGGCTTGCTCGGCTCCATCCTCGCTATCGTCTATTTCGCGCGGCGGACCAAGGCAAACGTCTGGAGTATGCTCGACGTGTGCGCGGCCGCCACGCCGATCGGGCTGTTCTTCGGCCGGCTCGCCAATTTCATCAACGGGGAGCTGGTAGGCAGGCCGACCACGGTGCCCTGGGCCATGATCTTCCCGGGGTCCGATGGGCTGGAGCGCCACCCGAGCCAGCTCTATGAGGCCTTCTTCGAAGGCGCTGTGCTGTTTGCGGTCCTGTGGTGGCTGACGCATCGCACGCAGGCGCTGCGGCGCCCTGGGACGATGGCAGGCACCTTCATGCTGGGCTACGGGCTCGCCCGCTCGTTTTGCGAGCTGTTCCGCGAGCCCGACCCCGGACACGTTCTGACGTTCGGCCCGCTCACCGCCGGCATCGTCTACTCGCTGCCGATGATTGCCATCGGCCTGTGGATCTTGCGCGAGGCGGCGCGGCGGCCAACTCCGGCGCCGGCCGATGCCCAGCGCCCCAGCTGACGGCGGCAGCTCGTTGCTGAAGCGCCTGCGTGAGGCCATCGCCAGCGACGGGCCCATGCCCATCGACCGCTACATGCAGTTGTGCCTGGCCGATCCCGAGCACGGCTACTGGCAGCGCGCGGCGAGCATCGGCGCTGACGGCGACTTCGTCACCGCGCCCGAGGTCAGCCAGGTGTTCGGCGAGCTGATCGGCCTGTGGGCGGCGCTGGTCTGGGAGCGCATGGGGCGCCCGGCATCGTTGCGCCTCGTCGAGCTGGGGCCCGGCCGCGGCACTCTGATGCGCGACGCGCAGCGCGCTGCGCGGGTGCTGCCGGCGTTTCTCGAGGCTGCGTCGGTGCACCTGGTCGAGGTGAGCGCCCCCTTGCGCGCGCTTCAGTGGCAAACGCTCACCTCCCTGCTCTCGCAGGGCGCCAAAGCCACCTGGCACGAGCGTTTGGAAGAGGTGCCGCCAGGGCCCGCCATCATCATCGCCAACGAGTTCCTCGATGCGCTGCCGATCCGCCAGCTGGTTCATGCCCGGGGCGCCTGGCGCGAACGCGTCGTCGACCTGGCGCCGGATGGCGAGCTGCGGTTCGCACTTGGACCAGCTGTGCAGCATCGCACCGACATGCAGGCGCTCGATGGAGCCGTCCTCGAATTGCGGGCTGGCGAGGATGAGCTGCTCGCGACTCTCGCCTCTCGCATCGACCCGCTCGCAGCGCTGTTCATCGACTACGGGCCCGCGGAAGCCGCCTTCGGCGACACGCTGCAAGCTGTGCGCCGCCACGCCTATGCCGATCCTTTGGCCGATCCCGGCGCCGCCGACCTCACCGCGCACGTGCAGTTTGCCGCGCTCGCAGCCAAAGCCCGCGACGCCGGCCTTGCCGCCGACGGCCCGCTGACGCAGGCGGAGTTCCTGGGCCGCCTGGGGGTTGCCGAGCGCGCGGGGCGCCTGATGTCGGCCAATCCCCAGCGCGCCGGCGAGATCGATGCGGCGGTGCAGCGGCTGATCTCGCCCACCGGCATGGGCAGCCTGTTCAAGGTGCTGGCGGTGCGCCAGCCGACGCTTTCCCCGCTCGTGCCCTTCGGCTAGGACTGCCCCATGACCAGCCCACTCCGCGCTGCCGGCCTCTCTAACGCCGCCGGCATCGCGCACGGCTTCTTCACGCGCCACGGCGGCGTATCGCAAGGCATCTACGCCAGCCTCAACTGCGGCGCCGGATCAAGGGACGATCCTGCTGCCGTGCGCGAGAACCGCGCGCGCGTCGTCTCGCATCTGGGAGCGCGGGAGATCGTCTCCGCCTACCAGGTGCACGGCACCACCGCCGTGATCGTTTCCCAGGCATGGCCTGCCGCCGAGCGCCCGCAGGCGGACGCGCTCATCACCGGCACGCCCGGCATTGCGGTCGGTGTGCTGACGGCGGACTGCGCGCCGGTGCTGTTCGCCGACCCCAGGGCTCGCGTCGTCGCAGCTGCGCACGCGGGCTGGCGCGGGGCCATGGCCGGCATCTGCGAGGCCGCCATTGCCGCCATGGAAACGCTGGGGGCCAAGCGAGCGCGCATCCGCGCCGCCGTCGGTCCATGCATCGGCCAGGCGGCTTATCAGGTGGGTGCCGAGTTCGAGGCGCAGTTCCTCGCTGAGGATCCCGCCAACGCGGCCTACTTCACCGCTGCGGATGCGGAGGGGCGGCCGCACTTCGATCTGTCGGCCTACGTCGCTTCGCGCCTGGCGAAGGCCGGGGTCTCCGCCGCGAGCATGCCGGACGCCTGTACGCTTTCGGGCGCGCACGACTTTTTCAGCTACCGCCGTTCGCGCCTGCACAATGAGGCCGATTACGGCCGCCAAATATCCGCCATCGTCTTGACTTAGCGACTGTTTTCCACAATTTTGACCTGGCTGGACCGATCGCGCGTAAGGATGGTGGAGTTTTCCCCTGGTTGTATCGCGACCCGGATATTGTCAGGGGAAGGGGAGTCTGCTGGGGTAAGTGCTGTCGAATCACGGGCGCTGAGTAAGTAGTACGTCGACAGCTGGGGGTTCAGCGGACTTCGAGAATAGGGGGTCACAGTGACGACCACGGACGCTGCCGCGCCGCGGCGCCAACGTTTGTTGGTGGCGCTTGCCGTTGTCGGGTTTGCAGCCATGGGGCTTGCCGGCTGCGGCGGTGGCTCATTGTTCGACTACGCGGGCAACAACACCACGCAGGAGCCAACACCGCCGCCCAAGGCTGTGGCCGAGGCACCGGTTGCCAAGGTGGTATTGAATTCCATCGTCGGTCCGCCGGACCCGCTTGGCAAACAGCTGCATCAGGAGTTCGCCTCTGCACTTGAGCGCCAGCGCGTCACCGTGACTGCCGGCAACGACCAGAGCGCAGACTTCCATCTGCGGCCCTACATCCTGGCCGCAAAGGAAAAGAACGGCACAAAGATCTCCTACGTGCTCGATGTCAGCGACTCCGGCGGCAAGCGCGTGAACCGCTTCACCGGCGAGGAGCTGCTGCCCGGCAATCCATCGCGAGATCCTTGGGCTGCGATCACGCCTTCGGTGACGCAATCCGTCGCTGCGAAGGCAACCGGCTCGTTCGCCGCGTGGGTGCCTAACGCGCAACACAACGTTGCCTCCAACAACGTCCCTCCGCCGGCGAGTGCCGGGGCACCGAAGGCCGAGGCCAAGAGCGACCCGGCGAAGATCGCACGTCCCGCCGCGAAGCAGATCGTCGCCGCAGCGCCGCCGCCATCCGCCCAAACCACGGGCAGCATCGACCGCTCGGGCGCCGTCTCTGCCCTGGTGCCGACGGTATCCGGCGCGCCGGGCGACGGCAGCACCTCGCTCACGGCGGCCATCAAGCGCGAGCTGCAGGCCAAAGGTGTGCCGCTTGTCGATCGGCCGGGCGGCAGCGCCTATCGAGTCGAAGGTGCCGTAACGCTGGGCGAGCCGCGCGAGGGCAAGCAGGCGATCCAGATCGAGTGGGTAGTCAAAGACCCGCAAGGCAAGCGCCTCGGCACCGTCTCGCAGAAGAACGACATCCCCGAAGGGTCCTTGGACGGTGCCTGGGGCAAGACGGCGGACCAGGCGGCAGGCGCTGCCGTGCAGGGCATCTTCAAGCTGCTGCCCGCCGCCAACAAGGCCATTAACTAGTGCGCCGCTGCGGTCAGTTTCTACCGCAGCGGGCGAAAGGCCAAGCTCAGCGCCTTGATGCTCCGCGGTTTGCAACGCTTGGTGGCGCTTGCTAAAAACGCGACCGAGTGAACGGAGTATCCCTGCCGATGCCCTCCGAGACGCGTGATGCAGACCGCAAAAGGCGGGCGGCGCGTATGAAGCTCGTGGCCGGCAACAGCAATCGGCCGCTCGCCGAGGCCATCGCCAGCACGCTGAAGCTGCCGCTCACCAAGAGCGTGGTCAGGCGCTTCGCCGACATGGAAGTGTTCGTCGAGGTGCAGGAGAACATGCGCGGCGAGGACGTCTACGTCCTGCAGTCGACCTCGTTCCCGGCCAACGACAACCTGATGGAGCTCTTGATCCTCGTCGACGCGCTGAAGCGCTCGATGGCATGGCGCATCACTGCGGTTATGCCCTACTTTGGCTACGCGCGGCAGGATCGCAGGCCGGGTCCGCGCACGCCGATCTCGGCCAAGCTGGTCGCCAATCTCATCGAGCGCGCCGGCGTCGACCGCGTGATGACCGTCGATCTGCATGCCGGCCAGATCCAGGGTTTCTTCGACATCCCCACCGACAACCTGTTCGCCGCGCCCGTCATGGTGCGCGACATCCAGGAGCGCTACGGGACCGAGAACCTGGTGGTGGTCTCGCCCGACGTGGGCGGCGTGGTGCGCGCGCGCGGGCTTGCCAAGCGCATCGACGTGCCGATCGCCATCTGCGACAAGCGCCGCGAGCGGGCCGGCGAATCCGAGGTCATGAACGTGATCGGCGAGGTCAAGGGCAAGCGCTGCATCCTGATCGACGACATCGTCGATTCCGGCGGCACGCTGGTCAATGCCGCCAATGCCCTGCTGCAGGAAGGCGCCACCGAGGTGATGGCCTACATCACCCACGGCGTGCTCTCGGGCGGCGCCATCGCCAAGATCACGAGTTCGAGGCTGAAGACGCTGGTGATCACGGATTCTATTCAGCCGACGGAGGCGGTGACGTCCGCCCCCAACGTCCGCGTTCTGTCGATTGCGCCGCTGCTGGGCGAGGCCATCGCCCGCACCGCGCGCGAGGAAAGCGTCTCCAGCCTGTTCTACTGAGCGCGGCCGCGCTGGCCCCACGGCGTCAGGTAGACGGCTGCCGCCACGCTGAGCCCGAACGCGGCCATGGAAGCTCCCACCAGCGCGAATAGACTCCACGCGGGCGCCCCGTATGCCGTCAGAGCCCAGCCGCCGAGCGCAATGACCGCAAGGCGCACGGTGCCGGCAAGTACCGGGGCCAGCACCTTGCCTGAGCCCTGCGAGGCGAAGTAGAGGCTCAAGCCGAGCCCGACGAAGGCGAAGCCGGGACCGGCCCAGCGCAGGTACAGATTGGCTGCGGCGCGGACGGCCGGGTCGGCCGTGAACAGGCTCGACCACAGGTCGGGCGCCATCGTCACGACCAGCCCGATCAGGCCCAAGGCGGCAACGGCCACTCCGCCTGCGGTCCAGGCCACGCGCCGCGCTCGCTCTATGTCGCGCGCCCCGATCGCCATGCCGACCATCGGCACGCTGGCCACGCCCACTGCGAACACGATCGGCACCAACAGGAATTCGAGCCGCGCGCCGATGCCGTAGCCTGCCAGCGCCTCGGTGCCCAGGCCAGCAACCAGCCGGGTCAGGATCAGCACGGTGAGCACGACCTGGAACGGCCCCACCGCCGACACTGCGCCGACCCTGAGGATGTCGAAGAACATGCCCCGCTCCAGCGCCCCGGCGCGGAACCTTAGCGTCAAGCGCCCGCGCCCCGACCACAGGAACCACAGGATGAACAGCGTTGCCGCCGCATAGGCGATGACCAGGCCGGTTGCTACGCCCGCCAGGCCGAAGCGCGGAATCGGGCCGATGCCGAGCCCCAACGCGCCGCCCAGCACGATCTGCAGCAGCGACGCGGTCAGCAGCGTCAGCGAAGGCACCTGCATATTGCCGGTGCCGCGCACGATGGAGGTCGCGGTGTTGAGCAACCACGTCAGGATGGCCGCGGTCAGTGCGATGTTGGCGAAGGCGAGCGCCTCTTGCAGCACCAGGCCGGAGCCGCCCATGGCGGCAAAGATCGGCGCGCCGAAGACGGCGAATACGACACTGAAGAACAGCCCGGCCGCGGCGCCGATCACCACGGCGTGCAGGGCAAGCGTCTCGGCACGGGCAACGTCGCCGGCGCCCAACGCGCGGCTGATGGCGGAGGATACGCCCCCTCCCATTGCCCCAGCGGAGAGCATCTGCATCAGCATGATCATCGGGAACACCAGCGCGATGGCTGCCAGCGACGTGGTGCCGAGGATGCCGACGTAGACCGTCTCGCATACGGCAACCAGGGTGACGACCACCATCGCCGCCAAGTTGGGCAGGGTGAGCCTGAGCAGCGCCGGCAGGATCGGGCCTACAAGCAGCGGGTTATGCGGTGATCCCGCCGGGATGACGGCAGCCGGCGCGCTGCTGCATGCTCATCGAACGTCCTCCGTGGTGCCTGCCGCCCACAGATCCAAGGTCGGCCCTGTCGGTCTGCGCAAGCGCCAGTCGTACTACTAGAACGATGCCTATCGCCTAGCAAGTCACTTGTCAATATATAGTGACTTGCTATTGCATAGCTGATCGGCTAGGTGTGATGGATGACGACGGGATATGGCCAGAGGTGCCCGGTAGCGCGGGCGCTCGATGTGATCGGCGAGAAGTGGTCGCTGCTGATACTGCGCGATCTGTTTCGCAAGGGGCCGCTGCGCTTTCAGGAGCTGGAGGCCGGGCTGCCGGGCGTGGCGCCCAATACG
Source organism: uncultured Alphaproteobacteria bacterium (assembly GCA_963832445.1). Taxonomy (GTDB): domain Bacteria; phylum Pseudomonadota; class Alphaproteobacteria; order Rhizobiales; family Hyphomicrobiaceae; genus AWTP1-13. The sequence continues at coordinate 123,431 of CAWHUM010000020.1, forward strand.
CTCTCGGCACGCCTCAAGACGCTGGAAGCCCAGGGCGTCGATCGCCACGCGGCTCTACGAGCAGCATCCCCCGCGCTACGAGTACTTCCTCACCGACAAGGGCAAGGCGCTGGGCCCGGTGCTCAAGGCGCTGCGCGCCTGGGGCGAGCAGTACAGCTAGCCGCAGGCTGGGAACTCGCCCACTAGAGCCGAGCCTCGCGCGCTGCGCTCAGCTGACGCGCAGGTCCGCTATGCGAACCTCCGGGTGGTCTCACCGTTCATGCGCCGTGCTAGGCTGTCTCCAAACACGACGGGAGGGGACGGCAGAGCGATGGCAACGATCGTCGTTTGTCATGGGGCGTGGAGCGCGGGCTGGGCGTGGAGGAAAATTCGGCCGCTGCTGCGTGCCGCCGGACACGATGTGTTCACGCCGACCTATACGGGCCTTGGCGAGCGCGCCCATCAGGTGAGCCGCGCGATCACCCTCGACACGCACATCGCCGACGTGCTGGGCGTGCTCGACTGCGAGGATTTGCGCGATATCGTGCTGCTGGGCCACAGCTACGGCGGCATGGTGGCAACCGGCGTCGCCGACCGCGCGGCCGAGCGCATCGCCAGGCTGGTCTACCTCGACGCGTTCGTGCCCGAGAACGGACAGTGCCTGTTCGACATGCTGCCGCCGGCCGCTCGCGCCAAGCGTCTGGAGGAGGCCAAGACCAACGGCGATGGCTGGCTGCTGGCGCCCAACCCGTCGCCGCCCGATACCTCGCCCGAGGACCTGGCCTGGATCACGCCGCGCCGCCGCTGGCAGCCGATCGGCTGCTTCGCGCAGCCGCTCGTCCTCAAGGGCAGCAGCGCCCATCTGCCGCGCACCTACATCTTCTGCACGCGCATCGATCCGAACGATACGTTCGGCCAGTTCGCCAAGCGCTTCCGCTCCAACCCGGCTTGGCAGTTCTTCGAGATCGACGCCAGCCACAGCCCCAACGTCACGGCGCCCGAGGCGCTGGCGCAACTCATAGACCGGATTGCACGATGAGCAGCGACGACAGGCGGCGCGCCAAGCCGCGCCAGGAGACGGCACACCACTTGGCTGCGCCCGAGCCGGGGCTGACGCCGGCCGAGCTGATCGCGCGCGCGGTGGCGCTGCGGCCCAAGCTGCGCGCCGAGCAGGACCAGTCCGAGGCCCGCGGCTGCCACTCCCCCGAGCTGCAGGAGGAATTCGTCAAGGCCGGTTTCTACCGGGCCCTGCAGCCCAAGCGCTTCGGCGGCTACGAGTTCGAATATCCCTCTTTCTACAAGGCGATGGTCGAGATATCGCGCGGCGATCCGGGGGTGGGCTGGTGCCTGACGCTCGGCGCCACGCACGGTGCGTTCATCGCGGCGCACTGGCCCGAGCAGGCGCAGATCGAGCTGTTCGGCGCGGATGGGCACGTCGTCGTGCCGCACCGCGCAGCAGGGCCCGCCGGCACCTGCAAGCGGGTCGATGGCGGCTTCGTCGTCGGCGGCACCTGGAACTATTGCTCGGGCATTCCTTACGCCACCCACTTCATCGCCAACGTCATGGTTTCGGACTCGGGCGATCCACCCGAGCAGGTGGTGTTCTTCGTGCCGCGCAAGGAGATCACCATCCTTCCCGACTGGGGCGGCGACGCCACGCTGGGCATGCGCGCCAGCGGCTCCAACAGCGTCGCCATCAAAGAGACATTCGTGCCCGCCCACCACGTGATCCCGGCGGGGGCGGCGCTCTGGTCGGCAACCGACATCTCCGAGGGCACGCACGGCACGCGGCTGCACGGCAACCCCATGTACCTCGCGCGCATGATGGGTCCTTACCACGCGTCGCTGGTCGCAACCGTGGTCGGCGCCGCCAGGGCCGCGCTCGACGAGCTCGAGGATATCGCCAAGGCGCGCACCACGCGCTTTCCCCCGGGCCTGCCCTGGTACCAGCACGTGGACGTGCAGCGCCCGTTCGGGCAGGCGCTGATGATGACGGACACGGCCGAGGCCATCCTGATCAAGGCTTGCGAGACGTACATGGACTACTGCCGCCGCTGGGCAGCCGGGGGCTATGACTTCCCCGTCACCGACAGCCTGCGCCTGTGGGGCACCTTGATCAACGCCGGCACGCTCGCCTGCGATGCCGTCGATCTGCTGTTCCGCGCCGCCAGCTCCGCGGCCGCCAAGAAGGGCCAGAAGATCGAGCGCTACTACCGCGATTGCGCCATGTACCGCAGCCACATGTCGTCCCAGTTCCCCAACCTGGCATCCGGCCTCGCGCGGCTGCACTTCGGCCTGCCGATGGGGATGTACGGTATTTGAGATCGAGGCCGGCGCACGCGGCGTGACTGGCCGCGGACAGTGGCGGATGGTAAGGGGGTCCACTTACCCCCGCGCGCGGACCGGAGCGAGCATGGCGATCGCGACACCTGCCGATTCCGGCCAGCCTGCCGACGCTGCGCTCGCCAAGAGCCGCGAGCGGCGCGCGCTCGGCGTCGCCTGCGGTGGGCACGTGCTGCACGACGGCTACACGGACCTGATCTGGGTGGGGCTGCCGATCTGGCAGGCGGAATTCGGTCTGAGCTACGCCGCCGTCGGCGCGCTGCGCATGGTCTATTCCGGCACCATGGCAAGCCTGCAGATCCCGGCCTCGCGCGTCGCCGAGCGCATGGGGGCCGGCGCGGTGCTGGCGCTGGGCACAGCCCTCTCCGGCCTCTGCTACTGCCTTGCCGGGGTGGGCAACGGCTTCTGGTGGCTGGTGTCGGCCCTGCTCCTCGGCGGGCTCGGCGCTGCAACCCAGCATCCGATCGGCTCCGCCCTGGTGACGCGCACGTTCACGGGGGCGCGCTCGCTCTCCGCCTTCGGCACCTACAATTTTGCGGGCGACGTCGGCAAGGTGCTGCTGCCCGCTGCGGCAGCGACACTGCTGCTCGTCATGCCGTGGCGGCCGGCCTACGCCGCGCTCGGGCTCGTCGGCATTCTCCTGGCGGTTCCGATCTTTCTGCTGACGCCCCGCCTGTCCCCTGAACGCGTGGTGCCGCAGGCGGCCCATGCAGGCGTCACCGCGGTGTCGCCCGGGAGCGCCAACCTGCGCCTGGGGTTTCGCATTCTCATCGGCCTCGGCATCGCCGACAGCGTGGTGCGCAGCGCCCTGCTCGTGCTGCTGCCGTTCCTGTTGATCGCCAAGGGCGCGGCCGTCACCACAGCGGCCTTCGCCTTGACGCTGCTTTTTCTCGGCGGCGCCGTCGGCAAGCTGGCCTGCGCCCGGGTCGCACGACGGATCGGAACGGTGGCCACTATCGCTGTCGCCCAGGCCCTTACCGGGGCAGGGATGCTTATCATCGTGTTCCTGCCGCTCGCGGCCGTGCTGGTGCTGCTGCCCCTGCTCGGGATCGCACTCAACGGCGTGACGACCGTGATCTACGGCTCGGTTCCGACCTTCGTGGCTCCGGAGCGGCGCACCCACGCGCTCAGCGTCTTCTACACGGTCACCATCGGATCGGCCGCGCTGGCGCCGCCCTTCAGCGGTCTTGCCGGCGACGTCTTGGGCGTGGCCAACGCCACCATCGTGGTGGCACTGCTGACCCTGATGACAATTCCGCCGGCCTTGTGGCTGGCCGAGGAGCGGGAGCATTCGCCGGCGCTTTGACGCCCGCACTGTGCCCGGAGGGAGAGACGCCCATGCCCAAAATCGCCCGCGCCGACGTGGTCGGCAGCCTGCTGCGGCCGCAGTATCTGCTCGACGCGCGCAAGGCCTGGCGCGAGGGCAAGCTCGACGATAAGGGCGTGCACGAAGTCGAGGACCGCGCAGTGGCCGAGGCCGTGGCGCTGCAGGAGGCAGCCGGCATCGACGCCGTCACCGACGGCGAGTACCGCCGCTTCAACTTTGTCGCCACCATGGGTGTGCGCGACGCGCGCGACGGCTGCCTGAGCGGCTTCGAGACGGTGGAGACCGAGGCCGGGTGGATGCGTTTGTGGCGCAACCCGGACGGCTCCGAGGGTGGCCTCATCACCACCGAGAGGGGTCCCCGCTCGCTGATCGTCGACAAGATCGGCGTGCGCCGCGACTTGGCGGTGGAGGAGTTCGCCTTCCTGAAGAAGACCGCGAAGAAGGCGCGGGCCAAGTTCACCTATCCCGCACCCAGCTGGCACCGCGTCGCCTGGGAGCCCGAATACTCCAAGCGCGCCTACCCAACCGCGCGCGACTTCCTGCTCGCCATGCGCGACCACACCCGTGACGTGGTGAGGAAGCTGATCGATCTCGGCTGCGACTACGTGCATCTCGACGCCCCCAACTACAGCCAGTGGCACATCGACCCGCGCATGCGCGAGGCGTTCGCGTCGTGGGGACGCGACCTCGATCAGGAGCTGATCGAGGATGCCGAGATCGACAACTCCGTGTTCGATGGGCTGACCGGCATCACGCGGGCCATCCATCTCTGCCGCGGCAACGCGCCGGGCGGGCGCTGGCTGGCCGACGGCGGCTATGGCCGCATCGCCGCCGAGCTGTTCCCGCGCCTCTCCAACTACGACACGCTGCTCTTGGAATACGACACGCCGCGCGCGGGCGACTTCGGCCCGCTGGCGCACGTGCGCGAGGACACCACCGTGGTGCTGGGCCTCGTCACCACCAAGGACGGCAAGCTGGAAGATGCGGCAACGGTGGAGGCCAGCATCCGCGAGGCGGCGCGCTACGTGCCGCTTCAGCGGCTGGCCTTAAGCCCGCAGTGCGGCTTTGCCTCGGGCGAGTACGCCACCACCATGACGCACGCCGAGCAGGAGGCGAAGTTGCGCCTGGTCGGCAGCGTGGCGAAGAATGTGTGGCCCAACGGTTGAGGCCTACTTGGCAGGCAGTCGTGCCAAAAATGGCCGCCAAGGACTGCTATTCCCCGGGACCTGACGAATGCAGACCGGAGGACGTGTGCCAGGTCCAGACCTGAGCATGCGCAGCTTACACAGGTCTATTCGATCAGCGGGCGCCAGCACTGAGCCACTGAGCGGGAATATGCAGATTGCAGCAGACACCTTCGGGGAGGTGAGCGAGTTCGACGGTGCCGCCGAGCTCGTAGGGGACTAACTCGCGGACCACGCTGGTGCCGAACCCCCATCGGGTCGGCTGCACCACGGGTGGGCCGCCGCTCTCCTCCCAGCGAATGCCAAGCCCGCTCTCGGCGCCCCCGTTGCACCTGAAGCTCCAGCGCACGGACACGCGCCCCGATTTGGCGGAAATTGCGCCGAACTTCGCCGCATTGGTAGCGAGCTCGTGGAACACCATGCCCAGTATCTGACCTGTCTCGGCACTTAGCACAACGTCTGGTCCGTCGATGCGTACATTGCTGGCAGTGGCGTACGGCGCTAGCTCGCGATGCACTAGTTCCGCCAGTGGGATGCCCTGCCAGTGCCGGGAACTCAGCAGCTCGTGCGTGATCGCCATCGATTTGATGCTGCCGTCGAGAGCCGTGACGAATTCGGCTCTCGAACTGCTGGTCTCTTTGGTGCGAGAGGCCATCGCAGAAATAGTTGCAAGCACGTTCTTGACACGGTGGTCGAGCTCAGCGATCAGAGTATTCTTGTGGTCTTCCAGCTCTTTTCGCTCCGTGATGTCACGTGTCAGACCCTTGATGCGCAATAGTTTCCCTTTGGTATCAAATTCTGCCTTCGCCTCCTCCTCCAGCCATGCGTCGCGGCTATCCGAGCGGGCAAATCGGAAGGTCAATCTATACGAAGGATTGCCGGGGGAAAGGTTGCGGACAACGGCCTTGAAATGGCTGCGATCAGCGGGATGAACCTGTCCAAAAAAAACGCCGCCTTGCACAATTCCTAAGATGTGTTCAGCGTTGTCGCTGCGTTGTGTTTGACGGGTAACGGCATCCCATTCGAACGCGACCACCCGGCCGGCCGACAATGCATCGGATAGACGGGCATCAGTCTGTTTGCGTTCCGTGACGTCGATGTTGATGCCAATACACTGTTGGGGCAGCCCATCTTCGTCGTATGAAACGCATCCACGCGATTCGATCCATCGGACCCCGCCGTCGCGAATTAGTCGGTAATCGAACGTGTAGTCGTGTCGCCGATTGCCGAAAATCTGCTCGCGAAGTTCGTCAAATGGCGCAAGGTCGTCTGGGTGTACTCTGCTTCGCCACTCGCTGAGCGTCGTTTGGACAGTTCCCTCAGGCAACCCGTGGATGGCCGCATAGCCCTCGGAGACTGTAATTAGGCCCGTCTCGAGATTATTTGAATAGCAACCGACACGAGCAGCTTTACTGGCAAGATCGAGCTGGGTATTGCGCTCGGCCAATGCGAGTTCTGCCAGCTTGCGATCGGTGATTTCCTGGATAGTTCCCCGCAAACCGACAATCTGGTTCCGGGAATTACGGACGACCGCACCGCGCGCGGTGATCCAGATCGGTGTCCCATTCCGCAAGGCCTGCAGCTCCAGCTCGTAGCTGACACCCGTCTGCATCGTAGTTTGCATCGCCGCCTTCAACCGCTTCCAGTCGTCGACCGGATACCAGCGTCCACGCTGCTCGCGGTAGGCGGGTAGGTGCCGCGTGCCGGGATCAAGGCCGAAAATGCGAAGCAGTTCGTCGGACCCAACGATGGCATGGGACTCGGCGTCCCAATGCCAACTGCCGATACGAGCCAGTCGCTGCGCCTCGACAAGCTCGGTTTCTCTTTGATGCAGCGTGTCCTCGGCCCGCTTGCGGTCGGTCAAATCGATGATGACGGCAATCAAGCGCAGAGGCTCGCCACTTCGGTCGTAAAAAATTAGACTGCGCACCTCTAGCCACCTGACCTCGCCATCGTCGGCGCGCATGATGCGAAATTGCGCAACGAACTCACGTTGCTTCTTGAGCAGGGCCTGGTCACGCGCAGCGTCCAGCTGCGCAATATCCTCCGGATGAATAAGTTTGCGTGCGCTGTCGCGCGACGTCTCCAAGGCGTTCTCAGGTAGGCCGAGAATCGTCGCGCACCCGGGCGACAGGTTGACATGCGCTGTAGAAAGGTCGATGGCGAGGCTGCCAACCCGAGCGGTTTTGCTGGCGAGTTCGAGCTGGGTGTTGCGCTCGGCCAACGCAAGTTCTGCCCGCTTGCGGTCGGTAACGTCGACCTCGGCGCCGATTCTTCGGAAGGCCCGCCCGGCCTCGTTGTATAAGATGAGGACACGCGACTCGATCCACTTCACCTCACCGTGGCGCAATATTCGGAATTCCAGGACAAGCTCGGTTTCGCAATTGGCCAACGCACGGCGAGTGACGGCGTCTAGCCGCCGCAGATCGTGCGGATGCACCAGCGCGCGCCAATCTTCGCGTGAAATCTCGAGTGTGCCCTCGGGCAGCCCATAGATGGCCGCAAACCCTGGAGAGAGCTGCAGCTTCTGCGTGGCATGGTCGTACGTGAAGCTGCCAATTCGCGCGATCTTTGCAGCAAGATCGAGTAGCGCGTTGCGTTCCGCGAGGCGCGTCTCGGCACGCTTGTGGTGGCCTATATCGACGAGCATGTTGATGGCACCGAACTTCCGAATAGCGGTGTTGGATAGGGGATGAAAGGAACGCGCGTGCCGCTCGGGCGCTCAGCTATCGCTTCCATGCCACGGATGGCCGCTTTCTGACGCCACGCCATTGCCATCTGGCACTTGGCGTGCGGCAGAGGCGTGCCATCTGGCCAGTACAGCTTCCAGGATCCGCAAAACTTGCTCTCGCCGAGCTCGGGGCGGCAACCTCTAAGCGCGGCCGCGGCCTCGTTGCAGAAGATCAGGCGCCCCTCCGCATCCGTCATGTGGGCGGCAACACGAAGGACCCCGATCGCCTCCCGGGACAGACCGTCTACATCACCCAAGGCATTAGGTCGTATCTGGCCATTGGAGGCGCACGGAATTCTTGGCTGTGCCCCGACCCCTCTCAGTGTCGAACCCTCCTCGTTTGCGATGCCCCAAACTGCATTGCTTTGGTTACAGACCTCCCAGCAGCTCTCTCAGGCTTCAAATCCTGCGGCAATCGGGATAAACCCGTAGACATAATGCAATCGGGGGCGCTTTCACCTGCAGTAAACAAGGCTCAAGGGACATCTTCGATCATGGAGAGGGTCAAACCTCACCGTGCTATGGGCTGCCGGTGGGCAGCAATGCACCGAAAGCGGACGCAAGGCACGCTTGCCAAGCGTTGGCCCGGGCCGGGGGCCGTTAACCGAGTGAAGTAGGAGTTGTTTGGGCTTGTGGCGATCGCGTTCTGCGGTCAGCTACTACTTGGCCTTCGCTGAGGGCTACTTGGCGGCAGCCTTCTTGGCCTTGCCCTTGGCCTTTTCCTTGGCCGCCTCCGCCAGGCTCTCGGGGCAATGGCGCTCGATGTAGCGGTTGATCGACTTGATCATGCGCCTGTGGAACAGGCCGAGCTTGTCGGCGAGATAAGCGGCAGTGTTCACCGTGAGCTGGATGCCGGCCGGGCCATCCACGCTCTTGAGGTTGACCCAGACCTGGTCGGCCTTGCCGTTCTTGAAGGTGATCTTGGGGGAGAGGACGGCCGTCACCGTCTCGAGCTTGCCGTCCTGCTCGATGACGCAGTTCGCGGTGTGCGGCGGCAGGCGGAATTTGGTCTCCTCGGCGGATATGACCTCGATCAGCTTGGCGCGGCTGATGTCGATGTCGACGGCGCAGCGCGCATCGCCAAACCCCCAGGTGAGCTTGCTGGTCTCAGCCTCTTTGATAGACGAGCGCGCCCACGTCTTGGTCAGCGTGCACTTGAGGTCGCTGCCCGTCGGGCTCTTCTGCACCAGGATCGAGCACAGGCGCTGGTCGCAGGCCTTGATGGCGGCCTCCTCGTTGCCGTGGGGCTCCAAGGCCTGGGCAGCCGGCACCGTCAGGACGCCGGCCAGCACGAGGCCGGCCATGGCGGAGACCCAGGTGACGTGCGGCGTGGGCGTCATCGCGGCTGGTCCGGAATCGAACTCAGGGAAAGGCTATGGGTCGGCTGTGCCCGCATTGAGGCAGGGTTGCGGGCCGTTGGGGGGCCGCCCGGCCCATGAAGTCGGCCAAGCGGCTCGCCCCGCCCATCACGCCTTCTTGGCGTCGACCTCGGCGAACACCTTGCGGGCGATGCGGAAGCATTCCACCGCCAGCGGCACGCCGGCATAGACCGCGATCTGGTGCAGGATGGCCTGGATCTCGTCGCGGGTGACGCCGTTGCGCAATGCACCATTCAAGTGCAGCTCCCATTCGTGCATGCGGTTGAGACAGGCCAGCATCACGAGGTTGAGCATGGAGCGCGTCTTGCGTGGCAAGCGCTCGTCGCTCCAGATCATGCCCCAGCAGTATTCGTTGAGGATATCTTGGAAGGGCCCGTTGAAGCTATCGGCGGAGGCTATCGCCTTGTTGACGTACTCCTCGCCCAGCACAGCCTTGCGGTTGGCGAGCCCCTTTGCCTGCAGTGCCTTGTCCATGGATGTCTCCTCAGCCGAACTTGAACGGACGCGATCATTGGCAGCCTTTGGCGCAAGGCTCAAGTGGGCCAGGCCTGCGGCAATCGCGTCGCGATCCAGCGCGCTAGCGCGGCGTTCACGGCGACCGGCTTCTCCTGCGCCATCCAATGGCCCGACGGCACTACCACCTCGGTGAGGTCGGCGCAGTCCGCCCGCATCGGCTCGGCCAGCCGGGACGTGATGGTTTCGCAGGTGTAGTCGTAGGCGCCGTGCAGGAACAGCACCGGCAGGTTGAGCTTGCCGCCGTCGCGGGCCTTGCTCGCGAACGCGACGTTGCGGCGGTGGTTCATGTACCAGGAATCCGGCCCGAAGAAGCCGTTGGCCTCCAGCGCGGCAACGTAGGCGTCGAGGTCCGCTTCGGTCAGCACATCGGTATCGAGCGGTAGATCGGGGGCCTTGCCGGTGCCGCCGAACCAGCCGCCGTCCTTGCGCACGTGCGCGGTGCGGCTGGGCTTGCCTTTCATATCTGGGCGGCCCTTGCGAAACAGGGCCTTCACGGTCGCGCGCGCGTCGGCATCGAACGCCTGCCGCGCCTTGTCGAAGCTCTCCTCGTAGAAGAGCTGGTACTCCCACTGCCCGGCCGGGAACTCGGCTTCCGGGTAGGTCGTGCGGTCCACCAGGGGCAGGAAATTCTCGGGCGCGAAACCCTTGGCGAAATAGGGCACGCACAGGCTGGCGATGCCGATGCACTTGTCGGGATGGTGGCTGGCGAGGCTCCACACCACCGGGCTGCCCCAGTCGTGCCCGACCCACACGGCCTTGTCGCGGCCGAGAGCCGACAGAAGCTCCAGCATGTCTGCCACGCTGTGCTCGAGCGCATAGTCCTCATGGCGCGTGTGGACACTGGACCGCCCATAGCCGCGCATGTCGGGCGCAACGGCCCTGAAGCCGAGGCCGGCAAAGCACGGAAGCTGGTGGCGCCAGCTCACCGACAGCTCGGGCCAGCCGTGCACGAAGATAATCAGGGGTCCGTCGCTCGGTCCGCACGAGAGATAGAACGTCGTGTGCCGCGCGCTTTTCGCGACGTGGTCGGTCACTGGAAACAGCATGTAGTCGTCCCTCTCACCTGTCGCTCTGGCCGTCGGCCATCGGCCTGCCTAGACTAGGCGAACAGCAGGCCGGGAGCAGCACATGCGAACAGTAACACTGAAGAGCGGCGACAAGGTGCCGGTGCTGGGGCTCGGCACCTGGCGTATGGGCGAGCGCAAGTCGGAGCGGGTGGCCGAGGTGGCGGCCATCAAGCTGGGGCTGGAACTCGGCATCCGGCTTGTCGACACGGCGGAGATGTACGGCGACGGCGGCGCCGAGGAGATGCTGGCAGACGCGCTCGCCGGCCGCCGCGACGAGATCTTTCTCGTGAGCAAGGTCTATCCGCACAACGCCTCGCGCAAGGGTGCCATCGCCGCGTGCGAAAAAAGCCTCAAGCGGCTGAAGACGGACCGGCTCGACCTTTATCTGCTGCACTGGCGCGGCTCGGTGCCGCTGTCCGAGACGGTGGAGGCATTCGAGGCCCTCAAGAAGGACGGCAAGATCCGTCAGTGGGGCGTGAGCAATTTCGACGCCGGCGATATGACCGAGCTGGTGGGCGTGAAGGACGGAGGCGGCTGCGCGTCGAACCAGGTGCTCTATCACCTGGGCTCGCGCGGGGTGGAATGGCGGCTGCTGGAGCAGTGCCTGAAGGAGAAGGTGATGGTGATGGCCTATTCGCCCCTGGGCCAGGGCCCGATCCTGCGCAAGCCGGCGCTCGGCAAGATCGCCGAGAAGCATGGGCTAGAGCCGGCCGCGGTGGCGCTGGCCTGGGTGCTGCGCCAGCCCGGCGTGATCGCTATCCCCAAGGCGGTGAAGCCGGAGCACGTGCGCGCCAACATGAAGGCGCTCCAGGTGAAGCTGGACGACGATGACTTGAAGGCGCTCGACGCCGCCTTTCCGCCGCCCAAGCGCGCCACGCCGCTGGACATGACTTGACGCGAGCCAGCCCGGGCCGTCCGCGCCCTAGCGCTCCCAGGCGCGATTGAGCCGCACGCTCTCTTCCTCCAGCATTTCGAGGAACGCCTGCGCGCCCGGCGACATAGGCCGTCGCGACGGTTCGATCAGCATTAGGTCGAGCCCGAACGCCGGGCTGGCGATAGGGTTCACCGTGAACTGGCGCCGCCGCGTCTCGTTCGCCATCATGATGCCGGGCAGGATCGCCAGCCAGTCGGTGCGAGCCACGAAATCGAGCGTGCCCAGCATGGCGTCGAGCTCCAGCAGGCGCTCAACCTTGACGCCGTTGGAAGCGATGTAGGTCTCGATCAGCCGGCGGCGCGTGTTGGCCTTGCTCGGCACCACCAGCTTCAGCGGCCCGAGATCTGAAAGGCGCACCGGCGCCAAATGGGTGAGCGGCGACTTGGCACCGGAGACAAGCACCTCGGGCGTCTGCAGGAACAGCCGGCTCTTGAGGCCGGGCGCGCCCGAGAATGCGGGCACGATGGCGAACTCCAGCTCGGCCGCCTGCACCTGCTCGGTGAGCGCAGCGCTGTAGCCCTCGATGACGCGCGCCACCATGTTGGGATGCGTCTCGATGAAGCGCGCCAGTGCCGGCGCCATCACGCAGCGGGTCATGGTGGGCATCAGGCCGACCACGATGCTGCCGGCAAGCCCGGCGCCGTGCTGCCGCACGGCTGTGGTGGCCTTGGCGTAGGTGTTGAGCAGCTCGATGCAGTGGCGATAGTAGCTGTCGCCGGCGGGCGTGGGCACCACGCGCCCGCGGTCGCGCGCGAACAGCTTGGCGCGCAGGCTGTCTTCCAGCTTGCGCATGTGCTGCGAGACGCCCGATTGCGTCGCATGCTCGCGTCGCGCCGCCGCCGTGAAGGAACGCTCCTCGTAGGCCGCCACGAACAGGCGAATGTCGCGCAAGCTGCCGTTCACCGGTATATCCAATCTGAATTTGTGATCGATCCCACCTTATCGTATCATAATCTATACTGCGCTGACGCGGGGGATCTGCTTAAGCCTTTGGTGGGAAGGGGAACGCCTGATGATCCACGCCGCCGTTGCCGGGCTCGGCTGGTGGGGCCAGCACATGCTGCGGCGCCTCAAGGGCTCGGAGCACATCCGATTGGTCGCCACGGTGGAGACCAACCCTGAGCGGGCGGCAGTCGCCGCCGAGCACGGCTTGAAATTCGTCGGCAGCCTGGACGAGGCCTTGCGCGATCCCGAAATCGAGGCGGTGATCTTGTGCACGCCGCACACCCTGCACGCGGTGCAGGTTCTGGCCTGTGCCGAAGCCGGCAAGCACGTGTTCTGCGAGAAGCCCCTTGCACTGACCCGAGCCGATGCGGAGCGGAGCGTGGCGGCTTGCAAAGCCGCCGGGCGTGGTGCTCGGCATCGGGCATGAGCGGCGCTACGAGCCGGCCATCGTCGAGGTGCGGCGGCTGCTGCGCGAGGGCGCGCTCGGCACGGTCATGCACGCGGAAGCCAACTTCAGCCACGACAAGCTCGCCAACGTGCCCGAGGGCGACTGGCGCACCTCGCCCAAGGACGCGCCGGCGGCGGGCATGACCGCCATGGGCATCCACCTGACCGACCTGTTCGTCGAGCTGTTGGGTCCGGCGAGGGAGGCTTTCGCCATGACCACGTCGCGCGTGGCCTATCCCGACAACGGCGACGTGGTCTCGGCTCTCTTACGGTTCGAGAGCGGGGCCACCGCATACCTCAACGCCATCCTGGTGACGCCGCACTACCTGTGCCTGACCGTGTTCGGCTCGAAGGCCTGGGTCGAGGTGCGCAACGAGACCCACCCCGACACGCCGGGGCCCTCGACGCTCACGCTGCAGCATGCCGACGGCCGCCGCGAGGTGCGCGAGTATCCCTGGCTCGACACTGTGCGCGCCAACGTCGAGGCCTTTGCGCGGGCCGCCGAGGGCAGCGCGCCATACCCGTTCACCGACGAGCAGAAGATCGGCAACATCGCGGTGCTGGAGGCGATCTGCCGCTCGGCGGCGACCAACGCGCCGGTGCAGATCGCGTAGCTCGCTAACTTGGCGCGGCTGTCACCCTCCCCTTGACGGGGAGGGTGGCGAGGCACGTTCCTCACGTGCCGAGCCGGGTGGGGTGAAGCCGCAAGGGAAGGCGTTGCACATCACCCCCACCCCTAACCCCTCCCCGCAAGGGGGAGGGGAATCCCGCGGCGGCTGCTGGCAGAGCCGTCGTAGCCCCATCACGCCAGGGGCCGCTCGTCGTCCCAGACCTTGTCGGGCATGGGCAGGCCGGCGAAGGTCTCGGCACCGATGGGGCGGTCGGGCGCGATGCCCAGCATGTCCAGCACCATGATCAGCTGGCGCACGTGCTGGCCCGAGTGCCACGTCGTGCGCTCCAGGAACTCGTGCAGGGTCACATCGCCGTAGTAGACGCTGGCTTTGCGCGAGAAGTCCGTTGTTTGCCCTGGGCCCGCCCACCAGGTCTCGAAGCGCGCAAGCACGTCGGCCCCGTAGGCGATGATCTTGGCCTTGGTATCCATCTCGGGCGGCGGCACGCGGCCGTACACGCCTTCCTTCAGCGGCAGGCCGTCGACCTCGTGCTCGAGGAACGCGTCGGCGATGTTGAAGATGTGGTAGGCGAGCTGGGCGTAGCTGCGCGGCCGGTGCGGCAGCATGCGGCCGAGCTTGTCGTCCGGCACCTGCGCGAACAGCCGTTGCGCAGCCTGCTGGATCGTCACCAGCCGCGCCGCCAGCTCTGCCGGGGCGAGCATCTGCGCGCCGCCCCAGGCGATGCCTGCCACGCGTGCCACATCGCGCAGCACCTGCCCGTTCGCCCATTCCTGCCCGCGCCGGACGATCGGCACCGAGCGCACGCCGAGCGCCGCCAGCTCGGCGAAGGCGTCCTCGTCTTCCAGCACGTTGACGGAGACGAACGGCACGCCGTGCTTGGTCAGGAACTCCTTCATCCTGAGGCAGCTGGTGCAGCCGGGCTGCCAGTAGGCCTTGATGGCGGGGGGTGCGGCGGACGCTTGCGGCATGGCCTGCTCCTCGAAATGCCGAGGCAGGCTACCGCGCCTCACGGCGGACGCAAAGCCGGGCCGCAGCAGGGCATGGCCGGTGAGGCGTCAATTCAGCGCAATAATGATGGCGATCAGGATTGCGTGGGCAGCAAAAAAAATGAGCGACAGGGGAAGCAAGCGGGACATTGGGGCAACTCCGGCGTGATCGGCGAATTAACGCCGCGCCTGCCTCCTGGGTTCCTCTCTCCCGATACAGGCGTACGGTCCCAGCCTACAGGCGTTCGGCGCGGCTCATGTTCCGGGTTGCACCTGAGAACACATCTGTCGAACCCTGAAGTCGGGCCACGGTCAGCGAGACCCAAGAGCGACCGGCCGGCAGCCCAGCATTTTCGCTAAAGATCTGTTCTCATGCGTCTTTCCCTTGCGGCCGGACGAGGTGATATATATTATTGGTATATATCAAAGGAGCCTTCGGATGTCCGACACAGGCATCGCCAAGATCTTCATGCACGGCAGAAGCCAGGCCGTTCGGCTGCCGCTCGCGTTTCGTCTTCCTGGCGACCGTGTTCGAGTGCGGCGTGTGGAGGGCGGCATCCTTCTGGAGCCCATGGTCTCGGACATCGACGCATGGTTCGCCGAGCTTGACCGCTTCGCCAACGTGCCGTTCATGGAAGATGGCCGCCAGCAGCCGCCGATGCCGGAGCCGAAAGATCCGTTCGCTTGAACTACCTGCTCGATACCAACGCGGCTATCGCGCTGCTCAACGATCGTCCTGTTGTGTTTCGCAAGCGGCTGCGGCGCGCCATAACGCGCGGCGCGACTGTCAGCGTCTCGGCCATTGTGCTTTACGAGCTTTGGTATGGGGTCGCCCGCAGCAGTCGTAGGCGCGAGAACTCAGAGCGTTTGCGCGTGTTCCTTTCGGGAGGGATATCGATCCACGACTTTACCGCAGACGATGCTGTGACCGCCGGTGATCTTAGGGCCGTGTTGGTGGCAGCGGGAACGCCGATTGGCCCTTACGATCTACTTATCGCTGCACAGGCTCTACGCTCCGACTCGACGCTGGTCACTTCGAACACCGACGAGTTTGCTCGCGTGCCGAGCCTCCGCTGGCAGGACTGGGCTGTCGGCAGCCGTAGGGTGCAATAAGGCGAAGCCGCATTGCACCGGTTCGAGGGTTCATCGGCGCAATACGGCCAACGCCTATTGCGCCCTACACGCTACCCATGCCGCTTGCGGGCCAGTGCCGCCCCCTTGGCCAGCGCCGTCAGCTTGGCGTAGGCAATGTCGCGGCGCATAGGGGCCATGCCGCAGTTGGTGCACAGCTGGATGCGCGCCGCCGGCACATATTTCATGGCTTCCTTGGCGACTGCGGCAACCTCCTCGGGCGTTTCGACCTTGTCGCTTGCTACGTCGATGGCGCCGACCAGCACGTCCTTACCCTTCAGCAGGCCGATCAGGCTCATCGGCACCTTGGAGTGCATGCATTCGAGGGACACCTGGCCGATCTTCGATCGGGCGATGGCCGGGAAGATCGCCTCGTACTGGCGCCACTCGCCGCCCAAGGTCGCCTTCCAGTCGATGTTGGCCTTGATGCCATAGCCGTAGCAGATGTGCACCGCGGTGGTGCACTTGAGGCCCTTGGAGGCGCGCTCCAGCGCCGGGATGCCCCAGTCCGTCACCTCGTCCATGAACACGTTGAAGGCTGGCTCGTCGAACTGGATGACGTCGACGCCGTCCTTCTCCAAGGCGCGCGCCTCCTCGTTCAGCAGCCTGGCGAAGGCCATCGCCATCTTCACTTTGTCGCCGTAGTGGCGGTCGGCGATGGTGTCGGCGATCGTCATGGGGCCAGGTAGCGTGAATTTGAGCTTGCGCTTGGTGTGGGCCCGCGCGATGCGCGCCTCGAAAGCGTGCACGCGGCCCTTCAGGCGTACGGCCGCCACCACCTGCGGCACCATTGCTTTGTAGCGGTCGGCGCGGATGCCCATCTCCACCTTGTGGGCGAAGTCGATGCCTTCCACGCGCTCCAGAAAGCCGTGCACGAAGTGTTGGCGCGCCTGCTCGCCGTCGCTGACGATGTCGATGCCGGCGTCCTCCTGCTCCTTGATGGCGAGCAGCGTGGCGTCGCGCTTGCCCGCCTCCAGGTCGGCGCCCTCGAGCCGCCAGGGCGCCCACAGCCGGTCGGGCTCGGCCAGCCAGGAGGGCTTCGGCAAGCTACCGGCGACGGTGGTCTCGAACATGGGCGTCTCCCGATCTCTTGTTGGCGTCGATCATAGCTGAGCGCGCCCGCAGCGGAAGCCATGGGCTGCTTCCCAAGCCGGGCGAGGAGGAGACATGGCAAGCCGGTAGCGCCGTGCGTGTCCCCTCTCCCCATGCCCGCAGGGCAAATGGGGAGAGGGCTAGGGTGAGGGGCAGCCAAAGGCTCCAGCGTTGGAGTGTGTCGCTGCCCCTCACCCCGACCCTCTCCCCGCAAGCGGGGAGAGGGGGACAATGTCGGCGCTACCGCCAGAACTGCCGCGTGGCGATGCGCGCGCCCTCGGCCTGGGCGGCGAACTTCGCCCACACCACGTCCGGGTCGACGGCGGCCTGGCCGACCCAGGTGCCGAAGCCGCAATCGCTGCCGGCGATGACGTTCTCGCGGCCCACCAGGTTGGCATAGCGGGCAATGCGCTGGGCGATCAGCTCCGGATGCTCGATGAAGTTCGACTTGGACTCGATGACGCCGGGGATCAGCACCTTGCCTTCGGGCAACTTCACCCGCTCGAACAGCTCCCACTCGTGGGCGTGGCGGGGGTTGGCGGCCTCCAGCGAGACGGCCTGCGGCTTGGCCAGGAAGACGATATCGACGATGTCGGCGAGCGGCACGTCGCAGTGGTGCGGCCCCTCGTAGTTGCCCCAGCACAGGTGCATGCGCAGCTGCTCCGAAGGGATGTTCCTGAGCGCATGGTTGAGCGCCTCGACGTGCAGGCGGGCGCGCTTGCGGAACTCGTCGAGGCTCAGGTCGGCGTACTGGATGTGCCGGCCCATGCCGAGGTCCGGGCAGTCGATCTGCAGCACGAAGCCGGCGCCGGCCACGGCCTCGTATTCCTGCCGCATGGCCTCGGCAATCGCGTAAAGATAGGTCTCGTGGTCCTTGTAGTAGTCGTTGCGGAAGAACAGGGAGACGACGCCCGGCGAGGCCGCGCTCATGAAGGCCCCCGCGGCACCCGTGCCCTCTGTCGCTGCCTTCAGGTTCTCGACATCGCTCAGCGCGTCGCCGTTGTCGCGCACGGCGATCGGTCCGTTGCAGGCGGGCGTCTTGCGGCGCGAGCGGCCGGGATCGCCGAACACGCGTTGCGCCAGCTTCGGGAATGCCGCCAGGTCCTGGTAGACGAAGGTGTTGCCCGTGCCGCCGAAGCCGTCGAGCCGGTCCTTGATGTAGGTGGCGTAGCTCGGCTTCGACATCTCGCCGTCGTTGACGAGATCGATGCCGGCCGCGACCTGCTTCTTCACGACCTCGGCCACGGCCGCGCGCACCCGCGCTGCCAGCGCTGCGCTGTCGACGGGCACACCCTCCTCCTTGGCATACATCATGCGGACCAGATCGTCCGGCCGCGGCAGGCTTCCCGTGTGGGTGGTGAGGAAGCGCTCGGTGCTGCGTTGCATGGGTTCCATGAAGCGACCTCCCTGAAGTTCGTTCTTGCAGGCGCGAGCCTAGCAGATCCTTGCGCCCCGCCCGGTGGCCAAACGCCATGCGGCTGCGCTATGTTGATGGCAACGCACGCCTCCAACAAGCCACGAAGATCCATGTTTCGAGCCGCAGAAGCCGCGCGCTTCATCGACGAGGCCCACCGCACGCGCGCCCGCTACCAGAACCTGCCCGAGGCCATTGCACCCAGTACGGTGGCGGAGGCCTACGCCGCGCAAGCCGCGCTGTGCGAGCTGTGGGGGCCGCGGCTCGGGCCCGTCGCGGGCCTCAAGATCGCCACCACCACCAAGGTGATGCAAGCCTTGATGGGCATCGACCACCCGTGCATGGGCACCATCTTTGCCGCGCGCGTGTACGCCGCGCCGGCCATCATCGCCAAGGCCGACTATGTCAACGTGCGGGTGGAGTGCGAGCTGGCGGTGCGGCTAGGCCGCGACCTGCCGAGAGCTGCAGTGCCATACACGCGCGAGAGCGCGCGCGCCGCGGTAAGCCACATCATGGCGGCGTTCGAGCTGATCGAGGACCGCTTTGCCGATTACAAGTCGTCGAAGGCGCTGTCGCTCATCGCCGACAACGCCTGGAACGGCGGCATCGTCATTGGGCAGGCCAAAGCGCTGCCGCCGGACATGGAGCTCGACGGCATCGCCGGCGTGCTCAAGAACAACGGGAAAGCGGTTGGCAGCGGCAACACCGACGACCCGATGGGTGCACTGGCGTGGCTTGCCAACAACGCCGTCGCGTGCGGGCGGCCTCTGGCGGCGGGCATGGTGGTGATCACCGGCAGCGTGATCCCGACCGTGGACATCGCCGTGGGCGAGCGGCTCGATTTCGCACTCGACAGTGTAGGAGAGACGTCGGTGACGGCAGTTTGAGGCCGGCGGCTCGCCTCGGCTGCCAAGGTCGCGCAAATTAATCCGTGATATTCCAAAGCCCTGCGCCCGATGCGCGGCCGGCCATATTGATGTTACGGCGCTGACGTATGACGCTGGGCGAACGGTATCCCAATTTTTCTGAGCGAGCCGTGTCATGAACCGCATTCGACTCGTCGTTGCCGTCATCCTGGCAGTCGTTGTCGTTGCCATCGGTGCGCTGGCCGTCTTCCCGCCGAAGGAATTCGTCAAGAGCCGCTTCGCCGCCGAGGTAAAGGCGGCCACGGGGCGCGAGCTGGCGATCAAGGGGGCGACATCGCTGCGGTTGCTGCCGAGCTTCGTGCTGCGGGTGGAGAACGTCGAGCTGCAGAACCCGGCCGGCGCCTCGGGTGACCCGCTATTTGCCGCGCACGCCGTGCTGATCGAGAGCAGCCTCTGGGCGATCGTGACGGGCAGCAACGTTTTCGACCGCGTGAGCGTGGAGGGCCCGCGCGCTGCGCTCGCAACCGACGCCAAGGGTCAGCCCAACTGGACCTTGCCGCCGGGTGGAGGACCCGGCGTCGTCATACGCAGCGTCACGTTCGCCGGTGGCGAGGTGACATATCGCGACGGCAGCTCGAACGAGGTGCTGAGAATGCGAGGCGTCGACGGCACCATCAGGGAATTCGCCGGCGCCAACATTGGTCAGCTCGAAATCGACGCCGGCGAAGCCACGGTCAGGGCCGGGCCTGGCGGGCCGCAGCTGACCTTTGCGATGGTCGATGCCGACGCCAGGGCGATCGCTGCCGGAACCGCCGGAGAGGTCACCTTCAAGGCTGCAAGCGTGCACTATCGCCAAAGCGCCGGAGCCCAGCCCGTCAAACTCGATGGGCCGCAGGTCACGGCCAAGTCGGTCTCACTCTCGCAGGCATTCGATGCCGCCGCTGCCGTCGTGTGGAACGGCGACCGCGTCGCCGGCGATGTGCGGTTGCCGGCGCTCGCCCAGTTGCTCGAGGGCAAGCCATCACCCGTCCGAGTGAAGATCGCCGCGCCCAAGGGCAACCTCGACATCGATGGTGCATTCGCCCTGGTTGGTGGCGCGGCGAAGATCGAGGGCAAGGCCAATGCGGCGGCAGCTTCGCTGAGAGACCTTGCCGCGTGGGCCGGCGTTCAGCTGCCGAAGACCGGCGCCTTCGGTGCCGCGCACGCCGAGGGCAACGTGAAGCTCGACGGCGCGCGCATTGCGCTGGAGGGGGCGCAGATCGCGCTCGACGCCACCAAGGCGACGGGATCGCTGACCGTGGACATGAGCGGGGCAAGGCCTGTGATCTCCGGCAAGCTCGCCGCCGACGCGCTGGACGTGGATAGCTACCTGGAGGCAGCGCCGAAGCCTGCGTCGGCCAAGAAGCCCCGCACGCGTGACCTGACTGCGGCGGCTTCCCCTGCGGTGCCGCCGGCAGGCTCGGAGAAAGAGACGCTCAAGAACGTTTTGCGGGCACAGCTCGAAGTCCTCGACGCGCCAACCCAGGCTGGCCCCGAGGCTGCGCCCGCCGACGAGCCGAGCCAGGAACGGACCCGCGCGCTGGCCGTCAGCAGCGCGTGGCCTGACGATCCCTTCGATCTGAGCGGGCTCAAGGCATTCGATGCCGATCTTTCGCTGTCCGTCGTCAAGCTGACGATCGCGGGGGTGGAAGTCGGCGTGCCGGACCTCAAGGCGGCGCTCAAGGAGGGCACGCTGGCGCTGGATGCCAAGAACATCGTCCTCGAAGGCGCGCGCATCACCGGCACGGCGAGCGTCAATGCGCGCGAGGCCCTGCCCAAGCTCGCGGCCAAGCTCAAGGCGCAGGGTGTCGATCCGCAGGCATGGTTCGAGTTGTTCGATCAGGAGGCGCGTTTCGTCGGCAAATCCACCGTCGAAGTGGACCTGAGCGGCAGCGGCAACAGTCAGCGCAAGCTGATCGATACGCTGACGGGCCGCATCAAGGCAGCCACCAGCAAGGGCGCCATCGTCGGATACGACCTGAACTCGTTCTTGGGGCTGCTGGCCGCCGTGGCAGGCCAGTACGATGTTGGCCGGCGCACGCCCTTCGACGAGCTGGAGGCCGACGTGGCGCTGACCAACGGCATTGCCAAAAAGTCGACGGTGGAAGTCACCGGGTCGATCATCGGGGTGAACGGCAACGGCGTGCTGCGACTGCCGAGCCAGGAGATCGACTATCGCGCGCGGCTCACTCTGCTGAGCTGGGGGCAGTCGGCGGCGGTGCACATCCTGGGCGGCTGGACGCAGCCCAAGGTGAACTACAGCTTGGCCCCTTCGGGTACTGCGCGCGCCTTGGTGCAGCAAGACCCGCTCGAGCCCTTCAAGGCGACGGACTTGAAAGACCCGGAGCTCGCCAATCTGGCGGCCCAGGTTCTGAAGAAGGGCGCAGACAAGGGCGCGCTGTCGCCGCAGATGACCGAGGCGCTGGAGGCGCTCAAGGCGCGGGCGGAGGGGAGCAAGTAGGTAGGGTCGTGCGCCCAAGTGCACGCCGTATGCAGAGAGGGTCCAACTCGGTCACGTCTGTTGTTGGGGATAGAGCGGAAGTGGTGTGCTCCGGAAAGCATTACGGCTTTTGACCGATGCTGTCGAAAAAGGCGTCGCCGCGAGCGGCGGGGCCTCATTGATCGACTGAGCTGGCAAGATGGTGGCGAGTTTGGACCGTTGGCTTCGCCCGATGGGCGTCAGCCGTGACGTGACGCAACCGACGCCTACGTCACGCAACTCACGCGCAGGCGGTCAGTGGCGGCGACCGGATGAGGCGCAGGGCCAGCGTCTTGAGGTTCTGGACGATGGCCGCGAGGTGGAACTCGTCGCGAGCGCCCGAGAGGCCGCGCAGTCGCAGCCGTTCAAACCGATGATGGGTCTTCAAGTGCGCGAAGCGCATCTCGACGCGCTTGCGCTGATCGCGCGATTTGAGGAACGCCTTGGTCTTCATCTTGCGCCGCGCCACATCGCGCGCATCTTCGTGAATGTCGCGCGCCACATAGCGCGGCGACTCCTTGGGGCAGCATTGCCCTCGCAGAGGACAGGCATCGCAATCGCGCTTGCGGGCACGGAAGCGCTGTCTGCCGTCAGAGTGGACGGTTCCACTGGTTCTGAGCTGCTTGCCATTGGGGCAGATGTAGACGCCGCGTCGCCCGTTCCATCTGAAGTCCGAGGTGGAGAAGATGCCATCCTCGCGCTTGGGCCGCTCCCACACAGGGATGTGCGGTGCGATCTTCTTCTCCTTCACGAGCCAGCCCAGGAACTTGCCCGTACCATAGGCCGTGTCGGCCGCCAGCCGCTTCGGCTTCAGATCGAAGCAGGCTTCGGTGCGGTCGAGCATCGTCTTGGTGGCGGCGACCTCGTCGTAGGTCCTGGCTGGCGTCGCCTCGACATCGACAATGACGGCGTTTTCGATGTCGATCAGGTAATTGAGCCCGTAGCCGAACTGCACGCGCTTGTTGGCCTTGGCCGTCCAGGCGGATGAGGGATCGGACGGCGAGACCACCTTGGGCTCCTTGCGATTGGGATCGGGTTCGACTGCCTGGTCGAGTGCGGCAAGATACTCGGCGACCGCGCGCGTCTGGCGCTGCTTGTCGGTCCAATCCAACTCATCAGGCGCCTTGCCGTGGTAGCGGCTGGCATTGGCTTCGAGCACGCTGGCGTCGACGGCGAAGCCTTCGCCCTTGACCAGACCCGTCGCCATCGCCGCCCACACCACCCGCTCGAAGATGTGGCGCAGTAAATCGCTCTCGCGGAAGCGGCCCAGCCGGTTCTCCGAGAACGTCGAGTGGTGCGGAACCTTGTCGTCCAGATCGAGCTTGCAGAACCAGCGGTACGCCAAATGCAGCTCGACTTCCTGGCACAGCTTGCGTTCCGAGCGGATGCCATAGCAGTAGCCGACGATGAGCATCCGCATCATCAACTCGGGGTCGATCGATGGGCGGCCGATCTCGCTGTAGTGCGGCTCGAGTTCCTTGTGCAGGTCGCTGAGCGCCACCGTCACGAACACATTCATGCGGCGCAGCAGATGGTTCGCGGGGATGCGATCTTCGAGCTGGAACTCGTAGAACAGCCGGCCCTGATCCCGCCGCTGTCGCCCCATCATCGCCCCGCCCTCCGCTGCCGATGATCAATCAGTCACCGGAATCACGCTTCGCAGGTCTTCTCAAGCCCTTTTTCGACAACATCGACCCAATCCGGAACTTCGGTCCCATCTACCCGGGCGTTCGAACAATCACTACCATAGGCAATGCGCAGCTCGCGCTATCGTCTGCGCCCTTGCAGAGGGGGAGGATAGGATGACTCGGAGCTTCAAGCCGGCTGAGGACGGGCTAGCGCGTCGGACCGTTCTGAGGGCAGCCGGCATCGGGGCGGGCTTCGTGTTGGGCCTCCCATCCGCACAGGCGCAGGCAACAGGGCCAGCAGCGGCGCAAGCGGCCGAAGGGCCGATCTGGAGCGCCGAATACTCGGCCAGGAAGGGCAACGTTGCGCTCAACGTCTGGCGCAAACGCATGGGCGAGCCCAAGCCCGGTGAGCGACAGTTGCCGGTCCTCTTCCTCGTGCACGGCTCGTCGAACTCAGCGCGCTCGTCATACGACCTTGCCGTGCCAGGCAGGGGCGAATATTCGTTGATGAACGTGTTTGCGCGCTACGGCTACGACGTGTGGACGATGGATCACGACGGCTACGGCCGTTCAGGTAGTTCCGGTAACAACTCCGATATCGCCAGCGGCGTCGAGGACCTCAAAGCGGCGGTTCCGGTCGTGATGCGGGAGACCGAGCAGGCGAAAATTCATTTCTACGGCACCTCGTCGGGGGCGATCCGTGCCGGCGCCTACGCTCAGGTGCAGCCCGAGCGGGTCAACCGGTTGGTGCTGGTCGCCTTTACCTACAAGGGCACCGGCGCACCGGAGATCCGCAATCGGGCGAACCAGGTCGAAGCCTATCGCAGCAGCAATCGCCGCAGGCGTGACGCCGCCATGATCCGCTCGATCTTCACCCGCGACGGCCATGCCTCGAGCTACGATATGGCAGTGCCTGAGGCGATCATCGCCGAGGAACTGAAGTTCGGCGATCAGGTGCCAACCGGTACCTATCTCGACATGGCCGCGAATCTGCCGCTGGTCGATCCAAAGAAGGTGCTCTCGCCGGTGCTCATGAATTCGCGGCGTCCACGACGGCAACTCGACCACTGAGGACCTGATCGACTTCTACCAGCAATTGCCGAACGGTGATCGCCAGTTCGTGATCCTACCGCACACAGCTCATAACCCGGGATACAGCAACAACCGGCATTTGCTCTGGTACGCGACGCGCAACTTCCTCGCTTCACCGGCGCCAGTCCCCGCCACTTGAAGAACTCGTGAGTTCTTTTCCATTTCAATGCTGCAGGCGATGACGGGATGGTCGGTAGCTACAACTCGACGTGCCACAGGTGACCGTGATGCATCGCCTATTTCCAACCACCTACCCGGGAGGATGAAGAATGCGATCAACCTTGATTGTCGCTGCCTCAGTGTTCTGCATTGCCTTTCCCGCTTCGGGCAAGGCTCAGGGACAACCGTCGGCATTGCCCGAAGTGGCCGGCAGGCAGTTGGTCGAGGGCGCTTGCACTACCTGCCATCCCGTCAATCAGATCACTGGCAGCTCCGGCTATACGGCGGCCGGCTGGCTCGAGCTCGCCAGCACGATGATCGACTTGTCAGGCAGCCCGACGACACGCGACGAGATCGTCAGCTATCTCGCCTCCCAGTTCCCGCCCCACGACAAGTGCGCGCCGAAGCTGGTGGAGGGAACTACCAAAATTGCGTTCAAGGAGTGGCAGGTGCCGACACTCGGCCAACGCTCGCGCGACCCCGTCGAGGCAGCGGACGGGGCGATCTGGTGGGCCGGACAATGGGGCAACGTGATCGGGCGCATCGATCCCGCCACCGGGGCGATGAAGGAGTACTCGTTGCCGCCCAAGGCGATGCCGCACACGGTGCTCACCGATCGCGCAGGCAACATCTGGTACACCGGCAATAAGAACGCCACCATCGGCAGGCTCGATCCCGCCACGGGCAAGATTACGGAATACAAGATGCCCGACCCGGCGGCGAAGGACCCGCACTCGGCCATCTTCGACGCCAGGGGCATCCTCTATTTCACGCTACAGCTCAGCAATATGGTGGGCCGCCTCGACCCGGCGACTGGCGACATCAAGCTCGTCACCATGAAGACACCGGATTCAAAGCCCTACGGCATCAAGCTCGATGCGCAGGGCACGCCGTGGGTCGCCTGCAATGGCAGCAACTGCCTCGTCAAGGTGGACCCGGCGACGATGGAGCTGACCGAGGTGAAGCTGCCTAATGCGGCTACCACGGTTCGGCGCCTGGCCTTCGCCAGCGACGGCAGGATCTGGTACGTCAACTCCTCTCAAGGCCGGCTCGGCCGCTACGACCCCAAGACCGGGGATATCAAGGAGTGGCCGTCGCCGAGCGGGCCCAAATCGCACCCCTACGCCATCGCGGTGATCGACGACATCGTTTGGTACGACGAGTCCGGCATGCGGCCGGACCCGCTGGTTCGCTTCGATCCCAAGACCGAGACCTTCCAGAGCTGGGCGATCCCTTCCGGCGGCGTCCATGCCGGGATCATTCGCCACATGCGCCCGACCCGGGACGGCAACCTGCTCATCCATCAGAGCAGCACCAACCGCATCTTGCTCGTGACGTTGAAGGGGGCGGCGACGACGCGATAGGAGCCCAGGTGCAGGATCGCCAATGGCTGCTTCTGGCACTTTTTTGGGAGTGAGCCATCCTATGGTCCGCTATTCCGCGCAGAGCGGCTTGCCAGGCCTCACGCAGCAACCGTGGCGAGGCCGTTGTTGAGCACCACCACGTCGCGCTCCACCACGCGTGCGCGGAAGGAGACTTGGCTGCCGTCGGGCCACATCTCGGTGCGGATGGTCTCGCCAGGGAATACCGGCGAGGAGAAGCGCACCTGGATGCTCTTCAGGCGCGCCGGATCGCCGCCGCAGCACGCCTTGACGATGGCGCGGCCGGCGACGCCGTAGGTGCACAACCCGTGCAGGATCGGCGTCTTGAAGCCGCCGGCTGCGGCGGCCTTCGGGTCGGCATGCAGCGGGTTGCGGTCGCCGGACAGGCGATAGATGAGCGCCGAGTTGATGTGGGTCTTGATGTCGACGTGGGTCGTTGGGGCCGTTTGCGGCAGCGCGTGCGGTGCGGGCTGCGGACCGGGCTTGCCGCCGAAGCCGCCATCGCCGCGCAGCATGGCCGCCGAGGTCATGGTGGCGATCGGCTGGCCGCTCTTCTTGTCGACTATGGTGCGCTCGGCATAGAGCACGGCGCCCTTCTCCTTGCCCTTGTCGAGCAGGTCGACAATGCGGCCGTGGCCCACCACCGTGCCCGAGGGCGGGATCGGGCGGTGCAGGGTCAGGTACTGCTCGCCGTGCAGCACCTTGCTGTAGTCGGCGGTCGACTCTTTGCTTTCGAGCCAGTTGCCGGGATAGGCCAGCACCACCGCCATTGTCGGCAGCGCCTCGAGACCCTTCTCGTACACGAACTTGAGATCGTCCGGCTCGTACCCGCACCCGAGCCCCAGCGCATAGAGGATCGTGTCCTTCTCGGTGTAGGTATGCTCGATCTCGGGGAACTTCCAATTGCGGAGCTTGTGCGGGTCGAAGGGCATGGGCGGCTCGCTGGCTGTGTGGGCGGCAGGACAGTAATGCGCTGAGCCCCCGCTGCGCAATGCGCTCGCCTCTCACGCGTCGGGCTGCCAGCCGTGCAGCCAGCGCAAGCGGGTCATCAGCAGGGTGCCCGGCACGAGCCGCAGCACGGCGTCGCGGGCGTAGGAGAGCGGCGGCGCCAGCCGGTAGATGCTGCCCTGGCGCTCGCTTGCCGCCTGGGCCCGCCGCGCCCGCGCTTGGCGCAGCGCAGCGTACGCGCCGAGCGCATCGGGCACGCTTGCCGACTCCCGCAGGCAGCCGGCCAGCACCAGTGCGTCCTCCAGGGCGAAGGCGCCGCCCTGGGCGAGGTATGGCAGCATCGGATGCGCCGCATCGCCGATCAGCGCGATGCGGCCCTGCGTCCAGCGGGGCAGGTCTGCCAGGGTATAGAGGGCCCACCTGCGCCAGAAGGGAACACCGGCGAGCACGGCTGTGAGACTCGGGTGAAAGCCGGAGAGCCGCGCCAGCAGCGCCGCCGCATCGGCCTCCGCGTCCCACTCACGCCCCTGCCAGTCCTCGCGCGCAATCACCACGATGGCGATCTCGCTTCCTCCCCGCACCGGATAGTGCACGACGTGCGCGCTGGGGCTCAGCCACAGGCCGACGGCGGGGATAGCGAGCCGCCCCGCATCGGCCGCCGGCACGACCGTGCGCGTTGCGGTGGCACCGGCGAACGCAGGGGCGGGCCTCGCGGGCATGGACCGGCGCACGGCCGACCACAGCCCGTCGGCGCCGATCAGCGCCGGGCCCGTCGCGGCTTCACTGCCGGCGCTGCTTGCCGTTACGTCGGCGTCCGTCGCCGCGACGGATGTCACATCGAAACCGGTGCGCAGCGTGATGCGTGGGTCGGCCGTGGCCACATCCACCAGCACGCGATGCAGATCGCCGCGATGCGCCACCCAATAGGGTGCCCCGTAGCGCTGTCTGATCCAGTTCCCGAGCGGCAAGCGCGCCAGCACCTGCCCGCTGGCGCCGTCGTGCACCACGATGGCCTCGGGCACGCCGACGAGCGGCTGCAGCGCATCGGCTAGTCCCAGGCGCTGCAGCGCGCGCACGCCGTTGGGGCCGATCTGGATGCCGGCGCCCGCCGCATTGAACTCGGCCTGCCGCTCCAGCACGATCGAGGCCTGGCCGCCCCGTGCCAGCGCGATCGCCGACGCCAAGCCGCCGATGCCGCCGCCGGCAATCAGGATCGGCGCGCCAGCAGTCATGCGAGAGCCGGATCAGGCAGCCAATTCGTCAGCCGTGACGAGGCAGCCGTCGGGGTCGGTCTGGTCGGGCTCGAGGCGCGCATTGTGCACGTAGAGCGTCGAGCAGTAGGGGCACAGGATCTGGCTGTCGGCGCCCATGTCCAGATAGACGTGCGGGTGGTCATGCGGAGGCCGCGCGCCCATGCATTGGAATTCCTTCACGCCGATATAGATCTTCTCAACGCCGCTATCGTTGGCGAAGTGGGGGATGACGGATTGGGCCATGGGAGGCGCCTCAACTCGCTCGTCAACTGCCGAAGGTGGCGCAACATAGCGGCTCCGGCTTGGGGATGATAGGGGTGGTGCAAAGAGCAGTGCCGGCCCGCAGGTTGCGCGGCCCGATGAGGAACACGCGATGCAAACCTTCGACTCCGATGGCGTGCAAATCGCCTTCATCGACGAGGGCCAGGACGCGGGTGGACGCGACCCCATCCTGCTCGTGCACGGCTTTGCCTCCAGCATCAGGGACAACTGGACCGATCCCGGCTGGGTCGAGTCTGCTCACCGGCAACGGCTTCAGGGCGATCGCCATCGACAACAGGGGGCATGGCCAGAGCCAGAAGCTCTACGATCCTGCTCAATACACGGCGCCGATCATGGCGGAGGATTGCCGCCGCCTGCTGGATCATATCGGAGTCGCCCGCGCCGATGTGATGGGCTACTCGATGGGCGCGCGCATCTGTGCGTTCCTCGCCCTCAAGCATCCCCAACGCGTGCGCAGTGCCGTGTTCGCCGGGCTCGGCGCCAACATGGTGCGGCCGATGGCCGGCACCGGGCCGATCGCGCATGCGCTGGAGGCCAAGAGCATCGACGAGGTCACCAACGCCGCAGCGCGCACCTTCCGCGCGTTCGCCGAGAAGACCGGCAGCGATCTGAAAGCGCTCGCGGCCTGCATTCGCGGCGCGCGCGAGCCGATCACGCGCGAGGCGGTTGCGAGCCTAAAGATGCCGGTGCTGGTGGTCAGCGGCGGCGAGGACGTGATCGGCGGCAGCGCCGAGGACCTGGCCGCGTTGATACCGGGCGCCGCGGCCGTTACGGTGCCGAAGCGTGATCACATGCGCACCGTGGGCGACCGCGTCTACAAGGAAGCCGTGCTGGCCTTCTTGCGGCGGCGCGCCTGATGGCTCGCAGTGCCGGACAAGGCCTCAAAAACAAAAAGGCCCCCGCAAGACCGATCGCCATGCCAGAAGGACAAACGCGGGGAATGTCACAGGCTTGGCGGCGGAAAACTGCAGGAGCCTCTACGCACTTGACGCCACACGACGCACTTTGACGCCACACGACGCCACACATACACCTTCGGACGCGGTCACAGTATCAGCGGGTACAACTCGCGTCGTCGAAATTGATCGAGCAGGGACGGCAATTCTGTGGATAAGTCGGGCGCACGCGCTTGCGATCGAAATGCTTCGCTCGCGCGTGAGTTGCGCGCGCTTGCCGGCAGGGATGCGCTGGCTTGCGATATGCCTGCTGGGCCTCTGCCTGACCCCTGCAGGGCCGTTCGTGGCGCGGGCCGAAGCGCAAGTGGCGGTGGACCTGGAGCTGGTGATCGCCGTCGACGTGTCGCTATCCATGGATCTGGACGAGCAGCGGCTGCAGCGCGACGGCTATGTCGCCGCGTTTCGCGACGCCGAGCTGCACAAGGCGATCACCTCGGGAGCGCACGGCCGCATCGCCGTCATCTACATGGAATGGGCGGGGCCGCAATCGCAGAACGTGGTGATCCCGTGGACCATCCTGGATGGGCCCGATGCGGCGCGCGCGTTCGCCGCCAGCCTCGAGGCGATGCAAATCTCCCGCGCGCGGCTCACCTCCATCAGCTCGGCCCTCGCCTTCTCGCGCGGTCTGTTCGCATTGAGCAAGACCAAGGCCGTGCGCCGGGTGATCGACGTGTCGGGTGACGGCCCCAACAATTCGGGTGTGCCAGTGGCTCCGGTGCGCGACGCAGATCGTTGCCGACGGCATCGTCATCAATGGCTTGCCGATCATGCTGCATCGATCCGTTACCAGCGCCTTCGACATCGCCGATCTCGATCGCTACTACGCGAGCTGCGTGATCGGCGGCCCCGGCGCGTTCATGGTGGCGGTGGCGCAGGTGGCGGAGTTCGCCGCCGCCATTCGCCGCAAGCTGCTGCTCGAGATTTCCGGACTGGCCCTGCCGGCGCATGTCGTTCCGACACAGGCCTCGGTGCCCGGCGACGACTACGACTGCATGGCCGGCGAGAAGCAGTGGCGCTGGTATCAGGAGCGCTGGCAGCAGTGAGCGACGCTGGTCCCCCTCTCCCCGCTTGCGGGGAGAGGGTCGGGGTGAGGGGCAGAAGCTTGCTCCAACATTTGCGTCTGTGGCTGCCCCTCACCCTAGCCCTCTCCCCATGCTGAAGAAGCATGGGGAGAGGGGACGCGCGCGGCAGCAAGTGTGATTGCCCTGCCTGCATCCCGCCGAGGCGCCACGCTTAGTTAACTGCGAATTAACCAAGCGCGCCGCACAATTGCGGCGCCATGTACCGGTCTCGCGTTGGCGTTGTTCTCGTGTGTTTGCTCCCGCTCGCCCTGTGGGCCTGCGGCGGCCAGCCCACGTTTGTCGCCAAGCACGAGCCCTGGCGCGACGATGAGGAGCGCGCGTGTCTCTCGTCCGGAATGGTGCGCGAGTCGGCCTTCGTGTCGATGCGCGCGTCGCTCGGCGGCCCCAGCGTGTGCGGCGCCATCAAACCTTACACGGTTTCGGCCACGGCGGGCGGTTCGGTGCTATTGCAGCCGCCGGCCCTGATGCGCTGCCCGATGATTCCGGCGATCGACTATTGGGTCGAGCGCGTGGTTCAGCCGGCGGCGCGCTACCACTTGAAGAGCCGCGTGGTGGAGCTGACGGTGATAGGATCGTACTCTTGCCGGCCGATGAACCACGTGCACGGCGCCAGGCTGTCCGAGCACGGCCATGCCAACGCCGTCGACATATCGGCCTTCGTGCTGGACAACGGGCTCAGTGTCAAAGTGAAGGACGGCTGGTGGGGGCCGCTTGCCGAGCGCAATTTCCTGCGCGCAGTGCATGCGGGCTCGTGCCACGTGTTCACCACCGTACTGGGCCCCGCCTACGACTCGAACCATCGCGATCATTTCCATCTCGACCTGGCGAAGCACAACGCCGAGGGGCGGATCTGCAAGTAGGCGGGCAGGACCGCTGGCGCCCGCATGGCTGTGCGCCGTCTGCGGGCCTCGACAAATCGCGCACACCCGCATAGTCGTGGCCGGTTCGTTGCCACGTGCCGGGACCGCCACATCTGTGCGGACTGAGAAGAACAAGTGAGCGGTCAGGACAGCACCGGCGCGGTGCCCATTCGCGCCATCGTGCTGCTGGCGGTCTCGGGCTTTGTCAGCGCCGCCAACCTGCGGGTGTGCGACCCCCTGCTGCCGCAAATTGCGGGCGAGCTTGGCGTCAGCATCGGCGGGGCCGGAGCCATCGTCACGGCTTTCGCGCTGTCCTACGGGCTTTCGCAGGTGGTGATCGGCCCGCTGGGCGACGCCCACGGCAAGCTGCGCCTGACAGTGCTCGGCAGCCTGTGGGCCGGGCTCTCCACGCTGCTGTGCGCCGTGATGCCGAGCATTGGTCCTGTCGTGGCGTTGCGCTTCATGGCCGGCATCGGCGGGGCGGCGATCATTCCCCTGGCCATCGCCTGGCTCGGCGATGTGATCCCCTACGAGCGGCGCCAGCCGATCCTGGCGCGGTTCGCGTCGGGGCAGATTCTGGGCGTCGTGTTCGGCCAGGCGGCGGGCGGCATCCTGGGCGAGTTCGTCGGCTGGCGCGGCGCGCTGTTGCTGGTCGGCGTCGCCCACATTGCGGCGGGCATCGCGTTGGCGCTGGAGATGCGCCGTCTCACGATCGGCGTGCCGCCGCCGGGGCGCGCCCGCTGGGGCGAGGCGGCGCTTGCCGCGCGCGCCATTCTGAGCCGGCCGTGGCCGCGCATCCTGCTCGGCACCACCTTCGTCGAGGGCGTGCTGATGTTCGGTGCCTTCGCCTACGTCGGCGCGCATCTCAATCAGCGCTTCGGCATCGGGCCTGGCATCGTCGGCATCACCATCGCCGCTTTCGGGCTGGGCGCTCTCGCCTATTCGCTGGCCGCCGGCTGGCTCGTGCGGGTGTGGGGACAGTCGAGGCTGATGGCGGTCGGCATCGTTCTGCTGGCCTCGGGCTACGTGGTACTCGGCGTTACTCCATGGCTGTGGGTTGTGCCGGTGTCGGTTGCCGTCGTCGGCTTGGGCTTCTACATGCTGCACAACACCATGCAGACCGAGGCGACGCAGCTGGCGCCCGAGGCGCGCGGGCTTTCCGTGTCGATGTTCGCCATCATGCTGTTCACGGGGCAATCGGTGGGCGTGGCCCTGGCGGGCGCGGTATTCGACCGCTGGGGCGGCGTGCCGGTGTTCCTGGGCGCGGCGGCGGGGCTGCTGGTGGTGATTCTCTGGTTCCGGCTGCAATTCATGCGCCGGCCGCGTTGAGGACTTTGGCGGTCGATTGTGCTATTGCCTGCGCGCGCGTTAGCTGAGCTTTATAGTGAGCGTCGGCAAGTGTTGCAGAATGTGCAACGGTTCAAAGCAGGGCAATCGGGACTATGTAGGTATCAGGCAAATTGTGCCTGTTACCTTCCCGGGAGGTGAAACCATCCGGCTGATCCTTGGCCTGATGCAGCAGGCAACCGAGCCGACACCATGAGCTGGCACGGACATGGCCGCGGCGGGCGGCGCAGCTATCATCACGGCAACCTGCGCGAGGCCCTGATCGAGGCTGCGCTGGACCTGATCGCGGAGAAGGGGCCGGCAGGGTTCACGTTCGCGGAGGCCGCGCGCCAGGCCGGTGTCAGCCCGGCGGCGCCCTACCGGCACTTCCGCGATCGCGACGCGCTGATGGCCGATGTCGCCCGCCGCGGCTTCGAGCGCTTCGAGCAGCAGCTCACGGCTGCCTGGGATGAGGGGCGGCCGAACCTGCGCGAGGCGTTCGAGCGCTTGGGCAAGGCCTACCTCGGCTTTGCCCGCACGGAGCCCGCCTACTACTCGGCGATGTTCGAGTCCGGCCTGTCCATCGCCCAGCATCGCGAGCTGGAGGAGGCGGGCGATCGCGCATTCTCCGTGCTGCGGGGCGCGTGTGAGGCGATCGTCGCAGCCATGCCGGCCGCCAAGCGACCGCCGGCCATGATGGTGGCGCTGCACATCTGGTCGCTCTCGCACGGCATCGCCAGCCTGTTCGCCCGCGGCGATGCGGCCCGGCGGCCGCTGCCGATGTCGCCCGACGAGCTGCTGGAGGCGGCCGTCCTCATCTATCTCCAAGGACTGGGCGTCAGCGTCAAAGGCGCCGGCAAATAGGGGTCAGACCCGCAGGTCTGACCCTGGTTCGCCTACTTCTTATAGGAGTCCACGACCGCCTTGCCGTCAGGACCGGCCTTGGCAATCCAGTCGGCAGCCAGCTGATCCCCGATCTTCTTCAGCCCGGCCACGAGCGCCGGGCTCGGCTTCTCCACCTTCAGGCCCTTGGCCTTGAGCTGATCGACATACCATTGCGCCTTCTCGGCCGAGATTTTCCACACCCGTTCTTCGGCTGCCGCGGCCGCCTTCACCAGCGCGTCCTGTGCGGGCTTGTCGAGCGCCGCGAAGGTCGACTTGTTGACGATCACCACGTTTCTGGGCTGCCAGCCCTGCAGGTCGTAGAAATGCGTCACCGTCTCCCACGCCTTGCTGTCGTAGCCGGTGGCGCCTGAGGTGAAGAACGCATTGACGGTGCCGGTCGCGAGGGCCTGTGGCAGCTCGGCTGCCTGGATTGTCACCGCCTGGGCGCCGGCGAGCTCGGCGATGCGCGTGGTCCCGACATTATAGACACGCATCTTCAATCCCTTGAGGTCGTCGACGGAGTTGATGTCCTTCTTGGTGTACAGACCCTGCGATGGCCAGGGCGCGCTGTACAGCAACAGGAGCCCCTGCGAGTCGAGCTTCTTCGTCATCGCCGGTTTCTGCGCCTGATACAGGCGCTTGGCGTCGGCATAGCTGGAGGTGAGGAACGGAATGGTGTCGAGTCCGAAGATCGGGTCCTCGTTCTCGTGGATCGAGATCAGCACCTCGCCGAGCTGGGCCTGTCCGGTAGCCACGGCGCGCTTGATCTCGGGCGCCTTGAACAGGGATGCGCCGGCATGCACGGTGATCTGCAGTTTGCCGCCCGTTTCCTTCTCGACCTCCTTGGCGAACCAAGTCAGATTCTCGGAGTGGAAATTGTCGGCCGGGTAGGCGGCCGGCAGGTTCCACTTGGTTTGCGCGGCAGCGGGGCTCGCCACGCCGAGCGCGAGGCACAGGGCAAGTGCCCAGCCCCATGCCGTCAGATGCGTCTTCATGCGTTCACTCCTCTTCGACAAGACCCGTTCAACCCGGGAATACCAAGTTCGGCACCACCATCACGATCTGCGGGAATACCGTGATCAGCGCCACCGCGACAACCAGAAGAAAGAAGAACGGCAGCGCCGCCAGCGCAACCTTGTTGCTGTCCCAGCCGCTCATGGTCTGCAGAACGAACAGGTTGAAGCCCACGGGCGGCGACACCTCGGCCATCTCCACGATCAGGACAAGGAAGATGCCGAACCAGACGAGATCGAAGCCGGCCTTCTCCACCATCGGCAGCACCACGACGGTGGTGAGCACGATCATGGAGATGCCGTCGAGCGCCGTGCCCAGGATGATGTACATGACGGTGAGCGCGGCGATCAGGGTGTAGGGGCTGAGTTTGAGGCCGTCGACCCAGGAAGCGAGCGCGGCGGGAATGCCGGTGTAGCCCATCGACGTCGACATGAACGAGGCGCCGGCAAGGATCAGCATGATCATGCAGGTCAGCCGCGTGGTGCCCATGACGCTGGTCCAGAAGCTCGCCCAGTTGAGCGCACCCGACCACCACGCGATGAGCAGCGAGCCGAGCACGCCCCAGGCGGCACACTCGGTCGCCGTGGCCCAGCCGAGCAGCAGCACGACGAACACCAAGACGATGAGCAGCGTGCAGGGGATGAGGTTGAGGGATTCCTTGAGCTTGTGGACGAGCGTCGTCTTGGGCTCGGGCGGCGGCATTTTGTGCGGATTGATGAGCGCCCACACGGCGATGTAGCCCGAGTAGAGCACCATCACCAGCAGGCCAGGCAGGAAGCCGGCGAGGAACACCTTGAGGATCGAGACGTTGGCGGCCACCGCGTAGATCACCATGGTGATCGAGGGCGGGATGAGAATGCCGAGCGTACCGGCGCCGGCGAGCGAGCCGAGCGAGACCATGTCGGGATAGCCGCGCTTCTTGAGCTCGGGCAGAGCGATCTTGGCGATCGTAGCGCAGGTGGCTGCCGACGAGCCCGACACCGAGCCGAAGATGCCGCAGCCGAGCACGTTCACGTGCAGCAGCCGCCCAGGGATGCGCCCGAGCCAGGGCGCAAGTCCGCGGAACATTTCCTCGGACAGCCGGGTGCGGAACAGGATTTCGCCCATCCAGATGAACAGCGGCAGCGCAGCCAGCTCCCAGTTGGCGGCGTTGCCCCAGATCTTGGTTGCGAGCACGGTGCCGGCGGGAATGTTGCCGGCCGCGAACTGCATGCCGAGCCAGCCGCACGCCAGCAGGCTGATGGCGATCCACACGCCGGAGCCCAGCAGCACGACGAGCACCACCGAGATGAGGGTCGAGATGCCGATGAGGTCCATCCGGAGCCTCGCCTAAACGCCGCTCTGGGCAGCGCGCTCGATCACCTCTTCGGTGGTCTTGGGCGGCTCCTTCTCGTAGCGGGGCTTGTTGCCACCCGCCACGTGCACGAGTTCATCGACGATGGCGATGAACAGGATCACCAGCCCGCTGGTGAAGCCGATCTGCGGGATCCACAGCGGCACGACCAGCACGCCCGTCGACATGTCGTTGATGCGGTATGACGTGATGGTGAGGTCGACGGCGTGCCAGGCGAAATAGCCGATGAACAGCGCCGCCATGGTGAGCGCGAAGAGCTCGGTGAGCCAACGGGTGCGCCCAGTCAGCCGCTCAGTGAGGAGCCCGACCCGGATCATCTCGCCCGACTTGAAGGTGTGGGCGAGCCCGAGGAACGCCATTGCCGCCATGCACCACGAGGCGATATCGTCGCCAGACTTTACGTTGACTCCGATTTCGCGGCCCACCGACAGCGCCATCATGACCAGGAAGATGGCGATGAGGAACAGGCCGGCGAGGTAGCCCGCCAGCAGGTAGAGGCCGTCGAGCGCGCGGCGCAGCGGTCCCCGCGGCTGGGCAGCCGCGTCACTCAGCCCGTGGTCGGCGCCCATTCTCCCTCCTGGCAAGGTCAGTCGCTGCATTGTGTTGCAGCACGAGGCTGCCGTCGCGTCCAAAATCGCGCCAGCGTGCAGGATTTTCGGGCGGCTACCAGTCGCAGCCCGCCGGCCGGCCTTGCGGCCCGGCGAGGTTGACCTGACAGTGAGGCGGCAATCGCAGGAAGCAGGGCGACCACATGGATGCGGACACCCGGGCGGCTGACGAACAAGGCCGGTGGCACTTCTGGATCGACCGGGGCGGCACTTTCACCGACGTGGTGGCGCGCGCGCCCGACGGCCGCCTGCTTGCCCGCAAGGTGCTCTCGCACAACCCGGGCGCGTACGACGACGCCGCGCTCGAGGCCATTCGCCAGTGTCTCGGGCTGGCGTCCGACGCGCCGCTGCCGGCGGAGCGCATCGCCGCGGTCAAGATGGGCACCACGGTCGCCACCAACGCGCTGCTCGAGCGCAAGGGCGAGCCGACCCTGTTGGTGATCACCAAGGGCCTCAAGGACCAGCTCGAGATCGGCTACCAGGCGCGACCCGACATCTTTGCGAAGAAGATCGTCAAGCCGGAGATGCTCTATGCGCGCGTGGTGGAGGCCAACGAGCGTGTGCGTGCCGACGGCACGGTGGAGCAGCCGCTCGATGCCGCCGCGTTGGAGAAGGACCTGAAGGCGGCGATGGCCGCCGGCATCAAGTGCGTCGCCATCGTGCTCATGCATTCCTATGCGCATCCCGCGCACGAGCGGCAGGCCGCCGCGCTCGCGCGCCAGGCGGATTTCACCCAGATCTCGGTGAGCCACGAGGTGTCGCCGCTGATCAAGATCGTCGGCCGTGGCGACACCACGGTGGCGGACGCCTATCTCTCACCGATCCTGCGGCGGCACGTGCAGAAAGTGGCGGGTGCTCTTTCTTCCCCTCTCCCCGCGCCGCAAGCGTCCCCTCCCCCCTCGTGGGGGAGGGACAGGGAGGGGGGGGGACAAAACAAGGTCTCCCTTGAAGATGCCCCCCACCCCTAACCCCTCCCCACAAGGGGGAGGGGAATCCGGGCGCGGCGGCGGCAAGGGCGCTCCCCACATCATGTTCATGGCCTCGTCTGGCGGGTTGAAAT
This sequence comes from uncultured Alphaproteobacteria bacterium, assembly GCA_963832445.1. Taxonomy (GTDB): domain Bacteria; phylum Pseudomonadota; class Alphaproteobacteria; order Rhizobiales; family Hyphomicrobiaceae; genus AWTP1-13. The sequence goes on from CAWHUM010000020.1 coordinate 160,811, forward strand.
CGGCGGAGCTGTTCCAGGGCCGCGATGCCATCCTGTCTGGTCCCGCGGGCGGCGTGGTCGGCATGGCGGAAACCGCCAAGCTCGCCGGCTTCGACAAGGTGATCGGCTTCGACATGGGCGGCACGTCGACCGACGTGTCGCACTTCGCCGGCGAGTACGAGCGCTCGTTCGAGACGGAGGTGGCCGGCGTGCGGATGCGCGTGCCGATGCTGCGCATCCACACGGTGGCGGCGGGCGGCGGCTCGATCCTGTTCTACGACGGCACGCGCTTCCGCGTCGGCCCGCAGTCGGCCGGCGCCGATCCGGGCCCCAAATGCTATCGCCGCGGCGGGCCGCCGACCGTCACCGACGCCAACGTCATGGTGGGCAAGCTGCGCGCCGCGACCTTCCCGAAAATCTTCGGGCCGGGCCGCGACCAGCCGCTGGACGAGGATGCGGTGCGGGTAGCGTTTGCGGAGCTGGCACGTGAAATCGGCGACGGGCGCACGCCCGAGGAGGTGGCCGACGGCTTCATCCGCATCGCGGTCGAGAACATGGCCAATGCCATCAAGAAGATCTCGGTGCAGCGGGGCTACGACGTCACCGAGTATGCGCTCAACTGCTTCGGCTCGGCCGGTGGCCAGCACGCCTGCGCCATCGCCGACACGCTGGGCATGGAGACCGTGCTGATCCACCCGCTGTCGGGCCTGCTGTCCGCCTACGGCATGGGGCTGGCACCCATTCGAGCGAGCCGCGAGCAGTCGGTGGAGGCGGCGCTGGACGCCGAAGCGCTCGCTGCCTTGGATGCGCTGCGCGCGCGCCTGGCGGAAGCGACGCGCGGCGAGGTCGCCGCGCAGGGCGTCGAGGCGGGCGACATCGCCGTCACGGCATGGGCGCACCTGCGTTACGAGGGCACCGACACGGCGCTGCCCGTTCTGCTGGCGGACGCGAAGGGCATGCGCGACACCTTCGAGACCCTGCACCGCCAGCGCTTCGGCTTCGTGTCGCCGGAGAAGCGGGTGGTGATCGCGGCGCTGGAGGTGGAGGCGGCCGGTGGGGGTGCTACTGGCGTCCCCTCCCCCCTCGTGGGGGAGGGACAGGGAGGGGGGGACAAAACAAGGTCTCCCTTGAATGTTACCCCCACCCCTAACCCCTCCCCACAAGGGGGAGGGGGACCGGCTGTGCAGAGGGAGCGCGCGCGGTTCTACTCAGGCCGCGCATGGCACGACGCCCCCGTCGTCCGGCGCGAGGCCCTGCGGATCGGAAATAGGCTCGCGGGCCCCGCGCTCATCATCGAGCCGCACCAGACCGTGGTGGTGGAGCCCGGCTGGAGCTTGGAGGTTTCCCCGCGCGACGACCTCGTTCTCCGCCGCGCTACGCCGCGCAAGCGCGAGATCCTGGGCAAGACCGCCGACCCCGTGCTGCTCGAGGTGTTCAACAACCTCTACATGTCGATTGCCGAGCAGATGGGCGAGGCGCTGCGCAACACGGCGCAGTCGGTCAACATCAAGGAACGGCTCGACTTCTCTTGCGCGGTGTTCGACACGGGCGGAGAGCTCGTCGCCAACGCGCCGCACATGCCGGTGCATCTAGGGTCCATGGATCGCTCGGTGGAGACCGTCATCCGCGCCAACGCCGGCAAGATGCGACCCGGTGACGTCTACATGCTGAACGCGCCCTACAATGGCGGCACGCACCTGCCCGACATCACGGTGATCACGCCGGTGTTCGCGGCGCCGTCGCCGCAAGCGCGACGGGGTCCCCCTCCCCCTGGTGGGGAGGGGCTAGGGGTGGGGGGAACCCCCAGGGTCGACCTCGTGGGATCCCCCCTCCCCCAACCCTCCCCCACAAGGGGGGAGGGGGTACACGCGGCGCAAGCTGAGAGCGAGATCCTCTTCTATGTCGCCAGCCGCGGGCACCACGAGGACATCGGCGGGCTCACGCCGGGCTCCATGACGCCGCGCGCCACCACCATCGAGGAGGAAGGCGTCTATATCGACAACTTCAAGCTGGTCGACCAGGGCCGCTTCCTCGAGGCCGAGACGCACGCGCTGCTGTCGGGCGCCAAGTATCCCGCGCGCATGCCGGGCAAGAACATCGCCGACCTGAAAGCGCACGTGGCGGCCAATGCCAAGGGCGTGGCGGAGCTAGAGAAGATGGTCGCCCACTTCGGCCTCGACGTGGTCAGGGCCTACATGCGTCACGTGCAGGACAACGCCGAGGAAAGCGTGCGGCGCCTGCTGTCGCGGCTGGAGGATGGCGCCTTCCGGGTCGAGATGGACCAGGGCACGTGGGTGGACGTGAAGATCACCGTCGACCGCGCCAACCGCCGCGCCCGCGTCGACTTCTCCGATACCTCGATGGAGCAGAGGAACAACTTCAACGCGCCCGAGCCCGTTACGCGGGCGGCCACCCTCTACGTGTTCCGCGTGATGGTGAACGAGCCGATCCCCATGAACGCGGGCTGCCTGAAGCCGATCGACGTCGTGATCCCCGAGCACTCCATGCTCAAGCCCGCCTACCCGGCAGCGGTGGTGGCTGGCAACGTCGAGACCAGCCAGATCGTCACCAATTGCCTGTTCGCGGCCATGAAGGCCCTGGGGCCCAGCCAGGGCACCATGAACAACCTCACCTTCGGCAACGCCAAGTATCAGTATTACGAGACCATCTGCTCGGGCAGCCCCGCGGGGCCCGGCTTCGACGGCACGGCAGGCGTGCACGTGCACATGACCAACACGCGGCTGACCGACCCGGAGATCCTGGAGCTGCGCTATCCCGTGCTGCTGGAGGAGTTCTCGATCCGTCGCGGCTCGGGCGGCAAGGGCAAGTGGAGCGCCGGCGACGGCACGCTGCGCCGCATCCGCTTCCTGGAGAGGATGGACTGCGCCATCCTGTCGAGCTTCCGCAAGGTCCGCCCCTACGGCCTGGAAGGCGGTGAGCCTGGCGAGTGCGGGGAGAACTGGGTGCGCCGCAACGACGGCCGCATGGAGCGGCTGGAGGGTTGCGACCAGACAGTGCTCGAAGCCGGCGAGGCCGTCATCATCAAGACCCCCACCGGCGGCGGGTTCGGCAAGGCCTGAAGCCCGCTTGACAAGCAAGAGTCGTGAGCGAATAGTTCGTAGTAGCCGTTTTTTTGCGGCCTGCCTTCGTAGTTCTTTGCTCCTGCTTATTGGTGAAAGTCATGGCCGATGCGACACAGAAGCTTTCCCCACGCGCCTCGATCTCACTGCAGCTCATGGCCCAGATGAGCGGCCGGCCGCAAGGCATGGCCGAAATCTCGCGCGCTTTGACGGCGTCGCGCAGCTTGCGGCCTGAGGCGCCGGCCGCCGAGAGGCTTGTTCCCGTGATTGTCGAGGTCAAGCCCGGCGAGGACGGTGCTGCGCTTCTCCGGAAGGCACAGGCCCGCGACATTGAAGAGCTCACCAAGTCTTTTTGGTCTGCGAGCATCCCCGCGTCGAAGGCGGCAGCGATCTACGGTCATGCTGGCGTGCGGTTCGTCGAAGCCATCAAGGAAAAGAAGACCCTGCTAGAAGCGGCTCTGGTGGAGGGCGCTGTGGGGCTTCCGATCCAGCGGAGGGTGACCGAGACAGGGGAAGGGGTCGTTATCGGCGTGGTCGATTCTGGTTTTGATCTGTCGCATCCGACGTTTCGTGATGCTCAGGGCAGATTGCGTGCCGACGCCCTGCGCGATCAGAAGACGCGAAAGGAGTTCGACGCGGCACAATTGGAAGCCGGCTGGAGACCAGGCGGCTCACGGCCGGGGGCCGACGAAGATGGCCACGGCACACACGTTGCTTCCATTGCTGCCGGGTCCACTTTCTCCGCCTTCTCCGGGGTCGCACCCAAGGCGCGTCTGGTGTTGGTCCGCACGGATTTCATGAACATCGCAAGCGCGGTGAAATGGTGTTTTGACAAGGCCATCGGCCGACCCTGTGTCGTCAATCTCAGTCTCGGTGGCCATTTTGGCCCTCATGATGGAACGAGTGCTGAAGAGAAGGTGATGTCTCAGCTGAGCGGGCCGGGCCGCATCATCGTCATTGCGGCGGGCAACGAGCGTGATGAGAACATCCATATCGGCGCACGATTTGTTCCCCAGCAGACCGAGAGTGCCGTATTCGATATTGCTCCGAACAATGAGCCACAGGCCGGTATGACGCTGTGGTACGACAAGCGCGACGCGTTCGATATCGCTCTCGTATCGCCTTCGGGTGTGCAGATCGCGCTCCCGCCCGTCGGCAGAAGCGGCGAACGTCGATCGGATGGCGCCGCGATCGAGTTCGGTCGCAATGTCAGCAGCTCGAGCGCTTCAGTCCAGGCGCAGATCTTCATGCAGTTTCGCAGGGGCGATCAGGCGCTGGACCACCTGCGCGGCTGGAAGCTGAAGATCACTTGCACGCGCGCGACGGTGGGCAGGATCGACGGCTGGATGTTCGGCGACCGGTTGGCGCAGTTTCGCAATGGCCCTCTGCTCGAGACTGCGCGCACCATCGGCATGCCGGCCACCTCCAACGATGTCATTGCCGTCGCCTGTCACGCCTCCAAGAACAGGTGGACCAGCGACGACGGCGTCCAGCAGGCTCCGGCGGCGATCGTTGCACGGTCCAGCCGCTTTTCCAGCCGCGGACCGACCCGCGATGGCCGCCAAAAGCCAGAAGTATCGGCCCCTGGCGAAATGATCACCGCGGCCCTCGCCGTTCCCTCGGAGAGTGCCGAGTTGGCCGATCGTGCCAACACTGCGGCCCGGCAACTGACGATCGAGGGAACCAGCATGGCCACCCCGTTTGTGGCGGGCGTAGTGGCCCTGATGCTGGAGCGGGACAGCACGCTCACGGCAGCCGACATCGTCAGAAACTTCCAGGCAAACTCGGTCAAGGATCTGCAAACGGGACCGGCGGACTGGACACCCGAGTACGGGCATGGAAAGATTTCCGCAGAGCGTGCGTTGGATGGCGTGGGTCAAGGCCAGGGTGCCGCGCCGGTGCGGCGGCCCGCCGTAGCGGTGGACATGCGGGCTCCCAGGCCCCGCAAGCCCGCGAAGAAGAAGGCCAAAGCCACAACATGACGCAATCCGCCAAGACCCTCGCGAAGCGGTTTGGCAGCGAGGGATGGTGCGACGCCTATCTGGAGCTGCGTCCCAATCGAGATCGGGCCCAGTTGCAGGCCCTGCTAGCCAAGATTTCCGCCACCGACATCGAGGAGCTGACGCCAGCTATCCTCTCCGCCAAGATCCCCGTTGCTCGCATCGAGGAGTTGGAGAAACACGCTGTCGTCACGCCAATGGAGCGCAAGGTCCCCAAGCGGTAGAGCGAGCGTTCGCAGGAGATCTCGTTGCGGCACCGCTGCTGGAGGCGGGCGAGGCCGTCACATCATCAAGACCCCCACGGGGGCGGCTTCGGCAAGTTGTGACACCGCAACGACAAATCGCATGCGCTATGCGCAATGCTGCAGCGCACAAGATGACCTACCTGTAATGCTGCGAAGCAACCATCTACGACTTTAGTGGAAGGGTTGCCGGCTCAAGGAATGCCGGGTGCTCGACCGGGGAAATTCGCTCAGGGCTGGCATCAGACAACGTCGCAAATGACAGAGGCCAATCATGAGCACATTGACTTACTCTCAAACAGGCGTGGCAGAAGCGGAAGCGGCATCGCCGCGCCGGGGTTTCTGGCATCGCGTCTTCGAACGCATCGTCAAGGCGCAAGAGCGTCGCGCCGAGCGTGAGATTGCGCGCTACCTGGAAAGCCACGGCGGGCTGCTCACCGACAACATGGAGCGCGAGATGATGCAGCGCCTAACCGGCAGAGCCAAGCGGCCGCTGTAACGAACACAGTGAGCCGGCCGGCCGCTCGAGCCGGTCGGCTCTGACGCCTAGCCGGCGGTCCTGGGCCTGATCAGGCCATAGATGATGCCGAGGCCCAGGCCGAAGCCGCCGACGATGGCTATCGTGATCAACATGCGCTGCGGGTTCAGCCCGGCAAAGAACGCAGCGTCGCCTATCCCAAAGTAGCGTCCTTTGATCAGCGGCAGCAGGAACCAATTGCTGACGACGACTATGAACAGGCCATAGATCACGCCCTTCAGCCACGCCATGCCGCCCGGAACCCAACTATAGACCAGGGCGAACAGTGCTCCCCACAAGCCGCCCCAGAAGACGTTGTTGAGGAGCCGCGGCACGCCCCAGGGCGGGATGGGCGGTGTCATGGACCAGGCACGGTTCGGCATGTAACCGGCCATGGCCAGCAGATAGATGACGCCTTCATGAAAGGTCAGCACGGTGATAGCCCCGGCGATGAAGCCGAGCACGATGCGTCCCACTGCTCCCATTGTTGCCCCCCGATCTGACGCACAATTCTGAATTGTGTGTTCAGTATCCTCCATTTCCACGGCGCAAGGAAGAAGCGGCCCCAGCTGGCCCGAATTCTTATTGAACGCCGGGCATGAACGGGCGCCGGGGCGGCCGACTTTTCGCTTGCCGCCCGTGCCTACCCGGCCCATATACGGGCGGTCAATCCGCGTCGGGGTGCATGGTTGGCGGGCCGCGGGCGGCTCGTACCCCATGCATTTTGTGCTTGGTGCACCAAAAGGTGCGGGCGCGTTAGGGCAGGAGAGTGCATGGCCAAGGAAGAGATGCTGGAATTCGAAGGCGTTGTCGCCGAGGTGCTTCCGGACGCGCGTTGCCGCGTCAAGCTCGACAACGGGCACGAGGTGATCGCCTACACCTCGGGCCGCATGAAGAAGAACCGCATCCGCATCCTCGCCGGCGACAAAGTCACGGTGGAAATGACACCCTATGACCTCGACAAGGGGCGCATCAACTTCCGCCACAAGGACACGCGTGCCCCTGCTCCCGGCAGCGGGCAGCGCCCGCCGCAGCGCCGCTTCCGCTAGCCGCTAGATCTTGCCGGCGTAGGCCGCGGGGAAGTCGGTTATTGCCAGCCGCTGCATGCCCGGAGCGCGCACGAAGCGGCTTTCGTGGGTGCCGTCGGCGCCGAAGCTGTGCTCGACGTAGCCGACCTCTTTCTCCCCGTAGACCGGCTGGCGCGCGTCCGGAATGACAAAGCCGGTGGAGGGCGCCCAGACGTGCCGCGTGCCCTCGATCAGGGTCGAGCGGTATTGGTGCACATGGCCGCTGCAGACCAGCGCCGGCACATGCGGCGCCAGGGCGGTGAGCAGCTGATGCCGGGCCGCCGGGTTGACGAACCGGCCCGTCACGGCGGTCTCGGCGGCCGAGACGTCGAACAGGGGCTTGTGCACGAACAGCGCGATTTGCCGGTCATCGCCGGTTGCCACCGCCTGGCCCACGAACTCTATCTGCTGGGCCGCGGCGTCGAGTTCGCTGCCGAGCAGCTGCGCGTTGACGGCGATGAAGCGCCAGCCGGGCACGTCCAGCAGCCAGAAGTCGTCGCCGAAGTGGGCCAGATACCGCGCCCGGCTCTCGGCCGAGACCGGCGTCTCCTTGCCGCCGGGTGCATCGTGGCTGTCGCCGACGTCGTGGTTGCCCGGGATGAAGCGCATGGGCAGGGCAATAGCGTCGTGCAGGCGGCGCGCCTCGGCGAGGTCGCTTTCCACTCCCGCGCCGTCGAGCGAGACATCGCCCGTGTTCACCACCAGGTTCGGTTTGGAGGCCGCGAGCGCTTCCGCAGCCAGGTTGAAATTGCCGGCGAAGAACGGCTTGTCAGCGCTCAGGTGGCTATCGGAGATGTGGGCGAGGCGGAATGTCATGGGCGCGCAGCATCGAAGGGAAACGTGACAATGCGCTGACAGGTGCGTCAGGAATTTGCCAGGCTGGCCGTCCGCGACATTCGGACAACGAGCCCACCGATGTAGAAGATCAGCAGGCCAGTGAGCGCAATCTCGGCCACAATGGACAAGAGGGGGATCAATGATTGAGCTGACAGCTCCCTCCCAAGAAGCCGCAGCGCGGTGAGCACGACGTCGCACGTCACCGAAACGGTGAGGGCAGTCGCTGACATGGAGTTGAGGTAGAGGACATTTCGCAGCTGCCGGCACAGCGCGGCGTTCGAGGCCGGAACAGACTTGCCAATCAGGTAAACCCAGCCGCTCACGGACAAGGAAACCGCGAGCCAGAACGCGCATATATCAATCGTGCCTACTGTTGTCGCCACGGCTCGCAGCTCATCGCCCAGCTGCCATTGTGCGATCTCATACCATGCGAGGCGCCCTTTCATTGCCACGAACGTCGCCCCGACAAACACGATGGCGATGGCGCTGGCTTTTTGTGTCTTGTCGGCAAGCCGGGTGGTCGCGAATTCGGCCGCAAGAGCTTGAGGATCTCCGAAATGGGCGATTGCTTGCGCTGCCACCGCGTGCTCGTTGCCAGCAGCGCTCCCCTCGACGGCCTCCAATAGATGGTCTTCGACCTCCCGCCGCACCCGTCGCGACAAAAACGGATCAAAGCTTAGTTTCTCGGCAAGCGACTCCACGTACTCGGCGATTATGTGAGGCTCTCGCATGGCGAAGTTCCTTGCAGCAGGCCGCCGATCGCATTGGCAAATCGTTCCCAAACCACCCGGCGATCGGCCAACGCCCGCTGGCCGCGGCGTGTCAATGCATAGACCCGTCGCTTTCGCCCAGAATCAGCGATCGTCCAGCGGCTCGACAGGTAGCCTGCCTGTTCGAGCCGATGTAGCGCCGGGTAAATTGTTCCTTCGGGAAGATCGAAGGCCTGACCACTCTTGCGCTTGATCGTCTCAATAATGGCGTAGCCGTGGGCTGGGCCTGCCGATAGTGCGGCCAGCACAATAAGGTCGAGATGGCCTTTGAGCATTTCTCCTTCCATGCCTCGTATTGCTAAGCTTTGGAAGTGGGCATCGTCAACAGCCTAGCTGCGACGACTGCTGTTGTAGTCCTCACGTTCGGACATATGTCGGTGCTCACCCTGCCCGCAGGTTGTTCAGAACCTCCACAATGTCAGTCAAATCCCAGTGCTCGGCGAACTTGCCATCCTGGACGCGCCAAACATCGATCGTCCGGAACGAAAAGGCTTTGCCCGTCGGTGCTATGCCTCGAATGGTTTGCGTGTGTGTTGCCGAATAGGTGTTGCGTGCGACCACTTTGTCACCAGCAATGATGCGATCCTCGACCCGAAACTGCAGGTCGGGCATGGCGGCCAAGATGCGCTGGAAATTTTCGATTTGGGCAGCAAGGCCGGAAGGGCTTCGGCCCGAGCGCTGGATGTAGGCCTCGGTGAAGAGCTCTGGGAAGGAGCCGGTGTCGTGCGCGTTGATGGCGGCTGCATATCGATCGAGAAGAGCGTTCCCGATCTGGAAGGAACGGGCCATTGACTGGCAGTCGTCGGCCGCGAGGGCCGCCCGTGTCGGCGCCAGTTGAGCCAAGACCGACAAAGCTCCTAGGACCACTGCGTCGCGCCTCTTAATCATGTGCGAACTCCACCTTCTGGGAATTATTACATAGTAACTCTATGCCTCGTGTGACTAGGTGTTAACGTTGCGCGGACGCAATGCTCCGGCGGCGCGCGGCCGATAGGATTCCTGGCTATTGTCAGGGAGCGCTACAAGCCCGAGAGGATGTGGCGCCTTGCCGGGCGATTCGGCCGTTCGCGGCTTGGTCGTCTTCGAAATGGCCTGTGCACCCCGCCTTTGCGGCGCCATGCGAATCGGCTGATGTGGCACCGAAGTGCGGGTGCAACAGGGCGGGCAGCATGGTGGAACGGGCGAGCAGCCGGCGCAGGGCCGAGGACGAGGCGGAGCCGGCAGCCAAACCGTCCGCTGAGGGCCGGCGCGCGCCCGTGCCCAAGTTCGACAAGAAGACCATCGCGCTGGTCTACGACTTCGACGGCACGCTCTCGCCCAAGCCGATGCAGGAATACGCCTTCCTGCCGCAGATCGGCGTCGACCCCGCCGACTTCTGGGCCGAGAGCAACGCGCGCGCCAAGAAGGACAACGCCGATCCTCTCATCACCTACATGCGCCTGCTCTACGAGAAGGCCAAGGCCAAGAAGGTCGGCATCGACCGGGGCGCGCTGGTGGCGCAGGGCAAGCGCGTGGAGTTCTATCCCGGCGTGGAAGCCTGGTTCGATGCCATTGCCGCCTACGTCAAAGCCCATGCGCAGAGCCACGGCGTGCATCTGCGGCATTACCTGATCTCGTCGGGCTTGAGCGAGATCGTGGAGGGCACCTCGATCTACAGGCGCTTCCACAACGTGTTCGCCTCCGAATACTGGTTCGAGGCCTACGAGCTGCCCTACCCCAAGCGGGTCATCACCGACACCGGCAAGACGCAGTACCTGTTCCGCATCAACAAGGGCGTGGAGGATCTGGGCGAGAGCATCAACCAGCACATGCCCGAGGGCGAGCGGCCCATACCGTTCGCCAACATGATCTACTTCGGCGACGGCGACACCGACGTGCCCTCCATGGCGGTGATGCGCAAGAACGGCGGCTACGCGGTGGCGGTGCATGCCCCCGGCAAGGGCAAGGCCAAGTGCGTGGACCTGTTCAAGGCGGGGCGCTGTGATTTCTTCGCGCCGGCCGACTACCGCGAGGGCTCCGACCTGTTCAAGCGCACCTGCCTGCTGCTCGACCGCATCCTGGCCGACATCCGCGTGCAGGAGGAGATGTGGCGGCTGGGGCGTGGGGTTGGGCGGAGGTAAGCTGCCGCCCCGGGAGACGCCGCGCGATCGGTCGAGATGCCATGCGGATTGTGGAGTACCTGGTGCTCGCCGCCATGGCCGGCGTGGGCTACGCCGGCTGGGCGCTGTGGTGGGTGCTGCCGGCGACCGCTGTGACGACGGCGGCGGGATGGTGGCGCAAGATCGCGCTCTTACGGCAGCATCCGCAGGTGCCGCTCAGCTCCAAGATGATCACCTATTTCGCGGTCGGCATCGTGCTCGACCTGCTTCTCGCCGCCGCCTGCTACGCGGCTGGGCGTGGGCTGCGGTGGTGGCTGGGCGGGTGATCTCCCTCTCCCCGCTTGCGGGGAGAGGGCTGGGGTGAGGGGCGGCCACGCATTTCAACGTCGGCGCGAGTTTCTGCCCTCACCCTAACCCTCTCCCCATTGTGAAGAAGAATGGGGAAAGGGAACAAGGGAGTTTACCGCCACGCAAATACCGGCTGCTCCAGGTCGGCGACGCGCGTGGTGCGGCCAAGCAGCAGCTCGCGGAATTGATAGAGGAACGCCGCCGTCGGCGCGTGCACACGGCTGCCGTTGATGTGGATGCGCACCACGCGCCGCTCGCTCTGCGGGATGGTGGTGAAGTCGACCACGTCCTCGCGGGCGATGTCGGCGAGCGCGATGCGGTGGATCGAGGCGACCTCCTCCGTGTTGATGTGCAGCGCGGGCTGCAATCCTGCCCACACCACCACCGGCGTGACGAGGTAGCCCGATCGCGTGGGATAGTCGTCGAGCATGCCGATCACGGCATCGGCGCCGAGCTCGAGGCCCACCTCCTCGCGCAGCTCGCGCAGGGCTGCCTCGGCTTGCGTCTCGCCCTTGTCGCAGCGCCCGCCCGGCAACGCCCACTGGCCGCCGTGCGCGCGCAGCTTGCTGGCGCGGCGGGTGAGCAGGAAGGCCGCCTCGCTCGATCCGTCCTCGGTCTCCAGCAGGGCGATGGCGACCGCGGCATGCTTGAGGTCGGCGGCGTCGGTTCCGAGCCGGGGAAACGACGCGCACAGCTCCGTCACGCGGGACCGGAAAGCATCATCGTAGGGGTAGGTGCTCACTTGCCCTCGAACGGGTTCTTCCAGCCGCCGGGAGCGCGCCGCTCCGGGAAGACGGCGGCGAGGTAGTCGAGCATCTGATCGCGCTGCTCGCCCTGCACGTCGACCATGCCGTGGCGCTTCACCATGACATCGAAGGTCTCGTTCCAGCGCTCGCGCGACATGCCCTGCTGCGCCACGATTTTGAAACCGTGGCAGGCGGTGCAGAAGTAGAAGGTGTCGTCGCGGTTGGCGCCGGCCGGGTATTGCTCCGGCGCCTCTTGGGGCGGCCGCTCGCGCCTGGGCTGGGCGGTGGCGTCGAGAGTGGGGAGGGTAAGCAGTGCCACAGCGGCGAGTGCAGCCAGTCCCCCTCTCCCCGCCTGCGGGGAGAGGGCCGGGGTGAGGGGCAGCCACAGACGCCAACGTTGGTGCAAGCCTCTGCCCCTCACCCTAACCCTCTCCCCATGAAGAATGGGGAGAGGGGACGCTTGCCCCACACTCATCGCCTTTACCCAACCAGCACGGCGATGCGGTGCATGGGGTTGCCGCCGTAGCCCTGCGGGTTCCAGTTGCCGGCGACGTGGGGTTGCGTCTTGTTGGCGCTGTCGGTGGCGCGGGCCCACACCTCGTAGTAGCCGTCGCTGGGCAAGCGCAAGGTCGCCGTCCAGCGCCGCCAGTCGTAGCGGTTCCTGGGCGGGGCGAGCGTAGCCGGCTGCCAGGTGGCGCCGAAATCGAGCGACAGGTCGACGCGCCGCACGTCGAGATCGCCGGCCCAGGCGGCGCCGCGCAGGCGTACCTCGCGCGTCCCCGCGGCAAGGCGCGTGCCGTTCGCGGGGTTGGTGATGATGCTGCGCACGGGCATCGATTCCAGGATCTTGAAGTTGCTGTCGTCGGACTTGCCGCCGGGCATGATGGGCTTGATGGCCACGCGGTAGGAGGCGCCGCCCATGCCCTGTCCGTCATGCACCTTGTTGCGCAGGGTGATCTTGGACAGCCACTTGTGCGACGTGGAGCCCGGCCAGCCCGGATGGATGAGGCGCAGCGGGCCGCCGTGGATGTTGGCGAGCGGCTGACCGTTCATGGCCCACACCACCATGCTGTACTCGTTCATGGCCTTGGCGATGGGCACGCCGCGCGACAGCGTCTCGCGCTTGGGGTCGCCGGAGAGGTGCACGTCGGTGCCGTAGTTGGCGGTGTAGACGGCGGACGGCTTGACGCCCGCCGCGCGCAGCAGGACGGCCAGCGGAATGCCGGTCCATTCCGCGCAGCCCGCGCCGCCGTTGGTCCACTGGTTGCCGCGCGCCTGCGGGGTGAAGAACGAGCGGCCGTTGCCGCCGCACTCGAGCACCATGCGGTAGGTGCGGGGCTGCGCGCGCTTCTTGAGGTCGGCCAGCGTCAGCTCCAGCGGCTTGTTGACCTCGCCGTCGATGGTGAGCTTCCAGGCGTCGGGCTCCTTGGCGGGGTCCGGGGTGATCCCGTTGTTGCGGATGAAGAACCTGGCCGTCGGCGTGGTGTCGTCGTCGAGCAGCTGCTCGGGCGTCTCGGCCACCAGCGGCTTCTCGCCGAGCACGACTAGTCCCGAGTCCTTGCCCGGGAAGTTGAGCTTCTGCGGACCTGACGGCGCGGCCGGCGCGGCGGCGGGGGCATCCTTCTTGGCCTCCTGCGCGAGGGCCGCGGGGATCATGCCGCCTGGCATGTGGGCGCGGTACACGATCGAGCCGCCCACGGCAGCGGTCATGGCGGCAACGCCGGCGCCGCCCAAGAAGCCGCGCCGGGAAACGCCGGTGCGGCGTCCGAACACAAGGGCGTCGGCCCGCTCGGGGTCGTCGCTGTAAAGCTCGTCGATATGTCGCTCTCGCTTGCCCATCACTATCCTCCCGGTAGGGTCGCGCACCACAACCCGGTTGCCATTGGCTTGCATTATGGGTGATGCGGCTGCGATGCTCAACGCTGCGACGCGGCATGGCCGGTGCGCCGCACGATTGACACAGAAGCGGCGGGCGGCTTCAAGACGCATTCTCGGCCGGAGGGAAGATACCATGGATCTGGAGCTCGGCGGCAAGGTCGCCATCGTTACAGGCGGTAGCCGCGGCATCGGCAAGGCGATCGGCGGCGTGCTGGCGCGGGAGGGGGCCAATGTCGCGCTCATAGGGCGTAACCCTGATACGCTCGAGGCTGCCGCTACGGAGGTCTCGGGGCCCGGCGGCGGGAAGGCCAAGGCCTTCGTCTGCGACACGACCGACGATGCGGCGGTGAAGCGGATGGTGGCCGACGTGGTGGCAGCGTTCGGCCGCGTCGACATCCTGGTCAACTGCGCGGCCAAGCCGAGCGGGCAAGCGCGGCCGCCGACGCTTGGCGAGATCACCACGGAGGAGGTCTGGGACCACATCAACACGAAGGTGGTGGGCTACCTGCGCACCGCGCGCGAGGTGGCGCCATACATGATCAAGCAGGGATCGGGGCGCATCATCAATGTCAGCGGGCTCGGCGCCCGCCACACCGGCACCACCATCGGCAGCATCCGCAACGTCGGCGTGGCCGCGCTCACCAAAAATCTCGCCGACGAGCTGGGCCCCCACGGCATCCAGGCGATCTGCGTGCATCCAGGCCTGATCCGCACCGAGGCAACGCCGGGTGTGATCGCGGCGCAGGCCAAGGCGCAGGGGGTGAGCGAGGCCGAGATCGAGAAGCGCATGGACGGGCGCAACCTGGTGAAGAAGCTGATCACGGCCGAGCAGATCGGCTACGTGGTGGCTTTCCTGGCCTCGCCCAAGGCGATTGCCATCAACGGCGATTCCATTCCGGCGGGCGGCGGCACGCCGGGGTCGATCTACTATTGAGGTTGCCGAGCGCGGCGCGGCTGACGTTGGCGTATTGGGGGAGACTGCAGATGGCGGTCCTTGCGACAATCCTGGTAGCGCTGGTGGCAGCGGAGCATGTGGGCATCCTGGTGCTGGAGATGTTCTTCTGGGACCATGACGTGGGGCGCAGGGTGTTCCAGATGACGCCGGAGTTCTCCAAGGCCTCCGCCGTGCTGGCCGCCAACCAGGGCCTCTACAACGGCTTCCTGGCGGCCGGGCTGATCTGGGCGCTGTGGTCGGGGCGCCACGACCTCAAGCTGTTCTTCCTGGGCTGCGTGGTGGTGGCGGGCGTGTTCGGCGGTCTCACCGCCAAGACCTCGATCCTGCTCACGCAGGCCCTTCCCGCCGCGATCGCGCTGGGCCTCGTGCTGCTGGCGGCGCGGCGCACGTCGGCGTCGCCATAGCTTGTGGAGGCGAGAGGTCTTATGACCGTCACCAAAGGCCATTGCCTGTGCGGCGCCATTGCATATGAATTCGACGGCGAGCCGAAATGGGTGATGCACTGCCACTGCAACGACTGCCGGCGCGCGGTTGCCTCGCCCGTCGCCACCTTTGTGGGCGTGCGCGCGCAGCACTTTCGCTATGTCAAAGGCGAGCCGACAGCCTATCGGTCGTCGCCGGGCGCCATGCGCTATTTCTGCGCGACGTGCGGCACGCCGGTGGCCTTCACGGGCGACCGCTGGCCGGGCGAGGTGCATCTCTATCACGGCACGCTGGCCGATCCGGCGGATTGGCCGCCCACGGGGCACTCGTACGTGAAGGAGCAGCTGCCCTGGTTCGAGGTGAGCGATCACCTGCCGCGGTATGAGATCACTGCCGGCAAGGGGGCGAAGCCTGTGCGCGTGGGGCCGCGAGGCTGAGCGCCATTGCGGGCACCGCTGCACCACCCTATGTCTGGCGGAGAACTGCAGCTTTGAGGAGATGAACATGCGGCGCGCTCTTGTCCTCACGCTTCTCACGATCGCAGCGCCGGCGGTTGTCATCGCCCATCACGGCTGGGGCAGCTACGACGCCTCCAAGATGATCACGGTCGAGGGGCCGATCCAGGCGTCGAGCTATGTCAATCCGCACGCCACCATCACCGTGAAGGCGGCGGACAAGACATGGACGGTGACGCTGGCGCCCGTCTCGCGCATGCAGAGCCGCGGCGCGCCGGCAGAGCTGGTGGCGGTCGGCAAGACGCTCAAGGCCGAGGGCTACGCCTCCAAGGTGGAGCCCGACGAGATGCGCGCCGAGCGCATCACCGTCGAGGGCAAGACGGTCGAGATGCGCTGATGCTGCTGCTGGTGCTGGCCGAGGCGCCGCAGTTTCTCGTCGCGCTCGAGCAGTCCGGGTTTGCGGCGGCGATCCGGCAATCGACCTGGGCTTATCCCGCGGCCAACGTCGGGCACATCGTGGCGCTGACGCTGTTTGCGGGTGCGGTGGCGGTGATGGACCTGCGGCTGCTTGGCGCGTAAGAGGATTGGCATCGGAATAGCTGTGAGCTGTAAGAAATACCTTGCCTGCCACTCCATGAACAATTGCAAAATAGTAGTTTCCTCCATTATCCCTGAACTTCTGGAATTGTGCAGCTCCAAGCCTCTCGGGTTACGAGCTCCTCCGGCAGTTTGTATTTTCCCAGGTCGATAAAATACTCCGGATAGAATTTATCCTGCCTCAGATTATATACGGTGTCATTGTACATAGCCTTCACATGAAGAGTATTCCTGTTGAAATAAAAAGGTTCGAATTCAGGCCAGCCACGATGATCATCACCGAAGCAGGCTGGCTGACCCATTTTGTGTAGTTTTCGACAGCGACAACGTATCCCATTTTTCGTTAAGAAGCATAATGAATATTTCTCATTCCCCACCGATCCGGGATCATAAGAGACATATTTGCCATCGGGAAGGACCTTTACGTTAAAATAGCGGGGCTCAAAATCCACTGTTTTTTGAAAGTTACCCTCAAATGAAAAAAACAATAGCTCCCTCAGGCTGTTTTTTTGAACTGCGATTATCCGTTTTTCCGGAATTACCGACATGATCCTGATCAGATTGATCTCTCCGGGACCCCTGCCCGAAGTGCCTATTCTTTGAAGAAACTTTCCCTCCCGGGAAAATTTAAGTATATGATTAAAATTCTGCACAAGAACCATACTGTCAGAAAAAAAATAATTTACAACAGGCCTTACTATACAATCCTTTGCTGTTTCCAGCTTAAAATATTCTACATCTGATGCAACCTGGCTGAGATTTATAAGTTGCTTATTTCCGAGGGCATTTTCAAGATCGACAGTAAAGAACCTGTTTTCGTCATTTCCTGAGGTGGATTTATCAGTGCCCTAATTATTGCCGCATGAGGCAGCAAATAGCAGCAGGACGATGATCATTATGTTTTTCATATATCCAATCGTATTTAAAGGTGATTAAGGGCAGTGTGAGGCGTGTGGGGTGGGCATTAGTTAATTGTCTACTAATTTAGGCATTTCTTACTTCCAAATCAAAATTCAGAAGAGAAAATATCTCAATTTAACGGTGTCAACAACCTGCCTGCGTTAATATAGTTAGCGGGGGGGCAGGGGAAGCCATACCTGTACTATGTTCAGGGACGAGTCAGGACTGTTTTCAACGGTGCAATCTCATTTGCAGAGTTGCGCAGATAAAGTCACGCCAAGGGGCTTGAGTCTTTGCGCAGACATAAAGACTGTAAGACTAACCTAAGACTGAAAAATCATTTTTGCATTGTATTTGTTACATTTTTTATGTAATTTTACACTGTATTTAATACATATATTTATAATCAATGCCTGTATTTTAATACAATAATCATAATTTTTTACCCTTGATTTAAAACATATTGCGATGGTCTTCTACCGAAAATTATACAACCAGCTGCTGGAATGGAAAAACAGAAGTAATCACAAACCTTTGATAATAAGAGGCGCCAGGCAAGTCGGCAAATCTACCCTTATAATGGAATTTGGAAAGGAATTCAAGTTTTTTATCAATCTTAATCTTGAAAAAGCACAGGATAGAAACCTCCTTGAAAAACTTGATACTGCTTCAGACATAATAAATGCACTATTCCTTAGTAAAGGTATCCCCTATTCAGATGCCCCAACACTTATATTTTTTGATGAGGTTCAGGAGTCGCCCGGGTAATAAAAATGCTGAGATATTTTTATGAAGAATATCCTGATCTTTACTTCATTGCAGCCGGCTCTTTGCTGGAGTTTGCCCTGAAAAAAGTTCCATCATTTCCTGTCGGTCGTGTTAAACAGCTTGTCCTGCACCCGTTTGACTTTGAAGAATTTCTGCTGGCAATTGATAGAAAGGATCTGGCCGGTGAACTTGAGAAGATTCCTGTTTCAAGATATGCACATGATCATTTTGCTCGATCACTTTCATGATTATGCAATTATCGGAGGTATGCCTGAAGTGGTCAGCAGGTATGCTGAAGAGAAAAACATGATGAATCTGGGCGAAATCTATGAAAATCTCTGGCAAAGTTACCGGGATGATGTCGAAAAATATGCTTCAAATTCCACTGAAAGAAAGATTATCAGACATGTTATAGACACTGCTCCTTTTGAAAAAGACAGGATTACCCAAACCGGATTCGGTAATTCAAATTACCGATCGCGGGAAGTAGGGGAAGCACTAAGGTCGCTTGATATGGCCAGAATAATTCAGCTTATTTATCCGGCAACCACCACAGAACCCCCTGCAACTGCAAATCTCAAAAGAAAACCAAGGCTCCAGTTTGTTGATACCGGACTGCTGAATTATTCAATCGGACATCAGGCTGAAATGATCGGATTGGATGATCTTAATGGGTTCCACAGAGGAAGAATAATCCAGCATCTGACAGCACAACAGCTTCAGGCCCAAAACAGTTCCCCTCTTTATAAACCACTTTTCTGGGTCAGGGAAAAAGCAAATAGCAATGCTGAGGTTGACCTGTTGCATCAATATAAAAAGTACCTTATCCCGATTGAAATTAAATCCGGCGGACATGGAACCATCCGGTCATTGCACCAGTTTCTTGAAGAGGCGGATCATAAATTTGGAATAAGATTACTTGCAAATTATTTTTCGGTGGAATCGGTAAAAACTCCCGGGGGGATACCGTATTTATTAATGAACCTGCCTTATTATGCTTCTTCAAGAATTCCTCAATATGTTGAGTGGTTTGTCGAAAACTATAAGAAGCCGTAAGCAGGGCATAGGGCGCAGGGATGATTAGATTCTGCAATTTCGCATTCTTGCAATTCTGCAATTCTATAATGGAATTACGTCAGGATTGCAGAATTGCACGATTGCACGATTACACAATGGACGATACCGCGTCTGAGCCCGGGCTAATCCGTCTTCAGGTTCCCAATTACCAGAACCGGATTATCACTTTCCTTTAACTCCTGGTTCAAAGCTGAGATCCTTTGTTTTACAGGATTATCTGGTTTGTTTGATTCAAGAGCTTTTTCAATCTTTTGTTTCAGCTCAAATGAAGAATACCAAACAAAACCCAGATTGTTGGTTATGAAGAGATAGTTTTTCCATTGATCGGGATCTTCTTCATTCGTAGAAAATCATTCCTGAAGTCTTTAATCCGGCAACAGAGAAGTCGTTCTTATTTATATAATACCGTGTCTGCTTATCTGCATTCATGCTGAAGGTCTCCCCGTCTTCATTCAGCTTTATTCTTGCATGGGCTTTATTTGCAAATATGAATCCTGGTGCATTTGCCGACAAATAGACAAAGTTTCCGGTCTCATTGTTCTCATAAGTAAATCTGTCCTCGATATGAAAAAAGCAATAAGGTTTAAGGCCGGTCTCTCTTACTTTGTACAATGTGTCAAATTCCTTGGGCATATAATACAATTCATTCATTACCATATCAATGCTTGTCTGCAGGCCAATACCTTTTACCTCTGGCGGAGCAATCCCGTTGATGATTTTTCCTGAAGTTGTCAGATTGTATAAATTATATTCTCTGTTCATCCGGGGAACAATTGTCAGGATTGAATCACCGGAAACAATTATCTTGGAAATCAGGTTATCAACTCCGGTAGGGATCCTTTTAATACGTTCGCCTGTTTTCAGATCGAAAGCTAAAATATTATGAGAATCACCTCTGTGGTTTATATACAGTATATCGTTTTTATCATCCAAAGCGAAAGCTTCTGCCCTTAAAAATTCTTCAGGACCGTTTCCTGCTTTTGCAAGTGTTCTTAGAAATCCGCCATTATTTGAAAACTGAAGGATCTTTTCATTGTCAATTGTAATTACATATCTTTCGCCAACCACATAGTTCGTGTGCTGACCCAGCAATATTTCATCAGCAGTTTCAAGCTTTACCACACGAATATCATCAAGAAGTTCGCTCAGATATAAGTCCCTGGTCTCGCCAGGATTTTGCAGATCTATAACAGGAACCGGTTTTTGTCGATTCCCACCGGTGCAGGATGTTGCCAGGATAAGCAGAATTATTAACCTGATTATTCTCATGTTCGTATATCATTAGTGTCCACTTAAATATAATTGATTTTCAACTGTATACAATTTAGTTCTTTGACATCTTGGTAATCTTGGTTTGTAAGTAGCTCGTTTTAGAGATATTTTTATAAATA
Source organism: uncultured Alphaproteobacteria bacterium (assembly GCA_963832445.1). Lineage (GTDB taxonomy): Bacteria > Pseudomonadota > Alphaproteobacteria > Rhizobiales > Hyphomicrobiaceae > AWTP1-13. Next base: position 180,940 of record CAWHUM010000020.1, read on the forward strand.
ATGTAATATTCAAAATTTGAATAATTTTATGGTTTACTTAACTTACCGTTGGCTTTAGCCAACGGATCAAGATACAGCCCAAGTTCGGGCTTTAGCCCAAAAATGAAGGACTAAAGTCCCTTATAGTGAGGCTGATATACCGTTGGCTAAAGCCAACGGTAATTGAAAATAATCTTATACTGGTAAAGCCAAACGGGTGGACACTGATATTCGTATTTATTAAATTACTACAGGTGGTCAGTTAATAGATACAATTTGCCAGCATAAGGATTTTATCTTATCAATGGCATGATTATTTCTTCTTTAATCTGCCGTAAAAAATTATGTT
>CAWHUM010000021.1:0-99707 GCA_963832445.1 uncultured Alphaproteobacteria bacterium
AACCAACTTAGGTAGGAAGGCAAAGTGTCGTCGAAGCCAGCTCCAAATTCAGATAGCAATTGCAAGCACATAGGTGTTCGCTGTTTCATCCTGCCTGGCTCGCCAGGAAATAGGCCCTTTTTAGGAACAAATCGCTCAACGGCCCGACGCTTGGGGGCAATCCGGGGGCAATCCGGAACAAGGCAATCAGCCTCGGACGCCGCTGGGAACTGCGCTCCTAAGGCAGAGAGCCAGATGTACGTGACGCAACAGACCATCGGCCAACGGTATCAGCAATTGGGTGATTTCTTAGACCGCGCCAGACATCAAGGTACTCCCTTCACTCGAGTGTTCTCGGCGTCCATTTTGACTGGCTGATCACCGGGAAAGGACCGAAGGAGCGAGCAAGAATTTTGACCGCCAAACTTCCGCCATACCCATCCCTAGACTGATAATGCGTTCGACGCCGTGCAACCTCACTGCCATGGGCCACGGTAGGGGTCGATCGCCGCTTCACTGTTCCCCGCTGCGGCCCACGTCTCAACCGTGGATTAGAACAAGCGGAAGGAAGCTGTGGACCAAGCTCGCCGAGCTCGGGTCCGCGCTTCGAGGACCTCAGCCTCACGAGCGGCTCGGAGGTTCACATGAAGTACCTCATGCGCATTGCAATACTCCTCTTCATCCTCGCCAACGCACTCGAGAAGGCTCTGCTCATTTGGAAGCAGTGGCCCGTAATTTAGGCGTACTCGCAGGCTGCCGGGCTGGGTTCTCCAGCTCGGCGACCTGCAGGTTCAGCTCCACCGGCCGCTGACCAACCCGCATCGCCTTCTGTTGCATCAGCCTGAAGGCCGCCGCGTCGCCTTGCTCGGCACGGGCGCGGGCGATCTCGTTTAGGGCGTCGTGGAGCCACCTCCATTCGCGCTCAACTTCCTGCTCGCGGGCTTGCAACTCGTTCAGCATTTCCATGTCAGCGCCCGCTTTGCCGAGCTTGAAGGGCCGCCCCCACAGTGCGGAACGTTCGTGGCGACCATCCGCGACTGTAGGGGCGGCCCTTCAAGATGGTCGTGCTCAAGGCGCGAAATCTGTCCAAGCTGCTTCGATCAGGAGGCTGAGCGAGCTGGCGTGCGCTATACGTTCACGGATGTTGAGGCGCAATCGTGGTCGGATCCGCCGCCGCCCAGGAACCGGTTCAAGTGCAGACGCTGACCTCCAGCCGGGCGGGCCGCCAAGCAGCCTGTTGAACGCTGCCGAGCAACGTGGCACTAGTCAAGCGCGTATTGCCAAGGGGGTGCCATGTTGCGTGCGACAGTTGCTTTGCTCGTATTGATGCTGCTGGCCTCGGGCGCTGAAGCCCAGAAGCGCGTCGCCCTCGTGATCGGCAACGGCGACTACGGCAAAGTCGGCAAGCTCCCAAATCCGACCAGGGATGCAAGCTCCGTCGAGGCAATGTTGCGCGCGGCGGGCTTCGATGCTGTCGAGGTCAAGCGCGATCTTGGTGCAATCGCGTTGCGACGCGCCCTGCGTGACCTTTCGGACCAAGTGCGCGGCGCTGATATCGCTGTTGTGTTCTTTGCTGGACATGGCATCGAGGTGAACGGTACGAACTACCTGATCCCGGTGGATGCCACGCTCGAGCGCGACATCGACGTCGAGGACGAGGCCGTCCCCCTCGAACGGGTCACGCAGGTTCTGGAGCAAGCCAAGCGCCTTCGGCTCGTCATCCTGGATGCTTGCCGCGACAATCCCTTCGTACGGTCCATGCGCCGCACAACTGCCGGCCGGTCTATCGGTCGAGGGCTCGCAAAGGTCGAGGTGTTGACTTCCGACACACTGATTGCGTTTGCGGCGAAGGCCGGATCGACGGCGTTGGATGGGGACGGCGCGAACAGCCCATACACGGTCGCGCTGGTGAAGCACCTAACCACCCCTGGCCTCGACTTGCGGCTGGCGCTCGGGCGGGTGCGCGACGAGGTGTTGAGAAACACCAACAGCAAACAGGAGCCATTTGTGTATGGCTCACTGGGCGGTGCCGAGATTGCGCTGGTAGCTGCACCCGCTGCGCCACCGCCAGCACCGGCACCAGCGCCAACACCAACCTACTCGGCTGCGGCCGAGGGGGCACGCGTATGCCGGGAGGTTGAAGGGATGTCGAGCCTGTCGATGCTCGGCGTCCTTGCGAACCAGCACAAGGGGACGCCTTCGGGAGACTGCATTGTCGCGCGCATTGATGAGCTAAAGAAACAGGTAGCCTTAGCGCCTGTCACTAAAACTCCATCGCTACAGGCTCCTCCGCCAATGCCTACGCCCGCGCTGAGCGAAACCCCACCACTTAAACCCGAAGTGAAGCAAGAGCCAAAGGGCGACCCCAAGAACCTCATTGGGAGTTGGAATTGCCATCGCACTACCCAAGTGAATAGCGCCCAAGAGAAAGTTATCGTGCTCTGTAGGCTTCGCATGAGGATTGATAGGTATGATGGCAAATATTACTGGGTGGAGTTCCCAACTTGCGACGGACCGGAAGGTCCTTCGCGGGTAACAGTGGCAAAATCAAAACTCTGGGTTGAAGCTGAGAGACTTCTTATGCAGATGTACTGGGTTTCAACAGGGTCACCGTTGAAAGTCGCACACATTAGTTTGCGATCTGGCCAGCTTACTTGGACGAATAATTTTAGCACAGGAATTCATTCTTTCCGCTGTAGCCGATAAGAACCGGCAGGGCGCGCTGCGTTTCGGAGCCGAACCACATTGAAGGATCGCTAGCTAGGGCGCTGTTCATGCGTGGCTTGGGTAGGGTGGTGGCGGGTGCCTGCGCCACGCCCTTCTGTGCGGACCAGTTTTTCTTTGCGGAGGCGTTGCAGAGCGCTTTCGCTCGTTCTTTGCTCAAGTTCGCGAATTTGCAGACCAGGCGTCGCGCAAACAACCTCCAACACGTTTTGCCGAACGCGGTACGAGTGATTGAGCGTACGCGGATCAATCTCTGCGCTCAACGATGCGGATAAGTCCAACAGCCGTTCAATTAGCTCCGCTTTTGTTGAATACTTTACAAGCTCCAAACCTCGCAGATTGACAGGCAGATCAATGCTTCTGGAAGAAAACATTCTTGAAAAAAAAATCCACTTCTTTCATCTGCTGCTTGATTAACAAAAATATGGGACCTCTTTTTCATTCCTAAAGCAATGCCAAGTTCCATTAAAACATTCGGGTTCAAGAACGTAATATCAAACAAGCCTAAATCGCAGCGCTCGATATGCTTGCGAACTTTATCTAGTATCCAGGTATTTGAAATCTTCACATCGGCAAATTCAAACGTTGCAGCTTTCTGTGCGTTCATCACCTCTTTGAATGCATCTCGATACCCAGGAATAGGCCAAGGACTATAGCTGCAGCCAACGAATACGAACACAACTCGCCTCCCCCGCGAACACCGGTGGTCAATGTACCGCGAAGCAGTGCCGATCTGTCAACGGTGGTGTGTGTGTCACTTGTTCGTACATGGGCCGTACTTGTTCACCTAGCGCCGAGCATCTACGGCCCTCGGCAGGCCTTATGTTCCGCGATACTTTCCTGTTCTGTGTATAATTTTTGCACAGCCCCGCTGTCGGGACCCCCGACGATGGCGGCGAGGTTCTGGAGGGGCGCCCCGGGGGAAAGCACCCCCCGCCAAGCATTGCGCGCTTCGATGCACGGGCGGGCCCCGGCGCAGCCGGCCGCCAGTCCAGAAATCCGCGACTTCGTAGCGCAACTTTCCGATCTGGATGGCGTTGCCCTGTATCATTAGGAGGTCGGCTATGCGTTACCTCACTGTGATTTGCACGCTCGTCCTGGCCGCGCAGGTGCAGGCACAGGAAAAGCCAACCAACATGGGCATCTTGACCTGCACGCTTGTCGCTAACGAGGGCAAAGACAAGCCCCTCAGTTGTGGTTTCAAACCTGCAGCAACTGGCCGTGAGGGAAAGTACACCGGAGCGATTAAGGAAGGCGGCTCCGAACTGAAGGGCAAGCAAATCCTGATTTGGACTGTGCTGGGGCCTGCCGGCGTAAAGGTGACACCCGCCGCACTTGCGCAGCGGTTTATGTCCAAGGACGTCGACGCGGCGCACTTAGTGGGCGAGACGAACTCGTCGATACTGCTCCAACCCGAAACAAATCCAGGTTCTCAGAAGGGGAGTGGTGTGACGCGTATTGAACTGCAACTTGTATCAGACCCGGTCTGACTCTTCCCCTCAGCATGGGTGTCACCTAGGCGGCCAACTGGATGTCAACGCACCAGACCTTACCGGCGCGCTGGCGTAGCTGGATTTCAACGCGGGTGCACAACGGCTCAAACTGTTCCCAGAATGCGGGGATGGGCAGCGGTCGGGCGTGGGGCTCCTGTTCGTCGCACCAGCGCATGTATCGCTTGTAGACGGCGCCCCGCGTCACCTTCTCACCCGCGGTGCGCTTGATGCACGCGAGCATGAACCGCCGCACACTGCCGTGCTCTGTGGCTGGCACTGACGGGGCCTCCGCTGGCGCTTCAACGGCCGCAGGCGCGGCCAGCGTGACCGTGGGCACCGTCTTTGGGCGGCCGTCGCCCCACACCCCCCAGAAAAACGCGCCCACCAGCGCCATCGTGACCGGCCACAGCAGCGGCAGATACAGCCGCACTTGCTGCTCAGTCAGCCACCCGCCCGTCCATGCTGCAACGCGCGCCACGTCGCCTTCACCTGACACGACGGGCGCAGCGGTCAGCGATTTCCGCGCAGTGTCGAGCTTGGCCAACAGACCGTCAGCCCGCTGCTTGGCAGCGGTGCATGCGCTGCTGCGCGGCCGCTCGCATGCGGTCTTTTCTGAAGCGCGCGCATCTGCAAGCGCCGTCTTCGTGTCGCGCTCTGTATCCTCAGCGAGCTTTGCGGCTCGAGCCGCTAGTTCCCGTTCCTGCGTTGCCGCGTCGATGGAATGCCCGACCCGTGAACCGCTGGCCACGATCACGCACACGAGCGCGAACACGAAGACGATAGTAGCGAAGTAGCGGCGCGCGCCTTCGATGTAGGCGGGCACGAGCGGCGCAAGGATGGCGATTGCAACGCCCGCGGCCATCTGCGCCGCTGAGGCCTCGCGAAGGCCATCGTAGACGCAGAACACTTCAACGCCGGTTGCGCCAAGACCCGCGCCGAACGCGAGGGTGTGCTTGTCGGCCGTCATGACTTCTTGCCCATCTGCGCCAGCCAAAGCTGCAAAGCCTGCTCTAGCGCGTCCGTCTCGTTGATGCCGTGACGCTTGCACGCAGCCGCCACCTTCTCATGCAGGCTGCGCGCGAGCTTGCGATTGAACTGCACCCGGTCGCCCTTGTGCCGGGGATGGTGTTTCTCGGCATAGGGCGAACGCATGTTGCGCTCCCTGCGGGCGCGGGCCCGCGGGCCGCGACCAATGAACGGCGCTTCCCGCGCAAACGCGGCCTCGAGGTCATCGTCGCTGGGCTCATCAATGTGGGTCATTTGCCCCTCGCTTTGGCCGTCGCGAGTTTCTTGCCGGTGGCCCACAGGGCCTCGATTTCATAGGCTGCAGCCTTGTCGCGCTCCGAACCCGTCTTCCCGGTGGTGAGTGCAGACGCGTAGGCAGTGCGCTGGCGAATGCTCTTGGGGATGACCGGGCCTAGTTTCTTGAGCACGGCCACCGCGGACTTAATGCCCTTGACCCATTTCGGATCGGTCGCGTTGAGCACGAACGCGAAGGGTTTTTTTTGCTCTTGGCAGAGAGCCACCACGTCGCGGGTGGCGGCGAGATCGAACATGGAGACCCGAGTAGGCAACAGCGCAAAGTCTGCCGCCTCGATGGCGTGCTCTATGTGCTCCAGCATTGCCGGCACAGTGTCGATGAATATCCACAGGTAGCCTTCCGCCCGCAGGGCCTCGACATCGGCTAGCAGGTCGCCCGTGTAGGCGTGCAGGAAGGGATTGCCGGGCTCGATCTGATCGAAGACGCGCTCCGCGCGGACAGCGCCTGGATCGCGGCCACGGACGTCCGCTCGCGCCGCGGCGTGTCGACGCGCACGCTTCCTCCGGGCGCGGGCATCGTCGTCTCCCCCACGGGCGCGCTGACGGCGAGCCAGAAGATCGCGCCCTTGGGCCTGCCGCTCGATCGGGTCGGCGGGGCGCGCATCCAAGGGCGCAACCGAGTTCTCGATCGTCGACGTGACCCTCGGTGCCGGCCTCGCGCCGACCAAGCCGGTGCAGGAGCAGTTCGCGCCCGCCCAGTTTCTCGACATGAGCGACGAGGAGAAGCTCTCGCGCCGTTCGTTCGAGCGGTTCGAATCGGGCGTGCAGATCGGTGGCGGAACGGCGCCGAAGGCCGACTTCCAGACCAAGGTCGACGCCGTCTACGAGGTGGTCTACGTGCGCAGGCCGCGTCGCGGCATCCGGTTCGGCCTGAGCGACGTCCTGGTCGACCTTCTTGTGGCAGGATCGGCGCCGGCGCGCTCGAAGCTCTCAGCTGTGCAGCGCGCGCCGACGGGCCTCGGCACTCCCGCAGTCACCCTTCCCAGAGAGAGTTTCGTAGTCGCGGGCGTAGACGACCTCGCCCCGCATGCCCCTGGTATGGTTTATCCGAGCGAGACGGCGGCGGTGATCGCGCTGCGCGACGCAGTCGCCCGCAACCCGCGCCTTTCGGGCAAGCTGCAGGTCGTCTCCTCCTACGAGGCGGCCGCCTGATGGCACTCGCGCGCTACACCTTCCTGCCTTGGCTTAGGCGCGGCGCGGCCGCCTCGATCGCCGGCCCGGCGACCGCCAAGAGCCGCACCGAGATCAAGGTGAGCCTCGCGCTCTCCGACGGCGCCGCGACCAGGCCGCCCATCCCCAAGACATTCGCGCTCCTGGGGCCAGGCGACGTCGTCGGCATCGACGCCGACCAGGTCGTCCGGACCGAGCCGCGCGATTGGGTCACCGACTTCGAGCCGAACTACCTCGCCTTCGTCGAATTCTACGACGAGGACTTCCCCTGGCGCCACACGCCCGCGCCTGCCGACGGGACTACGCACCGGCTCATTCCGTGGATCAGCCTGCTCGTCGTGACCGAGGACGAGGTGGAGCGCAATCTCGCGCCCGGCCAGCCGCTCACGTCGGTGCTGATCAAGACGGCAGACCCGGCGAGCCTGTTCCCGCCGAAGCATCAGCTCTGGGCGTGGGCGCACGTCCAGGTGACGGGCGAGGTCGGCGCCGCGCGCCCCCGACCTCGGCCAGCTCGGCGCGCGGTCTCGACGCCCGAGCGGCGTGTCGCGCCTCGTCTCGCCCTCGGCGGCTCGCCCCGAACACGCCCTATCACGCCTTCGTTGTGCCGACCTTCGAGGTGGGCCGCAAGGCGGGACTCGGCCTCGCCTTCGACGACGAGCACGACTTCGGCATGGCGCTCTCGTGGGAGGGCGGCGCGGAGTTCCCGGTCTATTACGAATGGTACTTCCGCACCGGCGAGGGCGGCGACTTCGAGGACCTGGTCCAGCGCATCCAGCCGCGCCCGGTCGATCCGCGCGTCGGCGTTCGCGACATGGATATCGCCGCGCCCGGCTTCGGCATGCCGGTGGTCGCCGAGCCGGTCGGTCCCGGCGACCCGCCCAGCCATCACGAAGGCGTGGTCGGCCTCGAGGGCGCGCTCAAGGCGCCGACCATGACGCCCAAGCCGCTCGATCCGCGGAGCAAGTTCCCGGAGGAGGCCGCCACGATCGTCGACGCCCCGGCGGACGCGCAGGCGAGCGGCGACAGCGATCCGGTCGTCGCGCCGCCGCTCGTGGGCGGCTGGCACGCACTTCTCGACCGGGTCGATCCCGGCTCCCGGCCGGCCTGGCCGCACGAGCTCAATCTCGACCCCCGGATGCGCGCAGCCGCGGGTCTCGGCGCGCGCGTCGTCGGCCAGAATCAAGAGCGCTACATGAAGCTCGCCTGGGAGCAGGTCGGCGAGATCCTCGCGGCCAACCGCAAGGCGCTGCATCTGCGCTTCGCGCAGGAGGCGGCAAACCGGCTCTACGTGAAGAGTGTAGCGCCCCTGCCCGCGGCCTCGGCGCTCTCACTGACCTCGCCGGTGCACGCGCGCGTGCGCGGCTCGCCGCAGACGATCCGCGGCCTGTTGCGCGAAAGCCGCCTTCCTGCCGCGGCCTTCTCGCCGGCCTTCCGCAAGCTCACGCGGCCGCGTGGCCCGATCGCGCGGCGTGCCCTGCCCGCGGCGTAGCGCCAGGACGCTCCCGGGCGCTTCGCCGCGGCTCTCACCGAGGGGAGCGCCTCGGCCGCCCCTGCTCCTCCGCCCGTGGCGGGACCCACGCTCGAGCAGATCGCCGAGTCCGTCGGCGCCGGCGCCGGCGCTGAGGACCTGTTCGAGCGCTTGTCCGGCGCCTCGATCGGCGTGCTCCTCGCGTTCGCGGTGCTCGCCCTCGTTGCCCTGGCGGCGATTGGGCTGCTCGTTCTGGGCGCGGCGCTCGCGGCGGTGCTCGCGGCCGGCGCGGCAGGCGTCTTTCTTGCGGCCCGGACCGCGCGCGCACGGCAGGATGCGAGGAGCAGGCTCGATCTCTCCAAGCTCGCTCCGGACGCCCTCCCTGCCGAACCTCCCGCTGGCTTCGCGCTCTCGGTTCCGGGGGCAACGCCGCCAGCCGCAGCAGCCGATCCGGCCGTGGGGCGCGAGTTCGGCGACGCGCTGCGCGGTCTCACGGGCCTCCTCACCGCGCGGACGCCGCCCGCGCCCGAGCGCCCGCGCTTCGACCAAGCGAACGCGCATGCCAAAGTGATGGCGGCGATCGTGCCCCGCGTCGCCTATCCCCGACGCGCAGCCAGCCTCATCCGCGTCGGCGATCGCTCGATCGTCGATTATATCCGCGAAGTCTACGGCGCAGGCGGAGCCGCGCCGCCCGTCCCACCGGGAGCGCCCGAGAAACCCCCGAGCATCAAGCCGGTGATGGCTTATCCGGACATCAAGGAGCCCATGTACCGGCCGCTCGACGACCTCGCCGACGATCTGCTGGTCCCCAATCTTGGTCTCGTGCCGCCCAACACGGTCACGCTGATGCTGACCAACCCGCCGTTCATCGAAGCCTATATGGCCGGCGTGAACCACGAGTTCGCGCGCGAGCTGCTGTGGCGCGAATATCCCACCGACTGTCGCGGCTCGCCGTTCCGCCAGTTCTGGGACGTCTCGCGCGTTCCCACGCCCGGCCTCGCGGGCGCGGAGCGCGCGCGCCGCCTGAAGGATATCAAGCCGCTGCACGAGTGGGTGCAGGCCGGGTCGACGGCCGCCTCGCCGAGCTTCCTGAGCCGGCAGAACGCCAATCCGCTGCGCGGCTTTTCGGGTGACACGTCGTGCTGGCGCTGCGCGGCGATCTGCTGAAGCGCTATCCCAACACCATCGTCTACGCCCAGCGCGCGCGATGGAGCACCGACCCTCAGCACGCGAACGAACTCGCGCTCTACGACGAGAAGGGCGCGAAGGCGCTCGCCGGCATCGACGACGCCAATATCGAATATCCGATCTTCACCGCCCCGGTCGCGCCTGACCTCACCTTCGTCGGCTTTCGGCTCACGCTCGACGAGGTGCGCGGCGATCCCGCGCTCGACGAGACGGCGGAAGCGCGCGCCACGATTTCCGCCGACAAGCTCGGTTGGTTCTTCGTGCTCCAGAAGCGGCTTGGCGAGCCGCGCTTCGGCCTCGATGAGCACGCCCCGCCGCCGGGAGCGAGAGCAGCAACAAGTGGGACAATCTCTCCTGGGACAATGTCAACATGACCGGGCGCAAGACGATCGATCTCGCGATCCCGTTCGTCACCAACCCCGCCGGCGGCAACCCGCAGTCCCTCAACTGGGTGCCGAGCGTCGGCGCCACGGCCGCCGACATCGCGGCAATCCTCTATCAGAAGCCGGTGATGGTGGCCTGGCACGCGCGCCAGATGCTCGAGCGCGGAAAGGTCGATCCATGGCTGACCTTCGCGCGATCCAGGAGCCGATGGCTGCGGCGCGTGCTGCGCGCGAGGCGGCCGCCGCTGCGGCGCGGTCCTTGTCCCTTCGCGCTGCAACCGCGAAGGCTCGCCGCGCCGCGATCGCGCGCTCCATAGCCGGACAAGGTCGAAAGGGCGGAGACCGCCGCGCTGGATCGCGAGATTGCACGCCTCGAAGCCGAACTCAGCCAGAAGCGCGACGAGGTAGTCCGGGCGGATGGCCGGGTCCGCGGCCAGCCTCCGATCTGTGGGGACTCACGTCGGGCAGCTCATGAGCGGCCTCGACGACCACGTCCCGTTCCTGCTGTTCCCGGTGCGGCTCGAGACCAAGTTCGCCCGCGACGTGAACGGCGCGAGCCTGCGCGTGCGTATCTTCCCCGACGCGGTCAACATCTCGACCCACGACCCGCTTCTGAGCCAGGGCGAGCAGGCCTCGGGTGCCGCCTACTGGGCCGAGCGCGCGCGCGCGCTGGGGCTCGGCGCGGACGAGCGCCGCGGCGTCGAGTTGGCCGCCTGGTCGCATCTCGCGGCACGCTACGGCGGCCCGCGCGCGCGCTACGTTGCCCGCACGACCAAGCCCGCAGTCTGGCCGCCGGCGGAGCCGGGCACTGGAACGCCGGCGCCCGTTGCGCCGCCTGAAGACGACGCGTCGCGGCGTCCCTCCTAGCGTCCGCCCCGCCGCACGCCCGCCTGCTGCCGGACTACTTCGTAGTGGTCGCGCTCGACGCGGCAGGCGCCCAGGTCGCGCGCGCCGCGGGTCGGCCCATCCCGGACCCGCTGATGCTCGGCCCCGACCCCGAGGCGCCGATGCGCGAATTGAAGCGGACCGCCGACGGCCGCCTCGCGGCCGATCCCGAAGCTCGCTTGGCTCATCGACTTCGACCGGGCCGTTGAGGTCGGCATGGCCGTGACGCTCCCCGTGACACGCAGCGCAGGCGCAACCGGGCTTCCATCGCATCGTCGCCTTCGGCGCGAAGCTCTCGATGGATCCGCGACGCGAGCGCGGCCGCGGTCGAGGCGCTGCTGGCCGAGCACCGCTTCACCGACGGCGTGGACCTGCTGCGCAACGGTGCGCCCACCAACAACACCGACGACGCGGCGTCCGCCTTCACGACCGACCTCGCCGCCGACGAGGCGCTGGTCGCCGAGGAGGTCGACGGGCTCGCGTCCGGTCGCCGTGCTCGACCATGCCGGCAAGTCCGACGCGCAGCGTCTCGCCGAGGCGCTGGGCATCACTTTCGAGACCGTCAGCGACTGGCCGAGCGCTCCTGAGGCGCACGACATCGCCGACGCGCTCGCCATGAATCGCGCGCTCTGGCCCGCCACGCTGGGACGGTATCTCCGGGACATGGTTGGCGCAGCGGATGCCGGCCGGATCTGAAGCGCGAGATCGAGCGCTTCTTTCTGACCTATGTCACGGGGCGCACGCTCCTGCCCAACATCCGCATCGGCCGGCAGCCCTACGGCGTGCTCGCGACCAGCGACGTCGGGCGCCTGGAAGGAGGAAGCTGGCGACGCGAAGAGCCGCATGGGCGACATTGCGGCAGGGCTCGCCGGGCTCCGCAGCAATTTCGAGCGCGTCGCCGACAATCCCGCGACGGCGATGCGGCAGATAGGCCAGGGCGGCGATGACTCCCTAGCCAATTCCATGCGCGTCATCGGCCAGCTCGCGAGCTCGGTTTCCTTCGCCTCGCGCAAGGCGGTCACGGACGAGGCGGCATGGAACACGCTCAGTTTCACCGGCGTGATCCCGTTCGTGGCGCGCCGTTGGTGGGACGCGCGCGTGGCGGCGCGCGACGCCGCCTTTGCGCAGCTTCCACTCGCGCCGACAGATCTTCCGATCGCGAACCTGGTCTTCTACCCCGACGCCGACCCGCTCACTGTTCCCGTCGTCGATCATGATCCTGAGCTTCCGCTGTCGGAGACCGACCCGATTTCGACCTTCGACGGCACGCACAACTACATCGACTGGCTGCTCACGGCGTCCACCGACGAGCTGCAGCGCGAGGCTTTCGACGACGCGCACGGCGCACCAGTTGCGCCGCCGAGGGCGCTGCTCTACCGCCTCCTGCACAACGCCTGGACGACGCAGCTCGTCACCAGCTCCAGGAGCTTCCTCGTGCAACTGCGTCCCGAGCATCGCCGCGGTCGAGCCGAGCGTCTCCATCGTCAACGTTGGCACCGCCAAGATTGCGCCCGACTCGCAGGCCCCGCTCATCGACAGCGCCAAGCTCGGCCTGACCCTCAACCCGCGCGCGCTTGGCGACCACCTGCTCGGCCTCTCGCTCGCGACCGTCGCCGCGCCGCCGGAGGTCTTACCGCTGCAATCGCAGCGCGCCGCGCTCGAACGGCTCGCCGATCTGCCCGACCGCCGTGCTCGAGCGCCTGTTCGCCGAGCACGTCGATCTCTCGAGCTATCGCCTCGACGCCTGGCAGACGGGACTGGCGTTGCGCCGCCTCGATCTCATGCGCCGCCGCGAGGGACGCGCGCGCGGCCTCTATCTCGGCGCCTACGGCTATGTGGAGGGCTTCGTCCCGGCGCCCGCGCCGACCCCGGTCAACCCGGCCGCACTGCCCGAGCTTCTGCGCGCCTCCGACGTTGTCGAGCGGCCGGACAACGGCGGCTTCGTGCATGCTCCCTCGCTCGCCCACGCGGTGACCGCCGCCGTCCTGCGCAACGCCTATCTCACCCATGCCGACGCCCAAGGAACGCGACGCTGATGAGCGTCAACCTCACCTCCCGCCGCGTCCGCGTTGCCATGAGCCTGATCGAGGGCGTACGCGCCGGCCAGCCCTTGGCCGCGCTCCTCGGCTATCAGCTCGAGCGCGGCCTCCACGAGCACCATCCCGGCGTCGAGCTGGATACCGTCATCTATACGCTGCGCGATCTGTTCCCGCTGGTCTCGCGCCGGCTCACGCCCGTACCGGATGACGCGCCTGCCGAGGTGATCGAGGCGCGCAACGTGATCGACGGCGAGGATCTCCTCGACCACATCCGCGCTCATCCTGCTACCCGTACGGCCTCGACGGGCTTGCCGCCGGCGGGCTCGCCCGAAGGCGGACGCCGTTCAGAGCGAGATCGACCGCCTCGAGGAATCGCTCGATGCCGTCGCCGATCTGCTGCTGGCGGAGAGCGTCCACCAGGCCGTGCAATCCAACATCGACCGTGCGCGCGGCGTGATCGGCGCGATCGGCGAAGGCGAAGTGCCACCCGTGCCCGATGTCGCGCTTACCCCGCGGAGCGGGCGCGCGTTCACCCAGCGCGTCGCGCTTCATCTGCCGGAGCCGGCAGCGGGCTGGCTCGCCGCGCCGGGTCCGCGCGCCGCCGCCAACCCGCGACTCGACGCCTGGCTGGTCGCGCAGCTGCCGCCGCCCAGCACGCTCGGCTTCGAGGTACGCGCGCCGCTTGCCTCGCCGGAGACGATGACCCTCGCGCAGTCGGGCCTAGACGCGATCGACCTCGTGCTTATGAGCGGGGATCGCCTCGGCGATGGCTCGAGCGAGATCGAGCGCTGGCTCGTCGACCGCTGGCGCGCGGCCCACGCCACGGGTGACGAGATCGTCACGCGGTTTGCAGGCGCGCCGGGCGACGGCGAGATCGTGCTCGACTGGAGCGCAGGCTCGGGGGTGACGCCGCTCGCCCAGCTCCTGCCGCAGATGCGCGCGCTCCGCCGGCTCGTCACGGTCGCGCGGAGCCTCACGGCGAAGGACTTCAGGCTCTCAGACGACGGGGAGAAAGCCGACCCGTCGAACCCGAACGGCTATCAGATCGACGCCGCACGCGAGCCCGTGACCCTGCCCTCGCGTGTCACTGCGGCGCGTGACGCGCTCCGGCTCGCCGCCGACGGGCTCGAGGGCCTGCTCACCCCGATCGGACCGGCTTACGACGCGCTGCGCGCCAACTCCTCGGCGTTCGCCACGGCGGACTGGGCCTCGCCGCTCTCGGACCTGCGCGATGCCCTGCGCCGCCTCGTGCTGTTCGGGCGCCCGATGCCCTGCCCCGCAGCGGGGCCGGCGTGACCGCGAGCGCCGCGCTGGGGCTCGTTGAGCAGGGGCGCACCGTGCTCGCCGCCGTGCGCAAACGCCTCGACGCGGCCGATGCCGCCCTCGAGCCTCTTCCTCCCGAGCCAGCGCGGGAGGACCCCGACGAGGAGGCCCGCCGCCTTGCCGGGCGACTCGAGCGTAGGATCGAGAATCTGGTGGACGCGGGGCGCACCGCGGTCGGGTCCGGCTTTCCGCTCGGACCGGTGGTCGCGCTCGACGCCTGGGCGGCACCGGCGATCGACGCGCGTCTGGCCGACCCGATCGAAAAGGACCCGCTCGCGCTCGAGGCTTGGCTGCAGTCCCTCGCGCGCGTCCGTCCACGGATGGCCGACCTGGCGCTCGCTAGCGCGGCAGCGCTCTGGACGAAGAGCGCCGATCCGCGCCTCGTGCCAGTGCAGCTGCCACTGCGCGCAGGCGATCCGTGGATCGGCCGCGCCTGGACCGTGGCGCCCGCGGACGGCGAGCTGTTGAGCGTCATGACGCTCGATCCGCCCCTCTCGCTGTCGGGTGATATCGAGGGCCTGGTCCTCGACGATTGGACCGAGACCGTGCCGGGCCGCAAGGAGACCACTGGCGTGGCCTTCCACTTCAATCGCCCCAATGCCGTGACGCCCCAGGCGCTGCTGCTCGCAGCGCCCCCCAATCTGGACGGGACCTGGACCCTGGACGAGCTCCTGGGCGTCGTGGTGGACACCTTCGCCCGGGCGCGCCTCAGGGCGCTCGAGCCGGACCAAATCGCCGCGTCGCCCCTGTTCCAGCTCCTGCCCGCGATCCTCACGCCGTTCTCAAGCGTGCAGTCGCCGCTGGGCGAGACGTTCCTGCCGCGCGACTTCGTGCACGCGGCGACCGTGGGAGCATAGGCCATGGCTCTTGACCTCACCGCCGTCGCGACCCTCGATCTCACCGGCGTGCCCTTCACGGCCCGGCCCTTCATCCGCAGCTGGACCCGGCTCGAAGGCCGGGTGCGGGTGGAAGCCTTCGACCGTGCCATGCGCGCCGAGGCGCGCGATCCGCTTTGGTTCCTTGCCCGGCAATGGCAGCTCCTCGAACTGAAGGCCGACGACGCGGGCTCGCCCATCGAGGCGCGGCTGGCCATGCGCCGCACCAACCTCACCCGCCTCGCGCTCCGGGGTGGTCCGCAGAGCGAATTTCCGAGCGATCTGCCGCTCGAGGCCGTGGTCGAGCGCGAGAGCCCGCCGATGGATCGCGTCGCGCTCATTCAGGTCGCGCGCGCCTTCGACAAGGCGCTCGCCGCGACCGGGACCTCCGCCGCCGATCGGGCGGCCGCCCTCGAGGGGATGCGGCGCGCCTATCCGCTCGACCCGGCGCGCATCGAGGGCGTCGACGATGACGAGGCGCGCCAGCTCGCCCTGCTGACCGACGGCCGCCTGTTCGACGCGGCGGCGCTTCTCGCCGACGCCGCCTACACAGCCACGATCGCCGCGACATCCGGCCTCCCGACCGCCCTGGTGGCGGCGGCAGGCGCCGCCGCTGGCGCTGCCAGAGCATGGTATGCGACGCTTTATGCGGTGCCCGCCTCGCCTGCAGCCTCCGCCTGGGCACCCGAGCGGCTCGAATACCAGTTCTCCTGCGCTACCGCGCCGGGCGCTACCCAAACTGTGCTGGTCGGCGACGGCTATGCGCAGGGCCGGCTTGACTGGTTTGCCGTCGATGTCGCCGCGCCCAATGAGCTTATGGGCGGCCAACCAACGGTCGAGCCGGCGCCGGTCGAGGAGGCGCTTTCTTTCCTCCCGACCGCAATCCGCTTCGCCGGAATGCCGAGCGACCGCTACTGGGAGATGGAGGACGCCAAGGTCGACATCTCCGCCATGAGCGCGGGTACGACCGACCTCGCCAAGATGCTTCTTCTCGAGCTGGTCCTGGCCTACTCGAATGACTGGTGCCTCGTGCCCTACGAGGTCGAGGTCGGCAATCTATGTGAAGCGCAGGGGCTCGTTGTGCGCGACGTGTTCGGGGGATCGACGCTGGTGCGCCCCGCCGACCGGGGGACAGACGAGGACTGGCGCCGCTGGGCGATGTTCGGTCTTGAGACGCGCGAGGCGGGCGACGTCGCCCGCCCCCTTCTGTTCATGTCGCCCTCCACGCCGAAGCTCATGGAGAGTGCGCCGATCGAGCGCGTGGCGTTCCTGCGCGACGAGATGGCGAACCTGGTCTGGGCGGTGGAGTCCGTCGTTCTTTCGGCCGCGGGCCACGGTGTCGATGGCGAGCGCTATGCGCTCTCGCGGCTCCCCGAGCCTACCCCCGATCCGCCGCCCGCGCCGGGCGCCACAGCGCGCTATCGTTTGGGCACGGACGCGCCGCCCAACTGGCGACCGTTCATTCCCGTGAGGATGCCGGGCAGCGCACGCAGTTTCCGCCTCCAGCGCGCACGTCTCCCGAGCGGGGCCGTTGATCCGCTGGGCAGGATCCTCGTCGGCCCGGGTCTTGCGCCGACGCCATATCACGTCGACGAGGAGGAGATCCCGCGCTCCGGCCGCATTGTCACACGCACCTTCCAGCGCACGCGTTGGCTCGACGGCCGCGTGGTCCTATGGCTCGGCCGGCGGACGCCCACAGGCCGCGGAGAAGGCCGCAGCCCCCTGGAATTCGACGTGATCGACGAGATCGCGCGAAGGGATTAACGCCCGGTCCGCCCGTAGCGCGCGTAGTAGCGCCGTTTCGCCGCCGGTCCCTTTCGGGTACCCCCTCTAAGCGCGGCTTCGTGATTGGCCCGGGTGAGCTGCTGGACATGCTGCGCGCGCCGACCGGTTCAAGAGAAGAACGTTGCCGCTGTCGCAGGCCAAGTAATGTGGCACTACCTCGCCGTCGCGTCCAGGAGCAGAGGTCGTCCGGGAACGGTATTACATTACCCTTGGCGAGTTGAAGTACCGAACCCTTGGTAAGTCGAGTACCGACTGGTTCGAAGTCTTTTCCTTTGTTGGGCGGGCCCCTCGCCCCATTCGGGGCTCGGGTCGCGTGCTATCGCGCGGCCGGAAATTGGCCGCGCGACGGAACCCGCTCACGCGGTTTCCGCCCATGCGGGTTGCGCCCGCTCCCGCGGGTGCCCGTTGCAAGGGTCCCGCCTATCTCCAACCGAGGCGCATCAGGAGAGGACAGACGGGCCCTGGTGTTGGCCGTGCCATGCCGAGGATCGGCACGACCTCTCGCAATGGTAGCACGGTGCTCGGCCGGGCAAGCCGTGGCCTGGAAGCGTTGAGTTCGCGTCGAGGAGCGTCATGACGGCCAGGCTTGCCTCGGCCTTGCGCGCCGTGCAGGCAACAGACCGCACGGCCGGGGCGAGAAAATGCGATCCGGCCGAACTAGAAAATGCTTTCGGGCAGCCGCATTAAACGTCTCGCACAGACGGCGGCGGAGCGTCTAGCATTGTCCCAGCTTTCGGTCGACGTGGGACTAGCTTTTAGGTGCGCTCAGCGTCCGAGCCGGCCTTCGACGACGCCAACAGCTCCTCCAGTACGTGGCCGAGATACGTTTCGATCACGTCCACCTCGGCTGCGCGAACGGGCACCAGTTGCCCGAGGTTGTCGAGCACTACGACATCGCCAACCGATGATGCCTTCGCGATTGGGGCCGGGTGTCCAGCCTTGGTCGCAACACGGCCCGTTGACCGACGTTGTTCGAGCGGCGGCGGTCCGCGGCAGTTGGGCGGCTCCGTGCCGGTGACGCAACCAGCTTCAGATGCAGCCTCCTCAGGTCGCATCCGCTGGGCATCGCGGCTACTGGAAAGGACGACAACCTCGGCGGCTTGGCGTGCAGGTGCCAGAGCCCAATCCGGCGCCAGCCAGTTTGGACCGGCATTGACCGCGATCCTTACCTGAGAACGGCCGGCGACACAGACGCTGAGGGCTGCGCGTCGGCCAACGACCGCGGCACCGCTCTTGGTTGGCCTTGCCCATCCCAACGTCGCTTGGTCAATGGGGTTGTCCTTGACCAGCGTACCCGCATCGTTCTCGCCGTCACCACGGTCCCCCAGCAAGAACGACTCTGCTGACGCGAGCGCGAAAGCCGAGCCCGCCACTGCTAGCTCCATGACGGCTGCTGGCCGGGGACGTAGAAAGCGATGGGCGCGAAAGAGTTCACGCAACCCATCGTCGGCGACCGCAGGCGGGTATCGCGTCTCGATATCACCCACCTCCTTGCGGACGATGGGTTTCCATTCAGCCGATGCGGGCGCCACTTCGGCCCAGACCTGGCGACTCAGTTGGTCCGCCCGCCAATCGGCGGCGAGCAGTGCGCCGGCCATGGTCACGAGCATCACCAGTGCGGCCGCGGTCGTTCCGGCCAATATTCCTGCGACCGGCACCATCGCGCCTACGCACAAGCCAACAGGCGCCGCTATCGCCCCGACCACCACGTACAGAGTTCGTGGGACGGACATGGCGTGTCCCTTCCCGAACGCTATTTACCTCTATTCATATTGCTGCAAATATGTGATCAAAGAATGGCCGCGAAATGAATGGGCGACGTTTTGAGACGCCTTAAGACACCGAATTGAAAATGTTTTTGGGAGTGTAGTTCCGTGCAGATCCGTGCATTTCCGGGAAGTTGCGGGAAGATTTTGAAATGAGAAGCGTGAGAGCAAGATAAAGCGAAACTCGCGTTTCGCCAAAAACAGAAGTAAGATGTTGTCTGCACATGGCTTTTAACGACAACTGGGTCGCGCGACGGTAAGCGGATGACGCCAAACTGACTCCACCTATGGAAATTACTCCGGCGCCTCAACGCATTATATCAATGACGGTTGCGCACCCTTGTATTTCAACCGTGCCATGCCAATTCGATAGCATGTCTGATGACGATCTCTTCGAATTCAAACCTCGACCCGGAAAACCTCGCGGCCAATCCAGAACGCGACCGCGTACATTCATTGCCGAGGTCCTCCGCGCCGTCGCCGAGCAGGGCGGCGATCCGCGCCGCGTTGGCCGATCAGGGACACGAAAGCCGAGCGGCCGCTTCAACGCCCGCGGCCGGGGACGCGAGGCGGCAGCTGCCCTCCAAGGCCACGGCGGCTGGGAGTCGGCGTCCGGCGAGCCCTGGACCGGCGGCATGCGCTACCGGGCCCGCCGCGTTATCGTCAAGGCGCGCGTGGTCAAGCTCAAAGGCGTGGAGAGCCAAGCCATCGCTGCCCACCTGCGCTATCTGCAGCGGGACGGCGTCACGACCGACGGTGAACACGGTCAGGCTTACTCAGGCGAGGATGATCGCGCCGACACTCGTGCCTTTGTCGATCGCAGTCTGGAGGACCGCCACCAGTTCCGGTTCATCGTGGCGGCCGAGGAGGGCGTCGAACTCGGGGAACTCAAGCCCTTCACCCGCGAGCTCATGCGGCAGATGGAGCATGACCTCGACACCACGCTCGATTGGGTGGCGGTCGATCATTTCAACACCGGCCAACCCCATACCCACGTCGTGGTGCGCGGTGTCACCGATGAAGGCCAGATCCTCTACATCGCCGGTGACTACATCGCCCATGGCATCCGCGCCCGGGCAAGCGATCTCGTCACCCGTGAGCTTGGGCGGCAAACCGAGTTGGAGGTGCAGCAGAAACTGAGCCGCGAGGTGGACCACGACCGCTTCACGCGGCTCGATCGCACCCTCCTCAACGAGGCTGATGACGGCATCATCGATCTGCGCATCAGCCCGGGGCAAAGCTATCTCGTCCGCGCCAACCGCCACCTACTGATCGCCCGGCTCCAGAAGCTTGAGGCCATAGAGCTTGCCGAGCCCGTCGAGCCTGGGGTCTGGGAGCTGTCACCCAGGCTCGAGCCCAGCCTCAAGCAGCTGGGCCAGCGCATCGACACCATCAACCTCATGCAGAAGGCGCTCGGCGAGGGGGCTGCCGAGCGAGGCGTGTCGCAGTTCATGATCCGAGGTGCCGAGAACGCCCATTACCGGCCATCTCCGGGGCAAGGGCCTCGCCGGCGACGGGCTGACCGACAAGACCTACCTGGTCATCGACGGGGTTGATGCCCGCGTACACTACCTCGAGCTCGACGCAGCGCTGCTGTCCGAGGATGCCCGCATCGGCGCTATCCTCACGGTCGGCCGGGAGCCTTCGGCACGATCGGCGGACAAGACCATCGCCGCGCTGGCAGCCCGCAACGAGGGGTTCTACGAGCCGCGCCAGCACGCCGAGATCGCCAGGCTGGCCCAGCGCATTCCCAGCGGTGACGTCGAGGGGCATGTCGAGGCCCACGTCCGGCGCCTGGAAGCCCTGCGCCAGGCGGGTATCGTCGAGCGGCTGGACGCCGACCACTGGCAAATCCCCAGGGACTTCCTGGAGCAGGCGGCGGCCTACGACAAGCAGCACGCTCGAAAGCTTATGGTCGAGGTTCACTCCGCCGTGCTGTGAGACCCTAACGGTCACGCCACCGCCGCCATCTCAGTCAGGGCGAATACACCGAAGGGGAGATGTCATGAGGCTCGCTCTCAAGCTCGCCTGGTGGATCCCCAAGGGGCTGTGGGAAATACGGCAGGCGCTTTCCCGGGTTTATCCGGAGTGCTTTGCCTGCCGGCAGCTGGCATGGGTTCCAATCGGCAACCATCCGAAAGGAGTGACCATGCGAACGCAAGCAATTGCCATGGTGGTCGCAGCGCCGCTGCTGGCCCTAGGAATCCCACAGGCGGCCGCCTACACCACGCCGTACTACGACGGTGGCATCGCCCGTCCCATCCTCGCTGGCACCGCCGTGCGCCGTCCCGCCGCCGCTCGCGCCGTAGTGCGCCGGAACTACGGATATCGAGGAAGAGCTGTCGTGCCCCGCGTGGGGTCGGGCGCCCGCATCGGCCGCACCGGCCCGGGCAACAGAGGTCTAGGGAGATAGAGGGTAACGGGTGGCCGCTCCCCCGGGGGGAGGGGGGCATCGCCACGGTATTCGCCGCCATCGGGCGCTCCTGCTGTGCCTCGGCCCGGTGGGCTGGATCATGCTGTTGTGGGCCTGTGTGTCGGGCACCCGCGAGCGGCGCCACCGGGAGTTGCTGAAGGCCATTGAGAGGCTGTGACCATGGCCAGCTCGCTTAGCCCCAGGCGCGCAGCCTGCACCGGCGCCATCTCAGCCAGGGCCAGCGGGCGGTGATGGCGGACCTTCGCATGTGCAGCACCCCGCGCATGTCTGCTATCTGCTATCTGGGGCGGACCAGACGTAGCTCGAGTGATGCGCCAACGGGGAGTCTTGACCCGAAACGGAAAGTCGCAATTGTGGTCAGCTGGCGCTCTCGAGTCCCTTGAAGCGAGCCACGTATTTTAGCTCAAACTCACTGCGCAGCAGGTCCATAATGATCTCGTCGTACCGGCGATTGTTGAGCAGGTTGGCACCTCGCAGGCGCCCAACGAGTCTAAACCCGAGGCGCTCGTACACTCGCCTCGCGGTGTCGTTGTAGGCGTGTACTTCCACTTTGATGCTGTGGAGATTGCGAAAGAAGAAGCCGTACTCGCAGATCAGTCGACTGGCCTCCGTGCCGTAACCCCTTCTCCGCACACTGGCCTCTCCAATGCCGACGAACATATTGGCGACCAGCGCGCGGGTGATGTCGAAGAGACCTCCGAACCCAACCAGGCGATCAGTGCCCAGCTCGATGACAGCGAACTCGGCGCTGTCGGGCTTTATTCGCGAGTTCCGGTTGTAGGTCTCCTGGCGCATTTCAAGAGTATGCGCTTCCCCGGGAGTACCCAGTCGTGCCGTGAACTCCAGATTTTGATTCCATCTCGCGATAGTCGCTACATCTTCCGCGCACATGAGCGCCAATCCGACGCTGTCGCCCGTCATGATCATGACGCGGCCGCCGGATGGCCGACCGTCGATCCCTGTCAACCCGCTTCTCCGATCGCTACGCCACCATGTGAGGCATGATACAACATGCCTGGCATTTCTGGTGACCCAAAGGAGACCTCGCGCGCCGCAAGCGTCCCCACGAACAGGGTCAACCCCGTTGGTCGGATCCTATCAAGAGAAATGGTGAAGAATAGCTGCCCTCACCCAATTCCATTCCTCGACCTGGCTGGCCATGCTGGGCTTGCCGTTCAAGATGCTGACCAGCTCCCAATATCGCGCTCTAGGCGGGATCGTGCCGCGCGAAGCGCTCGCGCATTCCTTGGCGCGTCCAGTGGTCGACGGCCCCGCCTTTTTGCCGCGGCGAGCGCGGCCCCATACCTCTCGACGATGTGTTTGGCTTCTTCCGACTCTGGCGGGACGGAGCGGGCATGGGGGTCGACCACAGCTGCGCTGACGTTCGGCGGCGGCGTGTCCCGGGTGCGCTCGATCTGGTCTGCAATCTCTGGGCGCTTGGCGATAAGTCCTGTAGGACATGCGGCTCAGCCATAGCTTCTGCCTACAAATTGCCCACTTGGAGGGCACTAGCTCTATGTGGGGAGTGGCAGCTGGAAGGGTTAGGTCCTATCCCAACTCTGACCCGCGTAGTCCAGCGTACCTACTGCCGCTCCTCACTCAGCAAACTACTGGACTGAACAGCGCCCAGCCTGGGGTATCGCGCGGAATAAGCTGACGCCCTGTCTCGTTGTTGGGCGACTGGCCATGCTCACCCCGCACCGAGTGTGTCCAGTCGGCTTCGGGGCGTCTCACTTTGTGGGGTGCCCCATTTGTTTTGGGAATGTTGGCTCGCACTGTTCGTTGTCTCGACGGAGGGCGGCGGCAGGCCGACAGGTCCTATCTTGGATGCCTGTTGCTCCAGCTGCGGGATGCCGCCCGCTCTCCGGCTCATCCACAAGTGTAGGAAATTGGATGCCGATCACCTAGAGCCCTTCTGACTTAGCTGGAAACATATCCGGCGGCTCTGAAGTAGTTGGCGCATTCGGTTTGGCTGATGGCGCCGACGAGGGTTGCCAGGTGATCGTGGATGGCGTCGATGGATCGCGCTTGTGCCATCCGCAGCCAATGCTTGACCTTGGCGAAGGCCTGCTCGATCGGATTGAAGTCGGGCGAGTAGGGCGGCAGGAACGCGAGTTTGGCGCCAGCGGCGAAGATCGCATCGCGTATCGCCTGCGCACGATGGCTGCCGAGATTGTCGAGGACGACGATGTCGCCGGGGCGCAGCTCCGGGACGAGGAACTGCTCGACCCAGGCGCGGAAGATGACCCCGTTGATCGGAGCCGTCGACGACGCACGGCGCGGTCAGCACATTGGCTCTCAGCGCCGCAAGGAAGGTGAGGGTGCGCCAGCGGCCGTCGGGAGCGAAGCCCTTCAGCCGCTCGCCCTTGATGCCCCAGCCGCGGATCGGGGCCATGTTGGTCTTGATCCAGGTCTCGTCGATGAAGACGAGGCGCTGCGGATCGAGATGACCGATCGCCTGCCGCCAGCGCCGGCGACGGGAGGCGACGTCGGGCCGATGCTGCTCACTGGCGAATGCGGTTTTTTTTTGAAGGACCGGCCTTGGCGCCGCAGGAAGCGCCACACGGTGTCGTGCGACACGGTGATGCCGCGCGCCGTCTGCCCCTCAGTACGTGTCGTTGAGCGCGACGGAGAAAACGTCGAATGTGCGCAGCCGATGCTCGGGCGCAAGCCGGACCTTGCGGTTGGAGATCATCGGCACGCGCTGCTCGGTGAGCCCGCCGTGCGAGCGCAGCGGCTCGGTCAGGCCGGAAAGATCATGCTTGGCCGGCGCGGTTCCCAGTGTCTTGTGCCGGGTCGAGATGACAACAATGTCTCCTATACGGTCCGGCGGGAGCTCGAACTTCTCGCACGCCTCCGCGCGCGTCAGCGCCCGCTCGACGCCGGGCGTGGCATTGAGCTTTCCGATCAAGCCTGCCACGTCGATGCCCTGTGGCACATAGACGGTCGCAAAAGACCCGAGAGCGCCGTGATGGACCACGTAAGGGTCCGTAATCGGCAGGATCACACGCGCCTTGCCCATTCCCAACCAACCTTCGAACAGTGGGTCGAGGTACAGGACGTCCGGCGAGCCGTCGGCAAGATGCTTGTTGTTCATACCGTGGTCGGCGGTCGCGACCATGACGCAGCCGAGCGCGTCGAGGCGGCCGAGGTAGCCGTCGATCATCGCGTAGAAGTCGTTGGCGATCTTTGAGCCGGGCACGTACTTGTGCTGGATGTAGTCGGTAGTCGACAGATACATGACATCCGGCCGGAAGGTCTCGACCAGCTTGGCACCGGCCGCGAACACGAACTCCGACAGCGCGGCCGAATACACGTCCGGCACGCCCATCCCGACGAACTGAGTGACATTGTCGATGCCGTTTTCGGCCTTGGTCGCCTTGTCCGCGTGCTCAGACGAGAAGGCGATAGCGCGGCCGCTAGCATAGTCGAGCCCATTTGAGAGTAACAGGCGCAGCTTGTCCTTCGCCGTCACCATGGCGACCTTGCAGCCGGCATCGTGGAAGCCGGCGAGGATGGTCGGCGCGCGCATGAACTTGGGATCGTTCATCATAACTTCGGTGCCGCTGCCGGCGTCGTAGAAGAAATTGCCAGCGATGCCGTGCACTGCCGGTGGGCGGCCCGTGATGATCGAAAGGTTGTTCGGGTTGGTGAAGCTTGGGATCACGCACTCGGCTATGAAGTTGGCGCCCGTCTTCATGAAGCGCGCGAAGTTCGGCACCACGCCGGCTGCGATCGCCTGCTCGACGTAGCCGGGCTCCGAGCCGTCGATGCAGATGACCACCGTCGGCGCCGTAGGACGCTTGTAGCTTCGGCCGTTGACAACGACAGGCCGCGAACTCGTCATGGCCGCCTCCGTCTCTCGCGGCGAGGGCGTGCCGCCCGATGAAGTTGCGCCCGCGTTCCCCTTGCGAGGCCTTCGTCTGTTGCCTCGCCGGTTGCTGCCCAGCCGGCTGACAAGTTGGGTCCGGGCATGATGGTAGGAATCACAGCAGGTCGCAGCGACGGGAAGCGCAGCTGATGGGTAGCTGTGCCTATCAATCGTTCCGCTTCAAGGTGATGATGTAGGCAACTAAGTCTCTGACATCTTGTGCGGTCAGCGAGACGCTCGGCATAGCAGGATGCGGAACGATAATCCTTCCAGCAAGATGTTCGGCCGTCGATCCTGCCCGGTTGGCGATAGCTGGGAAACTCGGAACATCTGCCCGAATCGGCCCAGACGTCTGACTATCGATGATGTGACAGTTGGTACAGAGGCGCGCCGCGAGTTCCTGGCCACGGCGTGGGTTGCTGGCACCCTGTTGCGCTACAGACGAACCCGCGACAATGGCCGTCCACGCGACTGCGACGGCTATGGACGCGCAAATATTCGCTCGCATTGTTTCCTCAGCCCCGATTGCAAAGCGGCTCCATATGGCTTTGGCGCGTACTTGCTCTGCCTGACTTTCGACTTGCCGCTGCCTCGTGAAGCGAATGCAGTTTACCGCGCCTATTGTCTGGAGCCGCTGCTCGCATCGGGGAAGCCCGCCCGCATGTATGTAATTATACGCCAGATATCGTCGCGGGAAAGGTTGTCCTTGAACACCGGCATCTCCGAGTCGAATTGTTTGCCACCGTCCGAGATGGCCCAAATCAAGTATTCGTCAACAGCAATTGGGCGCCTGATCATGTAGGCAAGAAGTGCCGGCGAAGGAGATACCGCCCGCCCTGGCTCGCCGTCGCCCATCCCGTCCCGGCCATGGCAGACAGCACAATGCTCGGTAAAAAGCTTATTGCCCGCAGAGATGGTTTGAGGTCCAGGCGGTACTGTCGATTTGACACCTTCATAGCTCTTCGGAACACCATACTGCATATACGTCGTGTGGCGGAGCAGGCGCACCATCATGCCCTTGGGCAAGTTGCCTGGTCCCCATAGTTCACGCACCATCCAGTCCGGCTGCCAGTAGTCGAAGCCGCGTGGCGGAGGCGGCCGATCTTGCGACCGGACGGGCGCAAACTTCCCAAGACCGGAAAGCACAATCAACGTACCAAGAATGATGGCCAAACGCGCTCGCATTGCTTTCGCGCCCCCTGAATTATGCTGCTAGAAGCCGATGACGACACCAAGCCTATCATTCGATTTGCTTGACGGCGTGCTCAATGCGAGGTGATACCGGTCCCTACGGATTGAGCCCCCGCATCGCCAAGCTCGACCAAATGCGGGCTTGCCTGCACCAATTGGGCACACAAGGTCTCAAAGTCCTCCGGTCCGGACGGCTGGAGCCAGAGCACCAGCCGTCCAATTTCGATGTGCCATTGTAGCTCCTTGGCCTGTTCCGGGCTCACCCAACCTCGAAGAGCATGTGCAAGGTCGTGCGCTCCCGCTGCCGATCGCGTACCGAGCTGCGCGGCAATGCTGCCGGTGGTGCAGCGAACGCGTCTGGGCGATGCGGCGAAGTGCAGCTCCGTCATGTCCTGCACGAGCCAAGAACCCGCCAGCACCGGCGGCTCATCCGCGCGCGTGTGAAGCAAGGCACCGAAACGGCCTATCGTGTTGGTCCCCAAGTTAGCAAGAAGACTCTCCACGGCATCCCAATCGTCGAACACGGCGATGACGAATTGGCTTCGCTTCATGGCCCTGCACCTTGGGGCTCGCTCTCAGCCTGAACATGCCGATGACAAGTTATCCCACCTTCCCAACCCACCTTTGATTTGTGTCAATGTCACTGCACCTTACCTCGAGCAACGTTCCACGACCCAACCGTTGCGCGGGAGTACACCATGGTTGCGAACCTGGAGCAGCTTCACGCCCTCTTGACCCTGCAGCGTGCGCTCGACAGAAGCTTGGACAGCGATTGGCTGCGGGGGTCCACGACCGGTAGTGGGACGTTTCCGCCTATCAATATCTTTCAGCAGGGGGAGGATTTTGTTGCGCTCGTCGAGCTGCCTGGCGTCTCGAAGGATGCCGTCGAGATCCAGGCAAAGGACCGCTCTATTCGGCTCTCGGGCAAAAGAACCACCACCTTCCAGGACACCGCGAGCGTGCATCGCAGGGAGCGCGTGTCTGGTGTCTTCGACCGCACGATCACATTGCCCGTGCAGATCGACGTTGATCGCTTAGGAGCGGAATACAAGGACGGTGTGCTCGCTCTTTTCATTCCGCGGGCCGAGAGTGACAAGCCTCGCGCTATTAAGATCGGCTAGCGACACGAGAGGAGGTGTCCATGACCCCACAAGAGCTGCAGGTGCAGCAGAAGCGGGAGCTCGAGCAGAAGCAAGAAGCGACGGTGCCGGCCCGTTACTTCATCCCGAATGCTGATATCTACGAGACGGATCAGGCACTGACTGTAGTGCTGGAAATGCCGGGCGTGGACAAGAGTCACATCGACATCCGCGTGGAGGACGATGTGCTTCACATTGAAGGCAGCATCGATTTCTCTAAGTATCAAGGCCTGACCCCGATCTACGCGGAATATCCCGTTGGCCACTACCGTCGGGGGTTCTCATTGTCGAGCCGAATTGACCAGGAAAGAATCAGCGCCGATATGAGCGATGGCGTGCTGACCATCGCTCTGCCGAAGGTCGAGGAAGTCAAACCTCGGCGAATCAGCATCGGCTAGATCGAGTAGAAACGTCCAACAATGCGCGGTGCGAGCGTCAATTCTTGTGAGGCAGGGAATGCTCAGAAGGATTGGACTTGCGTGCCTTGTCGTGGTTGTCGCGGCGAGTGGCGCCGGGGCGGACCCTCTTACCGATTGCAGTCAGGGTCGCAATCCTGACCTCAGATTGCGTGCCTGCTCGGAGGTCATTTCAAGCTCCGCTTACGGCTCCGACGACAAGGCGACAGCCTACCACAATCGCGGCAATGCGCGTGCCGACGCCGGTGCGGCGGCCGAAGCTGTTGCCGACTTCAGCGAGGCCATCAAGCTTCGGCCCAACGACGCGTCGAGCTTTGCCGGCCAGGGCCGAGCCAAGCTGACGCTGGGGGATATCTCGGGTGCGATTGCTGACTACGGCGAAGCTCTCCGCCTCACACCTGACAGCGCCTCTTTCCTTGTCGGTCGTGGCCATGCCCGTTTCGTGGGGGGAGATCTACCGGCCGCGATAGCCGACTTCACCGAGGCGATCCGGCTCAATCCCAACAGTGCAAGCGCCTTCAACCGTCGGGGTCTCGCCTACCGCAGATCCAGCGACCTGGCACGCGCGATCGATGACTACACAAGAGCCATCACGCTCAATCCCATTTACGCGCTGGCCTACAACAATCGTGGCTATGTCTACGAAGCTCAGGGCCGCAAGGAAGAGGCGATTGCTGACTTCCAGGTGGCACTCCTGCTTGATCCGTCTCTCGTTGGCGCCAGGGATGGCCTTGTGCGACTGGGAATTCCGGCGGCGTGGCTCGCGCAAACCCAAGAGCGCATCCAAGCGGGCAAAGCCCTGGTCGAGCAGCACTGCAGCGGTTGTCATGCGGTGGGTGCCACCGGCACGAGCCCGAACAAGAAAGCTCCCGAGTTCCGCAATTTGCACGCGCGACACCCGAATCTTGCCCTGCGTGAACCGCTCTCGCGCGGTATAGCGGCGCCGCACGACGAGATGCCGAAATTTGCTCTTTCGGGGCCGCAGATCGACACCATCATCGCCTATATCAACAGCTTGGCGGTGACCAAGAAATCAGCGCCGAAGGCCAAGAGCCCGGTGCTGACGACGGACGCATTGGAAATCGGCGATGCGCGCAAGGGGCTCAACTACGCGCGCAAGGTTTGCGCGGCGTGTCACAACGTGCAACGGAGCGATGCCGCGTCGCCGAACAGCAAAGCGCCGCCGTTCAAGCAAATCGCCAACACGCCCGGCATGTCCGTCACGGCGCTGACCGTGTGGTCGCGCACGATGCATCCGACGATGCCGAACCTGATCATCGAGCCCAACGACATGGATGACCTCATTGCGTATATCCTCAGCTTGCGAGACCGGAAGGGATAGCGCCCACCAAGAAGATTTGACCGACCGTGGTCGTCAGATCGTGATCAGCTCGGCGCGATCATGCGAAGAGACTCCGTTGGCGCTGCCTAAGCTAGGCAGGACGAACGGTGACCCGCGCGTCGCCCTGCATATCCTGGCCATCGCCAATCCGCTCTCCGACTCCTGCGAAGCGGTAGTTATTGGTGCCGTTCTCGCGATGCAGCAGGTTCGGCAGCTCCGGAGGGTTCAACTGGGCGCGCAACCGGGTGCCGCCACGCGAATGATCCATTGCGGTGGGTAACTCGTGGGGTTGCGTGTTGAGCCTGTACGAATCCCCTTAAGCTTGGATGCTCTCAGCCTTGAAGGATCCGTCCAATGGCAAGAAAGACCACCCCGGAGAAACCACCCACCAAGCAAGAGGCGAGCCTCGCAGGTAGAGCACTGCGTACTGGCAAAGCCACGCCGGCACAAATCCGCTCAATGGCCGGCCGCATCGAATCCGAGCGCGCCGCGGTCAAGCGAGCCAAGAAGCGCTAGCACAGCTTAGCGGAACACAAATGCGAACATCGTGAGCCTCGGCCTGCGAGATAGTCGCTTCGAACGCATTCGCCTACTCGCCCGGCTCAATCGTTTAATCGAGGCGAGCCCGATCGGGTCCTTCAGTACACGGGGCTCGCCCGCACACACTGAGTTCGTCGACATTCTGCACCGGCTTGCTTCTCCTCCGGTCGCGCCGCAGCCGCGCGGTTGATGCGCCAGACGTGACTGCGCCTGATCGCAGCAAGTGGCGCGCTCGCTGGGCGCCTGGCCGCTGCAGTGCGCCTTGTTGAGCGCGATGGTCTGTCAGCGGCGGTCCTCGACTTCGGGCTCGGAGACGGCGATGCCGGTCGAAACCCGATGTCGAAGGTCGCCAGTCAGGGTTTTACGCTGTTAGCGCCAGGGTTTAGCCGAATAGCCCGCGAGCAGTCTTAGTCTGAACTTCGGATAGCAATCCCCGCAGCAAAGGCATGCACCCCCGGTGACCCGTATCTTGATCGCCGACGACCATGAGGTTGTTCGGTCCGGCCTCCGCAGAGACCTGGAATCCCAGCCCAAGTGGGAAGTGGTCGGTGAGGCCTCGGACGGCAACGAGGCCGTGGCAAAGGCCTTTGAACTCGAGCCCGATATTGCTGTTCTCGACTATGCCTTGCCGCTGGTCAACGGCGTAGAGGCGACGCGGCAAAGGACTGCGGCGACAAGGCCGTCGGCGTCGTCCTATCCGGCGTGGGCAGCGATGGCGCACTCGGCGTGCGCATGATCAAGGAGCGCGGCGGGCTGACTTTGGCTCAGGCCGAGTTCGACCACGTAGCGCAGGGTGGCATGCCGCAAAGTGCAGCCGACACCGGCATGGTCGATCATGTCGTGCCGGTCGAGGACATGCCGGCCTTGTGATCGCTCACCGCTACCCGTGCCGCGCGGTCTCTCATTCCTTCATTGAGGCGATCATGGCGGAGCGCGCCTTGCGGTCAATGCCCAGCCCGTGGGATGAGCAGCATGCCCTATCCCGCGGTGCAGAGCATGTTCGACTTTTCCCAGTCTGGCACGTACCGTTGCTTCTGAGACCCCTCATGAACCTCTTGCTTAAAGAAATCCGTCACAATCCCCTGCTCTGGCTGCTGACCTTCGTGCCCGTGGTGTTCGCCGCTCACAAGGTCAAGCCCGAAGCACACACACTTCTTTTTGTGCTGTCCGTCCTGGCGATCGTGCCGCTGGCCGCGCTGCTGAGCCACGCCACCCAATCCGTGGCGGCCAAGACCGGCGATACGGTCGGTGGTCTGCTCAACGCTACGCTGGGGAACCTGACCGAATTGGTCATCGCGCTCGCCGCATTGCGCGCCGGGCAATACACGCTGGTAAAGGCATCCATCGCCGGGGCGATTGTAACCAACGTGTTGTTCATGTTGGGCGCGTCGTTCCTGCTCGGCGGACTCAAGCACCACGTGCAGGAATACAACCGAGCCAGCGCCCGCCTGCTAGCGGGCCTGCTCTTTCTGGCCACGGTCGCCATGTTGGTTCCCTCGGTGGTCTCTGGAGCCGACGCCCCGGCGGGGTCGGCGTTCGCCGAGAAGTTGAGCGTCAGCCTGTCTGTGCTTCTTATCGCCGCCTACGGACTAGGGCTGTTGTTCTCGCTCAAGACACATCGCGAATTTTTCGGCAGCGCGGCTCAGCAGGAGACAGGCGAGGCGCCATGGCCCCTGGGCTTGGCCCTGGCCACGCTGGCTGGCGTCACCGTTCTGGTCGCGCTGGTGAGCGAGGTGTTCGTCGAGTCCGTGCAGCAGGCAGCGGTGGCGTTCGGGATGACGCCCGCGTTTGTGGGTTTCATTGTCGTGGCGCTAGTGGGCGGTGCGGCGGAGATGGCATCAGCGTTTTCTGCCGCGCGCAAGGATCGGCTGGACCTGAGCGTGGGTATCGCGCTGGGGAGCGCATCGCAAATCGCGCTTTTTGTCGCTCCCATTCTGGTGCTGTTAAGTTACGTCATCGCCCCGGTGCCGATGGACCTGCAATTCTGGCCGGG
This sequence comes from uncultured Alphaproteobacteria bacterium, assembly GCA_963832445.1. Taxonomy (GTDB): domain Bacteria; phylum Pseudomonadota; class Alphaproteobacteria; order Rhizobiales; family Hyphomicrobiaceae; genus AWTP1-13. The sequence goes on from CAWHUM010000021.1 coordinate 31,325, forward strand.
CGCAGTGGTAATGATGCTCATCGCCACCATGACCGCATCCCTCGTGACCAACAGCGGGCGGTCGGCGTGGTTTGTCGGGGTGCTCTTACTGATGGTGTACCTGATTTTCGCCATGACGCTTTACCTGTTGCCGCCCCGGCTACAATGAAGGGACCTCCCTCGAAACACAGCTGAGAACCCCGCGTGTTGCGCCAATTCCTTCTGGGCACTGCCGTCAGCGTCTGCAACATTGCAATCCATGCAATGGTGATGGTGACCGTAATTTGGGTGGCGCGCAGCGTGAGTGAGCGTGCAACGTCGCGTCAATCGCTTCGATTGATCGCCGTCATGAGCGCGACCGCATCGGTGCTGATGATCGCACATCTTGGCGAAGTGCTGGTTTGGTCTTTTGCCTATTCGCTCATCAGCATTGCACCTCCTGGCACTGATCTCGTTTATTTTGCCTTTGTAAACTACACAACGCTTGGTTACGGCGACGTGACTCCGTTGGAGCACTGGCACTTGCTTGCGCCAATGACGGCAATGAACGGCGTGCTGTCGTTTGGCTGGTCCACAGCCGTCATTTTCGAAGTGCTGAGGCGAACATTGGCGGCATCCAGCAGCGAGCAGCAACAGCGAGAGCCGAAGCAACGGGCTCGCCACGAGTGAGCTACGGCAGCGCTGATTGGGGCAAATCTGCGCAGCGATCAGCTCGCTTGAACTCGATGGGCCACCGCTCAGCCCGAACCAATTTGAGTGCAAGAGATTGTTGCATCTGCTGACAGCAGAAAGTGGCACGAACTACCCTGTCGGACGCTGGGCAGAGCACGGCAGCTCTGCCCAGGTATTTCAGACCTCGATTTTCTCGGCGATATCAAGCGCGTCGTCGATCTCCACGCCGAGGTAGCGCACAGTGCTTTCGATCTTGGTGTGGCCGAGAAGCAGTTGAACGGCGCGTAAGTTGCCCGTCCGCCGATAGATCAGGGTCGCCTTCGTGCGGCGCATGGAGTGCGTCGCGTACTTGCGCGGATCGAGGCCAATGCTGGTGACCCACTCCCCGACGAGGCGAGCGTACTGGCGCGTGGTCAGATGCTGATCGGGCCCGCGACGCCCCGGGAACAAGCAGTGGCCCGGTTTGCGGCCCCTGATGTGGAGGTAGTCGTCGACCGCTTGACGAGTCACCTCGGTCAGCTCGAAGCGCACGGGCTGACCCGTCTTCTTCTGCCGTACGTTGGCGCGGTCCAGCGCGTAACCGTTGGGCGCCACGTCGTCAACGCGAAGCGCAACGAGGTCGCAGCCGCGCAGCTTGCTGTCGATCGCAAGATTGAAGAGTGCCAGATCGCGCGAGCGGCGCTCCAATTGCAATCTGGCGCGGATCGACCAGACATGACCCGGCCGCAGTGGCGGTTTCGGTCCTATGACCTTGCCCTTGTTCCGGACTCGTGGGTGCGGTGCATCTATTGACGAAGGATTTTGGTCGTTCATGGGAGGTCTCCTTGGTTGAGAGACCTCCCAGGTTCCGACCCCAGCGGCGCAACTCATTGATCGATTGGCAGCTCTCGGGCAGGATTTGCCGTGACGTGGTTACCGACCCAGGCCCGCCTCGGCAAAGTTTGACCCTCTACTGACCTCGCGACGGTTAGAATCTCGCCCGCTTGCGCGATCCGACGACGTTGTGCGCCACGTCTCGGATGAGCCTCTCTCCAGGGCACTGGGTCACTTGGTTGGGTGCTGATCGCTTCGCAGGACGATCGCCACCGCGCCGGCCATAGCGAGCCCCCGATTTGAAAACCTAGAGCATTTTCCCATCTGACGGAATCGGAGGGGATTCACATTTGGCGCGAACAGTGATTCATGCTGCGGGCTGGTGGAGGAGGCCAGCCCGCATGACGAGACCTCTTTCCAATGACCTGCGCTCTCGCCTTATCGCCGCGGTTGCTGCCGGGATGAGCTGTCGGGCTGCCGCCGGCCGGTTCGGGGTCGCCGCCTCGACCGCGGTGAAGTTGGTGCGGCGCTGGCGTGATGCAGGCACCTTGGCGCCGCGCCGGCAAGGCGGCGACAGGCGCTCGGGGCGGATCGAGGCACATGCCGGGGAGATCCGGGCCCTGATCGCCGGGCAGGTAGACATCACGCTGACCGAGATCGCCGAGCATCTGGAACGGGAGCACGGCGAAAGGTTTGCGCCGAGCACGATCTGGCGCTTGCTCGATCGCCACGATCAGACGTTCAAAAAAAACCGCGCACGCCAGCGAGCGGGAACGGGCGGACGTGGCGAGCGCAAGGCAGGTCTGGCACGCCGCGCAGCGTGACCTCGATCCTGCCCGCCTGGTCTTCATCGACGAAACCGGAGCCACGACCAAGATGGCGCGGCTCTATGGCCGTTCGCGTCGCGGCACGCGCTGCATCGCCAGCATTCCACACGGCCACTGGAAGACGACGACGTTCGTCGGTGCGCTGAGGCAAACCGGCATGTCCGCGCCGATGGTCCTCGACGGCGCCATGGATGGCGCTGCATTCCTGGCCTACGTCGAGCAGATGCTGGCGCCGACGTTGCTGCCAGGCGATATCGTCGTCATGGACAATCTGCCCGCCCACAAGCCGGACAAGGTCCGCAATGCCATCGAGCAGGCTGGGGCCGAGCTGCGCTACCTGCCGCCCTACTCGCCCGACCTCAACCCGATCGAGATGGCCTTCGCCAAGCTCAAGGCGATCCTGAAAAAGGCTGCCGCCCGCACCCTCCAAGACCTCTGGCGCGCGATCGCGGCCGCCCTCACGCGCCTCACCGCCCACGAATGCCGCAACTATCTCATCGATGCAGGATACGATGCCGTATGATCGGAATCTGCTCTAGGGGGCTTGCGGGAAGTTTGCGGGGATGCGTCCTGCGCGGTGATGCTCGGTAGTGCAGAGCCTTGCAAACGGGCGTCCGACTAAACTACTGAGGCTTCACAGCTTCCTCGTTTCACACCTGAATTCCTAATCAGGGGGTCGCAGGTTCAAGTCCTGCCGGGGTCGCGAACCCAAAAGGACGAGCGGGCTACGGCACGAAAGTGCCGCAGCCGCTCTCCATTCCTCCGACTATTGACGTCCCCAAACGGACGAGGCTGGAACCCTTAAGGTTGGCCTGCGCCCGAAAACGCTTCCGCCGCCCAGCCAGAGTACAAGTAGGCCTTGCCGCCGGCCGGATCGGTGTCCACAAGGTACAGCTTGTCGCCGGCTCGGAAGATGATGGCTCCAGCCTTCACTTCTTGCGCTCCCAGCTTCACCATGTGCGCAGTCGGATCGGTTTTTGATGACCCTTTCACGATGTTGAAGGTCTTGGGATCCACGTAGATCCCCTCACTGGCGTTGAGGGCACCGAGTTGAGTTCGGTCCTGCGCCGAGATTGCGGGGTTTGACGTCGAAGCGGCAAATCCGATTGCTGCCCCCAGGGCGAGTAGAGTGATGCTGCGTGCTAACATGAACGGCTCCTGCGCGATTGGTTTGGCTGCATTTCAGGCGATTAGCCTGCCGCTTGAGATAGTCATGGGCAGCCCCTCGTGCGGTATCGGTAGAACTCCTCAGCCCCGTGGGAGGTTATGCCTGATAGCCCACGGCCGATCTGCGCACAGCAGGTAAGCGCCGAGGTTAGCTCTCGCGCCTTCATCCTGCGGTAACTTCGGCCAGTATCGTTGAGGAACCCAGCCGGCTTGGTCGCTATCTGGCAACAGCTAGTGGCCGGCGAAGCCTGCACTGCTGAACGCCGACTGAGGCCGCTAGCGGCGGTTGAAGGTGCCCGTCGTAGCCGGGCCTGCGCTACAACACGGGTCTGTCCGCAACTTTCCATACGCCGCCATCAGCTGGCGAGCCAGATCGGCGTTGTTGTGGATGTAGTTCTCGACAATTCCGGCGCTGCAGGCCCTCCAGTCGGACACTTGATCCGGCGTGAGATCGTGGACCGTCATGCCCTTCTGGCGAAACTCCTTGTAGAGCCCTGCCTCGATCTCCGTCACGGTTTGGCGGCTCCTCAGTTCTTCTTTCCTCGCCGCTTGCGCCAAGATCGTCTTGTGGCTCTCGGGAAGCGACTGCCAGACCTTCTCATTGACGATAAGGAAGAATTCAATCGGCGCGTGCTGCGTGCGCGTGATGGTATCGGCCACCGTCCACAGCTGGCGATTGGCGATGAGGCTGCTGGCGCCAGTGGCCATTTCGATGTCGCGTGACTGAAAGGCCTCGGGGGTCTTGTTGGCCGACACCATGACAGGCCTACCCCCGCATTGCTTCACGACCCCGCATGTGTCGGGCTGAAAACGCAAATCCTTCGATCCTTGATCCGGTCCGGCTCGGTGGTCGTGGTGCCCTTGGAAATGAAAATCTGGTTGCCTACCGACTGCCACCAAAGAACGCGAACGCCAATCGTGTCGAGGATCGTCTTGTCGATCAGCTTGCGCATCTCGCTATCGGGGCTTGCGGTTGCGCGCACCAGCTCCTCAAAGTTGAAAAGGAACGGCTGCTCCATGATGTCGATGGCAGGAATGCGCTTGGCGAACTGATTGAGCCCGGCGACACCCATCTCGATGGCACCGGTTTCGACGGCGCCCACGGTCCGGTCGTCGATGTAGAGCTTGCCTTTGTCGAAGATCTCGACGGAGATGGCGCCATTCGACTGCTTCTCCACCTCCTCCTTGAAACGCACCAGGCTCTTGCCCAGCAAGGCGTCGGTCGCCGGAAGCTGAAGGGTAACCCTGAGCTTGGTCTGTTGGCCTTCTGCCGCCAACGGCAGGCCCGCGAAAATGACAAGCATGCAAGAATAAAGCAGCCGTGCTCTCATTATGCCCCTCCGCGGCATTCGACATTTCCCCTGGGCCGATAGCGTTTGCGCATCGTGGCAACAGTGTGGCCCCAGCAAGCGGCGCGACCACCCGCCGCCTTCGGGCATCCCGCTACGGCGGGGCTTGGCGCGGTCTCGAGGGAGTGAGCTGCCTTTCGGCTCGTGCGCCCTGGTACTGCAATGACGCCTGCTCGACATTGACAGCGGTGCAGCTTTCCCTACTTTCCGCCGCTGGCGCCTTGGAGACGACCGGCCGTTGTCTGGCCAATCTCGCGCGAGGGCGTCGTCTTGGGGCCAATCGAACAAAATGCCCGCTGTCGTGCGCAATGTCGGTGGCGTGACGGACCCGTTGGCGGAGCGGCATAAGCGGACGGCCGCAATCCTTGCAGAGCTGAGGCAGGCGCGCAGCAGGCTCGGTGGTGGACCGGCGGCCCTTTCCCCGGCGATACGGGCGCTCCGGCGGATCGAGGCCCGGCTGGACCGTCCACTGCGGCTCGCCGTGGTCGGCGAGTTCAACTCGGGCAAGTCCTCCCTGACGAACCTGCTCGCCAGGACCGAGACGCTGCCGACCGCCGTGGTATCCAACACCCGAATTCCTACGCTCCTGTGCTACGCGCGCGAGCCCAAAATCTGGGCCGTGGACGAGCACGGCAGGCGGGAGTGGTTGCGCGCGGACCAGCGGATTCTGCCGCGTTCGATCTTTCGCCTGGAGGTCGGGCTGCCCGCCGAACGGTTGCGAGCAGTACAAATCCTCGATCTGCCAGGGATTGCCGATCCGCAATTTCACGACCCCGGCATCGATGCTGAAGTCCATGACGTCCACGCTATAATATGGTGCACCGTCAGCACTCAGGCGTGGAAGGAAAGCGAGAGAACGGCCTGGCGCAACCTGCCGGCGCGGCTGCGAGCGCGCGGACTCTTGGTGGCGACCCATGCCGACCTGCTGCACGACCACCACGACGCCGCCAAGCTGCTGCAGCGTTTGCGCGGGGAGGGAGGCGCGCTGTTTCAGGATGTCGTGCTGGTCTCAACTCTGGATGCACTGGCGCTGATCGGGCGAGAGGGTGAAGGCTCGGGCAACGCTGCCTGGACGGCGACCGGCGCCGACGCATTGGAAGCGGCTCTGTACCGGCTTGTGCGCAATCTGCGCGATGAGCGCGCCGATGCAGGCCTCAGGATCACCAGCCGGATCGCCAATCGCGCACTGTCACAGCTGAATGGCCTGGCGATATAGCCCCGGGCCTGGCAACCCCGCCTCCCGGGCCTGCGCTCACGGCTGGGTGGACTTGATATCCCAGAGGCGCATCAAGTGCTTGCGAAGGATCGCGCCATAGGCGTCGGTCTGCTTCAGCTGCTTGAGCCCATTGTTGACGCTCTGGATCAGCTCCACTGCCTGCGGGTTCTCCTTGAGCGCGATCGCGTGAATACCGCGCGTGCCCAGGGGGCGTTCCGCCATCTTGAAGTGTTGCGTCAATCCCAGGCGCTGAAGCACGTACCGGCCCTCGAGATCGTTGGCGAGGAACGCGTCTGCCTCGAGCTTCTGCACCGCGCTGACGCAGTCGGTAAGGGTCGGCTGACGCACCGTCGCCACCCGCTTCTCCGACAGCCAATTGCGGCCGTCGTTGTTGAGAGCGGAAGCATCCTGATCGAGGGGAATGCAGATTGTGCGGCCATAGATGCTCTCGTCCTTCTCGAACCTGAAAGTGCTGTCGGAAAGCGTAAACAACCCAACAACCACCTGCAGGACCGGATCCGAAAAGAGCGCGCTGTCGCACAGCAGGGCCGAAGCCTGAACGAGATCGTTCGGGCGCTCGCAGTCTGCGCCCTCCCAGGGCCAGGACAGAGAAGTCGCCGCATCGCTCAGCAGCAGCCGGATGGGTGGTAATGCGCCTTTGGCCCATCGCAGCTCGATATCGGCAGCACTGCCATCAGGCAGTGCGCTGGCGAGGCTCCTGTGCACCAGCGCGGTGATCAGGCCTCCGTCGGGCAGCTGCTCGTCAGCAAGCGGAGCTCTGCCCACCGCCACCGCGTGCACTTTCGACTTGTGCACAGCCGGCGCCAGCCCGGCAACCGGAGGCAAAGGAGGTAGAATTGCATGCGTCCGCTCGACGGTGGCCAATGCGGCGGCCTGCGCTTTGCCGACGACGCTGGCTGGGTCTGCCGCGGGATGCCGCGTCCAGCCCGCAATCTTGGCGTTGACATCCGCCTGGCGCCAGAGAGAGCCCGCGCCCTGCTGGCGCAGCGCCGGCAACGTGGCAAAGAGGCTGCGCATGAAATCGGACACGATCTGGTAGCGCTCGCCGCGCTTGGGTGTCCAGTTGTACACCGCAAGCAGCGTCGACACCGACACGGTCTCCACCCTCGCCGGATCGGCGAAGCCAGCGAGCTCCTGCTCCTCGATCACCGCCGGTTGATATGTACCGCGCAGTTGCGGGCTAAGAGGGATCGCCAGTGCTCGCAACCTACTGCGAGCCTCCGTCCCGAGATGAACCCGCGCCAACTCGTCGCTCAGCAGCAGGGCACCGTCGAGCTTGCCGAGCCTGGCTTCGTCGAGGATCGCATCCTGACCGAGCTCTTCCAGGGCCACTGCGATGCCGGACAGTCCGAACAGTGTGACTGCCGTAGTATGGCTGCTGCCGCCCCTCGAGAGCACCCCAAGCTTGCGTCCGCGCAGGTCTTCCAGGCTGGCGAATTCCTTGCGCACCAGCAGGTAGACCTTTTGGTCGAAGAGATGGGTCACGTAGCGGATGCGATTGCGAGCGCCGGGATACTGGCGCGTCTGGGCCAAGAACTCGAAAATGTCGCTGTTCAGGATCGCAAGATCGACACCACGCAGATTGAGGAGGTCGCGCACGTTGCCCAGCGCGCCCGGCCCGGCAATCGGCAGGACGCGGATGTTGCCAAGCTCAGTTGGCCGCTCGGCCAGCGCATTGGCGGCGCGCGTGGCGCGACTGTTGGGATCGGCTATGGCGTCGGTGAGAATGGTAACCGTGCGAACGGCATCGGCCGGTCGGGGCCGCGGCGCCTGCGCCGACAGCACGACAAAGGCAATCGTGCCTGCCAACGCTGGCAGCGACAAGCTGCGCATAGCGGATAACCAGCTAGCCAAGCGCCCTCATTGTGGCAGCGCCATTGTCGCTTGCCGCGCAGTCCACACTCGATGGGAACAAGAGGATCACGCGGCTCGTGCCCCCAACCGACGCGCGTGTCGACATGACAGTAGCTCGAAACGCGTGCAGAATTTCGGACGTTTATGGCATTGCGACGGCGACTGTCGAAACGGAACGATTCGTAGCGTCAATCTTCAGCGTACGCGGTGCATGTCACTTACATGACCAGCATGCGGAGACGACGCGGGACGACAAAGGGACGTGGCACCCATTTTTGCCGCAATCCTTAGCGCATCGTGACATCCCGGCGCTCGAAAGCGCGCTCTGCACATTCGAGTCTGGTCTCATTGCTTGGCACTAGGGGAGGAACACATGGTCGTCGGTAGACGCCTTAGTCATTGATCTGCAAGGGACAATGACTGGACGAGATAGTGCGTTCACTGGTTTGACGGATGGGTATCATGCTTGTGCTGGGTGTTGGCGCCGCCAATTTGCGGCGTGCGATTGGAACCTTGATTCTCGCCGGGATCGGCCTTTTGCCGCCGAGCGCCGTGGTGGCCCAGACCTGCGGCACCGACTACACGATCAGGGAAGGTGAGACGCTCGCGCAGATCGCCGCGCGCGTATACGGCAATCCGTCGCAATGGACCATCATCTACTACGCGAACCAGGACCGGCTCGGCGCTAACGTGTCCCTGCTCGTTCCCGGCCTCGCCCTGAGGCTGCCATGCATTGGTGGCGCCCAGCAACCGCCGCTGCCGTCCTTTGCCACGACGCCAGCACAATCGCCGGCGGCGAGCGAAACGGCCTTTTTCATCTCTTCCATGTTGCGCCGGGTCGAGTTTCTTACCGCTGACGGCTTCGCGCCATACACGGGCCGGATGCTGGAAGGTGGCGGCATGCTCACGCAGGTGGTCGGCTCCTCGATGGGCCTGATCAAGGAGGAGGCAAAGGGCCGTTTCGACTACGGCATATCCTGGGTCAACGATTGGGCCGCGCACTTGAACCCGCTGTTGCTGACGCGCGCCTTCGATGTCGGCTTCCCCTGGGCCCGGCCCGATTGCGAGGGCGGCGATAGTCTCGATCAAAGCTCCCAGTTCCGCTGCCAGCGGTTCTTCTTCTCCGAGCCGATCTACGAGGTGATCACCAACCTGTTCGTGCGCAACGACTCACGCATCAAGTCTCTGAGGACCGAGGAGGTTGCAGGCGCGGCTCTGTGCCGGCCGGCAGGCCAACCCGTGTCCGAGCTCGATCAGATGGGCAGAAACTGGGTCAGGGACGGGAAGATCACCCTGATGCGGCCGCCGACGGTCGACGAGTGTTTCCGCCTGCTGGACGATGGCACCGTCGACGGCGTGGTCGAGGCCGAACTGGTCGGGCGCACAAGCATGACCTCGCTCAGGCTGACCGAGAAGGTGCGGATCATCGACCAGCCTGTGGCACTCACCACCTATCACGTTCTGGTGTCGAAGTCGCATCCGCACGCGCGCACGATCCTCTACTACATGAACACCTCCCTACAGCGGCTACGCGAGAGCGGGGAATACGATCGCATCGTCGAGCGGCATCTTGCGCGCTTCTGGGAAGCACAGGGTGCGCCGCATCCCGCGCTCAGCGTCACTCCGGCCCGGCCGACCGCCCCGCCCTCCGTAAAGAAGGACACGGGCTCGGTCGCCGTGCCGAAAGCAGAAACCAAGAAGGCCACTCAATAGCCAGCTGCCGGGCTAGCCGCGCTCAGCGCATTCCGCGGATGATGCGCTCCAGCGACACGCTTTCCGTCACCAAGCCTTGCTTGATGGCAGCGGTGTGCCATGTGCGATACCAGCGCGTGGCCTCGGCGACGTTGGGCTCAGCGTCAGGCCTCTGTAGGGTGCCGAGGAAGTTCGGATCATAAGAGCGCGCCAGCGCCCAGGCCACGTCCGCCGCGTCTTCCGAAGCGATGGCCAACAATTGTTTGCGCGCGGCTTGCACACGGCCCGCACTCAGCAGCCCCAGGGCAGCTTCCAGCGCCGGTCTTGGAGGCGTCTGGGGTTGTTCCACGAGCGGCCGTGGCGAAACATCCCCGCCCGGCACAACCGCCAGTTTAGTATTTGCGGGAATTGGCTCGGTCCCCGCCGGAAGCTGTCGCGTGCGTCCCGCAGTTGGCCCGAGCAGCCGGCTGGGATCGACGAAGACGAAAGTGCCGGCGGCAATGAGCACGGCCACAGCCAAGACCAGGGAAACTGCGAGACCCCAACGGAGGCGGCGCGCGCCTTGCGCCGCCGCAAGCGGATCCGCTTGAGCCTCCGGGGCGGCCGAAATCCTTTGCAGCCGCTGAAGGACCGCCTTCACTTCGCTCAGCCTGGGGTCCTCTCTACGAGAACTGTCCATGTCCATCCATGACGTGCGGGGCCCTCACCAGTTTGCTGGCGCAAAATCTAGTCGGTACGGTGGCGAGATCATAGCTACGCGGACGCGCCAGGGTTGCGCCGATCTAAGATCCTCACTTCGATGCGAAAGATAGATCCCACCCAGCGAGAAGAGGCAGCTTGCTTAGGCGCGGTCTCCTAACTTCCGCCCTACTCGGCTGTACCCTTCTGAGCGCGCGACAAGTCTTGGGGACGGCATTATAGCTTCACGACTTTTGAGGCAACAGGCGGCGCCTGCGATGTGGACTTCATCACATTCGGGACGTGCCCACTAGTGAGCGGCCCGCAGTCTTATGACAGCGCTGCGAAAGCCGCCAATGAGCTCTGAGGCACCGGTCATGCACGCCAAGCGGTGCAATGCAGGCGCAGGCGGAGTACGATTGGCGGGCGGACGAACTGCATTCTGGTTGCGCGGCGCACACCAGGAGGCATTCGAGGGGGACGGATGTGTTGAATCCATTGCATAAGCTTGGCGTTGGGCGGTCGCTGTCCACCGCTGCGGCTGCTGCAGCCCAATCCGCCGAACGCCCTCTCGGCACGCGCAAGATCGGTGCCGAGCTCGAAAGCGTGAGGCGAGTGCTGATGGCGTGCGGCCGGGAGCTGCAATCGGCGCCGCCGTTTCAAGGCGGGTCTTTCGTCGACGATACGATGCAGCTGCTCGCGCGGCTCACGTGCCGCATCGCCATCATCGGGCAGGTCAAGGCCGGCAAGAGCACGTTCATCAACGGCCTCGTGCGCCGGCCCGATCTGCTCCCGACCGACGTCAATCCGTGGACGACGGCGGTTACGCGCCTCCACTTCGGGCGCGCGGACGCACCACCCAACGTCTCCGCCGAGTTCACTTTCTTCGATATCAACGAATGGGAGCGCCTGGCACAGGGCGGCGGGCTGCTGCGCGAGCTGACGCAACGCCTGGTACCTGGCTTCGAGGCGGAGTTGCTGCACAAGCACCTGGACGCCATGCGCCGCCGCTCCGAGCAGCGGCTTGGGGTCACGCTGAGCCAGCTGCTTGGCAAGAAGCATTCGTTCCCCGCGCTATCGACCGAGGTCCTCGAGCGGTACGTCTGCTCTGGTCAGCATGGCCCTCAGGGCGATCAGCGGGGCATCTACTCCGACGTCGTAAAAGCTGCCGATCTCTATTTCAGGGGTGATGATTTCGGATTTCCTACCACCATCATCGATACGCCTGGAACCAACGACCCGTTTCTGGTGCGGGACGAGATCACCAGGCGTGCGCTCGAGAGCGCCGACATCTACATCGTCATGCTGACCGCACGCCAGGCGCTGTCATCCGCGGACGTCGCCCTGCTGCGCATTCTGCGCGGTTTGCACAAGGAGCGCATCGCCGTCTTCGTCAATCGCATCGACGAGCTCGGCGACATCGCGCGCGACATTGCGCCCATCGTCCAGCATGTGCGGGACGGGCTGCGGCGGGAGTTCCCTTCGACGGAAATTCCCGTCGTTGTCGGCAGCGCACTGTGGGCGGAGACGGCGATACGCGGCTCGGAGGCCGACATAGAGCGAGTGTTTTCTCCCAAGGTGAATGCCTATGCGCAGCACCTGGCCTCGGGCGCGTCCGCCGCGGGCGGCGATGGTCTGCAGGGGCATGCGCAGACACTGTTCGTCGCCTCCGGCCTGTCGGCGCTCGCCGACGGGCTGGCGCCGCTCACGCTCGACAGCCACGCCGGCCGCGTTTTGACGCAGATAGCAAGATCGTTCTCCGAGCTCGGCAGGGTGCGCCGGAATGCAGCCCATCACGAGCTTTCGGTGCTGCTGGCGGAGGAGAAGTCGGGCGTCTCGATGGATCGGCAAGGCGAAGTGGAGCTGCGCTCCATAGGTGCCGAAAGCGAGGAGAACGAGCGACTGGCGGCGGCCCTGCAAGGACTGCTCACCGATTTGCAGAACCGGGCGGAACAGCTCATCAACGACCATTGCGGCGGAATAGCCGAGGCGCTACGCGAAGTCGTGCAGGCGTTCTCGGAAGTGGAATGCCAGGACCTGCGGCAAGCCATTGCCGAGGGGCACCGCGGGCGCACCTGGAGATGCGATGCGACGCTGCTTCGCCAGCAGCTCGAGGAGTGCTTCGTCGCTCAATACCGGGTGGCGGAGCAGGAGATCGGCAGGCTGGAATCGCACATTTTTCCGAAGCTGAAGGAGCTCCTGCGCCGCTACCACCCGCAGTGGCAGCTGGGGGCCGATGGCGGCGAGTTTGCAAGCGCGGAGCTGCCGTTGCTGAGCGCACTGAGCGAGGTGGTCGCCCTCGACCTCGGCGAACCGTGGTGGAAGAACTGGTGGACGCGCCGCAGCGGAGAGGAGCAGGTGGCGGAGCTCGAGCATCTCATCAAGCGCGAGTTCTACGCGATTACGGATGCGCTGGCACAAGCCGCCCGCACCCAGCTCGAGGCCCGCCAGGCAGCGACACTGCAGGAAGCGAATATGGTGTACGTGGGACTGGTGACCCTCCTGAGGGAGCAGAACAGAGCCCGGCTGGACCGCACACGCGCCATGGTGTCGGGCGCCGACCCCGGTCGCAACGCCGCCTTGCGGAGCACGCGAGAGGCGCGGGTCTCCGAGCTCAAGACGCAGATTTCCAATATGGAGCTATTGGTCGGCCGCCTCGAGAACATCGAGCAGGCATGGCCCGAGAATGCCGGCTGAACGGCGGGACGGCGGCTTGGCGCATGGCCCCGTGGGCTGTCACGCCGACAGCCGTAGGGAGCGGGCGGGGAGGCCGGCGTCCGCGTCGAGCAACTCTCCGATCGGATCGAACCGATACGTCTCGCGGTTCCACTCGAGCAGCCACTGACCGGTGCATCCGTTGCGGCAGCGCTCCAACGTCGCCTGCCATCGCCAACGATCGAATGCGCCGAAGCGATCGAGGGCGGCGGGCGCGGCGGCAAGGCGCCAGCGCGTGGCCGCGGCACTCGTTCCCGCTGCTTTGGCGCCACGCATCACTACGAGCGGCGTGGTGTGGACCGCTGCCGCCAGGTTGAGCCGGCGGCTTTGCGTGAGATCGAGACCCCTTCCAACCACACCCGCTACCATGGCTGGTTTCGCTTCAGAGCGCAGCGTTTCCTCCAGCGCCCACAGCGCGTCCCGGTCGGTTTCCGTCTCGATGAAGATCAAGCGGCCAACGTCGAGGCCCAGCTGGATGAGCCCGTGGCCATGGAGCCTGCCAAAATCCAGGGTGCGCCGTGCGGCAACGAAAACGGCAGGCCCTGTCCGCGTGCGCAGGGCAGCGGCCAGCAAGCCGGCCAGAAAGCCGAAAGCCGCCGGGCGGTCGGCCTCCCCCGCGGTCATCTCGTTGAGGACCCCGCAAGGGAGGCCAGGACGCGGCAGGCCCGAGGCCAGGGAAGGCCCCCAGCCGGCAGCAACGGGCTTAGGCAGGGCGGCAGCCGGGATGGCTTGCAGCGAGTCCACGGCCTTGCGCAGGAGCGCAAGGCGCTCTGCGCTCGCCGGCTCCTCAGGCTGGCTGCAATCGGCGAAGCTGGGGATGCCATCCATGGAAAGTGACTTCGACCGGTGACCGTTCTGGAGAGGGAATATAAGAACAAATAAGGAACAAAGCAACCGCAGCCTTTCCCTGATCTGCCCCTCTTCGCGGCCCGTATTCATCACGCGCACCCGGGCGAACCGGCGCGTCGGAAAACCGCGAGAACCGCCGATGGTACAGGCCTCAACCCTTGTTTCACGTCTTAGCGGGCGTTCGGTTAATCGATCGCCGCTAGGCTGGAAATCGGTGACGACGCGGCACTGGCGCATGCGGCTCGACGCGCAGCCCAGCCACTGGTGATCGACCAGTCCGCGGCCGAGGGGTTAGTCGATGCAAGTTCAAAGAGTAGCAAACACAGCGCTCGTTACGCCTTCGCTGAAGGTGTCCCTAGCCGATCTGGCGCACGCCTGGCGCTCGCTGATGGTCAGCCATCTGGCCTACCGGCCGGAAAAGCACTACATGCGCGGTCCCGGCCCGAAATGGCGCGAGAAGCACGCGCGCGAAGCCACGGCTGCGCAGCAATAGCCTCGGCGCCCTATCCCCGCCCGCTCTCGCCCTGCAGCTTCACCAGCAACCGCGCCAGCTCGCGCTGCTCGGGCTTGGACAAGCGGGCCGCCACCCTCTCCTCGAACGCACGGATCGTCTCGCGCGCGGCCAGGAAGGTCGGCTCACCGGGCTCCTGGAAGAACAGCGCATGGCAGCGCCGATCGCTCGGCAGGATCTCGCGCCGGATCAGCCCGCGTTTTTCCAGGCGGAAGATGACCGGGCTCATGGTCGACTTGTCGACGCCGAAAGCGGCGGCCAAAGCTACCTGGGTGATGCCGGGGTTGGCCCGGATCAGGGTCAGCACGCCAAACGACCCCGGTGTGAAGTCGAAACCCTTCAGCGTCGCCTCGAACTCGGAGAAGATCTTGGCCTGGGCGCGGCGCACCTGGTAGCCGACGTAGGTCGGCAGCTCGTCGAAGTCGATCTCGGCCTCGCCGGCGTCTCCCGCCAGTCTGCGCCTTGCCGCCGTCGCCGGTCTTTTCATTGCGATGCAGTCCTCTCGTGGTCGCCGTCCAGGCACGCGCTAGCCCATCTTCGATGGCAGCCACAGCGCCAGGATCGGGAAGGCAATCAGCAGGATCAATCGCAGAATGTCGGTAATGATGAACGGCAGCACGCCGTAGAAGATGGTGGAGATCTTGGCGTCCTCGATCACGCTCTTGATGACGAAAATGTTCATGCCGACGGGCGGATGGATGAGCCCCAGCTCCACCGTCATGACGATGATGACACCGAACCAGATCGGGTCGAAGCCCAGCTGCTGGATGACGGGGAAGATGATGGGCACCGTCAGGATGATCATCGCCAGCGCATCCATCAGGCACCCGAGCACCAGGTACATGAGCATGATCAAGGCCAGCACACCGTAGCGGCCGATGCCGAGACCGGTCAGGAATTCCGTCACCTTCTGCGGTGTTTGCGTGATGGTGAGGAAGTAGCCGAACAGAATGGCGCCGATCAGCACCGTGAACACGGCGGCCGTGGTGCGCGTCGCCTCCAGCAGCGAGCGTAGGATATCGGGCCCTGAAAGGCGCCCCCGCACGACGCCCAGGATGAAGGCGCCGGCAGCGCCCATGCCGGCTGCTTCGGTGGCGGTGAACAGTCCGCCATAGATGCCGCCGATGACGAAGGCGAACAGCAGCAGCGTCGCCCAGACGTCGCGCAGGCCTTCGAGGCGCTCACGCCACGAGGCGCGCAGGCCCGACGGCAGGTAGCCGGGGCGCGCGTAGCCGATGATGGTGATGGTGAGCATGTACATGAGGATGGCGACGATGCCGGGAACGATGCCGGCGACGAACAGCTTGCCGATATCCTGCTGAGTGATCAGGCCGTAAACGGCAAAAACAGTGGAGGGCGGGATCATGATGCCGAGCGTGCCACCGGCCGCGATGACGCCGGTGGCGAAGCTCTGTGGGTACCCGTAGCGGCGCATCTCGGGATAGGCGACACGGGAGAAGGTTGCGGCGGTTGCGACCGACGAGCCGCAGATCGCGGCAAATCCACCGCAGGCGGCGATGGTAGCGATGCCAAGTCCGCCCCGCAGATGGCCCAGAAATGCGTTGGCAGCACGGAACAGCTCACGGCTCATGCCAGAGGTGGTGGCAAACGAGCCCATGAGCAGGAAGAGCGGCACGACCGCGAAGTTCCAATCCGTGACCGTGCGCATGGAGGTGTGGCCGACGATCTTGAGCGCCGGGCCGCTGCCGCTGAGATAGGCAAAGCCGCCGACACCGACCAGCCCCATCGCCATGCCGACCGGCACGCGCAGCAGCATCAGGCCAAACAGCAGAACGAAGCCGACGATTGCAACGGCGTCAGTGCTCATCGCTGGTCATTCCACCGGCTTGATCTGGTCGGCGGCACGGGCCATCCGCTCCGGTTGAAAGATGAGCCGGTAGGTGCGCACTGCGATCAACATCACGGCCGCCACGTCGCCGATCCAGGCCACCGCAAAGAACGGCCAGGTCGGCAGCCGCAGATCGAAGGTGCTGACGTTGGCGTCCCTGGTGCTGACCACCTTGTCGTAGAGCGTGTAGGTCTGCACCGACACGACAAACAGCAACACGAGCGTGGCGAACACGTCGATGACGCGCTGCCAGCGCGGGCTCACGTTGGCCCAGACAAGGTCGACGGTAATGTGCGTGCCGCGGTAGGAAGTTGCGGCGATGCCCCAGAAGATCAGAATGCCAAGCAGCAGCTGGCCCAGGTCGTAGCTGTCAGGGATGGCAATGCCGAAATACCGCAGCATGACCGTGACGAACACGTCGGCCGCGACGATGCCGATGAAGACGGCGGCGGCCAGCTCGATGCCGTCGATGAAGCGATCCATGTAGCTGCTTGGCACGCGGTCACCCTGGGCTCGGACTGTTGGCCGACACGACGGCGGCGGCGAAACAATCGCCGCCGCTCGCGTCAGTCGCGGATGCCCCTATCAATAAGCGGCGTTGTACTTCGCCAGAGCCGATTTCAGGCTCTTGAAGATTGCGTCGGGATCGCCGCCCGCCTTGCGGACATTGTCCGCCCACGCAGCCTGCAGCGGCTCGGCCGCCTTGCGCCACTCGGCCAGCTGCTGAGGCGATATCGGATAGACCTCATGTGCCGGATCGGCCTTGAGCTTCTTGACGCCCTCGTGCTCGAAGTCGGCCCACGGAGCGGCCACCCGCAGCGCCCACTCGTTGTTGCACTGATCGTCGACGGCCTTCTTCTGCGCAGCCGACATGTTGTTGTAGGTGTTCTTGTTCATGACCCAGGCGAAGGTGGTCGCATAGAGCGGCACCTCCATGTGGTACTTGGTGACCTTGTCGATGCCGAACAGCGGCACCGAGCCCCACGGGAACGTAACCGCTTCGGCGACCCCCTTCTCGAGGATATCACGCACTTCAGGCGCGCTCGATTGCACGTTGGTGCCGCCGAGCTTGGTCACGAACGCCGCCATGGTCGCGTGCGCGGGCCGGATCTTCATGCCGTTGATGTCGGCGGGCACCATGATCTTCTTGGCGCGCGAATGGAAGCTGCCCGGATCGTGCACGAAACCCAGACAGAACTTGACGTCCTTCATCTCCTTCTCGGCGTATTGCCTGTACCAGGCATCGAGCGCCTGCGAGCCGCCCTTGGCGTCCGTCATGAGAAACGGCAGCTCGCCCGCGCCGATGATGGGGAAGCGGCCGGGCTGATAGCCGGGATTGATGTAGGTGACGTCGGCGATGCCGTCCCTGGCCATGTCGTAGTGATCGAAGGCTTTGCCCAGCTGCTGGGAGGGATAGACCTTGAAGGTCACGGTACCGTTGGTGGCCTTGTTGAGGGACGTGCCCCAGTCCTCCAAGGCCTTTTGCAGCGGGTGCGAGGGGGGCACCCAATGCGCCAGCTTGAGCTCGATCTGCTTGTCCTGAGCATTGACCGGCCCGACCGTCAGCAACACGGCCAGCGCGGCCAAGGCTGTAAGGGAACGTAGCAGTCTCATAGAGCTTCCTCCTGTCCGTGGAATCGCGCGGTTGTTCTTCTTGGGCAGCGCCTGCGCCCAGCCGGGTCCCGGTCGGACCTTGTCGACCGTCGTGGCGTACCGGCGCCGAGGCAGTCTATACTTTCCGGAATGGGCTTGCGCTCAACCGGCCCATCCCGCAGAAAGCCGGATGTCCAAACTGTTTAGGTCTGCAACAGTTAGGACACAGCGCGCGCCGCGTCAATTTTGGCATAGCGACAGGGGTACGCACCGGCGAGGGCACAAAGGGTCTCAGGCGCATGGCGTTAGAAGTCTCCTTCCGCAAAGAAATCGCCAGCCTGCGGCTGGGCGAAGGCCAGGAGTTCCACGGCGAAGGCATCCTGGCTGTCACCAAGGCGCTGCTGCAGTCGGGCGTGGCTTACGTGGGCGGCTACCAGGGAGCGCCGGTCAGCCATCTGCTTGACGTGCTGCTGCAGGCCGAGGACCTGCTGAGCGACCTCGGCGTGCACCTGCAGACCTGCACCAACGAGGCGGCCGCGGCGGCAATGCTGGGCGCCTCGATCAATTATCCCGTGCGCGGGGCGGTGACCTGGAAGTCGATCGTCGGCACCAATGTGGCGGCGGACGCCCTCTCCAACCTGGCGTCGGCCGGCGTGACAGGCGGCGCCCTCATCATCGTGGGCGAGGACTACGGCGAGGGCGCGAGCGTCATCCAGGAGCGCACGCATGCGTTTGCGCTGAAATCCTCACTGTGGCTGCTCGACCCGCGTCCCGAGCTGCCGACCATCGTCAAAATGGTGGAGAAGGGCTTCGAGCTGTCGGAAGCCTCCAACTCGCCGGTGATCATGGAGCTGCGCGTGCGCGCCTGCCATGTCTACGGCGCGTTCACTGCCAGCGACAACGTGGCGGCCGCCGTGTCGGCGTCGCGCCGGACAGTGCCTGCCACCTTCAACTACGACCGGCTCGCGCATCCGCCGGCTACTTTCCGCCACGAGATAGATAAGGTGGAGCGGCGGCTGCCGGCGGCGCGGAAGTTCATCGTCGAGAACAAGCTCAACGAGACGCTGGGTCCCAAGGATGGCGACCTCGGCATCATTGTGCAGGGTGGCCTGTTCAACGTGCTGAATGGGCGGTTGGCCATGGCCGGGCTCTCCGATGCGCACGGCAACGTGCGGCTGCCGACGCTTGTGCTCAATGTCACGCATCCGCTGGTGCCGGAGGAAATCGCGGGCTTCTGCACCGGCAAGCGGGCCGTGCTGGTGATGGAAGAGGGCTCGCCCGAGTTCCTGGAGCAGGCCATCGGGCAGATCCTGCGCAGGGCCGACCTCAACACCAAGCTGCACGGCAAGGACGTGCTGCCGCAGGCGGGTGAGTATTCGCCGCTGGTGGTGGCGAAGGGTCTGGTGGCGTTCCTTGCCAGGTATGGGAAGCCCGCCGAGCCGCTGGAGGCCTGGCTGGCGGAGGTCGACGCCCATCGCGCGGCAGTCGCCAAGGCGCTCAGTCCGCTGCCGCCGCGACCGCCCAACTTCTGCACCGGCTGCCCGGAGCGGCCCGTGTTCTCGGCCATGAAGCTTCTGAAACGCGACATTGGGCCGGTGCACGTGGCCGCCGACATCGGCTGCCACGCGTTTGCGACGTTCCCGCCGTTCTCGCAGGGGCATTCGATCCTGGGCTACGGCATGTCGCTGGCCTCGGCGGCGGCGGTATCCGGCACGCAGACGCGCCGCACGATTAGCGTCATGGGCGACGGCGGCTTCTGGCACAATGGGCTGCTGACGGGGGTGGCGGGCGCCGCCTTTAACAAGGACGATTCCGTCCTCGTCATCATGAACAACGGTTATGCCAGCGCCACCGGGCATCAGGACATTCCTTCTAGTGCCCCCAACGCGGAAGGGCGCGGCAAAGGCATCGAGATCGAGGCGGCTTTGAGGAGCCTGGGCCTGACCTGGGTCAAGCGCGTGCGCACCTATGGCGTGTCGGGCGTGCTCAAGACGCTGAAGGAGGCGATGACGGCGCCTGGCAAGGGCCTCAAGGTGATCATTGCCGACGGCGAATGCCAGCTGGCGCGTCAGCGGCGCATTCGCCCGGCTCTGGCCAAGGCGGTGGCGGCCGGCCGACGGGTGGTGCGCACGCGGTTCTGGGTGGACCCCGAGGTGTGCACCGGCGACCATTCCTGCATGCGCATGTCGGGCTGTCCCTCGCTCACCATCAAGCCGAGCGAGGATCCGCTGCGGACCGACCCCGTCGCCCACGTCAACAACGATTGCGTGGGGTGCGGGCTGTGCGGGGAAGTGGCGCATGCGGCGCAGCTTTGCCCTTCGTTTGCGCAGATCGACGTCATCCAGAACCCGAGCGCATGGGACAGGCTGCGGGTGGCGATTTCGCGCGGGGCTATGCGGCTGCTTGGCGGCCACACGTCGGCCATGACGCCCGTCGGCCCCGCACCTGCGCTGGCCCCTGCCGAGTGAGCCAATGGCCGAGAAGGAGCCCATTCGCCTGCTGATCGCTGCGCTCGGCGGCGAGGGCGGCGGCGTGCTCGCGGGCTTCATCTCCGAGGCGGCGGCCGCGAGCGGGTTGGTGGTTAGCCGCACCTCCATCCCCGGGGTGGCGCAACGCACCGGTGCCACCACCTACTACATCGAGATGGCGCAGGGCGTCGGGGGCGGGCCGGCGCCGATCCTCAGCCTCAATCCGGTGCCCGGCCAGGTCGACATTCTGCTCGCCACCGAGCTGCTGGAGGCGGCGCGAATGGTGCAAGCGGGCTTCGTCACGCCCTCCCGCACGCTGGTGGTGGCAGCCGACCGGCGCGTCTATGCCACCGACGAGAAGATCGCCATGGGCGACGGCCGGGCAAGCGTGGAGCAGTTGCGCGGGGCAGTCGGGCGCTTCGCCAGGCGCGCGGTGCTGGCCGATCTGGCTGCCGCCGCGGCCGAGAGCCGGAGCCAGCTCAACGTGGTGATGCTGGGGGTGCTTGCAGGCCTGCGGGCGCTGCCCATAGAGCCCGAGGCCTTCCGCGCGACCATCAAGGCCGAAGGCAAGGCCGTCGATGCCAACCTGCGCGGCTTCGAGGCGGGACTGAGGCTGGCGCTGTCCCCGTCTCCTCCCGTTGCGCAGGCCCCTTTGCGCGCGGGGGGTACGCGCGCGGAGGCACGGTATGCGGCCCCGTTGCGTACCAGTGTCGCTCAGGGGCCCGCGCACGAGACTACGCGCGAGATCGCGCACGACACGGCGCACGATCTCGCGCGCGACGAAAGCGGGTTCCCGCGCGAGGCCCAGGCGATCATAAGCGAAGGCGTGGCGCGGCTCACCGACTACCAGGACCGCGCCTACGCTGAGCGCTACTTGGAGCGCGTGCGGCGCGTGGTCGAGCTCCCGGGCGGGGACGATGGCGCCTTCGTGCGCGAGCTCGCGCGCCACCTCGCTGTGCGCATGAGCGTGGAGGACGTGATCCGCGTTGCGCAACTGAAGCTGCGCAACACACGCCTCGCACGCGTCACACGCGAGGCCCGCGCGCGGCCCGGCGATATCGTCGACGTCACCGAGTACATGAAGCCCGGGCCCGAAGAGGTGCTGGGGCTGTTGCCGCCCGGTATCGGGCGCTGGTTGCTCGCACGCGTGCGCCATGATCGCTCCTGGCCGCTCAAGGTCACCACAACGCGCCTTTCCGGTTTCCTGCGCCTGAAGCTACTGGCCTCGCTGCGGTTCTGGCGTCCGCGCACCTTGCGTTTCGCCGAGGAGGAGGCCTGGATCGAGCGCTGGCTCTCGCTGGTGGAACGCACCCTTGCCGTCGAGCCCGTGGCGGCCCGCGAGGTAATCGCTACGGCTGCCCTGGTGCGGGGTTACGCCGACACCTACAAGCGTGGACTAGCCAACTGGAACCGCATCATGGAGGCGGTGGTGGAGCCGGCACTGCAAGGCGCCCTCCCGCGCACCCAGTTCGCCGATGCGGTGCTGCAGGCCCGGCTGGCCGCGACGAAAGACCCAGAGGGCGAAGCGCTGGCCAATACCATCGCCGCCATCAGTCGCGCCATGGCGCCACGTAAGCTTGCGGCGGAGTAGTGCGCTACGCTCCTAGAAGCGCCCCTTGACGAGCTCCAGCAGCTGGTCACGGTGGAGGCCACGCCTTGCGAGCTCGGCGTCCGACAGCGGCGAAAGGCGCTCATGCAGCTCTTCGGCCGCCCGAGCATTGCGATGCTCGGCCTGATAGACCCTGGCGATCCCGATCGAGCGAGAGAGACCAGCAGCCAGTGCATGCAGCAAGACGGATGCGGAGAGCGGATTGGTGGGCCTCTCGGCCGGGTTTGCCAGCGATCTCACGGCACGTCTCCTTTGCAGCGTATTTCTGCAAGGAACCTAGTGTGGTGGAGATTTTGTGCTGTGCCGCACGGCACACCCGCAGGGGGCGCTGGATGGGGCCCTCGCTCGCGCGGCTTGGCAAGAGCGTTCAGACGTGGGGCTGGCAGCCCGGACTTCACGCTCGAGCGCATCCATTTCTTCGAGTTCGCCGGCTGGAGATGCATAATGCTTATGGCCATCGCGCCACTCAGAAGACTTCGAATCATGTGCTTGGGAGGACGGGGTGGGGGACAAGGGGAAAGCTTCGCCAGTTCGGGCCTTGGTCCGTACTGTTCGCATCGCCTGGTCAGATGTGGCGCGGAACGCAGGCGCCAGGGCCGCTGGTCGCCACCGGCCGGGTCCGATTCCAGGACCTGCAGTAAACAAACCGGCAAACCTGATCTACGGCGTGGAAGAGGAGCCGCCGACGCAGGTCAGATGGTTGAGCGCCATTCAGCAGGTGGCGATATCGTCGATCTACATGATCTATCCGCTGATCATCGCTCGACAAGCCGGCATGCGGGCGGACCAGATCATCAACATGTTGCAGCTTGGGTGCATTGCATTGGGCGTCGCTGTCCTGCTGCAAGCACTCACGCGTGGGCCAGTTGGCAGTCGGCTCCTGGCACCTTCTTCCTTCACCGGAATCTACCTTGCCTCGTCGCTGGTGGCGGTCAAAGCCGGCGGCATGCCACTGCTATGGGGCATGACCATTTTCGCCGGCATTGTGGAGATGGCATTTTCGCTTGTGTGGCGGCGGCTGCGCGCCCTCGTTCCACCGGAATCCGCCGGACTTGTCGTGTTCTTCATTGGAAGCATCGTAGGTCTTGCCGCATGTCGCATGCTGCTCTCGGAGGACCCGGACGGGGGTACCACACCGCAGGAATGGCTGGTGGCCGCAACTACGATCGCTTTGATGGTGATGATCAATATTTGGAGCAGGAGCCGGTTGAAGATCTACTGCGTCGTAATCGGCATGAGTGTCGGCTTTCTCGTTTCCATTTGGACGGGCCTCGTCACACGCGCAGAGCTGCGACAAATCCTTGAGCTCCCGGCGATTTCGATGCCGAGTTTGTCCAACGTATCTTGGGCGTTCGACTGGTCGCTGTTACTGCCGTTCGCAATTACGGCTCTGGCGGCAGCCATGAGCACGACTGCAGTGGTGACGGCGTACCAGAGGACAACTGACGCAGACTGGGTCCGGCCGGATATGTCGTCCATCGGACGCGGAGTTCTTGGCGACGGCATATCGACCGCAATCGCTGGTGTGCTTGGCACCTATGGCCTTACGCTCTCAAATACCAATGCTGGCCTGATCGCAGCAACGGGCGTGGCTAGTAGGAGCATTGCGTTCGCAGTCGCTGCCATCCTCGCGGTTGCAGCGCTGCAGCCACGGCTTCTGGGAATCTTGACACTGATGCCGAAACCAGTGATGGCCGCTGCCATGCTGTTCACGGCTGCATTCATTATGATTAGCGGGATACAAATCATTACGATGCGCGTACTCGATAGCCGTCGCACGCTGGTCATTGGTATGGGCCTTACGACGTTCTTCGGCGTTACGGTCTTTCCCTCGGCATTTTCCCATACGCCACATTGGGCGGAGCCCATCGTCACCACGCCATTGGTGCTCGCGACACTCGTTGCACTTGGGTTGAACCTTCTGTTCCGCATCGGCATCAAAGAGCGTGTGACGATGACCATCGATTCGGCAACGCCCGCGCTGCGTGATGTTACCGCCTTCATTGAACGCAGCGCGGGGGTTTGGGGCGCGAGGCGCGATGTTGCCAACCGCATCGAGTTCGCAGTTCAGCAGACCCTTGAGGCAATCATTGCTTACTGCGGCGCCAAAGGGCCGATCAGGATCGACTTGAGCTTCGACGAGTTCGTCATCAATGCGGACATCATCTACGACGGCAAACCGATGGAATTTCCCGCCGAGCCGCCCGGTAAGGAGGAGTTGCTCGAATCCGAAGAAAGCTATTCGCGATTGGCCGGCTTCTTGGTGCGGCGCTATACGGACCGAAGGATATCGATTAACGGTGGCGTCCGCTTGCAATTCGACCACTGAGGCAGTGGTCGGCCACTCGCTTGAAACCGACGAAAAGATAGCTGTGGCGCCGAACGGCGAGCGGCAACGGCGCGCGACTCGATCTGGCGCGGAAAAACTTCAGTGCACCTTCAACCACACGCGCCGTTTGGCGAAGTAGAGCAGCACGGCCGTGATCAGCAGGTAGATGGTCACCATCAGCCCGAGGCGCTTGCGCTCTTCGAGCCGCGGGTCGGCGGTCCAGGCGAGAAACGCCGCCACGTCGCGGGCGTAGTTGTCCACGGTGCCCGGCGTGTCGTCAGTATACTTGACGAAGCCATTGCCGCTCGGAAACGGGTTTGGCATCGCCGTCATGTGCGGCGCCGGGAACGCCTCGTTGTAGTTCATGAAGTCCGGCACTTTCGTTCCGGACGGCGGGTTCTTGTAGCCGGTGAGATACGCGTAGATGTAGTCGGGGCCCCCTTCCTGATAGCCCGTGACAATATCGACCAGCATGTTCCACGGCACCAGGTAGAACGGCGCGTTGCTTTCGACCCCGCGCGCCTTGGCGATCACCGACAGGTCGGGAGGCAGCGCGCCGTTCAGCGCCGCGCGCGCCTCCTGCTCGTTCTTGTAGGGCGAAGGGATGTAGTCGACGAGGATCGCGGGACGCTTGACGATCTTGCCCTGGTCGTTCGGCTCGGCGTCGACCTGATAGGTGTTCGCCAGCGACCTCACCGCGGCCTCGGGGAAGGCCGGGCCGCCCGGCTGCGCCAGGTTGCGGAAGGCGACGCGCTTGAGGCCGTGGCAGCGCGCGCAGGCGTCGACGTAGACCTTGAAGCCGCGCTGCAGCTGCGCCTCGTCGAATTTCCCGAGGAAGCCGCCGAAGCTCCACGGCTGGCGCTCGATGTGGGCGTGACCTTCGTCCGCGGCGAAAGCGATCCCTCCGCCCGCCAGCAGCGAGGCCATCAGCACTACCGCCGCACCGATCTTTGTATCGATCCGGGCGCCGCCCTTGGTGATCATCACGCTTCCCCCGGCGCTAGTGGCTTTTGGGCGCGGCGGCCGCGCTGCCCAACACGGATTCGGTTATGGAGCGAGGCAGCGGTTTGGCCGTTTCCATCACGCCCACGATCGGCAGCACCACCAGCAAGTGGATGAAGTAGTAGGCGGTGAACACGCGCGCCATCTGCACATAGATGCCTTCCGGCGGCTTGGAGCCGAGGTACCCGAGCGCAATGACCGTGATGATGAACAGCCAGAAGAACCACTTGTACACCGGCCTGTACTTGGCCGAGCGCACGCGCGAGGTGTCGAGCCAGGGCACGAAGATCAGGAGCAGGATGGAGGAGAACATGGCGATCACGCCCAACAGCTTGTCGGGGATGGCGCGCAGGATCGCGTAGTAGGGCAGGAAATACCACTCCGGCACGATGTGCGGCGGCGTGGAGAGCGGATTGGCCTCGATGTAGTTGTCCGAGTGCCCGAGATAGTCCGGCAGATAGAAGACGAACCAGGCGAACAGCAGCACGAACACCGACAGGGCAAAGACGTCTTTCATGATGGCGTAGGGCGCCATCGGCACGGCATCGGAAGGCTGCTTGATATCCAGCCCGGTTGGGTTGTTCTGGCCGGCCACGTGCAGCGCCCAGATGTGCAGACCGACCACCCCCGCAATCACGAACGGCAGCAGATAGTGTAGGGCATAGAAGCGGTTGAGGGTCGTCCCCGACACCGAATAGCCGCCCCACAGCCACTGCACGATGCGGGTGCCCAGACCCGGAATGATGGTGTCGATGGAGGAGAACAGATTGGTGATCACCGTCACCGCCCAGAAGCTCATCTGTCCCCAGGGCAGCGAATAGCCCATGAAGGCCGTGGCCATCATCAGCAGGAAGATGACGACGCCGAGGATCCACAGCACCTCGCGCGGCGCCTTGTAGGAGCCGTAGTAGAGCCCGCGGGCGATGTGGACGTAGGCGGCAAGGAAGAAGAAGGAGCCGCCGACTGCGTGAATGTTGCGCATCAGCCAGCCGTAGTTCACGTCGCGGCGGATGTGCTCCACACTGTTGAAGGCCTCGCTGGCGCTCGGGATGTAGTGCATGGCGAGCACGATGCCGGTCACGATCTGGATCGCCAGGAAGAAAGTGAGCAGGCCGCCCGTCGTCCAAAGGTAGTTGATGTTGCGCGGGGTCGGGAAATCCACGAATTGCCCGTGCATCAGCCGCTCGATCGGCAGCCGCGCATCCATCCATTTGCCGATGCGCGTGGCGGGCCGGTAGGTCAATTCGTGGCTGGTCATCCCCGGATTCCTCAGCCGATCTTGATCAGGGTGTTCGAAACAAACTCATAGGGCGGCACCCACAGGTTCTGCGGAGCCGGCCCCTGGCGAATGCGGCCCGCGGTATCGTAGTGGGAGCCATGGCAGGGACAGAACCAGCCGCCGTACTCACCCTTGGCGTCGCCCATCGACTGGCCCTTGGGGATGCAGCCCAGATGCGTGCAGATGCCGATCAGCACGAGCCAGTTCTCATGATCCTTCTTGGTGCGGTTCTCGTCTGTCGCCTTGGCCCGGTCGAATAGGCCCTCGTTGCGAGCGATAGGGTCTTTCAGATCGGCGAGCTTCACGGCCTTGGCGGCATCGACCTCGGCGGGGGCGCGGTTGCGAATGAATATCGGCTTGCCGCGCCAGGATACGGTGATGGCCTGCCCCTCCTTTACGGGCGACAGGTCGACCTCGATGGAGGCGAGCGCCTGCGTGGAGGCATCGGGGTTCATCTGATGGATGAACGGCCACAGGGCGACCGCGGCGCCGACGCCGGCAAATGCCTGAGCCAAAATAACTATGAAGTCGCGCCGATTGGGCTCTTCCGCAGAGTGCGACGCCAAAGTCTGCCTCCCTTCGCGTGTGCTTGCCGGAGCTAGCCGATGGAACCAGGTTGCGCTGCTCAGACTCGCTGGCTACGGCGCTGCAGCAGCCTCGCCGTGACGTCGTTTCCGCTTGTCAGGGACCGGTCCATCCATCGCCACGCTTGGGCGATTGTCAATGATGGCATCACGCCCCCCAACAGGACCGATTGACGCGCGATCTTTTTGCATCCTTCCTGATGTTTCACAAGGCCATCGGCGAGGAAGTTCGCGGTCAATTTGGCGCACGCCGAGCATTGCAAAGCGGCGCGCGAACTGCATGAAAACGTGTACGGCCCGTGTGCTCCGCCTTGGCGGGGCGATTTTGGAAACACCGAATAGGGTCCCGCCTCATGCGCCTGGCGCTTTTCGAGCCCGACATCCCCCAGAATACCGGCACGATCCTGCGGCTGGCAGCGTGCCTGTCCGTAGACGTGGATGTGATCTCCCCCACCGGGTTCGACATGACCGACCGTACCCTGCGCCGCGCCGGCCTCGACTACCTCGCCCATGTCGACATCGCTCGCCACGCTTCTTTCGCCGATTTCGAGGCCGCCCGTCTGTTGCGGGCCTCCCGCCTTGTGCTGCTGACGACGCACAGCACCATGGCTTATACGAACTTCTCCTTCCGGTCCGACGACACGCTGATGGTGGGCCGCGAGAGCGGCGGCTTGCCCGACGCGGTGCACGAGGCGGCCGACGCTCGCCTGCGCATCCCGATGCGCCAGGGCCTGCGCTCGCTCAACGTGGCGGTGGCGGCGGCCATGGTTCTGGGCGAGGCGTTGCGCCAGACCGGCGGCTTCAAGGCAGGCGAATAGCCTCGCCTTCGATGATCGGCCCGTCGCCCCCGCCTACGACAAGGCCCTTCCTGGCGAGATGCTTCTTGAGAAGTGCCAGGTTCCTGATGTTGCTGCGGAACACCACATCGAAGGCGTCGCCCGCGACGGGTACGGCGCCGAACACCGTATCGATCAGCGTGTTGGTCATCATGCGCCCGATCACCCAGCGCGAGGCGCCGAGCCTCCGTGCCTCCCAGATCACGTAGCTGGAGATCAGGCCCGAGATCAGATCGCCGGCAATGGGCACCAGCCCGATGATGCCGTCGAGGCCCATGCGGATGTTGGTGCCCGGAATGGTGAAGGCGCTGTCCATCAGCTTGGCCAGCGCCTCCAGACGCACCAGCGACTGCCGATGTTCGGGATGGTATGGTTCCAGACGAGGCATGGTGCGCTGCATGCTCCACAGATAGGACGCCGTGAGGGCGCCACAAGCTCCAGCCTGTCGCCCGGCTGGAACCGGGGCGGCGGCCAAACCGGCCGCCCCGATTCCCGATCTGCCTCAGCCCTACTCTGCCGCCGCCACCACCTCGGCCAGGAAGCCGCCCGACTGGCGCTCCCACAAATCGGCGTAGAGGCCGCGGCGCTGCAGCAGCGCGCCGTGGCTTCCCTCTTCGACGATGCGGCCCTTGTCCATGATCACCAGGCGGTCCATCGCTGCGATGGTTGACAGGCGGTGGGCGATGGCAATCACCGTCTTGCCGGACATCAGGTTATAAAGCTGCTCCTGGATGGCCGATTCCACCTCCGAATCGAGCGCGCTGGTGGCCTCGTCGAGCACCAGGATCGGCGCGTCCTTCAGCAGCACGCGGGCAATGGCGATGCGCTGGCGCTGGCCGCCCGACAGCTTCACGCCCCGCTCGCCGACGTGCGCACCGTAGCCCTTGCGGCCGCGCATATCCTCGAGCGCAACGACGAAATCGTCCGCCTGCGCCTTGCGCGCCGCTGCAACGGCAGCACGCTCGCCGGCGTCCGGCCGCCCGTAGAGGATGTTGTCCTGCACCGAGCGGTGCAGCAGCGAGGTGTCCTGTGTGACCATGCCGATCTGCGCCCTGAGGCTGTCCTGGGTGACGTGCGCGATGTCCTGCCCGTCGATCAGGATGCGCCCTGCCTCCAGGTCGTAGAAGCGCAGCAATAGGTTCACCAAGGTCGACTTGCCGGCGCCCGAGCGGCCGACGAGGCCCACCTTCTCGCCCGGCGCGATGCGGAGCGTGAAGTTGTGGATCACGCCACCCGGACGCGCGGTGCCAGACCCCGACCCGGGGCCGATCTGCTGACCGTAGTGGAAGCTCACGTTCTCGAAGCGAATGTCGCCGCGGCTCACCACCAGCGGCTTGCTGTCCGGCCGGTCGACCACCTGGTTGTCGCGGCTGATGGTCTCCATGCCCTCCTGCACGACGCCCACGTTCTCGAAGATGCCGGCCACCACCCACAGGATCCAGCCGGACATGCCGATGATGCGCAGCACCAGCCCGGTGACGACGGCCACGTCGCCGACCGTTACCCTGCCGTCGCTCCACAGCCAGATGGCGGTGCCCGTGGCCGTCACCATGAGCATCCCGTTCAACGAATAGAGCACGAAGTCCATGGAGGTGACGAGCCGCAGCGAGGCACGCCACTTCACCATCTGCTCCTCGAGCGCGGAGCGCGCATAGATGTCCTCGCGCTCGGTGTGGGCGAACAGCTTGACGGTGAGGATGTTGGTGTAACTGTCGACGATGCGCCCGACCAGTGTGGAACGGGCTTCCGCTGCCTCCGTGGAACGCTCCTTGATGCGCGGCACGAAGAAGTAGAGCGCGCCGACGTAGGCGGCGAGCCACAGCAGCAGGGGTACGAGCAGGCGCCAGTCGGCGGCGGCAAAGATCACCGCCGCGCCAATCCACTGCACCGCGGCATACCAGATGGCGTCGACCACCTGCACCACCGACTCGCGCAAAGCCGGCGCCGCCTGCATCACCTTGTTGGCGACGCGGCCGGCAAAGTCGTTCTGGAAGAAGCCGAGGCTCTGGCGCAGCACGTAGCGGTGCGTGAGCCAGCGGACGCGGATGGTCACGGGCGCGGCGATTATCTGGTTCTTGATGAGCTCGTGGGCGGTGGACACGGCAGGCCGGGCGACGAGCGCGATCAGCGCCATCCAGGCCAGCGTCATGCCATGCCGGGCAAAGAAATGCTCAGGCGAGGAGGCGCCCCGCATCATGTCGACCAGGCTGCCGACGAACGCCAGCAGCGCCACCTCGATCACCGATCCCAGGAAGCCCGCGACCAGCAGCAGTGCGAACACCGGCCAGACCGGGCGCACGAAATAGAGATAGAACGCAAGAAGCGTCTCCGGCGGCCGCAATGGCGGATCCTCCGGGAAGGGGTCGATGCGGCTTTCAAACCAGCGGTACATGGCAAAATGCCCTGAAACACGAAGAGACGCGTTGCGCCCCCGGGCGGATGCCCGGGCGCGTTCGCGCACATGTTGCTCGAAAAGGGGCGCGAGGGCTAATTGGTGACCGTGGCCAAAGCAAGGCCGGCGAGTGAGCGAGCACAATGACCGAGCTGCCCCGAGATATCGAAACGTGGCGCCAGGAGGCCCGCGCCTGGTTTGAAAAGCTGCGCGACGAGCTGTGCGCTGCCTTCGAGCGGCTGGAAGCGGAGCTCCCACCGTCGGCGCCGCTTGCCGGCCAGTCTGCGGCACGTTTCGTGCGCAAGCCCTGGACCCGCAAGGACCACACAGGGGCAGAAGGCGGCGGCGGGACCATGAGCCTGATCAAGGGCCGCGTGTTCGAGAAGGCGGGCATCCACACCTCCACCGTTTTCGGCGAGTTCGCGCCCGAGTTCCGCAAGCAGATCCCCGGTGCCGAGGACGACCCGCGCTTCTGGGCCTCCGGCGTATCGCTGATCGCCCATCCGGTGAACCCCAACGCGCCGACGGCGCATATGAATACGCGGTTCGTGGTGACGACCAAGTGGTGGTTCGGCGGCGGCGGCGATCTCACCCCATTGCTGTCGGCGCGCCGCAGCCAGACCGACCCGGACACCATTGCGTTCCATGCCGCCATGCAGGGTGCCTGCGCTCCCCATGCGATTGCCGACTATGCTCGCTACAAGCACTGGTGCGACGAGTATTTCTATTTGCCGCATCGGGGCGAGATGCGCGGGGTCGGCGGCATCTTCTACGACTATCTGACGCCGGCTGCAGCGGATGGGGGATGGCCGGCCGCCTTTGCCTTCACGCAGGACGTGGGCCGCGCCTTCCTGCAGGTCTATCCAGAAGTGATGCGGCGCAACTTTGCCGAGCCTTGGAGCGAGGCTCAGCGCGAGGAGCAGCTCGTGCGCCGGGGCCGCTATGCGGAGTTCAACTTGCTCTACGACCGCGGCACGGTGTTCGGGTTGAAGACCGGCGGCAACGTCGAGTCGATCCTGTCCTCGCTGCCTCCGCTGGTGAAGTGGCCCTAGTGTCCTGATCGCGAAATTCGTCTCACTATGCGTCGAACTCGGTACGAATTTCGCGATCTGAAGGACACTAGCAAAATCATGATGCTAGTGTGATTCAGATCGAGAAGTCCGCTCCCGACCCTAGCCCAGCGCGATGTGGCGGACTTCTCGATCATCACACTAGACCGGCTGCTCATGAACGGCGGCTGTTGGTTGCTACCCCTTGCAATCAAGCGGGCAAGGACCGTGGGCCTGCTGTCCCGCAGTCTGCGTTGTGCCCAAGGATCCACGAGTGCATGGATCAGGCGAGCCTTTCAGCCAAGAATGCGGCTTGCGTCACGGCCAGAGCGCACGATGCGCGAAATTTCGCTGCGCCGCACGCCGATGTCCCTGAGCATGCGGTCGCTAAGGGACGACAGCGCGGTGACGGCATTTTCAATGCGCCGGCGTGCGTGCCAGACGGCAATCCACGATACAGCGCGCGCTAGCGCCTGCCAGGCTGCCAACGCAACCATGCGCCGCGCTGCCCAGCGAGCCTCTGCCGAGTCGGCCAAAGTCCCCATCGCCGTTGCTGCGTGTGGCATGACTTTTCCCTTTTCCTTCTCCCAGGCGCTCGCCTCAGCGCGGCAGCCGCAACTCTCCAGCGCGCAGGGTACGAATGTCGTCCGGGGTGAAGCCGAAGCCGGCCAGCCGTGCATCGTCCATGGCCGCGAGGTAGCTCAGGACGCGCCGCCTCGCCTGGTCCTCGCGGGCCGCAAGCAGCCGCTTGACAAGGCTTGTTCCGGATTTCGGTTCGACCGCGGACGCAATAAGGCCCGCCGCGCGAAGGGCGAGTGTGCTCATAGTCATCTCCATTGTGCTCAGTCGCGGCCGTTGGCCGGCCTTGGCGACAAGGAGGGAGATGGAATGCGCTTGGCAATTGTTCAAATTTATTGTTTCAATGCATTCTATTGGAGTTGGCAATAATGCGCAGTCTCAATCCCGACCATCTGCGCGCGCTGGCCGAGGTGGTAGCGCAGGGCAGCTTCACCCGCGCGGCAAAAAGGCTGCACCTGGCGCAGCCAACGATCAGCCTGCAAATCCGCGAGCTCGAAGCGCGTGTCGGCGTCCGGCTGGTCGATCGCCTGGGCAAGCGCGCATTCGCCACCGCGGCCGGTCGCGAGCTGATCGGGCATGCAGAGCGCATCGCCCAGGAGACCGACCGGCTGCTGGCGGCCATGCGGCGTCATCGCGACGGCGGATTGGGGCAAGTGCGGATCGGCTCCAGCACCACGGCGCTGATCTACCACCTGCCGCCCGTGCTGCGCGATTTGCGCCTGCGCCATCCCAATATCGAGCTCATCGTGACCACGGGAACCACCACGGGTGTGGTCGAGCGCATCGTGCGCAACGAGATCGATTTGGGCATCGTAAGCCTGCCCATCGGTGAACGCCAGCTGGAGGTCGTGCCCCTGAAACGTGAGCCGCTGGTGGCCATCTTCGCTTCGGATGTTCGCGACTTGCCCGACCGTATCACCCCCCAATTCCTTCTCCAACACCCGCTCCTGCTGGAGTATGCGCGCGCCCAGGTGCGCGCCCTCATTATCGACTGGCTGTCGGTTGCCGGCCAGGAGCCGCGGCCGGCCATGGAACTCGACAACCTGGAAGCGGTGAAGCGCATGGTGGCTTCGGGGCTCGGGGCATCCATCGTGCCGGCGGCGGCGATCGCGGACTGGCGCGGGGAATTGAGCCTCGCCGTGCGGCAGCTGAAGCCGTCCTTGACGCGCACGCTGGGCCTCGTTCAGCGCCGCGACAAGCCCAGGGACACCGCATTGCAGCACGTCCGTGACGCGCTGATGGCCCTGGCGGAATAGGGCGCCTCTCGAGCTATGTATGGCTGGGCTGCCACAGGCGAACAGCGCTGCCGCCGGCGGCCCGTAGCCGGGATGACAATGGCCATTCTTCGGTATAGCGTCCGCAATTGCCTGGGGGCCTAGACAACGCACGTGCCGTGGCGATTTGGCCGTCCGGAGCCGTGTTCAGAGTATGGGAACTCTCTCGATGATCCACGCTGCTCGATTGCTGGGGCTCGTGTCAGCGTGCGCAGTGCCCCTGATCGCAGGCGCACTCGTAGAGCCCGCCAGCGCGCAGGACGAAACGTGCAAGGCGGACCTCGTGACGGCCACAACAAGCCGACGAGTTGTGCCCGTTGGCGATAAAGAGGCCATGCGTAGCGCCGTCGCGAATTGGGAGCGGCAAGCCGCTAACAGCTTCGGCGAGCGGTGGAAGAGCTGGTCCAAAGCCAAGGACACCACCTCCGACTGCGTGCCCGTCAAGGGAAAGATCGCCTTCACCTACATGCGCTGCACCATCAGCGGCCGGCCCTGCATAGCGGGCACGCCTCAAGCGGAAACAGTGGTGGAGGAGGACAAGAAGGGCACTGGCAAGCGTCTCCGTGAGAACGGTCCCCCGATCGTGGTGAAGGACAGGCCCATCCGGCACGAGGATTGGGTCTACGAGCGTGAGATGGCCCGTCAGCGGCATCTGGAAGCCGAACGCAAGAGGATTGAGACTGCGACCTACGAACGCGAGATGGCTCGCCAGAAGTATCTGGCGGAACAGCGAAGGAGGGAAGCGGCCGCGGCGTGGGAGCGCGAGACCGCACGCCAGCGCTACCTGGCCGAACAGCAAAAGTGGCTCGATCGCGCGTATGACCGCGGGCCATACTGGTCGGACTACTAGTCTTCGGCCATACCTCCCCCGAAGCTCGCTCGTGACGAAGTTGCCATCCAGCGACAGTAGATTGCCATGGCAACGCCTCCCGCGTGGGCGCGCGGGTTGACGGTGGCCTTGTCCCTGCGCTCTTGTTCGCCAGTATCGGAATGCCGTTACGGTATCGGTCATGGGCCATGACATTTCGCGCCGCGACTTCATCAACGGCGTCGCCCTCACCGTGGCATCCGCACTCACCCCTTTCGAGCAGCTCGCCGCCCAGGCATCGCGTCGCGGACCCTACCCCCCGGCGCTGACGGGGCTGCGGGGCTCGACCGACGAAGCCTACGCCGTCATCCACGCGGTAGCCCGCGAGGGCCGCACGTACGATGTCGACAGTCTCGAGCCCGAGGAGCGCTACGATCTCGTCGTGATCGGTGCGGGGCTTGCCGGATTGACTGCCGCTTGGGCCTTTCGCGACCGGCAGCCGAAAGCGCGCATCCTGATCCTGGACAACCACGACGACTTCGGTGGTCACGCGCGGCGCTGCGAATTTCGCGTCGGCAACAGGCTGCTGCTCAGCTATGGCGGCTCGGAGTCGATGGTGGCGCCGGGCGTCAGGTATTCCGGCGAGCTGGGGCGTATCCTGCGCGCCCTGCGCATATACCCCGAGCGCTTCGAGCGGGAGAGCGTGTTCCACCGCCGGCTCTACCCCGGGCTTGGGCTATCGCGATCAGTGTTCTTCGACCGCGAAACCTTCGGCGAGGACCGTTTGGTCACGGGTGACCCGCTGCTGCTCAGCTTCGATGAGTTTGCACCCAACAACCCCGGCGCGCGTGCGGCAGACGCCTTCCTCGCGGACTGCCCGCTCCAGCCCGAGGCCCGCAGGGGTCTTTCGGAGTTGTTCGCCGGTGCGCGCGACTACCTCGCGGGGCAGAGCACCGAGGAGAAGATTGCGGCCCTCGGCAAGACCAGCTACCGCGCCTTCCTCACCGACATTTGCAGGCTGCCCGCGAAGGCCGCCGACTTCTTCCAGGGCCGGTCGACCGACAACTACGGTTACGGCATCGACGCAATCGGGGCGATCGACGCGATGGCGGGTGGCTTTCCTGGGGCCCGGGCACTGCTGATCGAAGACCAGGCGAGCGGGCACAGTGAGGACAACGAGCCCTACGTCCATCACTTTCCCGATGGCAATTCCTCGCTCGCGCGCGCGCTGGCGCGGTCGCTCGTAGCGGGTGTAGCACCCGGCCGTACCATGGACGATCTCGTGACCACGGTCTTCGATTACAGCCAGCTCGACCGGCCGGGCGCAACGGTTCGCATCCGCCTGCAGTCGACTGCGGTCGTCGTGCGCAACGCTTCGGACGGGCAGGCAGTCGATGTCGGCTACGTCAAGGACGGTGAGTTGCACCGCGTCCGGGCCGGCAGCGCCGTGGTGGCTACCTACGGGTCGGCGATGCCCTACATCTGCCCCGAGATCGACAAGGGGCGGGGCGAGTTGTTGGCATCCAACGTCAAGGCGCCGCTGGTCTACACCAAGGTCGTGATCCGCAATTGGCAGAGCTTCGTGCGGCTCGGCACCCACAAGATTGCCGCGCCAACGAGCTTCCACACCACCGTCAAGCTCGACTACCCCGTGAGCCTCGGCGGCTACAAGTTCCCGCGCCGTCCCGCGGACCCGATGGTGCTGCACCTCGTACATGCACCGCTGGAGCCGGGTCATGACATGCGCACGCAGGCGCGCATCGGCCGCGGCCGCCTGGTCAGCACCACGTTCGCCCACTTCGAGCGGGCCATCCGGCAGGACCTCGACCGCATGCTCGGCCGCGGCGGCTTCGATGCGGAAAGGGACATCCTTGCCATCACGGTCAACCGCTGGTCGCACGGCTATTCCTATGCGCCGAATAGCCTCTATGACGACGTGGTGCATTTGCAGGCGCAGATCGCGGCCGCCCGAGCCAAGCTCGGCAACATCGTGTTCGCGAACTCCGATACCGCCTGGGATGCCTACGCCCACTCCGCCATGGAGGAGGCCGTGCGGGCCGTGGGCGAGCTGCTTGGCGCGGCGCCTGCGCAGACGCGGCAGCCCTGGTACAGCCGCTTCCTCAAGCGATTCTCCAAGTCGTGATCACGCGCGGAGTGACGCTATGTGGCCTGGACCGACTGCCGTGAAACGTCATCCAAGCCGGAGATGGTCGCAGCTCCTCTAGAGCCGTTCAGACTTAGCTGGAAGCATATCCGGCATTTCGGAAGTAGTTGCCGCATTCGGTTGGGCTGATGGCGCCGACGAGACTGGCGACCTGGTCGTGGATGGCCTCGATTGAGCGCGCCTGCGCCAGGCGCAGCCAATGCTTCACCTTGGCGAAGGTTTGCTCGATCGGGTTGAGGTCTGGCGAGTAGGGCGGCAGGAACGCAAGCCTGGCGCCCGCCCCGATGATTGCATCGCGTATGGCCTGCGCGCGATGGCTGCCGAGGTTGTCGAGGACGACGATGTCGCCCGGGCGCAGCTCCGGCACCAGGAACTGCTCGACATAGGCGCGGAAGATGACGCCATTGATCGGGCCGTCGACAACGCATGGCGCCGTCAGCGCATTGGCTCTGAGGGCGGCAAGGAATGTGAGCGTGCGCCAGCGGCCGTCGGGAGCGAAGCCTTTCAGCCTCTCGCCTTGGATACCCCAGCCGCGGATCGGTGCCATGTTGGTCTTGATCCAGGTCTCGTCGATGAAGACGAGGCGCTCCGGATCGAGATGGCCGATCGCCCCCCGCCAGCGTCGGCGACGGCAGGCGACGTCGGCGCGCTGCTGCTCACTGGCGAATGCGGTTTTTTTTGAAGGACCGGCCCTCGCGCCGCAGGAAGCGCCACACCGTGTCGTGAGACACCGCCACGCCCCGCGCCGCCAGCATGTCCTTGAGCCTGTGCAACGTCAGATGCGGCACCTCTTCGATCTGCGCCAGAACGAAGTCGCGGTGCGGCTCCAGAGTGCACGTGCGATGCCCGCCGAACTTGGCAGGCGCCGCACTCCCCGTCTCGCGCAACCGCTTCGACCATTTCACCACGGTCGAGGGCGCGATCTCATAGTGCTCGGCAATGGCCCGGCAGGTTTCACCCGAGGCGATAGCTCTGGCCACGCGTTGCCTCAGGTCGTTCGAGTACGGCTTCGCCATCCCTGCTGGCCTCCCACCTCCAGCAGGCATCTTGAATCAGAACCTCACTGATTTGGGAATCCCCAGATTCCGCCTAAAGCTGAAAGGCTCTAGCCGGCCTTCTTGAGCTGCTGTGGTGCGGCATTCGGGAAGAACAATTGCTGGCCCTCGATCTGATACGAGCGGATGGCATTCTGACCCTCCGGCGACAGCACCCAATCAACAAAGGTCTGACCCAAGACCTTCTTCACGCTCGGGTGCTTCTCGGGGTTCACCAGTATGAGCCCATACTGGTTGAACAGGCGCTGGTCGCCTTCGACGACGATTTCCAGATCGCCCTTGTTCTTGAAGGAGAGCCACGTGCCGCGGTCCGACAGCACGTAGGCACCCATTGCGCGGGCCGTGTTGAGAGCCGCGCCCATGCCCTGTCCGATTGCGCGATACCAGGCAGGTTTCGCGGCCGTCGGATCGATGTTCGCCGCCGCCCACAAGGCCAGCTCCGCGGTATGTGTACCGGACTTGTCGCCTCGTGAGACGAAAGGGCTGCTCTTGTCGCTGATCGTCTTCAGGGCGGCCACCACATCCTTGCTGCCCTTGACCTTGGCCGGATCGGCGTTGGGCCCGATGACGACGAAGTCGTTGTACATCACATCGAAGCGCTGCACGCCGAACCCCTCGGCGACAAACTTCTCCTCCTGTGCCTTTGCATGCACGAACACCACATCGGCATCGCCCCGGCGTGCCGTATCGAGGGCTTGTCCCGTGCCCAGGGCGATCACCTTCACGTCGATGCCGCTCTTGGCTTTGAACAGCGGCAGGATGTGGCCGAACAGCCCCGAATCCTGGGTCGAAGTGGTTGAGGCGACGACAATCGATTTGTCCTGGGCGCGCACTGAAGGGGCGATGGTCAGCGCTGCGGCCAGGGTGATGACAACCACCAGATGATGCGCTCGCATGATGTGTCTGCTCGCAATTTCAGATGACGAGATCGCCGGCCAGGAAGCTCCGGGCCTCCAAGGTGGCGGGCCCGGCAAAAAACGTAACCGCCGGTGCATACTCCAGGACGCGGCCCCTGGCGAGGAACACGATGTCGCCAGCCAGGCGGCGCGCCTGCCCCAGATCGTGCGTAGCCATGACTACCTTCACGCCGCTGCCCGCCGCGCGGGTGATGATGTCCTCGACGGCCTTGGTGGCGACCGGATCGAGGCTTGCGGTCGGCTCGTCGAGAAACAGCACCTCGGGCTCGCGCGCCAACGCGCGAGCAAGTGCCAGCCGCTGTTGCTCTCCGCCGGACAGCCGCCGTGCGGGCCGAGCCGCAAGCTGCCCCAATCCCACACGCTCGAGCAATCCTGCAGCCACGTGGGGATCGGCCCTTCGGCCGGCTGCCCTCAGCGCGAACGTGATGTTGCTCGCGGCCGAGCGGCGCAACATCACCGGCCTCTGGAAGACGATGGCGCGCTGGCTGGCTGCCAGCTCGGGCCGTGCCGATCGCACGCGCCCGGCCACCGGCGCCAGCAGTCCCATGGCCAGCTTGATGAGCGTCGTCTTGCCGGCACCGTTGGGACCGATCAGCACCGTCGGAGGTCCAGGCTCGATCGAAAGGTTCACGCCCTTCAGGATTTGCGTATCGCCTGCCGCAAACGCGACATCGTCGAAAGTGATGGGCAGCGCACTCTGGCCATTGCGCATCAGGCTATCCCGCATGGTGCTCGGACCAGTCCCGCACCGCCCAAGCCACGGCATTGACGGCCAGGATCACGCCGATCAATACGACGCCGAGGCCGATGGCGAGAGGCAGATCGCCCTTGGAGGTTTCGAGCGCAATGGATGTGGTCATCACGCGCGTAAACCCGTCGATGTTGCCGCCAACGATCATTACGGCGCCGACCTCGGCCGCAGCCCTGCCGAAGCCCGCCAGCGCGATCGTCACCAAAGAAAAGCGCGCATCCCACAACAAAGTCTCAACCCGCGCTGCAGGCCCGATCGCCATCGCTGTCAGCTCATCGCGATATTCGTCCCAAAGGTCCTCGATCAGCTGGCGGGTGAGCGCAGCAATGATCGGAGTGATCAGCAGGGCCTGCGCGATGATCATCGCCTGTGGTGTGAAGAGAATGCCGAAACGGCCCAGCGGCCCCGAGCGCGACAGAAGAAGGTACACCACTAGGCCGACCACCACCGGCGGCAGGCCCATGCAGCCGTTGAGAAACACGATCAGCCCGGTTCGTCCGGGGAAGCGCGTCAGGCCGACCAGGGCACCTAGCGGCATGCCGGTCAGGCAGGCCAGCATCGTCGCAGATAGAGTGACAAACAACGACAGCCCGACGATGGAGAACAGCTTCGGGTCTCCAGACAAAATCATCTCGAGTGCGCCGATGCTGTTCAATCTCTGCTCCGTTGATGCCGCGCCCAATGCGGGCGCCACGTTCGCTAGCCAACTATAAGGGATGGTGTCCGTTTCTTACACAGACACACCTGTCAGGCCCACCTCCTTCTTTTTCCGGAGCATAGCGCAACTTGCGAGGCAAGCATCTGTTGGCGCGTTGACGCAAATCTGCTTTGTTCGAGTCGTAGGGCAGGCCGCGAGAGGGTGCACATGTTCCCGCTATCGCACATGCTGAAATCGTTCGTGCGTACGGGCACGCTCGAAGTCATCGACGCGGACGGCCGCTCCCACATGTTCGCCGGCGCGCCGGGCGGCCCGCGCGTCACCATGCGGCTCACCGACCGTTCGCTCTACCGCAAGCTGTTCTTCAATCCTGAGCTGCATGCGGGTGAGGCCTATATGGACGGCCGGCTCAGCTTCGAGAACTCGACGCTGAGGGACTTCCTCACCCTGTTCTCCATCAACCGGCTTTCCCTTGGCGCCCACCCGATGCAGAAGGTGCTGCGGCGCGTGTCGCTGGTGCTCAAGCGCTTCCAGCAGGCGAACCCCGTCGGCAAGGCGCAAAAGAACGTGGCGCACCACTACGACCTCGGCAACGCGTTCTACAAGCTGTTCCTCGACACTGGGATGCAGTACTCCTGCGCCTACTTCCACGACGATGGCGAGAGCCTGGAGCAGGCGCAGCAGAACAAGCTCAGGCTGATCGCGGCCAAGCTCGCGCTCAGGCCCGGGTTGAAGATCCTCGACATCGGCAGCGGCTGGGGCGACATGGCGCTCTATCTCGCGCAGCTCGAGGACGTCGACGTGACCGGCGTCACGCTGTCCAAGGAGCAGCACGCGCTTTCCAACGAGAAGGCGAAGCGGCTGGGGCTTGCGCATCGCGTCCGCTTCCGCCTGCAGGACTACCGCGAGGTGCCCGAGCGCTTCGACCGCATCGTCTCGGTCGGCATGTTCGAGCACGTGGGCGTGCATCACTATCCGGAGTTCTTCGCCAAGGTGAACGCGCTGATGCACGACGACGGCGTGATGCTGCTGCACTCCATCGGCCACATGAGCCCGCCCGGCACGGCAAGCCCGTGGCTCAGGAAGTACATCTTCCCCGGCGCCTATTCGCCGGCGCTGTCGGAGGTGTTCACCGCAGTCGAGCAGGCCAGCCTGTGGGTGACGGATCTGGAGTTTCTGCGCCTGCACTACGCCAAGACGCTCAACCACTGGTGCCGGCGCTTCGAGGCCAACCGCGCGAAGATCGCTGCCATGTACGACGAGCGCTTCTGCCGCATGTGGGAGTTCTATCTCGTCAGCGCCGAGATGATGTTCCGCACCGGCAGCCAGCTCGTCTTCCACATGCAGCTCGCCCGCAAGCGCGACGCGGTGCCGATCGTGCGCGACTATGTCACCGACCTGCAGCGACGATACCGGGAGATGGAGGCCAAGGCATTCGCAGGCTCCGACGCTCTCGCCGTCACCGGCGTTCCGAGGCCTCGGTAGACCCTAGCCGGGTCAGCTGCTTGCGGAGCAGCAATTCCGTGAAGGCGGGCTTGACGAGCGCCGGCAACTCGGCGGTGAACCGGAAGCCGTGCTGTTCGTAGAACCGCAAGGCGCGGGGATTGAACTTCGACACTCAAACCCAAAGCTTGGATGCCGTATCACCACCTTCGATCGCCATCCATTGCAGCAGGGCCGCCCCGATGCCGCTGTGCTGATACGGCGGCAAGATTGCAAGCAAGTTGAGATTCGGTCTGTAAAGCCGCGGGTTTCTGGTGGCCACAACGCCAACAAGTGCATCATCGTGCCGGATCATGTGTCGAAAGCAGTGAGGATCCTCCCTCGACAAGAAGGAGGCGACGGGCCTGCAGCGCTCACTTCTTGACGAGGGCGTCGCGGATTTCCTTGAGGTAGACCTCGGACTGGGGCGGTGCAGGCGGGGTCTTGGGCGCTTGCGTCTCGAAACGCTTGCGCAGCTCGTTGACCGCCTTGACCAGCATGAACACGGCGATGGCGACGATCAGGAAGCTGATCACGTTGTTGATGAACGTGCCGACGTTCATGGTTACCACCTCGCGGCCGGCCTCGGCCGCCCGCAGCGGGATCTTGATGTCCGAGAAGTCCACTCCCCCCAGCATCAATCCTATCGGCGGCATGATCACGTCCTTGACCAGCGAAGCCACGATGGTGCCGAAGGCGCCGCCGATGATGATGCCGACAGCCATGTCGACAACATTGCCCCTCAACGCGAATTCCTGAAACTCCTTGAGCATCGACATTGCGAACCTCCTTTGTGGCTTGGGGCTACACTCCTACGCCAGGCCAAGCTTGCCAACCGGGCCCGAGTTGCCGACGCATCGCAGCATGGTCGTTGGACAACCCAGTCCCGTTCGGTCACAATGAGAGCTGCCACAGGTAGTGGCGCAAGCGGTTGATAGAAGCGGCGTTTTCGGACGCCCGTAGCTGACAAGCACCGCCGATGATCGAAGGCTGGAGTGTCATTGCGCTGGCCCTCGGGTATGTGAGCGGCCTATTTGCGCTGGCCTGGTACGCCGACAGGAGGTTTCGCTCACGCAAGGGCGGACACGGCAGGCCGCTGGTGTATGCGCTCTCCCTTGCCGTGTATTGCACTTCCTGGACCTTCTTCGGCAGCGTCGGTCTCGCCGCATCGACTGGCTACAACTTCATCCCAGTCTATCTTGGCCCCATTCTGCTTTTCGCCTTGGGTTGGCAATTCCTGGTGCGCATCGTCAGGCTCGCCAAGAGCCAGAACATTACCTCGGTCGCCGACTTTCTGGCCGCCCGCTACGGCAAGAGCCAGGCGGTCGGCGCGCTCGTCACCATCATCGCCGTAGCCGGGACGCTTCCCTATCTCGCTCTGCAGCTCAAGGCCGTCGCCCTTTCCGTCACCGCCCTGCTGGGGGCAAGGCAGCTGCAGCTGCTCTCGCTCGACACGGCGCTGATCATCGCGCTCTTGATGGCCACCTTTGCGGTTCTGTTTGGCACACGTCACATCGATGCGACGGAGCACCAGGACGGCCTGATCGTCGCCGTTGCAGCAGAGTCGCTCGTCAAGCTCGCTGCCTTCCTGACGGTCGGCTTCTTCGTCGTCTTCTCCATGTTGGGCGGAGTCTCGGGGTTCATCGAGCGCGCTAGCCAAAACTTGCAGGTCTCCAAGCTGTTCGCCGAGGAATTCAACGTCAGCTTCTGGATCACCGTAACGTTCCTCAGCCTCGTCTGCATCGTTCTCCTGCCGCGCCAGTTCCACGTGACGGTGGTGGAGAACCATTCCGAAAACGAGGTGCGACGGGCGGCTTGGCTGTTTCCCGTGTATTTGGTGCTCATCAACCTTTTCGTCGTGCCGATCGCGGCGGCCGGTCTCATGCTGCTCCCCCGGGGCGCTGTCGACGCGGACATGTTCGTTCTCGGCCTGCCGCTTTCTGCCGGAGCCGAGTTCATCACTCTGCTGACGTTCGTTGGTGGACTGTCGGCTGCCACCGCCATGGTGATCGTCAATTCGGTGGCACTTGCCATCATGGTGTGCAACGGCCTGGTCGTCCCCTTGCTCCTGCGCGGGCGCTTCCACGACGCGCGCGGTCAGCAGGACATGGCGTGGCAGTTGCTGGTCATCCGCCGTGTTGCAATCTTCGTCATCGTCCTTCTCGGCTATCTGTTCTATCTGTTGCTGGGCCAATCGCACGGCCTGGCTTCCATCGGCCTTGTTTCCTTTGCCGCGATCGCGCAATTCGCTCCGGCATTCTTCGGCGGGCTCATTTGGCGGAATGCCACAGCGCGGGGCGCGATCGCTGGCATCGTTACCGGTTTCGCTGTCTGGGCCTACACCCTGCTGCTTCCGTGGATCGTCGAGGCCGGCTGGCTCCCCCGCTCGATCATGACCGAGGGCCCCTTCGGCTTCGGCTTCTTGGCTCCCCACACGCTCTTCTACTCGCACCTCGAGCCGCTGACCCACGGCGTGTTGTGGAGCATGGCGGCCAACGTGCTGGCCTTCGTGGTGGGCTCTCTGCTCAAGGCACCCGAGCCCATCGAGAGACTGCAGGCTCACCTGTTCGTGCTCGACGATCTGCCTCGGTCGCCGGCAGCGCCTGCTTTTCGCATGTGGCGCTCCTCGATAACGGCAGGGGAATTGCAGCATACCGTCGCGCGATACCTCGGCGCCGAACGCGCCGCGCGCTCGTTCGCGGAGTACGCCGAGAGCAGCAACGCGCCGCTTTCGCCCAATGCCGAGGCAGACATCCATCTCTTGCGCTTCACCGAGCATCTGCTGGCCAGCGCCATTGGGGCGGCATCGTCGCGGCTGGTGCTGTCTCTGCTGCTACGCCGCAGCCATGCGGGAAGCCAATCCGCGCTCAAGCTTCTCGACGATGCGTCGGAGGCGCTCCAGTACAATCGCGACCTGCTGCAGTCCGCACTCGATCAGGTGCGGCACGGCTTGAGCGTGTTCGACCGGGACATGAAGCTCATTTGCTGGAATCGGCAGTTCCGCGAGCTTCTCGATCTCCCGCCCGAGCTCGGACGGGTCGGCGCTCCGCTCGATCGCATCCTGCGCACGTGCGCGGAGCGCGGTGACTTCGGCCCTGGCGACGTCAACACGCTGGTTGCCGACCGGCTGATGAAGCTTGCCGTCGCCCATGAGGCGTACCAGGAGCAGTTGCAGGGCGGCAAACGCATCCTGGAGGTCCGCACCAGCCCAATGCCACAGGGGGGCATCGTTACCACCTATTCCGACATCACGGAGCGCGTCGAGGCTTCGGAAGCTCTGGCCCGCGCCA
The DNA here is from genome assembly GCA_963832445.1 of uncultured Alphaproteobacteria bacterium. GTDB lineage: Bacteria > Pseudomonadota > Alphaproteobacteria > Rhizobiales > Hyphomicrobiaceae > AWTP1-13. The sequence goes on from CAWHUM010000021.1 coordinate 75,636, forward strand.
ACGAGAACTCTGGAGCGGCGCGTGCGGGAGCGCACTGCCGAGCTCACGCACGTCAACGAGGCGCTGGCGATTGCCAAGCGCAAGGCCGACGAGGCAAACCTCGACAAGACCCGCTTCCTGGCGGCCGCAAGCCACGATGTGCTGCAGCCGCTGAACGCCGCCCGGCTCTATGCAACGAGCCTTGTCGAACGTCAGATCGCGGCCCCCGAAGCCAAGCTTGCGCGCAACATCGATGCCTCCCTCGAGGCAGTGGAAGAGATTCTCAATGTGCTGATCGAGATTTCGCGCCTCGATGCTGGCAGGCTCGAACCCGACATCACCGTGTTTGCTTTGCGCGATGTGTTCGAGCGCCTGGAGGTCGAGTTTGCGCCAATGGCTCGCGCGAAGGGGTTGGAGCTGCGCGTTGTGCCGACCCAACTTTGGGTCGCATCCGACCGGCGGTTGTTGCGGCGCGTGCTGCAGAACCTGGTGTCCAACGCGATCAAGTACACGACCGCGGGCAAGGTGCTCGTCGGCGTGCGGCGGCGCGGGCAGAAGCTCAGCGTTCAGGTGCACGACACCGGTCCCGGCATTCCCAAGGGCAAGCGGGCTCTCATCTTCAAGGAATTTCAGAGGCTCGAGGAGACGGCATATGCCGTGCGAGGGCTCGGTCTTGGATTGGCCATCGTCGAGCGCATCGGCAAGGTTTTGGGTCACGGCATCGATCTGCAATCGGTGCCCGGCCGCGGGTCCATGTTTGCGGTCGAGTTGCCGCGCGCGGAGCCGGCGCTGGAGACGCAAACTCCGATTGTTGCGGCACCCACCGCGGGCGGCATCGCCGGCCTGAAGATCTTGTGCATCGACAACGAGCCCGACGTTCTGCTCGGCATGCAGACCTTGCTCGACGGATGGTCGTGCACCACCATCACGGCGCGAAACGCGGGCGAGGCGATCGAGAAACTCGGCCAGACCGGCGTGAAGCCGGATATCGTCCTGGTGGACTACCACCTCGATGGCAGCACCGGGCTCGAAGCAGTGGCCGCGTTGCGCGCCGTTACCAAGGTGCTCGCACCGGTGGTCGTCATCACCGCCGACCATTCCGCGGAAGTCCAGCGCGAAGTGCGCGCTCGCGGCTATGCACTGCTGAGAAAACCCCTGAAAGCCGCAGCCCTGCGTGCCCTGGTGTACCAGATGACCCGGCAGCGTGCGGTAGCGGCCGAGTAGTGCCGGCCTTGCCGGTGGCAGCGACACGATCGTGTGGCGGAACGATGCGGATTCTCAGTTCGGCAGGCGGGGCCAGTCGCCGCCGACGCTGCCGATCTTGTTGATGGCGATCACGGCCTGCGTGCGGCTGTCGACGCCAAGCTTCTGCAGGATGGCCGAAACGTGCGCCTTTATGGTTGCTTCCGAGACGCTGAGCTTGAAGGCGATCTGTTTGTTCAGCAGGCCCTCGCCCAGCATCATGAGAACGCGCACCTGCTGCGGCGTCAGCGTCGACAACCGCGAGACCAGCTCGGCCGTCTCGCCGGTTGGCAAGTTGCTGAGGTCCACATCGGGCGGCAACCACACCTCGCCCGCCATGATCTTACGAATGGCATCGCGGATGGCCTCCACCGGCTGGGACTTCGAGATGAAGCCCGAGGCCCCGCAATCGAGGCAGTGCCGGATCGTGCCGGGATCGTCGCTGGCGGACACGATCGCCACGGGAACCTCGGGATGTTGCGCGCGCAGGTACAACAGCCCCGATACGCCATGCACGCCGGGCATGGTGAGGTCCAGGAGGACCAGATCGATGTCGGTGGTTGTCCCGAGGCGCTCGATCAACTCATCGAGCGAACCTGCTTCGAACACTTCGGCCTCGGCGAAGGCGTCCCCCAGCGCCTGACTGAGCGCACCGCGAAACAACGGGTGATCGTCGACAATGATGAACTGGTAGCCCGCCATACCGCTTTTTCCGTACGGCATTGCTCCGGAGCAGCGCACGGATGCGCAACCCTGACGCCATGCAGATTCTCAGTGAAACCTAGCGGCTTTTTTGCGCCTTGGCTAATCTTGCAGCTGAGTTGCCTAAAGGCCGGGCGCCCCACCGCAGATGCGGGGCTGTTGGCAGGGAGTGCCCCACTAGGACCATGAATGAGGCGGACAAACAGGCTTGCTCGGGGATCAGTGGTTTGGCTTTGCGGGGCTTGCCCTGGCGCGGCGATGGAGGACGGGGATGATCGACTGGAGCGAACGCAAGGCCTACTGGCGGCACACCAAGTTGCAAATGCTCACCAGCTTGCTGCCGTTCCTGGTCGCCGTGATCGTGCTGCCGCTGTATGCGGATGCCCTCAATAACTCGCGGGTGCTCGGAATTCCGCTCGGGTATTTTCTTGCCTGCCATGGGCTGCTCGTCATCGCCTTTGTCACCGTAGCCGTGTTCATCAACCGGCAGGACGCCATCGATCACTGGCACGGGGCGCACGAGGACATCTAGCTGCTATGGCCTTCACTGCGCGCACTCGGCTGGTCAATCCGCGACTAGGCACCTACTTCGGCATATTCTCCGCCGCCTTCGTATCTATCGTGCTGATCGCTCTAATGTTCGAGCAGCTCGGCACCTCCGATGCCATCGTGCGCTTCCTGATGTTTGCTGGACCGGTCGCCATCTTTGCGGCAATCGGCCTACTGTCCACCGCGCGCACAGCCAGCGACTATTTCGCCTGCGGGCGGCGTGTACCCGCTTTCTTCAACGGCCTGGCGCTTGCCGTTACCACTCTTGGCGGCGCGGGGTTTCTGGCGCTGACCGGTGCGTTCTTCAGCATCGGGTTCGATGCCTTGTGCCTCGCCCTCGGGCTTTGCGCCGGACTAGTGTTCATGGCGCTGCTGCTGGCGCCGTTCCTGCGCAAGTTCGGCGCCTACACGCTTCCCACCTATCTGGGGCGACGGCTGGAAAGCGACATGTTGAGAGTGGTCGCGGCTGCCGTCCTCGCCGTACCACTGCTGCTGCTCCTCGGCGCGGAGGCGCGGTTCGCCGCCTACGCCGCTGCCTGGCTGACAGGCCACTCCGACAGGCTGATGGCGGTCGTAGTGATGCTGTGCGTTGCCGCCACCGTCATTGCCGGCGGCATGCGCTCGCTCGCCTGGTCCAGCTCGGCCAAGGCCATTGCCGCCCTTCTCGCCCTGGCGGTGCCAGCCACCATCGTTGCGCTCACGATCTCGAGCCTGCCGCTGCCACAGATGACACACGGCAACGTGTTGCGCATCGTTACCCGCACCGAGATCGCGCGCGGCTTGCCCATTTACGTTGCGCCCATGCTGGCAATAGAGTTTCCGGGAGAGGGCCTGGAGCCGCTGGCCAAGCGCTTCATTCAGGCGTTTGGCAACGTCGGCAGCTTGGCGTTCCCCCTCATGATGCTGGTAGCGGCCGCCGGCATCGCCGCTTCCCCCTCGCTCTTGTGCAGGCCAGGGGTGACGCCCGGTGTCTATGAAGCCCGCAAGTCGCTCGGCTGGGCGGTGCTGATAACGGGTGTGGTTTTGCTCACGCTGCCCGCGGTAGCCGTTTTTCTGCGCATGATGCTGCTCGATCAGGTGATCGGTCAGCCAGTGGACCGTCTGCCCGCCTGGTTCCGGTCCCTGCAACAGGCCGGGATTGCGCGGATCGACGGCAATGCGCCAACGGTCAGCTTTACCAGCGTCAGCTTCGAACGCGATGCTGCCCTGTTTGCACTCCCATACGCCGCGGGCTTTCCGCAAGTGATGGTCTATCTAGCGCTGACGGGAGCCTTGGCCGCAGCCCTTGCCGCATTGGCGGCTGCTCTCGTGACAACCGCGGCCATTCTGTCGGAGGACGTCGTGCACGGGCTGCAGCCGGACCAGGCAGCGGACAGCGCCCGCCTGGGCACCGCTCGGGTATCCTTGCTGGGCGCCGCCTTCATCACCGCCTGGCTGGCGGTTGCGGCACCGGTCGATCCGTTCAAGCTGTACCTTTGGTCCCTCAACTTCGGGGCCTCGGCGGTTTTCCCCGTCCTGGTGCTGTCGGTGTGGTGGAAGCGCCTCAACGCATGGGGAGCAATGGTGGGCATGGTCGCCGGGTTGGTCGCGGCCGCCGTGGCGATCTTGCTCGGGGAGGCAGGCGCGTGGCCGCTGCCCGGTATCCTCGCAGCAGTGCTGGGGTTGCCCGCCGGAGCAGCGGCAGCCATTGTGGCAAGCCTGCTTGCCCCACGGCCCGGCCAGAGCGTCATCGATAGCGTTCACGAGATGCGCGTGCCGGGCGGCGAGACACTCTACGACCGCGAGCTGCGGCTGAAGCGCCTGAAGTCTCCCGCACCGGCTTGAGAATTTCTGCGAACTTGCGTTATGCGGGCGGACCCTTGTAAGCAATAGCCGGCGGGGTCTGAGAGCAGCACAGCAACGGGACAACATCGGCGATGTCGGCACGCGAACGGCTCGTACTCTTCCCACCGATCGAGCCTTTTCGCCACGAGCGCCTCAAGGTAAGCGGTGGACACGAGATCTACTACGAAGAGTGCGGCAATCCGCGCGGCAAGCCGGCGCTGATCGTTCACGGCGGGCCCGGCGGGGGATGCAACCCGACGATGCGGCGGTACCACGATCCGGCGCGCTACCGCATCGTGCTGTTCGACCAACGTGGCTGCGGACGTTCGCTGCCCCACGCCGATCTTGAAGCCAATACGACCTGGGACCTGGTGGCCGACATGGAGCGGCTCAGGATCCATTTGGGCATCGAGCGCTGGCAGCTGTTCGGCGGGTCCTGGGGATCGACGCTGGCGCTCGCCTATGCGCAAACACACCCCGCACGCGTGACCGACCTGATCCTGCGCGGCATCTTCCTGTTGCGCCGCGAGGAGCTCAGGTGGTTCTACCAGGCCGGCTGCAACTGGCTGTTTCCCGAGGCCTTCGAGGAGTTCAAGAAGATCATTCCGCCGGAAGAGCGTGGCGACATGATCGCCGCCTATTACCGCCGCCTTACCCACCCCAAGCGGGAGGTGCAGGTGGCTGCCGCGCGCGCATGGTCGATCTGGGAAGGGAGCACGCTTTCTCTCCTGCAGGATCCCGAGCGCCTGAAGCTGTTCGGCGCCGACAACTACGCCATCGCGTTCGCACGCATCGAATGCCACTATTTCGTCAATCGCGGTTTCTTCGAGCGCGACGATCAGCTGCTGGCCGACACCTATCGCATTCGCCACCTGCCCTGCACCATCGTGCATGGCCGCTACGACGTGGTGACGCCGGTCAAGAGCGCATGGGATCTGGCCCGGGTCTGGCCCGAAGCCGACCTGCGCATCGTCGGGGACGCGGGACATGCCATGACCGAGCCCGGTACGGTGCACGAGCTGGTCGGCGCCACCCGCCGATATGCCAGCGCCGGCGGTTGAGCCCGCGCAGGCCAGACCTTCATCGCAAGTGAGCGCCGCAACGCGGACGCCTGGCTGTCACGCGTCGAAGAACACCGTCTCGTCGCCGCCTTGGATGCGGATGTCGAAGCGAAACACGTTGCCCTCTTGCTTCGCCATGAGCGTGTGACGGCGGTCGGCAGGCACCAGGGCTAGAATCGGGTCGCTGACGTTGGCCGGGTCGCCGGCGAAGTAGATGCGCGTGAACAGGCGCTTTAGGATGCCGCGCGCGAAGACGCTGACGTTGATGTGCGGCGCCTGCATTGCCCCGTTAGGACCGGGGACTTTTCCGGGCTTGACCGTGTCGAAGCGGAAGCCGCCGCCTTTGTCGGTGGGGCAGCGTCCGAAGCCGCGAAACGAGTTGGACATCAGGGGCCGGCCGTCTGCCGGATGCGCATAACGGCCCTCGTGGTCGGCCTGCCATATCTCGACGAGAGCGTCCGGAAGCACGTTACCGTCGCCGTCTATCACGCGGCCCTCGACGCGAATGTGCTGGCCCGGCATACCTGCGTCCGTCACCACAGGGCTGAACACCTCGCGCACGCCGTAAGGCGCCGGCGCGAGGCCTATGTGCAGGAAGGGTCCGACGGTTTGCGAGGGTGTGCGCTCAGGCATGGTTGGGATCCTGCGGGGTGGCGTTCGATCCTCTGAGCACGATGTCGAAGATATAGCCGAGCGCCCATTCCGGCTTCGTCGTTGCGAGGTCGAACCTGCAGATCATGCGCTCCCGCGCCTTTGCATCGGTCACGGAGTTGAAGATCGGGTCGAAGGGGAACAGGGGGTCACCCGGAAAGTACATCTGCGTGACGAGGCGCGTCAGGAACGACGGCCCGAACAGCGACAGGTGAATGTGCGCCGGACGCCAGGCATTGTGATGGTTGCGCCAGGGATAGGCCCCAGGTTTGATCGTGACGTAGCGATAGTTGCCGTCCGCATCGGTCACCACTCGGCCGGCGCCCGTGAAATTGGGATCGAGCGGGGCTGGATGTTGGTCGACCTCGTGGATGTAGCGCCCGGCAGCGTTGCACTGCCAAACTTCGATCAGGGTGTTGGGAACGGGGCGGCCACGCTCGTCCATCACCCGGCCGGTTATGATGATGCGTTCGCCGAGCGGCTCGCCGGCGTGCTGGGTGGTGAGATCGGCTTCGCTCGGAAGCGCGTCGGACTGCCCGTAGATGGGCCCGGTGATCTCGGAAAGCGTTTGCGGGATCATCACCAGCGGTCGCTTCGGCGAGCGGGTGCGCGTGCCCACATAGTCGGGTGACAGATAGGGCGGGTCGGCAGCATTGCCGGTGCGTGAATAGGCATCTTCCATGGTCATTGGTCCTGCTTCTGAGCCTCGATGGCAGCCTTGGTGCGTGCGTGCAGTTCGCGCAGCACGCTCAATTCCTCCGGGGTGGGCGGTGGCGTGTCGGCGACCTTTGCGGCGAATTTGATCTGCCAGCCGGTACCGTCGACGATCTGCTTGCGGCCGATGCCCGGATGGATTGCCACGACCGTCAGCTCGCTCGTCGCGGCGTCGGGCTCCATCACACATAGGTCGGTGATGACACGCGTAGGGCCCTTGGTTGTCACGCCCAGGCGCTCGCGCGCGCCTTTGCCGTCGCCATGCCCCAGCGAAGTGACGAAATCGAGCTTGTCGACGAATGAGCGTTTGCCTTGAGCCATGATGATGAACACCTCGCGGCACGAGGTGGCAATCTCGGGCGCGCCGCCGCCGCCCGGCAGCCGCACCTTGGGCTTCTGGTAGGTGCCACCGATGGCCGTGGTGTTGAGGTTGGCAAAACGATCGATCTGCGCTCCGCCAAGGAAGCCAACCGAGATGCGTCCACCCTGCAGCCAGTAGCGGAACATCTCCGGCACGGGCACCGTGGTGAGCGCGGTCTCGCAAAGCTCGCCATCGCCAATTGAAAGCGGCAGCACATTGGGTTTGGTGGCAATGGTCCCGCTCTCGTAGATGAGCGTGATATCGGGTGCGTGGGTAAGGCGGGCCAGGTTGCAGGCCGCCGAAGGCGCGCCGATGCCAACGAAGCAGACATCGCTGCTCTTGAGCGCGCGCGAGGCGACGATGGTCATCATCTCGGTCGGCGTCCAGACGGGCCTTGCCTGCGTGCTCATGCGACCCTCCCTTGCCCGGCCTTGCGCGCGTATCGGGCGAACGCCTCCGGGCCCTTCTGCAGGACGTTGGCGTCCATCCACGCTTTGAAGCTGTCGCGGTCGCGGGCAATGGGGTCCCAGGCCTCGTAGAAGGCGTTGTCACGCTTGTAGTAGCCCTGCGCGTAGGAGGGGTGCGCACCGCCGGGGACCACGGCGATGGCCGACACCGTCCAATGCGGCAGGATGCAGGCATTGAACGAGCGCAGGCCCAAATCGTCGACCACTTCCTCCACGGTTACGAGGGAGCGCTTGGAGGCCAGCACCGCTTCCTTCTGCACGCCGACGATGCCCTCGAGCAGCACGTTGCCGGCACGGTCCGCCTTTTGAGCGTGGATTACCGCGCTATCCAGGCGCATGGCGGGCACCGTCGCCAGCACCTCGCCCGTGTAGGGGCAGGTCACCGACTTGATCGTGGAGTTGACGCGCGACAGCTCGGCGCCGCGATAGCCGCGAAAGACCGCGAAGGGGAGCCCGGCAGCACCGGCCTCGAAGGCATTGGCCATGGCGGCGTGACTGTGCTCCTCGATCTCCAGGGGCTGCGGCCAGCCCTGCTCATAGGCCTCGCGGAAGCGATGCAGCGAGCCAACGCCCGGATTGCCGCCCCAGGAAAAGACCATCTTGCGTGCTGCACCCATGCCGATCATCTGGTCGTACAGCAGATCGGGCGTCATGCGCACGAGCGTCAGGTCTTTGCGGAGCTGGCGTATCGCCTCGTGGCCGGCGGCATAGGGAATGAGATGCGTAAAGCCTTCGAAGGCAACCTTGTCGCCGTTGCGCACGACTTCTTCCACGGCGGCTGAAAGCGGAAGGAACTTGGCCATTCAGGCATCTCGGGGGATCAGGTTCACTATTGGAGTTGTTAGTGCCGGCCGAGAGCGAAAATCAAGCTCCCAATCAGCGCGGCACATCTCCGCGCGGTGATTGCCCAAGAGTGGGTAGCTCTGGCAGATGCTCCTGCGGTGCAAAAAGCTCTTTCCCACCAAGGCGCCTTCGGCATTGCGGTGGGAAGGAAGACCTCGGCCAGCGAGCGGCGGCTCTCTCGGCTAGAATGAGCCGCCGGTCGTGAAGCGGTCATCATCGCTGTCGACCGAGCCGCCGGAGTGTGCATCGGCACCGGGTGACCAATCGCCGCGGCTCGACGGCTCGCGCCATCCCCCTCCCGACGAGCCCCTGTTTCCACCGCCCGGGATGGGAAACGGAAACGGCAGCTCCGGCAGGCCGGCGTCCCGCTGGCCACGCGGGCCGCGATAGGAGTAGCCGCCCCGCAGCAGATCCCAAAGGATGCCGCCGGCAGCCCCGGCCAGCACCTGCTTCAAGCCATCGGCTATGGCATTGTCGTTCTCGAAGCCACCGTAGGGATGATCGTAGCCGGCGCTGCGAAAGCGGTCGCGAACCTGCTGTACTTCGTCCCGCCGGCGCGCCAGGTCCTGGGCCGTGCGGCGCAAATCCGCGAGCTCGGCATCGGCCTTGGCGATGCCCGAGTCGATCGTTTCGAGCTTGCGGACCATGGCGTCATCGGCGGTGGTCGGCGTCCTCCGCGCCTCCTGATAGAGAGCGGCCAGGTCATCCGTGCTGTCGGCCGACACGATCGTTTCCAGCGCTTGCGTGTAGGACGGGTTGGTGCCGGTGGCGAGCAGGCCCTTGCCCTCTTCCTCGAGCTTGCGCAACAGGCCATTCTTGTCCTCGAGGGTCCGGTCGGCGGCGGCGAGCTTGTGACGGGCCTCACTGAGCGCCCGCTCCCGTGCTTCAATGCCTCCCCCGATCATGGCCCGCCGCTCGATGTCCGATACTGCTTTGCCTCGCTCGGTGGCTTCATCCCGCTTGGCGGTGGCATGCTCCCTCAGCCGCTGCGGGATCTCGATCAGCGCCGCGTAGTTGGGGCGCACGTCGCCGAAGGCGATGAAGTCGGCGACGATGCGGTCCATCACGCGGACCAAGTTGCCGGCGCGATAGTCGGGCGTGCCGAACCTGCGTTGCCAAAGATAGATGAACAGCGGGTCGTCGTCGTAGGGCTTGCGCTTGGCCATCAACTCGGCTTCCGAGCTTGCCGCTTTCTTCTCCGCCTCCAAGGCGACGGCCTCCGCGCTGCTGAGGGCTTGCTTTGCCGCCTGCCAGTCGGGCAGCGCCTGAACGCTGGTCGTGACCGTGGTCCGAACCGCTTCCAGAGCCGCCAGTGCGCCTTCCAAGGCGGTGGCGGCCGCGCCGCGCTCCGCTTCGGCGCTAGCAACCTCTTTCAACTGCGCCTCTCGCTGCTCGGAAAGGGCTTGCAGGCGCAGGCGGCTGTCCTCGAGGATCTGCATCGCGCGGCGCTCGCCCGCGTCGAGGCCGCCGAGCAGCCGGCCGGCCGCCATCTCATCGAGCTTGATGCGTGCAAGCTCGCGCAATGCCTCGCCTCGCTCCTTGCGCAGTCGAGTGGCCTCGTCGACCGCCGAGCGCAGCGCCCCGTCGAGCTGGCTCTCCTCGCGGCGAAGGTTTGCGATTGCGCCCTCGATCGACGCCAGCGTCTGCCGTCCGGTCCACATCAGGCCGTCCCTACCACTTGGTGATAAAGCCGCCTTCGAACGGCATCTGATAGTCGACCACGAGCGTACCGCGCGGCTTCATGCCGAACCGGTTGCGCTGGACGATGCCGTCGTCCCGCTTGTCCTGCGCCACCGCCTCGAACACGCGTTGCGGCACGCGCACGCCGAATTTCGCGACCGTCTCGGTCGCGCCGGTCTCTTCGTTGCGCACCGGAATGGAGAGCTTGCGCCCGTCCGGCGCAATCGCCTCCACGATCAGGTAGTAATTGCGGGCCAAGCTGTTGCCGGGGGGCCGACGCCACACCCCGGTGACCTCGCCCGGGCGGGACACGATGGTGAGCGTGTACTCGCGGGTCAGCTCGTCGCGCAGCGCGGCCAGCTCGGCGGTAACTTTCGCCACGCCTGCACGATCGCCAGCCTTTATCAGACGTTCGCCGTCGGCCAGCAGAACGCCGGCCTTCGCCTTGGCCGTTTCATCGGCCGCCACGGAAAGAACGTCGGCGTGGGCCTGGCGCAGTGCGCGGGGCAGCGTCTCGGTGATCTCGATGCGCGCGCGTTCCGCGGCCAGTTTGGCCGGACGCGTGACAAGCACGTAGTATCCCGCCCAGGCCATGATGATGAGCGCAAGCAGCGCTGCGCCGCGCTTGCCCACCGTGTCGCGCCGTACCCACAGCGTCAGCAGCGCGCGCTTCCACCCCGCGGGCGGGGGCGTATAGCCGAACCGGCTCTCTTTGAGGGCCTTGACGCCATCCGCCAACACCCGGTCGGGGACGTCGATGCCCTGATCATGGTAGATCTTGCGCAGCCTGGCGATCAGCTCCGCCTCGCGCTGCTCCTCGCCAAGCTCCCGCCGCACCAAGTCCTCGCGGTGGCGCAGGGTGTCCACCACGTCCATGGCGATCATGATGTCGTCGAGCTTCTGCGGCGTGCCTGCGGCAACCGCGGTCTCGCTCATGGCTGCTACCCTCGCACCAGGCCCGGATCAGGACGCCAGCGGCAAGGTCTCGCCCGCGGCGATCAATCGGGCGATGCGTTTCTTGCCGTCCTCCACCGCGTCGCGGATCTCGGCCGAGTTCTGAGTCGACAGCTTGCGCATCTCGGCGATGATCTCGGTCGAGCGCTCCTGGAACGTGACGACGCTGTCGACCAGCTTCTTGACCGCATCGGCACGGATCGTGGGCCCATAGCCGCTGCGCACGGCCGCCTCCTGCACCTTGTCGCCGATCTCCGACAGGGTCTCCAGACTCTTCGACATGCCCTCTTTCATGGCATCGAGCGTCTTGGTTGATTCGTGCAATCCGAACATGCCGGTGAACGAGGCCTTCAGCGCGGTGAGCACGCTGTCGTTGGTAGAGAAGAACGTGACGGCCTGAGCGTACACCCGCTCTTTGGCCGAGGTCGTTTGGATCAGCCGCGCCATGATGACCTCGGAGGTGTTGTAGGAGACGGTCAAATTGTCGGATAGGTCCTTGGCGATCTGATAGCGCTTGTCCTCGTCCTGGGTGCGGCGCAGCTGCTCGTCGCGGACGAGTTCGAGCTTGGCGCGCTCGGCGGGCTCAGTGCCGGAAAAGCCCGCAACCTTGGCGGTTTCCTGCCCCAGGGCGGCCCTGGCGGCGTTGAGCTTGGCCTCGGCCTGCTTCAGGATCTCCAGCGCCATCACCTCGGCATGCTTCAGCGCGCCGCGATAATCGCGATAGGCGTCCAGGATCTTGGCCTCGCGCTCGATCTGGTTCTTGGTCTCCCTGGTGACCGCCAGGTAGGTCGTGCGGATCTTGTCGAACCGGTCGGCAATGTCACCGCGGGCGATCTTCATCCACATGTTGGTGCCGCGCTCGAGGATGTCGAGCTTGCCGTCGGCGACTTGGTCGACGAGCCGCTTGCTATCGTCGCGGATCGAGTTGAAGCCGTTGGTGATGACCTGGTAGCGCTCGCCGATCTCCATCTTCGATGTCTGCTCGCGCACGACCTCGTTGAAAACCTCGGCTTGACCGAGCGTTCGCGCGATGAGTGCAATCTTGTCCTTGTCGAGATCGGAGATCTTCTCGAGCAGGGCATTGATCGGCGCTGGATCGAGCTTCTCGGGCATCAGCCCCAGCTCCCGCAGGGCCGACGTAGCCTTGTCCAGATACTGCAGCGGCGATCTCGCGGCGACTTGCGCCATGGGCGTCCTCCTCAGCGATGGCGTGTCCTTGGCATCGGTCCAGGGTGCCAACAACAAGCGGGGCCCTACCTTGTCTAGGTCACGGAACCTTAGAAATAAGGACTGGCCGTGGCTGCTCCAACTACGGCGCAGGGGGGCTGCCCCTTTTTATCCGTCGCATCCGCCAACTTGCGCGGTCGCTCCGCGCGAGCACAGGTGACCGACCCCGCTCCAAGCCCAGTTAGAAACGGAGTGAGGTTGGACCCGGTGTAACCGCACTTCGAGCATGGACGCGTGCCGGCGAGCTTCCCGGACCGTAGGGCAACGGGGTGAAACGCAGCGGGTCGGACTACAACCGCCACGTCAGTCTGCATTGACCTCAGCTTCTGACTGCCGTGACTGCCGCGCGGGGGGAGAGCGTTACGACCTTTCGTGCTTGGCCACGACGCCTGACGCTGGAGAGGCATTAGTATTGATGCCCTGTACATTACTCTTGGCAGTCGATACAGTAGTTGTTGTTTCAGGGCCTGTACAAACGATGATCACCGCCGCACAATTGAGAGCTGCCCGGGCACTTCTCGGCATCGACCAGCAAACGCTGGCCGACCTGTCGGGGGTATCGGTGCCGACCATCCAGCGCATGGAGGCGAGCCAGGGCAACGTGCGCGGAGTGATCGATACGCTGATCAAGGTGGTCGGGGCGCTCAACGCGGCGGGGATCGAGTTGCTCGGCGACAATGCCAAGAGCGAGGGGCGCGGGCGCGGCGTTCGCTTCAGGGAGTGCGCGGTCACCGATCGTGGCGCCATGGTGTCTCAATCTCGCTCCAGAAAGGGGCGGGCGCTAGTCCGCTCGTGACGTAGGGCTCAGCCGAACGAAACGAGCGACGGACACGACAGGCTCGGAGCCGGGAGAAGGGGGCGAATGCAGATTGGGATGGCACTGTGGGGCGTGGCCGTCCTGCTGGGCGCAGCCTTCCTCGGCATGCTGCTTCAGCGGTCACGCGCGGCCGGGCCCTTGGTGTATGGCATCTGCCTGCTGGTCTGCCTCGGCATTCTGGCCTCGAGCTGTCAGCACTTGCTCTTGCAGCCTTCTTCGCCGCAAGCGGCAAGATTGCCCGTCGGCCTGCCCTGGACTGGCGCACACTTTCGGCTCGACGCGCTCAACGCATTCTTCCTTGCGGTGGTCAACCTGGGCGGCGCGGGCGCGAGCCTTTTCGCCATCGGCTACGGCCGGCACGAGGTCGCGCCGGGACGCGTGCTGCCGTTCTATCCCCTGTTTCTCGCTGGGATGAACCTCGTCGTGCTCGCCGACGATGCGTTCAGCTTTCTCGTCGCCTGGGAATTCATGTCGCTCTCCTCGTGGGCGCTGGTCGTGGCGCACCACCACGATCCTGACAACACCCGCGCGGGCTACATCTACATCCTCATGGCGAGCTTCGGCACGCTCGCCCTGTTGCTGGCCTTCGGGCTGCTGTCCGGAGGGACGGGGGGCTACACGTTCGCAGAGATCCGCGCAGGCGGCGGCGCGCTCCCGGCCGTGGTCCTGATCCTGGCCCTGCTGGGCGCTGGCTCCAAGGCGGGGTTGGTGCCGCTGCACGTGTGGCTGCCGCTCGCACATCCGGCCGCCCCAAGCCACGTCTCCGCCTTGATGAGCGGGGTGATGACCAAGGTTGCGGTCTACGGCTTCATCCGCATCGTCTTCGACCTCAACGGTCCGCCGGACTGGTGGTGGAGCACCCTGGTGATCGCGCTCGCCGGCATCACCTGCGTTCTGGGCGTGCTCAGCGCCCTGATGCAGCACGACCTGAAACGGCTGCTCGCCTATCACACGGTCGAGAACATCGGCATCATCTTTCTCGGCCTGGGGCTCGCGCTGGCGTTCTCCGCACATGGTATGCAGGCGCCCGCGGCGCTGGCGCTGACAGCCGCGCTGTTCCACGTCCTCAACCACTGTCTGTTCAAGAGCCTCCTGTTCTTCGGCTCCGGCGCCGTGCTCACTGCAACGGGCGAGCGCGACATGGAGCACCTAGGCGGCCTCATCCACCGCATGCCCCTCACCGCCTTCGCGTTCCTGACCGGCTGCATGGCGATCTCGGCGCTGCCGCCGCTCAACGGCTTCGTGTCAGAGTGGCTGACGTTCCAGGCCATTCTGCTCAGCCCCACGCTGCCCTCGTGGGCCTTGAAGCTCATCGTCCCTGCGGTGGGCGCCATGCTAGCCCTGTCCGCCGCGCTGGCCGCGGCCTGCTTCGTCAAGGCGTTCGGCGTCACCTTTCTCGGCCGGCCGCGCACGCCGGCGGCGGAAGGGGCCCGGGAGACCGACCGGGCATCGCTGGCAGCGATGTTCGCGTTCGCGGCGCTGTGCCTGCTGGCGGGCGTCCTGCCGGGGCTCGTCATCGATGCCCTGGCGCCGGTCGTGCAAGGGCTTGTCGGCGCGCGCATGCCGCAGCAGAGCGCGCTTGCCTGGCTGTCGATCGTGCCGGTCGCGGAGAGCCGCAGCTCCTACAACGGCCTGCTGGTCTTCATCTTCATCGCGGTGTCGACGCTGCTGACGATCGAGGCCGTGCACCGCTTTGCGTCGCGGGCGGTGCGCCGCGGACCGGCCTGGGATTGCGGCTTTCCCCTTGCGAGCCCCGCCACCCAGTATACGGCCGACAGTTTCGCCCAGCCGATCCGGCGGGTGTTCGGCACGATGGTGTTCCAGGCCCGCGAGCGGGTCGACATGCCACCGCCGGGCGATGCCCGGCCGGCCCGCCTCTCCGTCACCCTGCGCGATCTCATCTGGGACGGCATTTATGCCCCCGTTGCGGACGGCGTCGCCGTCGCGGCCGAGCGGCTCAACCATCTCCAGTTCCTGACCATCAGGCAGTACCTGAGCTTGGTGTTCGTGGCCCTGGTCGGCCTGCTGCTGGTGGTGTCGATATGGACGTGATCGTCGCGCTTCTCCTGCAGGGCGTGCAGATGTTCCTGGCGCTGGCGCTGGCGCCGCTGCTGCTGGGCTTCACCCGCAAGGTCAAGGCGCGGCTGCTGCGCCGGCGCGGACCGCCGGTCCTGCAGCCCTACCGCGATCTCCTGAAGCTTATCCGCAAGGAAGCCCTGCTGGCCGAGAACGCGTCCTGGCTCTTCCGCAGCGGCCCCTACATGATCTTCGCCGCCACCTGGGTGGCGGCCGCGCTGGTCCCGACCTTCGCCACCGGGCTCATCTTCAGCTGGGTCGGCGACCTGATCGCCATCATCGCCCTGATCGGCTCGGCGCGCTTCTTCCTGGCGCTCACCGGCATGGACATCGGCACCAGCTTTGGCGGCATCGGCTCCAGCCGCGAGATGCTGTTTGCGTCCTTGGCCGAGCCGGCCATGATCATGATCGTGTTCACCGTGGCCCTGGTGGCCGGGTCCACGCAGCTCTCCTTCATCGCCTCCTACATGCAGGACAACGTCAGCCTGCGCGCGTCGCTGGGCATGGCGCTGATCGCTCTCATCATCGTCGCCGTTGCCGAGAACGCGCGCATCCCCGTCGACAATCCCGCCACGCACCTGGAACTCACCATGGTGCACGAAGCCATGGTGCTCGAGTATTCCGGCCGGCACCTGGCCATGATCGAGCTCGCAGCCGCGGTGAAGCTGCTGCTTTACGTCTCGCTCATCGCCTGCATGTTCGTGCCGTGGGGGCTGGCCCCGGCCGGCAGCGGGCCGGTGGCTTATGCGATCGGTGCAGCGGCCTATGTGGGCAAGCTGCTGGCCGGCGGGTTCCTGATGGTGCTGTTCGAGACTTCGATTGCCAAGATGCGCGTGTTCCGTGTCCCGCAGTTCCTGGGGGCGGCGCTGATGCTCGGCCTGCTCGGCACCTTGCTGCTGTTCGTGTCGCGGAGCTTCTAGGAACTTCTTGATGAACTCGCACTACTTCGATGTCGCGCACATGCTGGCGGGCGGGCTGGTGCTGGTGAGCTTCATGCTGCTCTATCAGGACCGCATGTTCGCGCTGCTCAACGTGTTCGCCCTGCACGCGGTCGTGCTCTCCGCCTCGGTCGCGTGGCAGGCCTACATCCAGGACGCGGAGCATCTCTACGTGCCGGCCGCGCTCGCCCTCGCGCTCAAGGCCATCATCATTCCCGTGGCGCTGCGCCGCGTCGTGGTCCGCCTCGGCATTCACCGCACCATAGAAACGGTGGTGGGCGTGGGTCCGACCATGCTCGCGGGCATGGGCCTGGTCGGCCTGTCGATGGTGGTGATGCTGAAGGCCACCGGCGCTGCGGTCGACCAGCTGGCGCGCGAGGACCTCGCGTTCGCCCTCTCGGTCGTGCTGCTGGGGCTCCTGATGATGGTGATGCGGCGCAACGCGGTGAGCCAGATCGTCGGCTTCATGTCCATGGAGAACGGTCTGATCCTGGCGGCGACGGGTGCCAAGGGTATGCCGCTGGTGGTGGAGATCAGCATCGCCTTCTCGGTGCTGGTCGCCTTCATTGTCATCGGCGTCTTTCTCTTCCGCATTCGCGAGCGCTTCGATTCCGTCGACATCCAAGCGCTCGACGAGTTTCGCGGAGAGCGCCGATGATCCAGCTGCCCTTCGAGCTGACGCTGGAGCCGGTGACGGCCATCCTCGCCATTCCATTTCTGTCGGCAGCACTCCTCGCCCTAATACCCGCCTACAAGGTGGCCGCGCCACTCAACGCGCTGGCGGCGCTGGCGACCTTCGTGGCGGCGCTGTTCCTGCTGGTGGAGCGGCCCGCGCCGACCGGCTACCTGTTCGTCGACGACCTCAATATCGTGTTCGTGGTGCTCGCCACGTTCGTGGGCTTCACCACCAGCGCCTTTAGCGCCAGCTATATCGCCCACGAGGTGGAGATCGGGCGGCTCACGCCTCAGTACCTGCGCTTCTACCACGCCATGTACCAGACGCTGATGTTTGCCATGAACCTCGCACTGGTGGCCAACAACATCGGCCTCATGTGGGTCGCCATCGAGCTGGCGACGCTGACGACTGTGGCGATGGTCGGCATCTACCGCACGCACGAGGCGCTGGAGGCGGCCTGGAAGTATTTCATCCTCGGCAGCGTCGGCATCGCGCTGGCCTTGTTCGGCACCATCCTGGTCTACATGGCCGCCCGCCCAGTGATCGGCGAGGGCCATGATGCCATGGTGTGGACGGCGCTGATCGAGAAGGCGGCGGACTTCAGCCCGGAGCTGCTCAACGTCGCCTTCATCTTCCTGATGCTGGGCTACGGCACCAAAGTCGGCCTCGCCCCGTTGCACGCCTGGCTGCCCGATGCCCACGCCGAGGGCCCCACGCCCATCTCCGCCGTGCTCTCCGGCCTGCTGCTCAACGTGGCGCTCTATGCCGTCCTGCGCTTCAAGATGCTGCTCGCCGCCAACCCCGCGGCCATCGCGCCCGGCCCGCTGATGGTGACCATGGGGCTCGCGTCGGTCGTGTTCGCAGCATTCATGCTCTACCGCCGGCGCGACATCAAACGCATGTTCGCCTACTCGTCGATCGAGCATATGGGGATAATCACTTTCGCCTTCGGCATGGGTGGGGCGCTTGCCAACTTCGGCGGCCTGTTGCACATGACCATGCACTCGCTCACAAAGTCGGCGATCTTCTTCGCCGTCGGTCACATCGCACAGGCCAAGGGCACGCAGCGCATCGCCGAGATCCGTGGCCTCACCGAAAGCCATCCGGTGCTTGGCTGGGGCCTGGTGCTGGGCGTGGTCGCCATTGCCGGCCTGCCGCCGCTCGGTATCTTCATGAGCGAGTTCCTGATCGTCAGCTCCACCTTTGCGCGCGCGCCGATGCTCGCCATCATTCTGGTGTTCGGGCTGCTGGTGGCGCTCGGCGCGCTGATGCTGCGCCTCAACGAGGTCGCGTTCGGCGTGCCCACCGGCAGCTCCGCCCCGGTCGAGGCGTCCTACGTGCCGCTCTATGCGCACCTCGCGCTGGTTCTGGCAGCCGGCATCTATCTGCCCCCGCCGCTGGTTGCCTGGTTCCAGAGCGTCGCGCGGCTGCTCGGGTGAGGCGAACCATGGCATGGCTCCAGGAGACGATGCAGCATGCCCGGCGGGCGGGTGCGGCTCGCACGCATGGCCGCGTCATTGTCGACGAGGCGGCCTGGACACGGGCGGGCCAGCATCTGGCATCGGGCGATGGCACCCTGCTGTCGCTCTGGGGCGACAGCGATACCGTCAACCTTGCCGTGTTGGAGGAGGGGCTGATCGGGGTCCTGACCCTCGCCTGCCCCACTGGGCGGTTTCCTTCCATTGGCAGCCTGCATCCTCCAGCCCTGCGGCTCGAGCGCACCATCCGCGATCTCTACGGCTTGCAGCCCGAAGCCTCGCCCGATGCGCGCCGCTGGCTCGACCATGGCCGCTGGGGCGTGCGCCACCCGCTCGGCAGGAGGGAGACCATCCCCACTGCCGGCGACGCGTACGCCTTCCACCCGGTCGAAGGCCCGCCCATGCACCAGATTCCGGTCGGCCCCGTGCACGCCGGCATCATCGAGCCCGGTCATTTCCGGTTCACCGCCAACGGCGAGACGGTCGTGCGCCTGGAGGAGCGGCTGGGCTACGTGCACAAGGGCATCGACCACCTCATGACCGGCGCAACCCTCGAGCAAGCTGCAAAGCTGGCTGGCCGCGTCTCCGGCGACAGCACCGTCGCCTACGCCATTGCCTTTGCGCGTGCCGCCGAGGCGGCGCTTGGGCTGGAGCCGCCGCCGCGCGCGGTCTGGCTGCGCGCGCTGATGGCCGAGCTGGAGCGGATCGCCAATCACTTCGGCGACATCGGCGCCATCTGCAACGACGCGTCGTTCTCGCTGATGCATGCCCACTGCGGCATCTTGCGCGAGCACGTACTGCGTGCGGCCGACGCCTGCTTCGGCCATCGGCTGATGATGGACCGGGTCGTGCCCGGCGGCGTGGCCGCCGATCTCGGCCGGGAGGGCGCGGCCGGCCTGCGCACTTTCATCAAGACCGTTCGGCGCCGCTTTCCCGAGCTGGTGGAGCTCTATGACAGCACCGCGTCGCTGCAGCAGCGCACGGTCACAACGGGGGTCCTGAGCGGCGAGCTGGCGCGGCAGTACGGGGCCGGTGGATTCATCGGCCGTGGTTCGGGGCGGCCCTTCGACGCGCGCCGGGCGCCGGGCTATGCGCCCTATCCCAGCCTGCGCTTCGACGTTCCTGTGCGGCAGGAAGGCGACGTCGACGCGCGCGTGTGGGTGCGCATCGAGGAGGTCAACCAATCGGTCTCGCTCATCGAGCAGGTGCTCGAAGCCCTGCCGGAGGGCGCGATGCAATCAGGCGAGCCGCGTCCTGCGGCCCGGCATGGGTGCGAAGGGCTTGCGCTCGTCGAAGGCTTCCGTGGCGACATCCTGGTCTGGCTGCGGCTGGGACCCGACGGCAGGATCGCGCGCTGCCACTTGCGCGACCCGTCGTGGTTCCAATGGCCGCTGCTGGAGGCGGCCATCGAGGGCAACATCGTCGCCGACTTTCCGCTCTGCAACAAATCGTTCAACTGCTCCTATTCTGGGCACGACCTGTAGAATCGACCATGCGCAAGCTACTGTTCCAAAGCCTGCTGCAATCCGCGCTCACGGAGCGGGCGCCTGCGGCCGAAGATGCCCAGGTTGCCGAGCTGGCGGAGAGCCTGGGCAGGTCAGCGCGCCGCCGCCTCGGTCGCAGCCTGTCCATTCGCGAGGTGGATGCCGGCTCCTGCAACGGCTGCGAGCTCGAGATCCACGCTCTGAACAACGCCTTCTACGACATCGAGCGGTTCGGCCTGCGCTTCGTCGCCTCGCCGCGCCACGCCGACGTGCTCCTCGTAACTGGCCCCGTCACCAAGAACATGCGCGAAGCACTGGAGCGCACGTATGCCGCCACGCCGGACCCGAAATGGGTGGTGGCGGCGGGGGATTGTGCCGCCAATTGCGGGGTCTTCGCCGGAAGCTATGCCTGTGTCGGCGCCGTCTCGTCCGTCATTCCGGTCGATCTGCACATCGGCGGCTGCCCGCCCTCACCGACGGCGCTGCTCAAAGGCCTTATTGCGCTCGTCCATCAGAACGAGCGTGCACGGCGTCCTGGGTAGTGCTGTCCCCTGGAGAGGGGTGTGCCGATCTGCCTCCAGCCATAGCTAGCCGCGGCCTTGTCGGCTCGAAGTCGAGCTTTGCAATGTGCGGAAGGATTGACCAGGATCGCCGTAGGAGAGTTGACGAACCTCTGGGCTGCGGCGCTGCAGCGCCGACGGGGGTAACGATACGACGCTAGGTGGACGATTCTCTTGTACTTCAGTAGGAGCCCACTCTCTGGTACAACGCCGTGCCGGTTATGGCCGCGCAACCGAGAGAAGCCATATGTCGGGGCATAGCTCAGCCTGGTAGAGCACCTGCTTTGGGAGCGGAAGGTTGCCGTTGTAAATCAAGGGGCGTTCCGGAAATTCTTGCAATGTTCATGGCACGCGCCATCAATGGGTTGGCGATGCGTGCGGAATGACGAACAGGCGCCGATTGCGTAGTGCGTTGGTGCATGCGGCGATCCCTCAGAGCAACATCTCCTGGCGTTGCGCGACCCCTGGACAAATCACGGCATTAGTCAGTGACGTGCTGCGCGAACGTCGAGCTCTCGGGCCAATTCTTCTTATGACAACCGGCGGCGAAAACGCCTGAGTTCACGAGTGAACTCTGCTGAAGACCAACCTGTAGTCGGTTCTACCCCCGAAAGCAGACAGACTTGTGCAGAGGGGCGAACGAGCAGTCTGTGCCAAAAGCCACCGTCGCGTTCAGGGAAACGCATTAGAAGCACCACGATGGAACGGCGCAACCGAAGGGCTGCTCAGACTGAGCCGCGAGCATCCCGTATGGAATAGAGACTTGAGCAAAATGGTGATCTTGTGGTCACACTGCCGGAAGGAACCCGCGAGCGGATTATGCGGAGAAGGTCGGGAGTGGATCAAGAGGACGGTGGAAGGTAGGTTCCGCAGTCGGCGGGGAGGGCAACGGGGGCAACGCAGGCCACTCTGTCGGGAGGGAAGATATGAGGTGGGCGTCGTTATTGGCATCGCTTGCATGCGGGCTGGCCGCTTCCGGCGCCGGCGCATCGGGTCCGATTAAGCTCAGGGCGACCGTGCCGGTGCCCGTAACCGAGCCGTTCACGGGCGCACCCCTGGTGGCCTTCAAGGAGCTCGTTGAGAAGCAGACCGACGGAAGCGTCACCGTCGAGATCTTCGACCGCGGCAGGCCGTACCCTGACGAGACGGTGATCGAAGCGATCCGTGCGGGCCTGCTTGAGATGGGGGTTATAGGACTTAACCAGTTCGCCAGGAGGTTCACGCCCGCAGCGCTCATGGAGCAGCCCTTCCTGTTCAATTTCGATGGCTTGGTGCGGGCGGCGACCAGCCCCGACAACGAGATCAGACAGCGCCTCGACGAGGCCATTCTCAAGACCATGGGCCTGCGCGTGTTATCGTGGCAGACGATCGGCACCATGGTCGTCTATGGCGTGGACGGCGATGTCAAAGACCCGAACCGCATCAGGGGCAAGCGGATACGCATGTTCAGCGAGACGTCGGCGCGCTTTGTCCGGCAGTGTGGCGGCATACCCGTGCTCGAGACCGACGGCCAGGTGCAAGAGTCTTTCGCGGATGGCAAGCTGGACCTAGCCATGATGACCGTGGCCGCCATTCGGTCCCGGGAGCTTTGGAAGGTGACAACGGCGATAACGCGAACGGACCATGTCGCGTTCGAGTTCCTGGTCGTGATCGCCGAGAGGACCTGGGAGTCGCTCAGCGACGGGCACAGGAACATCCTCGTGCAGGCCGGGCGGAAGGTGGAGCGCGAAGTCCGCGAGCGGGCATCTGCCATTGAGGCGTCGGCACTTGAGCTTGCGCGCAGCAAGGGCATGAAGATCTACGATCTGTCGCCCACCGAGGTGACGGAATGGCGGGCATGCAGTGCGGGGCTCCTCATCGACTACATGGAAAGGGGCGGAGAGCTCAGCCAGGCGCTGATGCGTGCCTACGGCAAGCTGCGCACGGACCCCTGCTGCAGCGACGGCCCGCAAGGCGGCGACAAAACGAGGATGGGAACGCCGCGAGTGCCATGATTGTTGGCCCACGCGCTCTCAGTGGCCCGCAACGTTATCGGTCTCTGAGGGACCTCCGATACACCCGACATCGTCGCCAGGCCCGTCCTTATTCCAGACATTGTGCAGGCCCCGGTTGCCATTCGACCGGGGCGGCCCCGCCGGCTTTCAATTACCCACATATTTCATCGCTCCGATCTCGTGGCCGAGTTCGATGTCAGTCAGCCGCGAGAGGCCGCGCCAGATGACGATGTTGCCTGGCGGCGGGTCGCTGGACCTCGCCAGGTAACCGCCCAATCGAGCAAGTTTGGTGAGGTAGAAGGCGAGCGTTCCGGGGCGGCGGCGTCGGTTGCCTGTGTCACTGACGAGTTCGTCAAGCAAGGTGATTTCAGTGTCGGTGAGAGCCAACTTGGGGGACGCCTCTGGCACAATGCGGTTGAGCATGGTGAGCCAGAGGATGCGCCAGCTGAGAATGCAGAAGATCGCCATCAGGTTGGCGAGCCGCTCGGCTGTGCGCAGTTTTGAATCTTCCGCCTTGCAGCCGGACTTCAGGATTTTGTGGAAGGCTTCGATTTTCCAACGCATGGCGTACCAATTGATCTTGTCGATGGCCTCGGCGCGGCTGCGCACTGGCATATCCGTGATCAGTTTCCACTCGATCGGTTTGCGGCCTTTCGGCGCGCCACGCTCGCTGGCATGGATCACTGTCAAGTCGAGCGACGGGTAACGTTTCTGTTTGCCGATGGGTGGCAACACGGTGATGCGCTTGAACTTGATCTCCAGTGCGACCTTGGTTGTCTCACCATCATCATCGCGCACTTCGATGTGATGCAGACCCTTGACGCTGGTCTCCTCCATCTCGGCTGCAATCGTATGGCCGCCGTTGCCGGCGAGCCGGTCGACGCAGGTGCGGACGAGGAAGTGCGCGCCCAGATCGTGCGTGAGGCAGAACAATTCATAAATGTCGCTTTCGCGATCACCGACATGAACGCAACGCTCTGGCTGGCCGAGGCGTTCGATCGACTGCCGGAGATTCTCAAGCCAGCGAATGCTTTCCTTCTTCTCGATAGGAACACGGGTCGGATTGATCTTCCTTTTGAGCGCGGCGGTCCCTTTGAACTTCTTGCGTGACCAGAACTTCACCGCCGCCAATCCCAGCGGCAGCCCGTCAGTCGTCACCGCAAGGCTGGAATGCATCAGGATCCCGCACACAGTGTGATGGCGAAGGCGTCCGCGCGTGTCCTGACCACTGTTGACGCTTTTGGTCATGCCGATCAGATGCGGCGCGGCGCGCTGGTAGGAGAATTCCGTCGTGTCCTGAATGAGAAGGATAGTGCCTTTGCACGCATCATATCGCGCACGCGTAGCGGCGAAGTGACCGCTGAGAATCTCGCGCTCTTCGACGCGATCATTGGCGAAAAACCGATAGGCCGCTTTCGTGTTCGCCCAGTCTTGGCACGCGAACGGAATGCTCTCGCCCATGCCGTCGCCCACCTGCCGCAAGAGCTGACCAAATCGTCGACCAAGCCGTGCGTCTTTGAAAGCGGTCTCGTCGACCTCGCGCGTCGTCCAGTGGTCGAGAGGGGCGGAGTCACTGCGGTCGTAGAGGCCGCCTAGGTCTATCGCATGATCAAATTTCCCGCTTCTTGAGCCCATGTAGCACCCCGCCCCCGCGATTCAGGTGCTCTGCAATGAATCACAACCGATTCATCCGATTCAAGATTCTTTTGTCGCGACTCATTCAACGGACTCAGCCGCTTGTGGGTAATTGAAAGCCTCACCGGATGCTTACAAAGCGGTTGAGCAAGGTCTGATC